>NZ_LT670817.1:7220000-8420000 GCF_900129425.1 Bradyrhizobium erythrophlei | reverse complement strand
CGAATTGGTCGGTGCGACTGGCTGCCACTGCGCGGTGGCCGGCCTCTACGCCTGCGCGAACCGTCCCGTGTCGGAAATGTGCCGGCTCCTTGTGGATGCCGGCTTTGATCCAGTCAGCAAGCTCATCTGCTTTCGCGGCGGAATGCTCTTGCTGACGGTTCATAACATTGGCGATGGCGCGCCGCTCATGGTGACCAGCAAGGGCCCCGATGACCCGGTCGCCAGTGTCGGCACAACTGCGCCCACGCGCAAATCACGTGCGGCCGCTGTCTCTGCCGCCCGCCACAAACGTCGCGCTAATCGCCCGTTCCAATCTCGCGATCGCCGCGCCGGCAAAAAGCGCAAGATCGCTTAACGCGACACACATGCCGGCGTCTTGGCCCCCAGAGGACCAGGCCGCCGGCACGGACATTCCATTACAATCTAGAAGGACATCAAATAATGACTGCCAAGAAGCGCACCAGCGAATCGATGGACAACCCCACCGGCACGGAGGCGGAGAAGCCGATGGACCCGTTCTCTCCCGAGAACCTCCGGCTCAGCCAGTCTTTTGCGGATACGACTGCGGTCAAAAAATTGATCACGACGGTGCCGGTGCGCAAACCGAATTCGCAGGACTTCGTTCGCGTTCACGCCGGCGCGGGCTTCTGCGAGAACTTTCCGCTGATTCAGCTGAAGGACGATAACGAACAGTATCTTGTGGTCGCCAAGTTGGCCCCTGAGTTGGCGAGCGAGATCGTCAGCGCAACGTTGTATTTGGCCACCAACAAACAGGGTGTCATCTTTTTCTGGCCGGTACGGCTGCCCGATGCCGACGGAAAGGATTTCGATGCGTGGCGCTCGGCTCGCGAGGCCGCCGAGTTGGCGAAGGAAACGTGGGTCCGCCAGAAGTGGAACAAGAGCCTGGGCGCTTACGACATCTATGAAGCGGCGAACCAGACGGTCGAACCGGAATGGCCTGCCGATCTGGACTATTGGGACCTGATCAAGATCGCCTTCCGCGATCACATCATTCAGGAACTCGACCATCCTGTGGTCAAGCGTTTGCGCGGTCTGATCTAGTGTTGTCCGCCTTTCGCGAAATCGTACTGATCGATTTCGAGTTCCAGGTTCCCGTGGGCGGCCAGCCGATTCCGGTCTGCTGCGTCGCCCACGAGGTACGCAGCGGTCGGACACTCCGCATCTGGCAAGATGGATTCGGCAAACATCCGCCGTTTGCGACGGGGGCGGGTGTTTTGTCCGTCGCATATTACAGCAGCGCCGAATGGGGCTGCTATCGCGCGCTCGGGTGGCCAATGCCCGAGCGCGTGCTCGATCTCTTCGTCGAGTTTCGCAATCTCACGAACGGACTCCCGGTCCGCGCTGGCTACAGCATGATCGGGGCGCTTACCCATTTCGGCCTGCCCATCATGGATGCGGTCGGAAAGAAAGAGCTGCAGGAGGCGATCGGGACCGGCAGTTGGTCCGGGCGGTTCACTCGGCAAGAAATCCTCGACTATTGCGAATCCGATGTAATCGCGCTGAAGCGTTTGCTTCCGGTCATGGAGCCGTTTATCGATTTGCCGCGTGCGCTGCTACGCGGGCGGTATATGTGTGCGGTCTCGGCCGTCGAGTTCAACGGCACGCCCATCGATACTGACATGCTGACGCTGTTGCGCGACCATTGGACCGGAATCCAGGACCGGTTGATCGAATCCATTGATCGCGACTATGGCGTCTATGATGGCCGCACGTTCAAGATGGCCCGTTTCGCGCGTTGGCTGGTGGCTCAAGGGATTCCCTGGCCCACGCTCGAAAGCGGACAACTCGATCTGAGTGATGAAACGTTTCGCCAGCAGGCGAAAGGTTACCCGCAGGTTTCCCCACTGCGCGAGCTGCGCAACAGTCTCGCCGGTTTGCGGCTCAATGATCTCTCGGTCGGTGGGGACGGCCGCAATCGATGTTTGTTGAGCGCTTTCCGCGCTCGCACCGGCCGCAACCAGCCGTCTAACTCCAGATACATCTTCGGGCCGAGTGTTTGGGTACGTGGCTTGATCAAGCCCCAGCCGGAACATGCCGTCGTCTACCTCGATTATCGGCAACAAGAGTTCGGGATTGCCGCCGCTCTGAGTGGTGACGCGGCGATGCAGCAGGCTTACCGGTCGGGGGACTGTTATCTAACATTTGCCAAGCAAGCGAATGCTGTGCCTGCCGATGCTACGAAAGCGACGCATGGCCCTGTCCGAGAACTTTATAAGCAGTGCGTTCTTGGTGTGCAGTACGCCATGGGAGAGCAGGGTTTGGCGATGAAGATCGGCCAGCCGAAGATCGTCGCACGTGGGCTTCTGGAAGCCCATCGGCAAACTTACAAGACCTTCTGGCGCTGGTCAGACGCCGCCGTCGATACTGCCGTCCTTGCTGGCCGGCTACAGACTGTCTTCGGCTGGCAGATTCAGGTCGGACAGGACTACAATCCGCGCTCACTTCGAAACTTCCCGATGCAGGGCAATGGTAGCGAAATGTTGCGGCTCGCCTGCTGCTTGGCCGCCGAGCGAGGTGTTCAGGTAACTGCGCTTGTCCACGATGCACTGATGATCTACGCGCGGATCGATACCCTGGACGAACAAGTCGAGATCACGCGGGAAGCCATGATCGAGGCGTCTAGAATCGTACTCGCCGGATTTGAGGTCGGGGTCGATGTCTCTATCACGCGTTGGCCCAATCGTTACGTCGATCCGCGTGGGCAAGTCATGTGGGACCGGGTTGTCGGCCTGATCCCATCGGTCGATCAATGGAAGCTGAAGGCGTGAACGAGGAATACGATCCCGAGTTGGACCTGCTCAAGCAGTGCCGGCTCGGACCCGAGTTCGAACCTGATGCCGCACGCCGAATCGACTCTATGATTGACAAGAAGCGGCGACAGCGTTTTGTCATGTTCCCGCAGCAGTGGATCGAGAGATTGAGTGGGGCCCGCCATATTGCGACCTATCGCGTGGCCCTCCGAGTGCTGCAAAGGCATGGACAATGTCGTGGGCGACCGTTTCCGCTACCAAATAACATCGAAGGCGTTAACCGCTGGGCGAAATCCATGGCGTTATCTGAGTTGGAGCAGTTGGGGCTGATCCGCGTGGAACGTCGCGTGCGAAAATCGCCGCTGGTGGCGGTCGTCGCACCTAGCTGACGAGCTTCCCACGCAGCCGATCCCGAGCCGCGTTGATAATCCGCCGCCGCAGCGTGAGATCGCTCACGCTGACGCCAATACCAGCTTCCCGTAGCAGTCCGCAGGCTCGCTTTGGACTAATAGGCACCTCGCTCAGCATTACTTTTGCGCTGAACAGCAGTTTAATACCCCGCTCAATTTCTTCCTCGGTCAGCGTGGGCGGCCGTCCGGCACCGGGGGCCCGCTTCCTTTTCTTGGACGGCGGAGCCGGTTCATCGGGTTTCCCGAGCAATACAAGCAGCTGTTCGCGCAGCCTTTTAATGGACGGCGACTCCGAGATCCTGCGTATCCGCTCCTCTAGCTCGGGATTCGACTTCGGCGGCCTTTCGCGAAGCTCGCGGAAAACTAGTGAGTTCGATAGTTTTTCGAGCTGATCCAACGTCCTGCGCATTCCTTCTTGCGCAGGATGCTGCGGCTGACGCTTTCGATTCCGGGCCATGATCAGCTCGCCAACGCGACGACATTGTCGCCGGTTGGCGGCTCATGCTGCAGCAACGCCCTGCGAGAGATGTCGTCGCTGTGTTCAGTAATGTACTTCGAATAGGTCTTTTCAATCATGGCGACGCTCGTGTTGTGCAGTGATGCAGCCAGCCTGATCGGAATGTTCTGCAGCAGCATTCGAACGATGCTTGAGTGCCGCAAGGCGTAGATCGTCACCACGGCAGGGTCCAGTCCGATCTCGGTGACGATCTTGTCGATGCGGCGGTGATAGCGCTGACCGGGATTGTCGTCCCACGGGTTGCCGGCGCTTTGGGTCAGCAACTGCTCAGTGCCAGCGCGACCTTTGGCGGCTTCACGCAGTTTCGTCGCGAGCTGCAGTGTGATCGGTACCGAATAGCGCTCATGCTTCTTCTGACTGCGATTGCGGCCGCCGCCTTTGGCGGATTTCGGCATCATGAGTTTCGGTCGGACCGGGTGATCGTGCAGGTCTTCGACCCGCAGCCGAACGACCTGCGATGGTCTTGCGCCGGTGACGGCCAATACATCGACCACCAGCCCGAGCTTGTCATCATCAACATAGGCGGCGGCCACGAACGCGCGTACCTTGTCGTCGGATAGGATGACATTGCGCGCCTCCTGCGCATTCGGAAGCCCGGCCAGCCCGACTTCCCACGCTTGGCGGTTCTGAATCCGCTCGTCGTGCTTTCGCGCCAATTCCAGGGCCGCGCAAAGGCATCTGCAGACTCGGTTCACCGTGGCAGGCGCGAGCTTGCCGAGCAGGCCGTCACGCCATTTTTTCAGCTCGTGTGCATTGAGCAGTTGCACCGGCTTGGCGAGCAGCACATTGGTCAAATGCACGCGGGGCGATTCAGCGTTGTAGGGGTTGGCATTGCGCGCTTCGAGATCGCGCTTGTAGTCCTTGAGCGCGCCGTCGACCGTGATCGCTGCACTCTCGCCAGCACTATCGTCGCCTCGCGCGAGGTGCTTCGCAACCCCCTGCGCTTGGAAAAAATCCAGCACGTTCTTGCCGTCGGCATCGCTATAGTCATCCGCGGTCCCGACTACTTTGGTCCAGTACGCGCCATGGCCGTCGCTGGCCTTAACCACCCACGAGCCGCTGGTCTTGTTACGTCGGTAGAGCAGCGAGACGCCGCGCGCGAGCGAAGGGCCGCTGTATGGTTTGCGGCGAACCGCCAGTTTCAGGCGAGCGCTCCGGCTCTCCAAAGCGCTGTGACGAACCTTGCGTGCCATAATCGTGTCCCCCGTTTTGTCCCGATGGTGTGTGGGAATGCCAAGAAAGCTATATGGCATAGGATGGACACTATTATCGATAAATCAATGGCTTAGAGATTCCATGCACCTCTCTGCAATTCCATACGCATCATTATTTTCCCTTGCGCAGGGAATGTCGGATCGCCTCCGCTGCCCTGTATGCTCGTGTGCATTTTCTTCTGCCTTTTGCACACGGGACCGCGGGTGCAGCGCGCATCCGGCATTCCCTGCTCCCTCTTTTCGAGGGACAACGACACGCAAACCCCGGGCAAAATCGTGCCGCGGGATGGCGGACGTGTATCTGCTGTTTGAAATTTGAATCGAAATGTCACCACGTCATTGCGAGGAGCACTTGCGACGAAGCAATCCAGCTTTGGTCCCGGCGCCGTGCGAAATGGATTGCTTCGCTGCGCTCGCAATGACGTTGATAGGCCAATCTGCATGCCCACCAATGTGGACGCGCATTTGCTGTTGGAGATTGAATCAGGATTTCCACAACGTCAAATGGATTGCTTCGCTTGCGCTCGCAACGACGGCATCAGGTAGTGATGCCAGCGTCATGCCCATCGCGATCGCTAAATTTTTAGCGACCGCAATAGGCTCGCATTGACATCGCCCCTTAAGCCCCGGGGAACCCGTTATCGGGTAATCCTTGTTGTCGGCCACATCAGCCAGCCAATGAGGATTTATGACAGCTCTCGCCCACCAGTCTTCGTCCAAGCGCCGGCTGCTCCTGGCATCGGACCGGAGCGATCAGAGCAGCGAACTAGCCAGCATTCTGCAATCCGTGGGTGAGGTCGACCGCATCTCGACGTCGGATATTCCCGACGCCCCGGCCCGTCATTTCGCCGGGATGGTGGTCGACATCAATCTGCGATCCGCCGAGAGCGTCCAGCGGGTTCGCAGCAAGCTGCGCGGGGAGGCTTACCGCTCGATGCCGCGGTTGTTCGTTCTCGCGGACTCCCTCCACCATGGGTCGATGCAGGCCTGGGCGCTGGGCGCAACGGATACGATATCGCGGCCGTTCGATGTCGAAAGCATTCTGCAGCGCATCCGCTCGGCATTTCCGGACAGCAGCGGATTCGACTTGACGGAAGGCGGCGAGGCCCTGAACACGGGCATTGCCGCCGCGCATGCGGTGATGGTCAGGATCTTCGAGAAGCTTCCGGCGGGAATCCCGCTGACATTCAGCGACATTTTGAAAGCCGAGACCAGGATTCTCAGGGCCATCAAGCAATCCTCGCTGCGTAGTTGGCTGGCGACCGTCGGCCGCCATCACTCCGGGAGCTATCGCCACTGCCTGTTTGTCACCGGTTTCGCCGTTGCCTACGCGCAGCATCTCGGCATGCGCGAGGACGACCAGCGCCGTGTGGCGCGCGCCGCGCTTTTGCACGATGTCGGCAAGGCGTTCGTCCCGGTGGCGATACTCGACAAGCCGGGACAGCTCAGCGACGAGGAAATGAGCGTCATCCGCAAGCATCCGCGTCTGGGCTATGACGCCCTCGCAGCCGAAGGCGGCTTTCCGCCGGAGATGCTGGATGTGGTGCTGCACCATCACGAACTGCTTGATGGCACCGGATATCCCAATGGCCTGCACGGCGACCGGATCAGCGACATCGTACGGCTGACAACGATCGTCGACATCTATGCGGCGCTGGTGGAGAATCGTGCCTACCGGCTGCCGTTCACGCACGCCAAGGCGTTCGCGACCATGGAACAGATGGGCGGCAAGCTCGACCAGCATTTGCTGCAGGCCTTTCGCCCGGTGGCGTTTGGATCGTATTGACCGGGGCCGCCGTCCCGCCGTCATTGCTAGGAGCAAAGCGACGAAGCAATCCATTCTTTCTTCGTGGCTTCATGGATTGCTTCGCGGAGCCTGTCATCGGGCGGCGCTTCGCGCCGACCCGGTGGCTCGCAATGACGGGGTTAATGACCAGTGCCGGATGCCAAATCCGCGAACGGCGGCGCCGCGTAGACCACATTGCCGCCGACCATCGTCAGCAGCGATCTGATTTTCCCGATCTCGCCCACCGGCGCCGTCAGATAGTCCGCTGACAGTACCGCGAGGTCGGCGAACTTGCCGGGCTCCAGCGTGCCGCGCTTGTCGTCGTCATTGGCCATGAACGCCGAATTGCGCGTGTACATCTCGAGCGCCTGGCGGCGGCTCGGGGCTTCCGCCTCGCCGCGGGTCTTGACGCCGCTGATCGTGGTGCCGTCGAGATACCACTGCAGCGCCACGAACGGATTGTAGGACGACACCCGGTGCGCGTCGGTACCGCCGGACACGGTGAGCCCGAGCCGCAAGGCGGTCGCGATCGGCGGCAACCGCCGCGCCGGCTCGACGCCGACGTCGTGTTGCAAACGTTCGCCGCCAAAATACAGGCCGTCCTGAACGCCCCAGATCAGCCCCAGCGATTTCATCCGCTTCAGATTGTCCTCCGAGGCGTTGTACAGATGCAGCACGGTCCATCGGAGATCGTGAACCGGATAATCCTTGTTGATGTCTTCGATGACGTCGAGAAGGTCGTGCACGGTACGGTCCGGGTTCCAGTGCAGCTGGATGGTGTAGCCTTTGGAGGCGGCCCAGCGCAGCAGCTCCGCCAGCCTGGCCTTGCCGTCGGGCGTGATATCGCCGTCGGTCCAGTCGGCCCAGACGAGGATTTCGCCGGGACCGTTGAAGTGCAGCATCGAATCGCCGAACCCTTGCGGCAGCAGCTGCGTCAGGTTCTGCAGATCCGCCAGTTCGCTGCCCGGTTTCGGCGCGCACAGATGATAGGCGATGCGCAGCGTCAGCTGCTTGTCGTGCCACAGCTTGAACACGGCCTGGTAGTTGGCGGGATACATGCTGACCCCGCCGCCATCGACGATGCCGGTAATCCCGAGACTGTTCATTTCGCGGAAGAATTTGCGGGAGCCGTCGACCTGCTGGTCAAGAGTCGGTTTCGGCAGGCGGTCGAAGATCTTGCCGAGCGTGTTGCCGTTGCCGATGACCACCCCGGTGGGATGGTTGTCGCCGTCGCGCTCCAGCTTGCCGCCGGGGGTGACGTCGGAATCCTGGTGAATGTTCAGCGCCTCCATCGCCTTCGGCGTCAGCAACAGCCAGTCGTAGAGATGCTGGATGTAGACCGGGTTGTCCGGCGCCGCTTCGGTCACCTCGCGCGCGGTCGGCCGCCGCTTCTCCGAAAACTGCTCCTCGGTCCAGCCGCCGGCCACGACGATCCAGGAGCCGGGCTTTTGGCTCTTGCCGGCTTGGCGAATTTTTTCCAGCGCCTGCTTCAGCGTCGGCACGCCGATCCAATTGACCTCGGTGCCGAAGGTCAGCGCGGCGCGGATGCCGTGAATGTGTCCGTCGGTCAGCCCGGGAATCACGATGCGGCCGCCGAGATCGATCAATTTCGCCTTGTCGCCCGCGAGTTTCTTCATTGCGACCGACGTGCCCGACGCCAACACCTGGCCGTGCCCGATCGCCAATGCCTGCCGGACCGAAAAATCCTTGTCGACGGTGAGGATTTTGCCGTTGAACAGCACGGTGTCGGCGGTTTGCGCCGAGGCGGAGTTCGCCGCCAAAGCGAGGCCCAGGCTTGCGAAAACCGCCAGCGCTTTGCCAAAGGCCAATCGTTTGGTTGGCGTTTCCTGGTTGGATCGTGACTCGAGGCTCAACATGCCGCCAGTTTCCTTATGAAATCCTGTTAGACAGCCGTCATTGCGAGGAGCAAAGCGACGAAGCAATCCAGACTTGCTTTGTCGCTCTCTGGATTGCTTCGCTTGCGCTCGCAATGACGGGGGAAGCGTCAAACGACGCTGATGTGTTGTTCATTGCCCCAGCAGCTTCCGCAATTCGGCTTTCGCCACCTTCTCCAGCGTCGAGCGAGGCATCTCGTCGACGAAGCGGATTTCGCGCGGCACCTTGAAGTCGGCCAGCGCGCTGCGGCAGGCGGTCATGACGTTGTCGCGCAGGTCCGGCGGCGCGCGTTCGACGCCCGCCTGCGGGATGATGAACACCACCGGCACCTCGTCGAGCATCGGATGCTTTTTCGCAACCACCGCGGCCTCGCGCACGCCGGGCACCACCGCGATCACCTGCTCGATCTCGGAGGCCGCGACGTTCTCGCCGCCGACCTTCAGCATGTCCTTGGCGCGGTCGCCGAATTTGATGAAACCGTTGTCCAGTAGCGTGACGCGATCGCCGGTCATGAAATAACCCCGCTCGTCGAAACTTTCGCGGGTGGCTTTCTCGTTGTGTAGATATTCGCGAAACAGCGACAGCCCGGGAATGCCCTTGATCAGGAGATTGCCGGTGCCGCCGACCGATGTCGGTGCGCCGTCATCATCGGTGATGCGGAGGGAATATTCGGCCGCGGCGCGGCCGATCGACATCGGCGTGTTGGGCTGGTCGACCTCGCCGATAATGCCGTGGGTGATGGTCTCGGTCATGCCCCACCAGCCGATGATCTTGATGCCGAAGGCTGCAAAGGCCGGCGGGTCGCACACCGCCGTGCCCCATAGCCGGAATTTATGCTGCTTCGGGATCTCGTGCTCCAGCAGCGCCTTCATGCAAAACGGGATGGTCGAGGTCCAGGTGCAGCCGTGCTCCAAGGCCACGCTCCAGAACCGGCTTGCGGAAAACCGCGGCTGAATCACGCAGGAAGCGCCGACCCACAGGCTCGCCAGCATCGAATAGGCCAGCGCATTGGTGTGAAACAGCGGCAGATAGGTCTGGTGCACGTCGCCCTGATGCAAGTCCTGATGCGAGGCGTTGACCTTGGCGCCCCACAGCGCATTGGCGTGGGTCCACAGCACCGCTTTCGGGCGCGATGTGGTGCCGGAAGTATATTGCACGCTGCATGGCGCCAGGGGATCGACGGCGCGGCGCGGCCGGTCGGCGCTGTCGGCGAACAGCGCCTCGAAACTGTCGCTGCGCTGCGGCGCGCCGTAGGCGGGCGCGGCGCCGGCATCGTGCGAGATCACCGCGATCCAGCGCAGGTTGCGGCAATGCGCCGAGATCATCTCGGCATAGGCAGGTTGCGTGATCGCGGCCACCGCGCCGCAATGACCGGCGAAATATTCCATCTCCGCCGGCGCCGAGCGGGTGTTGGTGGTGACGGCGATGGCGCCGAGTTCAACGCAGGCGAACCAGGCCAGCACGGCCTCGACGCAATTATCCAGATGGATCAGTACGAATTCGCCGGGCTTGATGCCGCGCGCGACAAGGCCCGCGGCGAGCGCGCCAACGCGTTCGTGAAATTCGCCGTACGTCCAGATCCGCGCCGGCGCATCGAACGGCGCCCAGATCAGGAACGGATGATCGCGGCGCTTCTCGGCGCGCATCCGCAGCAGCCACGGCACGTCGAGGCCCGCGAACGGCCCCACCACGCCCGGCGCGTCCTGTGAATCCGCCATTGATCCTCCCGCGCAGCCTTTACCGGCTGCTTTGGTATTTTTATTCGGGACCATGTCTGCCACCGGATGGCGCGGCGAGCAAATCCTGCGTCGTCATGCCCGACCTTGTGCCGAGCATCCACGTCTCAACGGCGACGCAGCAAGTGAAGACGTGGATGGCCGGGACGTCTAGCGCGAAGACGCGCTTCGCGCTTTTGCCCGGCCATGACGAAAGAAATGTCGTCTCTTGCCCCGACTCTCGCCCGCGGCTAACCCGCCTCGCCCTCATACGACGAAATCTCGATCAGGCTGCCGTCGGGATCGCGGCAATAGACCGACCGCAGCGTGCCGCGGGCGCCTTGTTTGGCCACCGGGCCTTCCTCGATCGCGACGCCGTGCGCCTTGAGGTGCGCGACCACCTGGTCCGGGGTGCTCGCGGTGAGAAAGCACAAATCGTCACTGCCGGCGGTTTCATGGTCGGCCGTGAACCACTCGACCTTGTCGGCGTCGCGCGGCCGCACGTTGATCTTCTGGTTGCCGAAAACAAGCGAGGTGCGCGGCGTCTTGCCCGGGCCGGGATCGAACACCCGGACCTCCATGCCGAGGATTTTCTGGTACCACTGCGTGGAGCGCGCCACGTCGGAGACGTTGATCACGATATGATCGAGGGCGTTGACCTTGACAGCCATGGGTTATCCTTTGGTCGCGGTTCGATGCGTGCGCCGCTACTAGTCGTATCCGGCTTTGTTTGTTACAACGCCAGGCATCGCAGATTCAACAACAACGGACCGCGCGACACGACGCGGCCGCCGGGGAGAAACTCATGGCATCACGCCGCGCCGCGATAGGTGTTTTTGCAACCGGCCTTGCGGCCCTGCTCTGGTCGACCGGCGGCGCCTCGGCGCTGGACTATCCGACCCGGCCGGTTCGCTTCGTTGTCGGATATCCGGCCGGCGGCGCGACCGATATTCTGGCCCGCATCATCGGCCAGCGGCTTTCCGAGCGGCTGGGCCAGCAATTCGTGATCGAGAACAAGCCCGGCGCCGGCAACAACATCGGCACCGAGGCGGTGGTCAACGCCGAGCCCGATGGCTACACCGTGCTGCTGATCAATCCGGCCAACTTCATCAACGCCTCGCTTTACACCAACCTGAATTTCAACTTCATCCGCGATATCGCGCCGGTCGCGACCTTCAACCGCGTCCCGAACGTCATGACGGTCGCCCCGGCGGTGCCGGCCAAGACAGTCGCCGAGTTCATCGCCTATGTGAAGGCCAATCCGGGCAAGGTGAACATGGCGTCATCGGGCAACGGGACATCGGTGCATATGTCCGGTGAATTGTTCATGGCGATGTCGGGCGCGGAGATGCTGCACATCCCTTACAAGGGTGCGGCGCCCGCGATTACCGATCTGCTCGGCAACCGCGTCCAGGTGATCTTCGACAACATGCCTTCCATCATCCAGCACATCAACTCCGGCGCCTTGCGCGCGCTGGCGGTGACGACGGCGGAACGGTCCCCGCAATTGCCTGACGTGCCGACCGTCGGCGAGACCGTGCCGGGCTACGAGGCGAGCGCCCTGTTCGGCATGGGTGCACCCAAGAAGACGCCGCCGGAGATCATCGAAAAGCTGAACAAGGAGATCAACGCGATCCTGGCCGAGCCGGAGATGAAGAAGCGCCTGGTCGAGCTGGGCGGCGAGCCGCTGATCAGCACGCCGGAAGCCTTCGGCGCGATGATCGCGGCCGAGACCGAAAAATGGGCGAAGGTGGTCAAGTTCTCCGGCCTGAAGGTGGACTAGGACCGCCGCAGGCGCTGCATCGCGGTTACGCGCGCGGCCGGTCATGGCTGGCCGGAACCTTCTCGATGCGGCATGGTTTTCAACGCAAGGCGACCCACGCAGAGGAGACACGATCATGCGCAATGCAATGTTGGCCATGTTGGCTTTATTGTCTGCCGGCGCTGCCACCTTGGCCACGACCGGCCCCGCGGCGGCGGTCGTCTACCCCTACTGCATCCAGGGCTGGGGCTGGGGAATTCCCGGTGACTGCTCGTACCGAAGCTATGACGAATGCATGGCGAGCGCTTCGGGGCGAAACGTCTACTGCAACATCAATCCGCGCTTCGCATTCGCACGGCAACGGCGCGGCCGGCCCTATTGGGATTACTAAGCCCGCGCGAAAGCGTCCCCGGCTCTGCACCGGGACGCGCCGGGTGACGTCCGAATCTCAGCGAGCGGTCCGGCGAACGCCGGAACGCGAATCGCTGGTGACGATCATGTTGGAGCCTGACGGCGCCGGGACGCCGCTCATCCTGCATCATGAACAATTTGCAGATGAGCGGCGCGTTCGACAAGCCCGAGGACCATATTGCCTGAAACCGACACATACGGAGGAACCGGTCATGCAATCGCACCACATCGTCTCGCGTGAAGAATGGATCGAAGCCCGCAAGGCCCATCTTGCCCATGAGAAGGAATTTACCCGCGCGCGCGACCGGCTCAGCGAAGAGCGCCGCGCGCTGCCTTGGGTCAAGGTCGACAAGCCCTACGTGTTCGACGGATCCGAGGGCAAGCAGACGCTGGCCGATCTGTTCAAGGGCCGCAGCCAGCTGGTGGTGCAGCATTTCATGTTCGCGCCCGACTGGAGCGAAGGCTGCAAGAGCTGTTCGTTCTGGGCCGACGGCTTCGAGCGTATGATTCCGCATCTCGCCGCGCGCGACACCACGCTGGTCGCGATCTCGCGGGCGCCGTTGTCAAAGCTTGAGGCGTTCAAGGCGCGGATGGGCTGGAGCTTCGACTGGGTGTCTTCGGAGCAAAACGATTTCAATTACGACTACGCAGTTTCGTTCACGAAGAGTGAGATCGAGCAGGGCGCCAGGATCTACAATTTCGGAACGTCAGGCTTCGGCGTTGAGGAAGCTCCGGGGATCAGCGTGTTCTTCCGCGACCCGGCGGGCGACATCTTCCACACCTATTCATGCTTCGCGCGCGGACTCGACATGATGAATGCGGCCTACCACTATCTCGACCTGACGCCGCTCGGCCGCCACGAGCAGGACTTGCCCTACCCGATGGACTGGCTGCGGCTGCGCGACCAGTATCAGCCTTCGGCGGGCGGCGCGGCAATCTCATGAGAGCCTGAGCGTCACTGCGCCTGCGATCGATTGTCAAAGCTCATTCAAGCCTCAGCCCTCGTCGGGCGCGGGCCGCCGCCGCTATCAGCCGGCGCGGCAGGAGGCGGAATCGATCGGCCGCAACGCGGTCGCTTCTCGGAGCGTGCGTTCGCTAACAGCCCTTGCAGATCGACGAGACCATATGGGCGGCCTTGCGATCTTCGCTGTCGACGGAAGGATTTCCCGTGCCGAGTGCGGGACCGCCGCTGAAAGCAGTGCCGCCGCCTGAAAGCGCCGTGCCGGAGGCATTGGTGCCGGGCGCGGCCAAGCTCGTGCCGGCCGCGCCGCCTGTTGCGATGCTGTTCGTCATGGGTCCGCCCAGGACTGAACCGCCCATCGTCGACGCCGAATGATGCCCACCCATGCCGCCGCCGCGGCTGAACGCCGCCGTTGGCAACAATGTCGAGAGCAGGAGGCAGCCGATTGCCAATCTTCTCATGGCAGATTCTCCGTTTTATCGCCTAACGACATCCGGCTGCGCCTGGTTCCGAGGCGCGGGCGCGCGTGGCGCGGACGGCCCATCAATACCCCGTCATTTGCCGTGCGTTGGGCTATTGCGGCGACGTAGTCGCTGCCGGACATGTCGGCAAGCGGCCGCCCGCTCGCTGCCGCAAACCGTGATCATGCGGGTTGGAGAGTCTCGCGCAGGCTTGAAGCAGCCTTACGCCGCAGCGGGGCGGGCCTGCTCGCCGTCGATGGCGCGATCGAAACGGCCGACTTGGGCGTGCGGATACTTTTGCCGTGGCGGCAATCGATGTAGCATCGGGGAAACGCTCTATCGTCTAAACGGCTGCCGAACCGTGCCCAGCAAGCCCACGCGCCGACAAATCGCGGAACAAGACGGCCTCATGCTCGCGCGGCAGGCCGCGTTCCGTCGCGCCGCCGACGCGATAGCGGCGGATCTTGCAAAGATAAAAGAGGTGCGCGCGGTGGCGCTGTTCGGCTCGCTGGCCCGGCCGCTGGTGCGCGAAGTTCCCCGCTTCCAGCCCTTCAGGCGTCATGGAATCGAAATTCTTCACGAGTGTGGAGACATCGACCTTGCGATTGCGATCGATCGCCTCGACAATCTGGCCACTCTCAACCGCACTCGCAATCGCGCCGTTATCGATCTCTTGCAGCAGACTGGTATCGGCGTCGCCCACCACCAGGTCGACGTCTTCCTGTTCGGCGAAGGATGGAATGACTATCTCGGCCGGCTCTGCACCTTCGCGCAATGTCCAAAAGGCAAGGTCGAGTGCCTCACGCCGGGATGCGGGCGCGCGCCGTTTCTGAAGCAGCACGAAGACTTCGTGCTTGAGCCCGGCGCGCTTGCCGCCGACCGGTCCGCGGTTCTGTATGAACGCGGGAGCGGATTTCTGCGCCGCGCCTCCGATCTCGATGCGACGTCTGTTTCGATCTGCGCCGCCACAGACGGCGCGACAACGACGTGACGAAGACAAGTCGCTGCCATCCTCGCCGGGAGGACAGTCCATGGCGGCTCCGAAGCCTCGCAAAGGCGTGAAGCGGCCTTACGCCGCCGCAGCGGGGCCGGCCTGCTCGCCGTCGATGGCGCGATCGATGGCATCGATCAGGACCTGGGTCTCGATGAATTTGATCCGCGCCCGTTCGGCCTTGTCGCGGTCGAACGGCGCGGCGAGCGTCTTGGCGAAGGCGTCGCGGTCGTCCGCCATGCGCTCGCGCGCCTTTTTCAGCGTCTCAAGTCGCTCGCTCATGTCGGCTTCGCTTTCTGTGGGTCGCGCTGGAAAGATGCCGGCGACACGGTGGTCAACCGGTTTGAACTCCAACGCCATAAATGCCATCGAGGTCCATCTGGCGCACCCGATACGATTCGAACGTGTGACCTTTGCCTTCGGAGAACCCGATGCAAGGCTTATGATTTGATTTTTTTGACATTTTACGCACGGGGTGAGGAAAAGTTGATGAAATTTGCTCGGGCAGCGCGGACAATCTGAGAACGCCGGGTGCTATTTGGGCCAGTTTGCGACCATCGGGGAGCATATCACTGACGCGGCCAAGCTAGAAGCATTGATCGCTGCTGCCGCAGACGCGTTTTTGCACAACCAAGACCCGGAGCAGACCTCCCGCACAAGCACATACGCATCGGTCATCCTCGGATAGCCCGACCCACAGCATCCATGGCAAGGTTCTGAATGAGTTTGCACGCAGGCACCTTCGTTCGCTCTGCGGTCGTCAATTGCGTAACAAAGTGAAAGCTGGTTAGGGCGAACAGCACATCGGTCAGATCGTCCTCCGTTTGGGGTGTCAATCGACGGCTTCCGGCAATCCGGTGAACGAGTACAGACAAAACGTGCCGCCTCCGCTCATTGCGTTCCCGCAAGCACGCCTCAAACTCCGGGTCGTTCGCCCCGGCAGCGTGCAAGAGCCTAAGCGTACCGGGATCGAAGTTCCAGAAGTCGCAAAAGATCTCGATGATGCGCAACAAGTCCGCTTGCGGATCGGAGCCCGCCATAACCTCGGCGATCCGGTGCAGGCCGCCGCGAGCCGCTCGTTCGTCGAACACGGCTTCGAGCAGGACCCTGCGCGACCCGAAATGATTGTAGACGGTTAGACGCGTTACGCGCGCCTTGCGGGCTACGACCTCCAGCGAAAATCCATTGATCCCATCGGCCGCGCTGAGTATCGCCGCCGCGGCTTTTACGATGCGATCACGCGTCCGCGTAGCAGCAGCATTTCGATGCGGGCTCATATAGGGGCGCGGATTCATGTCACGCAAACGCCATTATTGGGTATACATATTGTATAGTCAAATTGTGGCGTCATCAAATTGGTCCTGGGCCATGCAAATCATGTTCATTATCGCGCAAGTGCTGCACGTTTTGTCCGGCGTCTTTTGGGGAGGCACCACATTCGCGTTGGCACGGATCGGTGGCGATACGGCGACCCCATTGTACAAACCTCAAATGGGCGCGGCGGGGGTCGCAATCGCAACCGGTGGCCTGTTGTGGTTCTTGCTCCATCGCGGAAGCTTCGGGACGCAAGAGCACGTTCTAGGGGCGGGCGCGATATGCGCTGTTCTCGCGGCCGGCGTCCAAGCCGTAGCTTACGTGTACGTCCCGCACAACCTCGGCGACTCAAACGAACCGGAAGTCGCGAAATTGCGCCATCGCACCGCAACCGGCCAGCGCATCGCTGCCCTCTTGTTGGTTGTCACGATCGGCTGCATGGCGGCTGCACGCTACGTGTAATCGCCGCCCAGCCTGCAAAAGGACAACGACGATGGATCGTCTGAAGGATAGAACCGCGCTGGTGACGGGTAGTTCGCGTGGGATCGGCGCTGCCATTGCCAAGCTCTTCGCCCAGGAAGGAGCGAAGGTGGCTTTGCACGGCAGGGACACGGCGGCACTTTCCGCAGTCCGGCAGGAAATCGAATGGGCCGGCGGAACAGTCAGGCACTTTGTCGCCGATACAACCAAATTCCGCGATATCGACAACATGCGTTGCCGTATTGAAAACGAGTTGGGACCTATCGACATTCTCGTCGCCAACGCAGGCGCCAATTACAGCAAGCCAGGCCCGATCGAGCAAACCAGCGAGGAGGAATGGCGCGAATCGCTTGACGGCAATCTCACCGCAACCTTCCTGACGATAAAGAGCATTCTGCCCGGGATGAAGGAGCGTCGAGCCGGAAACATTATCACGGTTTCATCGGCAGCCGCACGCCGGCCGCATCCCGGCTCTCCCATCCCCTACGCCGCTGCCAAAGCTGGCATCGAGATTCTGACGCAGGATGTCGCAGCCCAGGTCGGACCTTACGGAATCCGGGTGAATTGTATTGCACCTGAGACGATCCTCACCGAGCGCAACAGGGAACAGATTCCCGCAGCGCAGCAAGAAGCCTTGCGCGACGCGCATCCGATACGACGCCTCGGCACACCCGAGGATGTCGCATATGCAGCACTCTATCTTGCTTCGGACGATGCAGGGTGGATCGCCGGCGTTATTTTGGATGTGGCGGGTGGGGCGGTTATGCTTTAGACGCCCTACGCATGGTTGAATTCTTGTAGCACTTTGCAACCGCAGCCATGCTCGTCTTAAACGGTCAATGTATTGTTTAAAATGGCCATGGGATCTTCATGAAAACAATGACCTTCACAGCGTCGGGCGATTTTCGAAGCTGGCTTGCGGAAAACCATGGTCAATCAGACGGAATCTTGCTGCGCATTTACAAAAAGGATTCAGGCGTCTCCACGGTGACATACGCAGAAGCACTTGATCAGGCTCTTTGCTTTGGATGGATTGACGGACAAAAGGAGCCATATGACAAACAATCGTGGCTTCAGAAATTCACACCAAGACGACCTAAAAGCGGGTGGTCTAAGAATAATACCCGGCACGTTGAACGCCTTATCAGAACCGGAGAAATGACTCCCTCCGGGCTGAAGGAGGTGAAAGCCGCAAAGGCGGACGGACGCTGGAAGGCCGCGTATGATTCCTTTGGCAACGCCGCTGTTCCAGATGACTTCATTAAGGAGCTTGCTCGAAACAAAAAGGCGAATGTTTTCTTTGAAACCCTCAACAAGACCAATTTGTATTCAATAGCGTATCGGCTCCAGACCGCGAAAACGCCCGAAACCAGACAGAGGCGGACGCAGGCAATCATCGAGAAGTTGGCGCGGGGCGAGAAGTTTCATTGAAGGCAATGCTTTTGCCACCATCAATCTTTTAAGACTGCTCTCCGCCACCGTTTGGGTTTACGCATGCCGTCTTCGGCTGGGCGCCTTATCGACCACCGCTTCACGTCCGCTTTGCCAAGTCGCTGCCTAAAAAAACGCTAAGGGACTTGCGAACTCACGACGTGTGAACGACTTCAGGGGCAGTCCGAAAGGAGAAAAAGGAAGGTCCCGCATGCCATTCAACGCGAGGCTTCGCGTCGGTGTCGCTGCCGCCGCAATTGCAATGCTGTCCGCCTCGCCGCTGGCCGCGGCCGCAAAGCAGGACAACTCTGCAAAGCTACATCGGCTTCACGACGCGCGCGCGCATTATCGACCGCAGTACGTGTCGCAGCGTAGCGCGCTACCTTATTCACCGAATTACGGCTTCCTGACTAGGGTTCCACGCGACGCAATCAGAATGCCCGGCTACATCTTCGTTCCAGGTAAAGGGATACTTGGCGAGTCCTGCGACTTGCCGACAAGTGCCTGCTCCAACCAGTATCGCGTCGTCGAGTAGGTTTGCGGAAGAGCGATACCTTGGCGTCGGTGTGATCCAATGCGCTGAGTAGCTCGCGTGGCGAAGGCCACATGATATTGTCAGTCTTGGCATACTGTCAGTCAGCGAAGCGTAACGCGATACCGTCAGTTTTCGTCTCTGCAGCGTCGCTTCGACGATTTGGGGCCGGTATATCAAGACCATCATCCTTTAGTCTGCTGAGCGCGCTCGGTCACCGGAGCGTCAAACGCAGTCCGGATGCCCGTTCGTCCCGGCCGTCGGGATACTGGGCAAGTCCTGCGACTTGCCGACAAGCGCCTGTTCCAATCGGTACCGCGACGTCCAATAGTTTCGGATGACTGACATCGGAGCGTTGGAACTTTCAATCGCCTCGCGAAGCGCGCACGCGATGTGATGATGCCCGTCATTTCAACTCTTCGTTGACGCTCCACTTCAGCACGTGTGGTGCATAAGCCACATCTGCGGAGTTTAAATCAGCGGCATTTGGTCTGTCATCCAAGCGTAAAACGCGGCCAATAGCCTGCCCTGATTTCCACAACCAGCGGGCGGGGCGCTTCTTACAACCAACGGGCGGGGCTTCGACATGAAAGTCAACAAACCGTTTGGCGGATTGCTGCTGGGCGCATTGCTCGGAGCGTCCCAGATTGCGATCCAGCCGGCTTACGCCGACGAAGAGCAGATGCAGCGTCAGATCGACGCCATGAAGCGGCAACTGGAGAAAATGCAGCGGGAGTTGGCGGAATCGAAGAAGCAATCGAAGAAGCAGTCGCAACCGCAAGCCCCAGCTGAACCAGCGCAGGCGGTCACGGCGCGCAACGGCAACGAGATCGTCCTTCCTGCGCCGGCGCCACCACGGCCGGATGACGGCTCGACGATCTTTACCAAGGGGCTTCCGTCCTGGGTCGAGGGCATTCACTTTTCGATGGCCGGAACGTACCTCGCGGCCGAAGGTGTGGCACGCCAACATAATGAAGTTGCCGATGGCGCGAGCATGCCGCCCTTCGGAAGTCCCGGCATTCCGTTGCAGAATTCGGCTCTTTGGAACGAGAAAGAGTTCAGGTTCAGCGCACAGCAGAGTCGCATCGCTCTGAAGGCCTGGGGCGACATCGACCCAAACCAGCACCTGAAGGGCTACTTCGAAATGGACTTTCTCGGTGCTGCGACTGACGCGAACAACCGCGAGAGCAACAGCTTCAACCCTCGCATGCGCCAGGCATTCGGCGAATACGACAACGACCTCTGGCACTTCCATTTCGTAGGAGGTCAAGCATGGAGCTTCCTGACCCAAAACCGAGTCGGCATGTTGCCCAACTTCGAAAACATTCCGCTCACCATCGACGCACAGTACGTCGTGGGCTTTGACTGGCTGCGCAATCCGCAACTTCGTTTTGTCTACGACGTCGACAAGATCGCCTGGTTCGGTGTCTCGCTCGAGGAGCCGGCTGCAGTGTTTCCGGGAGCTCCCAGCAGCGGGAATACGAACATTGTCCCGCCCGGGATCAACACGAACATCAACAACTTCTGCCAGGGTTCATCGCATCTCAACAACACGACCACTTGCTCGAACGATGTCGCTCCGGACGTGATCGAAAAGTTCGCGATCGATCCGGGCTTCGGCCACTATGAACTTGTCGGGTTGGAGCGCTGGTTCTCCGACTCGACCAACAACGGGCTGCCGAACAGCAGCTGGTCGCAGAAGGTGACCATGGGTTGGGGCGTGGGCGGCAGCTTCCTGGTGCCGGCGGTTCCGAAGATCCTCGATCTGCAAGGCAGCATTCTTTACGGTCAGGGCATTGGCCGCTACACGGCGAGCCAGTTGCCTGACGTCGTCATCGGACCGGATGGCACGCTCAGCCCAATCAAGATGCTGTCGTTCCTGGTCGGGGGTGTTGCCCATCCATTCGAAAACAACGAGATCTACGCCTATTATGGCCAGGACCAGACCTACGCTAACGCGTGGACGGTTGCCGGAACGCAAGGCGGCTGGGGCAATCCCAACTTCGCCAATAATGGATGTTTCAACCAGAACCTGACGAATAACCCGGGCGCGCTGGGCTCAGGCCCGGCCTACAACACTCCGATTGCTGGCTTTACCTGTTCGTTCAACGTTCAGAAGGCCCAGGAGTTCACCATCGGATTCTGGCAGGATGCCTACAAAGGCGACCTGGGGCGGCTCCGTTACGGCCTTCAGTATGAATATGTCAGGCTGACCGCGTTCGCGGGTCTTCCGACCGGAACCGGTACCCCGAACCAGGGACTTACGCCAGACAACAATATGCTGTGGTTCTCGGTCCGGTACTATCCGTTCAACTGAGGCGTTCGCTTGCAATGCCCGAACAGAAGAGCGGGCGCCGAAGCGGCTTTGCGCGATCAAGAGCTAGAGCAGAATCCGATCAGACTGGCTGTGTGTACCGAAAATTCGATTCGGCGTACACTCAGCAAGCGATCGCACTCCGATCGCCCTGGCAAAATGCTTACGTTGAGCGATTCATCGGCTCGATCCGCCGCGAATGCCTCGACCACATGATCGTGTTTGGCGAAGCGCACCTGCGCCGGATCCTACGCGGATATGCCGCCGCCTATTATAATGTGTCGAGGACTCATCGATCTCTGAACAAGGACGCCCCTCTCCATCACCCACGCCTCGGGTTCGTAAATCTGTTCAGGAATGGCGCACCCGACACGATTCGAACGTGTGACCTTTGCCTTCGGAGGGCAACGCTCTATCCAGCTGAGCTACGGGTGCGTGGGGGTTCATGTAGCCGATTGCCCGGGCCTCGGCAACGGCCCTGCGGGGGCTGAGGGGGTAAAGAGGAAGGCGCCGAAGGCAAGGTCAGACGTTCGAATCGTGTTGGGTGCGCCGGGAAAGCTGGTGCCGAGCGTGCCGGGACTGTGACGCGCAAAATCTTCGGGCCGAGGCCAGTTTCCCCCGCATCGTTCAGGAGTTGTTCTGGATTTTCGATCTGTTTACATGGGCGGACGGGTGCCGGCCTGTTTCGTTAGCAGACGCGTCCTGCAGTTTGAGAGCAAATATGCCTGTAAGGAAAACAATGTCAGTTGATAAGGCTAAAGACACTCCGCCTAAAAAACCGGTCGCCGAGAACAAGATTGTCGAAGCCAAGCCGGAATCCTCTACCGGGACGGAAAGCAAACCGGACGCTACAGCAAAAAGGCAAGGTATGGGCGAGGGGCAGAAGCCGGTATCCAAGGCCTACAAGGACAACTGGAACGACATTTTTGGAAAGAAGAAAAAGCGATAGCACGGTGGTCTACCGCACGGGGCCTATGCAGCCGCGGCAGTTTAAAGTGGTCGGTCGCTGGAGGTGTGCTGGGGAGAGGCTTCCGATGCTCATGCCAGGCAGGCAGGTCCACCTGGGGTAAAGGTCACACGTTCGGAACCTCTCGGGCGCGCCAAGAAACGGTGGTGCAGAACGTGCCGGGCGGTGGCAACTCAAACCGTTCAGTTGCGGTAGCCCCTGGGCTCCTGGGTCGTCTTCCAGAACGGTTTTGAACTGGCCCCAAATTGATCCGTTTCGTCTTCGAGTCGCTCCAGCTAACTGGTTGAACGCACCCAACGTAAAAGGCCCGGCATTGTTGCCGGGCCTTTCTTGTTGTTGAGCTCTGAACGGTTGGACCTAGAAATCCATACCACCCATGCCGCCCATGCCGCCGCCGCCCGGGGGCATGCCGCCGCCGCCGGAGTTCTTCTTCGGCACTTCAGCCACCATGGCCTCGGTGGTGATCAGCAGCGCTGCCACGGAAGCCGCGTTCTGGAGCGCTACGCGAACCACCTTGGTCGGGTCGATGATGCCCTTGGTGATCAGGTTGACGTATTCACCAGTCTGCGAGTCGAAGCCGTAGGAGTATTGGTCCTTCTCGAGGATCTTGCCGATGACGACGGATCCGTCCTCGCCCGCATTGATCGCGATCTGGCGCGCCGGCCAGGAGAGCGCCTTGCGCACGATCTCGACGCCGGTCTTCTGGTCGTCGTTCTTGGTGCGCAGCCCCTTAAGGTGCTGGGAGGCACGCAGCAGCGCGACGCCGCCGCCCGGCACGATGCCTTCTTCCACGGCCGCACGAGTCGCATGCATCGCGTCATCAACCCGATCCTTGCGCTCCTTGACTTCGGTTTCAGTCGCGCCGCCGACGCGGATCACCGCGACGCCGCCCGCGAGCTTGGCCAGACGCTCCTGCAGCTTCTCACGGTCGTAGTCCGAGGTGGTTTCCTCGATCTGCGCCTTGATCTGCGCCACGCGCGCTTCGATGTCGGCCTTCTTGCCGGCGCCGCTGACGATGGTGGTGTTCTCCTTGTCGATCATCACCTTCTTGGCGCGGCCGAGCATGGCGAGCGTGACGTTCTCCATCTTGATGCCGAGATCTTCCGAGATCGCCTGACCGCCGGTCAGCACCGCGATGTCCTGCAGCATGGCCTTGCGGCGATCGCCGAAGCCCGGGGCCTTGACGGCCGCGACCTTGAGGCCACCGCGCAGGCGGTTGACGACGAGTGTGGCAAGCGCCTCGCCTTCGACGTCTTCCGCGATAATCACAAGCGGCTTGCCGCTCTGCACCACGGCTTCCAGCAGCGGAAGCAATTCATTCAACTGAGAAAGCTTCTTTTCGTTGATGAGGACGTAGGCATCTTCCATTTCAACGCGCATCTTGTCGGCGTTGGTGACGAAGTAGGGCGAGATGTAGCCGCGGTCGAACTGCATGCCTTCGACGACCTCGAGTTCGGTCTCCAGCGACTTGGCTTCCTCAACCGTGATGACGCCCTCGTTGCCAACTTTCTTCATCGCATCGGCGAGGAACTTGCCGATCTCGGCGTCGCCGTTGGACGAAATAGTGCCGACCTGGGCGATTTCCTCGTTCGAGGTGACCTTCTTGGAGTTCTTGACGAGGTCGGCGACCACGGCTTCGACAGCCAAATCGATGCCGCGCTTCAGATCCATCGGGTTCATCCCGGCGGCAACCGATTTGGCGCCTTCACGGACGATCGCCGCGGCGAGCACGGTCGCGGTAGTGGTGCCGTCGCCGGCAGCGTCCGCCGCCTTGGAGGCGACTTCGCGCACCATCTGGGCGCCCATGTTCTCGAACTTGTCCTCAAGCTCGATTTCCTTGGCGACGGTCACGCCGTCCTTGGTGATGCGGGGCGCGCCGAATGACTTGTCGAGCACGACGTTGCGGCCCTTGGGGCCGAGCGTGACCTTGACCGCGTTGTTGAGAATATCGACTCCGCGCAGCATCTTGTCCCGCGCATCAACGCCGAATTTAACTTCTTTACTAGCCATGATGTTGTTCCTTGAAATGGAGGGTAGGCGCTTACGCGGCCTTCTTCTTCGCGGTGGGCAGATCGGTGAGAACGCCCATGATGTCGCTTTCCTTCATGATCAGCAGTTCCTGACCATCGATCTTGACCTCGGTGCCGGACCATTTGCCGAACAGCACGCGGTCGCCGACCTTGAGATCGATCGGGATCAGTTTGCCGGCTTCGTCACGGCCGCCTGGGCCAACGGCGGTGATTTCGCCCTGCGAGGGTTTTTCCTTGGCACTATCCGGAATGATGATGCCGCCAGCTGACTTTTCTTCGGCCTCGATGCGCTTGACCACAACGCGGTCGTGAAGCGGACGGAATTTCATGGGACCCTCCTGAGCATTTGACGTGTTGCCGATTTGGTTTGGCAGTCTTGGTCAGCGAGTGCTAGCCGCCCTGATCATAAGCCTGCCTCGCGGCCGCGCAAGCCCATGCCGAAACGATATTCGGCCCTCGATTGGTCCTGAGGCTGGAATTCCCAGGGCGATACAGGCGGCAAGGGATGGGTCCGGGATGACGAATGCGCCTTCCGGCTGCGCGAGGCTCAGTTGAGAAAAAGCAGCGGCAACAATGACCATGATTCCTAAAACCAGCTTGCGCATTTCGTAACCGCCCCCGACATCTCTTTTTCCCAGTCTTGCCCGACCCGCGGCTTTCCCGGCATCACCGCTCGTCCGCATGCCGATTGACGCGAATAATGCGAAAAGGCTGGAACGGTGCAGAGAATTTGCGTGAGGTCGGCGTGAAGGTGCTGCTGCACCGCAGCGCCGCGCCTTGATCAAGGAAAAGCGCGATGCCTGATGAAATCCACAACTCAACCGGCCGATTTGACATCGCTGCCATCGCCAAATCGCTGCCGGAAACGGCGACGACATTGCTGGTCGACAAATACCTCACCGACCGTGAGCAGGCGAGCGCGCGGGTGTTTCGGGTGTACCGGCCCACCCCGCCGCATTATCACGCCACCTGCGACGAATATCTCTATGTAGTGTGCGGCCGTGGCACGTTCTGGATGAAAGACCCCGCGACAAAGGCAGAGTTCGCACCGGGGGAGCTCTTGTTTTTCGAGCGCGGCACCGTTCATGCGATGCCGGATTTGTTCGAGCAGCCCGTCGTCTTTCTCTCTATCGATACGCCGCGACGAGAACCCACCGATATCATATTTGTCGATCCGCGCGACGGATCCCCGGAAACCTTCATGGCGCGCAACGCCGAACCTCGGTAGCCGTCCAGGCTGACCGAAGGGATCCCCGCGGGGCACAGCCCTGCGCCGGGATATGCCGGAGATCGCGGACTTGCCGGCCTGACCAGCGCCGAACGGCGGTGGGTCCAACGTGCGGGTCTCGCCCTGCAACGCTTTCTCGCATGCAACGCTTTGCAACCCTTTTTGCGCGGCAAGCCCTTGAAGTCGGCCGCGAACTCTGCGTTGTGGAGAAAAAGTCCGGGAAGGGAAGCTGATGCGCGCTTTGAGACTGTGTTTTGGTCTGGTTTTGATCCTGGTCCTGCCTGCCGCGGCCTTTGCGCAAGACAACTACCCGTCCCGCCCGGTGCGGATCGTCGTCGGCTTCGGTCCTGGTTCGGCGGCCGACCTCACGGCCCGGATTTTGGCGCAGCGACTGTCCCAGACGATGGGCCAGCAGTTTTTCATCGAGAACAAGCCCGGCGGCGGAAGCACGGTGGCGGCCGAACAGGTCGTTCGCGGCCCGAAGGACGGCTACACGCTGTTCATGGGCACGGTGGCGAATGTCATCAACGCGGTGCTGCAGCCGGATCTCGCGTTCGACTTCGCCAGGGATTTCGCCCCCATCGTCTACGCGACGTCGTCGCCCAACATCCTGGTGGTGCATCCTTCCACCGGCGTGCACGACGTGAGGGAGTTGATAGCTTTCGCCAAGGCAAACCCCGGCAAGGTGTTTTATGGCTCATCCGGCGTCGGCACATCGCCGCATCTGTCGGGCGAGCTGTTCAACATGCTGGCGGGGACCAAGATGGTGCATGTCCCCTATTCCGGCAGCGCGCAGGCGGTGACCGATCTGATTGCCGGTCGCACCCAGGTGATGTTTTCTCCGGCTTCGACGGTGCTGCAGTATGTGGCATCGGGGCAGCTCACGGCGCTGGCGTCCTCGGAGCGCGAACGCGCCTCCGCCGCTCCCGATCTTCCGACCGTCGCCGAATCGGGTCTGCCCGGATTCGATACCAGCGTCTGGTTCGGCCTGATGGCTCCCGCCGGCACATCGCACGAAATCACCGAAAAACTCGCGCGCGCGATCGACGAGGCGCTGAAGAACGACGACGTCGTAAAATCGCTGCACACCGCGGGGCTCGACATCAAGGGCGGGACACCGGAGGCGTTCGGCGCGTTTGTTGCGTCGGAAACCAAAAAATGGAATGACGTCGTCGTGGCCGCGGGCCTTCGCAAGTAACGACGAAGCATACGGGAAATCTGACATGGCAAAACTGCGCGCGGTCGAATGCCGCGAGTTCATCAAGGCGGCAATCGAGAAGGCGGACCAGATGGGGGTCCCGGTATCGATCGCCATCGTCGGCCCCGAGGGCCACCTGATCGCGCTCGAGCGGATGGATGATGCAGGTTTTGTGACGCCGGAAACTGCGTGGGCCAAGGCTTACACCGTCGCCGCCTTTCGCTCGATGTCGCCGCGTTTTCCCGACGGCCTCGTCATCCAGCAATGGTTCAAGGAACGCAATCCGCAACTGATGATCGCCATGGCAGTGATGTCGAACGGTCGCGTCGCGGCCTCCGGCGGAGCGGCGCCTGTCTTCAAGGGCAACGAGATGGTCGGCTGCTACGGCATCAGCGGCGCGACCTCGGATCAGGATGAAGTGATCGGTCAATATGCGCGCGGCAAGGCCGGATGGGCGCATCTGCCCGCGGACGACACCACGCCGCCCGAGGTCAAGCAGCACATCAACGAGTTGTATGCGAAGGCTGGAATCAAGGATCGCGAGCTTTAAAGCGTGATGAGTTGAAGTTAGATTGAGCTGTAGCGGAAACTTTACCTCTCCCATAGGGAGAGGTCGGCGCGTAGCGCCGGGTGAGGGGTTGCGGTCTATCGTTGGTGCAGCACCCCCTCACCCGATTTGCGGAGTTCATCATCGGGCGGCGCTTCGCGCCGACCCGTTGGCAAATCGACCTCTCCCCGCTGGGGAGAGGTGAAGGGCACCGATTCAACTTAAAGCCATCTTGCTCTCGTTTCCGGTGCGCTCGCCGGCGCGACTGGAGTTTCGGCCGGGCGGGGGCTTTCCCGACAGCGGCCGGTTGCCCTGCTTTCGGCCATGTTCCGCGTGAGATTGCGGCTCCGGCGGCCTGGGCCCCGCCGTCGACGGTGACCTCATGACCTCAAACATCGAACCATTGGCCCGCGAGATGGCCGAGCGGATTTGCCGCCGTGGCGGCATGCCCGAGGCCGATATTCCGCGCTGGGTCGATCTGCATTGGCCATGCGCCGCCGCGATGCTGGAGGCGGGCGTAATGGATGAAGGCGGCCAGTGGGTCTCGGATAAAGACATTCGCTTGGGAATGGAGGCTTATCGCGAGCGGCTGCGGGGACCGACGTGAGGTGAGATAAGCGTTGCCGCCACCCCGATTGTCCCGCGGAGCGCACGCTGTAAACTACCTCTCAAGGAAATTGCGCCTCAGAGAGAATCGTCGATGCGTCCGCTCGAATTCGGCTGGTATCTGCCCACGCATGGCGACACCACGGCCTATGGTGTAATGGAAGCCCAGGTGGCGGGATCGCCCGAACTATGCGACCGCGTCGTGCAGGCCGCGGAGAAGGCGAGCTTCGAATATCTGCTGATCCCGGTGGGCTCGACCTGCTGGGAGGCCTGGATATCAGGCGCGTTCATGGCGGCGCGTTCGGCGACGATCAAGCCGCTGATCGCGGCCCGGTCCGGCTACATCAACCCGGTGCTGCTGGCGAAGATGATCTCGACCTTCGACCAGATGTCGGGCGGGCGCATCTGCATCAACCTGATCGCGGGCCAGAACGAAAGCGAGGTCGAAGGCGAGGGCGTGCGCTATGCCAAGGAAGAACGCTACGCGCTGATGGAGGAGGAGGTTTCGATCCTCAAGGCGCTGTGGACCACGCACGGCCCGCTGAATTTCCAGGGCAAGTTTCACACGCGCATATCCGGCCGCGGCCGCTGCAGCAGCCGTTTCCGAAATTCTATCTCGGCGGCGGCTCGCGTCAGGCCTGGGAAATATCGGCGAAGCACTCCGACGTGCACCTGTTCTGGGGCGACCTGCCGGAACGGATCGCGGCGAACATCGCCGAGATCAGGGGCATGGCGAAGGCGCATGGCCGCGAAAACGACATCGGCTTTGGCATGCGCCTGCAGGTGATCTGCCGCGAGAATGAAAAGGACGCCTGGGAAGCCGCCGACATCCTGGTGCGCAACGCGACCGAGCGGCAGAAGCAGGAGATCAAGACGCTCTACAACAACTCGGCGGCCAACCAGCGGGTGCAACAGCTCGCCCGCGAGCACGGCGATCTCCTGCTGCCGCATCTGTGGACCGGCATCACCCGGGTGCGACCCGGCGCCGGAATCGCCGTCGTCGGCAATCCCTCGCAATGCGCCGACACCCTGCAGCAATTCATCGATGCCGGCTGCCATTCGTTCTGCCTGTCCGGCTATCTGCACGACGAGGAGGCCGAGCGCTTCGGACGGCTGATCCGCCCCATCCTCGCCGAGAACAATCGCGGCCGGCTGGCGGCGTGAAAGTCAGGCCACCGCCGCCGTGGTATCGGCGCGCGCGCCGAACAGCTGCCGCACCTCCGCCCCGGGCCTGGCGGCGCTGAACAGGTAGCCCTGCATCTGGGTGCAGCCCAGCCTGCCAAGCATTTCCTTTTGCTCAAGCGTTTCGACGCCTTCGGCTGTTGTCGTCATGTTGCGCGCGGCGGCGATGTTGACCACCGCCTGCACGATCGCCGATGATCCGCCGGTTTCCGCGACGTCGCTGATGAAACAACGGTCGATCTTGATCTTGTCGAACGGGAAGCGCTTCAGATAGCTCAGCGAGGAATAGCCGGTGCCGAAATCGTCCAGCGCGATACGGACCCCGACGGCGCGGAGTTGATGCAGGATGGCAAGTGCGGCCTCGTCGTCGCGGATCAGTACTGCCTCGGTGATTTCGAGTTCCAGCCGGCTCGCGGCCAGACCGGAGGCCGCCAGCGCGCCGGCAATCTTCAGCGCCAGCGTCTGGCATTTGAGCTGAACCGGGGAGACGTTGACGGCGAGCCGGATATGGCTCGGCCAGGTCGCGGCCTCGGCGCAGGCGGTTCTCAGCACCCATTCGCCGAGTTCGTTGATCAGGCCGGTGTCTTCCGCCACCGGGATGAATTCGGCAGGGGAAATCATGCCGCGTTCGGGATGGCGCCAGCGCAGCAGGGCTTCGCAGCCGGTCACCTGGTCGCTCCGAAGATCGACCAGCGGCTGGTAGTGGATTTCGAAGCCGCCGTCGACCAGCGCCTGGCGCAGATCCTGCTCCAGCGCAAGCCGGGCCTTGGCGCTGGCATCCATGGCCGGCTCGAAGAAGCGATGGGTCCGGCGTCCGTCGGCCTTGGCGCCATACATCGCCAGATCGGCGTTCTTGATGAGCTGGTCCAGATCGGTGCCGTCCTGTGGCGCCAATGCGATGCCGATGCTGGCATCGGTCGAGAGCTGGTGACCGAGGCATTGATAGGGTTGCCGAATCGCCTCGTGAATCCGGGTCACGAATTCCACGACGTCGGCGGCGTTCGCGACGGCCGTCTGAATGACCGCAAACTCGTCGCCACCCAGCCGCGCGATCAGATCGTTGTCCGAAATACAGCTTCTGATGCGGGACGCCACGGCCTTCAGCAATTCATCGCCGACATGATGCCCGAGCGAATCGTTGATGCCCTTGAACTCGTCGATATCGATATAAAGCAGGGCGAACTGCTCGCCGCGGCTGGTTCGCTGCAGCTCGCGTTCGATCTGTTCGCGGAACAGCACCCGGTTCGGCAGGTCGGTCAGCGCGTCGTAATGCGCAAGGTGCGCGATCTTCTCGTCGGCGCGCCGGCGATCGGTGACGTCGTCGACGACGTTGATGATATAGCTGGTTTCACCGGCCTGATCCGGAATTCCGATCCGCCTTGAAGTGATATAGCGACGCCCCAGATGGCTTTGCCACGGGCGCTCGTCGAGAAACAGGCCGTGAGCGGATCGCAAGGCTTTTTCGTCGTCGGCTGCGATCGCGTCGGCGGACGACTTCGGAAACAAATCGTAGGCTGTCTTGCCGACGATGGCATCGCGCGACACGCCGAATTGAGTCTCCGCCACCCGGTTGACCAGGACGTAGCGGTGGTCGCGTACGTCCTTGACGGTGATCTGCGTCGGGATGTGATCGATGATCTGGCGCAGGAAGGCATAGTTGCGATCGCGTTCCTGTTCGAGGTTTCGGCGCTCTGTGATATCTTCGATCGTGGCAACCCAGCCGCCATCCGCCAGCGGCTTGTTGACGATCTGGACTGTACGTCCGTCCGCGGCTTTCAGGGTACTGTGGGTGACCTTGCCCTGAGAAACGTTTCGCAGAACGGTTGAACAAAATTCGTCGACGTCGCCGCCGAAGCTCCCTGTCTCCCTGCGATGCCGGATCAGGTCGCGGAAATGGCAACCCGGCTTTGCCACCTCCGTCGACAGACGATACATATCGATGTAGCGCTGGTTGCAAAGGACGACGCGGGCCGATGCGTCATACAGCACGAGGCCCTGCGTCATATTGTTCAGGGCAGTGTCGAGCCGGTGCTTTTCCGTTTCCAGCCGCCGCTGGGATTCCTGATTTTGCCGGGTCATCTGCCGGATGATCAGGAACAGGATGAAGGCGATCGCCAGCGCGGACAGAACGGCGGCAACGACCATGAATCTGGTTTGCGCGCGCCAGTCGGCCAGCGCGGCGGAGACGGTCATGGTCGCGACCACCACGACCGGGAAACGGCTCAGGGGCGCTGCCGAACCGAGCCGGTCCTGATCGTCCACGGGGCTTCGGACGCGCAGTGTCTGACGGCCTCCCCGGGTCAGGACAGTATGCAGCAGCGGAGCCGATTTGAATTGTTGCCCGATCATCGATTCGGTATGAGGGTAACGCGCCAGCATCGTTCCATCGCGATGGAACATGGAAATCGCGGCGCCCTCCCCGAGTGCGACAGAAGCGAAGAAGTTTTCAAAAACGACGGGGTCGATCCGCCGCGCCATGACGCCGAGAAAGTCGCCATTCGGCGCGGTCAGTCCATGGGCGAAAATGGTGGTCCAGCCGTCGGTGAAAACGCTGCGAACCGATTCGGTCACCACCGTTGCCGATTGCGGGTTCGATTTGAGGGTTTTGAAATATTCCCGGTCGGCAACGCCAAGCGCCGGAAGCGGCCACGCTCCGGATGAGTTGATCAACTTCCCTTCCGAGTCGAAGATCATGACGTCGCCGATGTAAGACAGGCCGCTGACCTTGGATTTCAACATCAGATGCGCGTCGAGAGTCGACATCCGGCTCTTGAAAATCTCCGGCGAAGCAATTTTCGAAAATTGCATCTGGGAGATGAAGTCATTCGCCATGATATCGGTGTCTTCGAACAGCTGGTCGAAGTGGCGGGTGAGCAGCAGCACGGTGTTTTCGAGTTCGCGCTCGCTGTTGCTCAGCGCGCGCTCGCGAAATTCGCTGACCATGACCACCGTGCCGATGATGATCGCCGCGACCAGCAGGGCGCCGCTGAGGATGAGCCAGAGCACCGGCCCTCGCCGAAACGAGGCCACAAGATGACGCGACCCGATCGCCGCCGTTCTACGCGATCCGAATGCATCCCACATGCTGGAAATCAATCTTGGCATTCCCCGACTCCCCGGGGGACATGCATACGATGCACAAATGGCCTGCCGGTTAGGAAATCCGGTTACTTAAGGCTTAACGGCCAGTACCGTAGCGCCGGGTTGATCGCCTCCGGGCCTTTGTTTCACCGCCGCAGCCGGCATGCTAGCGTGACCCCGAAAACGCGCTCAAAACTGCGCATCTCCGGGGGAGGCGACGAGTTATGGCTGACACTTCCGGTGCTTCGGACGCCGGGCTGGCGGGCGCGCGCAAGGCCTGGCCGGTGTTCCGTTCGCTGACCGGCTATCGCCTTCAATTTTTCACGCACGATCTGTTCGCCGGCCTCACCCTTGCCGCCATCGCCATTCCCGAGCAGATGGCGACCGCGCGGCTCGGCGGCTTTGCTCCGGCGATCGGCTTTTTTGCCTTTCTGGCGGGGTCGGTGGCGTTCGCCGCGTTCGGAAGCAATCGCTTCCTGTCATGCGGCGCGGATTCGACCATCACGCCGATCTTTGCCGGCGGGCTTGCGATGCTGGCCGCGTCCGGCTCCCCGGAATATCAGCTGCTGGCGGCGGCACTGGCGCTGATGGTCGGGCTTTTGCTGCTCGCGGCCGGAATTTTCCGCCTCGGCTGGATCGCGGATCTGCTCTCGATTCCCGTGACAACAGGCTTTCTCGCCGGCATCTCCGTGCACATCTTCATTTCGCAATTGCCTGGCATCCTCGGGCTTCCCTCGCCGGATGGCCCGATGCTGCAACGCCTGGCGGTCCTCGCCACCCATCTCGGCCAGACAAACCCGTTCACACTTGCGATCGGCCTCGGGGTTTTGGGAACCATCGCCCTGTCGGAGCGGATCGACGCGCGGATTCCCGGGGCATTGATCGGGCTTGCTGCGGCGAGCGTGGCCGTGCTGTGGCTCGGGCTTGAAAGCCGCGGCGTCAGCGTTCTCGGCGCGATCTCCGTTGCGCCGCCATCGTTTGCGATCCCGGTTATCTCGGCCGGTCGGCTGGCGAGCCTGCTGTCGCTCAGTCTCATCGTCTCGGTCGTCATCATGGTGCAGACGGCGGCGACCACGCGGTCCTTTCTGTCGGATCCCGACCAGCCGCCGGATGTCGATCGCGACTTCGTCGGCGTCGGGGTCGGCAGTATCCTGTCCGGGCTGATCGGCGCATTTCCGGTCGATGCCAGCCCGCCGCGCACGGGGGTGGTTTCCGAAACCGGCGGGCGATCCCAGATCGCCGGCCTCGCCGCCGTGGTAATCATCTTTGTGTTGCTGGCGTTCGGCGCGTCGCTGCTCAGCCGAATTCCAAACGCGGCGCTCGGCGGCGTGCTGCTGTTCGTCGCCTTGCGGATCGTTCGCGTCGGCCAGATCGTCGCGATCGCCAGACAATCGTTCGGCGAATTCCTGCTGATCGCCGCGACCGCAGCGGCGATCATCATACTGCCGATCGAGCAAGGCGTCGGTATCGGCATCGCGCTGTCGCTGCTGTACGGCATCTGGAGCACGACCCGTGCCCGCGTGCTGGTCTACGAACGCGTGTCCGGAACTTCGATCTGGTGGCCGTCGAGCCACAATATCCCGGGCGAGCGCGAGCCGAACGTCATTGTCGCTGGATTTCAGGCGCCGTTGTCGTTTCTCAACGCCTATCATTTCCGGCGCGACATCCTGACCGCCTTGCAGGCCTCGCCGCAGCGGGTGCGGCTGATCGTTCTGGAGGCGACGGGTATTGTCGAGATCGACTTCACCGCGGCGCAGGTCCTGGCCGATCTTATTCGCAAGTGTCACGCCGACGGCATCGATTTCGCCGTCGCCCGTCTCGAATCGATCCGCGCCCAGGACGCGATGGCGCGGTTCGGCATTGACGATCTGTTGGGACCGGCGCGCTCGTTCCAAAGCGTCGAGGAAGCCATTCAGGCGCTCCGCAAAAAAGCTCAGGCCGGCAACCAAAGGCGTCCGGTCGGCCCTCAATCCAGTTGAAAGTTTACCCTCAGCGGCTTGCTTAAGGCCGCGACAACATACTTCATCCAGGGAAATCCCATGAGTGTAATGCATCCGCTGGCGCGAGCCGCGTTCCTGCTCTTTGCATTAATAAGTCCGAAAGCCTGGGCGGCAGACGAAGCTGCACCCAATGAACGGCCGGTGAAAGAAGTTGCCGACTCGCGAATTCCGGTTGGCACCCAGGGCAGCTTGCCGGTGTACGTCTCCGCCGACTGGACCAGCCCGTTGCCGGATATAACCCGCGCGGTTCTGGTTCTGCACGGACGGCTTCGCAATGCCGATGTTTATTTCAAATCCGCCAAAACCGCGCAGGCCGCGGCCGGCGAAGCCGGCAAAACCACGATCATGATCGTCCCGCAATTTCTGGCCGGGATCGATGTGGATGCCTACCACCTTCCAGCTGATACCCTGCGATGGACCCTTGAGGGCTGGGAAGGCGGCGATCCTGCGGTCGCACCGACGCCGGCGAGTTCGTTCGAGGCCCTCGATGCCATTCTGGCCAGATTGGCGGATCGGCGCCTGTTCCCCAACCTCAGACAGGTCGTGGTGGCGGGTCATTCCGGCGGAGCGCAGGTCGTGCAACGCTACGCGATCGCCGGAAAAGGAGAGGTGTCGCTGACGCGGCAGGGAGTCGGCGTGCGCTATGTGGTCGCCAATCCATCGTCGTATGCGTATTTCAGCGCCGAAAGACCGGAACCATCGATTGCAGCGAGCTGCCCCGACTACAACCACTGGAAATACGGCATGGAGGCACGCCCCGATTACCTGGCTGGTCCGACCATCGCCGCCCTGGAAAAGGTCTATGTGGCGCGAAGGGTAATCTATTTATTGGGAACACTGGACACCAACCCGGATCATCCCGCCCTCGACAAGAGCTGCATGGCGGAGGCCGAGGGTCCCTACCGGTATGCGCGCGGTCACGCCTATGCGGCCACGATGCAGTCGCGCGACGCCGGCACGCCGAACCACAGCCTATGGGACGTGCAGGGTGTCGGGCACGACGGCGACAAGATGTTGACCTCGCCTTGCGGCCTCAAGGCTCTGTTCGACCTGCCGGGATGCGAGGTCGGCCATTGATCGACCGGCGCCAGGGCTTACGCCGGCACGATCACCTTGCCGATCGGCCACAGCGCGATCCCGGCGAGTTTGAGGTGGGCCCAGGCGAAGGGGATGCCGATGATGGTCACGGCCAGCACAATCGCGGTGATCAGATGCCCGAGCGCCAGCCACCAGCCGGCAAGCACGAACCAGATCACGTTGCCGACCAGGCCGAGCGGTCCGGTGCCGATGTCGGGCTGGCCAGTAAGGCTGTCACGGCGCACGGCCTTCTGCCCGAACGGCAGCAATGTATAGGCGGCGATGTTGAAGGCGGCTCTCGCCCAGGGCAGGCCGATAATGGTAATGGCCATGATCACGGCCGCGATCACCCAGCCGGCGGCCATGTATATTCCGCCAAAGAGAATCCAGAGGATGTTCAGCACTATCGAAACGGGCGGCATGCGATGGCTCTGCAAAATGAGTGACGCGTTCGCGCCGGGCGATATTCCCGATCCTATGCCGATGGACCGGACAATCAAACCGAATTGCGCCTAGTCCGAGATCAGGACCTCGCCCTCGATCTCCACCGGCATCCCGACGGTAGCTCGGCCATCCCCACTGCGCCGCGGGCATGGGCGCCGACTTCGGGGTCCAAACAGTTCAGCGACGAAAGGCAGCACCACGCCGGGCGGAGCCGCGAAGGCTGGCGGCGAACCACCTCTCCCCAGCGGGGAGAGGTCGATTTGCGCAGCAAATCGGGTGAGGGGGCGCTGCACTAACGAGAGACCGTAAACCCTCACCCGGCGCTACGCGCCGACCTCTCCCAAGGGAGAGGTAAAATTCCCGCTGCGTCGCAGCTCAATCTAACCTCATCTCATTACGCTTTAGGGCGACTTGCCCGGCACACTCCGCAACCGTCCGACGACCCCGGTCGGAAAGAAATAGACGCTGGCGATAAACAGCAGCCCGAGCCACAGCAGCCAGCGGTCCGGATGCAGCAGGCCCGGCAGCAGCGGCAGCCCGGCGTCGGCCGCGGCGTTGGAGGCCACCCCCATCAGCGCCTGCAGATAGTTCTGGGCCAGAATGAAGATCACAGCACCGATGATCGCGCCGTAAATCGTGCCCATGCCGCCGATCACCACCATCAGCAGAATGTCCAGCATGATGGAAAAACTCAGCGAGGTGTCCGGCCCGGCATAGCGCAGCCACAGCGCGTTCAGCATGCCGGCGCTGGCGGCGACCAGGGCCGCGATGCAGTTGGCATAGGTCAGATGAAACACGGTGCGAAAGCCGAGCGCCTCGGCGCGGAAACGATTCTCCCGGATCGCCTGCAGCACGCGGCCGAACGGCGAATTCACCACGCGCAACAGCGCCAGGATCATCAAGGCCGACGCGAAGAAGATCAGATAGTAGGTCAGTATCCGCCCGTTGATTTCAAAACCGAACCAGTCTTTCGAAATCAGCACCGTGCCCGGCCGCAACAGTTCCGGCAGTTGGAAGCTGCGGCCGTCCTCGCCGCCGGTCAGCCACGACAGTTGCGATGCCAGCACCAGAAAGGCGGAGGCCACCGCCAGCGTAATCATCGCAAAGAAGATCGCCTCGACCCGCAACGAGAACAGCCCGATCGCCAGCGCCAGCAGCATGGCGAGCGGCAGGCCGATGGCGACGCCGGAGGCGACCGCGGCCCAGCTCGGGCCCATGGAATAAAGCGCGATCGCGACCGAATAGCTGCCGATGCCGTAAAACATGGTATGCGCGAACGACACCGAGCCGGTGTAGCCGAGCAGCAGGTCATAAGAGGCCACCAACGCCGCAAAGATGCAGATCTTGGTGGCGACGTTCATCGCCTTGGCGCCGGGAAACACAAACGGCGCCACCGCCAGCGCCGCGATGATGACGACGAGGATGAGGCTGAGCACGCGGCTGCGCGGCGGGTCGCCTGACAGGATCATCATCGGCAAACCTTCATCGACTCGTCACCGCATAGAGCCCGCGCGGCCGCCACATCAGGATCGCGACCATCAGCAGGATGTTGGAGACCAGCGCCAGTTTCGGCACCAGGAAGCCGCCGTAGTTGGCGACCATCGCGACCAGCAGCGCGCCAATGAAGCAGCCGCCGATCGAGCCGAGGCCGCCGATGATCACGACGATGAACACCAGTACCGTGAGATCGTTGCCCATCGAGGCGTGCACCTGCTCGCGATACAGCGCCCACATCACCCCGCCGAGACCGGCGAGACCGGAGCCGACCATGAACACGCCGAGGAACAGCCGCCGGATCCGGTAGCCGAGCGCCTCCACCATCTCGCGGTTTTCCACGCCGGCGCGGATCAGAAGCCCCATCTTGGTCCGGTTCAGCACCAGTTGAATGCCCGCGAATACGATCAGCCCGACCAGCATCGCCAGCAGGCGGTATTTCGCGATCGCGATGTCGCCGATGATGAACGAGCCGCGCAACGAGGTCGGCAGCGGCAATGGAATGATCTGCGGCCCCCACAGCGCATACAGCGCCTGCTCGGCGACGATCAATCCGCCGGTTGTCATCAGAATTTGCTTGAGGTGCTGGCCGTAGACCGGAAGGATCAGCACGCGCTCGACCACAAGTCCGAGCGCGCCGGAGACCGCCATCGACAGCAGTGCCGCCGGCGCCAGCACCGCCAGATTAAGCCACAGTGAATCGGCCTGCACGTAAGGTGCCAGCGGCAGCAGCACCAGGGTCGCGACATAGGCGCCGACCGAGATGAAGGCGCCGTGGCCGAAATTGAGCACGTCCATCAGCCCGAACACCAGCGTCAGGCCGGACGCCATGATGAAGATCATCATGCCCATCGCGAAGCTCGCCACCGTCAGCGTCACCCAGGAACTGCCCGATCCGATCAGCGGCAGCATCGCGAGCGCGAGGATCACCGGCAGCAGCATCGGCAGGATATCCCGCTTCGGCTTGGGCAGCGCGGCTGATGCGGCAAGATCGGTCACTGATGCGCCTCCAAGCTGAGCCCGAGCAGCCGTTCCTGCAGCGCGACGTCGGACGCCAGCGCCGCCATGTCGCCGCGATGGACGATCTTGCCGTTGTCCATCACCAGCACGGTGTCGCCGAGTTCCTGCGCGGCGCGGAAATTCTGCTCGACCAGCAAAATGGTGGCGCCGCGGCGTTTGACCTCGGCAAAACATTCGATCAGCGCCACCACGATCGCCGGCGCCAGCCCCTTGGTCGGCTCGTCGATCAAAAGCAATTTGCGCGGTTCGACGATGGCTCGCGCGATCGACAGCATCTGCTTCTGTCCGCCCGACAACGCTCCGGCGCGCGACAGCCAGAAACGCCGCAGTGCCGGGAAGAATCCGAAGATCCATTCCAGCCTCGCATCGTCGAGCGGCCCGTCGCGCGCCGCCAGCACCAGGTTTTCCTTCACCGTCAGGTCCGAAAACACCGCCATGCTTTCGGGAACATAACCGACGCCGAGCCGCGCGATGTCAGGCGTCGCGCGCTGCTCGATGCGGTGCCCGGCCAGCGATATCTGCCCCGCGGAGGCCTGCCACAGCCCCATGATGGTTCGCAGCGTCGTGGTTTTGCCGGCGCCGTTGCGGCCCAGCAGCATCGTGGTCTGGCCGGCGGCCACGCTGAAATCGACGCCCTGCAGAATGTGATAACGCCCGATGTGGGTATGTACGCCGGCGAGAGTGAGAAGGTCGCTCATGCCGCGCTCTTTCCGGGCGCGATGCCGAGATAGGCTTCCTGCACGATCGGCGAGGCGATCACCTCGGCCGGCTTGCCGTCGGCGACCAGCTGGCCATTGTGCAGCACGATGATGCGGTCGGCCAGCGAACGCACCACGTCCATCTTGTGCTCGACCAGGAGGATGATCTTGCTGGAATCCTGCTTGAGCTGCGCGATCAGGTTGAGCACGACGGGGACTTCGTCGATGCTCATGCCGGCGGTAGGCTCGTCGAACATGAACACCTTGGGCTCGAGCGCCATCATCAGGGCGACTTCGAGCTTGCGCTGGTCGCCATGGGACAGCACCGTCGCCGCCACGTTCCGCCGGGCGCCGAGCGCGACCTTGTCGAGAATGGCGTCGGCCCGCGCGATCAGGTCCTTGCGCGTCATCCACGGCCGCAGCATGTCGTAGTGTACGCCGCTGGCCGATTGCACCGCGAGGCGGACATTTTCTTCCACGCTGAGGTTCGGAAACAGATTGGTAAGCTGGAAGGCGCGGCCGAGCCCGGCGCGGGTGCGCAGCGGCGCGGACAGCCGGGTGATATCGGCGCCGTCGAAGTGGATGCTGCCCTCGGTCGGACGCAGCTGTCCCGAGATCAGGTTGAAATAGGTGGTCTTGCCGGCGCCGTTGGGGCCGACAATGGCGGTCAGCTCGCCCGGCCGGAAGCTGCAGCTGACACGGTTGACCGCGAAGTGCCCGCCGAAGCGAATGGTCAGATCGCGGGTTTCGAGGGTTGTCATTGAGCCGTCGTCAGGATGTCTGGTCAAATCGCAAGCGCTTTCCACGTACTCTGTCGTCATGCGCGGGCTTGATCCGCGCATCCATCCCCTTCCAAAAAAGGCCTTGTCTGGAAGCAGGATGGATTGCCGGGTCAAGCCCGGCAATGACGAAATCGCAACGCCGAAGGCGCGAGGAACGGTAACGTCAGCGCTTGTTGCGGATCGGGATGTTCATGTCCTCGATCTTGAGTTCGCGAACCGGTTCGTTCACCGCCCAGGCGAGGTTCGGATCGACCTTGACCCTGAAGTGATACATGCTCTGCAGCGCCTGATGGTCCTCCTTGCGGAAGATCATCTTGCCCTTCGGCGTATCGAACTCCATGCCTTCCATCGCGGCGATCAGCTTCTCGGTGTCGGTCGATTTCGCCTTGGTGACGGCAGCAACCGCGGCCATCGCCACGGAGAAGCCGCCGGCGGTGAAGAAATCCGGCGGTGCGTTGAAGCGCTTCTGATGCTCCGACACCAGCCAGTCGTTCACCGGGTTCTTAGGAATGTCGTAGTAGTAATAGGTCGCGCCTTCCATGCCCGGCAGCCGCTTGTAGGCGGCGAGCGCCGGCAGGATGTTGCCGCCGGTCGAAAGCTCGATGCCGTAACGCTTCGGGTCCATATCCTGCAGCTTGGTCAGGGGATCGCCGCCGCCCGCCCAGATCACCCAGATGATCTTGCGTCCCGGCTTGTCCTTCAGCGCGTCGAACAGGCGCTGGCCGGCCGCGGTGAAATCGGTCGTAGTGGTCGGCACGTATTCCTCGTCGGCGAGCGTCGCGCCGGTCTTGGCCAGCGCCTCCTTGAAGGCGGCGACGCCGTCACGGCCGAACGCATAGTCCTGCGCCAGCGTCGCGATGGTGACGCCCGGCTTGCCGATCGCCACCGCGTTGGCGATCGCATCCTGGGAGGAATTGCGCGCGGTGCGGAAGATGTATCGATTCCACTTTTCGCCGGTAATCTGATCCGCGACGGCGGGCTCGACGATCAGGATCTTCTTGTTTTCCTCGGCGACCGGAAGGTCGGCCAGCGCCGCGGCCGACGATGTGGTGCCGATCGCGATATCGGCCTTGTCGTCCTGATAGGCCTCCGCGAGGGCGGCCTTGGAGAGATCCGGCTTGCTCTGGTCGTCCTTGGTGATGATGACGATCTTGCGCCCGTCGAGCATCATGGTGCCCTTGGTGGCATATTCCAGTCCCATCCGCAGACCGGTTTCAGTTTGCTTGGCATAGGCCTCCAGCGGCCCGGTTTTGCCGTAGATCAAGGCGATCTTCAGATCGTCCGCATGCGCTGCGGCGGTCCCCAGCAAAGCCACGGCAATCCCGTGAACGATCAATGATTTTCGCACAGCTACTCTCCCCCTGGGTTTCTTCCGGTTAGGCGATCTGCCGGCCACTGATAGGGTGCGGGCTCCCCCCGGGTCAAGGCGGCATTGTCGCCGCGGCCTTCGCGCGCCGGCCCGCGACCCCCCCATTGATCCCATCCTTCATCAGAATAGTCTTGAGAATAGTCTTGGAACGCGGCCGAAAGAGCCGGTGCGGAGGAAGTCCGCGCTATCAGGGAGAGAAACCATGAAACATCTGTTGGCCGCCTTTGGTCTGGCGGCTCTGGTCGCGATGCCGCAGGCCGGCCGCGCCGAGGACATCACCCGCTTCGCGCCATTAAAAGCCGACGAGCTGACGCCGGCGCAAAAGGCATGGGCCGAGATGATCGCCCCGCCGCCGCGCAACGCGAAAATCACCAACCCTCCCTACCGCGCCTATGTCCGCAATCCCGATCTGGCGCCGCGGCTGTCGGCCCTGTCGGATTACCTGCGCTGGCACACCTCGCTGCCGCCGCGCCTCAGCGAACTCGCGATATTGATCACCGCGCGGCAATGGACCGCGCAGTATGAATGGTTCGCGCATTATCCGCTCGCGCTCAAGGCCGGTCTCGATCCCGCCGTCCTGAGCGCCATCTCGGCCGGCAAGCGCCCTGAAAACATGAAGGACGACGAGGCCGCGCTGTACGATCTTGCCATGGCGCTGTACCGCGACAAGCAGGTGCCGGACGCGGTCTATGGCGCCGCGCGCGAAAAATTCGGCGAACGCGGCATCATGGATATCATCGGCATCATCGGTTACTACGATCTGGTCTCGATGACGCTGATCACCATGCAGGCCGGCGCGCCGAACGACAGCGTGGCGCCGCTGCCGGCGTTGTCGAAATAGACGCTATCGGTATCAATACGCGCTGACCGCCGCGCGTGCGCCGGTCAGCGGCGATAGCGCTCGCCGCGGGAATAGGCCGGACGGTTTTCCTGGGGCGGCCGGCTAGTCGGACCGACGCGCGCGTCGCTGAAGATCCGGACCGCCGGCTTGAGTTCCTCCAGGAAGATCGGCCTGGAAAAGTAGAAACCCTGCGCATGGCGGATTTTGGTGGCCGCCTGCAGATAGGCGAGTTCCTCGAAGGTTTCGATGCCTTCGGCAACCACCGTCATGCCGAGCGCCTCGCTGAGCGATTCGATCGCGCGCAAAATCCCCTGGCTGCGCGGGCGCTTGTGAATGTCGGTGATGAAGGACCGGTCGATCTTGATTTCGTCGGCGGTGATGTCGGCCAGCGCCGACAGCGACGAATAGCCGATGCCGAAATCATCGATCGAGATCCCGACGCCGAGTTGGCGGAAGATCGGCAGAATTTCGTCCTGGAAGTGGGTTTTGGCGACGAAGGCGTCCTCGGTCACCTCGATCATGAAACGTTTGGGAAATCCGGTTGCTTCAATCGCCTCTGCGAACGGGCGCATGAACTCCGGATTGCCGGCCTGCCTGGCCGCGACGTTGATGCTGATGGAGGTGTCGGGCCCGAAGGTCTCGTTGATCAGATCGATCGACTTGACGATCTCGGCCAGCACCAGATGCGTGAGTTCGTCGATCAGGCCCAATTCCACGGCGAGATTGATGAAGGTGCCGGGGGCCTGAATGACGCCCTCGTCGTCGCGCAGCCGGACCAGCGCCTCGATGCCCTTGATATCCTGAGTCCTGATGTCGACCTTGGGCTGGAAGGCACAGCAAAAGCGCTTTTCCAGAATGGCGAGCCGCAGCGATTGCTCGATTTTCATACGCGCCAGCGCCTCGCGCTCCATGCCGGCGTCGAAGAACGCCACCGCGCCCTTGCCGTCGTTCTTGACGCGGTACATCGCGATATCGGCGTTCTGGCGCAATACGTCGTAGCTGCGGCCGTGCTCGGGATACAGGCTCACCCCGATCGAAACGGAAGCGAATACTTCCGATCCATCGATGAAATACGGGGCGCTGAGCCGCGCCAGCACGGACTGGACGTATTCGGCCACCTCATGCTCGCTCTGAATCGGGTTGAGCAGCAGCAGGAATTCGTCGCCGCTGATCCGCGACAGCATGTCGGATTCGCGCAGGTCGCGTCCGAGCCGCTTGGCGACTTCGACCAGCAGCGCATCCCCGATCGCGTGGCCGTAATAGTCGTTGATGTGCTTAAAATTGTCGATGTCGAGAAACGCCAGCGCGAACCGCGTATGCGTTTCGTCGTGCTGCAGCAGGCTGTTGGCGCGATGTTCGATCACCCGCCGCATCGGCAGGCCGGTGAGTTCGTCATAATAGGCCGAGCGGAACAACTGATCCTCGACGGCCTTTTGCCCGCTGATGTCGACAGAACTCGAAAGCAGCAGATCGCGGTCCGCGATACGAACCGGGCGATGGGCGGTGAGGAAGACCTGTCTGACCGGGCCGCTGGTCACCAATTCCTCCGTTACAGCCGCGTGGCCGGCGTGGAGCACTGCCATGGCGGCATCGCGGCGATCGCTCAATTCTTTCGAAGCCGGCGCAGGTGGCCCGGCGGAGGCCATCCCAAGCTGCGCCGCCGCGGCATCGTTCACCAGCAGGAAGCGGCCTTGCTCGTCCTGGAGCGTCACGCCGTTCGGGAGCATCCTGAAAACGTCCCGCAGAATGTTCAGCTCGGTCTCGAGCGCGAAAGCGCCATCGCTGTCCATTGCGGCGGGCTGTAGCTCATGATTGTTGCGGCTTTGCATGACCGCCGACATTGCCGGGGTCTGTTGTAGGTTTGGTTAAATGGATCCGAGAAACATGCCGGGCCGCGGTGGCGCCATCCATTCGGATCGAAGCGCCGCGAGTTGTCATTAACAGAATGTCAACGGCCGCTTCAGAACTGTCCGGTACGCGACACCGGCGCGCGTTCGGCAACGCTTGCTGCCCACATTACCCTTGAAGGGGGCGGCCGCGCGCGACCGGCATCGCGGCATGAAAACGCTCAGCTCGGAGGGATGCGGCACTGCATGGTGCAATGAATCCCGGTTTTCAAAAAAGCGATCTCGGTCTTGCCATCGAAAGGCCCGAGCGCCGATTTCAGGAGCTTGGTCCCGAAGCCGGCTCGCCCGATCGCGCCGACCGGCGGACCTTCGGTCTCGTCCCAGGTAATATTGAGGCGATCGTCCGACACCGACCATGCCACCTGCAGCAGCCCGTGCGGGGAAGAAAACGCGCCGTATTTGCCGGCATTGGTGGCAAGCTCGTGAAACATCAACGCAAAGCTCACCGCCAGCTTCGCGGGTAGAAACAGCGGATTGCCGTTGAGGGTAAATCGGACATGACCGTAGGGCCCAAGCTCGGAGAGCAGGAGATCCTTGATGTCGCAACCGCTGCCATCGACCCGTGCGATCAGGTCGTCGGTCGCCGACAGCGCCCGTATCCGCTGATCGATGCTGGCCCAGATCAGCGGCTGATCGTACAGCACCTGGTGGAGAACGGCGTGGATGGTCGACGATTTGTTTTTCAGCCGGTGCTGAAGCTCGTCGACCACGAGCTTGCGGTACTCCTCCTCCTGGATCAGGCGTTTTGATATCTGTCGCTGATGCGCGGCGACCGATCGGAAATGCTCGATGCCCCAGATCGTGAGGCCGCATACGAGCAGAAAAATCGCCAGAAGCGCCAGCCTTGCGAAATCGGCCGACGCATCGCTGAAATTGACGGTCGCACCGAGCACCCCCCCGGCGACGGCCGTCGCAATCCCGACACGGAAGCCGCCGAACGCGGTGGCAAAGAACACCGCCGGAAAATACGGGGTGAAAAAGACGTCGGGCCGCATCAGCGAAAGCGACCATCGCGCCACGGTCGCCAGCGCGAGGCAGCAGGCCGCAAATCCAATGCTGAAAAGCGGCGATGGTAGGGCTGTCCCTTGCCAGCCCCGCCGAAACTCGTCGATCAATTTCCCCATAAGGTCACATCAACCGATCAGCTAATCCAAAATAAGGCGAGGATAACGAAGAATACGCGGTCCGGGAGTGTGGCCGGAACACGCCGTTCAACCCCGTGAATAAGCATGCAAGCAATCCGCCGCGTCATGGCCGGGCCCTGGCCATGACAGTCTTTCTTGCGGCAGCGTAGGAAGACATCGAGGCATTGCACAAGGCCGGGCATCACGGGCCTGGCGATAAAGTGCCGGTTCCGACGGCTCACTGGTGCACGCGACACGGCAGGGCTTGCGTTGCTCCGGCCGGGCGGGGATATACTGAAATCGGCATCGCTCTGAACGAGGAGGATAGTATGGGACGGCTGGACGGCAAGGTCGCGGTTATCACCGGCGCGACAAGCGGCATCGGCCTGCGCACCGCGGAAGTTTTTGTCGCGGAAGGCGCCAGGATCGTCATCGCCGGACGCCGCGCGCCGGAAGGCGAGGCGCTCGCTGGCAAACTCGGCGCTGCCTGCATCTTCCGCCAGACCGATGTCACGGTCGAGGAACAGATGCGGGCGCTGATCGGCGCGGCGGTCGAAAAATTCGGCCGCATCGATTGTCTGTTCAACAACGCCGGCGGCCCGGCGCAGACCGGCGGCATCGAGGGCCTCGAGGTCGGGCGTTTCGACGCGGCGATGGCCACGCTGGTGCGCAGCGTGATGCTCGGCATGAAGCACGCCGCCCCCCATATGCGCCGCCAGGGCTCCGGCAGCATCATCAACAATGGCAGCATCGCCGGACGGCTGGCCGGGTTCTCGTCGTCGGTGGTGTATGGCGCGGCCAAGGCCGCCGTCATTCACCTCACCAAATGCGTGGCGATGGAGCTTGGCGAGTCCGGCATCCGCGTCAACAGCATTTCGCCGGGCGCGATTGCCACCGGAATTTTCGGCAAGGCGCTGGGCCTTTCGGTCGAGGCGGCAGAGAAAACGCCCGATGTGATGCGCGAGATCTACAAGACCGCGCAGCCGATACAGCGCGCCGGACTGCCCGAAGACATCGCGCATGCCGCGGTGTTTCTCGCCAGCGACGAATCCAGCTTTATCAATGGCCACGATCTGGTGGTCGATGGCGCCATTACCGGCGGCCGCAACTGGACGGCGCAGCAGCAGGGTCTGGTCGCCATACGCAAGGCGTTCGATCAGGGCGCGGGGTGAAGCCTGCGCGTCGCCCGGCACCCGCCGGGCTCGAACGATTCGACGGTTAGGCTCAGCCCTGGCCTGGTCCGCTCACTTGATCGGGGACAGCGTCACCCGCAATCCGTCGCGCGGCTTCGGGATCGGCCACATCTGCCAATTCGACGTGTAGCCCGGCTCCATCGAGACGGTAAGATTCTGCAGGAAATGCCGCGCAAAGCATTTCGCCTGCATATAGGCGAAGTGCAGCCCGATGCACATATGCGCGCCGCCGCCGAACGGCACCCAGGCGAACCGATGGCGGCCGCGCTGCGCATCGTCGGTAAAGCGCATCGGATCGAAGCGTTCCGGATCGGGCCAGATCTCCGGCATGTGGTGGGTGAACACCGGATTGATGCCGAGCTGGGTGCCGGCCGGGATCGCGTAGCCCTTGAAGGTGAAATCGCGGACCGCGCGGCGCGGCATCGAGGGCACCGGAGGCTTCAGCCGCAGCGCTTCCTTGAATGCCATCTCGGTGAGCGGCATGGCATCGAGATTGTCTGATGTAGTGGCCTGGTCCGCGGCGATACCGAGCGCAGCGACCTCGTCGCGCAATTTGTCCTGCCAATCCGGATTGGCGGCGAGCGCCTGCACGAAAGACGTCAGCGACGAGGTCAGCGTGTCGTGCGCGGCCATCATCAGGAAACTCATGTGGTCGACGATGTCCTGGGTCGACAGCAGCGCGCCGTCCTCATGGGTGGCGCGGCACAGCTGCGAGAACAGGTCTTCGCCGCCTTTGGCGCGGCGGATCGGGATCTGCTCCGAGAAGTAGGCCACGATGCATTTGCGGCCCCTGACGCCGCGCGCCATCTGCGTACCCGGCAGGGGCTTGCGGATGACGGCGACCGCGGCGGCTACCATGTCGACAAAGGCACGCGTGATCTCGTCGACCTCTGGTCCGATATCGGCGCCGAGAAACGAGGTCGCGGCCAGATCGAGCGTCAGCTGCTTCATCGCCGGATAGAACAGTATCGGCCCCGGTTGCGCCTTCCATTGCGCGACCCGCGCCGCGATGCCGGTATCGAGCTTCCCAAGATAGGATTTCATCGGTCCGGATTTGAATGCCACCGATAGCGCGCGCCGGTGCAGGCGGTGCTCCTCGAAATCCAGCAGCATCAGCCCGCGCGGAAACAACCGGCCGAGAATCGGCCCCCAGCCGAGGCTCGAGGAGAACAGCTTGGCCTGGTCGAACAGCACCAGTTCATTGGCCTCGGGTCCCAGCAGCACCAGGCTGGTCTCGCCAAAGATGTGGCTGCGATAGACCAGGCCGTATTTGGCGGCTTGCCGCTCTACCTGTCCCTTGGGATCGGCGAGCACTTCGAGCGTCTTGCCGATGATCGGCCAGCCCTCGTCGCCGGGAATGTGCGTCATTGAATTGCGTTTCGGTGACGTCAGCGTCACCGCGGGGGAAGCCACATTTTGCATCGACATCGCCACCGCTCCCGTTGTGCCCGGCACAACCCCGGCTTGCTAAAATAGCCCTTTGTCCCTTCCGTGCAAAGCCTCATGATCTCGACTGGAAATCAAGCCGATCCCTCCGGCGCGACAAACCCGTCGCTCATGATAGGGTGCGGCAAAACAAGATCGATCAGGGAGAATGGATATGCCGGGAATGTTCAGAGCGATGTTGGTCATGCTGGCGGTCGCGGGCTGTATCGCGGCAGGGCCGACCGCCGCGCTGGCGCAAACCAAACCCGTCGTCACCAGCCTCGGCCCCGATTTCCCGAAGAGCGAAATCTTCATCGGCAACAGCTTCTTCTATTACAACAACGGCCTGCCGAGCCATGTGAGCCTGCTGGAAAAGGCCGCGGACCCCGATCACAAGCAGGACTATCGCGCCACGATGGTGACGATCGGCGGCTCAGGCTTCGACTGGCATGATGTCGAGAGCTATTTCCGGCCCAACGCCATCGGCTCCTATTCGTTCGACGACCATAACAATGTCGTCTTCAACAAGCGCGACAAGCTGTTCGATGCCGCTGTCATGATGGATTGCAGCCAGTGCCCGATCCATCCCAGGCTCAAGACGGTATTCACCGAATTTGCCAAAAAGGACAGCGACATCGTGCGCGCGCACGGCGCCAGGCCCGTGTTCTTCATGTCCTGGGCCTATGCCGACAAGCCGGAGATGACCGCGCAACTGGCCGAAGCCTATACGATCGCAGGCAACGCCAACGACGCGCTGGTGATACCGGCGGGCCTCGCCTTCGCGCGGGCGCTTTCCGGGCAGCCGGAGCTCAATCTCTATGCCGCGGACAAGCGCCATCCGAGCCTGGCCGGAACCTATCTCGCCGCCTGCACGGTGTTCGCCGCGCTGACCGGACGCTCGCCGGTCGGCAACAGCTATCTTGCGGGTATCGACGAGCCTACGGCGCATTTCCTGCAGACCGTGGCATGGCAGACCGTGCAGGATTATTACGGGAAGTGAATAAGCCCGGCGGGTGATTGCAGTACCGCGGCGGTGCATTGCATCACCACTATTCGTCCCGGCAAGCAGCGCGAGCGCAAGCCGGGAGGACAGCGGTTGCTCGCTTTCACGCCTTCCGTTTGGCGGCTTCCTGCTGCAGATCCGGCGCGTTGATGGTCGGGATCGCGACGCGGCCGGGGCCGGTGAGCGGAAGGGCCGCCGCGGCCTTGTCGTTCTCCATGATCTTCGCCATCACCGCCTGCCCCGCGCGCTCGAATACCGCGCGATTCTCGATCACGAATTTCTGCGATTTGCGCAGCGATGCGACATAGCCGTTGATTTCCGGCACCACATAACGGGCCACCATGTCCCAGCTGCGCCGGGTGTTTTCCGGATTGGCCCAGTCGTGCACGAAGCCGACGATGGTGCCGACGCCGCCGGACACTTCCATCAGGCTCTTGATGGTTTTGACCAGATCGTCGGGGGTGCCGATGGTGGAGGCCGCGCCCGCGCCGCCGGCGGTTTTCTCCACGGCGTCGTCGGGCGAAGTGAACGGCAGCAGGCCCGGCCGCTGCAGCGTGCCGACATTATATTCGTTGTGCCAGCGCATCAGCCCGGCGCCGGCCTCGCGCCGCGCCTGTTCGCGGGTCTCGGCGATGTGCCAGCTCAGCAGCACGCGCCAGTCGGACCGGCTCACGGTGGTGCCGTGCTTCCTGGCGGCATCCTCGGCAAAGCCCCATTGCGTCGGCAGCGCCATCAGGCCCTGCGTCGACATCGAGCCGAGCGAGATGATGCCGATGCCGTATTTGCCGGCCAGCGTCATGCCCGACGGTGAAATCTGCGACGCCACCACGAATGGCATCTCTTCCTGCAGCGGCAGGATCTGCAGCGCCGCGTCGTTCATGGTGAACCAGTCGCTCCTGGCGGTTACCCGTTCGCCCCGAAACAGCCGGCGAATGATCGCGATCGCCTCGTCCTGACGGTCGCGCTGCGTCATCGGGTCGATGCCGAGCGTATGCGCGTCGGAAGCCAGCGCGCCGGGGCCGGAACCGAAGATGGCACGGCCTCCGGTCATGTGGTCGAGCTGCACCATGCGCTGCGCGACGTTGAAGGGATGGTGATAGGGCAGCGAGACCACGCCGGTGCCGAGCTTGATCCGCTTGGTGCGTTCGCCGGCGGCGGCCAGAAACATCTCCGGCGACGCGATCATTTCCCAGCCTGATGAATGATGCTCGCCGCACCAGAATTCATCGAAGCCGAGCGCATCGATCTGCTCGACAAAATCAAGGTCGCGGCGGAATTGCAGCATCGGATGCTCGCCGATCGGGTGATGCGGGGCGAGGAAGGCTCCGAACTTGAGGCGCGCCATTAATTTCTCTCCGGACCTATTGTTCTTGGTTGGCTCGACGCCAAACTAGGGGGTGGTGAGGGCCAAGGCAATCGCGGAAACCCCCTGCTGACGCATGGTTGTCGTGCGGGCCGGTCTGACATGCCGACGCCCGGCACTCTCGCAGGCCGCCAACGGCCTGAGCAGGCTTCCCTGCCGAATTTACACCTCAGGGCCCTTCAGCTAAGAGAACTCTCCGTTTTCCGCTTCGAGGCTGCAATGTATCTGAAGCAATCCGACCAGCCTGCTTCTCTGCAGCTTTCCAGTCAGCGCAAGCGGGATCTGCTCGATCATTTCGAGGCCAACCGCGACGAACTGGATCGCTGGCGCGAGTTCAATGTCGCCTACCACGAAGACGACCGCAAGTTCATGCAGTTTCTGATTCCGCCGGGAAAGCGGGTGCTTGAACTCGGCTGCGGCCGCGGGGATTTGCTGGCTTCGCTGCAACCATCTTACGGCGTCGGCATCGATTTCGGCGCCGAAACCATCGCGAAGGCGAACGCCCGTCACCCCAATCTGTATTTTTGTCTGGGCGACGTGGAAGATCCGGCGACGCTGACCGGCATCGAGGGACCGTTCGATTACGTCGTGATCGCCGACACCATTGGCCTGTTCGAGGACATCGACGGCACGTTGCGGCTGGTGAATCATCTGTGCGCGCCGTCGACGCGGATCATCATCGCCTATTATTCCCATCTGTGGGAGCCGGTCCTGAAGCTCGCCGAGCTGCTGCATCTGCGGAGCAAGCAACCCAAAATCAATTACATCGCCACGGCCGATTTTTTGAACCTGATGGATCTCGCGGATTTCGAAGTGATCAGTCAGGAGCAGCGACAACTGCTGCCGCGGCGCTGGCTCGGCCTCGGGCCGTTCATCAATCGATTCATCGCGCCGCTGCCCGGCATCCGGCACCTGTGCCTGCGGACCTATATCGTCGGACGGCCGGTGCGAAATTTTCCGGACCGGAAATTTTCCGCAAGCATTCTGATTCCGTGCCGCAACGAGAAGGGCAACATCGAAAATGCCATCCTGCGCATGCCCCGATTCGGCTCCGCCCAGGAAATCCTGTTCGTCGAGGGTAATTCCAGCGACGGCACCTTCGAGGAATGCGAGCGCGTTCGCGATGCCTACCGGGATAGCTGGGATATCAAGGTGCTGAAGCAGGACGGCAAGGGCAAGGGAGATGCGGTCCGCAAGGGTTTTGCCGCGGCGACCGGAGACGTGCTGATGATCCTGGATGCCGACCTGACGATGCCGCCGGAAGCGCTGCCGAAATATCATGCGGTGATCGAGACGGGGAAGGCCGAATTCGTCAACGGCACCCGCCTGATCTATCCCATGGAGAACGAGGCGATGCGTCCGCTCAACCTGATCGCCAATCGCTGCTTTGCCTATCTGTTCAGCTATCTCGTCAATACCCGGCTGACCGACACGCTGTGCGGCACCAAGGTGCTGCTGCGAAAAGATTACGAAATGCTGGCGCGGGAGCGCGGCTATTTCGGCAACTTCGATCCGTTCGGCGACTTCGACCTGATCTTCGGCGCCGCCAAACAGAATCTCAAGATCATCGAGACGCCGATCCATTATAAGGCGCGCACCTTCGGCGAGACCCAGATCTCCCGCTTCCGCGACGGCTGGCTGCTGTTGAAAATGGTGTGGTTCGCCTATCGCAAATTGAAGGCGATCTAGCGCAAGATGGGTTTAATTTGAATCGGTGTGCCCTTCACCTCTCCCCAGCGGGGAGAGGTCGATTTGCGTAGCAAATCGGGTGAGGGGGTGCTGCACCACCGATAGGCCGTGACCCCTCACCCGGCGCTACGCGCCGACCTCTCCCTATGGGAGAGGTAAAGTTTCCGCTGCGTCGCAGCTCAATCTAACCTCATCTCATCACGCTTTAGCGCATCTTCCAGTGCGGCGGCGGCATCCTTTTCGGGCGCCGGGATTTACGGCACCACGGCGCAAGTCGCCAACGCCGCCGGCGTCGCCGCGATCGGCGCGGTATTTTTTGCTATCGAAGCTGTTTTCTCCGCGCCATCGGCGTTGCTCGCCGCGCTGGCCATGTTTGCGCTGTCGATTCTCGCCGCTGCCGCATTTCTGTCGTGAATGCGGTCGGTGTCGCCACCTGAACGCAATTAAGGCGGAGGCAACCGTCCGGAATTGACAGCACACGTCCTTTTTATTTTGCAGTGCAGCAACTATCTTGTCTTGGTGCGGTTAGAAACAAGATCTCTCGCCAAGGAGCTGCTGGTGTCCCTCGCAAAAAATATCGAATTTCTGCGGCGTCTCCAAAAGGTAAATGGAATCAACGGTTTTGGGCAGTTTGCACGAAACCTGACACCGGACAGCCGCAGCCCCCTGGTGGAAACCACAGGCTTCGGTTCCAATCCGGGCGGTCTGAGGATGTTTTCTTTCGTCTCGGACCATCGCCAGGAGGCGCCCGCCCTTGTCGTGGTTTTGCACGGCTGCGGCCAGACCGCCGCCGGCTACGATCTCGGCGCCGGCTGGTCGACGCTCGCCAAGCATTACGGCTTTGCGTTGCTGATGCCCCAGCAGCAATCGTCGAACAACGGCCAGGGCTGTTTCAACTGGTTCAATCCGGAAGATACCGCGCGCGACAGCGGCGAGGCCTGTTCGATCCGCCAGATGATCGCGCGGATGGTGGACGAAGCCGATGTCGATCCGCAACGGATCTTCGTCACCGGGCTTTCCGCCGGCGGCGCCATGACGTCGGTGATGCTCGCGACCTATCCCGACATATTTGCCGGCGGCGCCGTTATCGCCGGCCTGCCGTTCGGGGTTGCGACCAATGTGCGGGAAGCGTTGACCGGCATGTCGCAGTCGCCGTCCCGCCCGGCCGCCGAGCTGGGAGATCTGGTGCGCAACGCTTCGAATCACAAAGGCCCCTGGCCGAAACTGTCGGTGTGGCACGGTAGCGCCGATCGCACGGTCAATCCCGCGAATGCCGATGAGATCGTCAAGCAATGGCTCGACGTGCATCAGCTGCCCGCGGCGCCAATGTCGGAGTCGATCGTCGACGGCTACCCGCACCAGGTCTGGTGGAACGCGGACGGCGAAACCATCGTCGAATCCTACACCATCACCGATATGGCCCATGGCACCCCGCTGGGTGTTGCCGACAACGACGAGCGATACGGCGCGCAAGGCGCTTTCCTGATCGAGGCGGGGATTTCGTCGTCGTACCACATTGCGAATTTCTTCGGGCTAACCGAATGGGTTCATCAGCCCAGCGAAGCAGCGAAGCCGGCAGCAACGGCTGCTTCCAGGGAAGTTACAAAGACAATTCCGGTGATGGCCCCGGCGCCCACGCCGGTACCGGATCTCGGCGCGGTGTTGTGGCCGCGGACGACGCTGCACCGCCGTCCCGAGTCGCCCCGCCAACCGCGATCCCGCGGCATCGACGTCGGCAGCGTCATCACCCGCGCGCTGACGGCCGCGGGCCTGATGAAATAACGGAGGTTGCGGCGCGAGTGGTTAATGCCGCCTGCCGCGCAGGCAGCAGCTCATTTGTTCCGCCCATCGGAAGAAATATTGGAACCAACGGGCGGTGCCGTGAGTTTGCATGGGGTGTGACCGGCGGTTAGGTTCCCGCTGCTAATTGGGCTGAACTTGGCCACCGATCATCCCCCGATGTTGAAGATCACCCGACCGATTTCCGCGGATTTCCTCGCCGGCGGCGGCGAGATGGGCGCATTGACGCGGGCCTACGACTGGTCGGCTACCCCGTTGGGCAAGCCTGACAGCTGGCCGCAAAGTTTGCGGACCGCGCTGCGGATTGTGCTCAATACCAACCACCCGATGTTCATCTGGTGGGGCCCGGAACTCATTCAGTTTTATAACGACGCCTATCGTCAGACCATGGGACCCGAGCGCCACCCAAGCGCGCTGGGCCAGCGGGGACGGGAGTGCTGGGCTGAAATCTGGGACGTTATCGGTCCGCAGATCGAGCAGGTGATGAGCGGCGGCGGCGCCACCTGGCATGAAAAGCAGCTCATTCCGGTGACGCGTTATGGCCGGCTCGAGCAGGTCTACTGGACCTACGGCTACAGCCCGATCGATGAAGACGATAGCGTCGGCGGCGTGCTCGTGGTTTGCAGCGATGTGACCAGGGACTACCTCGCTGCCGCGGCGTTACGGGAACGCGAGGCCGAACTGGCGCGCGTGCAGCAGATCGGCCGGATCGGCGGCCTCGAGGTCGACCTCACGACCGGTTTCCGCAATCGCCGGTCGCCCGAGTATTTGCTGATTCACGGGCTGCCGCCGGACGCGGCCAACGAGTCCCACGAAGACTGGGTGCGACGCATCCATCCCGACGACCGCGAGACCACGGAACAGAAATTCCGCGACGCCGTCGCAGGTGGCGTGCGTGAATACAGCGTGCAATATCGGATTATTCGTCCCAGTGACGGCGAGACCCGCTGGATTTCAGTCAAATCCACCATCGAGCGCGATGCGCAGGGCAGAGCGATACGCCTGGTCGGGGCGCACAGCGATGTCACCGAACAGGTCGAGGCCGACCTCGCGCTGCGGCAAAGCGAAGAGCGTTTCCGCAGGCTTGCCGACCAACTCGCCGAGCTGAACGCGACGCTGGCGCAGCGCGTCGAGGAAAAGACCCGTGAGCGCGACCGGATCTGGAACGTGTCGCAGGATCTTTTGGTGGTCGCCGATCGCAGCGGCATCTGGCGCACGGTCAACCCGGCCTGGACCCGGACGCTCGGCTGGAGCGAGGCCGAATTGTTGAACCGCACCTCGCAATGGCTGGAGCATCCTGACGACAACGGCGTCACACGCGCGGAGGTCGAAAAGCTCGGTGCCCGCGAGACCACCGTCCGGTTCGAAAGCCGGTTTCGGCACAAGGACGGTTCCTACCGCTGGCTGTCGTGGACCGGCGTGGCGGACCGCGATCACATCTATGCGGTTGCCCGCGACGTGACCGCGGAGAGGGCTGCCGCCGAGCGGCTGAAAGCAACCGAGGAGGCATTGCTGCAGTCCCAGAAGATGGAAGCGGTGGGGCAGCTCACCGGCGGCATCGCGCACGACTTCAACAACCTCCTGACCGGCATTGTGGGCTCTCTTGATCTGCTGCAGACCCGTCTCAATCAGGGACGCACCGACAACGTCGCGCGTTACATCAATGCGGCGATGACCTCGGCGAACCGCGCCGCAGCGCTCACGCATCGCCTGCTGGCATTCGCGCGGCGGCAGCCGCTGATCCCGAAAAGCGTCGATGCCAATCAGCTCGTGGTGTCGCTGGAGGACCTGTTGCGCCGGACCATCGGCGAGACCATCGATCTGGCGATCGTGGCGCCGGACGATCTGTGGGGGACACTGTGCGATCCCAATCAGCTGGAAAGCGCGCTGCTCAATCTCGCCATCAACGCGCGCGATGCCATGCCGGATGGCGGCAAGCTCACCATCTCGACCGCCAATGCGCGGCTCGACAGTGTGACCGCGGACACGCCGGCGCTCTCGCCCGGCGATTATATCTGCATCACTGTTACCGACACCGGCGTCGGCATGAGCGTGGAGGTCGCGGCACGCGCCTTCGATCCGTTCTTCACCACCAAGCCGATCGGACAAGGCACAGGACTTGGACTTTCGATGATCTACGGCTTTGCGCGGCAGTCGAACGGCCATGTCACGCTCGACAGCAAGATAGGGCGGGGGACCTCGGTCAGGCTCTATTTGCCGCGGCATCACGGCGACGGCGCCGCCGCGCATGCATCGGCGGTCAGGGCGGCCGAACACGCCGCCACCGGCGAGACCGTGCTGGTGGTCGAGGACGAGCCGGTCGTGCGCGGGGTCATCCTGGAGATGCTGGGGGAACAAGGGTTCCGGACGCTGGAGGCCGTCGATGGACCGTCGGGCCTGCAAATCCTGCGCGACCATGAGCGGATCGATTTGCTGGTCACCGACGTCGGTCTGCCCGGCATGAACGGTCGCCAGTTGGCCGATCAGGCCCGCGAAACCCGGCCCGGCCTGAAAATTCTTTTCATCACCGGCTACGCCGAGAGCGTCGCGATGGCGGACGGCTTCCTGCAGCCCGGCATGGAGATGATCACCAAGCCGTTCGACCTCGAGCATCTGTCGCAGCGAATCCGCGCGATGATCTCGGGATAGCGTACACGCTCATGGCCGATACGCGGTTTCCGCGATCAGTTCGATCGGCGTGACCACGACCTCGCCGCCGGCGACCTGCCGGGTCTTTTCCGTGTAGTGCTTGAAGAAATCCCGCTGCTGCAGCGTCTTGACGGCCTGCTCATCGGCGGCCGCGGCGAGATGAAAATAGCTGGAATCGTCGCGGTTCTTCATGCAGCGGTAGCTGATCTTCCCCTGCAATTCGGGATCGTTGTTCAGCGCGGCAATGAACCGTTCGATTTCCCGATGCCATTGCTCCGTGGTGCCGTTGGCAAACCGATATTTGATCATGAAATGTTTCATCGAAGGCTCCTTCGTTGACTGCGGTCGGCACAGCGCTATCTGGCGCTGCAAGGAGCGATAATGCAAGTATGGACAAAAATGATACTATGGACTTTCTTGCGCTTGTCCGTAATCTGAAGAGCCGCGAAGGACGTGTTTGTGGGAGATGGCGATATGACAAGCGCAAAATCAGCACAGACGTGCGGGTGTCCGGTGGCGGCGTTCCAGAAAATGATCAGCGGCAAATACAAGCTGCGGATCGTCTGGGATCTGAAGGATGGTCCCCGCCGCTATGGCGAGATCCGGACCGGTCTGCTGCGCGGCGCAAGCGGCACGTCGGAAATCGCGCCCCGCGTGCTCAGCCGCGAATTGAAGGCGCTCACCGAGAGCGGGCTGATCGACCGCAAGGATTACGGCGTCGTTCCCCCCAAGGTCGAATATCGCCTGACCCGCAAGGGCAAGAGCTTTGTCCCGGTCATTGCCGCCATTCGCAACTGGGGCGCGCGCCACCTCGCGCCGGCAAACGCGATGGAAATGATCGCGGCCGAATAGTCGCGACGGCGCCGATCGAAAACGTCGCCTCGAATCGCTGATGGCCGGCTGCCGCCGGCTAAAACGTATTCCACTTGATTGGCATCTTGACGGCGCATCCCGAGGCTTCGTGGTTCGAGACGCGCGGCGATGCCGCGCTCCTCACCACGAGGGCCCAGACCCTCATCCCCGCGCAACGGCTTCGCCGTTGTTGCTGGAGGAGCAGCGTCTTCGCCGCGTCTCGAAGGATGAAAGCCACCGAACTGGAAATGAATTCGGCGATTACATCGCGCCGGTGAGAAACGGATTGGTCATCCGCTCCTGGCCGATGCTGGAGCCCGGGCCGTGGCCGCAGATGAAGCCGACGTCGTCGCCGAGCGGCAGCAGCTTGTCGGTGATCGACTTGATTAGCGTGGCGTGATCGCCGCCGGGAATGTCGCTGCGCCCGACCGAGCCGTTGAAAAGCACGTCGCCGACATGCGCAAAGCGCATGTCCTTGTTGAAAAACACCACGCTGCCGGGCGAATGGCCGGGGCAATGCAGGATGTCGAAGGTCAACTCGCCGATCGACACCTGCTCGCCCTCCTCGAGCCAGCGATCCGGCGCAAAATCGCGCACCCCGGTGATGCCGAACCGCGCGCCGCTGGTCACGACATTGTCGAGCAGGAATTTGTCGGCGAGATGCGGGCCTTCGATCGGCACCTTCAGCGCGTCGCGCAGCTCGGCGGCGCCCCCGACATGGTCGATGTGGCCATGGGTCAGCCAGATCTTTTCCACCGTGACGTTGGCCTGCTTGATCGCGGCCTGGATTTTCGCGACGTCGCCGCCGGGGTCGATCACGACAGCCTTTTTGGTGGCTTCGCACCAGATCAGGGTGCAGTTCTGCTCAAACAGCGTCACCGGGACGATGATTGCGCCGGCTTTCGCCTTGGTTTCGGTTTCATTTGCCATCCCAGGACAATGCCGATTTTTCGCGGCTCGCCAAGTCAAAGATTCGCGCATTGGCCCGGGAACATGGCCACTATGTCTTGACCGGGCGCCCCTTGGGTTGCTTGCGGCCGCGGCCTGCGAGGTTCTGCAGCGCCACCACTTCGCGCATCCATTGCCGCTTCGGCCTGGCCGGAAAGCCGCCCCAGACCGCGCCCGCGGGAACGTCTTCGTAGACGGTCGATCGCGAAGCCAGCATCGCGCCTTTGCCGACGGTAACATGCGGAATGATGCCGGTGCGCGGTCCGAGCACGACGAAATCCTCCAATGTCACGCTGCCGCTGAGCCCCGACTGGGCGACGATGATGCAATGGCGGCCGACCACGCAATTATGCCCGATCTGGCAGAGGTTATCGATCTTGGTTCCCTCGCCGATCACGGTGTCGCGCATGCCGCCGCGATCTATTCGCGTGCCGGACCCGATCTCGACGTCGTCATGAATGACGACGCGGCCGACCTGCGGAATTTTGATATGCCCTTTGGCGCTCGACACAAAGCCGAACCCGTCCTGGCCGATATGGCAGCCGGGATGGATCACGACACGGTCGCCCAGATGGGCATGGGTGACCGTGCAGCCGGCCCCGATGGCGCAATCGCTGCCGACCCGAACGCCCTGACCGATGACGGCATGAGCGCCGATCAATGTGCCGGCCCCGATTCTGGCAGATGGTCCGATCACGGCAAATGGATCTACCGTGACGCCGCGTGCCAACTCTGCGGAGGGATGCACCATGGCGCCCGGTGCGACGCCGTCGGTGTCGAATACGGAAGTCGGACACAGCGCACCGCCGTATATCTTGCGCGCGACGGCGACAAAGGCTTCGTACGGCCTGCGTATGCGCAATATCGCGACGCCGTCAGGTGCATGCCGGGCATAACGCTCGCTGGTCAGTACCGCGCCGGCCGCCGTCGATGCCATCGCAACGGCGAATTTGGGATTGTCGACAAAGGTCAGGTCATCCGAGTCCGCGCCGTCCACCGGCGCAATCCCTGTCAGGCGACGGTTGAGATCCGCGCCCTCACAGGGCTCGGCGCCCGTCAGCGAGGCGATCTCCGCCACGCTCAGACCTGCTGCGCCTGAGAAAAAACTGAACTCGGTCACGTCCCTGCCCCCGGCATCCACGATAGCCCGATCGGCCGGTATTCCCAAGCCGAATCCAAAAAGGGGTGCAGGTGGATTCCGTGCGCCTGGCCGCCGAACCGCGGATTTCGGCTCTTCCGTCATACCTCCGTCGTCTTTCCCGATGCTTTTGGGGAATTCGCCGGCCTGAACTTGTCGGCGGTTGCGGCGTTGGCCCGCGCAACGCGATTTTGGAGAATGATTTAAAAGATGGATCAGCGCGACGAATTCTGGTGGCGGCACGGCATTTTCTATCAGGTCTATCCACCTTCGTTTCAGGATTCCGATGCCGACGGGGTCGGCGATATCAGGGGGATCATCGACCGCCTGCCTTATTTGCTGCAACTCGGCGTCGACGCGCTCTGGCTGTCGCCGATCTTTCCGTCCCCGATGGCTGATTTCGGTTACGATATCGCCGATTACACCGGCATCGATCCGCTGTTCGGCACCATGGAGGATTTCGACGCGCTGATCTCGGCCGCGCATGCGAGCGGCCTGAAAGTGATCCTCGATCTGGTGCCGAACCACACCTCCGACCAGCACCCCTGGTTCGCCGAAAGCCGAAGCTCGCGCGACAATCCGAAGCGCGACTGGTACATCTGGCGGGATCCGCTGCCCGACGGCGGCGTCCCGAACAACTGGCTGTCGGAATTCGGCGGCAGTGCCTGGGAGCACGACGCCACGACGGGGCAATATTATTATCACGCCTTCCTTGCCCAGCAGCCGGATCTGAACTGGCGCAATCCCGCGGTACGCGAGGCGATCTACGACGTGATGCGGTTCTGGCTTCGCAAGGGCGTCGATGGCTTCCGCGTCGACGTGATCTGGCACCTGATCAAGGATGCGGAGTTTCGCGACAACCCGCCGAATCCGCATTTTCGCGAAGGCCGGCCGCCGCACGAGAGGATTCTGACGCAATACTCCACCGATCAGCCCGAAGTTCACGACGTGATTGCGCAGATGCGGCGTGTGACCGATGAGTTCGAGGCGCGCATCCTGATCGGGGAGATCTATCTGCCGCTGCACCGCCTCGTCGCCTATTACGGCAACGATCTCGGCGGCGCGCAGATGCCGTTCAACTTCGCGCTGCTGTCGACGTTGTGGAGCGCGCGGTCGATCGAGACGATCATTGCCGACTACGAACGCGCCTTGCCCGCCGGCGCGTGGCCAAACTGGGTGCTGGGCAATCACGATCGTCCGCGGGTGGCAAGCCGGGTAGGGCCCGACCAGGCGCGGGTCGCCGCGATGCTGCTGTTGACGCTGCGGGGAACGCCGACGCTGTACTACGGCGACGAAATCGGCATGCATCAGGTCGCGATCGCACCAGACCAGGTGCGCGATCCCTTCGAGAAGAACGTGCCGGGACTAGGCGTCGGCCGGGACGGCTGCCGGACGCCGATGCAGTGGAGTGCGGCTGACAACGCCGGTTTCTCGACAGCGACGCCGTGGCTGCCGGTGCCGGATGATTTCATCCACGAAAACGTGGTCAATCTCGAGGCCGACGCCCGGTCGATCCTCAGCCTCTACAGGGCGCTTATCAAGCTGAGAAAAGAATTGCCGCAACTGGTGTCGGGAGATTACCTGCCGATCGCGGCGGAAGGAGATCTGTTGCTCTATCGGCGGCAGAGCGAAGGAAAGGCGGTCGTGATCGCGCTGAATCTCGGCGCGGAGCCGGTTTCGATGGCGTCGGACGCCGCGGGCCTTGACGGCGAAATCCTGCTTTCAACGTTTTTGGACAGGCAGGGCGAAAAGATCGAGGGCGTGCTCGATCTGCGCGGCAACGAAGGCGCGATCATAGCAAAATGAGCGTCGTCCCCGCGAAAGCGGGGAACCAGTACGCCGCGGCTTCTCGGTTACGCGCGGTGTTAGACGGCTTACTTCACCGCTAGCGCCGGCGGTTATGGGTCCCGCTTTCGCGGGGACGACTCGGAGAGAAACCTCTCAGGCCGGATGACGGGCGTTGCCGGCCGCGTCGGTGTCGATGTCGCTGCGCTTCAATAGATAATCCAGCCCACCGACGCGATACCAGCGGTATCCGTAGCCTTCGATGACAAGCGTGTGCTTGCCGCGTTCGTTGGCCTCGCTGTGGTCTTCCGACAACAGGTTGATCAGAAGCTTGCCGGCATCGCCGGGAAGCCCTGTCGCGAAGGCGATCTCGCGCGGCTCCTCGTCGAGATTGTGCACGAACAACACCGAATTGTTGCGCCAGTCGTAGCGCATGACCAGCACGGCCGGATCGGGCGTCGCGATCACCGTGAAATCGCCCCAGCCGATCTCCGGGACTTCCTTGCGCATCCGGATGATGCGCTCGGTCCAGTTCAGCATCGAGTTGGGATCGCGGCGCTGTTTGGCGACATTGACATGCTCGTAGCCGTACGGGCCTTGATCGATGGGGGGCGAGCACGGTCTGTCGCTTTCGGTAAATCCGCCATGCGGTTCGGTCGACCATTGCATCGGCGTGCGGGCGCAGTTGCGCTCGGGCAGATCGAGGTTGTCGCCCATTCCGATCTCGTCGCCGTAACGGATGACCGGCGTTCCCGGCAGCGTGCCCATCAGGCTGTAGGCCAATTCGAGACGTCGCCGGTCACCGCCCAGCATCGGTGCCAGCCGGCGGCGAATGCCGCGATCGTAGAGTTGCATGTTCTTGTCGGGACCGAATTCCCTGAACACGACATCGCGCTGCGCCTTGGTTAAGCGGCCGAGGTCGAGTTCATCATGATTGCGCAGGAATAACCCCCATTGCGCCGAAGCCGGCCGCGGTTTCGTCGCCTTGAGCGCCTTGGCCAGCGGACGTGTATCGGCCGAGGCCAGCGCATAGAACAGATGCTGGTTGACGTGAAAGTTGAACATCATGTGCATGCGGTCGCCGTCGTCGCCGAAATACTCCATGTCGGTTTCGGGCGGCACATTGGCTTCCGCCAGGATGATGGCGTTGCCTTGCCGCCATTGCAGGAACTCGCGAAAACTCCTGAGCATGTCGTATTGCTCGACCGGGGTGCGGACCTTGGCGCCCTTGGTCGCGATCACGAACGGCACCGCATCCATGCGGAAACCGGATACCCCGAGCTGAATCCAGAAGCCCATGATCTTGAGGATCTCGGCCTGCACGCGCGGGTTCGAGGTGTTGAGGTCGGGCTGGAAATCGTAGAAACGGTGAAAGTACCAGGCGCCGGCTTCCTTGTCGCGCGTCCATGTGGATTTTTGCACGCCGGGAAACACCATGCCCTTGCCGGCGTTGGCGGGTTTCTTGTCGGCCCAGACGTACCAGTCGCGGTAGGGCGAATCCTTCGAGCTTCGCGCGTCGCGAAACCAGGGATGCGCATCAGAAGTGTGATTGACGACGAGATCGATGATGACGCGGATGCCGCGCTGCGCGCAGCCATGGGTGAACTGGACAAAGTCGCCAAGCGTGCCATAGCGCGGATCGACGCCGTAATAGTCCGCAATGTCGTAACCGTCGTCCTTGCCCGGGGACGGCTGGAACGGCATCAGCCAGATCGCGGTGATGCCGAGGCCTTGCAAATAATCCAGCCGGCGCAACAACCCCGTGAAATCGCCGATCCCGTCGCCATTGGCGTCCATATAGGTGCCGACGGAAAGACAATAGAACACGGCATTCTTGTACCAGAGATCGTCGATCATGCGCGGGCAGCCCCCATCGGTCCGCCTCGACTCTCAGCGGCAGGTTGATAAGCCGTGAGGTTTCCGCGGGTTCCCCGCTCGGCGGAGCCTGACGCAAATCCTGTTTCCATTTTGTTCTTTCGCGCTTTATGCTCGCGCGATGGAATCGCCCGCCCGCCAGATCAATCTCGTGCCGGCGCCGGATCGCCGTCAGTCCGAGACGGCGCTGGCGATCGCGCGCGGCACCGCGCGGCTGTTACGGTCGCTGGGATTTTCCTGCGTCAGCGAATTGCCGCTGCCGTCGGGACGGCGCGCCGATCTGGTGGCGCTGAACGAGCGCGGCGAGATATGGATCGTCGAGATCAAGTCATCGATCGAAGATTTGCGCGCCGACCAGAAGTGGCAGGACTACCGGGCGCATTGCGACCGGCTGTTCTTCGCCTTCACCCAGGATCTGCCGTGCGAGATTTTTCCGCAAGAAACCGGCCTGATCGTCGCGGACGCCTATGGCGCGCATCTGCATTGCGAGGCGCCGGAGCATCGGCTGCCGGCGCCGACCCGCAAGCTCATGACAATCCGGTTCGGCATCGCGGCAGCGCAGCGGATCAACCGCCTGGTCGATCCGCAGGGGCATGGCGAATTCTAGAATATAATGAGTTCGAAGCAGCACGTTCGAACCAGCCCCGCCTTCGGGATAAACGCCTTCCCGGTGCCGGCCACCTGCCCAGCGCAGCAACAGACGCAGCGCGTGATATTCAGGCTCGTCATGCCCGTCCTTGTGCCGGGCATCCACGTCTTCCCTTGCGGCGACGCAAACGACGTGGATGGCCGGGACGTCTGGCGCCAAGACGCGCTTCGCGCTTTTGCCCGGCCATGACGGAAAAGGCGCTTCGACCCGGTTTCTGATTTTCAGAAATTATTCTTGCCGCCCGACCCAAATCACTTCTATATTCACCGCCATCCTGTCCCACTCAGAGGGGCGTTGCGCAACGTCACCAGCGCGGGGCGGGGTGCGGTGGACGCGGATGGTGCTCCTGACGAGGGTGCTTGAGGCGGACGGCGAAGACGTGTGGTCCTGACACCCCGACGCTGGTGTCAAGTCGGTGGAGGCAACTCCGCTGGCGACGGTGGCAAGAAAGCCGATCACCGGGGAGAGCACGGTATAAGCCGTAAACCATTGCGCGGGGAATGCCGGGTGATTCCGGTGACTCGCTGTGAATACTCGTGTGCATACTTACTACCCATAGCGCACACGAGGCTGCGGGTGCATCGGGCATCCGGCATTCCCTGCGCCCTCTGATTGCAGAGGGCGGAACAAGCAGGCCAAACCTCGCGCACAACATGCGGCGAGATCGCGAAGCTGTGTCCTGCCGTCATTGCGAGCGAAGCGAAGCAATCCACTCTTGCTTCCTTGTTGCTCGATGGATTGCTTCGCTGCGCTCGCAATGACGGTTCATCGCGTGCAAACGCGCCGCGGTCGCCCTCTCGGTCAGGGATCCGGCAGCTAACGATTTTGACAGGCCGACGGATTACCGCGGCGCGCGCTTGGCGAGGATGCGCTGCAGGGTGCGGCGATGCATGTTCAGGCGCCGCGCGGTTTCGGAGACGTTGCGGTTGCACATCTCGTAGATGCGCTGGATGTGCTCCCAGCGCACGCGATCCGCCGACATCGGATTTTGCGGCGGCTCGGACTTCTCGGTGCCGCTGGCGAGCAATGCGGCGACGACGTCGTCGGCGTCGGCGGGTTTTGAGAGATAATCCACCGCGCCCATCTTCACCGCAGTCACGGCCGTGGCGATGTTGCCATAGCCGGTCAGCACGATCGCGCGGGCGTCGGGGCGCTTGCGCTTTAACGCCGACACCACGTCGAGGCCGTTGCCGTCGCCGAGCCGCAAATCCACCACCGCGAAGGCCGGCGCGGCCCGGCCGATCTGCGCCAGACCATCGGTGACGCTGTCACAGGAGGTCACGGAGAAGCCACGGGTTTCCATGGCGCGCGAGAGGCGCTCCAGAAACGGCTTATCGTCCTCCACGATCAGCAGGGAGCGATCGGTGTGCTCGGTCAGTTCGACGTTGGCGCTCACGATTCGGGTATCCTTGATCTGCGACACCCAACATATGGAGTGGCAATCCGGCGCTGCCAAGGCCGCCCAAAGTCGATCACCTGTCGCCCCGGCGGGATCACGCCGTACGGGTCCCGGCGCAAGGCCGGGACGACGCCAAGACTGTCCTAACAAGACTGTCCTAAGATGCTGGTTCGGCAGCAATTTCGCCGGCCTCGAAACGGTGGCGCGGCCAGGCGATCTGAACCACGGCGCCATGATCGGGAAAGACCCGGTTGGTGAAGGAGACTTTGGCGCCGGTGCGCTCCAGCAGGGTTCGGGCGATAAAGACCCCGAGACCGAGGCCCCCCCGGTGCCCGTTTTGGCCCTCGTCGGCGCTGCGCCGCCGCGACAAATAGGGCTCGCCGATTCGCTTCAATATGTCGGGCGCGAAGCCCGGTCCATCGTCGGAAATGACGATCTCGACGGTTTCGGTATTCCACCACGCGTTGACCTCGACGGCCTGGCGGGCGAAATCGACGGCGTTTTCAAGGATGTTGCCGACACCATAGAGGATCGCCGGATTGCGGGTGCCGACCGGCTCGCTGGTGCCTGCCACGGCGATGCGGACCTTGATCGCGACGCCGAAATTGCGATGCGGCGCCACCGATTCCTCGATCAGTGTCGACAAGGGCATGCGGTCGAACGGTGCCCCCGTCGACGACAGCTGGGTGATCTTGGCCAGAATATCGCGGCAGCGCTGCGCCTGTTCCCGCAGGGTTTTGACATCGCCGGCCAGCGGGCTGTTATCCTGCAAGGTCCGCTCCAGTTCCCGCGAAATCAGAAAGATCGTCGACAGCGGCGTGCCCAGTTCGTGCGCGGCCGCGGCGGCGAGACCGTCCAGCTGCGTGAGATGCTGTTCGCGGGTCAGCACCAGTTCGGTGGCGGCCAGCGCGTCGGAGAGTTCTCGAGCTTCCTCGGTGACCTGGAACGCATACAGACTGGTGACCCCGATCGCCAGCACGATCGAGAGCCAGACGCCGAACAGGTAAATCGGCGGCAGCACCAGAGGCTCGTCGCTGTCCCACGGCAGCGGCAGATAAAAGAACACCAGCACGGAAGCGCAGGCGACCGCGAGGACGCCGAGCGCGATCGTGAACCGGATCGGCAACGCTGTCGCGGAGATCAGAACCGGGGCGAGGAACAGAAACGAAAATGGATTTTGCAGGCCACCGGTGAAAAACAACAGTCCCGCCAGTTCGACGATGTTCAACGCGAGCAGCGCCGCGGCGTAGGCAGGTTCCAGCCGCTGCATCGGATTGAAGGCGATCTGCAGCGCGAGGTTGAGCAGGGCCGACAGCCCGACGATGGCCAAGCAGGGGACCACCGGGAGGTCGAATTCGAGCCCCTGCACCACGACGAAAATGGCGGCAAGTTGCCCGAGCGCGGCGAGCCAGCGCAGCCGCAGGATCGTATCCAGACGGACATAGCGGCGCGGATGGCGAAAATCGGAGGCTGCGACGTCGGTCATCCCAAGAGTTTAGCCGTGCCGGGCCTCAACCACAAATTCGCTCGATCAAGGCCGACATCGGGCTCGTTCAAAGTCTTGCGCTTGCCGCCGCGATGGCCCAATGAACGGCCCGCATGATGGAGAAGGACTCAGTCACGCCCGGTCTGCCCGCGACCGATCCGAAGGGATCGGCGGCGATCGAGGTCGCCCACCTCGTCAAGTTCTACAAGACCACCCGCGCCGTCGACGATCTGTCGTTTCGTATCGCACGCGGCAGCGTGACCGGGCTGCTCGGCGGCAACGGCGCCGGCAAGACCACGACCATTGCCATGATCATGGGGCTGGTGCTGCCGACGTCGGGCCGCATCCGGGTGCTGGGCTGCTCGATGCCCGAGCAGAGCGACGACGTGCTGGGCCGGATCAATTTCGAAAGTCCCTATGTCGACATGCCGATGCGGCTCACGGTGCGGCAGAACCTTTCGATATTCGGCCGCCTCTATGCCGTGGAAAATCTACGCGAGCGCATCGAGCAACTCGCCGCCGATCTCGATCTCGGCGAATTCCTCGACCGCGCCAACGGCAAGCTTTCCGCCGGCCAGAAGACCCGCGTGGCGCTGGCCAAGGCGCTGGTCAACCAGCCCGAACTGTTGTTGCTGGATGAGCCGACCGCCTCGCTCGATCCCGATACCGCCGACTGGATCAGGCAGCATCTCGAGACCTACCGCAAGACCCATGGCGCGACCATCCTGTTGGCGTCGCACAACATGCTCGAAGTCGAGCGACTGTGCGACCGGGTCATCATCATGAAGCGCGGCCGCATCGAGGACGATGACAGCCCCGACAAGATCATGGCGCGCTACAACCGGGCGACGCTGGAGGAAGTGTTCCTCGACGTCGCCCGCGGCCGGGTTCAGGAAGGCGCGCCGTGAGCAAGCTCGTCAGCCACCACTGGGGTATCGCGCCGCATCGCATCAACGCGATGATCCTGCGCTACTGGTATCTGCTGATGTCGTCGTGGCCGCGCCTGCTGGAATTGCTGTACTGGCCGGCGCTGCAGATCATCACCTGGGGGTTTCTGCAGAATTACATTTCGCAGACTTCCGGGTTTTTCGCGCGTGCCGGCGGCAGCCTGATCGGCGCCGTGATCCTGTGGGACATCCTGTTCCGCGGCCAGCTCGGCTTCTCGATCTCGTTTCTCGAGGAGATGTGGGCGCGCAATCTCGGCAACCTGATGATGAGCCCGCTGAAGCCGATCGAGTTCCTGATCTCGCTGATGATCATGAGCCTGATCCGGCTCGCGATCGGGGTCATCCCGATGACGTTGCTGGCGCTGGTTTTCTTCAATTTCAATTTTTACAGCATCGGGCTGCCGCTGATCGCCTTCTTCTGCAACCTGATTTTCACCAGCTGGTCGATCGGGATTTTCGTCTCGGGGCTGGTGCTGCGCAACGGCCTCGGCGCGGAGAGCATCGTCTGGACACTGATGTTCGGATTGATGCCGCTGGCCTGCATCTACTACCCGGTGACGGTGCTGCCGCACTGGCTGCAATACGTGGCCTGGACGCTGCCGCCGACCTATGTGTTCGAGGGAATGCGCGCGCTGCTGATCGACCACGTGTTTCGGGCCGATCTGATGATCGACGCGCTACTGATCAACGTCGCCCTCCTTATTGCGTCATTTGCAATATTTCTTGGGCTTTTGCGCAGCGCCCGCCGTCACGGCTCGCTGCTCCAGGGCGGTGAATAACTCACTTATCCCAAGGATTTGACGGTCATTCGGCTTGTGCGCAACGCTGGATGTACCGATCTGTGCATTGACGCTTTCTTACGCTTTCGGCACTATGCTGCGATGCAAAAGAGGAACTGAGGAATAAATGCCGATTGGTGAATTTGGCGGTGCACCGCCACTGGTGGCCGAAGGCAGTCCGGCGCTGACGACGCCGATGTATTGGATGTACGAACTGGGTCACGCCTCGCTCAATCCGGCGCGGGCCGTTACCGATGCGACCAAAATTCTGTTTCAAAATCCGCTTAACCCGTGGTCGCACACCAAGTTCGGCAAATCCATCGCCGCCGGCTGCGAACTGTTCGAGCGCGCGACGCGCCGCTACGGCAAGCCCGAATGGGGCCTCAACGACACCGAAGTCAGCGGCGTGCGCACGCCGATCGAAATCCGCTCGATCTGGGAAAAGCCGTTCTGCCGGCTGTTGTATTTCGATCGCAAGCTGACGCGGCCGTTGCGCGCGCCGCAGCCGCGGGTTTTGATCGTGGCGCCGATGTCGGGCCATTACGCGACGCTGCTGCGCGGCACGGTCGAAGCCTTTTTGCCGAGCCACGAGGTCTACATCACCGACTGGGCCGATGCCCGGATGGTCCCGCTGACCGCAGGCCGCTTCGATCTCGAGGACTATGTCGATTACGTCATCGAGATGCTGCACACACTCGGCGGCAACATGCACATCATCGCGGTGTGCCAGCCATCGGTGCCGGTGGTGGCCGCGGTTTCCATCATGGAAGCCAACCGGGATCCCTACGTTCCGCTCTCGATGACGCTGATGGGCGGTCCGATCGATACCCGCCGCAATCCGACCGCGGTCAATAATCTCGCCGCCGAGCGCGGCATCGACTGGTTTCGCAGCCACGTCATCACCAAGGTGCCGTTTCCGCATCCAGGGGTCATGCGCGACGTCTATCCGGGCTTCCTGCAGCTCAACGGCTTCATCAGCATGAATCTCGACCGTCACATGGATGCCCACAAGAACCTGTTCAAGAATCTGGTAAAGGGCGACGGCGATCTGGTCGACAAGCACCGCGATTTCTATGACGAATATCTGGCGGTCATGGATCTGGCCGCGGAGTATTATCTGCAAACCGTCGATCTGGTCTTCGTCAAGCACGCGCTGCCGAAGGGCGAGATGACCCATCGCGGCAAGCCGGTGGACCCCTCGAAGATCAAGCGCGTGGCGCTGATGACGGTGGAAGGCGAGAACGACGACATTTCCGGACTTGGGCAGACCGAAGCGACGCACGGGCTGTGCACTTCAATTCCGGATCACCGCCGGGTGCATTATGTGCAAAAGGGCGTCGGGCATTACGGCGTCTTCAACGGCTCCCGCTTCAAATCGGAAATCGTGCCGCGAATCTCCGATTTCATGATGTCGGCGGCGAATCCGAAGCTTTCGTTGGCCGCGGCGGCCGAATAGCCGCCGATCCCGATAAAGTATGACGCGCGACCGACTGTTCGAAGCGAGATGCCGGCACCGAATCGGCTGCCGGTAACCCTCTGAATTGACCTCAGTAATTCAGATTCACGGCTTCTCGAAGGAATGAGTTTCACCTCAATCCTTAAGCAGCCTCGGGACACGCGCGTTCGGCCGAAATATTTTGTTCCGGGGCCCATTCTGTAGGGCCGGATAGCCGGTCAGCCCCTGTATATTGGGCAAATGATTTGTTTTTGCGCCGAGCGATTTCACTGGCGGCAGATATGGCAGAATCCGGGCGCACTCCTGCTCCCCGGACTTACAGACATGGCCACTCGCGCCCTCCTTTATCGGCGGCCCGCCGAACCCTCGATTCTACTGGTCAAGCACGGCTCGCAAATCTACTCGATCAGGCTGCGCCGGCATCGCCGCGCGCGGCGCTACACCTTGCGAATTCATCCCAGCGACCGTGAAGCGATCCTCACCATGCCGCCGCGCGGCACGCTGGTCGATGCCAAGGATTTTGCGCAGCGTCATGGCGGCTGGATCGCCGCGCGTCTCGGCCGTTTGCCGAAGGCGGCACCGTTTCTTCCGGGCACCGTGGTGCCGCTGCGCGGCGTCGCCCACAGGATCGTGCACCGGGCAGGCCAGCGCGGCACGGTGTGGACGGAAATCCGCGACAGCGGCGAGCGGATTCTCTGCGTCGCCGGCGAGCCCGAGCATATCGAGCGGCGGATCCACGATTACCTCAAGCGCGAAGCCCGCCGCGACCTGCAGAAGGCGGCGCAGGCTTACGCGCAAGCGCTCGGCGTCAGGGTCAAGCGGCTGTCGATCCGCGACCAATCGAGCCGCTGGGGGTCCTGCACCTCGGCGGGTTCGCTGTCGTTCTCGTGGCGGCTGATCCTCGCGCCGCCCTATGTGATGGACTATCTCGCCGCCCATGAGGTGGCGCATCTGGTCGAGATGAATCATTCGGCGCGGTTCTGGCGGGTGGTCGCCAGGGTCTGCGGCCATGTCGAGCGCGCCAAGACCTGGCTCGATACCCACGGCAACGACCTGCATCGCTATGGGATCAGCGACTAGCGCGAAGCACAGGCACGCGCTCGGAACCTCATTTCCGGATGTGGCGGCGGTCCAGCTGGAACCATGTGGAAAACAGTTGCATCCGTATGCATTGATCCATTTTCCCGTTCCACAAACAGATCGGGCGAGCCTATAGGCAAGCATGATCTTGCGTCGCTCCCGCTTCGTTCATCAATTGCCTGTTGGCAAGGATCGCACGCTGATCGTCCACGCGATCAGCCATATGCGGATGCCCGCCGATAGCGATATCAGCACGCTTGTGGATCATTTTGCCGAGCCTCGCCGCATTCCCGAGGATTGCGATGCCATGACGGCCCTGTTTCCGAACGCGGAGGATACGCCGGCAGGGTTGCGCGATGTCGTCGAGCGCACGGTCATGGAATTGCTGTCGCGCCAGATCCTCACCGAAATGACACCGGAGGAGGAACTGGCTGCGGTCGGCGCGGAACTTGCTCCCAAGCATGGCCGCGACCCCGCCGAATTGCTTGAACGGTACCGGCGTGAATTGAAGGAGGGAGCGGAGGCCTATTGGGCGGTCGGCGCCGCTTACGGCCTTGATGATTTCAACGCCGCCCGCCAGCGGGTCGACGTCCTGCTGTTCGGCGACTGCGATATCCAGATGGAAGCGGATTTCCTGCGCCGGGAGGCGGCGCGCCGCGGCATCGACCTGCACGTGTCGGCGACATTCCCTGACGACATTCGATTTGCCGGCGAGCGCAAGCACGATGCCGTTTTCATCGGCGCATTGCGAGCCCGACATCTGGTCGCCGAGGACATCGACGGCTTCAACCCTCACGCTGCCTACGTTGCGCACACGACCGAGCTTCTGGGTAAATTACGGGAGGTCACATCCGCGCCCATCCTGATCGACAATCTGCCCGAACCGACCGTGCAGCCGCTGGGACTTGCGGAACGAGGGGTGAAGGGTCACCGCACCCGGTTCCGGCTGACGAACGTCGCCCTCGCCGAACTCGCGAACGCCTTCTCCGACGTCTATGTGATCGATATCGCGGCCGCCCTGGCCGCGGTCGGTTCCGAACGGCTGCTCGACGACGGACAGGTGGGGTTCACCCATTTCGGCTCGCCGGGATGGATGCTGCAGCGGCCGGAAAGCGAAAAAGCCGCTGTCCACGGCATCTTCCCGGATACAGCGCCGCTGGCTCATGCGCTGGGCGGCGACCCTTACGGCCGCGAGGTGGTTATCGCCGGCAAGCACATCGACGCGCTGGTCACCGTGACGGGAATTGGGCGCAAGAAGTGCATCATTCTCGATCTCGACGGCACGTTGTGGCCGGGGGTGCTGGCGGAGACCGGCAGTCCGTTTGCGTGGACGCCGGAAATCAGCGGCGCCTTCTCCTTTATCGGGCTCTATTTCGGCCTGCACGAAGCGCTGCTGTGCCTCAAGAAGCGCGGCGTGGTGCTCGCCTGCGTCAGCAAGAATGATGAAGCCACCGTGCGCGAGCTCTGGAAATATTCCGATCACTACCCTCAGCAGCGGCTGCTCAAACCCGATGATTTCGTGACGTGGCGCATCAACTGGGACGACAAGGTCGGCAATATCCGTTCGATAGCGGAGGAACTGGGCTTCGGGCTCGACTCTTTTCTGTTCATCGATGACAGCCCCGTTGAACGCGACCGCGTGCGGCAGCGATTGCCCGAGGTGGAGGTCTGGGGAGAGGATCCCTTCAGCCTGCGCCGGCGTCTGCTCAACGATCCGCGTTTGCAAATACCCGTCGTTACCGCGGAGGCGGCGGCGCGCAGCGCACTCGTCAAGGCCCAGATCGCACGGCAGCATCTGCGGGCCGAGACTGTAGGGGAGGCGCAGTATATCGAATCCTTGCGGATTAAATGTTCGATCGAACACCTGACCGCTGCATCGCCGAAACTGGCAAGGGTCGAAGAGCTATTTCAGCGCACCACACAGTTCAACACGACGGGCCGAAAATTCTCCGCGAGCGAATTGGCGGCGCTGGCCGCGAACCCGGACACCCGCCTGTTTGCGATGGACGTGTCGGACCGCCTGGGCGATCACGGTATGGTCGGCGCCGCGGTCGTTGCCGACGGCGAGATCGTCGGGCTCGCGATCAGTTGCCGCGCACTGGGCATGGGTGTCGAGCATACCTTCCTGCGCCATATTCTGGATGAAATGAAGGATTGCCCGTTTTCCCTGAGCGGACGGATCATCCCGACGCCGCGCAATATCCCGGCGCGCAACATCTACCGTGACAACGGCTTCACGGAAGGCGAATCAGGACTGTGGGAATTCGCCAAGTCGGCAAGCCAGATGTCGGCGGCGAGCTAAATCGCTGGCTTGATTCCCCGGCCGCGGCATCGATTCAGCAAATGTTAACCATGATTTCCTAGTCCGTTGCAGGGGGCGCCTCTCTTCGTAGGGTCGTCATGACGGAAAAGGCAGCAATCAAAAATCGTATCGTTTTGGGCGATCGTGTACCGCGGTTCAGTGCGCCACTGATCACGGGTGGTTCGTTCGATCTCCATGTGAGTGCCGGGCGCTGGGTCGTGCTGAGCTTCCTTGGTTCTCCCTCAAATCCGCAGGCGAATGTGGAGCTCGCCAACCTGTTGCGCGAGGCAGACCTGTTTCGGGAGGATCACCTTGTTGTGGGGTGCGTATTCACCGAGCCGCCTGGCGATATCGCAAAAATTGCCGAGATCAGCGGCAATGCGCTGTTCTTTCTGGCCGACTACGATGGCGCGATCAGCCGCTCATTCGGCGCGCGTGCGATGCCCCGCACCATCGTGCTTGACCCGATGTTGCGGGCAGTCGCCGACATTGCGTGGGATTTCCCACAGGGGCACGCCGAAGCGGTACGCGGCGTTCTTCGCAATCTTCCGACGGTCGACGGCTCCGCGGGTGTCCCGATGTCGGCGCCGGCGCTGATCGTGCCACGCATCTTTAGCTTCGAACTCTGCGATTTTCTGATGCAATTCTACGAACAGCAAGGTGGCGAAGACTCCGGCTTTCAATTTGACACTGCCGGCAAGACCGCGACGCTGTCGGATTGGAGGCTCAAGCGCCGCAGCGATCTTATCGTGGCGGCGCCCGAGGTTCGCGATCTCATACGTGGTCAGATCGTCCGTCGATTGCTTCCCGAAATAGAGCAGTATTTTCAGTTTCAGGCCACCCGAATGGACCGCTACATCGTCGCTCGTTATGACAGCGAGGTCGGCGGGCACTTCCATCGCCATCGCGACAACGTCAATGCCGGAGCGCAACATCGGCGTTTTGCCGTCTCGATCAATCTCAACAGCAACTTCGAAGGGTGCGATCTGATGTTTCCGGAGTTCGGACGGAAAGTCTACCGGCCCCCGGATGGCGGCGCCCTGGTGTTTTCATGCGGCGCGCTCCATCAGGTGACGCCCGTCACCCGCGGGAAACGCTATGCCTTTTTGGCGTTCCTGTATGGAGAGGAAGACGCAAAAAGGCGGGAAGCCAATAATTCAAGGCTGCATGTCAGCGAGATGCAATATGACGGGACTCAGGACCGGTTGTTTCCCGAGGATGCTCAGTCCCGGGAAGCGACGGGAGTCGCGCAGCCGTAAGGGCAACTGAACTTCCGCGGGGCGGAAGTTTACCGTCCGAACAGCCGATCCATCAGCCAGCCGTCGAGACCGCTCGCCGCTTCCGGACGTACCGACGCTCGCGCCGGCGCTGGCCGCCCGGCGTTGCTCGCGGGCAATGAGGTGTTGGCCGCCGGCGATTGCGAAGACACCTGCGTGATGTTGGAGAAGAACCCGCCCGCTTGCGAGTCCGGCAATGGCACCGGCGCGACGCCCTGATGGGCGGCGCGCATGAAGCGGGTCCAGACCTCGACCGGCAATCCGCCGCCGGTGGCCTTCCTGGTCGGTGAATTGTCATCATTGCCGAGCCAGACGCCGGTGACGAGATTGGCGGTGTAGCCGATGAACCAGGCGTCGCGGAAATCCTGGCTGGTGCCGGTCTTGCCGGCGGCCATCCAGCCCGGCAGTTCCGCCTTGTGGGCGGTGCCGCTGAGCAGGGTCTCCTGCATCATGGTGTTCATGGCAGCGACATTGCGCGGATCGATCACCTGGCCAAGCTGGTCGGCGGGCCGTGCGTAGAGCACCTTGCCGTCGGCGGTGCGGATCCTGGTCACGACATGCGGGGAGACGCCGAGGCCGCCATTGGCGAACGGGGCATAGGCGCCGACCATTTCAAGCACCGAAACCTCGGATGTGCCCAACGCGATCGACGCATTGGCGTCGAGTTTCGATGAAATGCCGAGCCGGTGCGCGGTACGCACGACGTTCTTGGCGCCGACTTCCAGTCCGAGCCGCACCGCGACGGTGTTGAGCGACATCGCCAGCGCCTGCGTCAGCGTCACCGCGCCGAAATATTCGCGGCTGAAATTCTCGGGCTTCCAGCCCTTGACGTCGAGCGGCGCATCCTGCCGGATCGTTTCCGGCGTCAGGCCGGACTCGATCGCGGTCAGATAGACGAAGGGCTTGAACGCCGAGCCCGGCTGGCGCTTGGCGGTCACCGCGCGGTTATACTGGCTCTCGGCATAATTGCGTCCCCCCACCATGGCGCGCACGGCGCCATCCGGCGTCATCGCCACCAGCGCGCCCTGGCTGACGTTGAACTTCACGCTTTTGGCCGCGAGTTCATCGATCACAGCGGCTTCGGCGATGCTCTGCAGTTTTGGATTGATCGTGGTTTCGACCACGATGTTCTGGTCGATCTGGCCGACGAGATCGTCGAGCACTTCGCCGATCCAGTCCGCGACATAGTTGACGGTGCCGGCGCCCGCCGCCTTCACATTGTAAGAGGGATGCCCGATCGAAGCCTGCGCCTGCGCTTCGGTGATGAATTTGGCGTCCGCCATGGCGGCGAGAACCGTCTGGGCCCGCTTTTCGGCGCCTTCGGGATTGCGGTTCGGCGCCAGCCGCGTCGGCGATTTCACTAGGCCCGCCAGCATCGCGGCCTCCGGCAGCGTGACGTTTTTGGCGGATTTTCCAAAATAGCGCTGCGCGGCGGCCTCGACGCCATAGGCGCCGGAGCCGAAATAAACCCGGTTAAGGTAAAGTTCGAGAATCTCGGCCTTGGAATGCTTGCGCTCGAGCCAGATCGCGAGTTCGGCTTCCTGCAATTTTCGTTGCAGCGTGCGCTCCTGGGTCAGGAACAAATTCTTGGCGAGCTGCTGGGTCAGCGTGGAACCGCCCTGCGAAACCCCGCGATGGATTACGTTAGCTATCGCCGCGCGCAGGATGCCGAGCGGATCGACCCCGTAATGCGAATAGAAGCGGCGATCCTCGATCGCGATGAATGCTTTCGGCAAATAGGGCGGCAGATCCTTCAGCGCAACATTGGCGCCGGCCATTTCGCCGCGCGTCGCCAGCACGCTGCCGTCGAGGCCTGTGATCTGGATAGTCGGCGGCCGTTTCGGGATTTCAAGCGACTGGATCGGCGGCAGATGCGCGCCGGCCCAGACCATGACGCCGACCAGCGCGATCGCCGCCCACAGGCCGAGCACCGCGCCCCAATAGACCAGCCGATACAGGCCGCTGCGTGCGCGACCATTGGATTTGCGCCTGCTGCTGTTTTTAGCCGCGCGCGGCTTGCGCTCGCGCGGCGTATCGTCGTCGCTGTCATTTTCCTCGCGTTTGGAAGATGGCTTTTTCGGCTTGTCGTCGTTGTTCGCAATGCGATCCTGCGGGCTGAGACGCAAGTCCGAAAGCGCAGCGGCGAGCCCGAATTGCGGCTCCCGGCGTCCGCCGCTCTTTTTCCGTGCCCACGCCATACGCAAACGCCCGCGCCACCCGATACGGAAGACTAGCGGGCGGGGTTTAAAGCGGCGTTAAGCGATGATTAAGGCTGACAAGCCGGCCGGCGTGCAAGCCATTGATATCCCGCGATTTCAGGAGTCTTAACCCTACCGCATGTGCGAAAGCGCCGGAGTGGGGCTTCCGCATGAGCTCGTCATGCCCGCGCTTGTCGCGGGCATCCACGTCCTCCCTTTTCGAGACGAAGACGTGGATGGCCGGGACAAGCCCGGCCATGACGGAATTTTCAGTCAGACTCGGATGACGAGGGAGCGCTCACCCGCTGGCGCCGGTGTCCTCGATGATGGGTCCGAATCCTTGCCAGCGCTCGCCATCGAACCTCATCATCTGCAGCTGCTTGTTGACGCGGTAGTCGGTCGGCGAGGTCGTGCCGGACATTCCCGGCAGCGACAGATCGAGCTTGACGTTCTTCAGGCTGGTGGCCTGGTTCATGACATTCTGACGGGTCAGATCGTCGCCGCAGCGCTTGAGCACTTCGATCAAGAGCTGCGTCGTGCTGTAGCCGTAAGTATTGAACAGCGAGTCCTTGTCGCCGTCCGGATAATATTTAGCCATGAAGGCCAGATATTTCTTCATTCCGGCGTCGTCCTTCCAGGTCGGATCTGCCGGATCCTTGCCGTAGATGGTGCTGATGACGCCCTTGGAGTTCTCCAGGCCGGCCGGCTGCAATACCGCGCCCACCGACACCGCGTTGATGTCGAGGATATGCACCGGCTTCCAGCCGAGATCGGCCGCCTTCTTGATCGCCTGGGCGGCAAATTTGGGTGTCGAGGCATCGAAGAACACGTCGGCGCCGGCCGATTTCAACCGGACGATCTGCGAGTCGATGGTCGGGTCCGACAATTCGTAGGACGTCTCGGCTACGATCATCGTCTTGGCCTTGTCGCCGAGCCCGTCTTTCATACCGGTCAGGTAGTCATGGCCAAGATCGTCGTTCTGATAGAGGATCCCGATCTTGGCGTTCGGATAGTTCTTCAGAATATATTGGGCGTAGATGCGTCCCTCGGTCTGGTAGTTGGGATTGAACCCGATGGTCCAGGGAAAGTTCTTCGGATCGGTGAAGCGCGACGCGCCGGTCGCGGCGAACAGCTGCGGCACCTTCTTCACATTGAGATACTTCTGAACCGCCGCATTGGGCGGGGTTCCGATCAGCTGGAACGTCAGCAGCACCTCATCGCTTTCGACCAGCTTGCGGACTTGTTCGACCGTTTTCGGCGGGCTGTAGGCGTCGTCATATTGGATGAAATTGATCTTGCGGCCGTTTACGCCGCCCTCGTCATTGACCATCTTGATGTAGGCCGCCTGGGCCTTGCCGATGGTCGCATAGGCGGAAGCCGGTCCGCTGAACGGCACCGTCTGGCCGATCTTGATCTCGGTATCGGTCGCGCCGGTGTCGTATTTCTTTTGCGCTGATGCCGGCGATGCCGACAGCGCGACGGCAACCGCGGTCGCAGTGGCCAGATAAAAAATACCGTTCCTCATGTCGCTCGTTCCCTCATCTGTGTGATTGCCGACGGTCTTGTCCCGCGGTCCTGTTCAGGCCATGGCGGGCGCCATCGTTGGCAAGATACTGGAGGAACGAAAGTGGCAATGCAAGACGACGAGGAGCGGAAAGCTGAACGACCTTACGCCAACCAGAGCAGGATCAGCGCGATGCGGCGAGCCCCCCCGACAGGGCGTCTTCGCCGTCGGGCTAGCACGCTCCGGATACGCAACGCGATGTTCCAGCCTTGCCTTGAGCTGGAAGTGTTACGCGGGAAATGATGAGGTCCGGAAATCGCGAGACAGGCTTGACGCGATCGAGCATGATCCCGTCATGAACGCTACCGGCAAGACCTACGGGACCCTCAGCGCCATCAGGCGAACCGAGATGAACGGCCTTGAATTTGTCCAGGGCCTCGTCGACGGGACGGTGCCCCTCAACACGATGGCCCAGACCCTGGGTTATGATGTAACCGAGGCGGTGAGCGGGCGCGTCGTCGTGACCGCAGAACCGGGTGGCATCCACCTCAATCCCGCTGGCACGGTGCACGGCGGTCTCGCGGCCACGCTGCTCGACAGCTGTATGGGACTGGCGCTCCAGACCACGCTGGAGAAGGGCGCCGGACAGACCACGCTGGAATTCAAGATTTCACTGCTGCGGCCTATCACCCCCGAGACGGGGTTGATCGAGGCGGAGGGTATCGTGTTGAGCCGGGGCCGGCGGATCGGCACGGCCGAAGGACGGCTCACCGACGGCAAGGGGCGCTTGCTGGCGCATGGCACGACGACGTGCATGATTTTTCCGAACTGAAGGTCGCGCATCGGGGCTCCGTTCCCGAGGATGCATTATCCAGGTCGCGCCGGTGTATGCCGCCTTCAGCCTGGAATGATGATGTCCGAAAACCGCGAGACAAGCCTGCCGCGATGGACGATGATTTCGTGATGGATATGGACCGCATCGCCTGCTACCGCGCGATCTCGACCCGCGACGCCCGTTTCGACGGCCGGCTGTTCGTGGGCGTCAAGACCACCGGCATCTACTGCCGGCCGATCTGCCCGGCGCGGACGCCGAAATTCGAGAACGTCTCGTTCTATCCCTCCGCGGCGGCGGCCCAGCAGGCCGGCTTTCGTCCGTGCCTGCGCTGCCGCCCGGAAACCTCGCCCGATCTGGCATTCTGGCGCGGCACCACCAATACCGTATCGCGCGCGCTCGCCTTGATCGAATCAGGCGGCCTCGACGAGGCCGATGTCGAAGGCCTCGCCAACCGGCTCGGCGTCGGCGCCCGCCAGCTGCGGCGGCTGTTTTCCCAGCATGTCGGGGCCTCGCCGATCGCGGTGGCGCAGACCCGGCGGGTGCTGCTGGCCAAGCAATTGATCCACGAGACCTCGCTGCCGATGGCCGAGGTTGCGCTTGCCGCGGGCTTCAACAGCGTGCGGCGGTTCAATGAAACCTTCCTGGATCTGTTCGGACGCGCGCCGGCGACGCTGCGGCGGATCCGCGACAAGACCCGGCGCGAGGCCGGCGCGCTGTCGGTCCGCCTCGCCTATCGGCCGCCCTATGACTGGGACGCAATGGTGTCATTTCTCGCCGCGCGCGCCATTCCCGGCGTCGAAGCGGTTTCGGGAAGCATCTACCGGCGCACGATTGCGATCGGCGGCGCTTGCGGCATGATCAGCGTCGCGCCGGCCGACAGGAACCGGGTCGACGTCTCCGTGCGATTTCCTGACATGGCGGCGCTGCCACAGATCATCGCGCGGGTGCGGCGGGTATTCGATCTCGCCGCCGACCCCGACATGATCGGCGAGCATCTTTCCCTCGACCCGGTGCTGGCGCCGCTGGTTGCGGCGCGGCCGGGCCTGCGCGTGCCCGGCGCCTGGGACGGCTTCGAACTCGCGGTGCGCGCGATCTTCGGTCAACAGATCACCGTTCCCGCCGCGACCAAACTGCTCGGCAAACTGGTGCAGGCCCATGGCGCGCCGATTCCCGCGGCGGTCAGGGACGTCGAGGGTCTCGGCCACCTGTTTCCATCGCCCGCGCGCCTCGCCAGCGCCGATATCCTCGCTCTTGGCATGCCCAACGCGCGCGCTATGGCAGTGACGTCGCTGGCGCAGGCCATTGCCGCCGATCCGGCGATCTTCAGCCGCGGGGCAAGCCTCGAGGATGCGATCGCGAAGTTGCGGTCGTTGCCCGGGATCGGTGAATGGACCGCGCAATACATCGCGATGCGCGAGCTGCGCGAACCCGATGCATTCCCCGCCGCCGAAATCGGATTGATGCGCGCGATGGCAGCGGCCGATGGCCGGCGGCCTTCGCCCTCGCAATTGCTGTCGCGCGCCGAGCGATGGCGGCCTTGGCGCGCCTACGCGGCCTTGCATCTGTGGGCCGCCTCCATCCAGCCAATAGCATCCGGGAAAATCCATGAACGCGAGGCCGCCTGAAACATTTGCGCTCGATCGTATGGCAACGCCGATCGGCACTGCGTTGCTGGTCACCGACGCCGACGGCGCGCTGCGCGCGCTGGATTGGGAGGACCATGAGCCGCGACTGCGCCAGCTGCTGCGGCTGCAATATGGCGCGGCGGCTCTGAAAGACGCGCAGGCTCCCAGGGATATTACGGCGGCGCTGACAGAATATTTCGCCGGCGACCTCGCTTCCCTGAACGCGATCAGGTGGCGCGTCGCCGGCACCGTGTTCCAGCGCAAGGTCTGGACCGCGCTGCGCACGATTCCCGCCGGCACCACCATCAACTATGGCGCACTGGCCGCCCAGCTCGATATGCCGAAAGCGGTGCGTGCCGTCGGCTTCGCCAATGGCTCGAACCCGATCAGCGTCGTGATCCCCTGCCATCGCGTCATCGGCGCCAGCGGTTCGCTGACCGGCTATGGCGGCGGGCTACCACGCAAGCGATGGCTGCTGGCGCATGAAGGCGCGGTGCTGAAACCGGCGCCGAGAGGCCGCGCGATCGCGGCCTGATTTTCGGTCAGCGAAACTGTCAGGTCCGTAAACCGCCAGACCGGAGCGGGCAACGCCGCTAGCGTCATCGTCTCATTCAGCAATGAGAGGGATTGATGACGGACGCAGAGGTTCAGGAATTTGTAACGCGGTTTGCGGCGGCGTGGGCGGCGCGCGACGGCAATGCCTTTCTCGATTTCTGGCATGCGGAAGGGTTGCTGCACACCCCGATGGTGAACCGAACGATCAAGGGAAGCGAACTCGATCGTCTGATGCAGGTGCAGACCTCAGCTGCGCCGGACTTCGTCTGGCAATTGCTGGACTGGACCTCGCGCGGCGAGGTGGTGATCATCGAATGGCAGACCACCCGCATCGTCAACGGTACCAGGTTCGACTGGCGCGGCGTCGACAAGTTCCGCATCAGGAACGGCAAGATCATCGAGGAACGGGTCTACTGCGACACCGCGCCTTTGCGCGCGCTCCGCACCGGCGAGGCGCTGGAGCCGATCACCAAATTCTGAAGGCCGGGGACGATCGACGTCGGTCACGCCGCCGGCTGCACCGCGGCCTCGTCGCTGGCGAGCAGATGGATCAGCGCGCTCTTGATCGCGGCCTGCCGCGTCGGCGCCGTGATCTGCGCGCCGAGCAGGTCGGTGACGTAAAACACGTCGCGGGCGCGCTCGCCGAAGGTCGCGACATGGGCGGAGGCGATATTGAGGTTGAGCTTCGATATCGCGGTGGTCAGCTGATACAACAGACCCGGCCGGTCGAGGCCGGATACCTCGATCACCGTGTAGCGGTCCGACCACTGATTGTTGATGATGACTTCCGGCTCGACCACGAACGGACGGGCCTTGCCGCGGGCCGCCGCGCGGCGCGCCACCACTTCGGGCAGGCGCAATTTACCCTCGAGCACGTCCTCGATCATTTCGCCGATCCGCGTCGCGCGCCGTCCCTCGTCCTCGTCGCGGTCGTATTCCCTCGATATCGCGATGGTGTCGAGCGCGCGCCCGTCGGTGGTGGTGTAAATCTGCGCGTCGACGATGTTGGCGCCCGCCGAAGCGCAGGCACCGGCGATGATCGACAGCAGCCAGGGATGATCGGTTGCGAAGATGGTCAATTCGGTGACGGCGCGCGCCTCGTCGAAGCCGACATTGATCGCCAGCTTGTGGCCGGCCTGTTCGCTGGCGCGCAGGAAGCGGGCATGGCGGATCTTGCGCGGCAGTTCGACCTTGAGCCAGTAGGCGGGATAGTGCCGCGCGACATAGGCGTCGAGTTCCGGCTCCGGCCACTCGGTGAAAGCGGCGCGGAATTCCGACTGCGCCACCGCGATGCGCTGCGCGCGGTTGACTTCGGAAAACCCCCCCGTGAGCACCGGCTCGGTTTCGTAATACAGCGTGCGCAGCAGTTGCGCCTTCCAGCCGTTCCAGACGCCGGGACCGACGCCCCTGATATCGGCGGTGGTCAGGATCGTCAAAAGCTTCATCTGTTCGACCGATTGCACCACCGCCGCGAAATTCTCGATGGTCTTGCGGTCGGAGAGGTCGCGCGACTGCGCCACCGTGGACATGGTCAGATGTTGTTCGATCAGCCATACGATCAGCTCGGTGTCGGCGGCGTTGAAGCCGAGCCGCGGGCACAGCCGCCGCGCCACCTTCGCCCCGGCGATCGAGTGATCCTCCGGCCGGCCCTTGGCGATATCGTGCAGCAGCGTGGTGATGTAGATCACCGCGCGGTGCTCGGGGCGAATTTTGCGCATCAGGTCGCTGGCGACGGTGAATTCGTCGTTGCCGCCGCGTTCGATCTCCTGCAGGAAGCCGACGCAGCGCAACAGATGCTCGTCGACCGTGTAGTGATGGTACATGTTGAACTGCATCATCGACACGATCTTGCCGAAGGCGCGAATGAAATGGCCGAGCACACCGGTCTCGTTCATGCGCCGCAGCACGATTTCCGCATCGTTCGATGTCAGGATTTCCATGAACAGCCGGTTGGCTTCCGGATCGTCGCGCAGTTGCGTGTTGATGAGCTTGAGCGACCGCGTCACGGTGCGCATGGCGTCGGGGTGAAACGCGAGATTGTTTTTCTGCGCCAGCCGGAAAATCCGGATCAGGTTGACCGGGTCATGCCGGAAGACATCGGGCGCCGCGAGATTGATGCGGTTGTTGTCGACGATGAAATCGTCGCTGTCGGCTAACCGCCGCCGATTGGTGCTCGGCCGCAGCCGCGCCATCATGCGGCTCAACACTGGCGCGGGCTTGGCCTGCTGGTCTTCCAGCTTGGCGCACAGGAACGCGGTGAGATCGCCGACGTCCTTGGCGACCAGGAAATAGTGCTTCATGAAGCGTTCGACATCCTGCATGCCGGGATGCGAGGTATAGCCGAGCCGGATCGCGATCTCGCGCTGGATGTCGAAAGACAGCCGTTCTTCGGCGCGGCCGGTGAAGAAATGGATGTTGCAACGGACCGACCACAGGAAATCGGCGCAGCGGCGGAAGGTGCGGTATTCCTGCGCGTCGAACACGCCGCGTTCGAGCAGTTCGTCGGTCTCGCGTACGCGGTAGACATATTTCGCGATCCAGAACAGCGTATGCAAGTCGCGCAACCCGCCTTTGCCGTCCTTGACGTTGGGTTCGACCAGGTAGCGCGATTGCCCGGCGCGGCGGTGGCGCTCTTCGCGCTCGGCCAGCTTGGCGGTCACGAATTCGGCGGCGGTGCCCTGCACCACCTCCTTGTCGAACCGCGCGACCAGTTCATCGTAGAGCGGCCGGTCCCCGGTCAGGAACCGGGTCTCGAGGATCGCGGTGCGGATCGTCATGTCGCCCCGCGCCTGCCGGATCGACTCGTCAACCGATCGGGTGGCGTGGCCGACCTTCAGGCCCATGTCCCACAGGCAATACAGGATGGCCTCGGCGACTTGCTCGCCCCAGGCGGTCTGTTTGTAGGGCAGGATGAACAACAGATCGATATCGGATTCCGGCGCCATCAGGCCGCGGCCATAGCCGCCGGTGGCGACAACGGCCATGCGCTCGGCGCCGGAGGGGATCGGCGAGTGATAGAGATGGCGGGTGGCGGCGGCGAACAGGATGCGGATGATTTCGTCCTGGACGTAACACAGCCGTTCGGCGCAGCGCCGTCCGTGACGATCCTTCAGCAGCACCGCCTGCGCGGTGGCGCGCGCCGCGATCAGTTCAGCCTTCAACAGTTGCGCGGTGGCGGCGCGAAAAACATCCTCTCGCCCGGCGTGTTTTGCGGCGAGTTCATCCACCGCGGCGGTGACCCGCGCGGTATCGAAGCGTTCGTCGGCCTCGGGGCGGCCTTCTGTCACGATACTATCCATGGCCTAACCCGATATCGGACGGCGCCGACGCTGTCACGGGACATTCCGCAAGGGGACGACAGCAGGTCCATGCTGAATTCTTGCGGCTTTGAGAAAGGCTGTTCTCGTTGCGGCTGCCTGGAGCGAATGTATTTTCTCGTTGACGTGCCCGCTTAACTAATTGAAATAAAACGGTGTTTTTTGGAGGCGCGCAGTGCGGCGCGGGCGCACGCGGCGGTCGCGGTGGCGCTTGCCCGCAATCCGTTTCAATCCTTCCCACTCCGAGGAGAAATCGACGATGCTCAAGATTTCACGGCGCGCCCTGGCTGCGATGATCGCCGTCGCGACGCTGATGCCCGGCGGGGCCACCGCGGCCGAGGCGCTCAAGGAAATTCATATCGATTGGGCGACCTACAATCCGGTGTCGATGATCCTGAAGCAAAAGGGGTTGCTGGAAAAGGAATTCGCCAAGGACGGCATCAGCATCGTCTGGGTGCAGTCGGCCGGCTCCAACAAGGCGCTCGAGTTCCTCAACGCCGGGTCGATCGATTTCGGCTCGACCGCGGGCTCCGCGGCGCTGGTGGCCAGGATCAACGGCAATCCGATCAAGTCGATCTACGTCTTTTCGCGCCCGGAATGGACCGCGCTGGTCACGGCCAAGGACTCCAAGATCACGACGGTCGCCGACCTCAAAGGCAAACGCGTCGCGGTGACGCGCGGCACCGATCCGCACATCTTCCTGGTGCGGGCGCTGCTCGATGCCGGCCTGAGCGAAAAGGACATCACTCCGGTGCTGCTGCAGCATGCCGACGGCAAGACCGCGCTGATCCGCGGCGACGTCGATGCCTGGGCGGGTCTCGATCCGATGATGGCGCAGGCGGAAATCGAAGACGGCGCCAGGCTGTTCTTCCGCAATCCGGCCGCCAACACCTGGGGCATACTCAATGTGCGCGAACAGTTTCTGCAGGATCACCCTGACGTCGTTCGCCGCGTGCTCGCGGTCTATGAAGAGGCGCGCAAATATTCGCTGGCCAACTACGACGATCTGAAGAAGACATTCATCGCGGTGACAAAACTGCCGGAAGCGGTGGTCGACAAGCAGCTCAAGGAGCGCACCGAACTGACCCACAGCCGGATCGGCGCGCCGCAGCGCGACTCGATTCTGGCCGCGGGCCTGGCGCTGCAGCAGGCCGGCGTCATCGATGCCAAGGTCGACGTCAAGGCAACGCTCGACGCGCTGATCGACGATCAGGTCCCGCTGCCGACGAATTGAGACTGGCACGGACGCTTCTTTCCCCTCTCCCCTTGTGGGAGAGGGTGGCTCGCATCGTCAGATGCGAGACGGGTGAGGGGTCTGTTTCCGCGGATAGAGACCCCTCATCCGGCGCGCTCAGGAGCGCAAGTGCGCTCCAAAGCGCGCCACCTTCTCCCACAGGGGGAGAAGGGGAAGAAGGCCTCGCTCGTGGCGAACATTGGACGCAGCATCGCCCCGTTCGCCGCCTTGCATTCCCTCACCAGACGCGTTCTTGCTATGGCCATGACGGTTGAACTTTCCGCGCCCGAACGAACCGATCCGATCGCGACGCCCGCACCCACCGGCCGGCTGCGGCGCTGGGCGCGGCCGGCGCTGGGGCTGTTGCTGCCGGTTGGCCTCGCGCTGGTCTGGGAGATCGTGGTCTGGCTCGGCCTGTCCAACGGACGGCTGGTGCCGCCGCCGACCAGGATTTTCGCCGCCATTGTCGAACTGGCGCGCAGCGGCGAACTTGCGCGTCATATCGTGGCGACGCTGACCCGCGTGGTCCTGGGCTTCGGCCTCGGCGTGATCGCGGGCACGGTGCTCGGCGCTGTCTCGGGCTACTGGGGCCTGGCGCGCCGGCTGCTCGATCCTACGGTGCAGGCGCTCCGCGCGATTCCGTCGATCGCCTGGGTGCCGCTGTTCATCCTCTGGCTCGGCATTTTCGAAACCTCGAAAATCGTGCTGATCGCGGTCGGGGTGTTTTTCCCGGTTTATCTCGGCGTGATGGGCGCGATCCTGTCGGTCGATCGCAAGATCGTCGAGGTCGGCCGCACCTTCCGCCTTTCCGGGCCGGCGATGATCCGGCGCATTTTGTTGCCAGCGGTGTTGCCGGCCTATGTGGTCGCGCTGCGGGTCGGCCTCGGGCTGGGCTGGATGTTCGTGGTCGCCGCCGAGTTCATGGGCGCGTCCGAGGGGCTCGGCTATCTCCTGATTGACGGCCAGCAGCTCGGCAAGCCGGCGCAGATCCTGGCCGCGATCGTGATCTTCGCCATTCTCGGCAAGACCACCGACTGGCTGATCGAGATCGGCTCGGCGCCGCTGCTGCGCTGGCAGGATGCCTTTGGCCGCCAGAGTGGAGCGGCCTGATGCTGGTGCTGGATCGCGTCGGCAAAACCTATCCCAACGGCGTCCACGCGCTGGAGCGGTTTTCCGCGGAAATCGAACTCGGCGAGATCGTCGCCATCATCGGCGGCTCCGGCTGCGGAAAGTCGACGCTGCTGCGCGCCATCGCCGGCCTCGACCGCGCCACGTCAGGCACTGTGACGCTCGATGATATCGCTATCTCGGCGCCGCATGCGAAAATCGGCATCATCTTTCAGGAGCCGCGGCTGCTTCCGTGGCTCAGCGTGGCCGAAAATATCGGTTTCGGCCTCTCGGAACTGCCCGCCGATACCCGCCGTGAGAAAGTCGCCCGCGCGCTGGCGCGGGTCGGCCTCGCCGACAAGGCCGGTGCGTGGCCGCGTGAATTGTCCGGTGGACAGGCGCAGCGGGTCGCGATCGCGCGTGCGCTGGTGCCGCAACCGGAAGTGCTGCTGCTGGACGAGCCTTTCTCCGCGCTGGATGCCTTTACCCGGCGGGATTTGCAGGACCATCTGCTCGACCTCTGGGCCGATACCCGGCCGACTCTGGTGCTGGTGACCCATGATGTCGACGAGGCCGTGGTGCTGGCCGACCGCGTTCTGGTGATGCGGCCGCGTCCGGGCCGCTTGTTCGAGGAAATCAGGATCAATCTGGCACGGCCGCGCGACCGCCAATCGCCGCACTTCGACAACTTCAAGCGCCGCGTGCTGACCGCGCTGGACCGCTCGCTCGACCGCAACGTGCCCGATGCCGAGCCGAAATCGAACGCCGGCGAAGCGATGTGGTGGTGACATCGGCGCCCCGAGCGATTAAATCCGACACTCAGTTGAAATTCGGGAGAGAAGAAATGGACGCCGCCGAACTCCGCGCCACGCAGGCCCCGATCAAGGACCGCTACAAATCGGACCCGAAAGCCGCTTTCATCACGCTGAAGGCCAAGGGGTCGATCGATAACGAAGGCATCGCCTGCAAGGTCGAGACCGGCCGGGCGCTGGCGGTGGCGGGCCTGCATCCCGCCACTGGCGGTTCCGGCCTCGAATTGTGTTCCGGCGACATGCTGCTGGAAGCGCTGGTCGCCTGCGCCGGCGTGACCCTGAAATCGGTGGCGACCGCGATCGAAGTGCCGTTGAAGACCGGTCTGGTTACCGCCGAGGGTGATCTCGATTTCCGCGGTACGCTCGGCGTCGACAAGGAGGCGCCGGTTGGTTTTGCGGAAATTCGCCTGCGCTTCGACGTCGACACGGCGGCGCCGCAGGACAAGCTCGATCTGTTGCTCAAACTCACCGAGCGCTATTGCGTGGTCTACCAGACCATCAAGAACGGGCCCAAGGTGTCGGTAACGATGCAACGGGTGTGAGTGCACAACTCATTGTCGTTCCGGCGAACGCCGGGACCCATGCGCCGTGTCCTCTCGTTCCAGAAATCGCTGTTCGACGGCTCTCGCGCAACACGAACAGCTGTGGTTATGGGTCCCGGCGTTCGCCGGGACGACATCCTTAAAATGTCCCCCGATCTCGCCTTCATCTTGACGCTCGTTCTGCGCATGGCGATCACCGCTGCGTTCGTGGTATCGGCGTCTTTCATCACCGAGCGTTCGGGTCCGGTGATCGGCGCGCTGGTCGCGACCTTGCCGATTTCGGCCGGCCCATCCTATGTGTTTCTCGCGCTCGATCACGGTGCCGCGTTCATCGCCGAGGGTGCGCTGGCGAGCCTGCCGATCAATGCCGCGACGACGTTTCTGGGGCTGACCTATGTCGTGCTGGCGCAGCGCCGGAGTGCGTTGGTGAGTTTTGCCGGCGCGGCGGCGGTCTGGATTGCGCTTGCAATACTGTCGCGCACCATCCACTGGTCGCTCGCCGGCGGTATCATGGCGAATGTCATAACCTTCGCGATCTGCCTGCCGCTGATGCGGCGCTTCCGCCATGTCAGGATGCCGCTGATCACGCGGCGCTGGTACGATGTTCCGCTGCGCGCGCTATTGGTCTCAACGTTGGCTGCAACGGTTACGACGTTGTCGGGCTGGGTCGGCCCTGACCTGAGCGGCGTCATCGCGCTTTTTCCGGTGGTGTTCAGCAGCATGATACTGATCCTGCACCCGCGCATCGGTGGGCCGCCGACCGCGGCGGTGATCGCCAACAGCGGCTGGGGAATGATGGGGCTCGGCGTCGCGATTGCGGTGCTGCATGTTGCGGCGTCGCGGTTTGGCTCAGTGATTGCGCTCAGCCTCGCGCTGGCAACTTGCCTCAGCTGGAATCTCGCGCTGTGGTGGAACGGGCGGAGAAAGCTCAAGCGCTTGTAAGCCCTCATGGTGAGGAGCGCGTCGGAGTTTATCATCGGGCCGCGCTTCGCGCGGACCCGTTGGCGCGTCTCGAACCATGAGAGCCGCGATGCATCCATCCTTCGAGACGCCGCTTCGCGGCTCCTCAGGATGAGGACCACTCACTGCTTCGGCAATTTCGCCTTCAGCGCATACAGCGCCTCCAGCGCCTCGCGCGGCGACATCTCGTCCGGGTGTAGCGCCTTCACGGCCTCAATCAGCCTTTCCGCCTCGCTCGGCGGCGCCGGCTCGGCGGCGGCGCGCGAGGGGACCGCGAACAGCGGCAGGTCGTCGGCCAGCGCGCGCGTGGTTTGGCCACGGTCCTGCGCCTCCAGCTTTGCCAATACCGATTTGGCGCGGGCGATCACCGCTGGAGGTAATCCTGCGAGTTTTGCCACCTGGATGCCATAAGAGCGGTCGGCCGAACCCGGCAGCACTTCGTGCAGGAACACCACGTCGCCCTGCCATTCCTTGACCCGCACGGTGGCGTTGAACATCCGCGGCAGTTTGGCGGAGAGCGCGGTGAGTTCGTGATAGTGCGTGGCGAACAGCGCGCGGCAGCGGTTGCTCTCATGCAGATGTTCGATCGCCGCCCAGGCGATCGACAGCCCGTCGAAAGTTGCGGTGCCCCTGCCGATTTCGTCGAGAATGACCAGCGAGCGCTCGCTGGCCTGATTGAGAATGACCGCGGTCTCCACCATCTCCACCATGAAGGTAGAGCGCCCGCGCGCCAGATCGTCGGCGGCACCGACCCGCGAGAACAGCCGGTCGACGATTCCTATTCGCGCCCGCGTCGCCGGCACGAAGCTGCCGATCTGCGCCATCAGCGCGATCAGCGCGTTCTGGCGCAGGAAGGTCGATTTGCCCGCCATGTTCGGGCCGGTGATCAGCCAGATCTGGCCGGCCCCCTCCCTACGCTCCCCCGCTTGCGGGGAAGGGTAAGGTGTGGGTACCGGCGACAGATCGCAGGCGTTGGCAATGAACGGCTGGCCGTCGCGCTTCAAGGCTTGCTCGACCACGGGATGGCGGCCGCCCTCGATCGCAAAACCGAGCGAGGTGTCGACTTCAGGCCGCACGTAATTGTCATCGATCGCGAGCTTTGCCAGTGCGGTTGCCACATCAAGCAGCGCGAAGGCGTGCGCGGCGGCGCGCAGGTCCTCGCTGGCGGCCATGACCAGCGCGCACAGCCGCTCGAAGATTTCCAGTTCCAGCCCAAGGGCGCGGTCGCCGGCATTGGCGATCTTGGCTTCGATCTGGCCGAGCTCCGCCGTGGTAAAGCGGGTCTGCCCGGCCAGCGTCTGCCGATGGATGAAGGTCGCTTTCAACGGCGGCGTCATCAGTTTGTCGCCGTGCTGCGCCGTGACCTCGACGAAATAGCCGAGCACGTTGTTGTGGCGGATCTTGAGGCCCTTGACGCCGGTGTCGTCGGCGTAGCGCGCCTGCATCGCGGCGACGACGAGGCGGGAGGCGTCGCGCAGATTGCGGGTCTCGTCCAGCGCGGCCTCGTAGCCCTCGCGGACAAAACCGCCGTCGCGTTTGATCAAGGGTAGTTGTTCGGCGAGCGCGCGCGCGAATTCGCGCCCCAGTTCGCGCGACGGGCGGCGCAGGGCCTCCATGATAGCCGCGATCTCAGCCGGCGGATCGTCAAGCGTGGAGAGGCGCTCCAGCGCCTGGTCGGCGGCAATGATGCCGTCGCGTAATCCGGCAAGGTCGCGCGGACCGCCGCGTCCCACCGATAATCGCGCCAGCGCGCGGGACATGTCGGGTGCGGCGCGCAGCGTGGTGCGGATATCGTCGCGCGCCGAGGTATCCGCGACGAACGCCGCGATTGCGTCGAGCCGCCGCGCAATGGCAGCGCTGTCGGTCAGCGGCGCTGCCAGCCTTTGCGCGAGCAGCCGCGATCCGGCTGATGTCACGGTGCAATCGATGGCGTCGAGCAACGATCCGCGCCGCTCGCCCGCCAGCGTCCGCGTCAGCTCGAGATTGGCGCGGGTCGCCGGGTCGATCGCCATGGTGGTGCCGGCGGCTTCGCGCGACGGCGGCGACAGCGGCGGGCGTTTGCCCACCTGGGTGCGGTCGATATAGGTGACGGCCGCCGCGGCGGCGGTCGCTTCCAGCCGCGACATCGCGCTCAGGCCATCCATGGTGGCGACCGCGAAATAATCGCACAGCCGCCGTTCCGCGGTGGCGCTGTCGAAGACATCGCGGGTCAGCGGCGTCACCGCCGGCAATTCGCGCAGCAAGGGACCCAGATCGGCATCGCCATAGAGCGCGTCGGTGACGATGGCCTCGTTCGGGTTGATGCGGGCCAATGTCGCCGCGAGTTCGCCGGTCGCGCATTCGGTGACGATGAATTCGGACGTGGAAATATCGATCCAGGCCAGCCCGATGCGGTCGGTACCTGCCGATCCACGCGCGCGCGCGATCGCCACCAGATAATTATTGGTCCGCGCGTCCAGCAGCGTGTCTTCGGTGAGTGTACCCGGCGTCACCAGCCGCACCACGTCGCGACGGACCACGCTCTTGTTGCCGCGCGCCCGGGCTGCGGCGGGATCCTCCATCTGCTCGCAGACCGCGACCCTGTGGCCTGCGGCAATCAGGCGGTGCAGATAATCGTCGGAACGCTCCACCGGCACGCCGCACATCGGGATATCCATGCCCTGATGCTTGCCGCGTTTGGTGAGCATGATGCCGAGCGCGCGCGAGGCGATTTCGGCGTCCTCGAAGAATAGCTCGTAGAAATCGCCCATCCGGTAGAACAGCAACAGCCCGGGATTGGCGGCCTTGATCTCGAGGTATTGTTCCATCATTGGCGTGACGCGCGCCGCGGCCTCGGCGGCCGGCGCGTCATCCGATGGCAGGGGAATGGATTGCTGGATCGTCATTGGCTGCGCAAACTACAAAATTTTATCGCCCGGTCCTATCGGTTTGCCGCTGTAATGTGCGTTTTCCACCTCCTCCGCACCGGCATATCCGCCCTCGCGCGAAAGCACCGCTGGCGTGCAGCGATCAATTGACCTTCCGCGAAGGCGCTCCTAAAACTCGCCATCAATTCCAGCCGTTCAGCGCCTAAAACGCGGCATTCAGGGAGAGATTCAATGCGCGATGTATTTGTTTGCGACGCCGTGAGGACCCCGATCGGCCGCTTCGGCGGGGCGCTGGCCAAGGTCCGCGCCGACGATCTGGCGGCCGCCCCGATCAAGGCCCTGATGGCGCGGCATCCCAAGCTCGACTGGGCCCAAGTCGATGAGGTCTATTTCGGCTGCGCCAACCAGGCCGGCGAGGACAATCGCAACGTGGCGCGGATGGCGCTGTTGCTGGCGGGCCTGCCGGAAACGGTTCCCGGCCTCACGCTCAATCGGCTCTGCGCCTCGGGGCTGGATGCGGTCGGCGCCGCGGGCCGCGCGATCCGCGCCGGCGAGATCGATTTCGCCATCGCCGGCGGCGTCGAATCGATGACGCGGGCGCCGTTCGTGATGGGCAAGGCGGCGGAAGCTTTTTCCCGTTCCGCCGATATTTTCGATACCACCATCGGCTGGCGCTTCATCAATCCGCTGATGAAGGCGCAATACGGCGTCGATGCGATGCCCGAGACCGGCGAGAACGTCGCCGAGGAATTCCAGGTGTCGCGCGCCGACCAGGACGCGTTTGCGATCCGCTCGCAGCAGCGCGCCGGCCAGGCCATTGCATCGGGCTATTTCGCCGAGGAGATCACGCCGGTTTTGGTACCCGGCGGCAAGGCCGGACCTGTCACGGTCGACAAGGACGAACATCCGCGCCCCGAAACCACGCTCGAAGGCCTGACCAAATTGAAGCCGATCGTGCGCAATCCCGGCACCGTGACGGCCGGCAACGCCTCTGGTGTCAATGACGGCGCGGCAGCGATGATTCTGGCCTCGGAAGCCGTGGTAAAGAGGCACGGCCTCACCCCCCGGGCGCGGATTCTCGGCCTCGCTTCGGCCGCGGTGCCGCCGCGCATCATGGGCATCGGTCCGGTGCCGGCGACGCGCAAGCTGATGGAGCGGCTTGGACTGAAGATCAGCGATTTCGATTTGATCGAGCTCAATGAAGCCTTCGCCAGCCAGGGCATCGCCTGCCTGCGCCAGCTCGGCGTCAAGGACGATGCCGATTTCGTCAATCCGCACGGCGGCGCCATCGCGCTCGGTCATCCCCTGGGGATGAGCGGTGCACGCTTGGCGATGACCGCGGTGCATGGCATGGAAAAACGCGGCGGCAAGCGCGCGCTGGCGACGATGTGCGTCGGAGTCGGGCAGGGCGTCGCGATGGCGATCGAGAAGCTGAACTAGATTTGCGGACCCCTCATCCTGAGGAGCGGCCCCCTTGGCCGCGTCTCGAAGGATAAGTTGTGAACCTCATGGTTCGAGACGGCGCTGAAGAAGCGCCTCCTCACCATGAGGGAGAAGGCAGGAGCTACTTATGACACTAGCTTATCCCACCGAAAGCAACGCGGCGCATCCGCCGCGGCTGTTCCCGGGTTACCGCAGCACGATCAAACGCTCGCCGCAAAAGCCGCTGATCATCATGCGCCATACGCTGTCGGAACTGACCGGGCCGGTCTACGGCCATGAGACGGTGCGCGAGAACGACGGCGATCTCACCACCCAGCACGCAGGCGAGCCGCTCGGCGAGCGCATCATCGTCCACGGCCATGTGCTGGATGAAGATGGCCGCGGCGTGCCCAACGCGCTGGTCGAGATCTGGCAGGCCAATGCCTGCGGCCGCTATATCCATGTAGTCGATCAGCATCCCGCGCCGCTCGATCCAAATTTTACCGGCGCCGGTCGCGTCAAGTCCGATGCCGACGGCTACTACAAATTCGTCACGGTGAAACCCGGCGCCTATCCGTGGGGCAACCATCACAATGCCTGGCGGCCGGCCCACATCCATTTCTCGGTGTTCGGCCACGCCTTCATCTCGCGGCTGGTGACGCAGATGTATTTTCCCGGCGATCCCCTGTTCGAATTCGATCCGATCTTCAACTCGGTGCCGGATGAGAAGGCGCGGTTGCGGATGGTTTCCTCCTTCGACCTGGAAAACACCCAGCCGGAATGGGCGCTGAGCTACCGCTTCAACATCGTGCTGCGCGGGCGCAATGCCACGCCAATGGAGACGAAATAGTGCAGGGAGTTTCGAAGCAGGGGATTACGCCGTCGCAGACCGTCGGTCCGTTTTTCAAGTATGGGCTGACGCCGGACGGCCAGTACGACTGGAACGACGCCTTCACCAATAATCTCGTCACCCCCGATGCGTCGGGTGACCGCATCAGGATCGAGGGGAGGGTGTTCGACGGCGACGGCCAGCCGGTTCCGGATTGCATGCTGGAGATCTGGCAGGCCGATGCACAGGGCCGCTTCGCCGATCCGCAGGATAAACGCGCGCTGCCGAATGCGACGTTCCGAGGTTTCGGCCGCTGCGGCACCGACCCGAACGGCGGTTACGCCTTCGACACCATCAAGCCGGGCTCGGTGCCCGACCCCGACGGCAAGCCGCAGGCGCCGCATATCCTGCTGGCGGTTTTCGCGCGCGGCATGCTGCTGCATCTCTACACCCGGATCTATCTCGACGGCGAAGCGGCCAACGCCGCCGACCCCGTGATGGCGCTGGTACCCGCCGATCGCCGCGCCACGCTGATCGCCGCGCGACAGTCGGGCAACGGCAACGCGGTCTATCGTTTCGACATTCACCTGCAGGGCGACAACGAGACGGTGTTTTTCGACGTGTGAGGCTCGCCGTCTATCAATGTCATGGCCGGGCTTGACCCGGCCATCGATCTTTTTTTGAAGAAATTTCGTACGAAGATTGATGGATACGCGGGTCAAGCCCGCGTATGACACCATCTGGCCGTAGCGCGCGGCCTCGCTTCATGGGGGATCGGTGATAACAGCCCCGTTGCCGCCGACAGTGAATGCCGACTACCTCACGGCTGCGCTTCCCAAGGCCGGCGTGCTCGGCGAGGGCTGCGTGCGCGACGTCGTCGTGGAGCGCTCGTTCGATACCCTGCTGTCGCATATTTTCCGGCTTCAGCTCCGTTACGAGGGCCCGGTCGGCGGGCCGGAATTCCTCATTCTCAAAGCGGGGCTGGCGGATCGTCCGGGCGGTCCGTGGAAAGGGGGATGCCAGGAAGTGGCGTTCTATAGCCAGGTTGCTGCCGCGATGTCGGATCATCTGGTCCCGCGCTGCTTCGACGCCCATTGGGACGCCGAAACCAGCGCGTGGCATCTGCTGCTGGAAGATCTTACTGATTCGCACCTCGCGGCCACGCGCTGGCCGTTGCCGCCGACACTGCAGCAATGCGAAAGCATCGTGCGGGCGCGGGCGCGCTTTCATGCCGCGTGGTGGGACGATCCGCGTCTCGGCGTCACCATCGGTTCATGGCAGGATGTCACAACGCAGGCTCAGCAACTGCAACAGTTTACCGAAAATCTGGCAGGGTTCACCGAACGCTACGGCGACCGTCTTTCGCCGGGGCGCCGCGATCTCTATGCGCGGCTGATTGACTGCGAGCCGCGGCTGCAGATGCGGTACCGTTCCCATCGCAACATGACGATCGTCCAGGGCGATTCGCATGTCTGGAATTGCTTCCTGCCGCGCGACGGCGCGAAGGACGATGTGCTGCTGTTCGACTGGGATAGTTGGCACGTCGACACCGCTTCCGACGATCTCGCCTACATGATGGCGATCCACTGGTATCCGGAGCGCAGACGACTGGTCGAACGGCCGCTGCTGGACTGCTACCATGCGGCGCTTCAGGCCTGCGGCGTCAAAGATTATACCCGCCGCGAACTGGAAGACGACTATCGTTTGTCGGTGCTGTGGAACATCGCGACGCCGGTGTGGCAGGAGGCCAACGGCATCCCGCCGGTGATCTGGTGGAATAATCTGGAGCGGATTTTCATGGCGGTCGACGATCTCGACTGCCGCGAACTGCTTTCCTGAAATTACGTTGCTTCCGTCATCGCCGGACTTGACCCGGCGATCCCTCCACTTTGGAAAAGACATCTCGCGAAGATCGATGGATGCCCGGATCAAGTCTGGGCATGATGTCGCCTGTGCGGCGGAACAGCGGCCGCAGCTACTCGATCACAGCATGTTCCGGCGCCGCCGACTGACTGCGCAGGGCGGCCTTGGTCGAGCCGATCATGATCGCCAGCGGAATGGCGCACAGCGTGAACAGCATCACCATCTGATAATCCTGCGAGAAGGCGATGATCTGCGCCTGCAGGCCGATCATGACGTCGGCCATGGCGCGCCCCGCATCGGTGCCCATGTTGATCATGCCGCGTACATTGGGCATCTGCATGGCATGGTTGAACGGGGTGACGTGCTCGTTCAATACCGCGTAGACGCGGCGGCCGCCTTCCGTCAGTTGTGCGATGACCACCGAAATGCCGATCGAACTGGCGACGTTGCGCATCAGGGTCAGCATTGAAGTGCCGTCGGTGCGCAGATGGTTGGGCAGTGTTAGGAATGCCACCGTGCTCAGCGGCACGAACACCAGCCCGAATCCGAACCCCTGTACGATGCTCAGGGTTACGATTTCGGACACGCCGGTCTGGTCGGTCCAGGCGGTCATGTAGAACAGCGAAAGGCAGGTCAGGCTGAGGCCGCTGATGATCAGGGTGCGCGCCTCGATAAATCGCATCATCCGGCCGACCAGCATCATCGCCACAAAGGTGCCGCAGCCGCGGCTCGCCAGCAGCAGGCCCGCGGCGATGATCGGATAGCCGATCACGTTCTGCAGATAGGGCGACGACAGCGCCATGGTCGAGAACAGGACGAGGCCCATGACTGCCATGAACACGCAGCCGCTGACGAAATTTCTATCTTTGAAAATCGCAAACTGAATGAACGGCTTGTCGGTCGTGAACGAATGCGCAAAGAAATAGTAGAAGGCGGCGATCGAGACGATGAACTCGCCGATGATTTCATTGGATTCCAGCCAGCCGAGCTGTTCGCCACGGTCGAGCGCGATCTGCATGGAACCGATAGCGACCGCGAGCGCGGCAAATCCGAACCAGTCGAAGCGTAGCTCGCGATTGGTCTTGGTCTCGTCCATGAAAACGAGCAGCCCGGCCACCGTGACGATGCCGAACGGGATGTTGACGAAGAACACCCAGTGCCAGGAATAGGTCTCGGTCAGCCAGGCGCCGAGCGACGGCCCCATGATCGGGCCCATCATCACGCCCATGCCCCAGATCGACATCGCCTTGGCACGCTCATGCAGTGCGTAGGAGTCCAGCATCACCGCCTGCGACAGCGGCACCAGCGCCGCGCCGAACACGCCTTGCAGCAGCCGGAACAGCACCATCTGGTTGATGTTCTGCGCCACCCCGCACATCACGGATGCGATCGTGAAGCCCGCCGAGCAGATCACGAAGATCCGCTTGCGCCCGAAACGGTTGGCGATCCATCCCACCGGCGCGGTCATGATCGCGGCGGCGACGATATAGGAGGTCAGCACCCAGTTGATCTGGTCCTGCGACGCCGAGAGGCTGCCCTGCATATAGGGCAGCGCGACATTGGCGATGGTGGTGTCCAGCGCCTGCATGATGGTCGCGGTCATGGCGCAGATCGTCACCATGTTCCGGCGCAGGCCGGGAACGGCGATGGGCGCGGCGGCCGTCGTGGTCATGCTCGGCTAGTCCTGGTCCGCCACCGCCGGCGACAGGCCGAGCAGGGCTGCGAGCGAACGGCGATGGCCGGTGTCGATCGTGGTGTAGGCGCTCATCCCGGCCTTCAGCTTCTGGACATATTTGTCATTGCTGTCGAAATAGATTCGCACCGGCACCCGCTGCACCACCTTGACGAAGTTGCCGGTAGCGTTCTGCGGCGGCAGGATCGCGAATTGCGCTCCGGTGCCGGGGCTCAGCGAACCGATGGTGCCCTTGAAGTCATGATTGGGAAAGGCATCGACGTCGATGTCGACCTGTTGTCCCACCGTGACATAGGTGAAATCCGATTCCTTCAGGTTGGCATCGACCCAGGGCTTTGCGGTGTCGATGACGCTGAACACCGGCGTGCCGGCAACGACGAAGCGGCCGAGTTGTATCTGGTCGACCTGGGTCGCGATGCCATCGATTGGCGCGCGCATCTCGGTGTGATCGAGATTGCGTTCGGCCTGGCCCAGTGCAGCCTTGGCCAGCACGTAGGGTGGAAATTGCTCAAGCGGCAGGTCAACATTGCCGAGCAACTGGGTTTTGGCACTGGAAGTCTGCTGCTTGACGAATGCGAGCTCTGCATTCGCGGTAACCAGGGCCGTGGAGGCGTTGTCGAGGTCGAGTTGCGAGCCGAAACTGCTCTTGGCCAGCGTTGATTTGCGATCGACATCGCGCTGTTTCAGGTCGACGCCCTGCTTCATGAGGTCGGCCATCTGGTCGTAAATCTTGATGTTGGCCCGCAGATTGTCATAGGTGGTGCGGGCCTGGTCGAGCGTGGCCCTGGCCTGCTGCTCGGCGAGGCGGAACGGTATCGGGTCAATCTCGAACAGCACGTCGCCTTTGTTGACCCGCTGCCCTTCCCGCACCACGACCTTTTCGATCTTGCCGGAAATATCGGGCGTGATCAGCACTTTCTGGGCGCCGACATAGGCGTCGTCGGTGGTCACGTAACGACCGCCGTTGAGATAGAAGATCAGCCCGGCGATCACAGCGACCAGCGGCAACACCACGAGCAACAGCACACGACGGTAACGCCGCATGCCGGCCAGCAGCCGGCGGCGCGGCTCCGCGGCGACTTTCGTCCTCGGCGTGGCTGCCGGATTGCCCTTCTGCTCGGGCGGAAATTTGAGGACCGGTTCAGCCATAGCGCTGCTCTTTCTTGGGAGGCTCTCCGGCCGGGTTCTGAATCGCATTGCGTACGTTTTCCTTGATGGCTTCGAGTTGGGTGAGCAGGCGGTGGGCGTCGGCGGGATTGATGCCCTCGAGCGCGGTCGCCGTGAGTTCGGAACGCAGCCCGCTCAGCTTGCCCAGCAACGGGCGCGCGGCCTTGCGCAGATAAAGTCGGTTGACGCGGCGGTCGCTCTCGTCGCCGCGGCGTTCGATCCAGCCGTTGTCGCAGAGACGATCGATCAGCCGCGTCGCCGTGATCGGCTGCATTTCCATCTGTTCGGCGAGTTCCGACTGCTTGAGACCCTCGGTGCGTTCCACCTTGGCCAGAACCGCCCATTGAGCGCGGGTAATACCGTAGCGCGCGGCCTGCTTGTCCGCATAAGCGCGCACCAGCCGCTGTAATTCGCCGAGCGTAAACAGAAAGTTTATATCCACAGAACCGCGCATCCGGATCGTCTCCATAAGCTTGCGATATAATAAGCTAGCTCATGAATTAATTATGGCAGCTTAATGGGAGGGCTGCCCCGCGGAGAGCACATGGCTCGAATCGCAATTTTGGAGAAACCTGCCGGACGGGATTGGGGAACGTCCGCCAAAATGCTACAGATCGCCGTAGATGACCCTGACCAGACCGACATTTCCGGCGCCCGATCACGACCATAACCGCTGCGCGGCGGACGCGATCGATCATGCCGAGCGGGTCTGCGAGCAGCGGGCGCAGAAATTCACGCCGATCCGCCGTCAGGTGTTGCTGGCGCTACTGTCCAGCCACCGTCCGCTCGGCGCCTATGAAGTGATCGATGAACTGGCGAAATCGATGCCGCGGCCGGCGCCGATCACGGTGTACCGCGCGCTCGAATTCCTGATGGAAAACGGCCTGGTCCACCGCATCGAAAGCCGCAACGCCTTCCTGGCCTGCGCGCATGACCATGATGCGGCGGCGATGGTGGCGTTTTTGATCTGCGAGCGCTGCGGTTCGGTCGGCGAGATTCCAGCCCTCCCGGTGGCGCAAAGCCTCAACGCCGCCGCGCGGGCCACCGGCTTCGCGCCGAAATTGTCCGTCGTCGAAATCACCGGAACCTGCGCGCACTGCCAAAAATAACAACACGGCGCCAGGCCGGCCGCGAGGATACATGTCGTCAAATCGAGTGAACCCATCGGCCGAGCGTCCGCTCAGCCCGGGCGCCGTCGCCCTGATGCTGATGCTGTGCGTGAGCTGGGGCTTCAACCAGATCGCGGTCAAGCTCGCTCTCCCCGACATTCCGCCGATGCTGCAGGCGATGATCCGGTCCGTCGGCGCGTTGCCGGTGCTGCTGTTGATTGCCCGGTTTCGCGGCGTGAAGATCTTTGAGCGCGACGGCACGCTCGGCGCCGGCCTGTTCGCCGGCCTTCTGTTCGGCATCGAATTCGTGCTGATCTTTCGCGGGTTGTTGCTGACCTCGGCGTCGCGCGCGGTGGTGTTTCTCTATACCGCGCCGTTTTTCGTGGCGCTGGGCTCCTACCAGTTTCTCGGGGAACGGCTGCGTGCGTCGCAATGGGGCGGGCTGGCCCTGAGTTTCGCCGGCGTGGCGCTGGCGATCGGCGTCCCCCAGCCCAATGTCGATGCCAATGTGCTGTTCGGCGACCTCCTGATCGTCGGCGGCGGCGCGATGTGGGCCGCGACCACGCTGATCGTGAAGGCGACCCCGCTGCTGCGGGCCCCGCCCGAAAAGGCGCTGGGCTACCAGGTGGCGTTGTCGATCCCGATTCTCGGGCTGGCGGCGTGGCTTTCCGGCGAAACCATTACCCGGGTTCCCGGACCGCTGGCGCTGTCGCTGATGGTCTATCAGGCGATCTGGGTGGTCGGATTGACGTTTTTGATCTGGTTCATGTTGGTCAGGACCTATTCCGCCAGCAAATTGTCGGCTTTTACCTTCATCACCCCTTTGTTTGGCGTGGTGGCTAGCTATTTGATCATGCATGACACCCTGACGCTGGCGTTCGGCGCCGCGGCCGTGCTGGTGATTGCGGGGCTTTATCTGGTGAACCGACCTGGTCCAGTGGTGTCCGAACTCAAGGTCGTTGCAAATCCAACGAACCTTTAGACCCAGGTCGTCCTGTCATACAATCAGACAGCTCGAAGAAGATCTTTGGCTTGCTGCAGTGCTGTTCTGGCCAAGGAACGGAATTGGTCCTTGATGGACAATTGGGCAATCGCGCTGTTCACGAACGCTGGATTAAGTTTATCGATCACGTCAAGCGTGGTTTGAACTTCGGCGCGATAGGATCGAAGCGCGGCGATGACCGAGTCTGTGTGCTTTTCGGCCGCCGCGGCGATATCGAAAATATCCCGCGGCTTTATGCTGGATCCCCGATAATAAATCTTTTTGGCAATGATCTCTGGAATGGTTTCCAGCAGGGTTGCTTCGCCTTCAATGACGGTCTGTATCGGCGGAGATGAGGTCATTGCGTGTCCGACAATAAAATCGATCTCTCCGACGTCCTTGAACGCCAATTTCTGAAAGCTTGCGCCGTCGCCATCATAAGCGGTCGGCCAAATCTCAAATTTGAAATCGCGTTTTTGAGGATCAAGGAATGCAAGCAACTGTGGATCGGACAGAAAAATGTCGACGTCGTGACTCTCGCGATGATCGATCTGGAGCATCATCGCCGTGCCCCCGCCAAGCGTCCAATAATCAATAATGGGTTGATCTGAATTAACTTGTCGAATGAGTGCGCGCGCGATCCGGAATAGCCGCGCCCAATCCGCCTGTCCGCCGGGGGAACTCAAGCGGCGAGCGGGTAGCTTTCCCCCGAATACATCGCGAAGGCCTTCGCGGCGGCTGAAAGCTGGGGTTCGGTGATATTGAACATGGCGGCAAAACCGACCTGCAGGGCCGGTTTGACCTCACCGAAGAACGACGACATATGGCCTGGCACGGCCTTCGCGGCAGCCGCGTCCAGCAAACAATGAGCAAGCTCCGGCGCGGTTAGCTTTTTGCTATACGGCGCATTTACCGTTGTTAAAACAAGTGCGGGACTCATCTGCGTCACTACCGTCGGATGATCTCTTCGTTTCTTTTAGATCGGGTTCATTTGACCCTCTGTCAACGGAATGTTCGAAGTCCTGCGGGCAAATGAAAAAATCGTCTATTTCTCAGTATCTTAACAAAGAACGGAAACGTTCGGCAATGGCCGGTTTCCGCCAGCAAATTGTCGGCTTTTATCCTTATCAACCCTTTGTTTGGCGTGGTGGCTAGCTATTTGATCATGCATGGACGCCGCAGCACCACGGCTCCGTGTTCCGATTGATCCATTGCTGAACGTCACAAAAACCTGATACTTGAGACCCATGAACAAGCCAGTCAAACCACCCCAGAACGACGTCGCCGGTCCCAAGGCCCGGCATCAAACCACCCAGGTCATGGTCGGCAATGTCGCCGTCGGCGGGGGCGCGCCGATCGTGGTGCAGTCGATGACCAACACCGACACAGCCGATGTCGCGGGAACCGTGGCGCAGGTCGCAGCTTTGGCGCGCGCCGGCTCCGAGTTGGTGCGGATCACGGTCGACCGTGACGAAGCGGCGGCCGCCGTGCCGCATATCCGCGACGAATTGCGCAAGCGCGGCATCACCACGCCCTTGATTGGCGATTTCCATTATATCGGCCACAAGCTGCTGGCGGAGTATCCGGCATGCGCCGAGGCGCTCGACAAATATCGCATCAATCCCGGCAATGTCGGTTTCAAGAACAAGCGCGACACGCAATTCGCCGACATCATCGAGATCGCGAACAAGAACAACAAGCCGGTGCGGATCGGCGCCAATTGGGGTTCGCTGGATCAGGAACTGCTGACCAGGCTGATGGACGAAAACGCGAAGCTTGCAGAACCGAAGGATGTACGGGCGGTGACCCGCGAGGCGATGGTGCAGTCGGCGCTACTGTCGGCGGCGCGGGCCCAGGAACTCGGCATGCCCAAGAACAGGATGATCCTGTCCGCCAAGGTTTCTGCGGTGCAGGACCTGATCGCGGTTTACCAGACCCTCGCCGAACGTTCGGATTACGCCATCCATCTCGGCCTCACCGAAGCCGGCATGGGATCGAAGGGCATCGTCGCTTCATCCGCCGCGCTCGGCATTTTGCTGCAGGACGGCATCGGCGACACCATCCGGATTTCACTGACGCCGGAGCCGGGCGGCGATCGCACCCTGGAGGTGCAGGTCGCGCAGGAACTGCTGCAGACCATGGGCTTCCGCACCTTCGTGCCGCTGGTCGCGGCCTGTCCGGGCTGCGGCCGCACCACCTCGACCACCTTCCAGGAACTGGCGCGCTCGATCCAGGATTTCATCCGCGACGAGATGCCGGCGTGGAAGACGCGCTATCCCGGCGTCGAGGAGCTCAACGTCGCGATCATGGGCTGCATCGTCAACGGTCCCGGCGAATCCAAGCATGCCGATATCGGCATCTCCCTGCCCGGCACCGGCGAAACCCCGGCGGCGCCGGTGTTCGTCGACGGCAAGAAATTCCGCACCTTGCGCGGCCCCAACATCGCCACCGAATTCAAGGCGATGGTGATCGACTATATCGACCAGCGCTACGGCGCGGGCGCGGCGGTTCCTGCTGAAGCGGTGACGGCGGCGGAGTAGGGCGCTGCAATCGCAGGTCCTCATCCTGAGGAGCGCGCTCCCGCGCGCGCCTCGAAGGATGGATGCATCGGCGCTCTCATGGTTCGAGAGCGCGCCAACGGGTCCGCGCGAAGCGCGGCCCGATGATAAACTCCGACGCGCTCCTCACCATGAGGGTCTGGCACCGTCGTAGTCCGGATGGAGCGCAAGCGAAATCCGGGCTTTCCCTCTCGTCGAACGATCTTTCCCGGATTGCGCTTCGCTCCATCCGGGCTACGATGATCCCAATCAAGAATGATCGGGAGAACGCGCATGTCTTCGCTCGCCAGCAAGCAAGGCCCCCGCTATCGGCACACCGCCGACAGCACCGAGCCTTATGAAACCATCGGCGTCGAGAAGCTGACCCCGATCATCGGCGCGGAGATCTCGGGCGTCGATATCGGCAGGCTGGTTTCGGACGAGGCGCGCTCGAACCGTCAGATCGACGAGATCCATCGCGCGCTCGCCGAAAATCTCGTGATCTTCTTCCGCGACCAGCACATCACGCCGCAGCAGCATCTCGCCTTCGGGCGCAAGTTCGGCGAACTGCACATCCATCCCGCCGCGCCCCACGAGGGCGACGATCCGGCGCTGATGAAGATCTATGCCGACAAGGATTCACCGCGCGTCAACGGCGAGGGCTGGCATACCGACGTCTCCTGCGACGTCGAGCCGCCGATGGGCTCGATTCTCCACATCAAGCAGTGCCCGCCGAGCGGCGGCGATACGCTGTTTGCCAACATGTATGCGGCTTACGAATCGCTGTCGGAGCGGATGAAGGCCTATCTCGACGGGCTCACCGCGCTGCATGATGGCGAGCCGATCTACCGCGGGCTCTACGCCAATTATGGCGTGGCCGACCGGCCGGCCTATCCGCGCGCCGAACATCCCGTGGTGCGCACGCACCCCGTGACCGGCAAAAAGGCGCTCTATGTCAATAGCGGCTTCACCCGCCACATCGTCGGCGTACCCCAGGACGAGAGCGCCGCGATCCTGAAATATCTTTACCAGCACATGGAAAATCCACTGTTCCAGTGCCGCTTCCGCTGGAGCGAGAACGCGATTGCGTTCTGGGACAATCGCTGCGCCCAGCACCGCGCGCTGTGGGATTACTGGCCGCACACCCGCGCCGGCACCCGCGTGACGGTAAAGGGCGAGCGGCCGGTGTGAAGGGCGTAAAGTGTAGGGTGGGTTAGCCGAAGGCGTAACCCACCGCGCCCCGTGAAATCGGCGGGTTAGGGCTTCGCCTAACCCACCCTACAGCCCGCGTTGACGGCCCTCTCCGCCTGCGCCAAGCTTGGGCCAAAGCAATAACGAATCCCGGAGGAAACCCATGCTCCGCGCCGAGGACAACAAGTTCCTGACCGAAAGCGGTTCGGGCACGCCGATGGGCGAACTGCTGCGCCGGTTCTGGCTGCCGGTCTTGCTGTCAGAGGAACTGCCGGATGCCGACGGGCCGCCGAAGAAGATCGTCGTGATGGGCGAGGAGTTGCTGGCGTTCCGCGATTCGCGCGGCGTGGTCGGCGTGATCGATCAATATTGTCCGCACCGCGGCGCCAATCTCTGGCTCGGCCGCGTTGAGGAATGCGGCATCCGCTGCGTCTATCACGGCTGGAAATTCGACACCGACGGCGCTTGCGTCGACATGCCGACCTCCTATCCCGACCTCAATGCCAAGGACCTGATCCGGATCAAATCCTATCCGGTGCGCGAATGGGGCGACATGATCTGGGCCTATATGGGTCCCGCTGAAGCAGTACCGGAATTGCCTGACCTGGAGATGGCGCTGGTGCCGGCCTCGCACCGCTACGTCTCCAAGAAGTGGCAGGACTGCAACTGGGTGCAGGCGCTGGAAGGCTCCATCGACACCGCGCATTTCACCTTCGCGCACCTGAGCTTCGACAAGGACGAGGACGAGGTGCTCGATATCAAAAAGCACTTCGTCAATCCGATCGCGCGCATGAACGTCGATCACATGCGCTGGATCGCCGAGGACCCGCGTCCGGTGATCAAAATCAATCCGCATGACGCTGGCCTGACCATCGCGGGCGGCCGGCTCACCGACAGCGACAACATCTATTGGCGCATCGCCCAATACCTGATGCCGGTGCATGCCTATGCGCCGAGCGCGATGCCGGGCGAGAGCATTTTCGGCCAGAGTTTCATTCCGGTCACGGATACCAAATGCTGGATCTACACCTATGCCTGGAATCCGGAGCGGCCGCTGACGCAAGCCGAGCGCGATGCGTACGACCGCGGCAACGGCGTGATCTCGGAGGTCGACGAAAATTACGTACCGCTGCGAAACAAGGCCAACGACTATCTGATCGACCGAAAGCTGCAGAAGACCAAAAGCTATACCGGCATCAAGGGCGTGTCCGAACAGGACGCCGCGGTGCAGGACAGCCAGGGGCCGATCGCCGACCGCAGCCGCGAACATCTCGGGCCGACCGATCTCGGCATCATGCACTTCCGCAAACTGGTGATGGACTGCGCCCGCGCGCTGCAGCAGGGCCACGCGCCTTCGCACTTGGCACATCAGGACCGCTACACCGTGCGCTCCGGCGCCTGCGTGACGCACCGGGAAAAGGATTTACCGGCGGTCATGGTGGAGCGGTTCGGCGACGCGACGGGGTTCGTCGGGCGGCGGCGGAATGCGGCGGCGGAGTAGGGGCCTTATTTTTATCGCGGGTCGTCCCTGCGAACGCAGGAACCCATAACCACCGGCGTGAGTTGTTACCGAAGGCGTCTGCCTCCATGCTTGATCGAGAGGGCACGGCATATGGGTCCCGGCGTTCGCCGGGACGACCCGTGTGGGTGCATTCGCGCTCGCAAGTCTTTCTTTACAGCGGCACCTTGCGATATTCGCGGTTGGCGAGGCTTGCTTCCTCCAGATCGAGGTCGCGTTCGATCCGCCGCCTGACCTCGTCGGTGATCTTGCCGTCGCGCAGCAGCATGTGAATGAATTTCCGCTCCGACGCGATCAGTTCCCGCGTCAGGTCAATGCCCGCCGCGGAGACATCGTCCGCATACGGATTAAGCGAATCCGGTAGCTGGTTGATCCGGGTCTCATGCCGCGCCCGCAGCAGCCTGACCACTTCGTCGGACAATTCGCGGTCGCTGGTGATGGCATCGAGCGACTTCAGCGCCACGCCGAGCGCCTCGCGCCGCGCCGCGATTTCCGACTCGTGTTCCGCCAGATGTTCGGCGCGGCCGGCTTGCGCCATGCCGAGCGCGCGGACCACCGACGGCAGACCGAGCCCGAGTCCGACCAGGGTGATGAAAATGACGCCGAAGCTGACGAACAGAATCAGGTCGCGGTATGGAAAGGCCTCGCCGTCCGGCAGCGCGAACGGCAGCGCCAGCGCCGCGGCCAGCGAAACCGCGCCGCGCACGCCGGTGAAGGCGAGCACGAAGGTCCACTGCCACGGCGGCGCCGGATCGCGTTCGCGCAGCCGCTTGCTCAACAGCCGCGGCAGGTAGGTGGCGGGAAACGCCCAGGCGAAGCGCGCCACGATGATGATCACGGTGACCAGCGCGATCGCGAACAGGATGTTGTGCAGCGGAAACGCCTTCGATGCCTCGAATAGCGAGCGAATCTGGAAGCCGGTCAGCAGGAACAGCAGGCCCTCGATCAGAAAGATCACGAGGTCCCAGAAGAAGATGCCCTGCAGCCGCGTCGCCGAAGAAATCAGCAGCGGCCCGTTCCAACTCATATAGAGCCCGCAGGCGACGGTCGCGATCACCCCGGAGCCGCCGAAATGCTGGGGGATCCAGTAGGCGATGTAGGGCGTAATCAGCGACAGCGTGATCTCGATCTGCGGATCCCGCGCGCGGTGGCGCGCCCGCAAGCTGAGCCAGCCGACGGCCGCGCCGAACAGCATCTCGCCGGCGACGATGGCGACGAACGTGCCCGCCGCCTTCGGCAGCGAGAGCATGCCGGTCGAAATCGCCACCAACGCGAAGCGATAAAGAATCAGCGCGGTGGCGTCGTTCGCCAGTCCCTCGCCCTCGAGCACGACGAGGATACGACGCGGCAGGCCGAGCTTGCGCGCAATCGCCAGCGGCGCCACCACGTCCGGAGGCGCGACAATGGCGCCGAGCAAAAAGCCGACGGTCCACGGCAGCCCGATCAGGTAATGTGTCGCGGCGGCGACCGCGAACGCCGTAAAAATCACGCAGCCGACCGCCAGCAGGATGATCGGGCGCAGGTTCTTTTTGAATTCGCGCCAGCTCATGGCGACGCTGGCCGAATAGATCAGCGGCGGCAAAACCAGCAGCAGCACCAGTTCCGGCGGCAATTCCAGCGACGGCATTCCCGGCACGAAGGCGAGGACGATGCCGGTCAGCAGCAACAGGATCGCCGGGGCGACGCTGATCCGCCGCGCCAGCAGGGCGGTTCCCGCCAGCACCGCCAGCAAAATCAGAAAGATCTGGAACGTGGCTTCCACGATGTCGAATTCCTGTGCCGGGCCAATTTGCCCGGACCGGCGGCAACGTCAATGCCGCGGAATTGCCGTGGCTATTCCCTAAGATCGTAGCGGTATGACTTCGAGACGATTTGCCAGCCGTCTTTGAGTTTCATCGCCACCAGATAGTCGGTGAAGTAGCGCGGCGGCAACTGGCAGCGCACCTTGATGAAGGCGGTGGATTCGTCGGAGCGGTCGATGGTGACGATGAAGTCCTCGCGCGGCTTGCCCTCGGATTTGGCGGAGGGCCGTTTTCTGACCCAGCCCATCCAGTTCGGTACCGTGAGGACCTTCAGCTCGCCCTTTTCCACCCACCGCAGGTCGGCAGAGGGATGGAAAATGGCGCCCAATTTGTCGGCATCGCCCTCGTAGAGCCCGTCGAAATAATGCTGGACCACGGCTTCGACGGTCGATCGGTCATGACTCATTGGTTGGTGCTCCCTGTTTCCTGTCATTCCGGGGCGCGCGAAGCGCGAACCCGGAATCTCGCGCTAGTGACTTCTGGATTCCGGGTTCGCTCGTTTTACTCGCGCCCCGGAATGACGACTGGCGTCGTCACATCAAAAACACGCCCTTGCCGTCGACCTGCCTGTCGAACAGTTTGTAGGCTTCCTCCGCCTGATCGATGCTCCAGCGATGGGTAAAGAGCTTGTCGACGTCGATCCCGCGCTCGACCGAGAATCGGGCGCAGTCGGCCTGGATGATGTTGGAGAACGTCCACGACGCCACCAGCGTCAATTGCCGGCGCAGCAAATGCGGGCTGACGTCGATATGGACGTCGCCGCCCTCGCCGACGAAGCACATCGTGCCCCACACCTTGGTGGAGCGGATCGCATTCAGCCGCGCATCCGGATTGCTCGAGGTGTCCAGCGTCAGGTCCGCATAACGCCCGTGGGTGATATCCCTAATCGCGGCGACCGGATCGTTCGAGCCGGGATTGATGACGTCGTCGGCGCCGAACGCCCTGGCGCGCTCCAAACGCTGTGGGCTGATGTCGAGCGCGATCACCTTCGCGCCCATCGCCTTGGCGTATTGGGTGGCGGCGAGCCCGACCGGCCCCTGGCCGAAAATCGCGATCGTGTCGTTGCCCGAAAGGTTCATCCGACGCAGCGCGCTGTAGGCGGTCCCGGAGCCGCAGGCGATCGCGGCACCGGCCGAGAACGACAATTCGTCGGGCAACGGCACCAGCGTGTTGGCGGGCACCTTCAAGTAGTGCGCGTGGCCGCCATGGGCGTTGTTGCCGTAGACCTTGACCGGCACCTCCTGGCAGAGCTGCTGCCATCCGGAGCGGCAATGGTTGCACTGGGTGCAGCCCTGATAGTGATGCACCATCACACGTTGGCCGACACGCGCTTCCCTGGCTTCGACGGCGGAGCCGACCGCGACCACGACGCCACAGGGTTCGTGCCCGGCGATCACGGGACCGTCCTTCATCGGAATGCCGGTCGCCTGGGTCTGGCCTTTGGGGCGGCGGTATTGATGCAGGTCGCTGCCACACATGCCGGACGCCTTCATCGCGATGACGACGTCATGGGCATCCGGGGTGGGGTCGGGGAACGCCATCAGTTCCAGCCCGCGTTCGCCCGTGAATACAACGCCGCGCATGGCTTCCTCCGCTTGTTTTTGCTTGTGGCCTGATATTGGACGGAAAAACGTGATCCGCAAAGGGCGAACCGGCGACGGGTTGGCACGACCCAAAGAGAGGAAGTTCCGTTTCCCGCTGTGCCTCGGCGGCTGATGCGCGCCGCCGTTTCGTGATCTGGCTCACAAGGCTTTAGCGTCGGTATCTGGTAGGCAGGCTGCGATGCTATAACGACGATAGTTCCGGGAGCGTCATGATGAATTCGCCTGGATCTCCAAGATTGCGCCGATTTTCATTCTGTCGGTTTTTGCTGGCCGCCGCGCTGCTGCTGGTGTGCCAGGCGGCATCAGCCGAAAAGCGCGTCGCGCTGGTGCTTGGCAATTCCGCCTATCAGAATGTGGCGCCGCTTCCGAACCCGGTCAATGACGGCGCGGTGATCGCGGCGACGCTCAAGGACGCCGGTTTCGATGTCGTGGACTCACGCCACGACCTGCCGGCGGCGGAGACGCGCCGCGTGCTGCGCGACTTTGCCGACCGCGCGCGCGACGCCGATATCGCCGTGGTCTATTACGCCGGTCACGGCATGGAGGTGGACGGCACCAATTACCTGATCCCGGTGGATGCGAAACTGGAACGCGACACCGACGTGTTCGACGAGGCGTTCTCGCTGGACCGCGTGCTGCTGGCGATTGAGCCCGCCAAACAACTTCGGCTGGTGATCCTCGACGCCTGCCGCGACAATCCGTTCGCCGGGAACATGAAACGCACGGTGGCATCGCGCTCAGTCGGTCGCGGCCTCGCCAAGATCGAGCCGGCGAGCCCGAATACGCTGATCGCCTATTCTGCCAAGGCCGGCTCGACCGCGCAGGACGGCAACGACAAAAACAGCCCGTTCACGATCGCGCTGGCAAAGCACCTGACGACGCCGGGGCTCGATGTGCGCCGGGCATTCGGATTCGTGCGCGACGACGTGCTCAAGAGCACGGGCAATCAACAGGAGCCGTTTGTCTATGGCTCGCTCGGCGGCGACGACCTGCCGTTGGTGCCGGCCAAACCCGCGCCCAAGAGCTCTGCACCGTCCACACCCGCGCCCAATCCGCAGGCAGAGGCACGCCGCGACTACGAACTGGCGCTGCAGGTCGGCAACAAGGACGCGCTGAACGCTTTTCTCGCGCAGTACCCGGACGGTTTTTACGCAAACCTCGCCAGGATCCAGCTGGCCAGGATTGCCGCGGAGGAAACCCGCGTTGCGGCGACCGAAAAGTCGCGGCTCGCCGAACAGGAACGGGCGCGGCTTGCCGCCGAGGGTGCGCAAAAGGCACAGCAGGCCAAGGCCGACGCCGATGCCAAGGCCGCCGAGCAGGCCCGATTGGCAGCCGAGAAAGCCAAGGAGGCGGCGCAGCAGCAGGCCGCCGAGGCCGAACAGAAACGGGCTGCCGCCGAAACCACGACGGCCGACAAGGCACAAGGGGCGAAAGATGCGACCAACCTCGGCTCGCTGAACCCGTCGCCGCCGCCGGCCGATCTCGCCAAATCGGTGCAGACCGAACTGCGCCGCGTCGGCTGTCTCACCGGGGATGCCGACGGCGAATGGAACGCGGCCTCGCAGCGCTCGCTGGCGCTGTTCAACCGCCATGCCGGAACCAAATTCGACGTCGAGCTGGCAAGTCTCGATGCGCTCGACGCGATCAAGCTGAAACCGTCGCGGGTCTGTCCGCTGGTCTGCGAGCATGGCTTCAAACCCGACGGCGACCGCTGCAGCCGAATCGTCTGCGCCGAAGGCTCGATCCTCAATGACGATAACGAATGCCAGAAGCGCCGCGCGAAAACGCCGACCGCCAGGCGTGACACTTCCGACCGCCCCGAGCGCGCGGCGCGGGACCGGCCGAGGCCTGAGGCCGCTCCGGCCAGGCCGCAGGCCTCGGGCCAGATCGTCTGCGACCAAGGCGGCTGCCGCCCGGTCGCGCGCGGCTGTCACCTCGAATTCAGAACGACCGCGCAAGGTGGCCCCCGCGAAGGTGGCGGCGGCAACGTGCAGATTTGCAGGTGAGCGGCGCGAGGTACGATGCCCGCAAATTGTTATCGTCATTCCGGGATGGTCCGAAGGACCAGACCTCAGATGTGCAATTGCACATCGGGGAATCCTTGGATTCCGGGTTCGATGCTTGCGCATCGCCCCGGAATGACATGGCAACACTCAGATCGCGCTCGCGGCGATATTGACCATCAGCGCGACCAGCGCGGTATTGTAGACGAAAGAGATGATGCCGTGTGCGGTGGCCGTGCGGCGGATGCTCTTGGCGGTGATGCCGACGTCGGAAACCTGCGCGGTCATGCCGATCACGAACGAGAAATAGACAAAATCCCAGTAGTCCGCGTGTTCCTGCGTGTCGCCGCTCGGAAACTGCAAGCCGCCGGGCTTGGCGCCGCGGTAGTAATCATGGGCGTAGTGCAGCGCGAAGGTGGTGTGTACGGTGGCCCAGGACAGCGCGATCGTCACGGTCGCCAGCGTCAGCTCCGGGACGCTGCGCTGCGATGCGCCGAGTTCGAACACGATCGCGGCGATTGAGGCAAACGCGCCGAGCGCGGTCACCAGCAGGATCAGAAAGCGGCCATCGTCCTGCAGCACGGCGTTGCGCTTGATATGCGCAAGTCCGCAGTGCGACATCATGATGTAGGCCAGCGCCAGATACACCGCGGTAAAGACATCCCAGCCGACCAGTATGCGTGTCACCGGCCGCAGCGAGGCAGGCAGCAGAACGAATGCCGCTATGCCGATCAGAATCGAAAAGAAGGTGCGTGGCCACGCGTAGACCACACGGACCGGCCCGGGCATCTTCCGAAAACGAACGAGAACGGGATCGTCGGCTTGCTTGACTGTCATCGCCGCCTTCAATTCTTGCGCTCGGCGACGAATCGCGCGGCGGCGCGCAGCACGTCGCCCTTGGCGCCGAAGATCGACAACGCGGCATCGGCGCGCGCCAGCAAATCGCGCACGCGCTGCTTGGCGCCCGCGACGCCGAGCTGGGTGACGAAAGTGGTCTTGCCCAGCGCGGCGTCCTGGCCGGTCTGCTTGCCGAGCGCGGCGGCGTCGCCTTCGACGTCGAGCAGGTCGTCGGCGATCTGAAAGGCTTCGCCGAGCGCGCGGCCATAGTCGTCGAGCGCCTGGTATTCCCTCGGCGAGGACTGGCCGAGGATCGCGCCGGCGATACAGCCGAAGCGCAGCAGCGCCCCGGTCTTCATCTGCTGCAGCCGCGCGACATCGACCGGTTCGCGGTCGCCGAATCGGCCTTCGCCGGCAAGGTCGAGCATCTGGCCGCCGACCATGCCGCCGATTCCCGATGCACGCGCCAGCGCGCGCGTCAGCAGCAGCCGCACCGTCGGGTCCTTGTGGATCTCGTCGCGGGTGATGATGTCGAAAGCGAGCGTCAGCAGCCCGTCGCCGGCCAGGATCGCAGTGGCGTCGTCGGTCTTCTTGTGAAGCGTGGGCCGGCCGCGGCGCAGATCGCTGTTGTCCATCGCCGGCAGGTCGTCATGAACAAGCGAATAGCAGTGGATGCATTCGAGCGCGGCGCCGGCCAGCAGCGCGGCCTCGCGCGCGACACCGAACACGGCCGCGCTCTCGACCACCAGAAACGGCCGCAGCCGTTTTCCCCCGCCGAGGCTCGAATAGCGCATCGCCTCGATCAGCCGTTTCGGCCGTGCGATCTCGTCGGGCAAAAGCTCATCTGACAAAAGTTTGCCCAGCAGGGCTTCGGTGTCCTCCGCGGTCTGGTCCAGTCGTTTCGTAAAGTCCGATAGTGCCGTGCCGGTCGTCATCAAAAACAGCTCCCAATCGAGTTGGCGGGACAATCGTTGATGGCACCGGCTTCGTCAATTCCGCCGCCCAGGTCCGCGGTGCCCTAAAACCGCTGGAAAACGCCAGAACTATCAGGGAGATATCATCGATACCGGCCATTATCCGGCCACGGCCGCCGCGCATGGCATTTTCCGGTCAAGTGGAATCGGTTGGCCGGAGAAAATGCTCTATCATAGTAACTCGCGCGTATTCTGTTCGCAAAACCGGCACTTTTGCGGAATACGCGCAGAAACAGAACGGTGATTTTGCGCGTCGCCCGAAATTTACTGCTGATCCTGCTGGTCGTGTTGGCGCTGCCTTATCTGGTGGCGCCGCTTTACCGCGCCGGGCATCCGGTCTCGACGCTGATGGCCTGGCGCTGGCTGACCGGGGCGCCGATGTCGCGGCAATGGATCGATTTCGGCGCGATCTCGCCGTCACTGCCGCGCTCGGTGGTCGCCGCCGAAGATGCGAAATTCTGCAGCCATCACGGCATCGACTGGGACGCGCTGCGCGACGTGATCGACGACGCCGAGGACGGCGAAGTGACGCGCGGCGGCTCGACCATCACCCAGCAGGTGGCGAAAAACCTGTTCCTGTGGCCGGGCCGCAGCGTGGTCCGCAAGGCGCTGGAGTTTCCGCTGGCGCTGTGGATCGACTTCGTGCTGCCGAAGCAGCGCATCCTGGAGATCTATCTCAATATCGCCGAGCTCGGTCCGTCCGGCCAGTTCGGCGCGCAGGCTGGCTCCGCCTATGCCTTCGGCCGTCCGGCCTCGGCGCTTGGGCCGCGCGAAGCCGCCCTGCTGGCGGCGATCCTGCCCAACCCGGTCAAGCGCAGCGCCCGTAATCCCGGCCCCGGGGTGCGCCGCCTGGCCGGCACCTATACGGCGCGGGCGCAGGCCGCGGAGTTGCAGCGATGCTGGCGCGAAAATCGGGCCTTTTGAACCGATTTTGAGCCATTTTGGCTGCAAACCACGCTAGCTTTGCGCTGTTCCATCCTCTATAAGCGCGGCCTTATCGGCATTTCAGCTCGCGCCAAAAACGCTTCAGCCGTCCTCCCCGGACGATGCCTCCGACAACACCCCTAGAGGACACCAACATGGCCGTTCCCAGAAGAAAAACATCGCCCTCGCGGCGTGGCATGCGCCGCTCGGCGGATGCGCTGAAGAAACCGACCTACGCCGAGGACAAGGACTCCGGCGAATTGCGCCGTCCGCATCATCTCGATTTGAAGACCGGGATGTACAAGGGCCGCCAGGTTCTGAAGGCCAAGAAGGAATCCTGATCCACGCGAAAGGCGGGCAAGCCGACGGCCGGCCTGCCTGAATTCGGCCAACGGGTGAGGTAAGACGGGTTCCTGGGACGGGCCGAAGCGTTTCGCCCGGGAACGCCCTGGTTCTCTTGCTTGAGAAGGAAGGCCCCGGATGTCCATGGTCGGTTTTCCGCTGCTTCTGATTCCGCTCGCGGTCTACAACATCATCGTCTTCCTGATGCCCAGCGTGTCGCTCGCCGAGCCGGTGCTGAAGCTGACGCTGATGTCCGGCGCCGAGTGGCCGGTGAACCTGAACGATATGCTGCTGGCGCTCGGCATTTTCCTGCTGCTGCTGGAAGTCATCAAGGGCGCCCGTCCCGGCGCGAAATTCCTCACCGATCACCTGCTGTCGCTGGTCGTGTTCGGCGCCGCCGCGGCCGAGTTTTTGCTGTGGCCGCGGTTCGGCACCTCGACCTATTGCCTGCTGGCGATGCTTGCGCTGGTGGATTTTCTGTCCGGCATCGCGTTGCGTGCGCGGCGCGGAACGCAAGTTGTGGCGGTCCCGGCGGTCTCCAGGCGGGGCGCGAGACAGCCTGCCGCGGCGGCTGCACCCGAACCTCAATTCGATCCGCCACCTGCGCCGGCGGTGCCGCCGGCGGCTTCCGTCGCCGAATCCGTGCCGCTCGACCAGTCGCCGCCGAAAGTTGTGCCACCCGCCGTCACGCCGAGTGAAGCATCACCGGAAGTCTCCTCGCCGGAACTGCAGCCGCACAACGCCTCGCCGCCGCCAGAGCCGCCGCCGCGCTAACTCAGATGATTTGCCGGGTGCGGAAGCCCGCGACTTGAGCCGCGCCTTGGGCCGTGTGCTGGTTCGCGCGGTAAGCGGTCTGCGCATCGGCAGCCATCGCCCGCCGCAAGGAGCGGGTTTGCGGCACCTGCTCGGCGGTTGCGATCAGATGGGTGACAAAAGTCGAGTTGGGCCGGGACAGCTCGATGGGCATCGACCATTGCGTGGAGGCGACCACCGGCACCAGCGCGACGCAGGCGGGCTCGGCGTCTGAAAAGACGCCATCCTCGATTGTCGGTTCTGGTCGATCGCTGCCTAACATCGCAAATCAAAATCCGGCTGAATTGTCACATTTTGGGACGCTGCGCCCGCTTCCGATTCCATTCTCGCAAGGCCTATGCCGTTCTGTCCGGTTCGTTCCTGGCCGTCGCGCAACGTGGTTTGCGGAATATTTATCAACTTTGCCTAGGGTCGATGCCGAAACAAGCAGTATCCTAGACCGGGAATCACCGGCAGTGTCCCGAAACGAGGCGATTTTGATACCCACCCTACCGCAAGCTTCGACCATCCTGGCTTCCCTCGGCCAGGCGGCCTTCGTATGGGATATCGCAACCGATACGATCGGCTGGAGCGATCACGTCAGCGCGGTTTTTCCGGATGTTCCGCCAACGGCGCTTGTGAGCGGCGCGGAGTTTTCGAAACTGATCGAGCCGGTGCGCTCGATCCGGTCGGAGGCGCTGGGGCATTCGCCGCCGGCGCAGGGTAGCGACGGGGTGCCCTACCGGATCGAATATGGCGTGCGGACCTCGACCTCCGCCCCGGTGCTCTGGATCGAGGAAACCGGCCGCTGGTTCGCCGGCGCCGATGGCAAGCCGGCGCGCGTCCAGGGCATTGTCCGCGTCAACAACGAGCTCCACGCCCGCGACGAGCAACTCGTGAAGCTATCGCGGCACGACCCGCTGACCGGCGAACTCAATCGCACCCATCTCGTCGCAGCGCTGGCCGAGGCGATCGAGGAAACCACCCGCTTCCGCTCATCCTGCGCCTTCATGCTGATCGGTATCGATCACCTGGCACGCATCAACGACGCCTTCGGCTTTGATGTGGCGGACGCCGTGATTTCCGAGGTCGCCCGGCGCATTCGTGCCCGGCTGCGTGCCGGCGACGTGCTCGGCCGGTTCTCCGGCAACAAATTCGGGCTGATCCTGAGGAACTGCACCGTCGACGACATCAATGTCGCCGCCGAGCGGTTTCTGGCCGGCGTTCGCGACGACGTGGTGCCGACCAAATCCGGCCCGGTCTCGGTCACCGCATCGATCGGCGCGGTCAGCGTGCCGCGCTACGCGCGCAGCGCCGACGAGGCGATCAACCGCGCCCATGAAACGCTCGATGCGGCCAAGCGCCGCCGCGCCGGGTCGTTCTCGCTGTGGCGTCCGAATGTCGAGCGCGACGCCCAGCGCCGCGTCAATATCCGCGTCACCGACGAGATCGTCACCGCGCTCAACGAGCGCCGCATCGTGATGGCGTTCGAGCCGGTGGTGGAGGCGCACTCGCGCCGCGCTTCGTTCTACGAGTGCCTGATCCGCATGGAACAGGACGATGGGCAGGTCCTGCTGGCGCCGGACATCGTGCCCGTCGCCGAAAAGCTCGGCCTGATCCGGCTGGTCGATCACCGCGTGCTCGAACTGGTGGTGGCCGAACTCGCGGCGTCGCCGAATGTGCAGCTCAGCCTCAACATCTCGCCGGACACCACGATGGATCCGGACTGGTGGGCCTCGATCGAATCGCTGATGCGGGCGCACCCCGGCGTCGCCGAGCGGCTGATCGTCGAAATCACCGAGACGGTCGCGATCCAGGATATCGACGATTTGCGCGGCTTCGTCACCCGGCTGAAGAATTTTGGAAGCCGGATCGCGATCGACGATTTCGGCGCCGGTTACACCTCGTTCCGGAACTTGCGCAAGCTCGGCGTCGACATCGTCAAGATCGACGGCGCCTTCGTGCAGAACGTCGCACGCTCGGCCGACGATCGCGCCTTCGTGCAGACGCTGATCGATCTGGCCCGCCGGCTGCAAATCAAGACCGTCGCCGAATGGGTTCAGGACGAGGAATCAGCGGTGATGCTGCGCGACTGGGGCTGCGATTATATCCAGGGCCGCCTGATCGGGCTTGCGTCCTCGCAACGGCCCTGGGATTCGCGGGGCGAAGCGGTGTTGCCGGCGGCGTGTTAGAAAATCTCTGCGCGTCGAAATATAAAGCGTCGTCCCGGCCTTGAGCCGGGACCCATGCGCCGTGTCCTATCGGATGGACAATGGTGTGAGAGACCTTATGCCACGATTGATGCCGGTGGCTATGGGTCCGTGCTTTCGCAGGGACGACAGAAAATCACTCTTCCTTTTTCGGCTCTTTCGACATCCGCTCGAGGCGCTCCTGCATTTCCTTCATCTGACGGCGAAGATCGTCGATGTTGCTATTTTCCGCGGCCGGCTCCGGTGTCTTTTCCGGCTCGGTTGTAACCGCCGTTCCGCCGCGCGGCGGCACGAACGGCTTGAACATCGAGAATGTCTGCTGAAACAATTCCATGTTGCGGCGAACGTGTTCTTCCAGCGGCGCGAACGGCGTGCCGCTGAATGTGTTGGTCAACTGCTTGCGGAATTTTTCCTGCTCGCGTGTCAGCGTGTCGATCGACTGTTCGAGATATTTCGGCACCACCATCTGCATACTGTCGCCGTAGAATCGGATCAGCTGGCGCAGGAAGGTGGTCGGCAGCAGATTCTGGCCGGCCTTGTTTTCCTGTTCGAAGATGATCTGCGCCAGTACGGAGCGGGTAATGTCGTCGCCGGTCTTGGCGTCGTAGACGAGAAAATCCTCGCCGTCCTTCACCATCGCCGCGAGGTCCTCGAGCGTCACATAGGTGCTGGTACCGGTATTATAGAGCCGTCGGTTCGCGTATTTCTTGATCGTGGTGGGTTGGTCTGTTTTCGCCATGGGCTCACACATGCACCGAGGAGGACAAGGAACCCGACGGCATCGCCGAAGGGCGTAGAGCAACGCATCGCAACAAAGTAAGCATTTTCAACGCCGTTCCGCCACCGTTTTGTGCGGACGGTTAATTCCAAGGCATGGAGGCTGTTCGGGAATGTGCCGGGAGGATCGTTTTGAATGCGCCGCGGCGTAATTTCGGCCGCCGGCCGGTTGACATGCCCCAACTCCGTTAACAGGATATAGAGTGAGAGACTGGCCCGCCATCCGGCCGCCCGCCGTCCAAGACCCTCAAGCCCAGGAGATGTCCATGTCAGACGATGTCGTCATCGTCAGCGCCGCCCGCACCCCGGTCGGCAGTTTCAACGGCGCGTTCGCCACCATGCCGGCCCATGATCTCGGCGCCATCGCCATCAAGGCAGCCCTTGAGCGCGCGGGCATCGAGCCAGCCCGCGTTTCTGAGGTCATCATGGGTCAGATCCTGACCGCGGCACAGGGCCAGAACCCGGCCCGTCAGGCCTCGATCGCCGCCGGCATCCCGGTCGAAAGCCCGGCCTGGGGCGTCAATCAATTGTGCGGCTCGGGCCTGCGTACGGTGGCGCTGGGCTATCAGGCGCTGCTCAACGGCGATTCCGAAATCGTCGTCGCCGGCGGCCAGGAATCCATGAGCATGGCCCCGCACGCCCAGTATCTGCGCGGCGGCGTGAAGATGGGTCCGGTCGAACTCGTCGACACCATGATCAAGGACGGCTTGTGGGATGCCTTCAACGGCTACCACATGGGCAACACCGCCGAGAATGTCGCCAAGCAATATCAGATCACCCGCGCCCACCAGGACGAGTTCGCCGTGGCCTCGCAGAACAAGGCCGAGGCGGCCCAGAAGGCCGGCAAGTTCAAGGACGAGATCGTTCCGGTCACCATCAAGTCGCGCAAGGGCGACATTATCGTGGATGCGGACGAATACCCCCGTCACGGCGCGACGCTGGAAGCGATGGCCAAGCTCAAGCCGGCATTCGAGAAGGACGGCACCGTGACGGCCGGCAGCGCCTCCGGCATCAACGACGGCGCAGCCGCGGTGGTGCTGATGACCGCCAGGCAGGCGGCCAAGGAAGGCAGGACCGTGCTGGGACGCATCGTGTCCTGGGGCCAGGCCGGCGTCGATCCGAAGATCATGGGCACCGGGCCGATCCCGGCTTCGCGCGCCGCGCTGAAGAAGGCGGGCTGGAAGATCGGCGATCTCGACCTGATCGAGGCCAACGAGGCGTTCGCGGCGCAGGCCTGCGCGGTCAACAAGGATCTCGGCTGGGATACCTCCAGGGTCAACGTCAACGGCGGCGCAATCGCCATCGGCCACCCCGTCGGCGCCTCCGGTGCCCGTGTGCTGGTGACGCTGCTGCATGAAATGCAGAAGCGCGACGCCAAGAAGGGCCTTGCCACGCTGTGCATTGGCGGCGGCATGGGCATCGCCATGTGCATTGCACGCGACTAATCCTGCGGCGTTTCGTGATGAAAAGATCATCTCGCAACTGCATCGGTAAAGCTTAAGATGAAACGCCCGGCCTCGTGCCGGGCGTTTTGTTCTTGATGTTCGTCAAACGGCCCGCTTAATTCAAAGCTAAAAATAAAAACCGTGATTCAAAAATACCAAGGGAAGGATACAACATGGCACGTGTTGCAGTGGTAACGGGAGGAACGCGGGGCATCGGGGCTGCAATCAGCAAGGCGCTGAAAGCCGCCGGCTACAAGGTCGCGGCGACCTATGCAGGCAATGACGCGGCGGCGGAGAAGTTCAAGGCCGACACCGGCATTCCCGTCTATAAATGGGATGTCAGTTCGTTCGAGGCCTGCATCGCGGGCATCAAGCAGGTGGAGGCCGACCTCGGTCCGGTCGAGGTACTCGTCAACAATGCCGGCATCACCAAGGATGGCGCGTTCCACAAGATGACGCTCGATCAGTGGAACGCGGTGATCAATACCAATCTCGGTTCGCTGTTCAACGTGACGCGCCAGGTGATCGAGGGCATGCGCGCCCGAAAATTCGGCCGCATCATCAACATCTCCTCGGTCAACGGCCAGAAGGGCCAGTTCGGCCAGGTCAATTACTCGGCGGCAAAGGCCGGCGATATCGGCTTTACCAAGGCGCTGGCGCTGGAGAATGCCAAGGCTGGCGTTACGGTGAACGTGATCTGCCCCGGCTATATCAACACCGAGATGGTGCAGGCGGTGCCGAAGGAGGTGCTGGAGAAAAGCATCCTGCCGCTGATTCCGACCGGCCGCCTCGGCGAGCCGGAGGAGATCGCGCGCAGCGTGGTATTCCTCGCCGCCGACGATGCCGGTTTCATCACGGGATCGACGCTGACCGTCAATGGCGGGCAGTATCACGCATGATCTGATCTTGTCATTCCGGGCACGCGTTGACGCGTGAACCCGGAATCCAAGGATTCCCCGATGTGCAATTGCATATCTGTGGCTCGCGCTGACGCGCGCCCCGGAATGACGGGGTTGCCTTAGCTCGCAGGCGCCCAGCCCGTCGGCGCCAATTCGAATGCCGCAAAGTCGAATCCCGGTGCCACGGTGCATCCGACCAGCGTCCAGTCGCCGGTCGATTCGGCGGCCTGCCACGCCTGTGCCGGCACGACCGCCTGCGGCACTTCGCCGGCGGCGAGATCGGGGCCGAGCCTGACGCTGCGCTGGTCCCCGTCATTGGCAATTTGCAGGGTCAGCGCGCTGCCGGCGTAGTAGTGCCAGATCTCCACCGCATCGATGCGATGCCAGTGCGAGCGCTCGCCGCGCGCCAGCAGGAAATAGATCGCGGTCGACAACGCGCGTCCGTTGGCGTCGAGGCGCGTATCGCGAAACGTCTCGCGATAGTGCCCGCCTTCGGGGTGCGGCTTCAATGCAAGCCGGGCGATGATGTCGGCGGCGGAAGGCAGCCTGCCCATCAGGATTTGCCCATCAGGACTTGTTCTTGCGTTCGCGCAATTCGCCGAACACTTCCGCCGCGCTCCTGCCTTTCATCCGCACGCTGGCCGCGACCGACGGCTCGTCGGCGCGCAGGAACACATTGGCTTTCTTCTCCTCGCCAAGCAGCGTCGGAATTGTCGGTCTGTTGTCGGCGCGCAAGCGTTTCACTTCCTCGGCGCGCGCTTTCAGCGCGGCATTGTCCGGTTCGATCGTGAGCGCGAATTTGACGTTGGCGGCGGTGTATTCATGCCCGCAATAGAGTTTGAAATCGTCGGGCAGGGCGCGCAGCTTCAACAGCGACTCCCACATCATCGGATAGTTGCCCTCGAACACCCGTCCGCAGCCGATCGAGAACAGCGTGTCGGCGGCGAACAATGCCTTGTCGTTGTCGAATACATAGCTGATGTGGTCGAGGGTATGGCCCGGGGTTTCCAGCACCCGCGCCAGCAGGCCTCCGACCTTGACGATATCGCCCTGGCCGACGCGCAGGTCGACATTGGCGATGGCAGCGGATTTGTCATGGGGCGCGACCACGCGACACCCGTATTTCCGCTTCAGTTCGGCGACGCCGCCGACATGGTCGCCATGATGATGGGTGACCAGAATATCCGTCAGCGTCCAGCCCTCGCGCTCCAGCGCCTTGATGACCGGGGCGGCTTCCGGCGCGTCGACCGCGGCGGTCGCCTTGGTCGCGGGGTCGTGGATCAGGTAACCGAAATTGTCGGTGAGGCAGGGGAACAGGCGGATTTCGGCAGCCATGATATCTCCGTGAGGGTGAGGCCAGAACGCTGGCACAGCCATATCCGGGCATGAGATATGGCGTTAACAGCCATTGGGCAATGCGATATTCGGCACGCCCATGAGCCCGGCGACGTGTTAGATTATTGCCATGACCATCGATGTCATCGATCTCCGCGATTTCTATTCGCAGCGCCTCGGCATCGTGGCGCGGCGGCTGATCAATCGCGGCATTCATGCGCGCTGGCCGAACGCCGGGGGGCAGCGGGTGCTCGGCCTCGGCTATCCGACGCCCTATCTCGGCCTGTTCCGCGAGGACTCCGAGCGCTGCATCGCCTTCATGCCGGCGGCGCAGGGGGTGCTGAAATGGCCGACCGCGCGGCCGACCCTGGCAACACTGGTCGATGAATTTTCACTGCCGCTGCCGGATGCCGCGGTCGATCGTATTTTGCTGGTTCATGCGCTGGAAATGTCCGACGATCCGGAAGGGCTGTTGCGCGAGGTGTGGCGGGTGCTGGCGCCGTCCGGCCGGGTGATGGCGATTATTCCGAACCGGCGCGGGGTATGGACGCGCACCGACAACACGCCGTTCGGTCACGGCCGGCCGTATTCGCGCTCGCAGATCACGCAATTGCTGCGGCAGACCTGGTTCACGCCGACGGCGTGGGGCGAGGCGCTGTTCATGCCGCCGGTCGGCGGCGGCTGGTTCCTGCGCTCCGCCATGGCGTGGGAGCGCGTCGGCGCCGCGCTGTCGCTGCCGTTCGCCGGCGTTCATATCGTGGAAGCCACCAAGCAGGTCTACCGCGCGATCCCGGCGCACCGCGAACGCACGCGGCTGATTCCGGCGCTGGAGCCGGCGCTGGTGCCGTCTTCGCTGCAGCGGGACGACGTGCCGCTGCAGCGGTAGAAAATCGACACACTATTTGTGGCGCCATTTGTGGCGCCCGAATTTCTTACCCTCCCCTGGAGGGCCCCTTCAAGGGAGGGTGGAGAGAAGCGCTTACGACGAACGAAAGATAGTCGTCTTACTCATTGCCCGGATTGAAATCGTCGCCGGGTGTCGCCGGCGCGGCGGCGCCTTCGGGGCGCGGGCCGTGGGGCCGGCGCCGACGGCGCGGGAAGCGCTCGCCGCCGCCTTCGAAGGCGCCGGGGCCGCCATTGATCTGCGGCTGCGGTCCGGTGATGAAGGAGGGCAGGCGATCGACGCTGACATTGTCGGGAATCACCGGCTGCGGTTGCGGCTGCGGCGGTTGAAACTGAGGCTGCGGACGGTGCTCGCGATGTTCCCGCGGCGGATGCTGCTCGCGCGGCTGGTAGGGTTGCCCCTCGCGCTGGTGATCGCGCGGATTGTTGTCGCGGGGCACGAACGGCTGCGGCTGCGCCGGAACGAAGCCGGGCTCCTGGCCGAAATTCGAGAAGCTCTCGCTCTCGTCGTCGCCGTCCTCCGAGGGCATTTCGTTCTCGGTGCGCGGCTGCGGCTGGTTCTGGCGGAACTGCTCCTGGGCGGCGGCGATCAGGCGGAAATAATGCTCGGCGTGCTGATAGTAATTCTCGGCGGCGACCGGATCGCCGGAAGAGCGCGCATCGCGCGCGAGCTGCACATATTTTTCCGCAACGTGAGATGCGGTGCCGCGAATCTTGATATCGGGACCGTTGGATTCGAACACCCGCGTCATCGGGTTCTGACCGCGCCGGTTGTTATTGTTGTTGTTATTATTGTTGTTGTTCCGGTTTCGCATCCGCTTGTTGTTGTTCTGACCGTTTCTCATGTCTCGCCTTTATTCCAGCCCTGAAGTTACCAGTCTTGAGTGATGAGTAGCCTTGAGTGATTAGCAGCCTTATCGACTAGCCTTGGCAAATAGCCCTTGGCAATTGGCCCTGGCAATTAGCCCTGGATTGTCGCTGTCATAGTCCGCCTTGCCCGATCCGGCACGCGTCACGCGCACCGAATCGCGGTGCCGTTCGATTCCACACAGATTTTGCCGTACGTCGCGGTCAACAAAGACGCGCTCCCCAACAGTCCAGCGGACGGCGCTGGCTGCCTCAAATCATCCCGCCTGCCAAAACAAGCACAGGTTTTTCGCGTGAGTTTTCAGGCGCAATATCAGGCTTTCGTTCGCTTTGCGATCGGAAGCAGCGCAGCTCTCTCAGCCATCGCGCTCAACTCGACCTGCGTTTTGGAACCTTTCACTCGGGGCGGGCTCTCGCTTTGAGAACTCTGGCCTTCACCCATAATATCCCTAAGGGGTATCTAAGGGGCCAGCAACCCTGGACCGATGTTGTGGGCGGAACGTAGTCGCTCCCGAGGAATATTCCAAGTGGTTTTTTTGCATTCCAATCAGGCTTTATAGGGGCAGTTTCCGGCCCGCGACCGCCCGGCGAACCCCGGCCAGATCGGCTTTCACAGGCCAATCGAGCGTTAGCCCTGTCGCCGTCATCAAACCCTGAATCTGGCCGCTTTGGCCCTGGCCCGCTTCCACAACCAGAGTGCCGCCCGGCGCCAACAGCGCCGCGGCCTGGGGAATGATGGCGCGATAGGCGTCAAGTCCGTCCGGGCCGCCGTCGAGCGCAAGCAGCGGATCGTGATCGCGGACCTCGGTGGAGAGTTCGGCGATGTCGGCGGAGCGGATATAGGGCGGGTTCGATACGATCAGATCGAATGGACCCGACAGCGCCGCCGCATAATCGCAGGCGATGAACGCGGCGCGACCGGCCAGTCCCAGACAGGCGGCATTGCTGCTCGCGGTCCGCAGCGCCGCCACGCTGATGTCGGTACCGAACCCGTACGCGTCCGGCAATTCGGACAACAGCGCCAATAAAATCGCGCCCGAGCCGGTGCCGAGATCTGCGATGCGCAGCTGGTGATGGAGAGGGAGTCCGGCGCACACCATTTCCAGCGCCAGTTCGACCACGGTTTCAGTGTCGGGCCGCGGCACCAGCGTCGCGGCCGAAAGTTTCAGCGGCAGGCCCCAGAATTCCTTGACGCCGAGAATGCGCGCGACCGGCTCGCCGCCAAGGCGGCGCTGCGCGAATTCCTCGATACGTTTGGATTCATCCGCCGTGAGAAGCCGGCTCGCCGCCGCGATCACGCCGGTGAGATCGAGACCGAGCGCCGCGCCGATCAGAATCCGGGCGTCGAGTTCGGCAGACTCGATGGCGCCGGATTTGAATCGTGCCGCGAGCGTGCGGCGCGCGGTATCGACGCTTTGTCCGGTCATGCGTCGTCCCCGCGAAAGCGGGGACCCATACGCCGCGGCCCCACGATATGGGTGGTGGGTATTGATACCTTTCGCAATAGCGACCGAGGGTAGCTATGGGTCTCTGCCTTCGCAGGGACGACACCGATATTGTTGCGGCGTCTTGGGCTTCGCAGGGACGACGAGGGGAGATTACTCACGCCGCGGCGCCCTGGGCGGCGAGCTGCGCTGCCTGATGCTCCGTGGTCAAGGCATCGACCAGTTCGCCGAGCGCTTCGCCCGCGATCACCTGCGGAAGTTTATAGAGCGTGAGGTTGATGCGGTGATCGGTGACGCGGCCTTGTGGAAAATTATAGGTGCGGATGCGCTCGGAGCGATCGCCGGACCCGACCTTCTCACGGCGGTCCGCCGCGCGGGTCGCATTGATGCGCTGCTGCTCGGCGTCGTAGATGCGGGAGCGCAGGATGTTCATCGCCGAGGCGCGGTTCTTGTGCTGCGAGCGGCTGTCCTGCATCATCACCACGATGCCGGTCGGAATATGGGTGATGCGGATCGCGGATTCGGTCTTGTTGACATGCTGGCCGCCGGCGCCCTGCGAGCGCATGGTCTCGATCCGCAGATCGTCGCTCTTGATGTCGACGTCGACCTCCTCGACCTCCGGCAGCACGGCCACCGTCGCCGCCGAGGTGTGAATGCGCCCCTGGGTCTCGGTGTCGGGCACGCGCTGCACCCGGTGCACGCCGGATTCGAATTTCAGCCTGGCGAACGCGCCGCGGCCCTGTACCTCGGCGATGATTTCCTTGAAGCCGCCCATGGTGCCTTCGCTGGCCGAGATCACCTCGACCTTCCAGCCCTGCAGGGCCGCGAAGCGCTCATACATCCGGAACAGGTCGCCGGCGAACAAGGCGGCCTCGTCGCCGCCGGTGCCGGCGCGGATTTCCAGCACGACGTTGCGATCGTCCATGGCGTCCTTGGGCAGCAGCGCCACGCGGATCTGCTGCGCCAGATCGACGCTGCGCGCCGCAAGCGTCTCGTGCTCGGCTTCCGCCATGCCGCGCATGTCGGCGTCGGTTGAGGGGTCCGATATCAGCGCCTCGATATCCGCGATCTCCTTGTTGGTGGCGCGGTAGGCCTTGACCGCGTCGATCAGCGGATTGAGTTCGGCGAGTTCGCGCGTGATCCGCACATAGCTCTCGGAATTCACCTGGCCGAGCAGCTGCGCCTCGAGCGAAGCGTGGTGCGCCAGCAGAATATCAAGTTTGGCTTCAGGGAGCATCGACATGGTCAGGTCTCGAATTGCGACAAAGGGCGTTGTGCGGGCACGGCCTCGCTACAACGACAACCCTTCGGCTTCGGCAAATTCCGTCAGCTTCTGCCGGATCGACACGCTGCCGGACGGCGCATCGAGCAGCGGATTCATCATTGCCTCGGCCTTTTTGGCGTCGAGGTCGAGGATCATCGCCTTGACCGGACCGTGCCCGGTGGCCGACATCGACAGCGAACGGTAGCCCAATGCGATCAGCGCCAGCGCGCCAAGCGGCTTCGACGCCATCTCGCCGCACAGCGACGCGGATTTCTTTGCCGCGTCGGCCTTCCGCACGATATCGCGCAGCGCCCGCAGGATTGGGGCAGACATGGTGTCGAACCGCTCCGACACCTTGGCGTTGCCGCGATCGACCGCGAACAGGAACTGAAACAGGTCATTGGACCCGACCGAGACGAAATCGACCTTCTTCAGCAGTTCGTCGAGCTGATAGAGCAGCGCCGGCACTTCCACCATGGTGCCGACGTCGATCCGCTCCGGCAGCGCGTGGCCATGCTGGCGCAGATAGGTCAGCTCGCGTTCGACGATCGCCTTGGCGGAATCGAATTCGGCGACTTCAGTGATCATCGGGAACATGACGCGCAGCGCACGGCCGCCGCCGGCACGGAGCAACGCGCGGATCTGGCCGCGCAGCAGGCCGGGCCGGTCGAGCCCGAGCCGGATCGCGCGCCAGCCGAGCGCGGGATTTTCCTCGATCACGGCTTCCATATAGGGCAGCGCCTTGTCGCCGCCGATGTCCAGCGTGCGGAAGGTCACAGGCTTGGGACCTGCGGCGTCCAGCACCGCGCGATACAGCGCGAGCTGGTCGCTGGTGCGCGGCAGGCTCTGGCCGACCATGAATTGCAGCTCGGTGCGGAACAGGCCGATGCCGGCACTGCCGGTGTCGTCGATATGCGGCAGGTCGATGATCAGCCCGGCGTTGATCATCAGTTCGATGTTCTGGCCGTCCTTGGTGACGCAGGGCTTGTCGCGCAGCGCCGAATACTGCGCCTGCCGCCTCGCGCGGAATCGCACCCGCTCCGCGTAGGCCGATTCGATTTCCGCCGAGGGGCGGACGTAGATTGAGCCCGAGGTGCCGTCGACGATGATGGCGTCGCCGGGATCGGCAATGCCCGGCGCGTTGGCGATTTCGCCGACCGCGGGAATGCCCAGCGCGCGCGCCACGATCGAGACGTGGGAATTGGCGGTGCCTTCCTCCAGCACCAGTCCGCGCAGGCGCTTGCGGTCGTAGTCGAGCAGCGCCGCGGGCCCCATCGCGCGCGCGATCAGGATGGCATTGTCGGGCAGCTGTTCCCGCGACGGCGCGTGATCCTGCCCCACCAATTGCCGCATCAGGCGATGGCCGAGATCTTCGAGGTCATGCAGGCGGTCGCGCAAATACGGATCGGTGGAACGCAGCATGCGGGCGCGGGTGTCGGACTGCACGCGCTCGACGGCGGCCTCCGCGGTGAGGCCGGTGGCGACCGCCTCGTGCAGCCGGTGCGACCAGCCGTGATCGTTGGCGAACATGCGGTAGGCTTCGAGCACGTCGCGGTGCTCGCCGCCTTCGGCGACGTCGCCGCGTTCCAGCATGCGGTCGAGGTCGGCGCGCAATTTTGTCAGCGCGGCATCGAGCCGCTTGATTTCCTTCGGCAGGTCTTCGGCGATGTAGTTGGTGATGACGACGCGCGGCTCGTGCAGCACCACGTGGCCGAGCGCGATGCCGTCGGACAGGATCGCGCCGGTCTTGTGCAGCGAGTGGCGCGCGGCCGGCTCGGCGCCGGGCTGCGCCAGCGCCGACAATTCGCCCGAGGCGATCATCTCCGCCAGCACCATCGCGGTGGTCTGCAGCGCCTCGACCTCTTCCTCGACATAGGTGCGCTTGGCGCGGTTCTGCACCACCAGCACGCCGAGCGTATTGCCGGCGCGCAGGATCGGCACGCCGAGGAACGAATGGTAGATTTCTTCGCCGGTCTCCGGACGGAACGAGAACGCCGGATGGCTTTGCGCGTCGCTGAGGTTGAGCGGCGTCGCCTCGCTCGCCACCAGGCCGACCAGGCCCTCATGCGCGCTCAGCACGGTTCTGTGCACGGCGTCGCGGTTAAGGCCTTCGGTGGCGTAGAGTTCGAGCGTGTTGTCGATGCGCAGCACATAGGTCGAGCAGACCTCGGCCACCATGTTGGCAGCGATCAGCACCACGATCTTGTCCAATCGTTCCTGGGCCGAGACCTGCTCCGCCATGGTTTCGCGGAGCCGTCTCAGCAAGACGCGGGGGCCTCCCGACGCGCTCCGCATGTGCTAAAATCCTCCTCCAGGAAGCCAGCCCGCCGGGTGGCCGATAGCTGGCATCAAGCTCAAGAAAAACAACAATTTTATTCATTCGGCGCCGTCGCAAGCCGGATAACGGCCGAATCAGGAGTGCGAAAACTGTGGCACAGTTTGCGGCAGCCCACCCATCAGGCCGTATAGCGAATTGAGGCTTGTTTTGCCAAGCAAAACCCCTGCCAGAGGGTGATAACCCCCGTGGCGGCCCATGCTGCGCCCGCTAAGGGAAGATTTTTCTAAAGTTTAACGATTGGATCCCTTACCTCTCCCGCTTGCGGGGGAGGTCGACGGGCTCGGCAGCGCACTTGCGCGCCGGAGCGCGGCGGGTGGGGGAAAATCTATCCACGACGCAGGTATCCGTTGCTTGGCTGGCACCCCCACCCCGGCCCTCCCCCGCAAGCGGGAGAGGGGGCGCACCACCCTCCGCTCTCATGCCTGGTCGAGCCCGTAGAGCGTGTGCAGCGTGCGCACCGCCAGTTCGGTGTAGGCGGCGTCGATCAGTACCGAAAATTTGATTTCGGAGGTGGTGATGGCGCGGATGTTGATATTGCGGGCGGCCAGCGCCGCGAACGCCTTGGCGGCGACGCCGGCATGGCTGCGCATGCCGCTGCCGATCACGGAGACTTTGGCGACATCGGTAGCACTGTCTATTCGCGCGTAGCCGATCTTGCTCTTGGCCGCGGTAATGGTATCGCGGGCGCGGCGATAGTCCGAGGCCGGGACGGTGAAGGTGAGGTCGGTGGTGGCGCCGTCCTCCGAGACGTTCTGCACGATCATGTCGACATTGATATTGGCTTCGGCGAGCGGACCGAAGATCGAGGCGGCGACGCCGGGCTTGTCCTCGATCTGGCGCACCGAGATCTGGGCTTCGTCCTTGGAAAAGGCGATGCCGGTGACCACGTGGTTTTCCATGATTTCCTCCTCGCTGCAGATCAGCGTGCCCGGCGGCGTGGCGTGCGGGTCGATGTCCTCGGGCTTGTCGAAACTGGAACGCACAAAGATCGGCATGTTGTGCACCATGCCGAGTTCCACCGACCGGACCTGCAGCACCTTGGCGCCCTGCGAGGCCAGTTCCAGCATGTCCTCGAACGCGATCCGGTCGAGGCGCCGCGCCTTCGGAACCACGCGGGGGTCCGTGGTGTAGACGCCGTCGACGTCGGTATAGATATCGCAGCGGTCGGCATGGATGGCGGCGGCAATCGCGACCGCCGAGGTATCGGAACCGCCGCGGCCGAGCGTGGTGATTCGCCCGGTTTGCGGCGTGATGCCCTGGAAGCCGGCGATCACGGCGACTTCCTTGCGTTCCTTGAAACGGGTGGCCAGCTCAGCCCCGTCGATTTCGAGGATCCGCGCCGAAGCGTGGGCGTCGCTGGTGCGAATCGGGATCTGCCAGCCTTGCCAGGAGCGCGCCTGAATGCCGATCGTCTGCAACGCGATCGCGAGCAGTCCGGCGGTGACCTGTTCGCCGGACGCCACCACGGCGTCGTATTCGCGCGCGTCATGCATCGGCGAGACGTCGCGGCACCATTCCACCAGTTCATTGGTCTTGCCGGCCATCGCCGACACCACCACGGCGACGTCGTGGCCGGCGTCGACCTCGCGCTTCACATGCCGCGCGACATTGCGGATGCGCTCGATATTGGCGACCGATGTGCCGCCGAATTTCATCACGAGACGGCCCATGACGACTGGTGCATTCCCTGAGAGGATAAGTAAGGTGGCCTGCACGGAAACCGGGCGCGCGGGCCGAAAGGCGCGTATACATAACGGCGCGGTTGCGGGCAAGCAACCGGTTCCGGCGGTCCCGGGGAATGACCGGGGACACGGCGGCGTCACGGTAACGTCAAGGTAATTGGGGCGGAAACGTATGGGGCGTTATATCGACGATATCCTGCAGCCGGGCGAGAAGGTGCTGTATTCGACCAACGCGCACTGGATATTCTATCTGCCGGCCATCGCGGCCTGGATCGTGGCCGCGGTCCTGCTGGGTCTGTCGCGCGCGACCGCCACCGAGGGCATCGTGCTGTTGTGCCTGTCGGCCTCGGCCGTGGTGGCGATTGCGGCGCTGTACTGGACCGCGAAGGCCTGGTTCCACCGCTGGACCACCGAAACCGATGTCACCAACATGCGCGTCGTTCACAAGACCGGGTTCATCAAGCGCCGCACCTTCGAGATGAGTCTCGACAAGGTCGAGAGCGTCGACGTCAACCAGAGCATTCTCGGCCGCATCCTCAATTACGGCAGCGTCACGGTGCGCGGCGTCGGCGAAGGCGCCGAGACGATCAACACCATCGCTGCGCCGCTCGACTTCCGTAGCCACATCACCGCGCGATAGGAGCGACGCGCAAGCCATGGCCATGCAACCAAATTCGTCAGCCAGTTTTTCCGGCCCCCAGGGTTCCGCTGCCCAAGGGTCCACGGTCGACCCCGCGGAGGTCGCGAAGTTTTCAAAACTGTCGGACCAATGGTGGGACCCCAACGGCAAGATGGCGCCGCTGCACAAGATCAACCCGCTGCGGCTGACCTATATCCGCGACGCCGCCTGCCGCAAGTTCGAGCGCAACGTCAAAAGCCTGAATTGCCTTGCCGGGCTGCGCATCCTCGATATCGGCTGCGGCGCCGGCCTGTTGTGCGAACCGTTCACCCGTCTCGGCGCCCAGGTGATCGGCATCGATCCCTCCGCCACCAACATCGCCGCCGCCCGGCTGCACGCCGACAAGGGGCATCTGTCGATCGATTACCGCTGCACCACCGTCGAACAGATGGATGTGCGCGAGCGCTTCGACATCGTGCTCGCCATGGAAGTGGTCGAGCATGTCAGCGACGTCGGCATGTTCCTCAATCGCTGCGCCGCGATGCTCAAGCCCGGCGGGATGATGGTGATCTCGACCTTGAACCGCAACTGGAAGAGCTTTGCGCTGGCCATCGTCGGCGCCGAATATGTCCTGCGCTGGCTGCCGCGCGGCACCCATCAATGGGACAAGTTCGTCACCCCGGAAGAACTGACCCGGCATCTGGCGAACAACAAGCTCGCCATCTCCGATCAGGCCGGCGTGGTCTATTCACCGTTCGCCGACCGCTGGAGCCTCTCCTCCGACATGGACGTCAACTACATGGTGGTGGCGGAGGGGGCGTGAGTAATCTAATACGATTTTGATTCTTACCCTCCCCTGGAGGGGGAGGGTCGATCGCGCAGCGATCGGGGTGGGGTGACAGTCTCTCCCTTCGAACGCTGCCCGAGTTGAGAGACCGTCACCCCACCCCGTCTCGCATCTTGCGATGCGAGCCGACCCTCCCCCTCCAGGGGAGGGTGAAGACAGCAGCCCCCATGTTCTCCATCACCACGCTCTGGATTCCCTTCACCATCACGGCCGCGCTGGGACAGGTCGCGCGCAATGCGATGCAGCGGCAGTTGACGGGGCCGCTCGGCACCTGGGGCGCCACCAATATCCGCTTTCTGTTCGGCTTTCCGTTCTCGATTGCGTTCTTCGCCGTGGTGATGGTCGCGACCGGAGATCATCTGCCGTGGCCGACGGCGGCATTCTGGCCGTGGCTGTTGCTCGGCGCGCTCAGCCAGATCATCGCCACCGGGCTAATGCTGCTGGCCATGAACGACCGTTCGTTCGTGGTGACCACGGCGTACCTGAAGACCGAGGCGATCCAGACCGCGATCTTCGGCTTTGTCTTTCTCGGCGATCATCTGACCATGCTGAAGGTGATCGCGATCCTGATCGCGACCATCGGCGTGATCGTCACCGCGCTGCGGCCGGGCGGGGAAAAGAATTTCGCCGACCTGAAGCCGACCATCATCGGCCTGGTCGCCGCCGCGGCATTCGCGCTGTCGGCAATCGGCTTTCGCGGCGCCATCATCACCGTATCAGGCGTGTCGTTCGTGACCGCCGCGTCCTACACGCTGGTGTTCGGCCTGTTCTTGCAGACGCTGGTGCTGACCATCTACCTGCTGGCGCGCGCGCCCAAGGTGCTCACGGCGATGCTGGGCATGTGGAAACCGTCGCTATTCGCGGGCTTCATGGGCGCATTCGCCTCGCAGTTCTGGTTCCTGGCGTTCGCGCTGACGGCGGCCGCCAATGTGCGCACCCTGGCGCTGGTCGAGGTCCTGTTCGCGCAAGCCGTGGCGTATTATTCGTTCAAGCAGCCGCTGTCGGCGCGCGAACTGTCCGGCATCGCCCTGATCGTGGTCGGCGTCGCGCTATTGGTCGCGGTGTAACTCACGCGGTCATTCCGGGGCGCGAGTGAAACGAGCGAACCCGGAATCTCGAGATTCCGGGTCTGGTCCTTCGGACCATCCCGGAATGACGCTACGCGTCAATGTCTCGAAGGACGAGATGGGGGCTCTCATGGTTCGAGACGCGCGAAGCCGCGCTCCTCATCATGAGGAAATCGGAGTCGCGCTGTTGGTCGCGGTGTAATTCACACGGTCATTCCGGGGCGCGAGTGTAACGAGCGAACCTCAGATGTGCAATTGCACATCGGGGAATCTCGAGATTCCGGGTTCGATGCTTCGCATCGCCCCGGAATGACGCTACGCGTCAATTCCGGTCGTCCGGCAGCACCGGCAGCGGCGAGACTTCGACGCCTTCCTCGATCAGGGAGCGCGCTTCCTCCGGCGAGGCCTCACCGTAGATCGGGCGGTGCTCGATGTCGCCGTAGTGCATCTTGCGGGCTTCGTTGGGAAAGCGCTCGCCGACATTATCCGCGTTCTTGACGATGTGATCGCGCAGCTCCTTGATCTTGGCGCGCAGCTCGCGCTCCTGCGCCATCATCAGGGGCGTGGATGCGGGTGCGGTGACTTCCGTGCCGGCGGCAGGCGCCGGCGCCGGTGCCGCGCTGTCGCGGCCCCGCTTGCTCACGATCTGCGGGGCCATGATGGCCCGCTCGACCTCGGTCGAGCCGCAGGCCGGGCAGCTCACCAGCTTGCGCTTTTCCTGCGATTCATAGGCGGACGAGCTTTGAAACCAGCTTTCGAACAAATGGCCGCGTTCGCAGCGCAGGTTGTAATGGATCATGCCGATCCCCGCACCAGGTGCAGATGCTCGGGACCGGCCTTGGGATCGGTGACGCTGAAACGCCTTCCATGCTGCAGCGACGGCACGGCTTTGCGCGCGGTCTCGACTTTTGCGGGATCGATCTTCGCCATGAAAACGCCGGGCTCGACGCCGCCCTCGGCCAGCACCTCGCCCCAGGGCGCGACGATCAGCGAATGGCCGTAGGTCTCGCGCTTGTTCTCATGCAGCCCGGTCTGCGCCGCCGCGAACACGAAGCAGCCGTTCTCGATGGCGCGGGCGCGCAGCAGCGTATGCCAGTGCGCTTCGCCCGTTTTCCGGGTGAAGGCGGAGGGCACGGTGAGGAACGCGGCGCCGCTTTCGGCCAGCGCGCGGTACAGTGCCGGAAACCGCACGTCGTAGCAGATCGTCAGCCCGATCCGGCCCCAGGGCAGGTCCGAGATCACGGCGGTTTCGCCCGGCTGATAATTGGCGGATTCGCGATAGCTCTCGCCGCCGGGCAGGTCGATATCGAACATGTGGATCTTGTCGTAGCTCGCGATCAGGGTGCCGTCAGGTCCGATCAGGAACGACCGGTTGACCGCCCGCTCCGGCGTCGCGCGCAGCGCCAGCGAGCCGACATGGAGATGGATTTTCAGTTCCGCCGCCAGCGCGCGATAGGCTTTCAGCGAAAGGTCGTCTTCCTCGGCGGCGAGATGTTCGAACAGCGCCTTGCGGTTCACCTGCATCATGTTGCTGACCTCGGGGGTCTGCACATAATCGGCGCCCTCGGCGGCGGCTTGCCGAATCAGCCTGGTCCCCTGCTCGAGGCTCGCCTCGGGCAAGAGCCCGGTGCGCATCTGCACCATCGCGGCGGTAAAGCTGAGGTCAGCGCTCATGAAATGGCCTTTTCACCCGTCAGCATCGAATCGAGTTTGCCCTCGCGGTCCAGCGCGAAAAGCTCGTCGCAGCCGCCGACATGGGTCTCGCCGATGAAAATCTGCGGAAAGGTCGAGCCGGCGCCGGCGCGGTCCCACATTTTCTGGCGAAGCGTCGGGTCGGCGGCGAGATCGTGTTCGGTGAACGCGGCTTTTTTGCGCGTCAGCAGCGACTTGGCGGCGCTGCAATAGCCGCAGCCCGGACGGGTGTAGATTTCGATGGCAGCGGTGATGGCGGCAGTCATGTCGCGCTCGGCTTTGGGGAAGAATACCCAGTTATATGGGAGCTTTGTGGGTGTCCACAACCCGGGCGAATACCAGCACGTCGACGGAAGCGGCCTTGGCGCGGAGCAGCGCCCGTGCGCAGGCGTCGACCGTGGCGCCGGAGGTCAGGACATCGTCGATCAGGATCACGCGGCGGCCCTGAATATCGGATTGCCGGTGGCCGGCGACCTTGAACGCGCCCTGCACATTGGTGGCGCGCTGCGGCCGGGACAGGCCGATCTGCTGCTGGGTCGGCCGCACGCGCCGCAGCGCTTCCGACGCCACCTTGACGCCGCTCTGCCGTTCGATGACGCGGGCGAGTGCGCCCGACTGGTTGTACCTCCGGCTCCAGCCGCGCCGCCAGTGCAGCGGCACCGGCACCAGCGCGTCGGCCCCCTCCAGCAGTTCGCGCCCGGCCCGCGCCATCCAGCGGCCCATCGCGGGCGCCAAATCAGTGCGGTCCTGGTATTTCAGCGCATGCACCAGCGTTCGCGCGACGTCGTCATAACGCACCGCGGCCCGGGCGCGCGCATAGGCCGGCGGATTGGCGATGGCTTCCATCGACAACAGGTCCGGGCCGGGATCGTAGACGAAGGGAATGCCGAGCCGCGGACAATAGGGCGGCGCGATGAACGACAATTTGGCCCAGCATGTCGCGCAGACGCCCTCGCCATGGACCGGCTCGCGGCAGGCGACGCACAACGTCGGCAGCGCAATGTCGAGCGCGAGCCGCGCGGTGTGCCGCCACGCGCTGCGGCACGCGCCCAGCGCGCCGCGCAGGTGGCCGGAGATGGAACGGGACGGTGATGCCTCTGCGTCCATGGGGGGAGGCTAGCGTCGGTTTTGTCGACTCTCAAGCGACAAACACGACGGCCTGCTCCGGATGCTGCACAACGCGTCATTGATTTTGTCATTCCGGGATGGTCCAAAGGACCAGACCCGGAATCCAAGGATTCCCCGATGTGCAATTGCACATCTGAGGTTCGCTCGTTTCACTCGCGCTCCGGAATGACACCTTAGTTTATTCTGTACTCCTATAAGGCCGCGCGCCTATTCACCCTCACCTCCGCGTGACGCGCTGGCGAGAGCCCGGCTGGTAGGCGAGCCGGCTGTGGCCGGCGCAATAGGGCAGGCCTTCGATCGGCATATTGCCGCAAAAACAGAAATCCGCGGCGCCGGGGGTGCCGATCGGCCAGCGGCATCTCTCCGTGGTCAACTCGAGCAGCGAGCAGCAATGTCCGTTGTGGATCGGCGCGTCGTCGGCCTCGGGCTGCGGCTCGCCGTATAACGCCTCGAGCATCTGATGTTGCAGCCTCGGCACCGATTTCCGGCGGGGTCCGCGAGCGGCATCCTTTCGCGTCGACTGCGGTGCATCGCCGCTTTTTTCGCTCACCAGACTGAGCCGGGAGAGCTTGCCGATGACGGCGTTGCGGCTGACCCCGATCTCGCCGGCAATTTCTCGGCAGGACAGCCCGGCTTCAAAGCGGCTTTTCAGGAGTTCGATGCGTTCGGCCGTCCAGGTACGTTCGATGGCGGGCATGTTGATGGTCTCCCAAGCTACGAGTCCTCACGCCGGATCCTTGTGGCCTCACTGTCTCCGAACCGCCGCGCCCCGTGGGTTCCCCTTATGGCGTCTTGCCGTTGTCGCGGATCGCAAGCAGCCCGTCCTTGATGGCGAGCCGGATGCCTTCCTCGATCAGGGTCCTTGCGACGCCGGGAACGCTGGTGCCGTGGGTGCCCTGTCTCACCAGCTTTTCGAGATAGGTGATGGTGGAGAGCGCCAACGTTATCGGAACCCGGTCGGTTTCGGCTTTTTCAGTGGCCATGCCAAAAAGCTAGCCCTTAACGGGTGTACTGAAAAGTACCTTTTTAGAGTCTATTTGGATACATTTGGAATCGAAGTTAAAGGGGGTATCGGCGTAATGGCGCGGTCGCCGCACGGCGCCTGGGAACACCGGATTGCCAGAAACGGGGGGATCGGCGTACCACGCCGCATGGCCCCGAACCCGACCACCGCGCCTGTCCTGTTCGACCGCGCGCTGCTGCGGGCGCGGCAGTTACGGGCGTTGCGATTTGGTCCTGCGACGTTTCTGCTCGATCGCGTCGCCGACGACATGGCGGAACGGCTGCACGCGGTGTTGCGGGAATTCAAACATGCGGCCGATGTCGGTACGCCCTGCGATCAGGTCTGCGACGCGCTGGCCGGCCGCGCGGATCAAATGACGCATGTCGATTTGCCGGACATGGAATCCGAGCCGTTGCCGCTGCAGTCGCAATCGCTCGACCTCGTGGTTTCCGCGCTCGCCTTGCAGTTCGTCAACGACCTGCCGGGCGCGCTCGCACAAATCCGCCGCGCGCTGAAACCCGACGGGCTGTTGCTGGCGGCGATGCTCGGCGGCGATACGCTGACCGAGCTGCGGCAAAGCTTCGCGGCGGCGGAAGCCGAATGCGAAGGCGGGGTCTCGCCGCGCGTGGCGCCGTTCGCCGATCTGCGCGACGTCGGCGCGCTCTTGCAGCGCGCAGGCTTTGCGTTGCCGGTCACCGACGTCGATCGCATCGTGGTGCGCTACGACAGCGCGTTCGCGCTGATGGCCGATCTCCGGCGCATGGGCGCGACCAATATCCTGGTCGAGCGGCGGCGGACACTGAGCCGCCGCGCCACGTTGCTGCGGATGGCGCAGCTCTACGGCGAACGCTTCGCCGATTCCGACGGCCGCATCCGCGCCACCTTCGACGTGCTCTGGCTGTCGGGCTGGGCGCCGCATGAAAGCCAGCAGCAGCCGCTCAAGCCGGGCTCGGCGAAAGCGGGTTTGGCGGAAGCGGTGAAGGGGCTGAAGCGCTGATGCGCCGGTTCGGCGCCACGTCACATCCGCGCTCGCGCATGCTTGCGCCGATCCAGCGGCGTCATCGACCCCAGGCGCCACGCTGATCTGGCGGCGTAGATTTTTCAGCGAACGACTGCGTTCTCTTCTCCCTTCTCCCCTTGTGGGAGCCGAGACGAGCGAAGCTCGCTCTTGGGTGGACGCGATGCGCAGCATCGCGGACGGGTGAGGGGTCTGTCTCCGCGGATAGAAACCCCTCATCCGGCGCGCTCAGGAGCGCAAGTGCGCTCCAACGCGCGCCACCTTCTCCCACAAGGGGAGAAGGAAAAGAGGGGTCACGGTCTATCGATAAGCTGCCCCGCGGCATTTTGGCTCACTTCTGATTTTCAGAAGCATTGCTTGACCCCCGACCCAAATCACCTCTATATCCATCGCCATCCTGTTCCACTCAGAGGGGCGTTTCGCGAACGTCACGAACGCGGGGCGGGGTGCGGTGGACGCGGCGGCGCGCTTGACGGGCGTTGCCAACGCGGACGGCGAAGTCGTGTGGTCCTGATGCCTCGACGCCGGCATCAAGTTTGCAAATCTTTGGCAAGCGACGGTGGCAAGAAAGCCGATCACCGGGGAGAGCACGGTATAAGCCGTAAACCATTGCGTGCGGGAATGTCGGGTGTTTTCCGATGGCTCGCTGTGAATACTCGTGTGCATACTTACTACCCATAGCGCACACGAGGCTGCGGGTGCATCGGGCGCCCGGCATTCCCCACGCCCTCTGATTGAAAGGGCGGAGATTAATTTGCAAACCTCGGGCGCAACGCGCCGCGAGATCGCGAAGGTGTGTCTGTATTTGCCGTCATTGCGAGGAGCGAAGCGACGAGCAATCCACTCTTTCTTTCTTGCCGCTATGGATTGCTTCGCTCCGCTCGCAATGACGGGAGAGACCGCGCCTCGCGCCTCCTTAGAGCCTGTGAAGGCTTCGGACCTCATCCTGAGGAGCTTGCGAAGCAAGCGTCTCGAAGGATGGATGCAACGTAGGGACTCGCGGCCATCCTTCGAGACGCGGCCAAGTGGCCGCTCCTTAGGATGAGGATTGTCACATCAGCAGATCAATCAAATGCGGGATCAGCGGAATGTCGGCCGGCGGCATCGGGTAGTCGCGCAGTCTGTTGGCGCGGACCCAGGCGAGTTGCTGGCCCTCGCGCGCGATCACATCGCCGTCCCAGCGCCGGCAGATGTAGAGCGGCATCAGCAGATGAAAATCATCATAGGCGTGGCTGGCGAAGGTCAGCGGAGCGAGGCAGGCTTCGCTCACGGTGATGCCGATTTCCTCGTGCAGCTCGCGGATCAGCGTCGCTTCCGGCCGCTCGCCGGGCTCGACCTTGCCGCCGGGAAATTCCCACAGGCCCGCCATCGCCTTTCCTTCTGGGCGCTGCGCGATCAGCACGCGCTTGTCGACGTCGACCAGCGCGCAGGCGACCACCAGGACGACGCGGACGGATGTCTGGCTCACGACCGGTAGTCGCCGTTGATCGCGACGTATTCCTTGGTGAGGTCGCAGGTCAGTACGCGGTCGCGGCCCTTGCCGAGGCCGAGCGCAACCTTGATCTGGATCTTCGGATGCTTCATCGCCGCCGAGACTTCCGCCTCGTCATAGGACGGATCGCGCGCGCCGCTTTTGGCGACGCGGATGCCGTTGAACGAGATCGACAGCTTGTCGCGGTTGGCGGGCTCGCCGGCCTTGCCGACCGCCATCACCACGCGGCCCCAATTGGCGTCCTCGCCGGCGATCGCGGTCTTCACCAGCGGGGAATTCGCCACCGACATCGCGATTTTGCGCGCCGAGGCTTTCGTCGTCGCACCATCGACGATGATTTCGACCAGCTTGCGCGCGCCTTCGCCGTCGCGCGCCACCTGTTCGGCGAGATCGGCCAGCACGGCGCGGAAGGCCTTGGTAAAGGCCTTCAGGCGCGGATCGCCCGCGCGGCTGATTTTCGGCGCGCCGTGGGCGGCCGCCGCGCCGGTGGCGAATGCCAGCAAGGTATCAGACGTCGAGGTGTCGCCGTCGATGGTGACGGCATTGAAAGTGTCCTCGACGCCGCTCTTGAGCAGCGATTGCAGCGCGCCGGCCGTGATCGGCGCATCCGTGAACACGAACGCCAGCATGGTCGCCATGTCGGGCGCGATCATGCCGGCGCCCTTGGCCATGCCGTTGATCGTGACCCTGGCCTTGCCGAGCTTCACGGTCGCGGTCGCGACCTTGGCAAAGGTGTCGGTGGTCATGATGGCCTTGGCGGCATTCAGCCATTCGCCCGGCACGGCCTGTTCGGCCAGCGTGCCGAGCACGCCGTTGAATTTGGTGGCGTCGAGCGGCTCGCCGATCACGCCGGTGGAGGCGAGAAACACATCGTTGGGGCTGCAGCCGAGGGCCTTGGCGGCGATCGAGGCCGTCAGCGCGGTGGCCTGCCGGCCGGTCTTGCCGGTGAAGGCATTGGCGTTGCCGGAATTCACCACCAGCGCGCGGGCGTTGCCGACAGGGAGCTTGGCGCGGCACCATTCCACCGGCGCCGACGGGCACTTCGACCGGGTGAACACGCCGGCAACCGTCGTCCCCTTGTCCATCACCGCGAGCAGCACGTCGGTGCGGCCCTTGTAGCGGATCCCCGCCGCCGCCGTGGCAAGCTTCACGCCCTCGATCGCGGGCATGTCGGGAACGTCGGTCGGGGCGAGCGGGGAGACGGCGGTGGTCATGAGGGCTTCCGGCTTAGAGCAAGGGAAGCGCTCTGTATCACCTCTCCCCGCGCGCGGGGAGAGGTCGACTTTCGCGCGAAGCGGGAAAGTCGGGTGAGAGGGTGCTGCCGCTTGCCGGGAGCCCGGGGAGTGAGCCCCTCATCCGGCTCGCAAGATGCTCGCGACCTTCTCCCCGCAAACGGGGAGAAGGAATACAGCGCGGAATTCGCCTTACTTCTTCGCCGGCGCCATCTTGGAATCGGCGGGCTTGGCGGCGTCCTTGGTGGGATCCGGCTTGGGGTCGGTCTTCGCCGCGGTGTCCTCGGGCTGGTCCATCCGCTCGACCTTGGCGGTTTCACGCAGCTTGGCCACGTAATCCGCCTGCGCCTTGCGCGTCACATAGGTCTCGATCTGGCTCTTGACCTGTTCGAAATCGGGCGCCTTGCGGTTGCGCTTCTCCTCGACCTTGATGATGTGCCAGCCGAACTGCGTCTTCACCGGATCGGAGATCTTGCCGGGCTCGAGCGAGAAGGCGACCGCGGAGAATTCCGGCACCATCTGATCCTTGGTGAAGAAACCGAGATCGCCGCCGTCGGAGGCGCCGGGATCCTTGGATTTCTTCTTGGCGAGTTCGGCAAAGTCGGCGCCCTTCTTGAGCTCGTCCTCGACCGCCTTGGCCTCGTCCTCGGTCTCGACCAGGATATGGCGGGCGTGAACTTCCTGTTCGCCGGTGATCTGCCTGGAGGCGTCGTCATAGACCTTCTTCATCGCCTCGTCGGTGGTCGCGGCCTTGCCTTCGGTCGCCAGCAGGCTGTCCATCAGCAGCCGGTTGCGGGTAAACGCCAGCCGCTTTTTGAAATCCTCGTTGTTTTCGACCTTCTTGTCCTCGGCGGCCTTGGAGACGATCTTCATGTCGATCAGGAAAGACAGCACGTTGTCCTTCTTGGTCGCTGGGTCCATCTGCGCGAGGCTCGGTCCGAGTTCCTCCTCGGCCAGGGCGACGTCGCTTTGGCGGATCTCGGAGCCGTTAACCTTGGCGAGCACCGGATTGGCGTCGTCCGCGCGTACCGGCAGGCCGGCGAGCAGGACCACGGCGAGCGCACCGGTAACGGCGGCAGAGGCGAGGCCGAGGCGCACGCCGAATTTCGTTTCGGATGACGAGGAGGTCATGGAAAATCCTTATCTTCAAAGCCGCGAATTGGTTCAGGGCATTTGGCGCTGTTTGGAGCGGCGGGACACTCGCCCAATCATGTGGCCTTGGCAACGCGAAAAGTCTGTCAAAATGATGAAATCCTTGACAGCTTCGCGCCGTTGACAAGCCTTCGGCCCAGCCATATCTCTGCCCAGCCGGGGCAATGGCGATAGCGCTTATTTGGCGGCGTTTTTGGCGGTTGAACCCCGGATTGCTAAATCCCCACTCATTTGGCGGATGCTCCCCGATCGGGGCCGGTGCCGCGGTGCGTCACGATGAGTTGATAGGCAACTGGGTGGACCGTTTCACGGCGGCAACGCCGACCCGCAAAAACAGGAATTCGGCATGATCGGCGCGCTCGCACGCAAGTTTTTCGGCTCCGCCAATGACCGGCGGGTCAAGGGATACCAGTCCCGCGTCGACGCCATCAACGCCCTTGAGCCGGAGGTCGCAGCGCTGTCGGACGAGGCGCTGAAGGCCCGCACCGCCGAATTCCGTGCCCAGCTCGCGGGCGGCAAGACCCTGGACGACATCCTGGTTCCGGCTTTCGCCACCGTGCGCGAGGCGGCCAAGCGCACCCTCGGCCAGCGCCATTTCGACGTCCAGCTGATCGGCGGCATGGTGCTGCACGAAGGCGACATCGCCGAGATGAAGACCGGCGAAGGCAAGACGCTGGTCGCGACCCTTGCGGTCTACCTCAACGCCCTGGCCGGCAAGGGCGTCCACGTCGTCACCGTCAACGACTACCTTGCCCGTCGCGACTCCGAATGGATGGGCCAGATCTACAATTTCCTCGGCCTCACCGTCGGCGTGATTGTGCACGGCCTCGACGACGCCGAACGCAAGCAGTCCTATGCGCGCGACATCACGTACGGCACCAACAACGAATACGGCTTCGACTACCTGCGCGACAACATGAAGTACCGGCTCGAGGACATGGTCCAGCGCGGCCACTTCTACGCCATCGTCGACGAGGTCGATTCGATCCTGATCGACGAGGCGCGCACGCCGCTGATCATCTCCGGTCCGCTCGACGACCGTTCGGAATTCTACAACACCATCGACACCTTCTTCCCGAAGCTCGACAAGAGCGATTACGAAGTCGACGAGAAACAGCGCACGGTGACGCTGACCGAAGCCGGCATGGAGAAGATCGAGACTCTGCTGCGCGACGCCGGCCAGCTCAAGGGCGATTCGCTGTACGACGTCGAGAACGTCTCGGTCGTTCATCACATCAATCAGGCGCTGCGCGCGCACTCGCTGTTCCAGCGCGACAAGGACTACATCGTCCGCGACGATGAGGTCATCATCATCGACGAGTTCACCGGGCGCATGATGCAGGGCCGCCGCTATTCCGAAGGCCTGCACCAGGCGCTGGAAGCGAAGGAGCACGTGCAGGTTCAGCCGGAAAACCAGACGCTGGCCTCGATTACCTTCCAGAACTATTTCCGGATGTACGAGAAGCTGTCCGGCATGACCGGCACGGCGTTGACCGAAGCCGACGAATTGTTCGACATCTACAAGCTCGAGGTCGTGGAAATTCCGACCAACGTGCCGGTGGCCCGCCTCGATGAAGACGACGAGGTCTATCGTACCCAGACCGAGAAATACGGCGCGATCCTTGCCGAAGTCGAGCGCGCCAATGTGCGGCTGCAGCCGGTGCTGGTCGGCACCGCCTCGATCGAAAAGTCCGAGGTGCTGGCCGAATACCTGAAAAAGCACGGCTATAAGCAGATCGATTTCGGCAACGAAAACGCGATGGAAAAGCTCTACGCCGCTGCCCGCGCCGGCAAGCCCGCAAAACTGTTCGCGGTGCTGAACGCGCGCTTCCACGAGCAGGAAGCCTACATCGTCGCCGAAGCCGGCGTGCCCGGCGCGATCACGATCGCGACCAACATGGCTGGCCGCGGTACCGACATCAAGCTCGGCGGTTCGCTGGAAATGCGGATCATGCACGAGACCGCAGGGATTACCGATGAGGCCGAGAAGGCCGCCAAGATCGAGCGCATCAAGGCCGACGTCGAACGTTTCCGCGACATCGTGCTGAAGGCGGAAGAGGTCGTCGAGGTCGAGCCGGCCAAGGGCAGCAAACCGGCCAAGACGGTGACAAAACCAGGCGGCCTCTACATCATCGGCTCCGAACGCCACGAATCCCGCCGCATCGACAATCAGCTGCGCGGCCGCTCCGGCCGCCAGGGCGATCCCGGGCGCTCGAAATTCTTCCTGTCGCTGGAAGACGACCTGATGCGGATCTTCGGGTCCGACCGGCTCGACAGCATGCTGACGCGGCTCGGCCTGAAAGAGGGCGAGGCCATCATCCACCCCTGGATCAACAAGGCGCTGGAGAAGGCACAGCAGAAGGTCGAGGCCCGCAACTTCGACATCCGCAAGAATCTGTTGAAGTTCGACAACGTCCAGAATGACCAGCGCAAGGTGATCTTCGACCAGCGGGTCGACCTGATGAAGGACGAAAGCGTCGCCGAGACGGTGGCCGACATGCGCCGCGCCTTCGTCGAGGACGTCGTGACCAAGCACGTGCCCGAGCATGCCTATGCCGAGCAGTGGGACGTCGCCGGCCTCAAGGAGGAATTGAAGCGCGTACTCGATATCGATCTGCCGGTCGACGAATGGGCCAAGGAAGAGGGCATCGCCGACGAGGAATTGCTGTCGCGCATCGAGCAGCGTGTCGACGAGCACATGGCGGCCAAGGTGGCGCAGTGGGGCCCCGAGGTGATGCGTTACGTCGAAAAGACCATCCTGTTGCAGACGCTCGATCATCTCTGGCGCGAGCATCTTGTGATGCTCGATCATCTGCGCCAGGTGATCGGCTTGCGCGGCTACGGCCAGCGCGATCCCTTGCAGGAGTACAAGTCGGAAGCGTTCAGCCTGTTCGAGGCGATGATCGCGCATCTGCGCGAGGCGGTGACGGCGCAGCTGATGCGGGTCGAAATCGTGCCGCCGGAAGAGCAGCAGCCGGTATTGCCGGCCATGGAAGCCCATAAGTTCGATCCGAACACCGGTGAGGACGAGCTGGCATTTGCCAACGCCTCGCTGGTGCCGGCGGCCACCGCCAACCGCGATCCCAAGAATCCGGCGACATGGGGCAAGGTCGGCCGCAACGAGGATTGTCCCTGCGGCTCCGGCAAGAAATACAAGCACTGCCACGGCAAGTATGCGTGAGCGCGAGGCGCGTTGAATAATCGCTAATGTCGTCATCCGCGAAGGCGGATGATCCGGTTTGTCGATTGGGGGCCGTGAAGAGTGAGGTGAGAAGCCTTACTTGGCGGCCGAGAAGCGGCTCTCGAACGAATTGGCCTGCACGATCGGCTGTGAGCCCGTGACCAGGCCGTCATTCGCCGGTGCCGCGGGCGCGGCGGCGGCGGCGGTTGCCGTGCCGGTGGATACGCTCGGCTTCAGCGGCGGGCGGGCGGCGGCCTGTTTGGTCTCCGGCTTCGATGCCGGATGCGGTTCGGTGCGTTTGGCCTCGATCACCTTCGGTTTCGCCGGAACGGGCTGCGTGGTGGCCGTGGTGTCCGCGGCGGCGCCGCCCAGGCCCACCTTGCGGGCGAGGTTGCTGAAAAAGCCCTCGGATTGCGCATTCGGCGCTGCGGACGCCACGTGGGTCGAAGGCGTGGGCGCCATGGAGGCCACCAGCGGCTCATCCGGGGAAGTCACCGGCCCGTGCGGCGGGTTGACCGTCGGAGGAATGGTGCCGGGCGCGCGCTCGACGACCAGCGACAGGCCCTGACCCTCGCCGCCTTCCGACAGGCCGGTTGAGCCGTTGGGCAGCTTGGAGGCGAATACCTTGTTCATGCCGCCATCGATGCCGGTGTTCAGCCGGGCGACCGGTGTTCCCTTGGCGATCAGCCTGGCGGTCTCGGCCTCATCCTGCTGCTCCTTCTCGTGCACCGCGTCGGCGAGTTCCTGCGGGACCACATAGGCCGGGCATTTGGCCGAGGCCTCGAACACCGGATCGCGCTTGGCGTCCGGCGCCTTCACGGCATCGAAGACGTATTTCTTCTCGCAGAAATCGACCTTGGGCTCTTGCCGCGTCACCTCGAAATGATCGTAGCCTTCCTTGATCATTTTCCAGAACGGCATGTTCGGATTATTGCGGTGTTTCGCCATGTTGACCGGCGTCATCCGGAACGGGAAGGCCTCGAACTGGAACGAGCGCTGGCCGCCGAAGAACGATTCGCGGCCCAGCGAATAGATTTCCGCGATCTGCTCGTCGGTCATGGCGTAGCATCCGCGCGACGAGCAGTCGCCGTGCACCATCAGCTCCGAGCCGGTGTGGCCCAACGACCTGTCATAGGCGTTGGGATAGCCGGTGTTAAAGGAGAGATAATAGGCCGACTGCGGATTCATCTGTGCCGGCGAGATCGAATAGAAGCCCTCCGGGGCCTGGCGGTCGCCTTCGCGCACCTTGGGTCCGAGGTCTCCCGACCAACGGCAGATCGGATAGGTCTTCAGCAGTGCAAAACGGCCGGAGCGATCCTGCTTCCAGACTTCGAGCTCGGCTTCCTGCTTGAACAGCCGGACCAGCATTGGCGATTGCAGGTCCATGTCCTTTTCGGCCATGGAGGCGACGAGCTTCGGCGGCACCGGCTGGTTGGCTTTGGCGTTGTTGGCGAGGGATATCTCGTCGCTGTTGCAGCCGGCCAACAGCACACCGGCCGCGAGCGCGACGGACGTGATGAGCGCGCGGAACAGCGAGCGACAGATCAATGCAAAGCTCCACACCCACCGGGCAATTTTCGCACCCCAATCACAGCGTCATGCCCTGAAGCCATTAACTAAAATACTATCCTTTGGGGCCCCTGCTCGCAAGCCAATGGCGGCGTCACGGCCGGTTCCATCTCAGGCATCGTCAATAGGGAGTTAAATATCGGCGTCTGGGCCTAATTGGGGCCGAAGTTGCCGATTTACAGAAAAAACCGCCTGCCCGCGCCGCGAAGGGGAAGGGGAACCGGGCTCAACCCAGTTTCCGGCCGATATCGAGGAATTTCTGGCGCCGCTGCTTGCGGATCATGTCGGGACCGAGATTGCGCAGGTCGTTGAAGGCCTGCGCGATGGCGTCGCCGGTGGTGGCGATCATGGCGTCGGGGTCGCGATGGGCGCCGCCGGCCGGCTCGCTCAGGATGGAATCGATCACGCCGAAACGCAGCATATCCTGCGCTGTGATTTTCATGCTGGTTGCGGCTTCCTGGGCCTTGGTGCCGTCGCGCCACAGGATCGAGGACGCCGCCTCCGGCGAGATCACGCTGTAAATGGCATGTTCGAACATCAGCACGCGGTTCGCCGTGGTGATTGCGATGGCGCCGCCCGACATGCCTTCCCCGGTGATGATCGCAACATTGGGCACGCCGAGCGACAGGCAGGCGTCGGTGGAGCGCGCGATCGCCTCGGCCTGGCCGCGCTCCTCGGCGCCGATCCCCGGATAGGCGCCGGCGGAATCGACGATCGACAGCACCGGGATGCCGAATCGCTCGGCCATCTCCATTAGTCTGACCGCCTTGCGGTAGCCCTCGGGGCGCGCCATGCCGAAATTATGCTTGATGCGGGATTCGGTGGTGGCGCCCTTCTCCTGGCCGATCACGCAGATGCTCTCGCCGCGAAAGCGGCCGAAGCCGCCGATCAGCGCTTCGTCCTCGCCGAACTTGCGGTCGCCCGCCAGCGACGTGAATTCGGTGATCAGCGCGTTGATGAAATCGGAGAAATGGGGGCGCAGCGGATGACGCGCGACCAGGGTTTTCTGCCAGGGCGTCAGATTGGCGTAGAGATCGCCCAGCGCCTGGGCGGCCTTGTCCTCGATCCGTGAAATCTCTTCGCCGATGTCGCTGCCGGTCGCCGCCAGCGCGCGCAATTCATCGACCTTGGATTCGAGTTCCGCGACGGGCTTTTCGAAATCGAGATAAGAGCGCATGTGATCCGGCATCAAATCGATATAAGGACGAGCCCGGTTTCAGGCGAAGCGGCTCCCGGTTCGCCTGAAGAAAGCACGCATCTTCAATGATTTAGCGCGCCTTCGGAGCGAAACCGGACCCGTTTTACGGAAACGTTGCTGACGAGGTCGCGGGCGGGAAAGGGCTCTTTCAGGTGAGAACGCGCCGAAGTCAAGGCGGTCGCTACTTCTCCGCGAGCGGATGCAGGTCGCGCACCAGGCTCTTCAGCCGCTCCTCGACCACATGGGTGTAGATCTGCGTGGTCGAAATATCGGTATGACCGAGCAGCGTCTGCACGATGCGCAGGTCGGCCCCGTTGTGCAAGAGATGGCTGGCGAACGCGTGACGCAACACGTGCGGGCTGACCAGCCGCGGCGCCAAGCCGGCGGAAGCCGCGAGTTCCTTGAGGTCGCGCGCGAAATGCTGCCGGGTCAAATGGCCGCTCTCGCCGAACGAGGGAAACAGCCATTTCGAGCCTGCGGCGTTTTTCTTTTTCTCCGGCTTGAGCGCCTCGGCCGCCGCAAGGTAATCGGCCATCGCCTGCCGCGAGGGCTCGTTGAGCGGCACCAGCCGTTCCTTGTTGCCTTTGCCGCGCACCACGATCATGCGGGCGTCGCGCCGCGCCGCTGATAATGGCAACGCCACCAGTTCCGATACCCGCAAGCCGGTGGCGTAGAGCACCTCGAGCAGGCAATACAGCCGCATCGCGCGAAGCCGCTGCAGCGCCGGGACTTCCGGTGTTTCGGTCCGCGCCTTCGCATGCGTCAGCAGCCGATCGACATCCGAGATCGACAGCACCTTCGGCAGCCCTCGGCCGCGCTTCGGCCCGGACAGGATCGCGGCCGGATCGTCGCTGCGGATCCGCTCATTGAGCAGGAAGCGAAACAGATGCCGCATCGCCGACAGCCGGCGCGCCACGCTCGACGACTTGAAGCCGCGGCCGTCGAGATCGGCGAGGTAGTCCCGCAAGCTTTGCGTTTCGGCCCCGGCAAAGGCCTGCCCGTTTCGAGCCAGAAACTCCGAAAAATCCGTCAGGTCGCGGCGATAGGCGTCGAGCGTGTTGGGGCCGGCGCCCTGTTCCGCTGCGAGCATGTCGAGGAACAGGTTGATCAGTTTGGCATCTGAGGTCTTGCTGGAACGCATCCGCCAACCCTGGCGCCTATCTCTTGAGGAACTTGTCTGCCGGGATGGTGACGGTCATTTCCCGCGGTTTCGGGTTAACGAAATTCGCCAGCGCGAAAATCGCGCCATAGACGATCCCGACGATCACCGCGACGACCGTCAGAAAGCGGAACAGGCTGGGCATGTCAGAGCCTCAGGCGGCGAATTAACCCTTGAAATCGTCGGGGATGGCCGGGCCAGTACCAACATGTTCGCCGCTCCGTTGCAAGAGTCTCTGGCAACGGTATCGGCGGGGGTAGTATAGGTGGCGCGGAACGCCGCAATTCCTGCGGCGACTGAGCATTGAGATGCCCGAGACAGCCTCACCGGCCGGCGCCAGCGCATCCCAGGAGGCCGAGATATCAGCGGCGCTGGGAACACGCTCGGTCGTGCTGGTGGGCATGATGGGCGCCGGCAAATCCACCATCGGACGCCGGCTGGCGGCGCGGCTGCGGCTGCCGTTTCTCGATGCCGATATCGAGATCGAGGCGGCGGCGGGGATGCCGATACCGGATATATTCGAGACCCATGGCGAGCCGCATTTCAGGGATGGCGAGGCACGGGTGATCGCGCGGCTGCTCGACGGTGGTCCCGCCGTGCTCGCCACTGGCGGCGGCGCCTTCATGCGCGAGCAGACCCGGGAGCTGATTCGCGACAAAGCGATTTCGATCTGGCTCAAGGCCGATGCCGATATCATCATGAAGCGCGTGAAGCGCCGGGCCGACCGTCCGCTGCTGCAGACCGCCGATCCTGCCGCCACGATCGGGCGACTGATCGAGGAACGCGAGCCGGTCTATCGGCACGCCGATCTCACGATCTGGTCGCGCGACGTGCCGCACGAAAAAATCGTCGAGGAATGCGTCGAGGCCCTGCACAGCCGGCTGTGCGGCGATGGCGCGAAGGCAACGTCGGACAGCGTGGGCGCCAGCCAATGACCGTGCCCCTGAAACATTCCGACCCCATGACGGTCGATGTCGCGCTCGGTGCCCGCGCCTATGACATCGTGATCGGCCGCGACGTGCTGCCGTCGCTGGGTTCCCGCATCGCCGCCTTGCGGCCCGGCGCGCGCACCGCCATCGTCACCGACCGTAATGTTGCAACGCATTGGCTCGAAAGCACCGAGGCCTCGCTGTCGCAGGCCGGTATTGCGACGTCGCGCATCATTGTCGAGGAGGGCGAGGGTTCGAAAGCCTATGCCGGCCTGCAACAGGTCAGCGAGGCGCTGATCGCGGCGAAGATCGAGCGCAACGATCTGGTGATCGCGCTCGGCGGCGGTGTGGTCGGCGATCTCGCAGGGTTCGCCGCGGCAATCCTGCGCCGTGGCGTCGATTTCGTGCAGGTGCCGACCTCGCTGCTGGCGCAGGTCGACTCGTCGGTCGGCGGCAAGACCGGGATCAATTCGCCGCAAGGCAAAAATCTGCTCGGCGCGTTTCACCAGCCGCTGCTGGTGGTTGCCGACACCGCGGTGCTCGACACGCTGTCGCCGCGCCAGTTCCGCGCCGGCTATGCCGAAGTCGCCAAATATGGCGTGCTCGGCGACGAAGCGTTTTTCGCCTGGCTGGAGGCGAACCATGGCGATATTTTCTCAGGTGGCGCCGGCCGCGAACACGCCATCGCCACCTCCTGCCGCGCCAAGGCCGCGATCGTGGCGCGCGACGAGCGCGAGACCGGCGAGCGCGCGCTGCTCAATCTCGGCCATACTTTCGGCCATGCGCTGGAGGCCGCGACCGGCTTTTCCGACCGGCTGTTTCATGGCGAAGGCGTTTCCGTCGGCATGGTGCTGGCGGCGGAATTTTCCGCGCAACTCGGGATGATCTCCGAATCCGACGCGGCGCGCGTCAGGCATCACCTTGCCGAGGTGGGCCTGCCGACCCATTTGCAGGACATCGCCGGGTTTTCCCAGGAAGGATTGGCGGATGCCGATGCGCTGATGGCGCTGATGGCTCAGGACAAGAAGGTCAAACGCGGCCGGCTCACCTTCATCCTGCTGGAGTCTGTCGGGCGCGCCGTGATTGCGCCCGATGTCGAACCTGCGCTGGTCCGCGATTTTCTGAAAGCCAAGCTGGCAAGCAAGATTTAGGGCCTGATCCGGAACACGGCTTTCCGAAAAGATCAGGCTGCAACGACAGATGAAGTGATCGTCAACCCATGGACTGGCTTACATTCTCCATCGTCCTCGCCTGCCTGCTGATCTCGGCGTTCTTTTCCGCGAGCGAGACAGCGCTCACCGCGGCTTCGCGCGCGAGCATGCTGCGGCTGTCGAAGCAGGGCAACCGCGAGGCTGACGTCGTTTCCAGCCTGGTTGCGATGCGCGACCGGATGATCGGCGCGCTGCTGCTCGGTAACAACATCGCCAATATCGGCGCCTCGGCGCTGGCGACCGGCATCTTCACGGCCTGGTTCGGCGAGGTCGGCGTGCTCTATGCCACCGGCGTGATGACGGTGACGGTTGTGATCTTTGCCGAGGTGCTGCCGAAGACCATTGCCATCAACGCGCCGGACCGCGTGGCGCTGCTGGTCGCCCGTCCGATGAAGCTGATGGTCTACCTGCTGGGACCGCTGCTCACCGTGATCGAGGCGATCGTCCGCGCGCTGATGAGAATGCTGGGCATCAAGATCGGCATCAACCAGCCGATCCTTTCGCCGATCGAGCGCTTGCGCGGCGCGGTCGATCTGCTCCACCACGAAGGCAAGGTCGAAAAGCAGGACCGCGACATGTTCGGCGGGCTGTTGGATCTGCGCGAGCTTCAGGTCTCCGACGTGATGGTTCATCGCACCGAAATGGTGATGATCAATGCCGACCTGCCGCCGGAAGATCTGGTGCGCGAGGTGCTGGCCACCGAATACACGCGGATTCCGCTGTGGCGCGACAAGCCGGAAAACATCATCGGCGTGCTGCACGCCAAGGATCTGCTGCGCGCGATACGCGCGGCCGATGGCGATACATCGAGGATCGACGTCTCGACCATCGCGCTGCCGCCCTGGTTCGTGCCGGAGATGCGTCCGGTGTCCGAACAGCTCAAAGCCTTCCGCCGCCGCAAGACCCATTTCGCGCTGGTTGTCGACGAGTACGGCGAAGTCGAAGGCATGGTGACGCTGGAGGACATCCTGGAAGAGATCGTCGGCGATATTTCCGACGAGCACGATGTGGTGGTGGCCGGCGTCCGCGCCCAGCCCGACGGCTCGGTGGTGGTCGACGGCTCGGTGCCGATCCGCGATCTCAACCGCGCGATGGACTGGCATCTGCCCGATGAAGAGGCGACCACCGTCGCCGGCCTTGTGATTCACGAGGCGCGTTCGATCCCCGAGCGGGGCCAGAGTTTCACCTTCCACGGCTTCCGCTTCCGCGTCCTGCGCCGCGAGCGCAACCGCATCACCGCGCTGCGGATCGTGGCGGTGCCGCGCGAGACCGAGGTCGAGGAGAAAAAGCCAAAGCGGGCAGGCACCGCGTTTTAGGGGTTTCGTTTCCCTGCCTTCCGGGGCGGGGCGAAGAAGATTCTCAGCCGTCCGCTTCCCCCGGCGCCTGCGCCTTGATTGCCAGCGCGTGGACGGAGCCGGCGAGTTCCCCGGCGAGGGTGGCATTAATCATGCGGTGGCGTTCGATCCGGCTCTTCCCCTGGAACGCCGGCGACACAATATAAACTCTGAAATGCGTTTCGCCGCCCGGCCTGTGGCCGGCGTGGCCCTCATGCAAATGTGATTCGTCCGTGACGTCGAGGCTTTCGGGCGAGAAAGCTTCGCGCAACTTGTTTGTGATAGCGTCTTTGGTGCTCATGGCCGCGGCAATACGTCCATGACCGTCCGTCGTCAATGGCGCATCGAGAGTGAGGGTTTCGCAATGTCAAGACTTGAAGCTTTTTGCATTGCGTTGTCATAGTCAGCCATGCCGATTGATTCATCCAAATTCTTCGACTCCATTCGCATCAAGCCCAACAAGCTGAGCGCGAAGCAGCAGGCGCAGGCGCGGGAAGAATCCGCGATGTGCGAATGGCCGGACTGCAAGAACAAGGGGCCGCACCGCGCGCCCAAGGGCCGGGCCAATGACAAGGAGTACTGGCACTTCTGTCTCAACCACGTCCGCGAATACAACCAGTCCTATAATTTCTTTTCCGGGATGAATGCCGACGCGGTCGCGCGCTACCAGAAGGATGCGCTGACCGGCCATCGTCCGACCTGGAAGATGGGCGCCAACACCAGCGCCAAGAAGGGCAAGGGCAGCCCCGAGGCCGACCTGGAAGGCGCCTCCGACCCGTTCAGCATGTTCAGCGAACTCAATGGGCGCGGCCGCTGGCGGCCGGGTCCGGGCGGAGCCGCCGGCGAGACCAAGGTCGAAACCCGAAAAATATTCAACGCCGAGCGCAAGGCGTTGCAGGTGATGGGGCTCGGCTCGGATGCGACGCTCGAGACCGTCAAGGCGAAGTACAAGGCGCTGGTGAAGCAGCACCATCCCGACGCCAATGGCGGCGACCGCTCCACCGAAGATCGCCTGATCGAGATCATCAAGGCGTATAATTATCTCAAGACGGTGGTGCGCGGCGCGAGCTAGTTTTCGCCGGGCCTTCAACCTTCTTGCGGACCCGTACCGCCGGCTCGATGGCGCCGCCGCCATGCAGGCGGCGGATCGTCCAGGTCGCCAGTGCCACGATCAGCGCGCCGCCGATCACGGCCAATATCCAGTAATGCCTGACGTGCCCGGCATGATGGGGGAGCCCGCCATATTCGTGCAGCGCGGAAACCGCCAGCACGCCGGGCAGCACATGGAGCGGCGCCCACAGCAGGATTGCGGGGATGTTGACGGCGTAAAACCGCAGCGGCGGCATGCCCGCCGCGCCCGCCGTTATCGGCACGAAAGCGCGGATCGGCGGCACGAAGCGCGCAAAGAACACCGCCAGCGCACCCCAGCGATTAAAGAACGCCTCGCTCTGCGCGATCACGCGCGGATATCTTGACAACGGCCAGCTGCTGAGGATTTCGCGCTGGGCGCGATGCCCGATCCAGAACGCCGATCCGTCGCCGAGCACCGCCCCGGCCACCGCCGCCGCCAGCACCCACTGCAGCCGCAACTCGCCGCCAGGCACCAGGGCGCTCAGCGCCAGGATAGTGGTCGAGCCTGGAATCACCGAACCTATGACGGGAACGGCCTCCAGCAGGGCGGCGAGGAATAGCGTGAGATAGGCAAGCCACGCATGTGCCGAGACGAACGCAATCAATGGATCGATGAATGAGGCCACAAGGTTCCTGTACTGGCGCCGGGGTCCGATTTAGGCGCAGACCTAACATAGGACAAGGGAGGAAAGTGCCATCAAAGCAACTGCTTCGGGCGGGTACCCGGATCGGGTCGGCAAAAGTACGGCGTGATTCGCAGGGCAGCCTTCCAAAAACCGGGGCTAGCCCCTATCTTGATGATAACACGACGGAACTTTGATTGGGCCACGGGCTTCTGCCGGCCGTTGCTCTCTGATAGCTTCCGCAGAGTACCCATCCGCAGCCATATTCGCAAAATCTGGTTTCGGGAGCGCCCGAGACCTCGGAGGATTGATGACGACCGCCGCCATGACCAAAGCGCAGGAGCCCGCCGGTTTGCCCGACATGAAGGTGTCGGTCCGGCAGGTATTCGGTATCGACAGCGACCTTGAGGTGCCGGCTTATTCCGAGGTCGATCCGCACGTGCCGGACGTCGATTCGGATTACCGCTTCGACCGCGCCACCACGCTCGCCATTCTCGCCGGATTTGCCAAAAACCGCCGCGTCATGGTTACGGGCTACCACGGCACCGGGAAGTCGACCCATATCGAGCAGGTCGCTGCACGACTGAACTGGCCATGCGTGCGCGTCAATCTCGACAGCCACATCAGCCGTATCGATCTGGTGGGCAAGGATTCCATCGTCGTGCGCGACGGCAAGCAGGTCACCGAATTCCGCGACGGCATTTTGCCGTGGGCGCTGCAGCACAATATCGCGCTGGTGTTCGACGAATACGACGCCGGGCGGCCCGATGTGATGTTCGTGATCCAGCGCGTGCTGGAGGTTTCCGGCCGCCTGACGCTGCTCGACCAGAACAAGGTGATCAAGCCGCATCCGGCGTTCCGGCTGTTCTCGACCGCCAACACGGTCGGCCTCGGCGATACCTCCGGCCTCTATCATGGCACCCAGCAGATCAACCAGGGCCAGATGGACCGCTGGTCGATCGTAACGACGCTGAACTATCTGGCGCATGACGAGGAAGTCGAGATCGTGCTCGCCAAGGCTCACCACTACCGCACCCAGGAGGGACGCGACATCGTCAACAAGATGGTGCGGCTTGCGGATCTGACCCGCAACGCTTTCGCCAATGGCGATCTGTCGACGGTGATGAGCCCGCGCACGGTAATCACCTGGGCGGAGAATGCCGAAATTTTCACCGATATCGGGTTTGCGTTCCGCGTCACCTTCCTCAACAAGTGCGACGAACTGGAGCGTCCGCTGGTGGCCGAATTCTATCAGCGCTGCTTCAACGTTGAGCTCCCGGAATCCTCGGTCAACGTGGCGATGAGCTAACGTCGTCCCGGCGGACGCGGGGACGCCCGAGGTGAGAGGACGACGCGCGGTGAGATTAGAATGACGACGTCGAACACCAAATTCCGCACCGGATCAAAGGAAGCGCCGACCGAGCCGTTCAAGCGCGCGGTCACCGCCTGCCTGCGCGCGATCGCTAAAAAGCCGGAGCTTGAAGTGGCGTTCGCCTCCGAGCGTCCCGGCCTGTCGCCGGGCAAGGCGCGGCTGCCGGAGCCGGCGCGCAAGATGACCAGGCGCGACGCCGCCATCGTGCGCGGACACGCGGACTCCATTGCGCTGAAACTCGCCTGCCACGATCCGAAAGTGCACCGCAAACTGATGCCGGGAAATCCGCAGGCGCGCGGCGTTTTCGAAGCGGTCGAGCAGGCGCGGGTGGAAGCGCTCGGCTCGCGGCGGATGGCGGGGGTTGCGAGAAATCTCACCGCGATGCTCGACGATCATTTCCACCGCGGCAAGTTCGACGAGATCACCGACCGCGCCGACGCGCCGTTGTCGGATGCGCTGGCGATGCTGGTGCGCGAGCGCCTGACCGGTCTGGCGCCGCCGGCGGCGGCCCGCAAGATGGTCGACCTCTGGCGTCCGGTACTGGAAGACAAGATCGGCGCGCGGCTCGACCGGCTCGATCGCCTCGCCGAGGATCAGGCGAGATTCGGCGACGCCGTGCATGACCTGTTGTCCGCGCTCGAACTTGGCGATGACCGCAACGCCGAGGCTGACGACGACGAGAACCAGGACGAGAACCGCGACGGCGAGAACGATCAGTCCGGCGCGGAAGGCTCCCCCGACAGCGACGCGGCGCAGGAAATGAGCGCCGATCAGGCGCAGGCGACCTCCGACGAGATGTCGGAGAGCGCGATGGAAAGCGCGCAGGCCTCCACCTCCGATACCTTCGACGACGGCGAGCTCGGAGACGATGAGACGCCGGGCGAAGCGACCCGGCCGAATTCGCGCGGCGTCAACGAGCCGCGTGGACCGGAATATCACGCCTTCGCGCCGAAATTCGACGAGGTGATCGCGGCTGAAGATCTCTGCGATCACGACGAACTGGAACGGCTGCGCAGCTATCTCGACAAGCAGCTCGCGCATCTGCAGGGTATTGTCGCGCGGCTGGCGAACCGGCTGCAGCGGCGCCTGATGGCGCAGCAGAACCGCGCCTGGGAGTTCGATCTCGAGGAGGGCGTGCTCGATCCGGCGCGGCTGTCGCGGGTGGTGACCGATCCCTATCATCCGCTGTCGTTCATGAACGAAAAGGAAGCCACGTTCCGCGACACCGTGGTGACGCTGCTATTGGACAATTCCGGTTCGATGCGCGGGCGCCCGATAACGGTGGCCGCCACCTGCGCGGACATTTTGGCGCGGACGCTGGAGCGCTGTGGCGTCAAGGTGGAAATCCTGGGCTTCACCACGCGGGCGTGGAAGGGCGGGCAATCGCGGGAAGCGTGGCTTGCCGCCGGCAAGCCGCCCAATCCCGGACGCCTCAACGATCTCAGGCACATCATCTACAAATCCGCCGACGCGCCGTGGCGGCGGGCGCGCAAGAATCTGGGGCTGATGATGCGTGAAGGCCTGCTCAAGGAAAACATCGACGGCGAAGCGCTGGACTGGGCGCACAAGCGACTATTGGGCCGCTCCGAGCAGCGCAAGATCCTGATGATGATTTCCGACGGCGCGCCGGTCGACGACTCCACGCTGTCGGTCAATCCCGGCAATTACCTGGAGCGCCACCTGCGCCACATCATCGAGGAAATCGAGACCCGTTCGCCGGTCGAACTGATCGCGATCGGCATCGGTCACGACGTCACGCGCTATTATCGTCGCGCGGTCACCATCGTCGATGCCGAGGAACTCGGCGGCGCCATCACCGAAAAGCTCGCCGAGCTGTTCAGCGAGACCCAGGGCGCCGCGTCTCCCAGGACGGGCCCCCGGCGCAGATTGCATTCGTAGATTCATGCGCACGCGCCTCAGCCGCCGCCGCCTCCTCAAGTTCACGGCGGCGGGGCTCTCGACGATCGCAATGCCCGGCCTCGCCCCGGCGCAACAGGCAACCGTGCCGCCGTCGAAGCCGATCGCACCGGACAAATTCTCGGTCAGGGCGCCGGTTTCGATCGAGGTCAACGCCCGGCCGATTCCCTCGTTCGACACCCGCGACCATTCGCGAACCCGTTTTGGGGCGCTGGAATATCGCAGCGGGTTGGTTCTGACCTCGCGTTTTCCAGGTTTCGGCGGGTTGTCGGGATTGCGGCTCGACGCCAGGGGCGAGCGCTTCATCTCCTTCAGCGACAAGGGAAGCTGGTTCACCGGTCGCATCGTCTATCACGGCCGCGAGATGACCGGGCTCGACGACGTCGAGGCAGCTCCAATGCTCGGGGCCGACGGCAGGCCGATCACCGCGCGTGGCTGGTTCGATACCGAGTCGATCGCGCTCGACGGGCCCCACGTCTACATCGGCCTCGAACGCGTCAACCGGGTGCTTCGATTCGATTTCAGCGAGGGCTTTACGCGATCGCGCGGCGAAGAGGTGCCGATGCCGGCGGCGGTGCGCAAGCTGCCTTTCAACAAGGGCCTGGAAGCGCTGGTGTTCGTGCCGAAGGGTCTGCCGCTGGCGGGCACGCTGATCGCGATCTCCGAGCGCGGCCTCGACGCCGCGGGCAACCTGATCGCCTTTCTGGTCGGGGGTCCGGCGCCCGGCCAGTTCAGCGTTCACCGCACCGATAATTACGATATCAGCGACGCGGTGCTGCTGCCGTCGGGCGAACTCCTGGTCCTGGAGCGGAAGTTTTCGCTGCTGTCGGGGATCGGCATCCGGATCCGGCGCATCGCGCTGACATCGGTGGCGCCGGGCGCCGTGGTCGACGGTCCCCCGATCTTCGATGCCGATCTGGGCCACGAGATCGACAACATGGAGGGGATCGACGCCTATGTTACGCCCGAGGGCGAAACGGTCTTGACCATGGTCTCCGACGACAATTTCTCGATGCTCCAACGCACCCTGCTGCTGCAATTCACGCTGGTAGAGTAAATCCCCTGTTGTCCCGGCGTTCGCGGCAACGACAGCGAGTTTTTGCTCAACGGTGGAACACTTCTTGCTACGCTGCCGCCATTGGCCCTGAGACAAAACCGGAGCTTCGATTGCGCAAGTCCATCCGATTGATCTGCATTCTCTCGAGTTTTCTGCTGACCGCCACAGCGCGCGCGGAAGACTGGCCGTCGCGGCTGATCAAGGCGACGATTCCGTTCGGCGCCGGCAGTGCCACCGATGTGGTGCCGCGGCTGGTGTTCGATCGTCTCGCGGCCGAACTGGGCCAGCCCATCGTGATCGAGAATCGCGCCGGCGCCGGCGGCACGCTCGGTACCGCCATGGTGGCGAAGGCCGATCCCGACGGCTACAGCATTCTCGCCGATTCATCGGCGCTGACGATTGCGCCGGCGATCTTTCCCGATCTGTCGTTCGACGCCACGCGCGACCTCGCCTCGGTGCTGATGATCGGCTCCAGCGCCAATGTGATGATCGTGCCCGCCTCGCGGCCATGGAAGACCGTGCAGGATTTCATCGCGGAGGCCAAAGCCAAACCGGGATCGATTTCGTTCGGCTCGGTCGGCATCGGCAGCGCGGTGCATATCAGCGCCGAGAAATTCCGCCTCGCCGCCGGCATCGAGGCCACCCACGTGCCCTATCGCGGCGGCGCCGAAGTGATCGCCGACATCATCGGCGGCAGGGTTGATTTTTATTTTTGTCCGCTCGCCACCGCGCTGCCTTTGATCCATGCCGGTCAAGTGCGTGCGCTGCTGGTCTCGACGCCGAAACGCGTCGCCGATCTGCCCGACGTACCTACGCCGCTCGAGGCCGGGCTGAAAGATGCCGACAGCGCGATCTGGTTCGGGGTGTTCATGCCGGCAAAGACGCCGCGCGACATCGTCGAGAAATTTCATGCCGCCGGCGTCAGGGTGCTGAACGAGCCGGCGATGCAGGACAGCCTGAACAGGCTCGGTGTCGACCCGTTGCCGATGACGCCCAGGCAGATGGACGAACTCGTGCTGCGCGAGACGGCCGCCAACATGGAAGTGATCAAGGCCGCCGGGATCAAGCAATAGTCTGATGCATCCGACGCGGTTGAGGAAAGGACGGCGTCTCATTAGATATAGACCGCCGCCTCTCTCCTCTCACCCGGATATCCCCCATGAGCGCCCTGTTTTCTCCGATAAAACTGCGCGATCTTGCGCTTCCCAACCGCATCATGGTGGCACCGATGTGCCAGTACTCCGCCGTCGACGGCGAGGCCAACGACTGGCACTTCACCCACATCAACATGCTGGCGCTGTCGGGGGCCGCGATGTTCTGCATCGAGGCTACCCACGTCGAAGCGATCGGCCGCATCACGCCCGGCTGCCTCGGCCTGTGGAACGATGCCACCGAAGCCGCGCTGAAGCCGATCCTGGCGTCGGTGCGCAAGCATTCCAAAGGCGCCGTGGCGATGCAGCTCGCCCATGCCGGCCGCAAGGGGTCCAGCCACACGCCGTGGGACGGCGGGCAGCAGATCCCGATCTCCGAAGGCGGCTGGCAGACCGAGGGGCCTTCCGCCGTGCCGCACAAGGAAGGCGAGGCCGCGCCTTTGGCGCTCGATGCGCCGGGCCTGGCACGCATACGCGATGCTTTCGTGGCGGCGGCCATGCGCGCCGAGCGGCTCGGTATCGATGCCCTCGAACTGCACGCCGCGCACGGCTATTTGCTGCATCAATTTTTGTCGCCGATTTCAAACCAGCGCACCGATCAATATGGCGGCAGCCTGCAAAACCGCTTGCGCTATCCGCTGGAAGTGTTTGACGCGATCCGCGCGGCGTTCCCGGAACGAAAGCCCATCGGTGTCAAGGTCTCCGCAACCGACTGGGTCGAGGGCGGCTGGGATCTCGCGCAGACCATCGAATTCGCAAAGGAGCTGAAAAAGCGCGGCGTCGACTGGATCGATGCGTCCTCCGGCGGCGTCTCGCCAAAGCAAAAAATTCCGCTCTCGCCCGGCTATCAGGTGCCGTTCGCGCAGGCCATCAAGGAAGCCACCGGCGTCAATACCATCGCGGTCGGTCTCATCACCGAGGCAAAACAGGCCGAAGAGATTGTCGCATCAGGCAAGGCCGACATGGTCGCGCTGGCGCGTGCCATGCTCTACGACCCGCGCTGGGGCTGGCACGCGGCGGCCGAACTCGGCGGCCATGTCACCGCGCCGCCGCAATACTGGCGCTCACAGCCCTCGACACAGAAGGAACTGTTCGGGAAGACCACGTTCGGGGCGCGGTGAGGGGGCACTCGCTCTTTCCTCATTGCCGGGCCTGACCCGGCAATCCATCTGCAAAATGCATGTTACGAAGATTGATGGATGCCCGGGTCAAGCCCGGGCATGACGAGTCCTTCTTCACTCAGCATCCACGCTCACGCTCGAACCCACCACTACCAGTGATTGACCGCCCCTCTCGTGCTATGCTTCCCGCCGGCGCGCAACAAGCAGCGCCCAGGGAGACAAAACAAACGAGAGGAAAACCCTATGGAGATGGGATATTTCACGATGCCCTCGCATCCGCCGGAATGCGGGCTCAAAGAGGGTCACGACTGGGACCTTCAGACGCTGCGATGGCTCGATGAACTCGGCTACCAGGAGGCCTGGATCGGCGAGCATCACACCGCGCCATGGGAGCCGCACCCGGCACCCGATTTGCTGCTGGCGCAGGCCTTTCTGCAAACCAGGAATATTCGTCTCGGCCCCGGCGGTTTCCTGTTGCCCTACCACCATCCCGCCGAACTCGCCAACCGTGTGGCGATGCTCGATCATCTCTCCGGCGGGCGGCTGAATTTCGGCGTCGCGGCGTCGGGCCTGCCGAGCGACTGGGCGATGTTCAACGTCGACGGCATGTCCGGACAGAACCGCGATATGACCCGCGAGGCGCTCGAGATCATCTTGAGGATGTGGACCGAAGACGCCCCGTGGACCCACAAGGGCAAGTTCTGGACGGTAACCAAGCCCGACACCATGTTCGATTTCCTCAAGCCCCACCTCAAGCCCAAGCAGGCGCCGCATCCGCCGATCGGTGTCGCCGGCCTGAGCAAGGGTTCGGACACGCTGAAACTTGCCGGGGAGCGCGGCTACATCCCGATGAGCCTCAACCTCAACCCGGCCTATGTTTCGAGCCACTGGGATTCCGTGGAGATTGGCGCCGCCAAAACCGGGCGCAAGCCGAGCCGCGCGGATTGGCGGCTGGTGCGCGAGGTGTTCGTCGCCGATACCGATGAGGAAGCCTGGAGGCTGTCGGCCGGCGACATGATGGGCCGCATGATGGGCGAATATTTCCTGCCGCTGCTCGGTCACTTCGGCTTCAAGGACTATCTCAAGCACGCGCCCGACGTGCCGGACTCCGACGTCACGGTCGACTACTGCGCCCGCCGCAACTGGGTCGTCGGCTCGCCCGCGACGGTCGCCGACAAGATAGAGACCATCTATCGCGAGGTCGGTGGTTTCGGCACGCTGTTGGTGTTCGGCTTCGACTACAAGCACAAGCCGGAAGCCTGGCACCATTCGCTGACGCTGTTGAAGCAGGAGGTGATGCCTCGGTTGAAGCATCTTAACGCGGAACTCGGCCGCGCGGCGTGAGGCTGTGACGAAGAGCGCGAGACGGCGGTTTCTGATTGCCGTCTCGCCTGGCGTAACTACCGGTCGACGTTGAGTACTTCACCCGTGGCGGCGTCGACATCAACCTCCATCCATCGGCCTGATATATCCCGTCCCTCGATCTGCCATTCGTCGCCGGCGAACTGGGTATGGGACACAGTTGCGAGACCAAGGTCGGTTGCAACACCCAATGCGGCCTGCATCGACATGAGGTTGCCGGAGTCATAGGCTAGGGCGGGTTCCGCAAGGCCGAGCGCTGCGACCGCAATGATCGGGATGATATATTTTCGCATAAGTTACTCCTCGTCGAAGTCATCGATCCATTGTGCCGTCGAATCGGCACAACATCCCTGAAAACCCCCGGCAGCGTTTTGCGTTCCTTTCGCAGGTGAGGAAGCTGCGCAAACGCCGCGGTTGCGGCGGTTTGTTGGTCGCATCTTGGCTATGCCGGAAACCCGCTCTCCGCTGCCAGATCAGATGTTCATGTGGGTGGGCTTCGCTTCATCCTGGAACTGGGCTGGCGGTTCGCCGTGGCATGCCCTACGCTGCTCTCCAATCTGGCCTGGCGGTGGCAGACCCGGCCGGGAAAAAACAGCTATGGGGGGAAACGTCATGACAACGCGCCGTAACTTTCTGAAAGGCGGCAGCGCTGCCGTCGCCACCGGCATCGTCTTCTGCAGCTGCGGGCTTTTGCAAAGCGCGCACGCGCAGCAGGCGTCGCGGCAAAAACTTCCCGTGATGGTCAACGGAAAGCGGGTCAAGACCATCGACGTCCACGCCCACTGTCTATTCCCCGAAGCCGGCAAGCTGCTGGGCGAGGCGGGTTCGGCACCTTCTCCGGTCAGAGGCGCGGACGAGGCCGTCATCGCGCTCGACAAGCGGCTCGCCGCCATGGACGCGCAGGCGGTCGACATGGAGGTGCTGTCGATCAATCCTAACTGGTACAACCGTGACCGCGATCTGGCCGGCCGGATCGTCAAGATCCAGAACGAGAAGCTGGCCGAGCTTTGCGCCTCGAAGCCCGACCGATTCGCGGCCTTTGCCTCGCTCACCCTGCAGGCGCCCGATCTCGCGGTGCAGGAACTCGAAACCGCGGTCAAAAAGCAGGGCCTGAAGGGCGCCGCGATCGGCGGCAACGTCAACGGCGAGGCCTTTGCCGATCCCAAATTTCATCCGGTGTGGGCCAAGGCGGAGGAACTCGGCGTTCCCCTGTTCATCCATCCGCAGGGCATCCCCGAACTCAACAAGCAACTGGCCGGCAACGGCTGGCTGACCAACGCGGTCGGCTATCCCGTCGAGACGACGATCGCGCTCTCGCACATGATTTTCGAAGGTACGTTCGACCGCTTTCCCAGGCTGAAAGTGATCGCCGCCCATGGCGGCGGTTTTCTTCCTTCCTACGCGGATCGTTCCGACCATGCCTGTCTGGTTAATCCCGGGGGCTGCAACCCGAACGTCAAGCTCGCAAAGCAGCCGACGGAATATCTCAAGCAGATCTATTTCGATTCACTGGTGTTCACGCCCGAGGCGCTCCGTCATCTGGTGGCCCAGGTCGGCATCGGTCAGATCGTGCTCGGCAGCGACTATCCCTTTCCCTGGCAATTGCAGCCGGTCGATCACATCTTCGCCTCCGCGTCGCTCAGCGATGACGACAGGGCCGACATCCTCGGCCGCACCGCGGCGAAGCTCCTCGATTTGGAGACGTAGCGCGCAAGGCGTGAAGCTCGGCCGCGTGGCATTAGGCGAACGAATGGCAATATATCTCGTCATGCCCGGCCTTGTGCCGGGCATCCACGTCTTGACGGCGCGCGGCAAAGGACGTGGATGGCCGGGACAAGCCCGGCCATGACGAAGAAAAGCAAGAGCGCCGAACTGCCGGCGTGGGCACTACCCTCACATTTCGAACACGGCGACGGCACGGATCGGTGATCCCGTGCCGTCGCGCCACTTCATCGGCAGACCGATAAAGGTGAAGCGACCCGCGCCGAGCAGCGCTTCCAGATTGCACAGGCTCTCGATGTGGGTGATGCCGAGTTCGCCGCACGCCTTGTGAACCAGCGAGTTCACCTTGCCTTCGGGCCCGGGCCGCATCGAATCGATGCCGAAATGCACGACGCCTTGCCCGGCCAGCCATTCGGTGGCGGCGACATTGACGCCGGAATTGTCGGTCGCATATTCCTTGCGCGGGAAGGTGCGCTCGTGATGGCCGGTGCACAGCAGAACGGTGCCGCCTTTCGGTACCGGCGCGCCGGCCTTCTGCACCGCGGTCTCGAGATCGGCGGGCGTGATCTCGGCACGCGGCGCGATGTGGCGCAGGTCAATGCAGATGCCCGGCACGATGCAGTTCTCCAGCGGGTATTCATTGATCGGCTGGCCGCCTTTGTTGAAGTGCCTGGGCGCGTCGATGTGGGTGCCGGCGTGGTCGGGCATCGAGATGAACATCGAGGACAGCCCGTGCACGTTGCCGGATGCGACGAACGATTCCTCATGCGTGGTCCAGACGCCGTGGATCACGGGAGGATGCCCCGGATAGCTCGGGGTGCGGTGATAGAGTTCACGGCTGAGGTCGACGATCTTCACGATGGGGTTTCTCCTTAAGGCGGCTTTGGCGACGTTTCCGCCATTTCGTCACGTCGCCTTCGCCGTCAGGCCTTTTTGGCCATCTCGGCGAGCGCGTGCATCGCTGCGATATAGCCGTAAGGTCCCAAGCCGCAAATAACGCCCGTGGCGACAGAGGAAATTTTCGAATGCCGGTGATATTCGTCGCGAGCGTGGATATTGGAAATGTGCACTTCCAGCACCGGCCCCTCGAACGCCTTGATTGCATCGAGGATGGCGATCGACGTGAAGGAATAGCCGGCGGGATTGATGATGATGGCGTCGGCGGTCTGCCGCGCCGACTGGATCAGGTCGACCAGTTCGCCTTCATGGTTGGATTGATGAAACGAAAGCGAGAGCTCGAGCTGCTTGGCGTGCTGCTCGCAGCTTTCCCTGATCTGCGCCAAGGTGGTGGTCCCGTATATATGCGGCTCCCGCACGCCCAGAAGATTGAGGTTGGGGCCGTTCAGGATCATCAATCGTTTCATCGGGTTTCCTCCTTCATGACTTGCCGGCCTTCGCACGGGCCGTGAACGGGAGCGTAGCCCGCCTTCTTCTCAGCCTGCAACATGGAGAGTTGGTCGAGGGCAGGTTTGGCGATCGCGATGCGCTTGTCGGGATATCGCAAGCGCTCCGAATCAGCTGACGTCAGTCGCGGACCTTCGTCAAAAGATCGCAGCGTCTTCCCAATTTAAGCAGTACGCAGATTGCGGCGGGGCTGGCGCGCTCGGCCATATCGCAATTCGGGCCGGATCAACTCCTTGCTACCGGTCGCTGATTTGCGAACCGGCGGGCGCGGGCGTGAGACAAAGTATCGAAAGATTGACCTCAAATGTTGTCGGCTGTGACCCTATGCGAATCGGCGATACAAATCTTTCCGATTATTAATGCGACCGGCCTCGGCGAAAATGTCAAATGCGGCAGGCGGAAAAGGCCAAAAAGGCAGACAAACAGCCGCGTCAGGTATGCTAGATTGTCGAAACCGCCCATGGGGGTGATGCGATGGCAGGTTCATGAACCAACCGATAAAATCTCTCAAGGAAGCTCCGTTAGTCGAGCCTTCGCAAATCCCCAAGCCTCGGCCGCGCCGGCGCCTCGTTCTGACATTTATCCTGGTTTTGCTGATCGTGGCCGGCGTGGTCTGGTGGACCAGGCACGAGGGCGCGCCGCAGCAGGCTGGCGCCGGTCGCAATGCTGCACCGATGTCGATCGTGCCCGCGACCGTTGGCAAGGGCGATATCGGGATCAACCTCAATGCGCTCGGTACCGTCACCTCGCTTGCCACCGTCACCATCAGGACCCAGATCAGCGGCTATCTGATGAAGATCGATTTCACGGAAGGTCAGGAGGTCAAGAAAGGCGACCTGCTCGCCGAAATCGATCCACGGCCGTACGAAGCCACCCTGGCGCAGATGAAGGGTCAGCTTACGCGCGACGAAGCGCTGCTGAAGGGCGCTCAAGTCGATCTGGCCCGCTACCAGGGCCTGGCGGCGCAGAATGCCGTGCCGCATCAGACGCTGGACACGCAAATCGCCCTGGTCGCTCAGGACCAGGGCACGGTCGAAGCCGACCGCGGCATGGTTCGGTCGGCCGAGGTGAACCTGCAATATTGCCTTATCCTGTCGCCGCTGGACGGCCGCGTCGGACTGCGCCAGGTCGACCAGGGCAACTATGTGACTCCCGGCGACACCAGCGGTCTCACTGTCATCACGCAATTGCAGCCGATCAGCGTTCTGTTTACGGTCCCGGAAGATAACCTGCAGGCCATTTCGAAGCGGCTGCAGGAAGGAGCCGTGCTGCCCACAACTGCCTATGATCGCGGCGGCGCCAACAAGATCGCCGACGGTTCATTGCAGACTTTCGACAGCCAGATCGATCCGACCACCGGAACGATCAAGCTGCGGGCGCAGTTTCCGAACGAATCGAAGGCGCTTTATCCGAACCAGTTCGTGAATGTCCGGCTGCTGCTCGACACCCACAAGGGCGTCACCACGATGCCGACGGCGGGCGTCCAGCGCGGGGTGCCGGGCACCTTCGTCTATCTCGTCAATGCCGACAGTACCGTGTCGGTCCGTCCGGTCAAACTCGGGGTCACCGACGGCGACAACGTCGAGGTTAGCTCCGGACTGGCGCCGGGCGATCGCATCGTGGTCGATGGAGCCGACAAGCTGCGCGACGGCGCCAAGATCAACATACGGACGGAAGCCGGCACCGGCACGCCGCCGCCGCCGGGCCCGGTCAAGTCGGGCGGCAAGAAACAGCGTTCGGATAGCGGACAGAAACAATGAGTCCGTCGCAGCCGTTCATTCTGCGGCCCGTGGCAACCACCCTGCTGATGATCGCCATCATGCTGTCGGGCTTGCTGGCGTTCAGGTTCCTGCCGGTCGCCGCTTTGCCCGAAGTGGACTATCCGACCATCCAGGTGCAGACGTTCTATCCCGGCGCCAGTCCTGACGTGATGACTTCGTCCGTCACCGCTCCGCTCGAGGTGCAGTTCGGCCAGATGCCGAATCTAAACCAGATGAGTTCGGTGAGTTCGGCCGGGGCATCGGTCATCACGCTGCAGTTCGGGCTCACGATTTCCCTCGATGTTGCCGAACAAGAGGTCCAGGCCGCCATCAATGCCGCGGGCAATCTGCTGCCCTCCGATCTTCCGGCGCCGCCGATCTATGCCAAGGTGAACCCGGCCGACGCGCCGATCCTGACGCTGGGGCTGACGTCGAAAACAATGCCGCTGACGCAAGTCGAAGATTTCGTCGATACGCGTCTTGCGCAAAAGATCTCCCAACTCCCCGGCGTCGGCCTGGTCAGCATCAGCGGCGGGCAACGGCCGGCGGTACGCATTCGTGCCGACATCCGCAAACTCGCCGCCTACGGACTCAACATCGACGACCTGCGCACCACCCTTGGCAACGCCAACATCAACACGCCGAAGGGAAACTTCGACGGAGCGATGCGGGCCTATACCATCAACGCCAACGATCAGATCCGCAACGCCGCCGACTATAAATCGCTGGTCGTAGCCTACAAGAACGGCTCGCCGGTCCGGCTCAGCGACGTCGGCGACGTCATCGATGGCGCCCAGAACGACAAGCTTGGCGCCTGGATGAACGAGACCCCGGCGATCATCCTGAATATTCAGCGGCAACCCGGCGCCAACGTCATCTCGGTGGTCGAGGGAATCAAGGCGTTGTTGCCGCAACTGCAGGCGTCGCTGCCTGCCGCGATCGATCTCAACATTCTGACCGACCGGACCGTGACCATCCGTGCATCGGTGCAGGATGTGGAATATGAACTGACGCTCGCCGTGATCCTGGTGGTGCTGGTGATCTTCGTGTTCCTGCGCAATACGCGGGCGACCTTGATCCCGAGTCTCTCGGTCCCGCTATCGCTGGTCGGCACGCTCGGCGCCATGTACCTGTTCGGCTTCAGCCTCAACAATCTCTCGCTGATGGCGCTGACCATCGCCACCGGCTTCGTGGTCGACGACGCCATCGTCGTGATCGAGAACATCTCCCGTTACCTCGAAGAGGGCGATACCCCGTTGCAGGCGGCACTGCGCGGCTCCGAGCAGATCGGCTTCACCATCATCTCGCTCACGGTGTCGCTGATCGCGGTGCTGATTCCGCTGCTGTTCATGGGCGACGTGGTCGGCCGGCTGTTCAGGGAGTTCGCCATCACGCTGTCGGTCACGATCCTGATTTCCGCCGTGGTGTCGCTGACCTTGGTGCCGATGGCCTGCGCCAAGCTGCTCAAGGCCGAAACCGAAACCCGCGAGAACGCCTTTCAGCGCTACAGCCGCGAAGGGTTCGACCGGATCATCCTGGTTTACGGGCGTGCGCTCAACTGGGTGCTCGATCGCCAGACCTTCGTGCTCTTTATTGCCTTGGGCACATTCGCGCTGACCGCCTTTCTCTACGTCGCCATTCCCAAGGGGTTTTTTCCGCTGCAGGACACCGGCGTCATTCAGGCGATATCCGAGGCGCCGCAGTCGGTGTCCTACGCCGCGATGGCAGAGCGGCAGCAGCAACTCGCCAGCGCCATTCTCAGGGATCCAGACGTCGACAGTCTTTCTTCATTCATCGGCGTCGACGGGACCAATACCACGCTCAACAGCGGCCGGATTCTGATCAATCTCAAGTCGCACGATCAGCGCAAATCCGACATCGCCACGGTGATGCAGCGCATCAAGAACAGCACGGCATCGCTGACCGGCATCACCCTCTATATGCAGCCTGTCCAGGATCTGACGATCGAGGGCACCGTCAGCCGGACCCAATACCAGTTTATCCTGCAGGACGCGGATCCGGCACAGCTTGCCGAATGGACGCCCAAACTGGTCGACAAGCTCAATCAGCTTCCGCAGCTTGCCGACGTGGCCAGCGATATCTCGAACCAGGGTCTGTCGGTCTACATTCAAATCGACCGTGATCAGGCCGCCCGTTTCGGCATCACGCCGGCGACGATCGACAATGCGCTGTACGACTCGTACGGCCAGCGCATCGTCTCCACCATCTTCACCAACTCCAACCAGTACCGCGTTATTCTCGAAGCCGACCCCAGCCTGCAGACCTCGCTGAAATCATTGTCGGACATCTATCTGCCGTCGTCGGTCGGTGGCCCGCCGGTGCCGCTGGCGGTGATGGCCAAGATGCGGGAAGAGACCGCGCCGCTGCAGGTCTCGCATCTCGGCCAGTTTCCCGCATCCACCGTATCCTTCAACCTGGCGCCGGGCGCCTCGCTCGGCGAGGCGGTGACGGCGATCAAGCAGGCGCAAGTCGACATCGGCCTGCCGCTCAGCGTCATCAGCAGCTTTCAGGGCGCGGCCCTGGCGTTTCAATCCTCGCTCTCAAATCAGCTTTTCCTGATTCTGGCCGCGATCGTCACCGTCTATATCGTGCTGGGCGTGCTCTATGAGAGCTTCATCCACCCGCTCACCATCCTCTCGACGCTGCCATCGGCCGGAATTGGCGCGCTGCTGGCGCTGATGGCCGCCGGCGACGATCTCACCATCGTCGCGATCATCGGCATTATCCTTCTGATCGGCATCGTAAAGAAGAATGCGATCATGATGATCGACTTTGCGCTGGACGCCGAGCGCAACGAGGGCAAGCCGCCGCGGGAGGCGATCTACCAGGCCTGCCTGTTGCGGTTCCGCCCGATCCTGATGACAACCATGGCCGCCGTGCTTGGCGCATTGCCGCTGATGCTGGGGACCGGCGCGGGTTCCGAACTGCGGCATCCGCTCGGCATTTCCATCGTCGGCGGCCTGCTGGTCAGCCAACTGCTGACCTTGTTTACGACGCCGGTGATCTATCTCTGGTTCGACCGCCTGGCGGCGCGGTTTGCCGGACCTGCCGGCGAAGGCCGCCCGGCCAACGAGTTGAACTGAGCCATGGGCCCGTCTACCCCCTTCATTCGGCGGCCGATCGCAACGACGTTGCTGACCTTCGGGCTTGCCGCGGCGGGGGCCGTCGCGTTCTTCAAGCTGCCGGTGTCGCCGCTGCCGCAGGTCGATTTTCCGACCATTTCGGTCCAGGCGACGTTGCCCGGTGCCAGCCCGCAGGATGTCGCCACCACGGTGGCGAGCCCGCTCGAGCGCCATCTCGGGCAGATCGCCGACGTCACCGAGATGACCTCGTCGAGCACGGTGGGCGCGACCCGCATCACCCTGCAGTTCGGGCTCAACCGGGATATCAACGGCGCGGCGCGCGACGTTCAGGCGGCGATCAACGCGGCTCGCGCCGACCTTCCGACCAGCCTGCGGTCCAATCCGACCTATCGCAAGGTCAATCCCGCCGACGCCCCGATCCTGATCCTGACTTTGACGTCGGACACGATGACGCGTGGCGATCTCTACGACGCGGCATCGACCGTGCTGGCGCAGAAACTGTCGCAGGTCGAGGGAATCGGCGAAGTCATTGTCGGCGGCAGTTCGCTGCCTGCGGTGAGAGTCGATCTCATTCCGCAGGTGATTTACAAATACGGCATCGGTCTCGAAGACGTCCGCGCCGCACTTGCCAGCGCCAACGCGCACAGCCCGAAGGGCGGCATCGACGTCGGCGATCAACGCTACCAGATCTACGCCAACGACCAGGCCAACAAGGCCGCCGACTACCAGTCGCTGATCGTCGCCTACCGGAACGGCGCGCCGGTCCACCTTTCCGATATCGGCGAGGTCACGGACGGGGTCGAAAATCTCCGCAACGCCGGGCTGGCAAACGGCAAGCCGGCCGTGCTGGTCATCCTCTACCGGCAGCCGGGCGCCAACATCATCTCTACCGTCGATCTGGTGAAGGGGCTGATGCCGCAGCTGCGGGCGTCGGTTTCGCCTGCCATTGACATCGGACTGGCGGTCGACCGGTCGACCACCATTCGCACCTCGCTGCGCGACGTCGAGCGCAGTTTGATCCTCGCCGTGCTGCTGGTGATCATCGTGGTTTTCGCATTCCTGCGGAACCTGCGCGCGACGCTGGTGCCGGTCGTGGCGGTGTCGGTGTCGCTGATCGCGACATTCGCGGCCATGTACCTGATGGGCTACAGTCTCGACAATCTGTCGCTGATGGCGCTCACGGTCGCGACCGGTTTTGTGGTCGACGACGCCATCGTCGTGCTCGAGAACATCACCCGCTATATCGAGGACGGGATGTCGCCGCTGCAGGCCGCCCTCAGGGGCGCCAACGAAGTCGGCTTCACCGTGCTGTCGATGAGCATTTCCCTGATTGCCGTCTTCATTCCGATCCTGCTGATGGGCGGCATCGTCGGCCGCCTGTTCCGCGAATTTGCCATGACGATCTCCATCGCGATCGTGATCTCGCTGGCGGTTTCGCTGGCGACCACGCCGATGATGTGCGCCGTGCTGCTGCGTCATGAGTCCGGCCAGGGGCATGGACGGCTCTACCGGGCCAGCGAGCGGTTCTTCGATTCGATGCTGAATTTCTATCGGCGGACACTGACCGTGGCACTGCTGCATCCGCGATCGATCATGGTGGTGCTGGGGGCCGTGCTGTTCCTCAATTTTGTTTTGTATTACTACATCCCCAAGGGCTTCTTCCCGCAGCAGGATACCGGACGGGTGGTCGGATCGATCCAGGCCGATCAGAGCATCTCGTTTCAATTGATGCAGCAGAAGCTGGCGCAGTTCGTCACCATCATCAAGCAGGATCCCGCGGTCGAAACCGTCGTCGGCTTCACCGGCGGCGGCCAGACCAATTCCGGCTTCGTGTTCGCCTCCTTGCGCCCGCTCGGCGAGCGCAACATTTCCGCCGACGGCGTCATCGCGCGGTTGCGGCGCGAGATGTCGGTCGTTCCCGGCGCAACCCTGTTCCTGCAGGCCGTGCAGGATATCCGCGTCGGCGGCCGGGCCAGCAATGCGCAGTATCAATACACCCTGCAGGGCTCCTCCCTGGAGGAGCTCAATGACTGGACGCCGAAGATCGCCGCGGCCCTGCAGGGCGACCCGAACCTCGCCGACGTCAACAGCGACCAGCAGAACAAGGGGCTGGAATCCGATCTGGTGATCGATCGGGACGCCGCCGCCCGATTGGGAATCACCGTCAGCCAGATCGACAACACGCTCTATGACGCGTTCGGCCAGCGCCAGGTTTCGACCATCTATGTCGCCCGCAACCAGTATCATGTGATCATGGAGGTGGCGCCGCGCTATTGGGAAAGTCCGGAAACGCTGAAAGACGTCTACATCAGCACCTCGGGCGGCTCGGTCGGCGGCTCGCAGGCGACCAACGCGGTGGCGGGCACTGTGGTTGCGACCGGAACGTCGGCCGCGGCCAACTCCGCCAACGCCCAGGCGGCGCGAAATCTCGCGACCAATTCGATCGGCGCCACCGGCAAGGGCGTTGCCTCGACCGGCTCCGCGGTCAGCACCAGCCAGGAGACCATGATTCCGCTGTCCGCGGTGGCGCATTTCACGCAAGGGGCTACTCCGCTTGCGGTCAATCACCAGGGGCTGCTGGTCGCCAGCACGATTTCGTTCAATCTGCCGCCGAATGTCTCGCTGAGCACCGCGATCGCCTCGATCGAGGCCGCCATGAACAAGATCGGCGTGCCCGCGTCGGTGCGCGGGACCTTCCAGGGCTCGGCGAAGGCCTTCCAGGACTCGCTGAGCAACCAGCCCTTCCTCATCCTGGCGGCCCTGGTCACGATCTACATCGTGCTCGGCGTGCTCTACGAAAGCTACGTTCATCCGCTGACCATTCTGTCGACCTTGCCGTCCGCGGGCGTCGGCGCGCTGCTGGCGCTGATGGCGTTCCATGTCGACTTCAGCATCATGGCGCTGATCGGCGTCATTCTGCTGATCGGCATCGTCAAGAAGAACGCCATCATGATGATCGATTTTGCGCTCGACGCCGAGCGCAGGCGCGGTCTCAGTCCGCTCGATGCCATCCACGAGGCCTGCCTGCTGCGCTTCCGGCCGATCATGATGACGACGATGGCGGCCATGCTCGGCGCGCTGCCGCTTGCGCTCGGCATGGGCGATGGCGGCGAACTCCGGCAGCCGCTCGGCATCGCGATCGTCGGCGGCCTTGCGCTCAGCCAGCTGCTGACGCTGTATTCGACGCCGGTCATCTATCTCTATATGGACCGGTTCCGGATCTGGAGCCGGGGTCTCAGGGGCGGACGTGACGCCCCGTTTTCGCCCGGCCCCGGGCTGCAGCCGGGCGAATAGATGTCGATAGTGGCACGGATGGATGGCGAAGCCCTTCAGCATGTCGTGTACGACGGCGAATTTAACGCAGCGCTCTCTTGCAGGCCGCTGCAACACCACTAGAATCGCGCCGCAAACGGGGGCACATGCGTAAACTCGCGTCGAAATCGATTTCTCCTGCCACCGGCTTTGGCGGCAGGGGCCGCATCACGTCGGCTCTCTCGGTGCTGCTGCTGGGCCCGGTGCTGTCCGGCTGCTTTATTCTCGGATCCGAGCGGCCTGAACTCGGCCTCGAGATTCCCCCGAACTATCGCGAAGCCGCCCGCGGCGCGCCCGACGCGGCCGTGCCCGCCGTCGACTGGTGGCGCGGTTTCCGTTCCCGCGAGCTGACGTCGCTGATGGAGAACGCGCAGATCGCCAATCTCGATATCGCGGTGGCCGTCGCCGAGATCGTGCAGGCCGACGCCCAGGTCGGCATCTTGGGTGCACCGTTGTTGCCGTCGCTGACCGGAACCGGAAACGCGGAGCAGCTCAAGGCGGGCGGGCTGCCCGCTACCCCGCAATTCAATCTCAGCGTCACTGCGAGCTACATGGTCGATCTCTGGGGCAAGAACCGCGCCACGCTGTTTGCCGCCGAGGAGAACGCGACCGTTTCGCGCTACAATCGCGAGGTGGTGACGCTGACGACGATCGCGAGCGTCGCCAACACCTATTTCGCGATCCTCGCCGCCCAGGACGAACTGCGTGTCGCCCACAACAACCTCGCTGCCTCCGAACGCATTCTGACGCTGATCAAAACGCAATTCGCCGGCGGCACCGCCTCGCAGCTCGATTTGTCGCAACAGGAAGCGCTGGTGGCGACCCAGCGCGCCTCGATCCCTCCGCTCGAGGTCACGCTGCGGCAGGCGATCGCCGCGCTCGCGTTGCTGGAGGCGCACGCGCCGGCGAACTTCCACGTCAAGGGCGGGTCGACCACGCAGATCGTGGTTCCCCGGATCACGGCGGGCTTGCCCTCGCAGCTGCTCTATCAGAACCCGGCCGTCCGGCTGGCCGAAGCGCAGCTCGCCTCCTCCAACTTCAGCGTCGAGGCCGCGCGCGCCGCGTTCTTCCCGCAGATCCAGCTGACCGCCGCGTCCGGGGTGCAGAGCGCAGCGCTGGCGTCGCTGTTCGGACCCGGCGCCTTTTTCTATTCGCTGTCTGCGGGGCTGACCCAGCCGCTGTTCGACGGCTTCCTGCTGCAGAGCGAGTTGAAGCAGGCCAAGGGCGTGCAGCTGCAATTCCTGCAGGCCTACCGCAAGGCGGTGCTGCTGGCCTTCACCGACGTCGAGCAGTCGCTGGTGGCGCTGGCGCAGTTCACCCGGCAGGAAAAACTGCAGACCGACGTGGTGAACGCCTCGCAGAGGGCGTTCGACGTCTCCGAAACCCAGTATCGCGGCGGCACCGTCAACCTGCTGACGGTGCTGCAGACCCAGCAGACGCTGTTCACGGCGCAGACCCTGCTGGTGCAGGTGCGGCTGTCGAAATTGCTGGCGGCCAGCAGCCTGTTTCAGGCACTGGGCGGCGGCTGGACACCGAACGGCACCTTGGCCGCGCTGCCGCCGCAAGGCCAGAATTGAACGGCGATGTACGCCCGGCAGGTGGCAGTCCATGGTAAGGAACCGGTCATGAGAACAACGCGGTTGATGGCGGCGATCCTGGTGGCGGCGATGGCGGGCGGCGGGCTTTCGGCCGCGCGCGCGCAAACCGTGTTCACGGCGACGGCGCCGAACAACACCCCGCTCGCCTTCGGCATGGATGTGGACCAGGTTTCGCGGGTACTGGGCGTGCCGCTGAACTATGTGCGCGGCCGCCCCGGCAACGAACTCTTCCTCGCTCTCGCCAATGTCAAGGGCGCGGCCTTGTCGGATCGCAATGACGGCCTCTATCTGCAATTCCGCCGCGGCCGGCTGACGGGATGGAAAGGCGATTGGCGAAGCAATCGGCCTTGCTGGTTATTGAGGATGCCGCTATGCGCAAACTGACACTCCTGGTTACCGCCGCGGTTGGTCTGGCGTCGGCGGCGATGACGCCGGTGCTGGCGCAGCAGGTCCGGCCCGGGCCCCACTCCCCTGCGAATCTGCCAAACGCGCAGGCGAGCCCGATTATCTGGTTTTTCGACGGCCGCGACGACGTCCGCGATTTTCCCACCAACGGATTCTATCCCGGCGACTTCGCCGCCTATCCCCCCGGCGTGTGGATCGGCGCCGCCGGCCTGTTCGGCTTCAACCCGCAGCACGCCACCGACACCCCGCCGCCGCGGGTCGCCGCCGCATCGCCCCGCGACCAGGCCTGGTGCGCCCGGCGCTATCGCTCCTACGACCCGGCCTCCGGCACCTTCGTCGGCAGGAATGGCACCCGCTACCGGTGCGGATGAGGGGATGTCGATAGCGCGAGACGCCACCGCGCTCGTCATGCGTCTTGCGAATCAACGGGTCGCGCAAACGCGCGCTCGATGACAGGCTCCGCGAAGCAATCCAAAGCCCCCGCCGTCATTCCGGGATGGTGCGCCAGCACCAGACCCGGAATCTCGAGATTCCGGGTTCGATGCTTCGCATCGCCCCGGAATGACTCCGGGAAAACCGATTCAATTTTCAAACAGCAAGACCGTCATTGCGAGCGCAGCGAAGCAATCCATAGAGCAACAAGTAAACAAGAGTGGATTGCTTCGCTGCGCTCGCAATGACGCCAAGATATGAGTCCGCGATCTCGCCGCATGCTTTGCGCGAGGTTTGACCTGCTCGTTCCGCCCTCTCCAATCAGAGGGCGCGGGAAATGCCGGGCGCCCGATGCACCCGCAGCCTCGTGTGCGCTAGGGTAGTAAGTATGCACACGAGTATTCACAGCGAGTCACCGGAATCATCCGGCATTCCCCGCGCAATGGTTTACGGCTTATACCGTGCTCTCCCCGGTGATCGGCTTTCTTGCCACCGTCGTTATGCGGATTAATCCGCCAACTTGACACCAGCGTCGAGGTATCAGGACCACACGTCTTCGCCGTCCGCTGCAAGCAACGCCCGTCAAGCGCGCCGCCGCGTCCACCGCACCCCGCCCCGCGTCCGTGACGTTCGCGAAACGCCCCTCTGAGTGGAACAGGATGGCGGAGGATATAGAGGTGATTTGGGTGGATGGTCAATAATAGTTTCTGAAAATCAGAAAAATATCTCAGGCCACGGCGCTGTCGTTGATGGCCTGGATTTTCGTAAACAGCCGCGTTACCCGTTCCTCATCAAAGAGTTGATCGGGGCCGGTGGGGGCGATGTCCGTGAAGGGCGGCTCATAAAGCAGCGCCGGGTCCATCACGCCCTGGTCGGTCAGATGCTCGATGACCATGTTGACGAACTCGATCTGAGCCGCCGTCGCGATACCTGCTGCCAGAAATTCGCCGAAAGCGTCGCGGACTGCTGCGCGCTCCAGCCCGACCAGCGAGCGGACGAAGCGCCCAAAGCCATGACTTGTCTGGCGCGCGCGTTCGATATCGCCGGCTTCGCCGACGCCGGCGTCGAGCAACATCTTTTCAAGTTCGGTCAGGTCGGTTGGCGTGAGCGGTCTGCCCTGCCGCAGCTTGTGAAGCACGATGTGGTCCTCGTGTGCTCTGAGGAAATGTCGGGCCTTCTGCTTGAAACGCGCGAAGTCCGCTTCGCCAACCTGCGGCAACAGGTGTTCGATGCCATCACCGATCTCGTCGATGAAGTTCGAATACACCACCGCCTTTCTCGACTTTTCGATGTGCTGGACGAGATCGCGCAAGCGCAGCCGCACCAGTTCGAGCAGCGGTACGGTGACGCCCTCCCACCACTGATCCGTCTGAATCTCCTCAATCAGCACCGCCTGATGCGCGATAGCTGGGATACCGGTCTGGTCTTCCAGCGCCGAGGCGATTTCAAGGAGCTGCTTGCGCAGGGTGTCGAACCGCTTTGAACCCTTCAGCAGCGCCAGTTCCAGCGAGAACATCAGGAGATCGAAGCGCTTTGCTTCCTCGGTCCCGAGGCCCTCTTCCGAAGGAAGCGGCGCGATCTCATCGACCAACTCCTTGCGCTTCTCGTCGTCGATCGGCAGCCACGCTTGCGGCTTCTGGTATTTTTCGACGGTGCGGCGATGTTGGCGGACGATGAAGTTTTCCAGGTTTAGCCCGGCAACGGTGCCCTGCAAGGTATTCAGTGCTTCCGCTCGAATCTCCTGCTCGGTCGGTGGCGGGGCTTGGTCCCCCGTCGGCTGATATGGCTTCTGATCGAGTTCGGAAAACTCGCTGGACTTGGACTGTTTCTCGTCCAGCGCGCGCACCAGATCGATTCTGGCCGCGAACAATCGCTCCGACAGCGACTTCGCCGCGCTTGCCTCTTTCAGTTCCGGGTTGGCGCCGAAGAATTCGAGGTTCTGGCAATAATCGAAGACGCGGAAGAATTCCTTGTGCTGGCCCGGACCGAACAAATCTTCGCAAAGCCGGGTGCCGCGGCCGATCATCTGCCAGAACTTTGTTTTTGAGCGAACCTGCTTGAAGAACACGAGGTTCACCACCTCAGGCACGTCGATGCCGGTGTCGAGCATATCGACCGAAATGGCGATGTGCGGTGCCTTCGTCTTCTTTGAAAAATCGTCAATCAGCGTCTGCGCATAAGCTCCGGTCTTGTGGGTGATGACCCGGGCGAAATGTCCGGCGAGCGCAGGATAGGCCGCATTGAAACGCTTCTCGATGAACAGGGCATGGTCCTGATTCTTGGCGAAGATGATGGTCTTGCCGAGCCGGTCGCCGCCTTCAACCTTGATGCCATTCTGCATCAAATGGGCGATGACGCGGTCGACTGTGTCCTCATTGAACAGCCGCTTGTTGACCTCGGCCGCCTCGATGCCGTCGGGGATTTCATCCTCGCCCCATTCCAGCATGTCCCACTGGTCTTTTTCCTCCTCGCTCAGGTCGACGTAGCGCAAGCCTGAACGCACGATTTTCAACGGCACCGAGATCGCCTTCGGTGGCACCAGCCAGCCGTCGGCCACCGCCTCGTCGAGCGAATAGGCGTCGGTCGGCACGCCGTCTTCGAGGTCGAATAGCGAATAGGTATTCTTGTCGATTTCGTCCTTGGGCGTAGCTGTAAGCCCGACCAGGAACGAATCGAAGTATTCGAAGATCGCCCGAAAACGCTGATAGACCGAGCGATGCGCCTCATCGATGACAATCAAGTCGAAATGCCCGGGGCCGAATTTCGCCTTGCCCTCCTGCTTGCCGTCGATCAGGTTCATCATGGTCGGATAGGTCGAGAGAAACGTCCGCCCGTCGCTGGTGCGTTCGGTGACGAGATTGACCGGTGCGGCATCGAGCAGATGCGCCTTGAAGGCGCCGGCCGCCTGGTTCACCAGCGCCACCCGGTCGGCAAGAAACAGCACCCGCTTCACCCAGCCCGCGCGCATCAAGAGATCGACCAGCGCGATCACGGTGCGCGTCTTGCCGGAGCCCGTCGCCATCACCAGCAGCGCCTTGCGCTCGCCGTCCTGCTCGAAACTGCGGGCGACGTTGCGGATCGCCCGGTGCTGATAGGGACGCTCGACGATCTTCCGGTTGATCGCTTCCGAACCGAGCTTCTTCCGGCCGGTGCGGCGCTGGACTACAAGCTCAAGCTCGTCGCGCTTGTAGAAGCCGCCGATTTCACGAGGCGGATAGCGCGTATCGTCCCAGATCCAGTGCTCGTAGCCGTTGGAATAGAAGATCACCGGGCGCTGGCCGAAACGCGCCTCCAGGCAGTCGGCGTAGAGCTTGGCCTGCTGCTGGCCTACCCGCGCATCCTTGCGGGTGCGCTTGGCCTCGACGAGGCCCAGCGGCTTGCCATCGGCGCCCCACAGCACGTAATCGACAAAGCCGATGCCTTCGTTGTTCGGCATGCCCTCGACCCGGAATTCGAGGTCGTCAGGCTTGTCGAGTGCCCAGCCGGCTTCGCGCAGGAGAAGGTCGATATAGCGGTCGCGGGTTTCGGCTTCGTTGTAATTGTGAGTATCGGGCTTGGCTTCGCTGGCCTTGCGCGCGGCGGCGACGGCGGCGCGAAGCGTGCTCAATTCCTCGTCGAGGCTTTGCTTGTCGGTCAGAAGTTTGGTCAGTTCGCCGTTTTTGGCGTCGAGTTCGGCTTGTTGCGCCTTAAGTTGAACGAAGGCCTTCTTCAGCACCTCGTCGCGGCGCGAAAGTGCGGAAGCATCGAAAGCGAGGCCATCGGCCGGCTTTGCCTTGCGCGCATAGGTGCGGGCGAGCCAAAAGCAGACGTGAAACAGTTCTTTCACGGCGCCCGTGGCGTCGCCGGGGCTGATGGTCTTTTCTTCGTGCACCGCGCGATTGCGCAGCGTGTTGATGTATCTCGCTTTGGCAAACACAGCCTCGCCCGCGGCGTGGCGAAAGCTCGGTTCATGCAAGAGCGCGGATATATTATCCTGATAGGGCAGCTTCAGTCCGGGATCGGTGCGGAATGCCCATTTCACTGCGACCTCGACCGCCTTGCCGGCGAAGAAGGCCGCCGCCGTCGGGGACACCGCAGCCTGACGCTCCGCCTCCACCGCCGCCTCGTGCACGGCAGGAAATTCAAGAGCGAGGAAGGCGAAGTTGGACATGGTTTGTCCGAGTTAGAGGAGACCGGAGAAGGCGCGGGATTGGAGGGAAAAGAAGAGTGAATCTGCAAGAGCAGCTTGTCGAACGCTGCGCGTCTGTTCACGGCGAACCTTCATAACAATGTTCGAGAATTCATTCTGCAGATCTAGAGGAGGCACCGCAACCGGGAGCTCCCGAAGCCGCCCCAGAGTTATCTCAAGAAACGTTGCTCCCTTTACTTGAGCGGCAATCCAACGCTGTGTGCTTTCAGTTCGTATATACTCAAGAAGATAGTGGAGCTGAACATTGTCTCCTGGCGCGATGCGAGCTGTGCCTTGTGTGAGGTTTGCGCCTTCGAGTGCCGGCGGCACGACTGCAGTTGTCCCCACGGTTGCGCGAATGCTCATAACGATATCACCGGCGTCAACACGTGACCGAGAAAAACGCGCCGCGAGAGCGGGGTCTGTGCGCTTTAGGCCTCCGATCTGAATGTTTCCATCCACTAGATCGCCAGTTCGGATGTAGGGAATACCACCGGGAAACTCCGGCCCAGCTTGCACTATGCCGTAGGTTACGATGGTTCCCTTCTTCACCACATCCTTCAGTTCATAAACAGGATCTTTCCGAAAACCAAACATCTCCCGAAAGATCGACTGCGTAAGACTGTCGAGCAGGTCGATCGCACGTTTGCGCTTGCGGCGCAGTGCATTCGCCTCGTCCAGGATTGCCGCTATCCGCCGTTGCTCATCGAGCGGGGGGAGAGGGAGTCGGGCTTCTTTGATTTTGGTTAGGCTTAACGCCGGCTGCGCCGTCGTCGATGCGACGCCGACAAAATATCTCTTGGCTTCACCGGACACCAGCCAGTGATGAAGGTAGCGGTCGTCGATCAACCGTCGATTGGGACGTATGCGGGCCAAATTTGCCGGTATGATAGCGATGGGATGACCGTTCAGATGGTCGATAATCGCTGAGTATCCAATCGAACCGATTTTTATGACAAGATGATCTCCGATCTCAACTGAACTTCTAGCCAACTCTTTGGCTTTCGTGGGGCTTACGTAGCGAACCTCCTTCCATACGAATTGATCACCAGTGATATTTTTTCCCTGAAGCACTGGAACGCCAGTCTCCACATAATCAGAGATCTTCAAATTCGAACCGAATGGGCCATCAACAATCGAATGCGAGACCTCTCCAAGCGAGACAGTAGGGGCCCTCAAAGCATCCTCTCCAATTCTTCCAGCCCAGATGCGGTCTCCTTCTCCAACGCCTTCAGTTCGGCGATGATCTCCTTCGGTGGTCGGTGCTCGGCCGTTTCATGCACGACTTCCTTGTAACGATTAATCGAGAGGTCGTAACCGGCCGCAGCTATCTCGGCCTTCGGCACGCAGAAGCTTTGCGCGGTGCGTTGGCGCTTACCCTCTGCGCTACCACGTTGCGACCAGCGCGCGGCGATGTCCGGCAGGTTGTTCTTTGCGTGTTCGTCTTTGTTGAGCTTCGCTCTCGGTCCGATCTTTTCAGATGCGAGCAGCGGAGTCCGCTTGTCGTCCAGCGAAAATCCGTCTGCCTGACAATCATAGAACCAGACCAGATCCGTGCCCCCCGAATTGGTCTTCGTGAATAGGACGATCGCTGTCGAGACGCCGGCATAGGGTCGGAATACGCCTGACGGCAGCTTAACGATACCGTCGAGCCGGTGATCCTCCACCAACGTGCGACGGATTTCCTTGTGCGCCGTGGAGGAACCGAACAGCACGCCATCCGGCACGATCACCGCCGCGCGGCCGCCTGGCTTCAGCAGCTTGAGGAAGAGTGCCATGAACAGAAGCTCGGTCTTCTTGGTCTTGACGACCGCGAGCAGGTCTCTCGCGATGGTCTCGTAGTCGAGCGAGCCGGCGAACGGCGGATTGGCCAGGACGAGGCTGTAGCGGTCGGAATCGCCGGCATGTTCCTGCGCCAGCGAATCTTTGTAGCGGATGTCGGGATTATCGACCCCGTGGAGCGTCATGTTCATCGAACCGATTCGCAACATGGTGCCGTCGAAGTCGAAGCCGTGGAACATCTCCTCGTGGAAATGATTGCGCGACTGCTTTTCCTGAAACAGTTTGGGGTGGTTTTCGCGCAGATATTCGCCGGCCGCGACCAGGAAGCCGCAAGTGCCGCAGGCGGGATCGCAGATCACATCCTTCGGCCCGGGCGCCATCATATCGACCATCAGCGCGATGATGTGGCGCGGGGTGCGGAACTGGCCGTTCTGGCCGGCGGTGGCGATCTTCGACAGCATGTATTCGTAGAGGTCGCCCTTGGTGTCGCGATCCTCCATCGGGATTTCGGCGAGAAGATCGACCACCTTGGCGAGCAGCGCAGGGGTTGGAATGGTAAATCGGGCACCCTTCATATGTGCGGCGTGGGCCGTATCGGCTTCGGCCATGTTGCGCAGGAACGGGAAGACATGCTCGGAGACGATCTCGAACATCGTCGCCGGGTCCTTGTTCTTCAGCCTGGACCAGCGCATGTCCTCATAGGCGATGCCGCCGCCCTTGCCGATCTTGTCCTTTCCTGTCGGGAATATTCGGCGCTCGATCGGCTTCTTGAGTCGATTGGCCTTGTTCTCTTCGAGCGTGTGCAAGTCATCCAGCCCGCGCATGAACAGGAGATAGGTGATCTGCTCGATCACCTCGAGCGGATTGGCGATGCCGCCCGCCCAAAAGGCGTTCCAGACGTTGTCGATCTTGGAGCGAAGTTCACCCGTCAGCATGCCGGCCCTCGATTTGATGTCTCGGAAGCTGCAATAGCAAAGGTTTCAAAGAAGACGAAGCGTGGCGACCCGCCCATCCCTCCAAAACAAAAACAGCCGGGTCTTTCGACCCGGCCGTTTCAAAACTCTCAACCGCTAACGCAGTCTAACGCGAGCCGCTCACCCCGCCTTCGCGACCGGCTCCGCCTTCGCGGTCTTCTTCTCGATCGCGCGCTTCAGCTCCAGCGCGCGGGGCGAGAGGACGTCGGGCTTGGCCTTGATCAGGAAGGCATCGAGGCCGCCGCGGTGATCGACGCTCTTGATGGCGTTGGTCGAGACGCGCAGGCGCACGTTGCGGCCGAGCGCGTCGGAGATGAAGGTGACGTTGCACAGGTTCGGCAGGAACCGGCGCTTGGTCTTGATATTGGAGTGGCTTACCTTGTGGCCCACCTGCGGGCCCTTGGCCGTCAGTTCACAGCGCCGCGACATCTGCAGAAACCCTCTTCCATCCCCGCCCTCCGGTGCCATGCGGGCGCCGCGCGGGGGTTCAAAATCATGTCCATCCAGGGAACCGCGGACCTATAAGACCGAAGGCGCGGGGCGTCAAGGTTTGGGCCCGGTTCCGAGGCCCGGAAATGCCGGTTTCGCCGGTGTTCCCTAGGGCTTTAGCCATCATATAAACGGCGTATTCGCCGCCGACATCCTGTTTCACTGCTTGCTTTACGCGGTTTGGCGCGATTTGCGCGAAATGCAGGCCGGCCCGTTGTTTGCCGGACGTTTTTGCTTAAATGATCAATTACCGCGCGAAGTTGAGGACGGCCAATCAGTGACCACGTACCGGATGATTTCGCCCTGGCTGGCAAAAATGGCGCTGCGGGTCATGGGCCTGTGCGCCGGGGCGCTGGTGCTGACGGCGCTGGCGCCTTCCGCCTCCGCCCAGGGCCGGCTCGACGCGCGCTATGAAGCGTCGCTGGCCGGTATTCCCGTCGGCAAGGGCGCCTGGACCATCGATATCTCAGAGGATTCGTTTTCGGCGTCCGCCTCCGGCGGCACCTCGGGATTGTTGAAGGCGTTCACCGGCGGCTCCGGCACCGGCGCAGCCCAAGGCCGCGTCGTCAACGGCGCGCTGGTGTCGACCAACTATGCCGCCTCCACCACGACCTCGAAGAAAACCGAGGCGATCCACATGGTGCTGGCCAACGGCAATGTGAAAGAATACGGCATCGACCCGGTACCTCCCGTCGATCCCGACCGGCTTCCGGTCACCGATGCGCATCGCCGCGGCGTCTACGATCCGATGACGGGAGCGATGCTGCGGGTGCCCGGCACCGCCGATCCGCTGACGCCCGAGGCGTGCCGCGCCGGGGCCGCGATCTTCGACGGCCGCATGCGCTACGATCTGACGCTCGACTTCAAGCGGATGGAGACGGTCAGGGCCGAGAAGGGCTATCAGGGCCCGGTTTTGGTGTGCGCGGTGTATTTCTCTCCCGTCGCGGGCTATATCCCCGACCGCGCCGTGATCAAATATCTCGCCGCCCAGCGCCACATCGAGATCGCCTTCGCGCCGGTCGCCGGCACCCGCATCCTGGTGCCGTTCTGGATGAAGATCCCGACCCCGCTCGGCCCCGCAATGCTGGAAGCCACCCAATTCATCACCCAGGCCACGCCACCGCGCGTCGCCAAGACGCAGTGAGGGAAATTCCTTTGTCATTGCCGGGCTTGACCCGGCAATCCATCTCTTCTCTTCGTCATGGCCGGGCGATCGCCTTTTCCCCTTCTCCCCTTGTGGGAGAAGGTGGCGCGCAAAGCGCGCCGGATGAGGGGTCTCTATCCGCGGAGACAGACCCCTCACCCGTCTGCGATGCTTCGCATCGCAGCCACCCTCTCCCACAAGGGGAGAGGGGAAAGCACCGGTTCCCGTCATGGCCGGGCTTGACCCGGCCATCCACGTCTTCCTTTTTTGCGTTTGGCAAAGACGTGGATGCGCGGGTCAAGCCCGCGCATGACGAGTTTTGGATGGCCGCTGCCGGTGTCGGCGAATCGGCATTCCGGACGGAGTTCGCGCTTGACTCTTGCGCGCTTCTGATTCGACTCCGCGTTCTCGTTTCGATTAAGGAATTCACGCTGTTTCCGTGGCTTGTCGAGCCCGTTCAAACTTGATCTAGTGCCGAATATGACTGGTCCACGCGAGATGTTGCGGTGAACGAAACCGGGGAGCACGGAGTCAGCGATTCGGGCGCGATTCGTTCCGGACTCGTTCCAGAACCTAAGCCGCGACCCCGCCGCGTCGCATTGTGAGACAGTTTTAACTGTGCGCATATTCCAATCGCAAAACCGGTAGCCACCTTTGCGGAATACGCGTCAAACGCCAGCGACGCAGAAACATCCTTGAAAACATGACCTTTTCGTCCCATCTGCCCACGTTCGCGAGCGAACGGGCCCCCGGCGCCGGTGTCACCGCAGTGCTCGGGCCCACCAATACCGGCAAGACTCATCTGGCGATCGAGCGGATGCTCGCGCATTCCTCGGGGGTGATCGGCCTGCCGCTACGGCTGCTGGCGCGCGAGGTCTACAACAAGATCGTCGATCGCACCGGCGTCGATTCGGTGGCGCTGATCACAGGCGAGGAAAAGATAAAGCCGCCGAAGGCGCGGTTCTGGGTTTCCACTGTGGAAGCGATGCCGCGGGATATCGACGTCTCGTTTCTCGCGGTCGATGAAATCCAGATCGCCGCCGATCTCGAGCGCGGCCATGTCTTCACCGATCGCATCCTGCACCGGCGCGGCCGTGACGAGACGCTGCTGTTGGGTGCGGCCACCATGCGCCCGATCATCGAGCGGCTGCTGCCCGGCGCCAGCATCGTCACGAGGCCGCGATTGTCGCAGCTCGAATTCGCCGGCGACCGCAAGCTCACGCGGCAGCCGCGGCGCACCGCGATCGTGGCGTTCTCGGCCGACGAAGTCTACGCGATCGCCGAACTGATCCGCCGCCAGCATGGCGGCGCCGCGGTGGTGCTGGGCTCGCTCAGCCCGCGCACCCGCAACGCGCAGGTCGCGATGTTCCAGTCCGGCGACGTCGATTATCTGGTCGCAACCGATGCGGTCGGCATGGGGCTGAACCTCGACGTCGATCACGTCGCGTTTGCGTCGGACCGCAAATATGACGGCTATCAATTCCGCCGCTTGAATCCGTCCGAATTCGCGCAGATCGCCGGCCGCGCCGGGCGCGCCACCCGCGACGGCACCTTCGGCACCACCGGCCGCTGCGCGCCGTTCGAGCCGGAACTGGTCAACGCGCTGCAGAACCATACGTTCGACAGCGTCAAAGTGCTGCAATGGCGCAATTCGAAGCTGGATTTCACCTCGCTCGGCGCGCTGCAGGTGTCGCTGGCGCTGACGCCCACGCATGAGGCGCTGACCCGCGCCCCGATCGCGGAGGATCTGCGGGTGCTCGATCACGCCGCGCGCGATGCCGATGTGCGCGAGATGGCGCATGGCGCAGCCGCGGTGGAGCGGTTGTGGGACGCCTGCCAGATACCGGACTACCGCAAGATCGCGCCGGCCGCCCATGCCGAACTGGTGACGACCTTGTTCGAATTCCTGATGAAGAAGGGTCGGATACCGGACGCCTGGTTTGCCGCCCAGGTCGAGCAGGCCGATCGCGCCGACGGCGATATCGACACGCTGTCGGGGCGGATCGCGCAGATCCGGACCTGGACCTTCGTCGCCAACCGCCCGGACTGGCTGGCCGATCCCGAGCATTGGCAGGGAATCACGCGCGAAGTTGAAAATAAATTGTCTGATGCGCTCCATGAACGGCTCACGGAGCGTTTCGTTGATCGGCGGACCAGTGTATTGATGCGCCGCCTGCGGGAAAACACGATGTTGAATACGGAAATCGGCAAGACCGGCGAAGTGATCGTAGAAGGCCATGTGATCGGCCGTCTCGACGGATTCACCTTTGCTCCCGAGGCGGCGGAAGCCGGCTCCGACGCCAAGGCGTTGCAGGCGACCGCGCTCAAGGCGCTTGCGGGGGAAATCGACGCCCGCGCCGAGAAACTGTCGGCAGCACCCGACGAGCAGTTCGTGCTGGCGTCCGACGGCACGCTGCGCTGGACCGGCGATGCCGTGGCAAAACTGGTCGGCGCCGACGACGCGCTGCATCCGCGGCTGCGCATCGTTGCCGACGATCGGCTGAGCGGCGCGCCGCGCGAAGCGGTGCAGACGCGGCTCGATCTGTGGCTCAAGACCCATATCGAAAAACTGCTGGGACCGCTGTTCGACCTCAACAAGGCCGAGGACATCACCGGCATCGCGCGCGGCATCGCGTTTCAACTGATCGAGGCGCTCGGCGTGCTGGAGCGTTCGAAGATCGCGGCCGAGATGAAGGATCTCGACCAGCCGTCGCGGGCGTCGTTGCGCAAATACGGCGTTCGCTTCGGGGCCTATCACATCTACCTTCCGGCGCTGTTGAAGCCCGCGGCGCGCGCGCTGGCGTCGCTATTGTGGGCGCTCAAGCTGGACAATGTCGACATGTCGGCGCTGTCGGGCGCGCAGCATCTCGCCGGCAGCGGCCGCACCTCATTCCCGGTCGACAAGCTGCTCGACCGCGACGCCTATCGTGTGCTGGGCTACCGGCAATGCGGCGAGCGCGCGGTGCGGGTCGATATCCTGGAACGTCTCGCCGATCTGATCCGTCCGGCGCTGTCATGGCGCGAAGGCTCATTGGGCGCAAAGCCCGCCGGCGCCTTCGATGGCCGTGGTTTTGTCGTGACGCAGGCGATGACCTCGCTGACCGGTTCGGCCGGCGAGGATTTCGCCTCGATCCTGCGCGCGCTCGGCTATCGCATGGAGCGCCGCCCGGCGCCGCCGCCGAAACCGGTGCCGGCACCGGTCGAGGCCGTGGCCGCGGAGCAGGCTCCGGCCGAAGCCGCGCCGCTTGACGCCGCATCATCGGAGATTTCGTCGCCGGAGGCGGTGTCCGCGGAAAGCGCGGCTGCCGAAGCCGTTGCGCCAGAGCCCGTGGCGGCCGCTGAAACCGCCGATATCGCCGATATCACCAGCGATATGCCGCAGGTGAGCGAAGAGATCGCAGCACCGTCGGCGACATTGCTGCCGGAAGTCGCATTCTCCGCTGATGCGAGCGCGGATGAACCCGCGACCGTCGAAGCCGCATCAGAAGAAGCCCAGCCGGAACCTGCGGCTTCGATAGAAGCGCCAGCAGCGGACGCCCCTCACGATCATGCCGCCGTCGAAACGGCAACGGAAACGGTAAGCGGCGATGCGGCACCAGCAGAGGCAGCCGCCGCCGCTGCGGAGCCCGCCGCGGTCGCCGCGCCCGCCGAACCCGAAATGGTCGATGTCTGGCGCCCCGGCGGCCGGCCGGAAGAGCGCCGGCCGCGTCATGATCGCAGCCGTCACCGCCACCAGGGCCATCAGGATCGTCCCGCGGAGGGTGCCGCACCCGCCGTTGCTGCCGGCGAGCCCGGCGAGGCCGTCAAACACGAGCGGCATCGGCGCGGACGGCGCGATCGCAACCAGGATTTCCGCAAACCGCGCCCCGATGCGCCGGTCGAAGCCGCCGCGGCAGCGCCGGCCGAAGGCGCGCCGGTCGTCCGCGAACCGCGCAAGGACGAGGGCCGCCCGCCGCGCGAGCGTTTTGGGGGCCGCGACAAGGACAAGGGCCGGGAAGGCGACCGGCCTCAAGGCAAACCTCAAGGCAAATTCGGCGGCCGCGACAAGGGCGGCCGCGAGCAGGGCGGTCGCGACAAGGGTGGTCGCGACAAGCGCGACAGCGGACCCTCGCACCGGCAGTATGCCACGAGTGCGGCGCCGCGCGAACGCGAGCGCCCGGTCGATCCCAATTCGCCTTTCGCCAAACTGGCGGCGCTGCGGGAGCAGCTCACCGCCAACCGCAAGGATCGCTAGATCCATTCTCGAAGTGGTGTCGCTTGGAGCGCCAGCGTCTCGATAAATGGCTGTGGCACGCGCGGGTGGTAAAGGCCCGCACCAGCGCGGCCGCGCTGGTCGAGGCCGGTCATGTCCGCATCAATGGCGTGCGCGAGAAGGCCCCCGGTCATGCCGTGAAGCCCGGCGACGTGCTGACCATCGGGCTCGATCGCAGCGTCCGCATCCTCAAGGTGGTCGGATTTGCCGAGCGGCGGGGCGACGCGTCGGCCGCGCGCGTGCTGTACGACGATTTGCAAGGGCGGCCGGAGTAACTATCTATGGGGGTATGCGCGGGGCCGTTTGAAAACGGTTGTCGAAGGCATTTTGCTTCCTTGCGGCTTCGGACTTCCTGCGCTACGCAAACCACTCAAAATTGGTCCCGTTCCGGAGTCTTGGATGACTTACGTCGTCACTGAAGCCTGTATTAAATGCAAATATACCGATTGCGTTGAAGTCTGCCCCGTCGACTGCTTCTACGAGGGCGACAACATGCTGGTCATCCATCCCGACGAATGCATCGATTGCGGTGTGTGCGAGCCCGAATGCCCCGCCGACGCCATCAAGCCGGACACCGAGCCCGGTCTGGAGAAGTGGCTCGAGGTCAACACCGAATACGCCAAGAGCTGGCCGAATATCACCCAGAAGAAGGAATCCCCGCCCGACGCCAAGGATTTCGAGGGCATGGAAGGTAAGTTCGAGAAATATTTTTCTCCAGCACCTGGTACCGGCGACTGACGGGTTCAACTTAACCCTAATCCCGTTGATTCGGCTCAACCGGCCGCGCGAAGCCCTTGATCCGGCCTAAATCATTGATTTTTGCGGAAAATGTGCTATATTGGGCACATTACAAGCCGAACCCGTCAGCCGCGTTGTAATGGCCCCTATGGGTTCCCGTGAAAACATCGAACAGGGGCGTGGCAGTTCCGCGCGCAGGCTGTGTCACAGAAAACGCGTAAAAAGAGTGTTTCCAAGACGACGAAGAAATCCGCTGCGGCCAGCCGCGGCGCAACTAAAAGCCGTGCCCGGTCTTCTCTCAAGGATACCCGGACCGCCACTAAGGCCGCGGCTGCAAAATCCTCAAAAAACAAAAGAAGCGCAATGCCAAACAAGACTGCCAAAACTGCCGCGAAAGCGACGGGTTCGAAGGCCACTGCTTCGAAAGTCGCCGCTCCCAAAGCCGCTGCCCCCAAGACTGCTCCGAAGGTCGTGGTGAAACCTGTTGCCGCCAGCAAGCCCGCCGCCAAGCCTGCGGCCGTCGCGCCGCGGGTCGAAGAGCCGAAGAAGGTTCTGACCCAGCGTCAGGGCTTCAAGACCAATGAATTCGTGGTGTATCCCGCCCACGGTGTCGGCCAGATCCTGGCCATCGAGGAGCAGGAGATCGCCGGCGCCAAGCTTGAGCTGTTCGTGATCAATTTCATGAAGGACAAGATGACGCTGCGGGTGCCAACCGCCAAGGTCGCCAATGTAGGCATGCGCAAGCTGTCGGAACCGGCGCTGGTCAAGCGCGCGCTGGAAACCCTCAAGGGCCGTGCCCGCGTCAAGCGCACGATGTGGTCGCGCCGCGCCCAGGAATACGAAGCCAAGATCAATTCCGGAGACATCGTCGCGATCGCCGAAGTGGTGCGCGATCTCTATCGCTCGGAATCGCAGCCCGAACAGTCCTACAGCGAACGCCAGCTTTATGAAGCAGCCCTCGATCGGCTGTCGCGGGAAATCGCCGTCGTGCAGCATGTGACGGAAACCGAGGCGGTGAAGGAAATCGAAGGCCAGCTCGCCAAGAGCCCGCGCCGCGGCGCCAAGGCCGAAGTCGAGGCCGACGCTGAAGCCGATGCCGATGCCGATGGCGACGACACCGCGGTGGCGGACGAAGCAGCGTAAGCAGCCTCGCTCACTCAGACAATCAAAAGCCCGGTCGATGAGACCGGGCTTTTTGTTTGATTCTGTCATCCCGGGGCGGCGCGCAGCGTCGAACCTCAGATGTGCAATTGCACATCGGGGAATCTCGAGATCCCGGGTTCGCGCTAATGCGCGCCCCGGGATGACGCGCTTGCGCGCGTCAATCCACCACGATCTTCACGAGATCGCGCACCTTGACCTGGGCGTGGGCGTCGAGACCGTTGAGGACGCGAAAGCGGTCTGCCGGGCGGTCGACGCCGGCCATGCGGTGCGACAGTGATTCCACGGTATCGCCGGGCTGCACGGTGATGACCTTGATCCGCAGCGGCCGCGCGGCCTGGATTTCCTCGAGCGTCAGCCGGCGGAACGAATTCACGGTCTCGCGCGCGTTGCGGTCGCTCTCGGTGGTCTTCTGCTTCGCGGCGAAAATGAAGCGGTAGACGTCGCTGCCGAAACGCAGTGCGTAGACGCGAAATTGCCATTGATCGCCATGCGCGTTCGCCGCCGCCGCCGGGAAGCCGTTGATGGTGAGGTCCTCGGTCGAAGCCTTGTCGACATTCTCCATCCAGCCGGAATTGAGATAGTCGGCGAGCGTCTGTTCGGCCGGCACCCGCACGACGTCGAAGCGCATCGCCTGGGTGCCGCCCTCGCGCACGCCGATCACGGCCTGGGCGGTATTGTCCAGCGAGAAGTTTTCAGGCGCGGTGAAGGTGAAGCCGAGCTTGGGGTGCAGGAAGCGCCGGCCGCGAACGAAGCCCTCGCTCGGATCCTCGCCATAGACGATGTTGTCGATGGCGGTGAGATAGGCTTCGTGATCGCGTTCGCCGCCCTCCGGCGAAGTGTATTGCCGCGCGGTGTTCTGCGCGCTCTGGATCCGTTCCGGCGTCGCGGGGTGCGACGACAGAAAGTCCTGCGCGCGCGGATCGAGCGAACTCTTGCCGGCCTTCAGTTCGGCATTGCGCTCCATCGAGGTCAGGAAACGCGCCGCGCCATAGGGGTCGAAATGGGCGCGCGCCGAAATGCCGACGCCGATTCCATCCGCCTCGAATTCCTGGGCGCGCGAAAAGCTGGCCATCGTCAGCTTGGTCTTGGCCAGCGCCAGCGCGGTGAGATCGGGGTCGGTGCTCATGTCGGTGACGACGCGGGTGACGATGGCGGCCTGACGCGCCTGGTCCTCGCGGATCGATGCGTGCTTGGCCAGCACGTGCGCCATCTCGTGGCTCAGCACCGAGGCCAATTCCGAGGTGTCGCTTGCCAGCGCGATCAGGCCGCGCGTCACGTAAAGCTGGCCGGTCGGCAGCGCGAACGCGTTCACCGCGCCGGAATTGAGGATCGTCACCTTGTAGGCCTGATCGGGCCGGTCCGATGCCGCGACCAGCCGGTCGACCGTCTGGGTGATCAGCGCTTCCAGTTTGGGGTCGTCATAGGTGCCCCCATAGGAGGACAAAATCCGCTCGTGTTCACGCTCGGCGGCAGGCGTCTTGGCTACCGTGCGATTGGGCTTGGCGGCGGTAGCGGCGGCGGCGGGGCTGGCCACGGGGGAGGCGGTCTGGAACCGGCTCATGTCGCCGCAGGCGGCCAGCGCGAAAGCCGTGCACAGCAGCGAAGCCGCAGCCCAAAGGCGGCGGCTCATTATTCCCTCGCGCCGTCCCGCACGTTCCGCCACTTCGGCCACTCGTATTCGTTGATGCGGCGAGCTAATTCCCGCCAAGCAACTCAATCTGCCCCACCCGGAGCAGGTCGATTCGCGGCCCACCCCGCGCCTCGATAAAGCCGCGGACCCGAATCCGCCGATTTTCGAGGGACTTAAGGACTATTCCGGCAGACTCGAACGCCGCCAGCATGCGCCTTGAAATAGTCACAGCAAAGTCCCGTGTCCAGTTCCGACCGAAATTCAGGTAAGTCGTTGTCCCGGCCTGCCGCACGGACAAAACCTTGCCCTCGACCACCGTAAACCGCCCGATCCCGGTCAAAATATCGCCCGGACTTTCCGCGTTTTTTATGACCGCGGGATCGGCCCAGGTTCCCCGTTTGGCCTGGCGCGCCTCCGCTTCAGCCGCGGTCAGGACCGCCGCACAGTCCTTGTCGGTCACCGTGGTCGATACCAGCGCCTCGCCCTGCGCCAGCAACAGACCCTGCACCAAATCCCCCGAGGGCGCGAGAAACACGAGGGCCGGCTGACGGCCGTAACGGTCGGGCGCATCATCTTCGCCCGATAACGTCACCTCACGCCCCGCAACGATCGCAGCCAGCGCCGCAGCCCGGTTCGCATTTGTCTTTTCGCCCGCCGCCGGCTCGATGCCGGCAAGCCGTACCTCGCGGCCATCCTCGAGGCGAAAGCTGCGCGCGTCGACGACAGCGGCGACGCGGCCTTCACCCTGCGGTTCGAAGGCGCATCCCGCCGCGATTGCCGGACCGACTGCGGCGGCAACCAGCATGATCGCACACAGCGGGATTGCTGCGCGGCGTGCGCAGAATTCCATCGTTGTCACCGGTGCGACCATGACGTCATGTTCTCACAAACCGTTCATTCCGCTTAGCGGAAAAACGCGAAGGTAGCGGCTTCGCCCGTAGCTTGCCGCTGCGCACCGCTTACGGCATGATTACCGCAACGGACATCAAGGCCGCGAAAGCAATGCGGCGTGCCGACAGGGAGGCTTTGAATGAAACGAGTTCTTTCCGGCGTTCTCGCCTCGGTGCTGGTGCTCGCCGCCGGCGCGGCATGGGCCCAAAGCAAGCCTCCGCTCAAACTCGGCGGCATCCTCGACATGTCCGGTCTCTACGCCGACATCACCGGCCCCGGCAGCGAGACCGCTGCGAAGATGGCGGCGGAAGATTTCGGCGGCGAGGTGCTGGGCCGCAAGATCGAAATCATCGCCGCCGATCATCTCAACAAGGCCGATCTGGCCGCCAACATCGCCCGCGACATGTTCGACAATCAGGGCGTCGAGATGATCTACGACGTCGCGGCGTCCGCGACCGCGCTGGCCGCCGGCGAGATCGCCAAGGCGCGCAACAAGATCATCATGTTCTCCGGCCCCGGATCGATCCGCCTCAGCAACGAGGCCTGCGGGCCCTACACCGTGCATTATGTGTTCGACACTTTCGCCCAGGCCAACGTGACCGGGCTTGCCGCGGTCAAATCGGGACTCGACACCTGGTTCTTCCTCACCGCCGACTACGCCTTCGGCCAGGATCTGGAAAAGGACACCACCAATGTCGTGCTGAAGTCCGGCGGCAAGGTATTGGGCAGCGTCCGGCATCCGCTCAACACCTCGGACTTCTCGTCCTATCTGCTGCAGGCGCAGGCTTCGAAGGCCAAGGTGATCGGGCTCGCCAATGCCGGCGGCGACACCATCAACGCGATCAAGCAGGGCGCCGAGTTCGGCGTCACGAAGGGTGGCCAGAAGATGTCGCCGCTGCTGGCCTTCGTCACCGATATCGACAGCGTCGGACTTGAAACCGCGCAGGGGTTGTTGCTCGCCGAAGCCTTCTACTGGGATCTCAACGACGACACCCGGGCCTTCTCCAAGCGTTTCATGGCGCGCACCAAGCGGGTGCCGACCTCGGCGCAGGCGGGGGTCTATTCGTCGGTCATACATTATCTGCAGGCGGTGAAGGCCGCGGGCACCACCGACCCGGCCGCCGTGATGAAGATCATGAAGGACACCCCGATCAACGACTTCTTCGCCAAGAACGGCCGGATCCGCGAAGACGGCCGCATGGTGCACGACATGTATCTGTTCGAGGTCAAGAAGCCGTCGGAGTCGAAAGGCCGCTGGGACGACTACAAGCTCTTGGCGACCGTCCCGGGGAACGAGGCGTTCCAGTCGCTCGAACTGTCACGCTGCCCGTTGGTAAAGAAGTGAAGGAGTGACGAAGTCACGCAGTCATTCCGGGGCGCGCAAAGCGCGAACCTCAGATGTGCAATTGCACATCGGGGAATCCTTGGATTCCGGGTCTGGTGCTAACGCACCATCCCGGAATGACAGTTGCAATACCAACAACCAATAACAACGAAGGCAACTCCTCATGAACGATATGGTCCTGCAAAAACTCGATTCCGGCCTGCTCACCATCACCATGAACCGGCCTGACCGGCGCAACGCGCTCAATCCGGACATGACGCGGGGGCTGGTCGAGGCGGCGCGGCGCGCGGCGGAGGATCATGAGGTCCGTGCCGTGCTGGTGAAAGGTGCGGGCGGCACGTTCTGTGTCGGCGGCGACGTGAAATCGATGGCGGAGGGGCGGGCGCCGCTGCCATTCGAAGCCAAGATGGCCAACCTTCGCCGTGGCATGGAAGTCTCCCGCTTGCTGCACCAGATGCCGAAACCCGTGGTGGCGCAGCTCGATGGCGCCGCTGCCGGCGCCGGGCTTTCGATCGCGCTGGCCTGCGACCTTCGCGTCGCCTCCGCGTCCGTGAAAATCACCACCGCATTTGCCAAGGTCGGGTTGTCAGGCGATTACGGCGGCACCTATTTCCTGACCCAGATGCTCGGCAGCACCAAGGCGCGCGAGCTCTACCTGACCTCGCCGGTGCTGACGGCGCAGGAAGCGCTTGCGCTGGGCATGGTGACATCAGTCGTGCCCGACGCCGAGGTCGACGCGAGAGCGCACGAGTTGGCGATGTCGCTGGCGCAGGGCCCGTCGGTGACGCTGGGTTACATCAAGCGTAACATCAACAACGCCGAGCATCTTTCGCTCGAGGCCTGTTTCGACGCCGAGGCGATCCATCACACCCGCGCCGGCGAGACCGCCGACCACAAGGAAGCCGCCAAGGCGTTCGTCGAAAAGCGCAAGCCCGTTTTCTCCGGCCATTGAAAATGGCCGAGGCCAATAAAATGGCTGGTTATATCAGGCTGCGGCAGATCTGCCTGGTGGCGCCGCGTCTCGAACCCGTGGTCGGAGATATCGCCGGGATCATGGGGCTCAACGTCTGCTACCGCGACGGCAACGTCGCCAAATACGGCCTGGAGAACGCGCTGCTGCCGGTCGATACCATCCTGCTGGAAGTGGTAGCGCCATTTCAGCCCGGCACCGCGGCAGGGCGCTTTCTCGACAAGACCGGCGGCCACGGCGGTTACATGGCGATCTTCTGCTGCGACGATCCCGACGCGCGCGGAAAACACGCCGGGACAATCGGCGTGCGGATCGCCAACGTCATCGATCATTCGCCCTATCGCGGCGTGCAGCTGCATCCGCGCGATTGCCGCGCGGCGTTCATCGAATTCAATCACACCGACGGCAGCGACGACATTCTCGGGCCCTATCCGCCGGCCGGACCGGACTGGTCGAAATCGATCCGCAAGGATGTGACGCAGGCCCTCACCGGCGTCGAGATGCAAGGTCCGGATCCCCGCGGCCTGGCTGAGCACTGGGGACGGATCATCGAGATCGCGGTCACCACAAATCAGGCCGGCGAGCCCGAGCTGAGACTTCCCAATTGCCGCTTCCGCTTCGTCAAGGGCGTCAGCGAGATCATGAGCGGGCTGACGTTTCGGGTCGACGATATCGCCGCCGTGCGCGACGCCGCGAAGAAGAAGGGTTATGTGGTCAAGGGCGATTCATTCGATCTCGGCGGCGTGACCTTCAGTCTCGCGGCGTGAGCGTAACTCGTCATGCCCGGGCTTGTCCCGGGCATCCACGTCTTAAGGTCGGGCAGCAAGTAAGACGTAGATGGCCGGGACAAGCCCGGCCATGACGGATAGAGAAAGCGCGGGTTCATTTTTGCCGTCATTGCGAGGAGCGGAGCGACGAAGCAATCCATCTTTCCCGGGATTGGCCATGGATTGCTTCGCTGCGCTCGCAATGACGGTGTGAAACTCAGTCCGCCAAGCAAGAATAAAAAGGATCCTCCCATGCCGCATCCGCTCGACTCCTTCTTCGCGCCCGACAGCATCGCGCTGATCGGCGCCTCGCGCGACCTGGAGAAAATTCCGGGGCGACTGTTGTCGATGCTGCGCAAGAACGGTTTTCCGGGAAAGCTTTACCCGATCAATCCGAATTACGGCGATATCGACGGGCTGAAATGCTTTCCCTCAATCGCCGATGTCGGGCAAAAGATCGACCTTGCCATCGTCATCATTCCGGCGCGCGCCGTGCTTGGAGCGCTCGAGCAATGCGCCGCCGCCGGCGTCAGGAACGCAGTCATTATATCCTCGGGTTTTGCCGAAGAGGGTGGCGACAGCGCCGCGATGCAGGATGCTATCGCCGATCTTGCCAAAAGGACCGGCATGCGCATCTCCGGTCCCAACGCCGAAGGCTTTTACAGCGAAGCCCAGCACGTCGCCGCCACCTTCAGCCCGACCGTCGACGTCAAGCCCAACGAGCCGCGGCTGCTCGCGACAGCCAGGCGCATCGGCATCGTCGCGCAAAGCGGCGGCATCGGCTTTGCGATCTATCACCGCGCCAAAGCGCTCGGCATCGCGCTCAGCTACGTCATCAGCGCCGGCAACGAATCCGATCTCGGCGCCGGCGAGTTCCTGGATTACATGGTGCAGGACTCCTCGACCGACGTGATCCTGCTGTTTATCGAAGGCATCAGGGACGTCGACCAATTCCTCGCCGCCGCCCGTCGTGCCGCCGAGACCGGCAAACCCGTCATCGTGACGAAGGTCGGCCGCTCCGGCGCCGGCGAGCGCGCCGCCGCCTCGCATACCGCCAGCATGGCCGGCTGGTCCACGGCCTATGACGCGGTGTTTGCCAAATACGGCTTTATCGTCTCCAACGATCTCGACGAGGCCGTCACTATCGCCGCCGTGCTGACCACCAATCCCCTGCCCAAGGGCGACCGCGTCGCCGTGCTCACGGTGTCCGGCGGCGCCGGCATCTGGGGCGCGGATACGGTTTCCATGCAGGGCCTGCAGGTGCCGGAATTGTCGGCGCCGATCCAGGCCGAAATCATGAAACTGCTGCCATCCTATGGTGCCGCGCGCAATCCGATCGACGTCACCGCGCAGGGCGTGCACTCCGGCGGGCTGCAGAAGAGCATCGATCTGCTCGACGTATCCAACGAGGTCGACGCCATGCTGGTGGTGCTGTCGCTGTCTAGCGACACGCGAATGCCGTTCAAGCAGGCGGAGTTGAAGCCGGTCATATCAGCCCAGAACAAGCCGATCGTGTTCTACTCCTACACGCTGCCTTCGCACTTCGCGCGCAATGAACTGGCGGCGTCGGGCGTCATCGTGCTGTCGGGGTTGACGCATGCCGGCGTGGCGTTGCGGCGGATGGTCGACTATTCGAAGTTCAAGCTTGCGCCGCCGGTCGATGTTGCGGCGTTGCCGCGGCGCGATCTCTCCACGCATCTGAAATCCGCTGTGCTGTCCGAATCCGACAGCAAGTCGCTGCTGCGCGAGGCCGGCATTGCGTTGCCCGACGAGGTGCTGGTGACGGAGCGAAGCGCGCTCGACAGTGCGATCGCCCGCGTCGGCTTTCCGCTGGTCATGAAGATCCAGTCGCCGGATATTCCGCACAAGAGCGAAGTCGGCGGCGTGCGCGTCAATATCACGACCAAGGGCGAGGCGTTCATCGCCTATCAGGCGCTGCAGGACGACGCCCACAGGCACCGGCCGAAGGCAGCGATTCAGGGCGTGCTGGTCGGCCCGATGGCGAAGAAGGGCGTCGAGATCATCATCGGCACGCTGCTGGATAAAACCTTCGGCCCCATGATCATGGTCGGCCTCGGCGGCATCACCACCGAATTGTTCAGGGACGTGATCTACCGCCCGGCGCCGGTAGGCGCGATCGAGGCCGCGGCCATGCTGGCCGAACTCAAGGCATCACCCTTGCTCAATGGCTTCAGGGGTGCCGCGAAAGCCGATATCCCGGCGCTGGCGGAATTGATCTCGCAAGTGTCGCTGCTCGCGGCGGCTTATCGCGGCCAAGTTTCGGAAATCGAAATCAATCCCGTGCTGGTGCATCCGCAAGGCCAGGGCGTCACCATCGTCGATGCGCTGGTGGTGGGGAAGAAGTAGCTCTTCCTCGTCCGAGCAACGCTTTCTTCCCCTCTCCCCTTGTGGGAGAGGGTGGCTTCGCCAACGGGTCGGCGCGAAGCGCCGCCCGATGATAAACTCCACGAAGACGGGTGAGGGGTCTCTATCCGCGGATGCAAACCCCTCATCCGGCGCGCTCAGGAGCGCAAGTGCGCTCCAAAGCGCGCCACCTTCTCCCACAAGGGGAGAAGGGAAGAAGGGTGACGAAGCCTACCGCCCCTTGAAGTTCGCGACGCGGCGTTCCGCCGTGGCCTTGACGCCTTCCTTGAAGTCTTCGGTGGCGCGCAGCCGGGTTTGTTCTGCTAGTTCGTGATTGGTCGCGGCCAGCACGCGGTCGGCTAGGCCGGCGCGCATGGTGGCGCGGGTCGAGAGCAGGCCGAGCGGCGAACACTCGGCGATCTCCTGCGCCAGCTTCATCGCGGCGGAGCGGACCTGATCCTGCGGCACGCATTCGTTGGCAAGTCCCATCCGGTACGCCTCTTCGCCGGTCACCCGGCGGCTGGTGTAGAAGATCAATTCCGCATTGTTCTTGCCGACCAGTTCGGGAAGCGTCGTGGTCAGCCCGAAGCCGGGATGAAAGCCGAGTTTGGTAAAGTTGGCGGCGAACCGCGCTTCGGGACACGTGACACGGAAATCCGCCGATACCGCGAGCCCGAGGCCGCCGCCGATGGCGGCGCCGTGAACGGCGGCGACGATCGGCTTCTTGTTGCGGAAGATCCGCACCGCCTGAATATAGAGATGGCTGATCTGGCCGAGGCCCGTTGCCGGATCGGCCTTTTCACGCGCCTCCTGCTCCTGCCGCGCCGGGTCGTTGAAATTGGCACCGGCGCAGAACGCCTTGCCTTGCGCGGCCAGCACCACCGCGCGGGCCTCCGGATCGTTGTCGATGTCGGTCAGCGCATCCGCGATCTGGTTGATCAGCGAGATGTCGAAGAAGTTCAGCGGCGGCCGCTGGATCTCGATCGTGGTGACGTGGCCGGTCTTCTCGACGCCGATATCCGTGAATTTTGTCATCGTTTGATCTCCATTGAATACCAACATTTCCAGCAACGGCGACGGTGCGCCCCCTCTCCCCTTGTGGGAGAGGGTTGGGGTGAGGGGTTCAGGTCTATCGATAGGCCTTAACCCCTCACCCGGATCGCTGCCGGACGATGCTTCGCATCGCCGGGGGCGATCCGACCTCTCCCACAAGGGGAGAGGTGAAGTAAGCGTGCAGCACTCGCTCTCAAATCCTTGGCGCCCTAGCGCAGTCCGAGTCCGCGCGCGATGATGCCGCGCAGCACCTCGGTGGTGCCGCCCTGAATCGTCAGCTTGGGCGCGGTCTTGATCGCGAATGCCAGCTGGTTTTCCAGCGTTTCGTGGTTCGACGCCTCGGTATCGACGAAGGCGGCGAGATCGCGAACCCGGTGCGGCAATTGCTGCTCCCAGACCGTGCCGATGTCCTTGACGATGGAAGCCTCGACCACCGGCTCCTTGCCGGCCTGCAGCATGCCCGCCACCGAGACCGACATCCGACGCATGGTGTGGAGCTGCGCGACCAGCCGCCCGATGCCTTCGGCGCTGCGGGTATCCGGGTTTTTTCCGACCGCGCGCACCAGCTCGGTCAGCACGTAATAGGTTTCCAGAAAGCGCTCCGGTCCGCTGCGCTCATAGGCGAGTTCTGATGTCGCCTGCTTCCAGGCGCCGTCGATTTCGCCGAGCACGTGATCGTCGGGCATGAAGGCGTCGGTGAACACCACTTCGTTGAACTCGAACTGGCCGGTGATCTGGCCGATCGGATTGACCTTGATGCCCGGCGTCTTCATGTCGACCAAAAATTGCGTCAGGCCGTGGCGGCGATTCTCTTTCGTGGACGGCGAGGTGCGGAAGATCGCGATCATGTAGTCGGCGATGTGCGCCGACGAGGTCCAGATCTTGGTGCCGTTGATCAGCCATCCGCTGTCGGTCCTGGTCGCCTTGGTCTTGGCGGCGAACAGGTCGGAGCCGGAATTGGGCTCGCTCATGCCGATCGCGAAACAGACCTCGCCGCGGCAGATCCGCGGCAGGATGTCCATCTTGATGTGCTCGGGCGCGTATTTCAACAGCACCGGGCCGCTCTGCCGGTCGGCGACGAAGAAGCGCCGCGTCGGCGCGTTGGCGACGCGCATTTCCTCGGTCACGACATAGCGCTCCAGAAAGCTGCGCTCGTGGCCGCCATATTTCTTCGGCCAGGTCATGCCGAGCCAGCCGCGCTCGCCGACCCGGCGGGAGAATTCCGGGGCATCCGAATCTTCGCGGTTCGGCTTGTGCGGATCGAAGGTTCCGGCCGCGATTTCCTCGGCGAGAAAAGCGCGCACTTCCCGGCGCAGCTTTTCGCATTCGGGCGGCAGGCGGATCGGATCGAAACGAAGGGCTGCGGTCATTTTAGTTTAGTCCCGGTGTAGATGTTTCTTTGAGAGTAAGAGCCCGAATGTTGCAACAGTGGCAGTGCGCCCCCTCTCCCCTTGTGGGAGAGGGTTGGGGTGAGGGGTCACGGTCTATCGATAGTCCGTAACCCCTCACCCGGATCGCTGCCGGACGATGCTTTGCATCGCCGGGGGCGATCCGACCTCTCCCACAAGGGGAGAGGTGAAGGAACCTGCGTGCTCCGTTTCAAAGTTCATCGGCATTTCACCTTGACGCCACCAGCGGCCACAATTCGTCAGCGCCGCGCGCAGCGACGAGCTTGCCGAGTTCGACCGCCCAGTAGCTCTCGGAGCCGAAATCGTCGCGCCATGCCAGTGCGCGCAGGGTGTAGCGATGCAGGATGTGCTCGATGGTAAAGCCGATCGCGCCGTGGACCTGATGGGCGATCGCTGCGCCCTTTTCGGCGGCCTCCGAGCAGCGGATTTTCGCGGAGGCCGCTTCGAGAAACACCGCGTCGTCGAATGACGTGCTGTTGGCGATGGCATCCGCGGCCGAGGTCGCCGCCGCCAGCGCCGCCGCGGACTCGCCGGCGAGTTTTGCCAGATTGTGCTGCACGGCCTGGAATTTCGAGATCTTCTTTTCGAACGCGACGCGCTCATTGGAGTAACGCACGCTGACGTCGAGCATCGATTCCAGCGCACCTGCAATCTGCAGGCTTCGCGCCACCCCGCCCATCAGCATCAGCGTTGTCTGATCGAAGCCCTTTGGCGCGGGCTTGATCGCGATCGGCGCGACGTTGGTGAACGTCACGGTATCGTGGCCGTCGTTCGCCAAATTGAGGCCGGCCTCGATCCGGCAGGCGCTCGCATCGACCAGCGCAATGGAAAGACCGCCGGCGCCGCCCGCCAGCACGGCGATATGCTTTGCGTCCCTGGCAAAGGGAACGCCACGCGCGCGGCCGGACAGGGTGCCGTCGGCGCCCACCGCGATGCGGTCCTTCGGGCTTGCCGGCGCGACCGTCATCTCGCCTTCGGGCGAGACGATCCGGGCCTGCGCCAGCAGCCATCCCGCCAGCATGGTTTCGGCCAGCGGCACCGCGATCGCAAAGCGCCCGGCCGCGCCCAGCACGCTGAAACCTTCGGCCAGGCTGGCGCCCGATCCGGCGCAATCCTCCGGCACCCACGACAAAGGCAGGCCGGCCTCGGTCAGCGCCTGCCACAGCGGCGCCTTCCAGCCGCCGGTCTTGTCGTTGTTGATGGTCTGCGCGTCGGCGAGATCGGCGAAGATCTTCTCCGCGGTCTCGGCGACAATGTTCTCACTCTCCGCCACGGCGTTCCCCGCTTTGAATTTGGCGCACGGATCGCGTGCGGTGTTTTCTTGCACCGCATGATGGGGAAAAGCCACCGTCCTGACAAGCGCTGATGCCGGGGCAGGCTGCAAAGCCGGCATGCAGCCAGGGCCGCCGCCGGCATTAATTCCGCGCAATGGAGTTTTGCCGGTTTGCAGGCATTTTGCTGCACGATATGGTAGATCGCCGTGACGGCTTGACCGGTTGAAAAATCAATAAAGGGAAATGCGGATGTCGAAGGATGGTTTGTGCGCGATCGTAACGGGTTCGGCGTCCGGTCTGGGGGCCGCGACCGCCGCCATTCTGGCGAAAGGCGGGGCGCGCATCGTGATCAACTATTCCTCCAGCCAGAAGGAGGCGGAAGCGACCGCCGATCTCTGCCGCACCGCCGGTGCCGAAGTAGTCGTGGTCCAGGGCGATGTGTCCCGCGACGAGGATTGCAGGAAGATCGTCGCCGCGGCAGAACCCTGGGGCCGTCTCGACGCGCTGATCAACAATGCCGGCATCACCAAGCACGTGGCGCACGACAAGCTGGACGGCCTGTCGGCGGAAGATTTTCAGCGGCTGTTTGCCGTCAACACCATCGGGCCTTACCAGATGGTGCGGGCGGCGCGCAGTCTGCTGGAAGCGGCGGCGACGGATTCGGGCCGCGCCTCCGCGGTCGTCAACGTGTCGTCGGTGGCGGGAATCAGCGGGGTCGGCTCCTCGATCGCCTATGCCGCGAGCAAGGGCGCGCTCAACACCATGACCTATTCGCTGGCGCGCGCGCTGGCGCCCTTGATCCGCGTCAACACCGTGTGTCCCGGCTATATCGACACGCCGTGGTTCACCAAGGGCCGCGGCGAGGCCGGCGCCAAGCTGGTGCGCGATTCCGTGATCGCGAAAGTGCCGCTCAAGGTCGCCTCATCTGCGGAGGATATCGCAACGCTGGTGTGTTTTCTCGCCACGCCGGCGTCGAGCAACATGACCGGCGAACTGGTGCGGATGGACGCCGGGATGCACCTGATTACGTGAGAAGCACACCGTCATTCCGGGGTGATGCAAAGCATCGAACCCGGAATCCAAGGATTCCCCGATGTGCAATTGCACATCTGAGGTTCGCTCGTTTCACTCGCGCCCCGGAATGACGGCTACGCCGTCACCTCGATCCCGGATCGGAAATCACGTGGCTCGCTACCAGCCTGTTCCAGATGAACAGCACCACCAGCGCGCCGATGGTCGCGGTGATGAAGCCGGCGCCCTGATTCGGGCCGTAATGGCCGATCGCCTGCCCGATGAAGGTGGCGACAAACGCGCCGGCGATACCGAGCACGGTGGTCAGGATGAATCCGCTGGGATTATTCGGGCCCGGCGAAAGCAGCCGCGCGATAATTCCCGCTACAAAACCGACGATGATGATCCAAATAATGCCGCTCATGTCTGTCGTCCTTTTCTGGAGAAGCAGAGTCGCAAAAAGCCGATGCCGACCGGCCTCAGATCCGGCCGGACAGTTCGCTTTCGGTCGGCAGCCGTCCGTCCGGCGTCAGATGATCGATTACACCGGGCAGATGCTGGCTTAAGCCGGCGAGCAGTTCGTCGCGCGACAGGCCGCTTTGCGAGGCCAGCGTGTTGATCTGGTCGGCGCCGAGCGCGCTCGCGAGATCGCCGGGCGAAATTTGCTTGTTCGGCCCCGGGCTCACCCATGAATTGGCGGCGTCGCCCTGGCCACTCTGCTGGAATTGCTTGAGCAGGTCGCCGAGCCCGCCGCTGATCACGCTACCCGCGGCGCCGCCGGCGAGCAGCCCGCCCAATCCGCCCTTGAGAACGTCGCCGAGACCTCCAGCCATTCCGCTGCCGGGCGTGCCGGTATTCGCAGGCGACGGCGCAGGCGACGGCGCAGGCGCGGCGCCTGGCTGGCTGCCGGTGAGATGTTTGACCGCCTTGTAGGCAAGCAGTCCAAGGATCGCCATGGTCATCGGCGACATTCCTCCGCTGCTTCGCGCGCTTGCATCGCTCGGGCCGCGCGGGCCTTGCTGCATCCCGTTGAGTACGTCGAGTAAACCCATTGTTTCCTCCTACGTGCCTGCCCGCCCGCAAGCATAACGGCGCGCCATGACGGTTACAAGGCGCGGCCCGGCCGGCGCCGGCGCGATTGGCGACAGGCATCGCGCAGGAAAGTCTGCTATCGAAAGGAAGGGTTGAGGGAAGCGGGATGGATTCCAGCAGAACGATCGGCATCGCCGGCGCCGGCAGCATCGGCTGCTTTGTCGGCGGCATGGTTGCGGCCGCCGGCCGCCCCGTCGCCTTGCTGGCGCGTCCGCGCGTGATCGCCGAAATCGAAGGCAGCGGCCTGCGGCTGACCAGTTTCGAGAGCCTCGATCGGCAGATCGCGGCGAACGAAATGACGCTGTCCACGGACCCCGCCGTTTTCAGCGATGCCGGCGTGGTGCTGGTGACGGTGAAAAGCGCGGACACGCCTGAGATCGCCGATTTGATTGCGCGGCATGCTCGCCCTGACGCTATCGTCGTCAGCCTGCAGAACGGCGTCGGCAACGTCTCGGTGCTGCGCGAGCGATTGCCGGCGCATCGCGTGCTGGCCGGAATGGTGCCGTTCAATGTGATCGCGATGGGCCAGGGCCGATTTCATCGCGCCACTTCGGGCGATATCGTCATCGAACAGGACGACGCCGGCACGGCGGAGCGGCTTTCGGTGCGGGGCCTGACCATGCGCGCCTCCGGCAACATCGCCGGCGTGCAATGGGGCAAGCTGCTGGTCAATCTCAACAACGCGCTCAACGCCCTCGCCGATATGCCGCTGCGCCAGCAACTGGCGCAACGCCCGTGGCGGATGCTGTTTGCGGACCAGATGGCCGAGGGGCTGGCGGCGATCCGCGCGGAGGGCATCAGGCCGGTATCGTCGACGCCGATCCCCGCAGGATGGACCCCGGCCTTGCTGCGGCTGCCCGACACCCTGTTCGGGATGCTGCTGGGACGCACCATGAAGATCGATCCGCAGGCGCGCTCATCGATGTGGGAAGACCTCAAACGCGGGCGCCGCACCGAGATCGATTATCTGCAGGGCGTCATCACCGCGATTGCCGACCGGCACGGGCTCGAGGTGCCGCTGTCCCGGCGCATCGTGACGCTGATCAAGAGCGCCGAGGCCGCGGGGCAAGGCTCGCCCAAACTGACGCCGGAGCAGATCCGGTCCTGAAATCGCCGGTCATGTACCGCTCGCAATAGCGACGATGTTGTCGTCAACTGCCCTTCACCGGAAAATGCTCGAATGATCTGCCGCTATCCCGGCGGCCCGATACATGCCAAAACAATTCCTGTTCCTGCTCCGGCACCGCTTCCGCAAGCGTCTGATTCCTGATCGATACCAGCCATGCGCTTCCTTCAGACTTTTCAGCTCTATGACTTTCTCGACACGCTGGTCAGTCTGCTGACCGCCTTCGTGCTGGGAACGCTGATCGGTGCCGAACGGCAGTATCGCCAGCACAGCGCCGGTTTGCGAACCAATGTGCTGGTCGCGGTCGGCGCTTCCGCGTTTGTCGATCTTGCAAACCGCCTCAACGGAGCCGAGGGCAGCGTTCGCGTGATTGCCTATGTTGTCTCGGGAATAGGCTTTCTCGGTGCCGGGGCGATCATGAAAGAGGGCATGAATGTCAGGGGCCTCAACACCGCGGCCACGCTGTGGGCCTCTGCGGCGGTTGGCTGCTGCGCGGGCGCGGACATGGTTGCGCAAGCCGTGCTGCTGACGCTGTTCGTGCTCGGCGGCAACACATTGCTGCGGCCGCTGGTCAACGCGATCAATCGTATTCCCATCGACGAGCAATCCTCGGAAGCAAGCTACGATGTGCTGGTGACGGCGGACACGGGCTCGGTCGCATCGGTTCGGGAATTGCTGCTCGAAAAGCTCGAGGCTGCGAGTTATCCGGTGCGGGACGTCGATGTGGTTTATCGCTCCGGCGATCATGCCGAAATCGCTGCCACCCTTGTCAGTGAGTCGATCCAAGCGGACGAACTCGACGCCGTCGTGGCCAGTCTGGAAGGTCAACCCGGGGTTCGTCATGCGACATGGAATGTCCGCGCGCTCGAATGACCGGGTTGCCGGAACTGCCTCGAAAAGGCAATGATTGCAAATGAATCTGGTGCGAAGCGGCGATGCGCTGATCGGCCGTATCGGCGCCGGGAGGGCGATATGAAACGAATTTACGCATGCCTCGCCGTGACTGCCGGCGTGGCTCTGGCCGGCTGGGCTTCGACCGCGCCGGCCAAAGCCGCCCCGCCGACCGTCACGCCGTCGCCTGGATATGATGCGAGATTGCAGGAGCAGAGAGCCGCGCCGGTCATTTACGAGCCTGCGGCTGTCGCTTCCAAGCGGCTTTCCCGGCGCCACAAGAAGCCGCATTACGACGGCACGCACTGAGCCATACCGGCACCGCGTCGGCGTCGCCTCGGTGGACCATCCGAAGTCACCCTACCGGAAATTCTGGGCGATGGTGATCGCGAATTGAGGTGCGATTAGTCCCTCAACAAGTCGTTTCCGGCATCGGGACCCAGCCGCCGGCGTTTGTGATGAAGCAAGGTGTCGAACACGGTTCGTAGCCAAGGCGGCACGGCGTGATCACGGCTCGCGCTCGCTTGGCTCGCTTGGCCGGGACGACGTAGTCCTCGTCATTCCGGGGCATCGCGAAGCGATGAACCCGGAATCCCCAGATGATGCGCGATTCCGGGTTCGCGCTGCGCGCGCGGGAATGACGGGGGTTAATCAGCCCCGCTTGGCCTTGCTCGGAGGCGGACTGAACAGCTTCTTCAAGTCATTGAGGCCTTCGGAAAGCCTCGGCCAGTCGCAGGAGAACGAATGCTCCGCGCAATTCTCGATCTTCGCGCGCGGCCTGACCTTCGGTGCAGCGGCCTGTGGCTTGGTGACTGGCTTGGCGACACTTCGCGTCGTCACCGGGGCCTTTTCGGCCTTTTCATTTCCAGTCTCGAACGCGGCCTGCTGCACCTGCTGCTGTTGCTGCTGCTTCGCCGTGAACGCGGCCGCGATCGAGCTTCGCCGCTCGTTATCCAGATAGGCGGTATATTGCTCGTCGATTCGCTTCTGTTCTTCCCGCGTCGGATTCGGCCCGGCGATATCGAAGCTGCGGTTCTGCATGAAATCGAAATAGACATAGCCGCCGCCCGGCTTGCGCCGTCCGGCGAATTTCGCGTTGCATCCGGCGAGCAGCGAGGCCTTGGCTTCCTTGGTCGCCGCCTTCTCCGCGGCGTCGGCGCATTCCTCGAAATCGGCCGGCGCGCGCGACCACCACTGCGCATGCGCGCGCGAAGGCGCCAGCACGAAGCAGCCGGCGATCGCGGCCATCAGAAGGGCGGATGTGCGTGGTGCGATCACGGACTATTTTCCTCAAATGTTCCCGCGACACGGTGTCGGCCGATTGTCGTCATTATTGGCCGGCTTGTCACCCCGTAACCGCGCATTTCTCGCGCGCGGGGTGCGGGCTTACCGCTGCCCTGTGACGGGCGGGACACAGTTAACCCGGCTTAAGGATTTGGTGACCGAACGACGTTCTGCGGCCTTTTCGATTCCGTTTTGCAAGCGAAAGATCGTGAACCTCCTTCGTTCGTTGGTGCATCCACTGCTTAATGCAGCCCCGCGTTGATGTGTCGCCAAGTCGCCTGAATCTAGTTGCATGAATCTGCGGTGCCGATATCGAAGGGGCCGGTTTCGTGGATATTGAATGAATAGGACTATTTGGCTTGCCATCTTTTGCTTGACCAGCCTCGTCGTGTTGGTCGCGATAAGGATTGGAGCGGCGCCGCTTACGAGTGCTGAAGCCTCGCGCCTGGAAACGACGACTGTTGCCGACACACAGCAAGCCACTTCAACGAAGGCGGATAAGTTGAAGGTTTCCTATATCGAACCGGCGGCAACAACGGCGGTGACGCCGGTCGCGATCGCACCTCCTGACAACGCGCCTAAGCCGGCAGAGACGACTGTCAAGGCAGAGACAACTATCAAGATTGTCAGCAGGCATTGGCACGATCCACTGGCCCCGAAAGCATCGCCCAAGGTGGATCAATCCAAAGGTAAATCTTCGAAGGCCTCGGCGCGATAATCGAGCCCTCGTAATATCCCAAACGATCTAAGTTGCGGATGTCGCATACCCTGGAGATCGAATAGGCCTGGAACTCTCATAGAGACGAACCCCCGCAACGGCAGTGATGAGCGAAACCGCTGGCCTCACCAGCGCCAAGACCAAATTGATGAGGAGGACATCAGAGTTTTTGATGTGCAAAACGTGCCAAACGTACGTGAAATACTCGAACGGCCAGATCCACATGACAACGGTTGTGATCACGACGAGCGAAATGCACCATGCCCGGATCGAGGGATATTGATCCTCTGAGGTGCGCACCGTTCGCTCGTGTCGTGTGTACCGAGCATGGCGCAAGACGGCGACGCTCATGGCGACCACAGCACCGTAGTACATGCCGAAGAGCACACTCGTCAGAAGGCCAAGTAGAGTCAGTCCACTCATCACGTCACCGCGTGTTTAGCTAACTGCAAATTTTCTTCAATGCTCTAGTGAAGCTTGTTGAGACCGCTGGCCCTTCTGCATTGCCTCGCCGACGCCTGCATTTGCTTTGCCAGAGTGTTGCGGCGTTCCTGTAGCGCTTTGCGTTTGCGTAACCGGATTTTGATGGTAGAAGCTCGTCAACATCCAGCCTTCGGCCAACAAAAACTTGCGCGTAGGGGCAAAAAATTCTCCTAGACTTCCTGCCGCGTCAGAGAAGGGCTAGATTTCAGCCGCTCTCCCCTTTGTCATTCACCTTCAGACCAGCGAGTTCGATCAGGAAACCAATCGGTCCAAAGATCGCGGCCGTCCAAGACAGAAGAATGTTTGCCGCTACACTTCCAGGCTCGCCAGCCAACACGCTCCGATACCCGATTATGGCGCCCACAAAAACCGCCAGGGCAACCAGCACAAACAATACCTTCCATCCGGCTGGAGCCTGATGGGCTGGAATTCCCAGGGCACCTCCGGCGATCGCAGCAACTGTTCCAACCACTACCAACCATGAATGCATTCCGGGCGGATCCGACAAGAAATTAGCGACTATGCCGCCCACTAGCCCGGCAAGGGCCATGAATCCAATATTTTTCATAGCTCCGACCTTTCCATTATCTTACAGCGCCCAATAAATCCAATTTGACAGTAGTCAGACCGAGTGGCGCTCCGTCAGGGGCAACCAAAATCATAGGCGCGACACCAGATGGCGCAGGGATGTTTTCGAACCTTAGTGAACGTTCACCATCTGCACGGACAAGGGCCATCCTCTGCGCCGGATTCGCGCCCATCGACCCGACGTCGTCTCGTTTGAAAAGTTCTCCCAGAGGGACAGGTCCTTGGAAATTGAGCTCGCTAGTCTTCAACTTGGATAAGAAGTCATCTTGGGAAATTCCCAGCATCTCGGCACCAAAACCGATGCGCGTTTCTCCGGGGCCCGAGCTAAAATCGACCTGAAGTAGCTTGTCAGCGGGAAAGTACCGCAACAGAATTCTGGCGAAGGCGGCGGAAACCTCTCCCGTAGCGGTTTGATAGGTTCTTCTCAGCTCAGCGCCAGTCACCGACGGTTTTGTAACATCTTTCTTATCGGCAACCTGCACATAAGCCTGCGCCGATTTCATGCCATCGTTGCTCACGCGGATCGGAGCATTGCTATCCAATTTATAGGAATCGAGGCTTCCATAATCATATTTGCAGAATATTCCCTGAGGCTCTAGGGGCTTATCAAAGGGAATGAGAAGCACCGGCTTCTTCCAATCGAGGGAAAGTTTCTTGTCGTGCAGATTTTTGATGTAATGCCAGCCGCGCGCCTGTCCGTTCCAAGGATCAACATCTGATCCCCATTCGAATTTGCTGTCATTCGTCGGTGGCGTAACATCTCTGACGCTGTGAGGAGGTCCTCCTTTGTCGAACTCCGCCAGGGAGCATTGTTGGGCAAAGGCGCTTGTAGCGCTACAGGCCACCGACAAAACAGCAGCGAAAATAGCATTTCTCATTGTCTTCCCTCCAGCTATTTCCTTTCGAAGCAAATCACATGCGGTAACGCATCATCGAAACTGACGGTAAGATATACCTGAAGTTGAGGTTCCGCCAATATCAATCGGGCACCAACCGTGCCAGAAAGGCTGCCCCCGTCATGCGAACCGAAAGCCAAATAGAAGCCCGCAGCCGCTGCTGCCGCCGAAAAGGCGAACGGAGGCACGTTCTCCGACACTCTTTCTATAAGCCGGAGCATCAGGCGTTCTGGCGAGAAGTCGTTCGCGAAGGCCTCGACGCGATAATCGAGCTCCCGTGAAATCCCAAATGATCTAAGTTGCGGATGTCGCATACCCTGGAGATCGAATAGGCCTGGAATTCTCATAGAGACGAACCCCCGCAACGGCCGTGATGAGCGAAACTGCTGGCCTCACCAGCGCCAAGACCAAATTAATGAGGAGGACATCAGAGTTTTTGATGTGCAAAACGTGCCAAACGTACGTGAAATACTCGAACGGCCAGATCCACATGACAACGGTTGTGATCACGACGAGCGAAATGCACCATGCCCGGATCGAGGGATATTGATCCTCTGAGGTGCGCACCGTTCGCTCGTGTCGTGTGTACCGAGCATGGCGCAAGACGGCGACGCTCATGGCGACCACAGCACCGTAGTACATGCCGAAGAGCACACTCGTCAGAAGGCCAAGTAGAGTCAGTCCACTCATCACGTCACCGAGGAGAGTTGTGGGCGCACCAAACGATCAACCTAAAAATACTTGGCCCGCTGATCGCCAATAGCAGCGCCGACGCGACGCAGAAGTAACTCTGATTGCACCACGGATCGGAGACTGTGATCAGCAGGGGACGCGACCACGCTATGCCACCGACAAAAACGACAACACCGGATAGGGCCGTAAATTCTGACTTTGGGAGTTTTGGTGCTTTGTAGCTAAGCTTGCGTCGTATCAAATACACAATCGCGACCGTCATCGCGCCCGCAAACACGCCGGCCACCAGGCCGAGGACAATGCACTCGACTATCATTCGCGGTCCTATTCGAACGATAACTAATGCTGTAATTCTTCACTGGCTCAATCATCTGTCAGGGCGCAATCCAAAACTCAATCAACGGTAGAGTCAAGTATGAATTTGAAATCTGTCAAACCTGTCCGACCTGTCTGAATACGTCGCAAAAATAATAAAAATAATATCGTGCGGCGGAATCATCGGATCGGTGAACAGGGCCGAAGGGATCACGCATCGATTCGCAAAAATGGATATCGTCCGGGCCCGCGGTTTTGACAACCGCAATTGTACTTCGATTGGTCAAGACTCGTGCCGGGATCGGCGGACGGAGCAAGCCGGGATTTCAGGTCCCTGGCAGTTCGGCAACCCTATCAGGTCCGGGCTGATCTTTTTATTGTGGGCGCGTTGAGAACCGGGGGCGGCTGGCATTGCCGAGGCTGGCGATCAGGCGTCCGTTCTGGTATGGAGTCTGCAAGCACCTGCCGATATCGGCGGGTCTTCGGTCCCGTAGCTCAGCCGGATAGAGCGACGGTTTCCTAAACCGTAGGTCGCATGTTCGAGTCATGCCGGGATCGCCAGCCATCAGGCCCACAAAGCCTTATTTTTCGGTACTTTTGTGTGGCACCCGCCGGAAAGTGCCGGACGGCGTTAAGCCCAGGCCATGTTGAAAGTTTCGCAAAGGCTTGAGAACTCTCGCTAGCTCCCGATCCAAACCGTCATGCCCGGCTCAAGGCCTGCCGGCTCTCCTTCCGGGTCGAGGCGCAAGCGAAGCGTGTTGCGGTCATGATCCCCGATAACCCGCTCGGCCTGCCAGGTGGCGAACGTTCCGAGCGGCTGCAGTTCGGTGATGACGGCTTTGATCGCGCCATCGGCACCGTTCCGCATCACGCTCACGGCTTTTCCGACCGTAAGGCCGCCGAGAAGGTCTTCGCGCACATTGAACGAGAGCCATTGCTCTCCAGCCGCTTCGACCATCAGAATCGGTTGACCCGCGTGAACATTTTCACCGACCTCTGCGGCGATGACACTGACCACGCCATCGGCCCGAGCATGCAAGGTCATCTTTTCAAGACGGCGCTCAAGCACGGCAACCGCGGTCGCCGCGGCCTGCACCTGCGCATCGGCGATCAGGCGTTCTTCCCGAGTCGGGCCCGCCACGGCCGCATCGTAATTCGCCTGGGCCTCCTCCACATCAGCGCGTGCGCTTGCCGCGTCGTTTTCGGCCTGGTCAAGTGCCTGCTGCGTCTCAAAACTCTGGCGTGCCAGCGTGCTGGTCCTTGTGAGCTGGAGCTGCACATATTCGAGGCGTGCGTTTGCCTTGGCGATTTCAGCTTTCAACGAATCGACCTGTTCCTGACGGACGCCGACATAGACGTTGTTGCGGTTCGCGGTTGCCGATGCCAGCGCAGCGCGCGCCTGGTCCGCCTGTGCCGTCAACTCCACCGCGGAGAGCTTCGCCAGGACATCGCCCGCATGTACGCGGGCGCCCTTCTCGACCGCAATCGACACGAGTTGGCCGTCCACCTCCGGCTCTATCCTGACTTCAGTCGCCCGCACGACGCCAACGATTGCGGGCGCCGATCCGGAACGACGCACGGAGTAGATCAGCGCGCTCGAGACGAGCACGAGTGCGATCGCAGAGATCGCGATACGCCTAGCTTTGCGCATGTCGCTGTCCTCTCTTGACGGCAAACGCCGAGATCACGGCGAGCGCGAAATAGGCGAGCGTCAGACACCACAGTCCGAGCCAGTCATGCGCGACCTCCCAGATGCTGGCACCCAGCTGGTTGATGCGCACGAGGCCATCAATCGCGAAGTCGGCGGGGAAAATCCGGCCCAAAGCGATGGCCGCTTCGGGGATTGCTTCGCGCGGCCATGCGAAGCCGGCGGTGAAGAACTGAGGGAGGCTGGTTGCAAGCAGAAGGAGGGTCGCGTTTTCCGGCCGCGTGAACCACGCCCCGACGGCCTGTCCCATGAAGCTGGTCGCAAGCAAAAAGACCGCAGCGAGCGCGAAGAGTTGTGGGAGATGTCCCAGCGTCGAAAAGCCGTAGATACGCGGCAGCACGATCAGATAAAGCGCGAGCGCTGGAAGGTAAATGGTCAGGTGGGCGATGCCGCGGCCGAGCACGCCGGCGAATGCTCCGCCGCCTTTCGCCAGCGCAGTACCGGTCAGCATCGCCGCGCCGATCAAAAGGGTTTGCTGCATGATCAGCAAAAATGCCGCCGGGACGATGTAGCTCGCATAGCCGCCCACTGGATTGAATATCGGCTGCAGCAGAACGTCGGCCGGGCTCGAGTTCGCCAATTTCGCTTTGACGAGGCTCCCATCGGAGCGCGCGCCTCGCGAAACGAGCTCGGAGGTTAATGCTCCGATGGCCGTGGCGACTCCGCTTGCGGTCGATCTGAAAATGAAGAGGTAGGTCGCATCCGCGTAAATCGGGATGTGAGCGGTGATGCCTTTCAGTACGTCGCGCTCGGTCTCTGGCGGAATCTCGACGGCGACAAAGGCCTGCCCGCGATCGATTGCGGTGCGCGCCTCGGCAAGTGTTCGGGCGCGAACCACGACGCTCAATGTTCCGCTCGCGTCCAGTGTCTCCGTCATCCGGCGGCTGAGATCGCTCAGATCGTTATCGACGACCGCGATGGGAAGCTTGCGAAGGATCTGGTTCAGATAGGGCTGCGGGTAATAAATGCCGTAAACCAACGGAGCCAGGAACAGCAGGCTGAAGGCGCTCCGCGTTGCGAGCACGCGCCGCCACTCCGCTGTAAAGGCGCCGCCGATGCCCAGCGGTGCGCTCCCTGTTTCGGGTTGCTCGGCAGGTCGCGCCGTCTCAAACCAGCCCTTGCGCTTGAGGCTCGCCATGCGCAGCAATGCAAGGCCGGCATAGAGCACCGTCAGGCCCGCGAGCGCCGCGAAGGGAACGGCGGAATCCGAGACCGGCAATCCCCGCGCCGCTTGTCCCAGCAAGACGGCCATGTACCAGCGCAGCGGCAGGATAGCGCTCCAGACTTGCGCAAACGTATTCATGCCGACCGTGGGGAACCCGACGCCGGCGTAGCCGAATGCAGGAGAGGCAATGAGGCCCGCAAGTCCGAGCCCCGTCGCCAAGTCGCCGGTCAGGAGCTGCAGCAAGGCTCCCAGGGCCAGGTGGGCAACGATCAGGAGGGAGCCTGCGGCGACCAGCAACGGCAGATCTCCCCTAAAGGGGATTTGCAGCACGCCCTCGAGGAAGAGCGCCTCAGCCAGCATGATCAGGAAGAAGATGCCGAACAGCGGCGCGAGCTTGCCGGCAAGCGCGGCGACCGGATCGCCTCCGGCGCTTTCGAGCCAGGCCCGCGCGTCGCGACGGCGGAATTCCGATCCGACTGAATAGCCTGCGGCCAAGGTGATCACCACATGGATGATCGTCGGCAGCAGCGCGCGTAACAAGAACTGCGCATAATTCTTTTGCGGATTGACAAGCGCGATGGTCTCCGCCGCGAATGTTCCCGTGGAAGCCGGTGCGGGGGCGGCGCGGTTGGCGGGGGCGGCCACGGCGGCCGCGGCGGAAAGTGCATCGCTCAGGCCGGAAGACGCAATGCCGGCCGCCGTTAGGAACTGCTGGTTATAGAACCCGACGACCTGCGGGCGACGTTCGGCCTTCAGGTCGCGCTCGAAATTTGGCGGGATATAGATTGCCGAGATCGCCTTGCCGGAGCGTATGTCCTGCACGGCCGTGGACAGCGTACCGGATCGATCGACGATATGCAGGCTCGGAGACGCTGCGACGTATTCCACCATGGCACGCGAGGCATCCGACCTGTCCAGGTCGACGATCGTCACCCCGAGCCCCCGTATCACCGGACGGCTGAAGACGGTTGTGAGAACGACGAACGCAAAGAGAGGCACGCCGAAGATCAAAAGCAGCGCCACGCGATCGCGAAACAGCCAGCGGCACTCGCGCCGCGCGACCAGCAGAAATCCGGGTTTTGACGCCAGCCTCATTGCCGTGATCGCCAGTCGAGATAGGCGCTCATTCCCGGTCGCAGCTCGGGCACCGGCTGGACCGGATAGGCGCGGATCGAGAACGTTCGCAAGTCGAAATCGCCCGAAGCACGTGTGGCCCGCCAGCTCGCGTATTCGCCTTTGGTTGCAATAAGCTTGACCTCGACCGTGACACGGCGCTCATCGAGAGCCGGAATGAGGACATCAAATCGATCGCCGACCTTCAGGTTCTTGACGAGATCCTCGCGAAGGTCGAAGTGGATCCAGACGTCGGCCAAATCGATCAAGGTTATGAGCGGCACACCCGGCGATACGTATTCGCCCGGCTCCACATTGCGCTGATAGATCTGTGAGGCGAGGGGAGCATAGACCACCAGCTGATTGATGATTGACTGAACACTCTGGATATCGGCATTGGCCTTCTCGACATTGGCCTTGGAAATCGCCCGTTCTTCCCTTGTGTAGCCATTGACAGCCTGATCGTGGGCTGACTTGGCCTGATCGACGCCGCGTTCGGCTTCGTGCAGCGTATCGGTCATTTGGTCGAGGCGGGCTTGCGGCGCATTGCCCTGCTCGGTCAAGATGCGAGTTCGTTCAAAGTTCTTCTGCGCCAGCACCAGAGCCGCCTGCGCACGCTCCAGCTCCGCCTTCCGCGCGTCAATGGTTTCCACCCGTGTTCCGACGAGTACGTTGGCAAGCTGAGCCTCGGCAACAGCCATCGCCGCTTTCATTTGTTCGAGCTTGGCGACAGTCTCCGGATTATCGATCCTTACGAGCACAGCCCCCGCAGGAACGTTCTGGCCGCGTTCGACAGGTATTTCCTTGACCCGTCCGTCGACACGCGCGGCGATATCGAGCCGTGTCGCATCGGCCTCGCCCTGCACGAGCAGCGGCTCCGGTCGCAACAGATAAAAGACGGAAAGCCCAATAACGACCGCTGCGACAGCGCCGACGATGATGGAAGGAGCACGCGTCGCGGCGGGCGTGCCCTTCTTCTGTCCGTCACCTGGTGCGTCGGACGTACTTTGAACTTCCTCATCAGAGGTCGTTGTGTCCATGCCTGACTCCACTTAGTTCAAATGTCCTGGAACATCTGCCAAAGGGCCCGGACGAGCCGCGTCTTTTGTTTGGGTACGCGACCCGCGCGGATGATATCCAGAATCGAAGCAATGGGCGAGCGATTTGCCGCGACATATGCTCGATCTCGCGGATAGGTCAGAATGATCGAATGGACGAAACTCGCGGGAACGCCGTCCTCTTGATTCATGTATCGACCACTCTTGCCCGGTTCGGTCGGTGAGAGGAGTCCCGGACACAAGGCGAACTTCGCGCGCATGGCATCGCCGGCAAATGAGCACTGCGGAAGACGCTGCGGGAGCGAGTCGAGCGGGGCTCGCATGGTCCGCATGTCCGCGATCGCAAAACCCTCTGTGAACCGGCCATAGACCGGTGCCAAAATACCCGCCGCGTACAAAATATCTAAGTGCGCAGCAGGGACGAACGCGCGCTGTCCAACAGCGTGAAGAAGCACAACCATTCCAGTGATGATCGTCCCATTCAATATCGTGGCAGGTATTCGGCGCACAGTCGCGGTCAATCGCTGACCAATATCGCGTCAGATCACCATACGGGTGCCACATGTCTGAAGCCGTCAAGAAGAACAATCGAAGCGCTGGAGCCAGCGCTGTCGCCCCTCGTCTCTTTGTCCTTGAGATTAACGCCGACCGCATACACTCGATGAATACGGACGGTTCCGACCGCAAGACCATCGTAACGAATTGCCATTTGCCCGACGGCATCGTCGTCGATGCTGAGGCCGGCCATATCTACTGGACCAACATGGGCATCCCAAACCTGAATGACGGGTCCATCGAGCGCGCCGACATCGACGGCAAGAACCGCAAGACAATCGTCGCGCAGGGAAACACCCACACTCCGAAGCAGATCATCCTCGATAAGAAAGGCGGCAAGCTCTATTGGTGCGACCGCGAGGGTATGCGCGTCATGCGCTGCAATCTCGACGGCTCGCAGCTGGAGACGCTCATCGAGGCGGGGCGCGGCGATGCCGATCGCCAAGATCAGACACGATGGTGCGTTGGGCTGACGATCGACCCGAAACTCCGACACATCTACTGGACGCAAAAAGGCCCAGACAATGCCGGGCTCGGCCGCCTCTTCCGCGCCAATGTCGAAATTCCTGCGGGCCAAACTGCAGCGACAAGGTCCGACATCGAGATCTTCTTCGACGGTCTGCCGGAGCCGATCGATATCGAGCTCGACCACAAGAACCGTGTTCTCTACTGGACCGACCGCGGCGACCCTCCGCGCGGCAACACAGTGAACCGGGCCTCGATCGACAACAAGCCTGACAAGCCGGAGATCGTGGTGACCCATCTCATGGAGGGGATCGGTATCGCACTCGACGTTCCAAACGACCGCATGTTCGTGACCGATTTCGCCGGCTCGGTTTACTCCGCACGGCTCGATGGATCCGGTGAACGAAATTTCCTCTACGCCCAGGGCAACCTCACCGGCATCGCCTACGCCGAAGTCTGACAAACGCATCGGAGAAATGACATGACCGAGACCAAGCCCATTCGCCGCATCGCCATCATCGGCACCGGTGTGATCGGCGCGAGCTGGACCGCGCTATATCTCGCCAAGGGACTGCAGGTCGTCGCGACGGATATCGCGCCGAACGCCGAAGCCGCGCTGAAGAATTTCGTGGAGACCGCCTGGCCGGCGCTCAAGCGATTGGGCCTGTCGCCCGGAGCGTCGCAGTCGAACGTGAAGTTCACCACTGACATCGCGCAGGCGCTCGCCGGCGCCGACCTCGTCCAGGAGAACGGGCCCGAGCGGATCGATTTCAAGCAGAAGCTCTACGGGCAGCTAGACGGGCTGCTGCCGCCAGACGTGATCATCGCATCGAGCTCGTCGGGCCTCACCATGAGCGAAATCCAGAAGGGCGCCGCGGCCCATCCGGAACGCTGCGTCATCGCCCATCCGTTCAATCCGCCGCATTTGATCCCGCTGGTCGAGATTGTCGGCGGCGCAAAGACCTCGGAAGCGACGATCCGGCGCGCAGCGGAATTTTATACGTCGATCGGGCAGCGGACGGTGCGCGTCAACAAGGAGATGCCCGGCCACGTCGCTAACCGCTTGCAGGCCGCATTGGCGCGCGAGGTTTACTACCTTGTCGCCGAGGGCGTGGTGAGCGCCGCCGACGTCGACACCGCCCTGTGCTGGGGCCCGGGCTTGCGCTGGGGCGTTATGGGCAACCTGATGCTCAACCATCTCGGCGGCGGTCCGGGCGGCATCGAGCACTTCTTCCAGCAGTTCACCGGCCCGATGACGGCCTGGTGGAAAACTCTCGGCTCGCCGGTGCTGACCCCGGAAGTGCAAAAGAAGCTCATCGACAGCGTCCATGCCGAGGTCGGATCGCGCACCATCGAGGAGCTGGAGGCGGAGCGCGACGAAGTCCTGCTCGGCCTGATTGAGCTACGCAACAAGGTTGCCAAGTCGGGCCAAACGAAATCGACGGCGCATGTCGCCTGAGACCAGGCGCCACCGGCGAGATCGATCATCCATCTGATACGTCCTTCAAACTTCCGGCTTCCAGGCCGCAGCAATAGGAGTCCCAAATGCCCACCGCAACCGCAGCAAGCAAGACCATCGCGCCGAAGCCCGTGCCTGTACCGAACGGCGACTTCTATCAGCTGGTCGAGCTTCTCACGCCCGAGGAGAAAGCGCTCGTCACGAAGGTGCGGACGTATATGGGGGCCAAGGTCCAGCCGGTCATCAACAAGTACTGGTCCGACGATGCGTTTCCGTTCGAACTGCTGCCTTCGTTCAAGGAACTCGGCCTCGGCGGGCTCGGCTTTGAGGGTTACGGCTGCGCGGGCGGCAGCCAAAAGCTGTTCGGCTTCGTCGCGATGGAGATCGCGCGCGTCGACGCGTCGTTCTGCACGTTCTGGGGCGTACACAGCGGCCTCGCGATGGGCTCGATCTATCTCGATGGCTCCGAGGAGCAGAAGCAGAAATGGCTGCCGCAAATGGCGCGTTTCGAAAAGATCGGCTGCTTCGGCCTCACCGAGCCGCTGGTCGGTTCGGGAACGAGCGGCGGTCTGACCACGACGGCCAAGCGTGAAGGCGATACCTGGGTTCTCAACGGACAGAAGCGGTGGATCGGCAACGCGCCGTGGTGCGACCTTTCCATCATCTGGGCGCGCGATGTCGCGGACAACCAGGTGAAGGGATTCATCATCGAGAACAAGTCGACGCCCGGTTTCAGCGTCGAAAAGATCGAGCACAAGATCGCGCTCAAGGTGGTCCAGAACGGCCAGATCACGCTGAAGGATGTGCGGGTGTCTGAAGCCAACCGCCTGCAGGGCGGCAACTCGTTCCGCGATACCGCCCGCGTGCTGCGGATGACGCGGTACATGGTGGGTTGGGCGTCCACCGGCATCCAGATGGGCGCATTCGAAGCAACCCTCAAATACGCCCAGGAGCGACTGCAATTCGGCAAGCCGATCGCTTCGTTCCAGCTGATTCAGGATCTGCTCGCCAAGATGCTTGGCAATCTGACTGCGTGCCAGTGCCTGATGCTCCGCCTGGCGCAGCTTGATGACGAAGGCAAGCTCGGCGACCATCATGCGGCGCTGGCGAAGGCATTCTGTACGGCGAAATCGCGCGAGACGGTCTCATGGGGCCGCGAGGTCCTGGGCGGCAACGGCATCGTCGCCGACTACAATGTCGCGCGCTTCTTCGCCGATGCCGAGGCGCTGTACTCCTACGAAGGCACATATCAGATGCAAAACATGATCGTCGGCAAGGCCATCACCGGCCACGGCGCCTTCGTGTGATTTCTCAATGCGCCGGCGCTGCGGCGCCGGCGGCCCCCAATCCAGGAGATAAGACCATGGCTTCCGGAGCCGCACCATCCACGCCTTCGCCGGCTACATCGTCCGATTCGTTGCCCAGAGCAGCGTTGGCGCTTGCGAACGTCCAGTACGAAAAGAAGGGTTCGATCGCCTACGTGACGGTCAATCGGCCCAAGGTGCTCAACGCGCTCAACACGCCGACGTGGACCGATTTGCAGACGGCATTCGAGGATGCAAAGGCCGACGCATCCGTGCAGGGCGTGATCCTCACCGGCGCGGGCGACAAGGCTTTTATCGCCGGCGCGGATATCAGTGAACTCGCGCATGTCGACGCCTACGGTGCGGAGGAGTCCAGCCGGTTCGGGCAGGGCGTGCTGGACCTCGTCGAAAATCTCGGCAAGCCGGTGATCGCGGCGATCAATGGCTTTGCGCTTGGCGGAGGCTGCGAGACGGCAATGGCTTGCACGATGAGAATCGCGGCCGAGCACGCCAGATTTGGGCAGCCCGAAGTCAAGCTGGGCCTGCTGCCGGGCGGCGGCGGAACGCAGCGTTTGCCGCGCCTGGTCGGAAAGGGTCGTGCGTTACAGCTGATCCTCACGGGCGAGACGATTTCCGCGCAGGAGGCCTATCGCATTGGCCTCGTCAACGAAGTCGTTCCTGCAGCCAGCCTGATTGATCGTGCCGAGACGATTCTGAAGAAGATCATGGCCAATGCGCCGATCGCCGTGAAGTTCTCCCTGGAGGCGGCGAACAAGGGGCTGGAGACCAGCCAGAGCGAAGGTCTTGCCTTGGAGGCTTCCTACTTCGGCATTTGCGCCGCCACCGAAGACAAGAAGGAAGGCACCTCCGCCTTCCTCGAGAAACGTGCGCCGAAGTTTCGCGGTCGGTGAAGCTGCCGCCCCACACAGCTATTCAGAAAGGTCAGCCATGGCAAGCAACAATATTTTCTCCGGACTGAAAGTGGTAGATCTGGCGAGCTTCATCGCGGGCCCCAGCGCCGCGGTGATCCTGTCGGACTTCGGCGCTGACGTCATCAAAGTGGAGCCACCGAACGGCGAACTCTGGAGGCATGCAAACAAGCTCCCGCCGCAGCCGGTCGCGGAAGATCCTTACCCCTGGCACCTCGCCAATCGCAACAAACGCGGAATGGCGCTTAATCTGAAGTCGCCGAACGCCCAGCAAGTCCTCGAAAAGCTCGTCAAATGGGCTGACGTTCTCATCGTCAACACGCCACATCCGGCCCGCGCGCGACTGAAGCTGGAATATGAAGACGTGGTGCGGTGGAATCCACGCCTGATCTATGCGGACATCACGGGCTTCGGCGACAAGGGACCCGACGCGGATCTTCCCGGCTTTGACATCACGTCGTACTGGGCACGCAGCGGGTTGCTGTCAATGACACGCGATGCCGGCGCGCCGCCGACCTGGCCAGTGGCTGGCAGCGGTGACAACGCCACCGCCGTCGGGCTCTATTCGGCGATCGTCACTGCCTTATATCGTCGCGAGCGCACGGGGGAGGGGGCGCATGTCACGACCTCGCTTCTCGCCGAAGGCATATGGTCCGCCAGCGTCTCGATCCAGGCCGCGCTGTGCGATGCGAAATTCTTCGGGCTGCACGATCGCAAGAATCCTGCGAATGCGGCAATGAATGTCTATCATGCCAAGGATGACACCTGGTTCGTTCTCATCGTCACGCCCGACAAGCTGGCAGCCGTCGCCAACGCCATCGGCCGCCCTGACCTCCTGACCGATCCGCGTTTCTCCGATCCGGCGAAGCTCACGGCGAATATGCCGCAGCTCACGGCGATCCTCGACGAGGTCTTCTGTGCCGAGCCGATGGCCCATTGGTACAAGGTGTTCAATGGCGTTCACGTGACGTTCGGAGCGGTGCGTGGACCGCAAGAGGTGGTCAACGATCCTCAGCTCCGGGCCAATGACATCGTTGTTCCGCTCGAAGGTGCGGGCGGCAAGCTGACGTCCACTATCAGCAGCCCGCTTCAGGTGCATGGCGTCACCAAGGTGTCCGCGAAGCGCGCCCCGAAGATTGGAGAACACAACGACGAGGTTCTCCGGCAGTTGGGATTTAGCGCGGCCGAGATCGATGGTCTGCGTGCGAGCGGTGCCATTCCGAAAGCAACGGAACATGCGGCTTAGCGTGACGACTGTCGGGGCGGCGGGAGCCGCCCCAAACCTCGGCTTGCAGTGAAATTCACCAAAGCGACCAGGGGCTTTGACAATGGAAGAGATCGTCACCGAACGTTCAGGAAGCATCTTGCGTGTCCAATTGAACCGCCCGACAAAGCGGAACGCGATGACGTTAGCCATGTACCTGTCTCTCGCGGGCATCTTCAACGAGGCGGCGACTGACGAGAACACGCGTGTCGTCCTCTGGCATGGCGCGGGAGATTCGTTCTGCGCGGGTAACGATATCGATGATTTTCTGAAGAATCCCCCCGGGCCGGGAGAATCTCCGCAGGCCCGACTGATGGAGGCGCTTGTCAACATCGACAAGCCGCTCGTCGCCGCGGTCCACGGCGCCGCGATCGGCGGCGGCACCACCATGCTGACCCACTGCGACTTCATATACGCCGGCGAGAGCACGAAATTCCAGATGCCCTTCATCAATCTTGCCCTCGTGCCCGAATTCGGCTCGAGCTGCTCCGTGCCGGCGCGGATCGGTCACCTCCGTGCAGCGGAACTGATTCTGTTGGGAGTGTCCTTCGATGCTGGGCGCGCGGCGGAGTTGGGGCTGGTTACCCAAGTCATATCCGACAAGGACGTCCTTGCGAGAGCAACCGAAACGGCTGCGAAGTTGGCAGCCAAGCCGGCGAGAGCGCTACAAGCCTGCAAGAGGCTCATGAAGCAGCCATTTCGCGAGCAGATCAAGGCCGCGATGAAGGCTGAGAACGAAGAGTTCAGTGTGCAAGTCCGCTCCAACGACGCAAAAGAGGCGTTCACGGCTTTCTTGGAAAAGCGGAAGCCCGACTTCACGAGGAGCATTAAATCTCCAGCGACATAGGGACAAACATACGATCCCGCGGACACGCGATCACTGCGATTGAAGAGTCCCCCGAGCCCGAAGTGTCTCCGGCAGAGCTTCGCGCTCCGCATCGCCGAAGGACGGAGTGGCCTGACCGCAGCCGCGTGAGCGCCGCGGCTGGGCTCACCGTGTTCTGGAGCCACGCCAGCCGTCTCTACGTCTCGGCATTGCTCGGTCAGCTGCTTGAGGTGATCGTGATCGCCGCCTGGAAGGTTAGGAATGAAGTGAACCGGATTCGCTTCGAACGGAAACATCGTAGTGGAGAATGACCATGGATAAGCCGATGAATGTGTGCGTGTTGGTCGGAAGCCTGCGGAAGGCGTCGTTCAACGGGATGCTGGCGAATGCGCTGATCTCGCTTGCGCCGTCCTCGATGAAGCCCGACATCGTCGACATCGGACAATTGCCTTTTTACAATCAGGATCTTGAGACCGACCCTCCGCCCGCGCCATGGACCGCGTTCCGTCAGCGCGTCAAAGCCGCTGATGCAGTTCTGTTCGTCACCCCGGAATATAACCGGTCGGTGCCGGCCGTCCTCAAGAATGCACTGGATGTCGGCTCCAGGCCGTACGGAAGCAGCATCTGGGACCGCAAGCCTGGTGCGATCGTCAGCGGCTCGCCGGGCGCGATCGGGGCCTTCGGCGCCAATCATCATCTCAGGCAGTCGCTCGTGTTTTTGAACGTGCCGACCATGCAGCAGCCCGAAGCCTATGTCGGCCATGCCGACAAGCTTTTCGATGAGCAGGGCAAGCTCGTCAGCGACGGCACCCGCAAATTCCTGCAGGGTTTCATGCAGGCGTTCGCGAATTGGGTCGAGACGATCCAATCTCAGGCCAGTGCATCTGACGGCTCGCAGCAAGCGCGCGCGAGCGCGGCATCCGGGTAAAAGGCGATTGGGATTGCTGATGTACAAGAGACGGCGCGGGTGAAGCTTAGAATTGCCTGTGCTGCAGTTCCTCGAATTCGTCGTGACATGCGTCGCTGAAGCCCCGCAGCAGATCGATCGTGCCGTCGATGGCCATTTTACGCAGTTCAACGAAGTTCCTGTCCGGCTCCAGATAGGTGTCCATGATTTTTCGGGCGACGTCTTCGGCACAATGGATCACCGGCTTTGAAGACAGGACCCGCATTCTGCTTATCTTGGCGTAAAGACCGACCAGACCCGGAATGTCGGCTTCACCGTGCTGGAGCGCATCTATGTGGCACTTGGAGGCTTCCTCAATGAAATCCCTGTAGAGGATCTGGCGGCGGTTCTTCTCGTGAAGCAGCCACTGGGCGCGGAGCTGACTTCGTTGGTTCAGCCAGTTCGTTATTCCGCTCGTCAGGCCACCGACAGCTGCTCCTGTCAGGGCGGCGAGCGCGGAGATGATGGAGGCGTCCACAGGTGCGGTCCCCAACCAGCTTCAGAACCGGCAGTGATGGACTACCGGACCAGATCACTACTATGACGCGGGCGGTCGCGGTGCTTCGGAAATCAGCCGTGAGCTGCGCTGCCCTGTCAGGTACGACCAGAACCATTGTGTCTGAACGCGGAACCGGTTCTGAAGCTGCGGCAGCGTGAGCACGTGTAGCACCGCCCACACCAGCCAGGTCACGAAGCCGCTGCTGCGCAAATGACCGGCCTCAAGGATGGCGAAGTTCTTGCCAACCACCGCCATGTTGCCTTTGTCGCGGTACCGAAACGGTTGACCATCCTCGCGTCCCCTGACTCGGTTGGCGATGACATGTCCGACAAATCGTCCTTCTTGAATGGCTGCCTGCGCTACTCCGGGGACGGGGTGACCATCCTGGCTCATCGTGGCTGCATCTCCCACTACAAAGACATTGGGCGCCTCGGGGATGTCCATGAAAGCGCCGACGAACGCACGCCCGGCGCGGTCTGTCTTCGTCCCCAGCATTTTCACAACCGGCGAGGCGCTAACGCCCGCTGTCCAAAGCACGGTGGCGCTGGGAATCCGGACGCCAGCCGCGATCACGCCCTGGTCGTCGACCTTCTCGACCTTTACGCTCGTCGAAACTTCAACGCCGAGCTTTGTTAGTCGCTTGGCCGCTTTTCGCGACAGCGACTCCGCAAATGTTGGAAGAATACGAGCGCCGCCGTCCAGTAATACAATGCGGCTCTTGGCAGGGTCGATTTTCCGGAAATTTTTGCGTAGAGTCACCGCAGCCATGTGAGCGATCGAAGCGGCAAGCTCGACGCCGCTCGGGCCAGCGCCCACTAAAATGAAGGTCATTTGGCGCGCGCGTTCTTTCTCGTCATCGGTCGATTCAGCCAGTTCAAATGCACTCAGGATCTTGGTTCGGATCGTCTCAGCGTCGTTGAGGTTCTTGAGGCCCGGCGCAAAGCGCGCGAACTCGTCATTACCGAAATAGCCCGGACGCATTCCGGTGGCGATCACCAGGAAGTCGTACTCGAGTTTTCGACTGCCAATCCCCGGGCAAATGGCCTCGACGGCGCGCGCCCGCAGGTCGATGCCCGTAATTTCGGCCAGCAATACGCTGAGGTTCTTCTGTTTCGCCTCAAGCTGCCGGATCGGCGCCGCTATCTCGGATGGCGCCAAAACAGCGGTGGCGACCTGGTATAGGAGCGGCTGAAAAATATGGTGGTTACGCCGGTCGATCAGCGTTATCTCGACATCGGTTCGCTTGAGCGCCTGTGCTGCCGCAATGCCGGCGAAACCGCCGCCGACGATCAAGACGCGTTTTTTGCCGCGAACCGCATTCGCGACGATTGGCTTTTCCTGCGGAAAGCTTTTTGTGAGGACTGTGCTCATCTATTTGCCCGACCTGTTCCCCGCCACCCCCCGCAGTACTGGATACAGCTGCGCGCCGAGCTATTCTTGAACGGTGATGCGGTGCGTAGAACGTCTGTGCGGGTTCATGCGGGCGTGGGGACGAAGCGCTCGAACAGAGGCCCGCATTCACGTGGCTGGCGCCCGACCTTGATCGTGGATCTCAACTGTGGCGGTCATGCCGGCCGAAAGGACGACATTGGGAGGCACCTCATCGATATGGATGCGAACCGGGATGCGTTGGGCCAGGCGTACCCAGGTGAAGATGGGATTGACGGTAGCAACCCCTTGACTGTTGGGCTGCGCGTTCGCAACGTTGATTGCGCGGGCGATGCTGTCGACGTGACCGCGCACGATCTGATCGCGGCCCATCAGCCTGATTTGAGCCGGATCTCCCACCCGGATAGGAGCAAGGTTCGTCTCCTCGAAATATCCGTCGACCCAGAATGAATGGGCGTCGACAAGAGAAATGGTGTTTACGCCGACATTGACGTAGTCGCCAAGCTGCGCCAACAAGTTCGTCACATAACCGTCGACCGGAGCGAGAATGCGCGTGCGTTCGAGGTTCACCTGCGCCTGGTTTAGCTGGGCTTTGGCTTGCGCGAGACCCGCCTCGGCACTCAGGCGCTGCGCTTTCAGCGACTCGACTTGCCGCAGCGCCTGATTGAGGTTTTCTTGCGCAGACTGCACCGCCGCTTCCTGCTGATGCAGCTGGGACGTAAATTGCTGGGCATTTTGAACGGTGCCCCAGCCGTCCTTCGCCAGGGTTTGGTAACGGTCGGCCTGCTGCTGTGCAAATACGAGGGCGGCGCGCCCCTGCTGTAGTTGTGCCTGGCTGGCATTGATCTGCGCCTGCTGGACAGTCATTTGCGCTTCGATGCTCTGGACGTTCGCTTGCGCCTGCTGCACCGCCGCCTCGGATTGGCTGACCGCGATCCTGAAGTTCGTCGGATCGATCACCAGCAGTAGATCACCTTTGTGAACATATTTGTTGTCGACCACATATAGCTCGACGATGCGCCCTGCGACCTCCGGCGCCATCGTGACGACATAGGCGCGCACGGTGGCGTTGCGCGTCCACGGTGCCTCCATATAGTCGCCCCACATCGCCCAACCCAGCAGCCCGGCAAGTGCTACCGCTGCCAGCGTGATCAAAAGCGGACGTATCTCCATACTGCGCCTGGTAGCGGTGCGGAATTCCGGCGGGCGTGAGGGGGCGTTTCTGTCGAGATAGTCCGCCGCCTTGTCGCGCTTCGATGTAACTTCAGTAATAGTCATGACGAGCTCGCTAGGTAATCTTCAGGACCAAGGACGAAAGAACGATGATGTACACTGCAAACACGAACAAAGCGGGATGCCAGACGTACCGCAGCAAGCCCCAGCGGCCAGCGACCCGACGCAGTACGATGGTAACGAGCCAGGCTTCGATCATCATGATTGAGATCGGCGCAACGTAGACACCGAACAGGTTGATATCGGTAAACCTCACGCGGGCGCTCCTGTGTCGAAGTAATGGCCATGCTCGGCAAGCGCCTCGGAGATGATCAGGACGCGGCCGCGCCCTCGAAGGGCCCTGGTTGCCTCAGTACCGGTTCCACGCGTAGAGGCGAGTCGGTCGTCGAATTGACGCAGCTTCGCGATCGCTTTGGTGCTGTGTCCGAGCGCGATGTCATTGAGTGCGGCGTCGAGCTCCGCGGTCGTCCCAACGTGCGTAGCCATTTGGCGAAGGCCGATGATCTCGGTACCGACGGAAAGCGCTGCCAGCAGCTGTGCGCGCTGCAACGGCGTTGCTTGATCTGGCAACGCCGAGAGCCGGCTGTAAATGCGGCTCTCCCAATGCTCCGGTGTCGGAAGCTCGGGAGCGATCGCGAGGCGACGCAGGTCACGGGAGCTCAAGGCGAGAAGGCGACGCACTCGAAGGGCCGGCGACAACGGAGGCAGCAGCCAAAATGCCAGCGGTGCCACGCCGCAGCCCACGACGATTGCAAGCGCGGAATTGTAATATTGCATGGTGTCGTAGCTCATCTCGTTGGTGGGCGCGAGGAGAGGGATGAAGTTGAACGCCATAGCGGTTAGGACGGCGGTCACTATGGGTTGCCGGCTCACGGCCACTGCAAAGCCGGCCGGCAAGAAGAAGAGACCCAGGGCGGCGCAAAAGGCCGGGAACGTTTGCAGCGCCGGCAACATCGCGAATTTGACGGCTGCCGCACAAACCACGGCGCCAGTGGTGCCGAGCGCGAATGCGAGAGATCCGCCGTAGGCAAGATCGCCTTTCGGCGAAAGCAACAGAGCCACGACCGCTACGAACACGATCGTCGAGGCGCCGTTTGGCCAGGCGGTCGCGACCCAGAAAAGCTCGACAGCACCGATAGCGAGAAACGCGCGTGCCGCATTGATGAGAGCAGGCAACCAATCGGGTTCGCTTAGCCGGAAGCTGCGCGCGCCAAGCGAAGGATGATCCGGAGCATCGACAAGAAGTGCCAACCCATCGAGCACATGCAAGATGCCGGCCAGCAACTTGGCCGTTTCGTCAGCGAGCAACCGCAACGATGGCGTGTCGGCGGGCAGGACGATCAATGTCCGCACCGCCTCCTCGCAAGCGCGGTAATCAGCGATCCGGAGCACCGGCGAGCCCGCCTCCGGTACCGATCGAAGCTCGGACGGGAGGCTTCGCAGGATGATGTCGGCCCCCTGCCGCCTTGCGGCCTCGGGCAAACGACTGAGATGCGTCGCAACTCCGCGCCAGCCGTCCAGCGCCCCGAACAAGCCATACATAGCTGTTTGCAGCTTCGGCGAGTTGTAGCGCAGGTGGCTGGATTCCCCGAGCGCCTGATCGATCACGGGGTCGAGTGCGATGACGCTCCGGACGAACTCGCGACGCTCGGCCTGCGTGTCCGGCAGTTGCGCCTCTGCAAGGGCGAGCATGCGGCCAAATCGGCCCATGATCTCGGCCGCAAGATTTGCAAGTGATTCTGCGAGCCGGCGCTGGGCGCCGCCGAGATCAGTACCAGCGAGGACGATGCCGGCGCACGCGATCCCGATGCAGATCTCGCTCGCGCGCGTGACCGCCAGCAGGAAGACATCCGAACTCGCGCCCCCGGTCGCGCCGAGATTGTCGGCGGCAATGATCGCCGCCGTATAGCCGGCGAGCGCGGCCGAGTAGGATGCGAAGTTGCGGAACACCGTAGCGGCGAATGCACAGATGCCGCACCAGAGGGCAAGAAGCACCAGAAAGGCAATGCGATCCTGCGGAAAGCACGCGGTCAGCACCACGATCATTGTGGCGCCGACCGCGGTGCCGATCATCCGGAACCAGCCCTTGCGCAGCGAAGCTCCGAGCTGAGGCTGGCACACAATCGCCGCGGAGGTACCGGCCCAAAATGGATTGTCGAGCTCGAGCCAGAATGCAACGAAGAGCGCGAGGCATACCGCCGTCCATAGTCGAAGTGCGAACAGCAGCGACGGAGTAGCCTTCGCGATGGCGGAGGTCCATCGGCCAACAGCACTTGCCTCAGCGATTGGTTCGGTCGGGTCGAATGTATCTGCCATTACCGGTTCTCGTCCGTTTGCGGCGGTTTACGGACGAGTTAACTCGCTCGTGCCCGCCGCCGATCTGCGCGATATCGTTCAGCGGCGGCAATCGTTCGTTCCGCGGTTCGCCCGTGAGCAGACAGGAGCGTCGCCGGCAGGGCGATCGTGACTCATGCAATCCCAGCGAAGATGCCAGCTCGTAGCCGATCGTTGCCGCTCCCGAGCAGCGCAGGATGAAGGCGATCGCCCGGATGCTCCTCTTTCCCATCGATGGATGCTAATTGCGTTGCGCGGTCCAATAGCCAGAGCATCGCGCACTTCCCGCGCGGCCGCTCCATTTTCCGCGACCGGACGTCCCGAACAGCCTGCCCGTGCCGGACGCAAATTTGTCCTGAACCGTCACCGACGCACGAACCGCACCAGATCTCGCGACGTATCCCCTGAATCTTACCAGGTTGGGATGGGTCACAATGCCGTCGGAAATATTGACGGTGAAGTTGTAAGTGGGATCGCATGAGCCCCTTTGCGTCACGAAGACAAGATCCCAGGAGCCATCATAGGCGGATCTCGCGTGTGTGACAGATGCCGGGGCCACAAAGCAGACCGCTGCAATCATCCAGAGCGAACGAATCTTCATTGACACATCTCCGTTAGGCGAAGCGGCCGCTTGCAAGAAAACTCAACAGACCTCGTCGATATTCGAAACAGGCAGCGGCGCGTTTCAGATGTCCGAACGATGATCCGCTTTAGGAAAAGCCGGCGTAGAGCGCTTGTTGAAACGTGCTCGCACTATCCTGAATCGTGCGATCGACGTCGGGTGCGCACAAACCAGCAAGTCGTTACATGTTTGTCCAAGCGCTGGGAACAGGACCAACGCTAACATTTCATGTTGAAATAATGCGCGGCTGATACGCCACTGGTGGTGGGGACTAGAAATGCTGAAAGGATTCACTGCGCCCCGGTCCCTTCTGGGCGCTGCTGCATTAGTCCCGTCGCCCCCCTGGCATTTCGCGGGTGACGTCCTGGCGGTGGAGTTCTGGAATGATCCCGAGGTATCAGTCCACACCCTCCCGACGGGCGTCGAGCTTGATAGGAAATGTCCAGGCCACTCTGTAGCACTCTTCACGGACTATCAGTTCACTGCGCAGAACAACGAGCATCTCGATCCTGCCAGATATCAGTGCCGCGGGTTCAGCGTCCTCCTCGACGCGATGTGGAAGGGGTCACCAATAGCATGGTGTCCATATTGCTACACCGATAACGACGCTGCCTTGATGAGAGGCTGGATCCAGGGCTATCCGAGAAAATTCGGCGCTGTGCACCAGACCCGCACCTTTGCCACCGCGAGCGCGGCTTCGCCGCCGCTCGCGCACGATAGCCGGTTCTCTGCCTGCATGTCCGCTCATGGTCGGCTGCTGGTGCAAGCCCGTGTCACCTTGCGCGAAAAAGCGGAGCATCTTGTCGGCCTGCTCGATCGCGGTATTGTGGGGCGGAGATATTTTCCGCGGCTCTCCGCGGGCTTGCACGACAAGCCAGCCGTGGATGAACTCGTTCGATGCGTCTCGGACCGCCTCCTGGTCACAAACATCTGGACCGGCGACGGGGAACTCGATTTTCCGGAGGCCTTTGGCGAAGAGTTGGAAGTGCTGGGACCGGTGAAGGTGGGGCGCGGATATCGATTCTCGTTCTCCTATTCCGTCACCGATATCGAGATCCTGGCAGACCTGACCGCCTAGCAATCGCGGCTGATGCCAACAGGCGCTTTGTGGATCGCGGCAGAAATAAACAAGTCGGCGCACTTCGATCAAATCAATTGTGGCTGGTTTCGATAGCCTCGGTTCCGAAAGTGATCGACGCATCAGGGTACGGAAATGCTAAAGGGCTTTACAGTTCCGAAATCGCCATTCGGTCAGGCCGCACTCACTCCGCCGCCACCCTGGCACTATGCCGGCGACGTTGTTGGAGTCGAATTCTGGACGCACCCCGATGCGACGGCGGCGACATTGCCGAAGGGTCTTTCCCCAGATCCGAACTCAAACGGTCGCGCCCTCATGATGTTTCTTGATTGGCAATTCACCGCCCAGGACGACGAATACCTTGAGCCGGCTCGTTATCAATATCGCGAGGCGTTTGTTTTGGTCGACGCAATGTATCGCGACGTGCCGGTCATGTGGTGTCCATATATTTATGTCGACAATGATGCTGCGCTGGCGCGCGGTTGGACGCAGGGGTTTCCAAAGAAAATGGGTAGCATTTTTCAGACGCGCTCCTTTGCGGCCTCAGGCCCCGCCGCAGCGCCGGTCGCGTCCGGCAGCCGGTTTGGCGCCAGCCTCTCGGCGCATGGCCAGCGTCTTGCGGAAGCCTGCGTCACCTTGCACAAGCCGGTCGAAAACGGAATGTCTCTCCTTAGCCGACCCACGGTCTTGTTGCGATACTTTCCGAGATTGGCAGCCGGCTACCAGGACAAACCCGCGGTCAACGAGCTGGCGATGTCGATCACCGACAAACTCACTGTTGTCGGGGCATGGAGCGGGAAGGGCGAGCTTAATTTTCCGGAAGCGAATGGCGAAGAACTCGACGCGCTCGCGCCGAACAGGATCGAGTCAGGGTTTCGCTACTCACTTTCATACTCAGTTAGCGATCTGAAGATCCTCGAAGACCATGGCTCGTGAGTAGTGCGATACCGTTTCTCGCCTTGGTGATCCTGATCGCTGTTCGATTTGTTGTCGGTCGCGGATTGAGATCGATGTTCGCGAATCCTCCGCTGGCGGAGGCGGCCCTGTACGTCTGCATCCTCGTGTCTCTCATGGCATTTTGGATCTGGGCGACCGCCGGGAAGTTCCGAATCGCTGCGAACCCAGGTTCGCCAAGATGTAACATATTGATCTTTAATACTAAATTTGTCCCGTGGGGCTGGGCAACATTAACTTTCCATAACGCTGATTAACGAGCCAAAAGGGACCGGTTGGTGCACTCTCTCGCCAATCCGAAGCCTCGGATAGTTCGTCGAGGGAGTGATCATGGAAGGACTTCAAACCACCGCACCGGAATCTTCCATTGCAGCCGATCAACAGTTCCACCTGGTTGCGAACAGCGTAGCCAAGCTGCTTGAAACTGCCAAGCGAGAGTTGGAGCGTGATCAGGAGGCGGCCAAGGCGTCGCTGGTCACAGCATCGCACATCCTGCAAGCGGAGATCGAACGTTGTTCGGGCGCTAACGGCTCCACAAGGGGCGGTCTGGCGTCTTGGCAGATCCTTCGAGTGCGAGCTTACATTGACAACAACTTACATCGTACCATTCACATCCGGGATCTCAGTACTGTTGCCCGTCGAAGCAAGGCGCACTTCTCACGTAAGTTCAAACTGGCTGTTGGCGAGTCGCCACATGCCTACGTGGTGAGAAGGCGTCTGGAGAAAGCCTGCCACCTGATGATGACCAGTGCGGAACCGCTGAGCGAAATAGCCTTGAGCGTGGGCTTTTCGGATCAAGCACATCTATGCAGGCTCTTCAGACAGGCCTTTGGTCAAAGTCCGGCCAACTGGCGACGTGAGCGCGGAAGCCCTGGCGAGGCCACCTCAAGAACCGGCATGGACGAGAATATGCCGCGAGCGATCAGCGCAGCGAAGTGCTGAGCTTCGGCCCCTTGGCGGGCCTGGGGGTTCACATGGGGCCATTTGGAAGGCGCTCGGGGAGCGTCAATTTGGCAGCGGATATATCTCAAACACTCGTTCGTCGGTCCAATCGTCTGTATCGAATAGTACCCAGGCTTAGCTTCATTGCGTGGTGACAAGGCCCAGGGTCTGCGCACGGGATACCGCCTGCGCGCGCCTCTCCACACCCAGCTTGGTGAAGGCGCTCTTGAGGTGCGACTTCACGGTCTCAGGACCAATATCAAGGCTCCGAGCGATTTCCTTATTGGACAATCCTTGTGCGATCAGCTTGAGGATTTCGGTCTCGCGTGTACTCAATGCGTGCAGAGCCTGGGCTCTGAAGGTCGGTACCAAGCGATCTTGCCGTGCCCTTTGGGAATCGGCCACGAGCCTGTCGACATAAGACATTAAATGCGCGTTAGTGCTGCCGCTCTTCTGGACCATCTGGACGAGGTCGGAAATGATCGAACCCTCGTCCAAAATGATCTGATAGAGACCTCCGCCCGCGCATGCGGCAAGAATACGGCGAAATCGATTCGTTGCGTCCGCGGCTTTGCCGACGCTTAGCTGAAGGGCCGAGATGCGAATTCCAACTCGGATCAAGAAGTAGCGATGCTGTGCTGCTTCGGTTTCGCGCTGCAGCTCCCGCAGGATTGACATCGCCTCCTCGGGGCGCTCCCGTTTTCCCAACAAATAAGCGTGGGCTAGTTTGTGGTCCCATTGAATTTCCGACCAGGCGCAAAGCCTGGGCGCAGGGTACTTTCGCGCAAGTCGCTCCAGGCGATCGACGCATGCGGCGCCTTCATCCGCGCGCCCTTCGTTGAGGTAAAGCCGCGCTTGTTCTGCTGTCGCAGCTGCCGTCAGCCTTCCCCAATCTCGTGAGATGCCATGGTTTTCAGCCCGCTCCAGGAGCGTGTGAGCCCGCTCGAGGTTCATCCGAGCAGCCGCGGCTCTAACCAGCACGAAATAGGCGCTCCGAACGCAGTCCAGCATCGTTCCAGAGATGATCAGCGGTGCGCGATCGATCACCAAAGCTTCCGCCTCGTCCAATTGGCCTTGCTCGTACAAAATCCGTGCAAGAAGACTGGCAGGCAAAGCCGCCGCTACCGAGTTCGGGCCAACATGCTGCTCCGCAATGCGCAACCCCTCACGGTAATGCCCCTCCGCCGCGACGAGACGTATCTGCCGGAGCTCTGCGAGACCTTGAAGGCAACGCCGATATACCGACGCGAATACGTTTCTCCGGTCGTCCTCCAGCGAATAGGGTATCCAGGGCGTCGCGTAGAATTGCTTGAGGTCACCGGCTTGCATGTGGCCAAAGCGAACAACATTGGAGGCCACATTTGCGGTCCACGGATCTCGAGATCGGTTGACACAATCCTCCGCCAAGGGCAGAGCTCTTTCGCTATCGTCCTTCAGCGCGATAGCAACGGAGCGGATCGCCTGGCACTCGCACTGCAAATCGCTCTCCGGCAGATGATCAGCGGCGATATAGTTCTCTATTTCAGTTGCGAGCCGCAAGGCCTCATCAAAACGTAGCGCGAGTGCCAATCCCCAGGCGATCGCCAACCTGACCTCGGGCTGACCTCGCATGAGTTCATCGGGAAACTGGCGCTGCCATTCGAGCAGGGTGAAGAGATCCCCTCTCTTAATCAAGGCCATTGCGCAATTCTTGATCCAGCTGATCGCACGATCAGGGTCTCCGGCTGCAATCGCGTGCTCGACCGCTTCGGTCCACAATTCCTGGGAGGCATACCAAAGTGCCGCACGCCGGTGCAGCTCGGGAATTTCAATGCCCCGGTCCGCCTCCAGCCTTTGCCTCAGATATTCGGCGAGAAGCGCATGATAGCGATACCAAACGCCTTCATTGTCGAGTGGCATGAGAAGAAGTTGCCGCTGCGCGAGCGTTGCCAAGATTGTTCGGCCCGAGTTCGCACCGGTGACGGCTTCGCATAATCGACCGGAGAGCCGATCGAGAATGGCTGTCCGGAGCATGAACTCGACCAACTCGGTCGAAAGCCCATCCAGCAGCTCCGCAAAATAGGTGGCGATTGGGCGCTGCGAACCGGATAGGTTGTGCACATACTCCCTTAGGCCGGGTCTGGATTGGGAAGGCATCGAGGCGATGATTCGCAGGGCCGCTGGCCAACCCTCGGTCTTGCGTTGCAACAGCTGGACGTCGGCGAGTTCCAGAACGCCAGGCTTGGTGCTGTCCAGAAAGGCTTTTGTCTCCTGCATGTCGAATCGCAAGGCTACAGCATCAATCTCGATCAGCTGATTCTGGGCTCGCAAGGTCGCAAGCGGCAGGGGGGGTTCGGCGCGCGTCGTAAGCACCACATGACAGTGAGACGGTGCGTGCTTCAGAAAATAGGCAACCGCTTGATGGATGCGAAAAGCGCGGACCCAGTGATAGTCTTCGAGAAACAGGTATACATCATCTTCTATCTCAGCCAGGTCATTGATCAAGCTGGACAGGATTGCTGTCGGGTCGATCAGGTTGTTCTCGAGGATCAGCCCAATTGCTCCGGCGCCAACGTCCGGACAGGCATGGTGCAGGGCCTGAGATACGTAAAATAGAAACCGTGTGGCCTCGTCGTCGTCTGAATCGATGGTCAGCCACCCGACGCAATTACCGCTTTGCTCGAGTTTCTCGGCCCAGGCGGCCGCCAGTGAACTCTTGCCGAAACCCGCGGGCGCCTTGATGACACCAAGTCGCTTGGTCGGGAGTTCGGACAAGATGGCGAGGAGCCGAGGACGTGCGACCAACCCCAGGAATCGTGCCGGCACGATCTTGGTCGCCAGAAATGGCAGCTGTCCTCCGCCGGGCAAGGTGCCCGTTCCATGTGCAGGATGGCTCGAGCGCGGCTGGATCAAGGGCTCCCCCTATCCACGTCGGTCCTCTCCCCCATTCGGGGGATACAAGCAACGGCGAAGTGTACGACCTCTGCTAGCGAGAGGGAAGCGCCGGGCATCATTGGCTGCAAGCGTCCCGCCGCCGGTCGCCGAGTGCTGATCCTTTTGGGCAAAGCTCCCCGCAGAGAGCCAAAGCAAGCTCATGTCTATCAGGAACGCACGCTTGGGTTTCTCACGGATGGTTGGACATCCCGGACAGGCAGACTCCAGGCCAGGAGCCGTGGCTGTCGACGATGTTCAAAGAAATCTGCAGTTTGGCCCCTTTGAGCTTTCGAGCAGGCAGAGGGTGCTTCGGCGCGACCGTGTGGTACTGCCCCTTGGCGGCAGGGCGCTCGACATCCTGATCTACCTTGCCGAGCGTCCGGGTGAGGTGATCGCAAAGCAGGAACTCATGGATCACGTCTGGTCGGACGTAACCGTCGAGGAGGGGAGCCTCCGGGTCCACGTCGCCGCGATCCGCAAGGCTCTTGGTGACGGCCAATTTGGCAACCGGTACATCGCAAACATCAAGGGACGGGGCTACTCGTTCGTCGGCACCGTTGTCCCCTTCGGTGACGGCATGGAGAGCAAGAACGCTAAGTTCCGCCAGCAAGGCAGGCTCCCCGTGCGACGGCGCAGGATGATTGGGCGCGAAACGGTCGTCAGCGAGGTTAGCGACAAGCTTCGAAATGAGCGGTTCGTAACTCTGCTCGGCCCCGGCGGCATTGGCAAGACGACGGTTGCCTTGGCTGTTGGCAGCGCCGTTGCCGAGGAGTTTGGCGGGAAAGTCCATTTTGTTGACTTGGAAAGCCTTACCGATCCGCGGCACGTTGCGGGGGCTGTCGCGACATCCCTGGGACTTGGACTCAAATCGAAAGATCCCGGCTTGGAACTGGTCGACTTCGTTCGTTCGCGAAAGCTTCTTATCATTCTCGATAGCTGTGAGCACGTGATCGAGGCGGTCGCTCTGGTTGCCGAGCAACTCTACCAGGAAACGGAGCAGGTCTATCTTCTGACCACGAGCCGCGAATTGCTGAAAGTAGAGGGCGAGCATTGTTGCCAGGTTCTTCCCCTTGATTTTCCGCCGGACGGGTCCGAGCAAGCGGCAAATGCCGTGCTTCGATATCCGGCAGTGCAGTTGTTTGTACGGCGCGTGGCGGCGAGGGCGGGAAGCGTCGTTCTCGCCGACGAGGAGGCGCCGTTTGTCGCGGAAATGTGCCGAAAGCTGGATGGCATACCGTTGGCAATCGAGTTGGCGGCGGGTCAGGTGGCGGCACTCGGCCTCAAGAACACGGTTGCCCGGCTGGTGTCTCGGCTGGAATTGCTGAAACTAAGCCATCGGACGGCCGTTCCCAGACACCGGACCCTTAAGGCGACATTGGATTGGAGCTACAATCTGCTGTCTGACGGCGAGAGGATTGTTCTTCGACGCATTGCTCCTTTCGTCGGCCATTTCACCCTTGAGGGCGCTCGGTATGTCGCAGGCGAACTCGGCGTAGGCACCGGAGAGATTTTTGATGCGATCGCCGGCCTGGTTGAGAAGTCACTGATAGCAACTCGGATCGACGAAACGCAGGCCCAGTATCGGTTGCTGGACACGACGCGGGCGTACGCACTCGAAAAACTGGAGGAGCATGCCGAAGTCGACGTGGTCTTCCGCCGGCATGCAGAATACGTCACCGGATACCTCGAATCGCAAAGAGCGGCGCTGTTGGCTCTGCTAAAGGCTGAAAGCGGCGCCGCCTATCCCGGTTCATCGGGAAACATTCACCTGGCGCCAAAGTGGAGCTTTGGGCCGCGCGGCAACAACCAGATCGCGACCGGACTCGCGGTCGCTTCAACGCATTCCAGCCAATTGGGTAACATCCGCGCGGCACTGGAATGGAGCTTTGGGTCGCATGGTGACGACGAGATCGCGACGAGGCTCGCGGCCGCTTCAACGCAGCTGTTTCTCGAACTGTCCCTGTTGATCGAATGCCGCATCTGGGCAGAGCGAGCGATCGTCCGTCTCGGGGATCAGCACAAGAACTCTCGCCGGGAGATGGAGATCTACGCGTCGTTGTCCTTGGCGCTGATGCACACCGAAGGGAGCAGCCAGCGTGTCGGCGAGGCTTTTTCTCGGGCGCTGGACGTCGCGGTCATACAACGAGACTTTGCCTACGAACTGCGGCTCCTGAGCGGCCTCTTCATGTATTACCGTTGGAACATCGACGTTTATCGTGCGCTTGATATCGCCTCTCGAAGCAAGGAGGTCGCCCTAAAAACCCTGGATCCCGACGATATGGCGCTCGCCGAAACGATGTTGGGCTCCGCCAATCATTTGGCCGGAAATCACCTCGCCGCACTAACGCATTTCGAATCCGGCCTGAGGCACTCGGCGTCCGGCTCGCGCTTCCGCGCGGGGCACTACTTGTTTCATCATAGCAGCCTTTTGCTGGTGGGGATGGCACATTGTCTGCTGTTCAGAGGTTTGCTCGACCAGTCACTTGACTACGCTAGACTCGCCATCGAGGAGAGCGAAAAATCCGATCATCCGGCCACGCTCTGCCGATCCCTGAGCCTGGTTCTTCCAATCTATTTGGCGCTGGCGGACTCTCGCCGGTCGGAACAATACATCGCGCAGCTTACCGAGCTCTCCGCAGCCTATTCCTTGAAACCCTACCGTGCTGTGGCGACTGGCCTGCGAGGTCGGTGGCTGCTCCTGCAAAACGATGTCCGCGCGGGGATTCCGCTGCTGAAGAGAGCTTTGGATGAGCTTCACGCGCAAAGTCACGAAATGCTCAACATGGACTTTGTCTGCGACCTCGGTGCGGGTCTCATTGCCATGGGAGAGCACCAGGAAGCGCTGACGATGACCGAGAGAGCAATTGAAGCGCAGCATCGCGGCGGAAAATTTCTGTACATGCCCGCCTTGTTCAGGATGAAAGGGCTCATCCTGGCGTCTCGATCGGCCGAGGATTGTTTCGAAGCGGAAGGAAGCCTGCTGTCGGCAATCGACTGGGCGAAACGCCAGTCCGCCGGCCTGTTTGAATTGAAAGCTGCGACGGACCTTGCCGAGCTGTTACTGAAACAGGATCGCGTGGCAGAAGCCTGCAAATCTCTCAGCGCGGCTCTTGATCGAACACCAGCCGGAATTGTATCCCCCACTCACAAGCGCGCCCTGCAGATCCTCAACCAGCTCCAATCCGACACCGAGGCCGTCGGCTAGATCTGGAGCCTTCGAGTACTGTGCTCTGTCTGCGCAGTCGGGTTCAAGTCCTCGCATTCCGATGCAAGCCCAAGCCTGCAGTTGGGATGCATGTTGTGGCAGGAATGGTCACAGCATGGTTTGAATTCGATGGGCAAGCTGGTCGCGGATATCATTGTTGAAACCTTGCAGAATGCAGGCGTCAAGCATTGCTACGGCGTCGCGGGCGACACGCTCAACCTGATCGCCCGCTCACTCGACAAAAGCGAAATCGAGTGAGTGTAGGTGAGACACGAAGAAGCAGGAGCTCTCGCCGCGCAAGCGGAAGCGCAGGGCACCTACACCGCCGAGCTAATCGAAGTCTCGCATCGAGAAGTGGTCGGCTTTCGAGCGCCATAAACCTTCGTATCGTTCTGTGACCACTTTGGATGCCCGACGATTACCCACGTTCAATTGAGCCGGTGACCGCGATCGTCTTAGGCTGAATAAGTTGGTAAAGCGCACAGGCTCATAAAGTGCGGCTGTGAAAGAAGGATGATCGACGAACAACGACGAATACCAAGAGGAGACTGCAATGCTGAACTGCTCCGAAAATCTTAGATGCGGCAGAGCCGCGCGATGTGCAGCTTGTGATGGCAAGTTTGGTCTCGTCCGGTACTACTCATGGCGAACCCCCCTTTGTTCCAGGAAGTGCGTCGATCGCTTCAGAGCCCGCCGGGCAAGTGACCTGAATTGGCTACCTTGGCTCCAAGTCGCCTTGGACCAAGCGACAGAGAACCGCGTGAGGGCTCTATGACGTTTCAGCGGCTCTCACAACGAGGCAAGGAATACTTAAAAACAGCAGAGACTTTGCTTCGCGCTGCCCAAACCATGACCGACCGAGCGATTGCGAGTCAGCTTAAGGCCCTTGCCGACGACTACCAGCGGCGAGCTGAGAAAGCCTCGCATGTTGATGCGGCCAAAGCATTCGCTCGATCGGCTGCCAACGCTGAAGACGAGTAGCGTATCTGACTTGATGGAAAGCATCACAGTCCAACCTGCGGAAGAAATGTGAGGCGAACGGATGCCCGGCGCGCGGCCCAGTCACGAGATTTTTATTCTTTCGTTACCGCCTGCAGAGTTTCAAAGTTGAGGCTAATAGCTTAAATCTCTATGAAATGATTGCCGTCATCTTATGGAAGGCTTGTTCTCGAACTGCGGGCTCCCTCTCTAACAAATGTTGGGAGTGAATATGGGCGAAATTATCCGATTTGTCCCAAAGTCTGAGCGCGAGCGAGCCCGCTTAATTCGAGCGGCCCGCGCGAAATACGACAGCATCTTCCCACCGGTTGATCCAGTCAGCGAGAAGCAGAACAAGGCACCAGCAAGTCATACGGTTAGCGGCGCCAATGCCCATCGTCGCGACGGGGTTCTCCTGTCGTGATCAAGATCATCGCCGTGCTCTGCAGTCTCTCCTCTCCGGCAAATTGCCACGAGCAGACCGTCACCACCTCGGACTTCGCCGAGGTCTCAATGCAATCCTGTCTGATGGGCGCGCCGCAGCTGGCGGAGTGGATGAAGCAGCATCCCGCCGAGCGCCTGGCGGCATGGCGCTGCGTGATCGGCAAGCGGGATGGCAGCGGAATTTAGAGTGGAAAGCTTTCCTCGAGAGTTCGCCGCCAATCCGATCGGCGCCGAGTTGTCAATGCGAAGTTATTCTGGGTCTGGCCTGCCCGAGGGCTGAAGAGCGGACGCCCAGTCTGGCGCACTGTCTGCGGATGGCTGCATAACCAGCGGCGCAGGGATGCGAAATTCACCATAGCGCGAAGCCTCGGCGGACTGTATGAATCGGTAGCTTCTTCTATGATTTGAAGAGGCTGACATGAACGACTTGCACGCGTGGCTTTTGCAGCAGCATCACGGCTTGCGGACCTTCCACACCTTCCAGCAAAAACTCACAACTTTGAGCGGGGACGAGCCCGAGCAACGAGCCTTGTGCCGGTTGCTGAGCTCTTTAGTCGGCGGCTACATCGAAGCGTTTGACGAGGAACCTTTGCCTGTCGCGGTCGCCGATCGCGCCTATCAACGGCTGCTCGACTTGGTGGCGAGCCTCGATTTTCGAGCCAGCGCGGACCACCGCCTCGCCGACCTCAATCGTGTTGCAGCGTGCGACCTCTGGCATTGATCGTGTGAAACTTAACGGGCGGGACGCCGAGGGAAACCTTCTGGTGCAATGCCACGAGCGGCAAAGGCGCATCATGCAACCATCGTTGGGGCTTGCCCGGCGACAATGTCGGACGAGAACGCGGAGCCTGCGCCAGGGTCGCTGCGGGTTACGGACTTATTTCTCCTTCCAGCGCGCGCAACGGCACAGCCGGCCGTTCGGGCCTGGACTCAACGCGCGTACGTGCACTATGGATGCCAAACCATCAGCTCAGGACGCGTTTTAATGCCGAGATTGCCTGCCGACGCGCGAGCGCTTATTCCTGCTACCGTCGTCTTGCAGCGGCTGCATGATGAGGTACCGGCGGATCAATTCACCCTGGCCTGGCTGACGAATAACCTGCACAAGCGCTCCTTCGGAATCATCATGCTCCTGATCGCGCTGGTCGCGATCGCACCAGGGCTCTCGATCATAGCTGGCCTGCTGCTTATGATTCCCGCTGTCCAGATGATCGCGGGTAAGGCCGCCCCGGTCTTCCCGCGCCGCATCGCCACTCGTTCTTTGCCGACGAGACACCTGGCCGCTGCGGTGCAACGATCCATACCGGTGCTCAGATATCTTGAAAGGGTGATACATCCGCGCTGGCATACGCCGCTCGAATCAACCAAGCGCTTGGTCGGTGCCGTCGTCCTAATCCTGAGCACCACCTTGGTGTTAGTTCCGATACCGCTCAGCAACGTTGTCCCCGCCTCGGTGATTGCCTTGATATCGCTTGCCTACCTCGAAGAGGATGGCGTCCTGCTCTCGATCGCCTTGCTGGCCGCTATGATCGTGATGGCGGTCGCAACGATGGGAGTCTGGGAGATGGTCGTCAGCGCACAATGGATCGCCGATCTCTGATAATTCATGACCGGGGCAGTCGGGCATTCTCGCGAACGTCCGGGTTTGGTGAGGTCGGGTAACAGCCAAAAAATGCTGACGGCCTGAGCGAACCAATCGATATTCACGGCTACTCTTCTCGCGCCAATTCCGGAAGCACGCGGTAACGGGCGATCTCATGCGGGAAATTGCCGCGGTTAGCGAGCAGGACGATGCCGGTTTTGTGTGCCGGCACGAGGCCGACATAGGCTGATGCGTTATTAAGTCCGCCTGGCTTGTCAACAACGTCCACGTCGTTCAAATGAACGTTTTCCCAGGCCATCGCCTGTCCGAACTGCTCGGTCACATGAAATATCTCACGCTGCGTCATCTGCAATGCTTGCCGCAATTGCGGATCGATCACATCGCCATCGATACAGGCAGCAAGAAAGGTGGCAAGATCGCGAGCCGAGGAGAACATCTGACCAGTGCCAGGGAAATCGTAATAACTCTGCTGGTTTCCAGGTGGACCAATCGCTATGCCCGTATCGGAGTAGCCTTGCACGACACGTTTCAACAGCTCCGGAACCATTATAGCGCGATTGTCCGGCCCGCGCTCGGGGAGGAACGTTTGGTTCATGCCGAGGGGTTTCAAGATACGGTCTTCGACAAGCTCACCGATCGGTCGACCGTAGCGACGTTCGAGCGCGAGTTGCAGCAGCACATACCCCGCATGTGTATAGATGTGCTGCTTCCCCGGCTGCTCGCCTGATTGCGGCGTCCATGCGTTGAGCATATTGAAGAATTGCTGCAGCGTAAACGAATCGTTCGGCCATGGCGGGTGATCGGTCGGCAGCAAGAGTCCGGACGTATGCGTTGCCAGTTCACCGATCGTTACGCTTTTGACGTAGTCGCCGCGCAACTCGGGGACATACCTGCTCACTGGATCATCCAGACTCAGTTCGCCACGAAGCGTACTCAGCGCGACCAGGATGGCCTCAAAAGGTTTGCGTACTGACGCTACGTTAAACAGCGTGTCTGAAGTGATTGGTCGCTTTGTCAATTCGTCGGCGAAGCCGTAGTTGAAAAATTGCGTGTAGCCCGCAGCGTAGACGGCCACAGCGAGACCGCCCGCTTTCCCAATGGCCTCCGGAGCCAGATAGGTCGTTACGATGTGCTGAACCTTGGCATCCATACCAATATCCGCAACCGACCCGCGCGCCAGCGCGAGTAGCAGAATGGGAAAAATCATCAGGCCTATCAATCGACGATGTCGCCACCAACGCGCAGAACTTGTCACCATCCAGAGCCATCGTCACATTGAAGCCGAGGGACGCTCTTGCGAGCGCGATTCTGGCGCTTATCGGGAAACGCCCGTCAATTTGCCGTGAAGTTGTCAACCGACTTGCGGGCGGACGCGATTTGGCTTTGGTCAGCAGGCCATTCGACAAGCCCGCCACGGCTTCAAACAAAGTCTCGTCTTCCTCTGCGAACCGGTTTATCCCGACCGTCCATTGGGCGGCGATGTAGTTCTCTGATGCATGCGCGTCGTCGACGATGATGGCCCCCGGGTCATCGAAGAAAGGATTGGTGTTGGGCCGGCGAGTAGTTCTTCTTCTTTCCGATGAACGGCTCGACGGTGAGTCGGTACTTGCTGTTGCCTCCGCGGTCAACTGATGGGCCAGTTGCACTGCAGACGTATTGTTATCCTGCTTGGTAACGCGATATCGAATACAAACGTGGGAAACAGACTTGTAAGCTTTCCGTTGGAAGTGGTGACTGACCATGTATGGCGTTTTCGAGGCGAACTTGCGCGAACTCGCGGATCGAGGGCGGCTGCGCTCGCTGCGCGAACGTTCCGGAATAGACTTTACGTCGAACGACTATCTCGGGCTGGCCGAGTCAGCGGAATTGCGGCACGCGGCTGCCGATGCGGTGGCGCGGGGCGTGCCTGTGGGCGCCGGCGGGTCACGCCTGTTGCGAGGCAACCATCCCGAACACGAGGCGCTGGAAACCGAAGCGGCAGCCCATTTCGGTGCCGAAACCGCATTATATTTCGGTGGCGGCTACGTCGCCAATCTCGCCATCTTCTCGACGCTCCCGCAAACCGGGGATCTCATCGTCCACGATGAATTAGTCCATGCCAGCGTCCACGAAGGACTCCGTCGGACCCGTGCCGAATTCGTCGGGGTGCCGCACAACAATGTCGATGCATTCGACGCCGCGATCGTTCGTTGGCGCAAGGCCGGAGGAACGGGGCGGCCCTGGCTGTCGGTCGAAAGCCTGTACAGCATGGATGGCGACAGTCCGAACCTCGTTGAACTCCTCGCGGTTGCGGATCGCCACGAGGCTATGGTCGTCATCGACGAGGCGCATGCGACAGGCGTACTCGGTCTGCAGGGGCGGGGGCTCGCGGCGGCCTTTGAGGGCCGCGACAACGTCATCACCTTGCACACCTGCGGCAAGGCGCTCGGCACGGCCGGAGGTTTCATCCTTGCGCCGGGAATAGTTCGTGATTTTCTGGTCAACCGCGCGCGCCCGTTTATTTTTGCGACCGCGCCTTCGCCGCTGACCGCTGCGATCACGCGCTCCGCCCTGGAACTGTCAAGATCGAACCCCGGGAGGAGGGAGCGGCTCGCGCGTCTCGTTCAATTCGCAGGGACTGAGCTTCGCCGCCGATGCAACATCGAACCGTCCGGCTCGCACATCATTCCGGTGATCGTGGGCTCGGATCAGGCGGCCGTAAACCTGGCATCGGCGTTGCAGCGCAGGGGTTATGATATCCGCGCGATACGGCCGCCGACGGTCGCTGAGGGCACGGCACGTCTGCGCATCGCCCTGACGCTGAATGTCGATGAAGCGACTGTGACAAAGTTGTTCGAGGCCCTCTCCCAAGACTTGCGAAAAGCTGCATGAGGGTGCGCATCATCGTGACCGGAACCGACACCGGCATCGGCAAGACGGTTTTCGCCGCTGGCCTGGCGGGTGCGCTGGATGGGGTCTATTGGAAACCCATTCAGGCGGGAGTCGAGGAAGAGACCGATCGCGAAGCGGTTTTGCGCTTGTCCGGCCTTTCGCCGGAGCGGGTATTGCCGGAAGCCTACCGATTACGAACTCCGGCCTCGCCGCATCTCGCCGCCGAACGCGATGGAATTGTCATCGATCCCGATGCTCTCCTACTGCCGGAGACGGACCGGCCGCTGGTGGTGGAGGGCGCCGGCGGATTGCTGGTCCCCCTGACACGCGAGCTCACTTATATCGACGTCATGGCCCGGTGGAAGGCGCCGGTCGTGCTCTGCGCCCGCACGACGTTAGGAACCATCAATCACAGCCTCTTGTCGGTTGAAGCACTGCGAACTCGAAATATTACAATTGCCGGCATCGTTTTCATCGGCGACGAAAATCAGGAGTCGGAACGGATCGTTGCCGATCTGGGACAGGTACGCCACCTTGGCCGTCTGCCGCATCTTGAGCCACTGACCGGTGCCTCGCTGCGGGCGGCTTTCGCCCGTCATTTCCGAATTGAAGACTTCCTGCAGGAGACTGCATGATGAAATCGAACTCCCCGATCTGGCATCCGTTCACGCAGCACGCGGTGCAACCGGATGCCACGCTGATCGCAAGCGGCGAGGGCGCGTGGCTTACGACCGCCGATGGCCGGCGTATCTTCGATGCAATCTCGTCCTGGTGGGTCGTGACCCACGGCCACCGTCACCACCATATCATGCAGGCGATCAAGGATCAGGCCGACCGTCTCGATCAGGTGATTTTCGCCGGCTTCACGCACGAGCCCGCGGAGAAACTTGCGCGGCGTCTCGTGGCGATGACGCCGCCGCAACTCGAATACGTGTTCTTTTCGGATAGCGGATCGACCGCGGTTGAAGTCGCCTTGAAAATGGCGCTCGGGTTCTGGCGTCATCGGGGCGAGAAGCGCACCGGCATTCTGGCTCTTGAGGGCGCCTATCATGGCGACACCATCGGCGGAATGTCGGTCGGCGAACGCGGCGTCTTCAACGCACCCTATGATCCCCTGCTGTTCGATGTCGAGCGGCTGCCGTTTCCGTCCGCCGGCCGCGAGGAAACGACGCTGCGGGCGCTGGGTGCCGCTTGCAGGCGGGGAGGCGTTGCAGCGCTGATCGTCGAGCCGCTCATCCTCGGCGCCGGTGGCATGCTGATCTATGCGCCGGAAGTGCTGACGGAGGTGAAGCGCGTCTGCGAAACACACGGCGTCCTGTTCATTGCCGACGAGGTCATGACGGGATGGGGGCGGACCGGTACGCTATTCGCATGCGAGCAGGCCAGAGTAACACCCGACATCGCGTGCTATTCCAAGGGACTCACCGGCGGTTCACTTCCACTGGCGGTCACACTCTGCCGGGCCGACATTTTCGACGCGCACTATTCAACCGACCGCAGCCGGACCTTCTTTCATTCCAGCTCCTATACGGCAAATCCGATCGCTTGCGCGGCGGCGCTTGCAAACCTGGAGATCTGGGACAAGGAACCGGTCCTGGAGCGCGTCGCCGCCATCGCCCGTCTGCATTCCCTGGGACTCGATCGCTTCCGCGACGACCGGCGGTTCACCAATGTCCGCCAGATCGGCTCGATCGCCGCATTGGATCTCGCATCGGGGGAGACCGGCTATTTGGCTGGCGTCGGCCCTCGTCTCTATCAGGGCTTCCTGTCGCGCAATTTGCTTGTCCGGCCGCTCGGCAACACGATCTACATCATGCCGCCTTATTGCAGCGAGGCAAACGAGCTTGGCATGGTTTATCAAGCGATAGCCGACGTCATAGGCGAGATGCCGTGAAAGACGGTTATGGCTGCAATCCCATTGACGTTGGATTGCAATTGCTGCGAGGCCACGCATCGCGGACGAACGCGTGGCCTCCGCGCGAGTGTTACTTCAGCGTGACTTCTTTCAAAATCTTTACCTGCTTGTCGGCGATGCCTTCGATCAGCACGACCTTGCCGCCCTGGTTGTGATCGTCGAAGGTCACCTTTGAGCCCATCACATTGGTGAATTCGATCTTCTTCAGCGCATCGCGGATTGCGGTCGGGTCGGTGGATCCGGCCTCCTTGATCGCCTTCAGCAGAAGACGCATCACGTCATAGCCCGCCCAGGTCTGCAGCACCGGCGTCGTCTTATGCTGCTTTTCAACTTCCGCGGCGAAGGCCTTGTTCGCGGGGGTATCGACCAGATAGCTGTAGGTCCAGGCGGTGATCGAGCCATCCATCCCGCCGGCCTGGATGATCTGCAGGTTGTTGCCGCCGGGGTCGAAGCGGCCGATGTAGGGGATCTTGATGCCGAGTTGCATGGCATTGCGCAGGAAATTGATCTGGTCGCCGGCGAGCTGGAAGATCGCGATGGCGTCAGGCTTGCTCTGCTGGATGCGGGTTAGCAGCGAGGTGAAATCGGGATAGTTCTGCGGGTGGAAGTCGGTGGAGATCACTTCCAGGCCATTCTTCTTGGCCACGGCTGCGAAAGCCGCGGCACCGCCGCGACCGAAATCGGTGTCTTCGCCAAGAATGGCAACGCGTTTGAACTTTGAATCCTGGCCGAGATAAAGGCCAAGCGCGTTCATCATGTCGTCGTCGGAGGGATTGATCCTGAAGGTCCACTGATTGCCACCAACGCCGGACAGTTCGGTGATCTTCGGACTAGAGGCGATGCCATCGATCAATGGAATTTTCGCAGCGGCGATCAACGGCATCGTCGCCAGCGTCGCCGAGCTGCAATGCGCGCCGACGATGGCGACGACCTTGGCTTCGATCAGCTTGTTGGCGACGTTGACGGCTTCCGACGGATTGCAATGATTGTCGTAGGCGAGAAGCTCGATCTTCTTGCCAAGCACGCCACCAGCGGCGTTGGCTTCGTCGAGCGCCAACTGGTAACCCCAGCGCTGCCACATCGCGGGTGCTGCAGCGGGGCCGGTATCGGGCACGCTCGCGCCGATCACGATGTTCTGCGCATTCGCGGTCATCGGCAATGCGAGCGAAAGCCCGATCACCGCAGCCAGTGTTCTCATCAACATAGTCAAGCCTTTCCGAAATGATTGATGTTCATCAACGCACGATACCCGCCGCCACAGGCGTCGCATGATCCCGAGACACGGCCTCGCGAACCAAGCCGACAAAGGACCGGACTGCCCCGGACTCGGTGGCGAACGACGTCACGAGGCGCACGAAAACCTCGTCCGACGCGGGAGACTGCCCGGCGTCGAGGCCGCGCGAACCCCAGTCGTAGTAACGCACGCCGGCGCGCCTTAGCGCTTCGTCGGCGGCACGCGGCAAAATCGCGAACACCTGATTCGTTGGCGCGTCCCACGCCAGCCGCACACCTGGAATGTCTTTCAGCCCCCGGGCGAGATCGGAGGTCTGAGCGTTAGCGATCCGCGCCAGATCGAGCCAATGATCGTCTTTGAGATAGCCCGTCATCTGCGCGCCGAGCAGCCGGCCCTTCGACAGCGTGTGACCGGCGCGCTTGCACCGATAGGCAAAAGTCCTGGCCTTTTCCGAATCGAAAAAGATCACGGCCTCACAGGCAAATGTTCCGTTCTTTGTTGCGCCGAACGACAGCACATCGACGCCGGCTTTCCAACTCATTTCCGCAGGCGTGCATCCCAGTGAGACGAGCGCATTCGCAAAGCGCGCGCCGTCCATATGAACCGCGATGCCACCGGCATGGGCGATCTCGGACAGCGCCGCGATTTCATCGCAGGAGTAGAGCGTCCCGCATTCGGTGGCCTGCGAGAGCGAGAGGGCGCCGGGCTGAACCTGTCGGACGACCCCGGCCGGAAAATCCATCAGGGTTTTCCGAAACGCATCCGGGCTGATCTTTGCGGTCGGTCCATCGACGCCGACAAGCTTGGCGCCGCCGGTGAACATTTCGGGCGCGCCGGATTCGTCATTGGCGATGTGGGCGTGGTGGTGACAAAAGACCGCGCCCCAGGGCGGGCAGAGCGCGCTGAGCGCCAGCGCATTTGCGGCTGTGCCGGTGCTGACGAAGAAGCAGGCGACCTCGTGCTCGAACACGTCTGCAAGCAGTTCTTTCGCGCGCGCGCTGCAGGGATCGCTTCCGTAGGCGGTCACCGCGCCGTGGTTTGCGGCGATCAAGGCCTCCATCACCAGCGGGCTGGCGCCAACGGCATTATCGCTCGCAAAATCCATCATCAGACAATCCCAACTCGTTCCTATTATAGGAACGACGTTCCGCGACCGATTAGAGAAAAATCAGGCTGACCTGTCAAGCAAGGGACTGCCCACAATTGTGGCCAGCTGCCACAAATGTCGGGTCGCGCTATAAATCGCGACCTCGCTCGGAAGCGCTCATTATTGACTCTTCCGGCGCGGGTCGCATAGCTGTGACGAACGATGTTCGTTTTGTCGGAATGTATAACATGGGTGCGGAAAGCCAGTCGGTCGCGCGCGCGGTCGATATCCTCGAATTACTGGCCGAAAACGGCTCCCTGGGTGTCCGCGATATCGCCCGTCGCATGACGCTGTCGCCGACGATCGTGCACCGGCTGCTCAGCACGCTGGCCTCCACCGGCTTCGCCGAACAGGCGCCGGACACGCAAAAATACCGCATCGGCTACCGCGCATTCCGGATCGGCTGCTCGTTCCTGTCGCAAAACGATCTCGATCGTGCCAGCACGCCCGAACTGGTGGCGCTGGCGGAGCAGCACCAGGTCAACAGTTTTCTCGGCGTATTGCGCGACCATGCGGTGGTCTATCTCAAGGTCGTCAAGAGCAACGGTCCGATTGCCATCAACAATGCACCGGGTTCGCTGGCGCTGCCGCACTCGACGGCGTTCGGCAAGGTGCTGCTGGCGGCACTCTCCGACAAGCAGGTGGCCGAGGTGATGGGCCGGGAGCCCTACAAAAAGCTGACCAGGAAGACAAAGGTCTCGCTGCGGGCGCTGCTGAGCGAGTTGCGCGAAATCCGGGTGACCGGAATTGCGATCTCGGATGAGGAAAATCTGCCGAATGTCTATTCGGTCGGCGCCGCGGTGCGCGATGCTTCGGGGGCGGTGGTAGCCTCGCTGAGCGGCGCCGTTCCGCGCCAGGGATTGCACAAGCGCGATATCGACAATCTTTGCGTGCTGGTAAAGAACGCAGCCGACAGCGTATCGCGCAAGATGGGCGCGCCGCCGGCCTCGCTCGCGACGCGCGGCGCTAGAGCGTGATGAAATGAGCTTAGATTGAGCTGCGACGTAGCGGAAACTTTACCTCTCCCATAGGGAGAGGTCGGCGCGTAGCGCCGGGTGAGGGGTTACGGTCTATCGGCCGAGCAACGCCCCCTCACCCGATTTGCTGCGCAAATCGACCTCTCCCCGCTGGGGAGAGGTGAACTGAAGCGCACACCGATCCAAATTAAAACCATCTTGCTCTAGCCCTTCAGCGTTTCGAGCACCTTCTTCAGCTGCGTTGAGTCGCCGATGCCCGAGGCCACGATTTCATCGATGCCGACGGACTCATAGGATGCAAAGGCGGCCCTGACCTGGCTCGGCGTGCCGCTGGCGCTGTGACGCATCACGACGTCGTCGTTCACAAGCCTGTTCACCGCCTCCCAGTCCTCGCGGGCGTAAGCCGCCACAAGGGAGGCCTGATCGAGCGCCGTGCCCGCCATTTCAAGATTGCGCGCGTGATGCTGACCGCGCAGGATGAAGCCCAGCAGACGCCGAAGGCGGTTACGCGCGACGATTTCGTCATCATCGGCCGAAACATAGACCAAGGCGGCCTTGCGGATGCGGCGGCCGGATGTTTGCTCGCCCTTGCGCACCAGCTCGAGCGTCCAGCGGATGAACGCCGGAGAGGTCGCGGCGCTGATCAGCACGCCATCGGCGGCGGCGCCGGCCAATTCCAGCATCTGCGGGCCTGATGCGGCCAGAAAGATCGGAATCTCACGGGCGCCATTGGCAAGACGCCTTCCGGAGACGCGAAAACGCTCACCCTTGAAGTCGATGGTTTCACCGCTCAGCAAAGCGCGGGCGACGCCGATGGCCTCGCGCATGGTGCCGAGCGGATGGTCTGCGACAAGACCCGCCGCTTCCAGATCGCGCGGCGCCCCCACGCCAAAGCAGAGCTTGACCCGGCCCGGAAAATATTCGTCCAGCGTCGCCGCCGCCATCGTGGCGTAGAGCGGGTGAACCGAGTAGGGGCTCATCGCCATCAGCGCAATGCTGATGTTTTTTGTATGGGCCAAAGCCAAGGCTGCGGTCGCGATCGGTTCGCGCTGGAACAGATGCGACGCCAGCCAGACGGTGGACGCGCCGCCTTCGTCGGCGGTCCTGGCCGCGGCGCGCATGGTGTCCGGCGTTTCGCTGCCGTCGAAGGAGAGTCCAAATTCGCTGGGCATGACGCGCCTTGGGCCGTAAGGGAACCGAGTGGGGATAGTCTTATACTATCCGCGGCGTGATCTCTTCGGCAAAGAACTGCATCTGGTCGAGCAGCTCCTGGACATCGTTGGCCGCGAAATACAGGCCCAGCAGATGCGTAACGCCGGCATCCCTAAGCTTATGCGCCTTCTCGACGATGGAGTCGGGATTGCCGATCAGATTGATGTCTTCCATGGCCAGATTGGCCTGTCCTTTCAGCGTCGATTTTGACAGCGACAGGAGATGTTTGTGCATCTGGCTCTGTTTGTAGCGGGCCACGGCAGCCTCGTGGTTCTTACCGGCATGGACGATGTATTGCGGCGCCACGGCGATCTCGGAGGGATCGCGCCCGGCGGCTACCGTCATCTCCTTCATTCGCGTCACCATCGTCTTCAGTCTGTCTGCCGGCATGCCGGCGGGAATCCAGCCATCGGCGCCCTCGGCGACGCGACGGATATGGTTCTCGTTGTTGCCGCCGAAATAGATCGGCAATTTTTCCTGCTTCGGCTTGGGGAAGAACTCGACATCCTTGTACTTGTAATATTTGCCATCGAAGCTCGCGTTGCGCTCCTTGAACAGCAGTTGCAGCGCCTGCACGCCTTCCTCCACCATGTCACCACGGTGTACGCCGCCTTCGGGACGCAGCGCATCGAATTCCTCGCGATAGGCGCCGACGCCGACACCGATCTCAAGCCGGCCGCCGCTGAAATGATCGAGCGTCGCAATCTGCTTGGCGAGCACGACAATGTCGCGCCGCATCGGCAGCACCAGGATGCCGGTGCCGAAGCGCAACGTCGTGGTATTGGCGGCGATGAAGGCGTAGGTCATCAGCGGCTCCCAGAACCGCGGCGGCACCGGAAATTCCTCGCGCACATAATGCTGGGTGGTCATGTGGTCGTTGCCCCAGACCGAGTGGTAGCCCAGCTTCTCGGCATGCTGCGCGATCCTGATCAGGGTTTCCGGGGAGGAAAACGGAATAGGGTAGGTCAGGCCTTCCATTCCGGTCGGCAGGCCGGCGCTCACGATCAGACTCATGGTTTGCTCCTGTCAGGCACCTTGTGCCTCGTTCTGGGTGTTGTCAGCGAAATGTCAGGTGCGGCGGCGGGTCGCTCTCGTCGCGTCGCGGTCGACCGTGTCGTCGTCGTGCAGGATGACACCGTAGTCGCGCGATGCGGCCGCACGCGAGACCATGCCGAGGCGAACATCCTCGGCGACGCGCTCGGGATCGCGGGCGAAGGGATCGCCGAGACCGCCGCCGCCGGGCATCTCGATGATGACGGACTCGTGTTTCGCAATGGTCTGCTGTCCCTTGCTTTTCAGCGTCCCGCCCGAGCCGAGCGAGAGCGCGCCCGCCATGCCGTTGCCGCCGCCATTGCGGCCGCGTGCCGGATAGAGCACGCGGTCGTAGTTGGCGCTGATGGCGAAGTCCGCATTGTCGAGGGTGACGACTTCCATGACCTGGCCGAGGCCGCCGCGATACTTGCCGGGTCCGCCCGAGTCTGTGCGGTATTCCTTGCGGCGGACCAGCAGCGGCGACATCGCTTCCGTCACCTCGACCGGAACGTTGCGCACGCCGCTGGGAAACGCGGTGGCGGATAGCCCATCCTTGCCGGGCCGCGCGCCGGTGCCGCCCGAATGGAACGACATGATGTTGAAGACGCGGGCCTTCATCATTTCCGTGGAGTCGGCGTCGATCTGGCTGGAGCCGCCAAAGGCGAACAGATTCCAAAGGCACGACGTGCCTTCCGCGGGCACCTGATCGTCCAGCGCCTGGTCCAGGCAGCCTATTACCAGATCCGGCAGCATCTGGCCGACAACGTGGCGCGTCGCGACCGGGAGCGGATGCAGTGCGTTGAGGATGCAATTCTCCGGCGCGTGCATCCGCAGCAGCGCCAGCGATCCCTCATTGTTGGGAATTTTCGGCGCGATGATGCATTTCACGCCAAAGCTGGCATAGGCCTCGGTGTAGCAGAACGGCACGTTGATGCCGAAAGAGGAAGGCGGCGACGTGCCGGTGAAATCGACATCGATGCCGTCATCGCCGATCGTCATGGTAGCGACGAGGTCAAGCGGCTTGTCATAGCCATCGACGCGCATGCTGTTGCGGAATGTGCCCTTTGGAAGTTTGCGGATTGCCTCCAGTGTCGCGGCGCGTGAGCGCTCGAGGATGTGGGCGCCGAGCAAATCCAGGGTCTCGATGCCGAACTCCTCCATCATGTTGAGCAGTTGCCGGCTGCCGACGTCGTTGCAGCCCGCCAGCGAATAGATATCGCCGACCACCTGGACCGGCTCGCGGACATTGGCCTTGACGATGTCGAGCAGCGTCTCGTTGGTTCCAGCCGCGCTGGCGAAGCGCATGATTGGAACGTAGAGGCCTTCCTCGTAGACCTGGCGGGCATCGGGGCCCATGCCGCGGCCGCCGATGTCGATGACATGGCAGGTGCTGGCGAACAGCGCGACCAGCTTTTGCTGCCGGAACACAGGCGTCACCACGGTGAAGTCGTGCAGATGCCCGGTGCCTTTCCAGGGATCATTGGTGATGAAGATGTCACCGATCTTCATCGATGCGGCCGGGAATTTGTCAAGGAAATGCACCACGGCGCGCGCCATCGAATTGACGTGGCCCGGTGTGCCCGTGATCGCCTGCGCCAGCATGTGGCCGGAGGTGTTGAACACGCCCGCGGAAACGTCGCCGGCTTCGCGCGTCGAGGTGCTGAAGCCGATCCGTATCAGCGTCTGGGCCTGCTCCTCGACCACCGAGATCAGGCGGTCCCACATGATCTGCTGATGGATCACGAACATCGGATCCTCGGTATGGTTCAGGTTTCCATCCATGGTCATGTCCTGGTCATCACGACGCTGCCGAGCGCGTCGATTCGCGCGGTAAAACTTTTCGTCACCAAAGTCGTCGTCTCATCCTCGACGATCAAAGCGGGGCCGGCAATCGTCGATCCCGGTGTCAATGCGCTGCGATTATACAGCGCGATCAGTTCCGGCTTGCCGGTTAAGGGATCGATGACATCGACGTGGCTGGCAGGTTTGGCGACATGATCTGGGGGCGGTGGTGGGCAGCGTTCGATCGGCGCGCCGACGGTGGCCAGCCGCAGCGACCAGCTGAGCACTTCGACATCGAGATCGGGAATCCGGCGGCCGAATTGCTGGGCGTAGTCCACGATGAACAGTTGCTCCAGCTCGGCCGCAGACGTCGTGCTGAGCTCGCCGGCGGGAATCGTCACCGTCAATTCGTGGCCCTGGCCGCGGTAGCGCATATTGGCGGTCCAGCCTTCGATCAATGGCGAATCGGGTGCGCCGAGCCGGACGACGGCCTCGGCCTCGCTACGCATCCCCGCACGCAGCTTGTTCAGGCTTGCGAAATCAAAACCCGCATCGAGATGGGTGTAACGCGTGCGCACCACTTCGTAGGCAATCGGCGCCAGCAGGAAGCCGAACGCCGACCCGACGCCGGCGCCGGTCGGCACGATCACCGTGGTGATGTCGAGTTTCTCCGCCAGCCGCGCGGCGTGGATCGGGGCCGCGCCACCGAAGGCGATGATGATCCGGTTGGTCAGCTCGCGTCCGCGTTCCACGGCGTGGACGCGCGCGGCATTTGCCATGTTTTCTTCGACCACTTCGGTGACACCCAGCGCCGCGCTCGCGGCGTCGAGATTCAATGTCCGGCCGACTGAATTTGCAATCGCGGATGCAGAGGCTTGGGGATCAAGCCGCATCTTTCCGCCGGCAAAGCGATCGACCTGAATTCGCCCGAGTAGCACATTGGCATCGGTCACGGTGCAGTTCAGGCCGCCGAGGCCGTAACAGGCCGGTCCGGGCTCCGATCCCGCGCTGGCAGGCCCGACCTGGATGCGGGCGAGACTATCGACATCGGCGATCGAGCCGCCGCCGGCGCCGATTTCGACCATTTCGATGACGGGAATCCGGATCGGAATGCCGCTGCCCTTCAGGAAGCGGTATTGCCGCGCGACTTCGAACGATCGCGAGAAATGCGGCTGGCCATTATCGATCAGGCAAATTTTTGCTGTTGTTCCGCCCATGTCGAATGAGACGATGTGATCGTGGCCGCGCTCCTGCGCAATGTGGGTGGCGAGAATGGCGCCGCCGGCTGGGCCCGATTCGACGAGGCGAATCGGGAAGCGCCGCGCGATTTCCACCGTGGTCAGACCACCGGCCGAGGTGATGAGGAAGATCGGGCAGGTAAAACCGCGCTCGGTCAACTCGTCGTCGAGCAGTTTGAGATAGCGGTCCATCACCGGCTGCACATAGGCATTTGCGCAAGCCGTCGACCAGCGCTCATATTCGCGCATCTCCGGGCAGACTTCGCTCGACATGGTGACGGCAAGGTCGGGCGCGATCTCTTTCAGGATATCGCGGCTGCGGATCTCGTGAACCGGGTTGGCGTAGGAGTGCAGATAGCCGAGTGCGACGCTGATGACGCCTTCGGCGCGCAAGACGGGCACGAGATCGGCGAGCGCCTGCTCGTCGAGCGGCTCGATGATTCGGCCGGTAGCGTCGATCCGCTCCGGAACGGAAAGCCGGAGATTGCGCGGCACCAGCGGCGCCGGCTTGTCCATGAAGATGTCGTATTGCTCGAAGCGATGCTCGTACGCCATCTCGATGGAGTCGCGAAAGCCGCGGGTTGCGAGCAGCGCGGTGCGCGCGCCCTTGCGCTCGATGATGGCGTTGGTGGCCAGCGTGGTGCCATGAATGATCAGGCCGAGATCGGAGGGGCGCAGCGCCGCGTCCGCCAGGATCATGTCGATGCCGGCGAGCACACCCTGTTCGGGCGCGGACGGTGTCGTCAGGACTTTGCGGCTGAATCGCCGCCCCCCGACCTCCAGGGCAAAATCGGTGAATGTGCCGCCGATATCGACAGCCAGGCGTGCCGCAATCATTACGCACTCGTCTCCTTGATGTTGCCGCCGAGATAGGCCTCGCGGATGCGCGGATCCGTGCGGACCTCGGCGGCCGGGCCTTCGAGAAACTTGCGGCCGAGTTCCATTACAATTGCGGTGTCGGACACCAGCAGCGCGCCATGGACGTTTTGCTCCACGACCAGAACGGTGACGCCTGCCGCGGCAATCTGCCGGGCCACCGCGAATACCTCGGCCTGCATCTTTGGCGAAAGGCCCAGCGACGGTTCGTCCAGCAACAACAATTGCGGCCCGCTAAGCAGCACCATCGCGGTTTCCAGCACCTGCTGTTCGCCGCCCGACAGGTTGCCCGCGATTTCCGACCACTTGCGGGTCAGCAGGGGAAATTGCGCCGTCACGCGGGCGATAGCCGCGCGGTGCGTGCGCCCCGGCAACGTGTAACATCCCATCTTGAGGTTTTCGGCGACCGTCATCTGCGGAAAGTTGCAGCGTCCTTGCGGGACGAAGCCGATGCCGCGCTGCAGACGTTCCGACGGGCTGAGATGCTCGATGGCATCGCCGTTCAGGATGATCTGGCCGGAGAACCAGCGATTGGTGCCGAAGATGGCGCGGAGCAGGGTCGATTTGCCGGCGCCGTTGCCGCCGATCAGGGTGGAGATCGAGCCAGGCTGCAGCCGCGTCGAGAAATCGCGTACGATCTGCACGTCACCATAGCCGGCGCAAAGATCAATCAACTCCAGTTTGGGGTAAGGCGTCATGTCGCCTCCACCGGGCTGGCCCCGGATGCCGGTGCGATGCCGAGATAGGCGTCGAGAACGCGGGGATCGTTGCGCACGTCTTCCGGCGAGCCTTCCGTCAGCTTGCTGCCCTGTTCGAGCACGATCACCTTGTGGCAGAGGCCGCTGATGAATTCGACATTATGTTCGACGATCAGAAAGGAAATGCCCGTCCGGTTGGCCTTGCGCAGGATGTCGGCGACCTCGTTGACCCGGGTCGGATTGACGCCGGCGACCGGCTCGTCGAGCACGATCAGCCGCGGCCGGGCCATCATGGCCGCGGCGAAGGCGAGCAGCTTCTTCTGGCCATAGGACAACACCGCGGCGGGAGCTTCGACCAACCGGGTCAGCCCGACGAGTTCGATCAATTCACGGGCGCGCTCGTCCGCGGCCCTGCGCACGTTGCGAAACGCGCGGCTTCGCATCAGCGCGTCATACCAGCTCAGGCCGCGAAACGAGGCTTCCGCGACCAGAAGATTGTCGAGCAGATTGTAGGTCTCGTAGACCCGCACGTTCTGGAAGGTGCGGATCAGACCGGCGCGCGCCACCGTCGCCGGATTGGCATTGGTGATGTTCCGGCCACCCAATTCGATCCGTCCCGCGTCAGGGCGCTGGAAGCCGCTGATGCAGTCGATGGTGGTGCTTTTGCCGGAGCCATTCGGCCCGATCAGGCCGGTAATGCTGCCTTCCTCGACATCGAACGATGCATTTCGCACGGCGTGCACGCCGCTGAATGCCTTCGACAGGCCGGCGATTTTGAGAATCGCGTTCATCGCAGCGCCTTGCGCAATGCCGCGATGCGGCGGTCGTCGAGCCAGCCAGCAATCCCGCGCGGCATGACCATCATGACGGCGACGAGGATGACGCCGTAGATCACCATGCGCAATTCATTGGAGAAACGCAGCGCCTCCGGCAGCACGACCATGGCGGCGCCGGCCAGCACCACGGCCCAGAAGCTGCCGGCACCTCCGATGATCACGATGATCAGGAAGGTCTGCATGTAGTAGAAATCCAGAAAGCTCGGATCGATGATCTTGAGATGGAAGGCAAAGATGGCGCCGGCCATGCCGGTGATGACCGCCGCGATCACGAATGCGGCAAGCTTGTAGGAGGCCGGCGAGATGCCCTGGGACTGGACCAAGGGATCGTTTTGCTTGATCGCCTTGAGAATCAGCCCGATGCGCGATGTCTTCAGACAATACAGGAACGCCAGCGCGACCAGCGTGAAAACAAGCGCGATGTAATAGAATCGTGCGGTGGTGTCGAACGCAAATCCCATCAGGCTCGGGGCGGGCAGGCCCGGAATGCCCAGTGGGCCGCGGGTCACGTCAACCCAGTCCCGGGCGATCAGCCCGGCGAGCAGGGCGAAGGTCAGCGTGACGACGACAAAGGCATGGCGGGTGGTGCGGATGATCGGAACACCGATCACCATCGCCAGCGCGAAATTGACGGCGCCGGCAAACAGGACTCCGGTCCAGAAGCTCCACCCGAAATCCATCACCGCCAAGGCTGAACAGTAGCCGCCGACGCCCCAGAAGCCGAGTTGCGCGAAAGACAGCAACCCGGCATAGCCATAAACCAGATTGAGCGAGGCGGCGGCCGTCAGGAAGATCAGGCCGGAAATCGCGACGCCGATAAAATAGTTCGAGCCCGTCAACAGCGGCAGGCAAAGCAGCAAGACGACGGCCGCGGCAACGGCGCCGAGAGTCCATGGGGGCTGGATCATCCGACGCGCATGCCCCCGCGCTGGAAGATGCCATCTGGCCGCAACAGCACGGCGACGATCATGATCGCGAAGATGGCGCCCTCCTGCCAGACGATGCCGAAGAAGCCGCCGATCCAGCTTTCGATCATGCCCAGCGCGATGGCGACCACCACCGCGCCCATCATGTTGCCGAGGCCGCCGATGACGACGAGCGCGAACGCCTTGAAGATGATGGCCTGGCCCATCGCAGGGTACAGCAGCTGGATCGGTGCCAGCGCGGCGCCGGCGAGGCCGCACAGCGCCGCCGCGAGGGCGACCGCATTGCGCGCAACGTGTCGTGGCTTGATGCCGACCATGATGGCAGCCTCGCGGTTTTGCGAGATGGCGCGCATGGCGCGGCCGAATTGGGTGAATTTCAGCAGGCAATAAAGACCCGTGAAGGCTCCGATCGACAGCGCGCCGGCGATCACGCGCGTCATTGTGATGCGGACCGTTCCGATTTCGATGCCGTCGAAGCCGTAGGCCGTGTCAACCATCAGCGGCGTGGCGGTGAACAGATACTGCATGCCGTACAGCAGGATCATGGAAATCCCGAGCGTCGTGAGAATGCTGCGCTCGAATTCCTTCTGATCGATGCGGCGCAGGAAAAATTCGTAGAGCACGACGCCCACCAGGGACGTCGCCAGCACCGCAACCGCGAGCGACGGCCAATAGGAGAGCCCGAACAGCGGCAGCGACAGCGCCATGGCATAGCCGCCGAGCATCAATAGTTCGCCATGGGCAAAGTTGATGACTTCCAGTACGCCAAAGATCAGCGCCAGGCCGACGGCGATCAGCGCGTAGATCAGCCCGAGCATCAGCCCGTTCAGCATCAATTGCAGCAGATAGGTGGCGCTGACTTCCATGAGATTCGCGGGCTGGATTCGCTAGCTGTTCCGATAACCAGAACATTGTTCCGCTTAGTCTACTGAAACGGAGTAGCCGCGTCAATTTTTCTCAAACGCTGTTTGCTCAATGGTGCGGCATCGCGCGCGCAATTGCCGGTCAACGTGCACCGGATCGGGCCTGGGCGATAATTTAGTCACTCACAGCCGCGACTGCTGTGCGTGTTCCGCGATCGATGGAGCGCGCGCTTGACTTGGCGTCGCCGCGCCGCTTACATAATCAGAACAATGTACCGTTAAACGGTACAGAGCTGTCTGGTCATGAAAGACGCCACCACGATGTTGATGAACGCGACGCGCCTGTTCGCCGGCATGAGGAAGGAGCGGCTCGACGCCATCGTCGCGACGATGCCGGAAAACGTCACCTATTCAAGCGGCTTCTGGGCCATGAGCCAGTGGATCCGGCGCGGCCCGCAGGCCTATGTGCTGACGCCCGCCGAGGGCAAGGGCGAACCGGTCGTGATCGCCAGCACCGGCCTGATCGATCTGGCCGCCGATCCCGACGTCTGGGTGAAGGACATCTCGCGGTTCGGAAAATTCGTCATCGATCGCACGGCCGGGATCGGCCTCGATTCCCACGACTCCCGCATCGAAGAGCTGATGGCGCAGGGCGATGATGGCGATGCCGTCGGCGCGCTGGTCAAGGCGGTCAAGGCGCGCGGCCTGCAGAATGCGCGGATCGGTGTCGATGAAATCGGCATTCTGCCGCAATACTGGGACAAGCTGGCCGAGGCCTTGCCCGGCGCGACTTTGGTCCGCGCCGCCGACATCTTCCGCTATGCCCGCGCCATCAAGACGCCGGAAGAAATCGCCCGGCTGCGCAGGTCGGCTGAGATCGCCGACTTGTCGATCCAGGCCGCGCTTGCCGTTGCCCGGGAAGGGGCGACCGAATTGGATCTCGCCCGGGCGTTTCACGGCAAGACCATCAGCGAAGGCGGATTGCCGGTGCTGGCGTGCATCGGCGTCGGCAGCCGCAGCGCCATGACCAATGTGCAGCCATCGGAGCGCAAGCTGGCGCGGGGCGACGTCATCCGCTTCGACGTCGGCGGTCGCTACCGGCATTATCGGGCCGACATCGCGCGAAATGCGGTGCTTGGCGAGCCCGGCAAGAAGCTGGCGCAATACCATCGCGCGATCCGGGTCGGCCTCGACCGCGCCATCGAGATGATCAAGCCGGGCGTTCGCGCCGCGGATGTTTTCGAGGCCAGCGTCGAGACCGTGCGGCGCGAGGGGATCCCGCATTACCAGCGCAGCCATGTCGGTCACGGCATCGGACTCGACGGCTACGATGCACCGAATATTGCCCCTTCGAATTCCGAGGTCTTCGAAGAGGGCATGGTGATCTGCGTCGAGACGCCCTATTACGAAATGGGTTTCGCCGGCCTTCAGGTCGAGGACACGATGGTCATCACCAAGGACGGCGTCGACTCCTTCATGTTGAGTAGCACGGAGCTTCAGATCGTCTGATGGCAACCGTCCTCGGCCTCCAATGCGTTCGATGCGGCGCGCGCTATCCGGCGGATCATTTTGCCGAAGATTGCCCGGCGTGCCGGCCGGTTGCGCGCAGCAACCTGATGGTGATGTACGACGGGGCCCTGCGCACGGCGCGCGCCAAGCCGGCGGCGGATGCCGAGCGCGGCATGTGGCGCTATGGCGATCTGCTTCCGGTTGATCGGGCCGACGGCGTCAGCCTCGGCGAGGGCGGCTCGCCGTTGCATCGCCTTGATCGGGCCGGCGGCGGCATCGGGGTCGCCAATCTGTTCGGCAAGGACGAGACGCGCAATCCGACCTGGTCGTTCAAGGACCGGCTCGCCTGCATGGCGGTATCCTCGGCGAAGAAAATGGGCGCCAAGGTGATCGTGTCGAGTTCGTCCGGAAATGCCGGCGCGGCGGCGGCGGCCTATTCGGCAAAGGCCGGGCTGCGCTGCGTCATCTTTACCTTCAAGGGCACCACCGGCCCGATGCTGACGCAGATGCGTGCCTACGGCGCGACAGTCATCGCCTGCGAAAACAAGGCCGATCGCTGGACCCTGATGGAGCACGCGGTCCGCCAATATGGATGGTTTCCAACCTCGCCGTTCTTCGGCCCCGTCGTCGGCAGCAACCCCTACGGCATCGAAGGTTACAAGACGCTGGCCTATGAGATCGCCGAGCAGATGGACTGGAACGTGCCGGACTGGTGCGTGGTGCCGGTGTGCTATGGCGACGCGCTGCTCGGGATGTGGCGGGGCTTCGAGGACATGATGGCGTTCGGCTGGACCGGCCGGATGCCGCGGATGGTCGCGGCGGAAGTCTACGGATCGATCGGCGCGGCATTGGCCGACGGCAGCGATACGCCGCCGGACGTGCGGAAGAATTACGAGACCGTCGCGGTCTCGATCGGCGCCACCCGCGGCACCTATCAGGCGCTGGATATCGTTCGCCGTTCCGGCGGTACCGCGCTGACCATCGGCAATGACGAAATGATGCGCTGGCAGCAGACGCTGGCCAGCGGCGAGGGTCTTTTCGTCGAAGCGTCCTCGGCCGCGGGCCTCGCGGCGGTCGAGCAACTGGCGCAGGCCGGCCGGATCGGCGCGCAGGAAACCGTGGTGTCGCTGCTGACGGCCAGCGGCCTCAAAGATCCGGCAACGACAGCCTCCTTGCAGAAAGATCTGCTGACCGTTCCGACAGATTTCAACGGCGCGGTCGCGGCGCTGAAAGCCGCGAGGATTTTTCCTCACTAGCAACAACGCGCCAGCGTCTCGCTGAATGGCGTAACAGCCCGAGAGAAAACGATGAAATTCAGCGTGTGTCTTTCGACCGGGTTCGAAGGCGTGATGTATCCCGTCCCGTTCGCCGGTCCGGAGGATTTTATCGCACAGGGAAAATTGTGCGAACGGCTCGGCTATGATTCCGTGTGGGGCAATGACCACGTCACCACGCAGGATTATGTGCGCGATCTTTTCCCGGGGAAGCCGCCGAATTTCTACGAGCCGATGATGGTGCTGGCTGCGATCGGAGCCGTCACCACCAGGCTCAAGCTCGGCACGGCGCTGACGGTGTTGCCGATGCGCGATCCGGTCTATCTTGCCAAGCAGGCGATCACGCTGGACCAGATGAGCAACGGACGCTTCATCATGGCGGTGGGTCTCGGCGCCTATCGCGAGGAATTCCTGGCGTGGGGCGGTTCTCGCGTCGAGAAGGCGCGCCGCGGCGACATGATGGATGAAGGGCTGGAAGCGTTGCAGTTGCTGTTCAACGAGGCGCGCTGCAGCTACGAAGGCAAATATTACACCTTCAAGGACCTGGAGATGTTTCCGAAGAGCCGGGCACAGCCGTTTCCGCTCTATGTCGGCGGCCATAATATGGAAGCGCTCGAGCGTGCCGCGCGCTATGGCCAGGGCTGGTTGCCGGGCTGGCGGCCCCTGAAGGAAATGGAAGAGCGCATCGCAACTCTCAAGGCGCGTGCCCTCGAGGTTGGCCGCAACCCCGGCGACATCGATCGCACCGCAATTCTCGGTGACTGTCGACAAGACCCTCGAGGCCGCGGAAAAGCGCTATATGGAAAGCGGGCTGGTCGCGCACCGGGTGTCGCTTTCCTACACCGGCCGCGATCTCAGCCATCAGGTCGTTGCCAATCTGGTCGGGTCGCCCGACGTGATTCTCGAGAAAATCGACAAGTTGCGTGCTATTGGCGTCGATCATTGCAGCGCCCTGATGTTCCCCGCGAACTCGGTGGCCGGAATGAACGAGCAGGTCGAGTGGTTCGCCACCGACGTTATGACCAAGGTGGCCGCGAAGTGATGGGCGTCGAAGTGACAATGCATATCAGCCCCGGTCCATGCATGGATTGCAAAGTCGCCCCGGAAGCGTATTCGGCGATTGGTGGACAGGATGGCTTTCTGCCTGGTGCGGCCGTCGCGGTGAGGAAAGAGTAGATGAATACGCTTGCGCATGCTTCGCCCGAAAAGCTTCTGGCCTCGCTGCAAACGATGCCGCTTTCCGAGCTGTTTCAGCGTGCACAGGATCTGCGCCGTAGTGGTCATGGCACCGCGATCAGCTACTCGCGAAAAGTGTTCATTCCGCTCACACATCTTTGCCGCGATGTCTGCGGCTATTGCACCTTCGCAAAAGCGCCGCGCGAGGTCGCAAAACCCTATCTGTCGCCTGAGGACGTGCTGGCGATCGCGCGCGCCGGCGAAAAGGCCGGCTGCCACGAAGCGCTGTTCACCCTCGGCGACAAGCCGGAACTCCGCTACACCGCCGCCCGTGACGCTCTTGCCGAACTCGGTTTCGACAGCACCGTGGACTATCTGGAATCGGTCTGCGCCCTGATCCTGAAGGAAACCGGCTTGCTGCCGCATATCAATGCCGGCGTGATGACCGAACCGGAAATCGCACGGTTGCGCAAGGTCAGCGTCTCCCAGGGCATTATGCTGGAGACGATTTCGCCGCGACTCGGCGAACGCGGTGGCGCGCATTTCGGCTCGCCCGACAAGGATCCGCAGCTGCGCGTGGAGATGATCGCAGCCGCCGGCCGCCAGCGCGTGCCGTTCACCTCGGGCATCCTGATCGGCATCGGCGAGACGCGGCTGGAGCGAATTCAGTCGCTGCTCGCGCTGAAGGACCTGCACGACCAATACGGTCACCTGCAGGAAATCATCGTGCAGAATTTCCGCGCCAAGCCGGGCACCCGCTTCGCCGGCTGCGATGAGCCGGATCTTGACGATCTGCTCTGGACCGCGGCGGCGACGCGGCTGGTGTTCGGCGCGACAATGAACATCCAGGTGCCGCCCAATCTCAGCTACGACGCATTTCCGCGGTTGCTGGAAGCGGGGATCAACGATTGGGGCGGCATCTCTCCGGTCACGGCGGACCACGTCAATCCCGAAGCACCCTGGCCCGATCTCGCGAAGCTCGAATCCGCTACCGAACGCGCCGGCTTCTCGCTGCAGCAGCGCCTCGCGGTCTATCCGGCTTACGTCGCCGGTTCCGCGATATGGCTCGACAAGCAGCTGGCAACCAGGGTGCTCCGCGCCGTGGACGCGGATGGGTTTGTGCGCGAGGACGACTGGATGCCAGGTTCGCTGGAGCCGTTGCCGTTGGCGCCGCGCCGTCCGCGGGTCAATGTCGGCATCGACGCCTTGCTGTCGCGGGCGGCGGCCGGATCGCGGCTCACGGAATCCGAAGTCACCACGCTGTTCAAGGCCCGGGCCGGCGATGTCGATGCGATCTGCTTGGCCGCCGATACCCTGCGATCCCAGGCGAGCGGCGATCTGGTCCGCTATGTCGTCAACCGCAACATCAACTACACCAACGTCTGCAGCTATCAGTGCAGCTTTTGCGCTTTCTCCAAGGGCAAGATGCACGAGCAGCTGCGCGGCAAGCCCTATGACCTGGCGCTCGAGGAAGTGGCGCGGCGCGCCCGCGAGGCGTGGAATCGCGGCGCCACCGAAGTCTGCATGCAGGGCGGCATCAATCCGCGCTATACCGGAGACACCTATCTGGAACTGCTGCGCGCGGTGAAGGACGAAGTGCCGGGCATGCATGTCCACGCCTTCTCGCCGCTTGAAGTCGCGCAGGGCGCGGCGACGCTGGATATCCCGGTGCGCCGGTATCTGGAAATGCTGCGTGATGCCGGGCTGGGTTCGTTGCCCGGTACCGCGGCGGAAATCCTCGACGACGAGGTTCGGGCCTTCATCTGTCCGGACAAGCTCAACACCGAGGAATGGCTCAACGTGATCGGTACCGCCCATGAAGTGGGCCTGCGCACCACCTCGACGATCATGTTCGGCCATGTCGAGCATTACGAGAGCTGGGCGAAGCACCTGCTGCATTTGCGCGATCTGCAGGAGCGCACCGGCGGCATCACCGAATTCGTGCCGCTGCCGTTCGTGCACATGGAAGCGCCAATGTCGCTGCGTGGACAATCTCGCATCGGCCCGACCTGGCGCGAGGTTCGCCTGATGCATGCGGTGTCCCGGCTGGTGCTGAACCCGCTGATCACCAACATCCAGGCGTCATGGGTCAAGCTTGGCGAGCAAGGCGTCACGGCGCTTCTGCAGGGCGGCGTCAACGATCTCGGCGGCACCCTGATGAACGAGAGCATCTCTCGCGCCGCCGGCACCCAGCATGGGCAGGAATTCGCGCCCGAGCAGATGGAAGCGGTGATCAGATCGCTGGGACGGCGATTCGAACAGCGCACCACGCTCTATCAGCAGGTGCCGAAAGAGCGCCAGGAGGCGAGTTTTGGCGCGGCGCCGCTGACCGACATGGTAATGACGCCGTTCTCCGCCAAGCGGAAACACGTGGAAAACGTATCGTAGAGCGACCGGAAGACAGGCGGTTTTGGTGAGCATCAAGATCAATCGTGACGAACTCGTCGATCTCGCACTGGCGCTGTGCAACATCGAGAGCCCGGCCGGTCAGGAAGCCGAGGTCGGCGACTACGTCCTCGACTGGATGAAGCGGGAGGGTTTCAAGCCGCGCAAGATCGGCATGATGCCGGAACGCTTCAACGTGCTGGGTACGCTGCCCGGCGAAGGCGACGGCTACAGCCTGATCTTCAACAGCCACCTCGATACCGGCCGTAGCAAGGAGGATCGCTGGAGCATCCGGGCACCCGAAGAAGGCATCAACCACGGCGCCTGGCGTGAGGGCGATACCTTGTTCGGCGAAGGCATTGTCAACGACAAGGGACCGATGGCGGCTTTCTTGATCGCCGCCAAGGCGTTGAAGGCCTCGGGCATCCGGCTGCGCGGCGATTTGCTGCTGTCCGCGGTGCCCGGCGAGATCGGCTACGAGGCCGTCGATGAATTCGAGGCACCAAAATATCTCAGCAAGGAAGTCGGCACCCGCTATCTGATCCAGCACGGCGGGGTCGCGGATTACGCCCTGGTCGCCGAATGCACCGATTTCGGCTATGCCGCCATCGAGGCCGGCAAGGCGTTCTTCAAGATCGTCGTGCACGGCGATCCGCAGCTCTACACGCCGTTCGTGCCGAACGCAGAAGTCGACGTCCATCATCCCAACGCCATCATCCGCGCGGCGCTGTTTGTACCGCGGCTGCAGGAATGGGCGCGCCAATACGAACAGCGTTTCGTCTACCGCTGCAAGGACGGCGTCATCGTTCCGAAGGCGGTGGTCGGCGCGATCCGCGGCGGCAATCCCTACCACGTCACGCGCACCTCCGAACTCTGCGCGGTCTATCTCGATTGCCGGCTGACGCCGGTGTCGGACCCGCTGGCGATCCGCCGCGAATTGCTGGATCTGCTCAAGGCACAGGACATTCCCGGCGAGGTCGAACTGTTCGTCTATCGCCGCTCTTACGAGGCCGGCGACACCGGCGTGCTGCTGGAAGGACTGAAGAAATCCCATGCGGCGAGTTTCGGCACCGAACTGCAACTGGCCGCGCCGGTGATCTCCAGCATGTGGCGCGACGTTTCGATCTTCAACGAAATGGGTATTCCTTCGATTACCTATGGACCGCCGCGCAACTTCAAGGGCCAATCGATGACGGTGGACGACATGGTCCGCACCGCCGAAATCTATGCCAATATCGCCATTGAGGTCTGCAGCACCGTGAAGCGGACCAAATAGCCTTGCCCGGCTTTTGATCTTCGGCCCTGGCGCGTCTATAGGGAGGGAATCCGCCCCAGGAGTCCGCTGATGACCAGGTCGATTACCTACACCGCGCTACCGAATATCCCGCTGGTGCAGCCGGGCGACGATGTCTGCGCAATCATCAAGGTCGGACTGGCGGACGCGGGGATCACACTGCAGGACGGCGACGTCATCGTGATCGCCCAGAAGATCGTCTCGAAGTCGGAGAACCGCTATGTCGATCTGGGGCAGATCGTGCCGTCCGTCAAGGCGCAGGAACTGGCTGAGGTGACAGGCAAGGACGCGCGGCACCTCGAAGCCGTGCTGTCAGAATCGTCGGAAGTGCTGCGTACCAGGAAGAACGTGATCATCGTCGCGCATCGGCTCGGCTTTGTGATGGCCAATGCCGGGATCGACGAATCGAACATCGCGCACGGCGAGGGCTCGGAGCGGGTGCTGCTGCTGCCGGTCGATCCCGACAAAACGTGCCGCGAGATCAAAGCGACGCTCGATCGGAGTTTTGCGGTTTCGGTGGGCGTCATCATCAATGACAGTTTCGGCCGGGCATGGCGTAACGGGGTGGTCGGCGTCGCGCTGGGAGCCGCCGGCATCTCCTCGCTGCAAAACCTGATCGGATCGCCCGACCTGTTCGGACGGTTGATGAAGGTGACGGAAGTCGCTGTCGGCGATGAGCTGGCTGCCGCCGCATCGCTGGTGATGGGGCAGGGCGCCGAAGGCACGCCGATCGTCCACGTTCGTGGCTTCCGGAACCGCGCACCGGAGAACGACGCGGCTGCGCTGATCCGTCCCAAGAACATGGATATGTTTCGTTGACCGGGGACGCAAAGATGCCGGTGCCGGATGCTGCCTTCAATCCGTCGAAAAACGTCGTCGCGATCTGTGGGGGCGTCGGCGGCGCCAAGCTCGCGCTGGGCCTGCAACAACTGCTCGGAGACAGGCTGAGCGTCGTCATCAACGTCGCCGACGACTTCGACCATATGGGTCTGCGGATCTGCCCCGACCTCGATACCGTGATCTATACGCTGGGCGGGCTGAGCGACGAGGTTCGCGGCTGGGGCCGCGCCGATGAGACCTGGAATTTCATGGCGGCGACCAAACAGCTCGGCGGCGAATGCTGGTTCGCGCTCGGCGACCGCGATCTCGCACTTCATGTCGAGCGGACGCAGCGTCTCGCCGCCGGCGAGACCCTGACCGAGGTCATCGCAGGCATCGCCAGCACGCTGGGAATTGCGCCCCGCCTGCTGCCGGTCACCGACGACAAGCTGCGTACCAAGGTCGCGACCGACGCCGGCGTGCTGGATTTCCAGCGCTATTTTGTCGAGCGCCGCTGCGAACCGGTCGTGAAGGGTATTTCGTTCGAGGGCGCCGACACTGCGCGGTTGAACCCGTCGGTGAGCGCGGCGCTGTCATCACCTCAACTGGGCGCCATCATCATCTGCCCGTCGAATCCCTATCTCAGCATCGATCCGATTCTGGCGGTCGCGGGTCTTCGCGATGCCATGACCCGCAGCGGAGCCCCCGTTGTGGCAGTTTCTCCGATCATCGGAGGCCGCGCCGTCAAGGGGCCGACTGCAAAGATCATGAATGAATTGAAGATCGAGACCACCTCCGCCTCGATTGCGAAACACTATGCCGGCCTGCTCGATGGCCTGCTGATCGACAGCGGCGACGCCGCCGACGTCGAGGGCATCGCGGCCCGCGTGCACGCCGCGCCGACGCTGATGACCGACCTGCCGTCGCGCGTCGCGCTGGCGCGAGAGTCGCTTGCCTTCGCCGAACGGCTGTCCAGGCACTGATGCGCGGTCCGCATTCCGGCTGAACGACGTGCCGCTGCATCAAGCGGCGTTGACTCGCACGCCGGAAGTTGCGACAGTAATTGAAACACTGTACCGATATTTGCACAGGCCCCAAGACATGCTGTTGAACGAAGCGAGGCTCGACGAGTTCCTGGCGAAGGCGTCGCTGGACGCGGTGATCGGCACCTCCCCGGAAAACGTGCTCTACCTGAGCGGCTACTGGGCGATGTCGCAGTGGGTTCGCCGCGGGCCGCAGGCCTATGTGCTGCGGCCCCGCAAGGGCCTCGGTGAGACGGCGGTCGTGACCAACACGTCGCTGCTGGATCTGGTCGCCGATCAAGATATCAGCGCGGACGTCCGCCGTTATTCCTATTTCAAGACCGACGTCGACTCGACCGCGGCGCTCAGCGCCGCCGACGCGCGCCATATCGCGCTGTTCTCCAGCGAGGCGTATCCCGGCCCGGTTGCGGCGCTGGCCGCCGCGATTAATCAGCGCGGCCTCACCAAGGCACGGATCGGAATCGATGAGATCGGTATCACGCCGCAATGCATGGAGCAGCTTGTCGCAGCTTTTCCGGACGCTACCTTCGTGCGGGCATTTGCGCTGATGGAAAATGTCCGCGCCATCAAGACGCCGGATGAGATCGTCCGGTTGCGCCGCGCCGCCAGCATTTCGGAGCAGTCGATCGAGGCGGCGCTGGGCGCCGCTGCGGTCGGCATCACCGAAATCGAGATGGCGCGGGTTTTTCACAGCCGCACCACGATGCTCGACGGCGTTCCGGTCACTGGCTGCATCGGCTTCGGCGACCGCAGCGCCATGAGCAACGTGCAGCCGTCCAGCCAGGCCTTGAAAATGGGCGATGTGATCCGTTTCGATGTCGGCTGCCGCTACCAATACTACCGCTCGGATATTTCGCGGATCGCTGTCATGGGCGAGCCCTCGTCAAAATTGCGGTTGTATCACGATGCGCTCTACAAGGGCGTGCAGCGCGCCTACGAGATTCTCAAGCCCGGCCTGAAGATCTCCGAATTGTTCCGGCAGGTCGTCGACACCGTTCAGAAGGAAGGCATCCCGCATTACAACCGCAGCCATGTCGGCCACGGCATCGGCATCGAAGGCTATGATCCGCCGAACATCGCCGGCGACTCCAGCGATGTGTTCGAGGCGAACATGGTGATCTGCGTCGAGACGCCATATTACGAACTCGGTTTCGCCGGTCTGCAGGTCGAGGACATGATGCTGGTCACCGGGGACGGCGCCGAATCGCTGATGGCCCGGGACGGCAAATTGCGGGTGCTCGCGTGACGCGGATGCGAGCCCGCTGATCGACCGCGGCGGGGCGGCCCTGATAGAAACCAAGGAAACGTCATGAAGTTTTCGGTATGTTTGTCGACCGGCTATGAAGGCCTCGCCTACCCGATCCCGTTCTGCGCGCCGCAGGACCTCGTCAAGACCGCGGTGCTCTGCGAGAAGCTCGGCTATGATTCGGTGTGGGGCAACGACCACATGACCACGCAGAACTATGTCCGCCAGCTGTTTCCGAATTCGCCGCCGAATTTCTACGAGCCGCTGATTACGCTGGCGATGATCGCACAGGCCACCACGACGTTGCGCGTCGGTACCGCGCTGCTGGTGCTGCCGATGCGCGAGCCGGTCTATCTTGCCAAGCAGATCACGACCATCGACCAGTTGTCCGGCGGCCGCTTCATGATGGGTGTCGGACTCGGTGCCTATCGCGAGGAATTCGAGGCCTGGGCCGGCGACAAGGCCAAGACCTTTCGCCGCGGCGACATGATGGACGAAGGCCTAAAGGCATTGCACACCCTGCTGACCGACAAGGTGTCGACCCATAAGGGACCCTATTACTCGTTCTCCAATGTCGAGCTGTTTCCCAAGGCGGTGCAGAATCCGTTCCCGCTCTATATCGGCGGCCACAACCTGGCGTCGATCGAACGCGCCGCGCAGGTCGGGCAGGGCTGGTTGCCGGGCTGGCGTCCGTTCAACGAGATCGATGAGCGCATCAAGCAGCTCAAGGGCCGCGCCGCCGAGCTTGGCCGTGATCCGGGCTCGATCGAGATCGCGCCGCAGTTTTCGCTGCTGCTCGGCAAGACCGACGAGCAAGCCGAAAAGACCTATATGCAGAGTGGCCTCGTGCATCACCGCGTCTCGCTGGCCTATACCGGCCGCGATCCGAAGCACCAGGTTACGGCGAACCTGGTGGGATCGCCGGCGTCGGTGATCGAGAAGATCCAGACGCTGCGCGCCATGGGCGTCGATCATTGCGCGGCGATGGTGGTCGCCGTCAATTCGCTGCAGGAATACAACGAACAGGTGCAGTATTTCGCCGAAGAAGTGATGCCGCACGTCAAGTAAGCGCAAACGTTCGGCGCGCTGCCGCGCGAAAGCCAATTCGAAGGATGACCGATGTCAGAGCAGAGAACGATCGCAGTGATTGGCGGCACCGGCGCCGAAGGCAGCGGCCTCGCGCTGCGCTGGGCCAATGCCGGCCATCGGGTCTTTATCGGTTCGCGGGACGCCGCCAAGGCGCAGGCCACCGCGGATGAACTCAATGCCATCCTCGGAACGTCTGCTCTGTCCGGAGCGACCAACGCCGATGCGGTCGCGCTGGCGGACATCGTGGTGCTGACGGTTCCCTACGCGTCGCAGCTGTCCACCGTCGAAGGCCTTGCCGGCAACCTGGAGGGCAAGATTCTGGTCGATGTCACCGTGCCGCTGGTGCCGCCGAAAGTTTCCACCGTGCAATTGCCGCCGTCGGACTCCGCCGCGGTGGCGCTGCAGACCCTGGTCGGCCCGGGCGTGAAGGTGGTCTCCGCCTTCCAGAACATTTCGGCGCACAAGCTGAAGAAGCTCGATCACAAGATCCCCTGCGACGTGTTGGTGTGCTGCGACGACAAGGACGCGCGTCTGATCGTCGTCGGCCTTGCACAGGATGCCGGCCTCCGCGGCATCAATGCCGGGCCGCTGGCGAATTCGACCGTGGCCGAAAGCCTGACTTCAGTGCTGATCTGGATCAACCGCACCTACAAGATCCCGGACGCCGGCATCGTCATTACCGGCCTGGACTAATATCTTCGGCGCGGCGCCGGTTTGGCCCGCTTCTCGCATTGGTGTTGCAGAGCCGGTATAGTCGGGCTCCATTACGGAACCGGCAGCAGACATCTGACATGAAACCGCTCGCGATCGTCATTCCCGTCAAGTCACTTCGGGAGGGGAAATCCAGGCTTACCGAAGTCTTGCAGGCGGACGATCGCCATGCGCTCAATTCGCGGTTGTTGACGCATACGTTCGACCAGGTCGCGCAGATGGTCGACATCGCCGACGTCTATGTCGTCAGCAAATCGCCCGACGTTCTCGCCGAAGCGATACGCCGCGGTTTTACCGCATGTCCTGAATCGGACCTCTGCGAGCTGAATAGAGCCATAACGCTGGGTGCGAAGCAGGCCGAGGCTCGCGGTGCGACGGAGATCATGGTTCTGCCGATCGACCTGCCCTGGCTTTCGTCAAGTCGCTTGCGGCATCTGATCGATGAATTTCGAGCCGATTGCGACGCGATGATCGTTGCCGACCGCGCCGGTGAGGGCACCAATGTGTTGCTGTGGCGTCCGATCAGGACGGCAAGCTTTAGATATGGCATTGGCAGCGCAACGAAGCACGCTGACGCCGCCAAAACCCTCGGCTATCGCGTCGTGATACGGCAGGATCGATACCTGTCGTTCGATCTCGATACACCGCAGGACCTGAAAATCTGGTCGCGCAGCGAGGCCCTGTCGCCGTGAGCGCGCCAATCGACCCGACAGTGAACTAGGTGCCGACCGGACGCGCGGTGCGGCGCTTTGGCGTCGCCATGGTGGTCGCGTTGACGACCGGCTTGCGGGTGGCCGCCGGCTGAGCTTTCCCCGGCAGGAAAATGCCACCGTCGATCCGTGCGCCGAGCCGCCGCGAGGCATTGTTGGCAGCTTCGACCACCAGCTTGATGACGCGGTTGCGCTCCTTCTTGGTCAGCCCCGAACTCGGCACGCCGCCGCTCAGCGCGCCGATCGGCCTGTTCTCGGAATCCCGGACGATGGCGCCGGCAGAATAGACGCCATAGCGGTTTTCCTCGTCGTTGGTCGCATAGCCCAGTATGCGAACCTGCTTCAATTCCGCCAGCAGGTGCGGGATCGAGATCTTGGTCTGGTTGGTAAGGCGCGGCAGCGAGGCTTCTTCCAGCAGATGCCGAACCTGGCTATCCGGCATCTCGGCCAGGATCGCCTTTCCCAGCGCCGTCGAATGCAGATAGGTCTGCGAGCCCGGCCGATGGGTGAGGGCGATCGGTCCGTTGCTTTGCACGGTCGCGAGATACACCACCGCGTGGTCGCGCAGCACGCCGAGGAAGCCGTTGATGTGCAGGTCCGCGAGTGCATAGAGTTCCGGCATCACGGCAGAATGAATGCTGTTCTGGGCCACGAAGGCGTTGCCGACCTGGAACGCGCGATAGCCGATGGTGTAGCGCGAGGCCTCGCCGGTCTGCTCTAGATAGCCGGCATTCGCCAACGTGCGGACCAGGCGCTGGGCAATGCTGGGCGCCACGCCGAGCTGGCGGGCAATTTCCCGGACCCCGAGCGGCGATGATGTCGATGACAAGAGATCGAGCACCGCGAGCGCCCGCGCTACGGATTGATTCTCGGATGGCGATTTTTCGATGACAGTCATGAAATTCCCGGCTTCGCCTTATGCATGGGCTGATCTGTCGCACCCCTGAATCGAATCGAACTATCGTGGTCCGTCACGTTCTTCGAGCCCGTATCATTACGGCCCACGCTTTCATGCCGGCGCGTTGCAACATCATGCGGCATCGCTGCTCAATAAACAGCCGGGCGTCGCGCTACAACTCGTCACCCGCCGGGAAGCTCCATAATCGCAGAACTTTTGCCGACACGATCGCCCGACCACAGCCCCTTGCCGCGTTCCGCACTGCGCGGAATACAGCGTTGACGAACCGGCATCGGCGCGCCTACTGTTGTTGGAACAGTGTACCGGTATTGAGCACGTAGGGCAATACCGTTGATGGGAAACCTGACGGGGTTCGATGCGCGTACGGAACTTCTCATGAATGTGTCAATGGCGAAGGATGCGCCGATTCCGGGAGGCTTGCGCGAATCCCGCCTGATCGACATCGCGTCGCTCGACAAGCGGTTCTCGTCGCGCTCGGGAGAAGGCGTCGTCGCGCTGTCCAGCGTCAATCTGTCGGTCGCCGAGGGTGAGTTCATCTCCGTCGTCGGTCCCAGCGGCTGCGGCAAGACCACGCTGCTACGCATCCTGGCCGGGCTGGAAGCGCCGACCGGCGGCAAGGCCACCATTGCCGGCAAGCCGATCCGCGGTCCGCGCGATGATGTCTCGGTGGTGTTCCAGGCCGCCACATTGCTGCCGTGGTACAACGTCCTCGAAAACGTGCTGCTGCCCGCAAGGCTCAAGGGCGACGTCTCGGCCGAGACCACCGCGCGGGCGCACGATCTGTTGAAGCTGGTCGAGCTATCGGACTTCGGCAGGAAATATCCGTTCGAGCTTTCCGGCGGCATGCAGCAGCGCGTGGCAATCTGCCGGGCGCTGATCCGAAACCCGAAAATTCTTCTGATGGACGAGCCGTTCGGCGCGCTCGACGCCATGACGCGCGAGACCATGAACGTCGAATTGATGCGCTGGTGTTCCGGAGAGAAAAAGACCGTGCTCTTCATCACCCACAGTATTCCCGAGGCCGTGCTGCTGGGCGATCGCGTCGTGGTGATGTCGCCGCGCCCCGGCCGCATCTCCAGCATCCTCGATGTCGGTTTTAAGCGCCCGCGCGATCTGAAGACGCTGGCGTTGCCGCAGTTCGGCGCGCTGTGCGACGAGGTTCGGACCATCTTTGGTGCGGAATCCGCCCGCGCCCGCGATCTTTGAAAGGCAACAGCATGACCTCGAAGTCGATCCGGGCGGCGCAATCTCTGCTTCTGCTTTGCCTCGTCGTCGGCGCGTGGGAAGGCATCAGCCGCGTCTTCGACATCTCGCCGCTTGTGATGCCGATGCCGAGCGCCATCGCAGAGCGCTTCGTCGAGCTGATCCAGACCGGCGAGATCTGGCCGCACTTCGCCGCGACGCTGACATCGATCTTGAGCGGGCTGTTCGCCGGGGCTCTCGCGGGTTTGCTGTGCGGCAGCCTGATCGCCACCGTGCCGGTGCTCGATGAACTGATCTACCCGTATCTGGTGGCGTTGCAGACCGTGCCGAAGATCGCCATTGCGCCGCTGTTCGTATTGTGGTTCGGCTATGGCCTGACCTCGAAGGTCATCATTACCGCGCTGCTGTGCTTCTTTCCGGTGCTGGTGAGCGTGATCGCCGGTTTCCGCTCGATCGACCTGAACCAGCTGGAGATGATGCGCGCCTTCGGGGCGACGCCAATGCAGACCTTGCGCCACTTGCGGATTCCATCGGCACTGGTGATCATCTTCGCAGGTTTGGAGATCGCGTCGGTGCTGGCGGTGATTGGCGCCGTGGTCGGCGAGTTCGTCGGCGCCCAGGTCGGCCTCGGCTATCTGATCTCCGCGCTGAACTTCAATCTCGATGTCGCGGGCATGTTCGCCGTGCTGATCTTCCTCGCCATCATCGGATTGACGCTGCACGGCCTCGTCAAATACGCGAAGGGCCGCCTGGTGTTCTGGGTGCGGTCCGAGCCAGACAGGATTCTGGGCTGATGATGGGACCGGAGCGCGCCTGGACATGAAGCTGCCCGACATCGACTACGCACGCCCGACGTCGCTCGACAGCGCCGTGCGGCTGCTCGCCGATGTCGATGCCAGGATTCTGGCCGGCGGCCAGAGCCTGATTCCGATGATGGCCTACCGGCTGGCGACGCCGAGCCTGTTGGTAGACATCGCTCGCATTCCGGGTCTGGACAGAATCGGCTTTGACGCGGACGGCGTCACGCTCGGCGCGCGGGTGCGCTGGCGCGACATTGAAAACGAACCGCTGCTGGCGACCGGTCATCCCCTGTTGTGCGCCGGCGTCAGCCATATCGCGCACTATCAGATCCGCAATCGCGGTACCGTCGGCGGCAGCCTTGCCCATGCCGATCCCGCGGCTGAACTGCCCGCCATCGCACTCGCCTGCGACGCCGTGATCGTCGTGTTCGGCGCCGACGGCCGTCGCGAGATGGCGGCACGCGATTTCTTCGTCGGACCGCTGACCACGGCGTTGCGGCCGACCGACATCATCACCGAGGTCCGGCTGCCGGCGTGGCCGGACGGCCGCAAATTCGCCTTTGAGGAATTCGCTCGCCGCCGCGGCGATTTTGCATTGGCGGGGGTTTGCCTGGCCTACGACCTGAATGACCATGGCGCCGTCGTCGATCCCCGCGTGGTCGGTTTTGGCGCGACCGAGATGCCCTCGCGCATCGCCGAATTGGAACAGTTTTTGCGCGGACGGCGACCCGACCTGGCGATGTGCGAAGGCGCGGCCAAGGTGGCCAGCGACGCCATCACTCCGATCGGCGACATCCATGCCTCGCCGGCCTATCGCCGTTCACTGTTCGGCACGCTGGTCGAACGCGTATTGCTGAAATCCATGTCCCGGACCGCAGAGGACGCGCATGGACATTAACTTCATCCTCAATGCGCAGAAGGTTAGCGGCGACGTTCCGCCGCGGCTGACGCTGGCCGACTTCCTGCGAGACCGGGCCGGCCAGACCGGAACGCATCTCGGCTGCGAACATGGCGCTTGCGGCTCCTGCACCGTGATCGTCGACGGTGTCGCGGTGCGCTCCTGCCTGATGCTGGCGGTGCAGGCCGATGGCAGCGAGGTCGTCACTGTCGAAGGCCTTGCGCCCGGCGAAGACCTCTCGCCGCTGCAGGCCGCGTTTCGGAAACATCACGCCCTGCAGTGCGGTTTTTGCACCCCGGGCATCCTGACCACGATGCATGCGCTGCTCACCGAGGAGCCCGACGCCGGCGAGCAGCGGATTCGCGAGGTACTGTCCGGCAATATCTGCCGCTGCACCGGCTACCTTCCGATCGTCCATGCCGTGATGGATGCATGTAGCGCGTATCGGCCGGCGGATCGGGACTGACCATGCGCATGACCAACACGCTGGTGGGCAGCCCGGTGCAGCGCACCGAAGACCGGCGCTTTCTCCGCGGCGAGGGGCAATATGTCGCCGACCTGAAGTCCGACCGCACCACCTACGCCGCGATCCTGCGCAGCAGCGTCGCCCATGGCCGGTTGATGGCCATCCGTGCCGAGGCGGCGCTGGCACTGCCGGGCGTGCGCGCTATCATCACGGCATCGGATATGCCGTCGAGCGTTCAAAAGATTCCGCTGCGGCAGCAGGTGCTCGATGAGGGGCTGCCGTTCCTGCAGCCGGTGATCGCCGACACCGTCGTGCGCTATGTCGGCGAACCGATCGCCGTCATCATTGCCGACGATCTGTCGATCGCCGAAGACGCCGCCGCGCTGATTGAAATTGAGATCGCGCCGCTCGATGTGGTCCCGGATATGGCCAGCGCCTCCGCTGATCGCGTCCTGCTGTTTCCCGATGCCGGCAGCAACCGGCCGATGACGTTCACGGCGGCAAAGGGCGATGCCGATGCCGCTTTCGCCTCGGCCGACTATACCCGCCGCGAATCCTTCAGCGTGCAGCGCCATGGCGCCATGCCGATGGAGACCCGCGGCCTGTTCGCCGACTGGGACGAACGCAAACGCCATCTCACCGTGCATGGCGCCGCCAAGGTGCCGTTCTTCAACCGGAGCCTGTTGGCGCGGATGCTCGGGCTGGAGGTAGCGGCCGTCGACATGATGGAGGTCGACGTCGGCGGCGGTTTTGGCGCGCGCGGCGAGTTCTATCCGGAAGATTTCCTGATTCCGTTCTGCGCGATGCATGTGAAACGTCCGGTGCGCTGGGTCGAAGATCGCCGCGAGCACTTCACCGCGATGAATCACGCCCGCGACATGTCCGCGGAGATCGAGATCGCCTGCACGCGCGACGGCACCGTGCTGGGACTGCGCGGCACCATTCATGTCGATCTCGGCGCCTATGTCCGAACCAATGGCTTCACCGCGCCGCGCAATGCCGCGCAGTTTCTCTCCGGCCCCTATCACGTGCCGAATATCGCGGTCGATGCCGCGGTGTTCATGACCAACAAGACGCCGGCCGGCACCTATCGCGGGCCCGGCCGCTTCGAGGCCAGCTTTTTCTGCGAGCGGCTGTTCGACATGGCGGCGTTCGATCTTGGCATCGACCCCGCCGAGTTTCGCCGCCGCAATGTCGTGACCGAAGCGCAGATGCCCTACAAGCTGGCGCGGATGCGGCATATCGATCCCAGCGCGGAGACCGAATGCGACGGCGGCGCCTATGAGATGGTGCTCGATCGCTGCCTTGAGGCGTTCGACTGGAAACGGCGTTCGAAGCGCCAGGGCGAACTGATCGACGGCCGCCATCACGGCTATGGGCTGGCGATGTTCATCGAAGGCGGCTCTGCCGGCCCGCGCGAAGGCGCCAGGATCACGCTCAACGGCGATGGCACGGTGACGGTCGCGGTGGGGTCGTCGGCGCTCGGGCAGGGACTGGAAACGGTTCTGGGGCAGATCGCCTCCGACGCCCTCGAAGTGCCGATGGACCGGATCAGGCTGCTGCACGGTTCGACCACGCTGGTCACCGAAGGCTTCGGCTCGTTCCATTCGCGCTCCACGGTGATGGGCGGCAACGCGGTGCTCGTCGCCGTCGAGGCGCTGAAGGCGGAAATCCGCACCATCGCGAGCGGGATCTTCCAGTGCGCGCCGGATGCCGTCGACGTCAGCGAAGGCGCGGCCCGGCACAACAACCGCGTTCTGACCTTCGCCGAACTCGGCGCGCTCGGCGTCGTTGCGGAACGCAGTTTTTCAAACTCAAAACACACCTACAGCTACGGCGCTCATGCGGTGCATGTCGCGGTGGATCCGCGCACCGGGCATGTCGAGATTCTGGACTACCTGACCGTCGAAGACGTCGGCCGGATCATCAATCCGGCGACGCTGCATGGCCAGGTACTGGGCGCCGTGGTGCAGGGCCTCGGCAGCGTGTTCCTAGAGCAGATCCATTACGACGATCAGGGCCAGATCCTGACCGGATCGTTCGCCGACTATCTGCTGCCGACCGCCGATGATTTTCCGAATATCCGCTCGATCTCGCTGGCGTTGCGGCCGTGTCCGAACAATCCGCTTGGCGCCAAGGGCGCCGGCGAGGGCGGCCTGATTGCCGTCGGCGGCGCAGTCGGCAATGCCATTGCCGCGGCGCTGCGGCCGCTCGGCATCGAGCCCTGTCACCTGCCGTTCAGTCCGCCGCGGCTGTGGCAGCTCATCGAAGACAAGCGCCAGCCGGCGCGCGGGACATCCCCATCCACAAGAACGGGAGTTTGACATGACCATGCCGAAATCGATCCGCGCGCTGGCCCTGCTGGCGACCGGCCTCTGCCTGCTGGCGGGTCCGGGTCAGGCCGCCGACATCAAGATCAAGGCGCTGATCCCCGCCAAACTGATCAACGAGGCGTTCTCGCCATTAAGCGTCGCGAAATATCTCGGCTACTTCACCGAGGAAGGCCTCGACGTCAATCTGATCGCGGTCGGCGGCTCCAATGAAGTCGCGCTGGCGGTCAGCACCGGCGCCGGCGACATCGGTCTTGCTTCGCCGGGCCAGGCGCTGGTCGGCATGCAGTCACCGGGGGCGCTCGATCTCGAATACTTCTACGAGGCCAACTACCGCAGCATCTGGTCGGTCACCGTGAAGCCGGACAGCCCGATCCGGAGCATCAAGGATCTGAAGGGCAAGAGGATCGGCATGGCCGCGATGGGCAGTGCGGCGGCGACCTTCGGCAAGGCGCTCGCCGCGGAAGCCGGGCTCGATCCCGTCAGAGACATCAGCTTCATCGCCGTCGGCAGCGGCGCGCAGGCGGTCGGTGCCTTGAACCTGAATGCAGTCGATGCGCTGATCTTCTCAACCCAGGAGACCAACAAGTTCGAAGCCAACGGTTTCAAGATTCGCTACCTGGATACGGGCGAGGGCTTCGCCAGTCTGCCTGACGTAGGCCTCGTCACCCGCCGCGAAGTCCTTGCCGACAATCCGAAGATGCTGACGGGCTTTGCGCGTGCCGTCGCCAAGGGCTACGTGTTCTCGGTGGCGAACCCGGCTGCGGCGGTGAAGATAAGCTGGAAGCTGTTCCCGGAATCCGAGCCGAAGAATGTCAGCCCGGAAGAGGCGTTGAAGGGCGGCATCATGGTCAACACCAAGCGGATGGAAATCTGGGATTCGCCGAAGACCAAGGGCGTCTACGGACTGTTCATCGACGCCGACTGGAAGCGCCTGGTCGACTTCATGAAGACCAATGGCATCCTGAAGGAAGAGCTGCCGCTCGATCGCATTTTCACCAATGCCCTGATCCCCGAGATCAACAAGTTCGACCGCGAAAAGGTGCGCAAGCAGGCGAGGGACTTCGACCTCGTTACGATGAAATAAGGCGATGACGCCGAAAAACGGAAAGACCCGACCGCTGCCACGCATCAGCCTTCGGCTGCATGGCATGCTGACGGCGCGCCGATGCGTGGAACTGGCGATCGCGGCCGATCGCTCCGGCTTCTCGACCGCATGGTTTGCGGAAAACGCCTTTGCGCGCGGCGTGCTGCCGGCGGCGGCGGCCTGCGCGGTGGCTACCAGCCGGCTCCGCATCGGCGCCGGTGTGTTCAATCCGTTCAGCCGTCATCCCTCCATGATGGCGATGGAGATCGGCGCGCTTGACGAACTCTCCGACGGGCGGGCGATGCTTGGCATCGGCGCCGGCATCGGCTCGTCCGTGCAGAAGATCGGGTCGAGTTCGGACAAGCCCGTGGTCGCGGTGCGGGATACCCTGGCAATTCTGCAGCCGCTGCTGCGCGGCGAGAAAGTCACCTATACCGGAAAGGCGTTTTCGGTGCGGGACGTGAAACTCGGTTATGCGACGCGGGGAGACGTTCCTATTTTCGTGGCGGGCAGGGGTGACCTCACGCTCAAACTGACCGGCGAAAGCGCCGATGGTTTGCTGATTTCCAACATGTGTTCGCTGGAGTTTGGCCGCCGTTCGGCGGCGAAGGTGATGGACAGCCGCAAGGCCGCCGGACGTGACGGCCTGGCGCGCGTCGTTCAGTATATGCCCTGCGCGGTTCACGGCGATCGCGACGAAGCCCAAAGGATCGGCAAGCGCGCCGTCGGCGAGATGATGCCGAACTACTGGGGGCTCAGCCAGCAAATTCCCTCCGCCAAGGAGGCGCTGTTCGCCGGAACCGATATTTCGGAGAGCGAGTTCGAGGCCGCCACGCTCCGGATCAAGGCCGGAGATGACGCGGCTGACGTCCTGAGTGAAAAATTCACCCAGGCCTATTCGCTGACGGGAACGCCGGACGAGTGCATTGCGCGGGCGACCGACTATGCAAACGCCGGCATCGATGAATTGGCGCTTACATTTGACGGTACTGCAGCAACCAGAGATATCGCATTGCTGGGGGATGCGCTGAAGCATCACCTTCAATAGCCCAGACGCCCGTCGAAAACCGTTCGCGGGGATCCTTTAGCGCGTGATCCGGCGTTGATACTCATCCCAAGTCTGCTGCATGGCGCTTTCGAACGGCGCATAATTTCCGAGCAACTCGGCACGTAGCGTTTCCGATCGCTCGTCTGCGAGGATCTCTTCATCTCCGTGTTCAATTCCCGCAAGCACGCGATTGACGATATCGTCCGGGCTGGTCTTCGGATCTGTCAGCGCCGCGACCATTTCGGTGTCGATGTATCCGGCATGGACGCCGGCAACCAGCGTGCCTTGATTTCGCAGCTCGAACCTGACGGCCTTGGTAAGCGACCATTCTGCGGACTTCGACGCGCAGTATGATCCCTGCATCGGCGCGTTGAACCAGCTCACCACCGAGAGCACGTTGACCAATGCGCCGCCGCCGTTTTGCTTGAGGATCGGCGCGAACGCCCTGCACATCTCCAGCGTGCCGAAATAATTCGTCTCCATTTCCGCGCGCGCATTGTCGACGGTTGGAGAGCCCAGCAGCGGTGTGAACTTGGCGACGCCTGCGTTGTTGATCAGAAGATCAACGTCCTGGCACCGAGCCGCAGCCGCAGCCACCTGTTCAGGGTCGGTGATATCCAACTGGACGGCGTTCTCGATGCCAGCGCCAAGGCTTTCAAGCTGGCGCACGCCGGCGTAGACCTTTGCGCAGCCTGCTTCGCGCAGATGCCGCAGGAAAGCCCGACCGAGGCCTCGATTAGCTCCGGTGACCAGAGCTATTGCTCCACGAATTTTCATTGGGTCCTCTCGGCCGGTCGGCATGAGGCGCAATGCGCCCCTTCAAGATTACGACATCTGCGCCGTCTGCAACACCAAAAAGGCGCCGGCGGTCGCGAGCAACACCAACCTGGGCACTCGCTGGCTGGCAATTTGGACCGCTATTCAACCCGGTACGTTTTGCGGACGGTCCTAACTCGTTTGCGAATTGTGTACTTCCACACAGGTGCGATTAAGGGCCCCGGGATATTACCGCCGCTAACATCACTTTGCAGGCGGCTCTGAATTGGAGCGGGATGCTTGCGCAGCCACCAGAGATGGATCGCTGGATTTTCTAAACTGCGCCCATTCTTCGGCCTCGGTCAGCCAGTATATCATTTCTTTTTTCGCCACGGCGGCGCGCTCACGGCACATGACTTCAAGAGCGTAGAACTGGTTTTTCGAATCCATGGAATGCTCCAACATGGAATCGGACTCTATCTGCGTCATGTCGAACGCCAATTAAATATTTTTTTATTCAGGGTGACGAAATAGCGGTCGGCCGTTTTCCGAACATGTCTGATTTTGAAATTTTTGTGCATTGCTTGCTGCCCGGGCGACGCATTGGATTTTGCAGACTCGCGTCCGCACTCCGATGGCTACTCCTCGCGCGCGCACACGCAACACCTTGACCGGCATTCTCACAGCGTCGCGATTGCCGTCGTCAGGCGCCAATCCTGACCAGGCAATTGAGGTGAATCGGGCAGCTCTGTGGAACGACCGAACAAAAGGGAAGTGTAGCAATGCCGCGCGTCGCGAACCATGAGGCCACGAGAACGTGTTTCGGTTAGGCGGAACCTGCTGCAGTTCGCCCAGGGCCAGACCGGCGCTGGCGATGCGGCGACAATCTTCGATCGATATTTGCTTTGGCGCTCAGTATCTGGCGACGACAGGCCCGGCCCAGTCGAAGTGATAGTTCAACCCGACGCGCGCGATCTGCTCGCGGAACGGGGTCGAGGCGCTGAACACGATGGCCGGAAGGGTGAATGCCGGAATGTTCATCGAGCGGCCGCCGAGATCGACGTAGAGATACTCGACCTTAACGCTCCAATTCGGCGCCAGCATCGCCTCGGCGCCGGCTCCCGCGGTCCAGCCCGCACGGATGCCCGACGACGCGCCGTTGGCGCAAAGCGTTGCGTTCGGTATGCAGCCGAAGGCCAGATCGGTGGTTGTGAAGCTGGATTTGGTTTCGCCATAAGCCAGGCCGCCGGTCCCATACAGCAGCCATTGCGGGGTCACGAGAAATCCGACCCGCCCGCGCACCGTGCCGAACCAGTCGATGGATTTGGTCACGCCGGTTGAGGTCATATCGAAAAATGGGGGCGACCGTGTCTGGCTGTCCGACCCCTTGATGCCGGAGGCCTGCAGGTCGGCCTCGAGGCCAACAAGCCATTGTGACGGCAATTGCCAATTGTAGCCGATCTGACCGCCGCCGATCACACCCTTCGCCGATGGGGAAAGCGAAGTCGGATAGGACCCGGCGGCGAGGATCGCTGCCAACGCCGGCGCCAGGGCGGCATCCGTCGAAAGGGCCGATACGCCCGATGAACCGGAATCCCAGCCATATCCGACGTTGCCGCCGATGTAGAACCCGGTCCAACCCGATGCCGGGGCAATGGCCTTGACCGGCGCCTTGTAGGCCGGCGAAAGGTCGGCGGCGACAGCCGCACCAAGGGAAGCCGCCGCGATCCAGGCGACGGTTGCAAGCCCCAGTTTCTTGACGATATTCGCGACCATTTGGCCACCCCGGAAATCAGACCACCCAACGGTCACTGCTTGCGTTGTATCGGACGACTCGGCCCGTGGCTGTGACGATTTCGCCACGTTGCAACAAAATTCGGTCTCAACCTTCAGACGAGCGGGGCCTTACACGAGATGGAAGTCCGATGCGGTCAGGCTGGTGTGCGGGGTGTTGGTGATGGTGATCACATGGTTGGCGTCCAGGGTAAGGACGCTGTCGGCCCCGACCTGCTGGATATCGGCCATGACAGCGGCGAGGCTGCCGAACTGCGACTGTTGCAGTTGAATGACGTCCAGCGCCGGATGGAAATTGTTGATGGTTTCGTGGCCGAAATTATCGGCGAAGACGAAGGTATCCTGGCCGAAACTTGCGGCGTTCAGGATATCGCCCGGGCCGCCAACCAGGATCTGATGGGCGTTGAAGGTGGCGGCGGCGGTGAGGGTGGCGCCGCCGGCGCTGCCGTCGAGCACGGTATTGTTGTATCCGCCGGCGCCTGAACCGCCGGACGGGACCTCGATATAGTTCTGGTTGGCGCCGCTCACGGTAATGGTCAGCGTCGACGTGGAATCCGGACCATGGCCGTTGCTCGCCGTATAGGTGAACGTGTCGGTGCCCTCTCCGGTGACCGCGCTGCTCGCCGTATACGAGTAGCTGCCGTCGGCATGAAGTGTAAGGCTGCCATATTCTCCCGCGACCGGCTGATTGACGTCGGCCGCCAGCCCGTCGACTGCGCTCACGACCACATGGTCGGCGGGGCTGGTGTCGGCGTCGTTGGCGAGCACGCCATGGGCCGCATCGGCCGTGACCGTCTGGCTGGCGACCGCATGATTGGTGTCGGGATTCGCGGTGACAAGGGAGGTCACGACCCCGAGCCCCGTCAACGTCGCGGCGACGCCAGCCTCATTGCCGGCCAGATCCGTGATGGTCGTCCCGTGGGTGACATCGGTAATGGCCAGCGGCGAGGTATTGGCATCGCTGGCTGTGACCGTGTAATCGAACACCAGTTTGCTCGCGTCATGCAGCGCTACGGTCGCAGCGGCATCGTAGGTGGCGGTGCCGCCGTCGTTGAGCGCCAGCCCCGGCGCGCTGCCCGCAATCGTGACGGCTTCGCCGAACGCCAGCGTGATATGCACGAGATCGCCGATGGCCTCGGTACCGCTCGAGGGCGAGGCCGTGGCCACGGCCGTCGGGGCCAGCGTATCGCCGGTAAAAGAGACGATGCTGCTCGCCGTACCATCGTTGCCGGCGATATCGGCGTAGCTTGAGGCATTGACCTGGACCGAGCCCGCCTCGGTGTTGCTCGCGTTCGGCGTAAAGGTCGCGGTATAGACGTCGGCGTTGTGACTGTCCTGGACCAGATTGCTCAGCGTGCCGCCGGTGACCGTGGTGTCGCCGAGCGCGAAGCCCGAGACCGCCTCGGAAAAGGTGAAGGTCATGAGCGCGGTTTGTCCGGCCAGCAGCGCATTGTGATCCGCTGTGACCGACACCGTCGGCTTGGCGGTGTCGAGCGTGAAGCTTAGGCTCGCGGCGGCGCTGACATTGCCGGCGGCGTCGACCTCCTCGATCGACACCGTATGCAGGCCATCGGCCGAGCCGTTGGTGGCGAATACCGGTACCGTCGCCGAATAGCTGCCGCCATCGACCTTGTAGAGCAGCGTGTCGCCTGCCGCGGACAGCGCATAGGTGATGGAGGGATCGCTGGTGAGGTGGTCGGTATTCGACACGCCGGTATCATGCGTGAGCGCCAGCGTCGGCGCTGCCGGCGCTGTCGTATCGAGGGTGAAGCTCAGGCTCGCAGCGGAGCTGACGTTGCCGGCGGCGTCGACCTCCTCGACCGAAACCGTGTGCGAACCATCGGCCGAATGGTCGGTCGCGAACACCGGCACCGTCGCCGAATAACTGCCGCCATCGACCTTGTAGAGCAGCGTGTCGCCCGCCGCGGGCGTCGAATAGATGATCGAGGGATCGCTGGTGAGGTGGTCGGTGTTCGACGCGCCGGTGTCATGCGTCAGGACCAGCGTCGGCGCTGCCGGGGTTGTCGTGTCGAGCGTAAAGCTCAGGCTTGCGACGTTGCTGACATTGCCGGCGGAATCAACCTCCTCGACCGAAACCGTATGCATGCCATCGGCGGAATGGTCGGTCGCGAACACCGGCACCGTCGCCGAATAACCGCCGCCATCGACCTTGTAGAGCAGCGTATCGCCCGGCGCCGGCGTCGAATAGGTGATCGACGGATCGCTTGTTACCCCGTCGGTGTTCGACACACCGGTATCATGCGTCAAGACCAGCGTCGGCGTTGCCGGCGCAGTCGTGTCGAGCGTAAAGCTCAGGCTCGCGGCGGCACTGATATTGCCGGCGGCATCCTCCTCCTCGACCGAGACCGTATGCAAGCCATCGGCCGAACCGTCGGTGGCGAATACAGGGGCCGTCGCCGAGAAACTGCCGCCATCGACCTTGTAGAGCAGCGTATCGCCTGATGCCGGCGCCGAATAGGTGATCGAGGGATCGCTGGTGATGTTGTCGCTGTTCGACACGCCGGTGTCATGGGTCAATGCCAGCGTCGGCGCTGCCGGCGCGGTATGTTCGATCGTGTAGCTCTGATCGCCCGTATGCGCGGCCGTGAGCGTGTTGCCGTAATTGTCGGTAATGGGGTCGCCGCTGTTGTTCAGGTCCAGCCGCAGCGTGCCGTCGCCGGTGACGTTGCCGACCGTAACATTCCAGGTGGTGCCGCTGCCGGAGACCGAAGTGATCGCGCCGCCCACCGTGCCGGTGCCGACCAATGTGAAGTCGCTGGCGTCGACGCCGTTGACCGGGGCCGAAAACGTCACGGTGAAGTGTTCGGTGTCGAGGTTATTGGCGCTGCTGTCCACCGTGTGAATCGACGACACTGTCGGCGGGATCGCATCGACCAGCACGCCCGTGGTGGAGCCGACGCTGTTGAGCGTCAGCACCGCTGCATTGGTGGCGGCGTCCTTGATCGTGCCGCCGTTGAGGTTGATCGAACTGCCGACCGCAATGCCGTTAGAGTCGTCGTTGCCGCTCGCGATGGTGTAGGAGAACGTAAGGTCTGGCGTGCCCGATCCGCCGGTATAGACCGCATGCACGGTGCCGCCGGTATCCAGCGTCACATCGATATAGGGAGCGCCGCCGCCGGTCGTGACCAGCACGTTCTCGCTGAAATGCACGGTAAAAGTCAGCGCCTGACCGACGCTGTGGACACCGTCGGTCGGGACCGAAACCGAAGCGACCGTCGGCGGGATCGCATCCACCAGCACGCCCGACGTCGAACCGACGCTGGCGAGCGTCAGCGTAGCGGCATTGGCCGCGGCATCCTGCACGGTGCCGCCATTGAGAATGATGGCGTTTCCGACGCCGATGCCGTTGGTATCGGCTTCGCCGCCGGTCACCGCGTAGCTGAAAACCAGTGCCGAGGTGCCGCTGCCGCTGACATATGTTGCATCGACGGTGCCACCGGTATCCAGCGTCAGGGCGATTTCGGGCGTACCCGTCACCGTCACCGCCTCGCTCAAATGGACGGTGAAATCGAGGTCCTGTCCGGCGATGTAGGTGGCGTTGGCGGGGACGCCGACCGAGGTCACGCTCGGCGCGGTCGTGTCGACCTGCACGCCGGTGTCGATCGCGGTGAAACCGCTCAGATCGGCATCCTGGCCCGAACCGTCCTTGATCGTCGTACCGGTCGGCAGGGCGACGAACGACGTCGCTTTTAGATCGGTCTGGGTATCGCCGGGCTGCACCGTGTAGCTAAATGTCAGCGTGTTCGTGCCCGAGCCCGACGAATAGGTCGCCACCTCGGAGTCGTTGAGCTGCAGTGTCGGCGCGCCGTTTGCCCCGGTCGTCACGGTCACGGCAGAGCTGAACGCGACGGTGAAGGTAACGGTCTTGCCGGCGTCGATGTGAGATCCGCTCGACGAGGTGTGGCCCTCGCCGGCCACCTGGGGGGCGCCCAGCACATGCACCGTGCTGGTCGAGGTGGCGCTGGAGAGATTGCCGTCGCTGACGCTCCAGCTGACGGTGCGGTCCGCGGAGTTCGAACTCGTGGTGCTGAAAGCGATGGTGTCCAGCGCCGACTGGTACTCCGCCGCGGTGGCGTCGCCGGTCAGACTCAGGACGCCGGCGCTGAAGCTGGCGCTGATGGTGTGACCGTCCCCGAAGGTGAAGTGGCTTGCGCCGTTCTCGAAGCTCAGCGTGTCGCCGCTGGCAAGGTTGCCGGTGATCGACACCGTTGCGCTGGCGATGTCCTGCGCGCTGTCCACGACGGTGGCGGCGCTGTCGAGTGTCACCGCCGGACCGTCCTTGAGGACGGTCGGCGCCGTGCCGCTCAGCGTCAGCGTCGGCGCTAGCTCGAGGCTCATGAAGACCGGATTATATCCGCTCGCTGAATAGACCGTGGCCGGACTACCGGTCCCGTTGAGGTTGCCTTCGACCAGTTTGAAGTTCGTCCCGTCCGTGGTGGCGGTATAAAAAATGCCGTCGGCGACGTCGATGGAAACGTCGAACGGCTGGCTGGTTACCGAACCCGTGTAGATGGGGGCGATATTGGAAAGCGTGACTGAAGCGCCAGTGATGAACGTGGCGCTGAACACCTCGTTGTTGCCGGAAACTTGCGGATCGGACGTCGTCCAGTAGATTTTGTGATTGGCGGGGTCGACGTCAATCCCGCCAACGAGCTGGCTCGTGGTAGGATCGATGGAGAAAAGGTTCGTGGAGATGATCGCGCCGGTCGTCAGGTTTGCGACTTCGACGCTTTCGACGGGATTCGTGTTGAAGCCGCCATTGGTGAAAAACAGCAGATTGTCGGCCGTGTCGATGGCAAACGTAGTGGCGCTGTCGGCCCCGGTGAACGACACCAGCTTGCTGAGCCCGGTGCCGTCCTCATTGATGGTGTAGATGCCGGTCGCAGTCGTAACGCTGGGCCAGCCGGGATCGACCTGGGCGAAATACAGCTTGCTGTTCTGCGGGTCGAAGCGCATGCCGTAAATACCCGCGCCGACCGCGGAGGTATAGATCGGCGTCACCGCGCCGCCGCCGCCGCTGATATTGCCTGCGAGAATCGTCGACGAGGAGCCGCCGAGGGCGGCTTCGTCGACCACGAAATACTTGCCGCTGGCCGTGTCGCTGGCAATGCCATAGAGGCTCAAATGGAAATTGCTGGTGGTCGCTGCACTGGCAAGCGTGGTGGCGGTCGTGGTGCCGGCGCTGCCGTTGACATCGATGCTGATCACCTCCGTATTGCTGGTGGTGAGGAATATCCGGCCGGGCTGGGTGCCAAGCACGCCATTGTAGTCCGCAAGCGCGGAAGCGGTGAATGGTGCTGGTGCGGGCGCGGCCGGTGCGGTCGACGCATCGAGCGTCCAGCTTCCCCCGAGATCGGTGCTGCCGACGAGATGCGTCGCCGCGGCGACGTCGGCGCCACCGGCATAGGCGGAGAGGTCCGCGATGAATTGATGACCGGTCGCGCCGGCCGCGGTGTCGCAGGCATAGAGTGCAAGATCGCCGCCGGGCGCCAGCGACGCCCCGATTACGGACAGGGCCGCGGCGTCATGTCCAAGGTTCGCATCGTCGATCACGGCCGAGCCGAGATCGATTTCACCCGAGGCGCCGTGGCCGACGATCGAAATCGCCGACAGCCCGCTTAGATCGTTCGCCTTGAGGATCGAGGCGATCTGGTCGAGACCATCCTGCGTCGGATCAAGGACGAAGATCTGCTCGCCGGGTAAAGCACCGTTGATGAGGTCGGCGATATCGGGCGTACGGGAATCAATGAAGACGACTTGCGACGGCCCCGCCGCGCCCGGCGAGATGACGGGCGTCCCACTGTTCAAGCTGAACGGGCTCGCATCGAGCGACGCGGCGTTGGCGGCGTCGAACGCCCACGTCCCGTCATCCAGCCCGCCCTGGTGGTAGAGTTGGTTCCCCGCCTGCAGCCGATTGTGGCGTTCAGTCATGGATCAAGTCCCCGTTTTCGTCATCAAACCGTCGCGCGAGTCGCCGCCAGCGGCCCACCATCCCGGCGATCCCTGAAGGCCGCGGTATCAATCATCGGGTTGGTCCGGCTCTGGATGAAAGGCCGAGGGCGCCGCCCATCATCTGGACGTCGAAGCCGTCGATCGCATCGCTGAAGCCGAAACGATTTGCCGAAGTCACGCCGGCGGTGAGGGGCGCCGGGCTGCACGTCAGGCTGACATTGGGGCTGGGGTTTCCAGGCATCGGCGCGATGACGAAAATCAGCGCCACTCAACCAAAAAGGCATTCGCGCCTGCCAATTGTTCTCAAATGTTTAATTTGCGGCAACAGATAGTGTAATCGACCGTAGAAGTCACTCGAAAGTTGCATCTTGATGGATACTACTAAAGCTCCAAGCCATGGAACTGAATGAAGAGCTGGAGCCGACTAAATCTGCGGTTGTGACTCTGCCGGTTCGCTCGAAAAAAGCTGACAGCGTTCGCAACCTCACGTCCGCCAGGCTTTCCCGCTCAAGAGACATATTACTAAAAATGCTCAACCTGATCGGCGGTTTGCAGCAGGTGTCGGCTCAACCCAAGGCCTGAGGATTTCACCCGCTCGCCTGACCTGCATTTACCCGCTTTAGGTCATCATACGATCGCCAACGACGACACGGGAGAACGGATCGACAGGCGGAATTGAGTAGACTGCTCTCGAACAGAAATAAAGCGCGCAGCCCAAACCTCTATTTGCACGTCGGGTGCAGTCGAGATCAGGGGCCCGCGAACCGGCCCAGGGTATTGAAGCGCGCCTTCTGCTCGCTGCTCAGCGCGGCATAGAACTCATCCATTGTCGGCTGCACCAGTTTGGCTGCCTGCAACATCGCCTCAAGCCGCTTCTGCATCGCCTCCAGCCGTCCGACCGGCGTGAGCGGCACGTCGTCCGGGCAGGCAGCTTGCAGCTCTTGAACCGCCTTCTCCGTCGCCCCGCTTAGGCGGTCGAGCGCTTCCTTTTGTGTGCCCGCCGGGCGTGTCACGGCTTCAATCCGCTCGATCGGCAGTTGGATCAGGCTGGACTTCGGCTCGCCGCAGGTATCGGACTGCGCGTTCGCTTCCTGCCGCGGCTGCGAACGCTCGCCGACATTGGGGCCGAGCGCATTGAAACGTGCCTGTTGCTCGTCGCTGAGAGAGTTATAGAACTTCTCCAGTGCGGGCCGAACGATCCGCACTGCCTCAAGCGTGGCGCTGATGCGGTTGGTCATCGCCCGCAAGCGGCCGGGCGGAGTCATCGCATACGACCCGCCGCAAGACTCCTTGAACGCATCGGCAGCCTTTGCAGCCGCGCTCTTCAACTCGTCGAGCAATGGGCGCTGCTCGGACGTCGGCTGTACCGCCTGCTCGATTGAAGCGATCGGCCAGGCGGTGATGCCCTTTTCCGGATCTCCGCATAGTTGGCTGAGAGATTGTTGGCTCACGTCTGAGCGTTCGCGCGATCGAGAGCCTGTGGATGCGCCGCCGCTCTGCGGATATTCAGTCGGGGCCTGTCTGGCGTAGGCGGAATACGGACTTTCCGTGCCCCAGAACACGGCATCGACAAAGTCATCGTAAGCGTAAGCCCAATAGCCGGGGTCGTACGCGTAGGGCCAGAACGTGTATTCGAAAATGTCGGAATAGGCATAGGGCCAGAACACGTGGCCGCCCCACGGCACAAACGCCGCGCGCAGGCCGCGCCGCCAGGCGTGCCGGGGAGCCCAACCGTGCTGCCGAGCCGCGCGTGCCATCTCGGCCTGTGGGTCGTCGGCACTCGCGAAGCGACGTGCAAACCGCCCGCGCGCGGCAGCTTGCACTGCGGCAGCAACGGCGGGGCGCGCAGCCGAAGGCTGTATTCCCAACCGCTCCTGGCGCGCCAGAACACGTTGTTGCAGGCTTTCCTCCTGCCGGAGCACGCGCTGTTGTGTCTGTAGCAAGCGCTGCTGTGCGCGTTGCTCGCGCAGGCCTTGCGGCCGTTGCGACTGCAGCTGCTGCACCCGCTGCTGCAACCGATCGATGCGGTCCTGGCGCTGCACGCTCTGGCGCGAAAGCATGTCGCGCTGCCGTTCCTGCGCGGTTTGCTGGAGTTGCTGCACGCGCTGCTCACGCTGGAGCTGCCGCTGTTCTGTCTGCAGCAACCTTTGTTGCGCGCGTTGCGCCCGCGGGCCTTCCGGCTGTTGCGACTTCAGCTGCTGAACGCGCTGCTGCAAGCGATCGATGCGCTCCTGGCTCTGCGCGCTCTGGCGCGAAGGCATGTCGTGCGGGCGCTCCTGCGTGGTTTGCTGCCGCTGCTGGATGCGCTGCTCGCGCTGGGCGGCCCGCTCCTGTTGCGGTGGGCGAGCGCTCGGAGAGGGCGGTGCGCTCGGGCGCGACGGTGCGGCGATTCTCGGCGTGGCCGGGCGCGGCGGTGCAGCAATTTGCGGCATCGGACGCGGCGCCATGGCCGGACGCTGTGGCGGCGGAGCCGGACGGAATGCCGGGGCGGCGGGCCGCGCCATTGCTGGAGGCGGCGCAGGGCGAGCCATGGCGGGTGGTGCGGGACGGGCCATGGCGGGCGGCGGGGTTGGTCGAGGCGGCGGCGCCGGTCGGGCTGCTGGTGCAGGCGGCGCTGCCCTTCTGGAATCCTGGGCGTACGCGCCGACACTCGCCGCGATCACGGAGACGCCAAGTAGAAATGCTGCAAAGCGACCGCCAGGCGGAAGCATGATTGCGCTCCCTGTAGCTCGTTGGTCTCCCGCCAATTTTAATGCGCCAGCGCAGAAATTGTTTTGATTTCGTCATTGCGGCTTTGCGACGCAGGAGGATGGGCGAGCATAACGCCGCAGTCTCTTCGGGTTGTGCACGTCGCCAAGTTGCGTTTACGGTCCTGGAAAGCGATCGTCCTTCATTCGAGCGTCATGTCATGCTGACGCAGGCTTCATAATATCCAAGGCTCCGCGATAGATCATCTCGACTGCGACGTAGAGAATAACGGCCAGCCGACGTAAGAAATCCATCGATGATTTTGTGGAAGGCGACGTCTCGCCAGATTTTGTCGGACGCGTTTATCGCCGCCGACCTTGCACCAGCATGATAACGCCAGTGCCCACCAGGACAAAAGCGATGACGGTGGCAAGCGCTTCCACCGAGGCCAGGGTCTCGTACCAGTTGTTCCAAAGCTCAAGCATGCGCCGGCCTCTATCGAAAGCGCGCGCCCCAGCACTGAAAAATCCCAGTGTGTCGAAAGGACCTGCCTCTGCGGGCAAAAATGCAATGCTACGTTTCGTCGCGCGCGTTTTGATCGCGCGGCAACGTGACTTGTGCCGAACGGCGTGGGGGGCCGGGCTACCATGTGTCATGAACAGTGTAGATTGACCACTTCCGTCCATGGCGGCAAGAGACTAACATTCGCCAAGCGCGGCGAACTTGACGTAAGGACGGAGCCGCGATGCCAATCATCCGGGCTCACGGGAAACGGGCGCTAAGGAAAGGCTTATGCACCTGCCGAAAATAACCCCCAGCGCGCGAACTCTCACGACAGCGTGGACAATTGCCGATGCCAGCCAATCCTTCTCCAGCCGATCAGACGGTCAGCGCCCTTCTTCTTGAGGGCGTGAGTGACAGTGCCGTCGAACTATTCCTGAATTCGAAATATCTGAGCGTCGAACGCCTGCCAAAAGCCCTCGAGGCAAACGCGCTGCGTCAGGCCATCAAGGGAATCGACTTGCTGGGCATTCGTTCTCGAACCCGGCTGACCGGCGATATTTTTTCTGATGCCGACCGATTGATCACGGTGGGATGTTTCAGCGTCGGTACGAACCAGGTCGATCTGGATGCTGCCCGCCAGCGCGGCATTCCGGTTTTTAACGCTCCGTTCTCGAACACCCGCAGCGTGGCGGAACTGGTGATCGGCGAGATTGTGATGCTGCTTCGGCGCATCTTTCCACGCTCTGCCGCAGCCCACCAGGGAGGATGGGTCAAATCCGCGACCGACAGCCACGAGGTGCGAGGTCGTACACTCGGAATTGTCGGCTACGGCAATATCGGATCGCAGCTTTCGATGCTTGCGGAAGCGATGGGCATGAAGGTCATTTTCTTCGACCACACCGACAGACTTCGCCACGGCAATACCGAGCCCGTCGAGAGCCTGCAGATTCTCCTGGCCCAGAGCGACATCGTCAGCCTACACGTTCCGGAGACACCGGCCACTTCCGGCATGATCGGAGAAGCCGAACTCCGCCTGATGAGACCGGGTTCATTCCTCATAAATAACAGCCGCGGCACTGTTGTCGATCTCGATGCGCTGGCAAAGTCGCTTCGCGACGGCCATCTGGCGGGCGCCGCGCTCGATGTTTTCCCGGTCGAACCGTCTTCGAACGCGGATCGCTTTCAAAGTCCCCTGCAGGGCCTGCAGAACGTGATCCTGACCCCTCACATTGGCGGTTCGACCGAAGAGGCGCAGGATCGAATCGGAACGGAAGTGGCTCGAAAGATGCTCGACTATCTCAGCAGCGGTTCGACGATGGGAGCCGTAAATTTCCCGCAAGTCCAGTTGCAGGCACGTCCGCGCGGCGCGCGATTCAGTCATGTGCATCGCAACGTGCCTGGCATGCTCAGGCGACTAAGCGAGGTATTCCTGCAGCGCGACATCAATATCTTCGCGCAGCATCTGGAGACCGACAGGGAGGTAGGTTATGTCGTGCTCGACGTGGATCTGGCCGGCCACGACAGCCACGAAATTCTCGACGACATTCGCGCGCTTGACGGCACCATCAGGACGAGGCTCGTGTACGAGCACTAGCCGAATCTAACGAGTTCTAAGTAGTGGACCCGCCCAAAACATTTTTGCTTTGGGCGGATTTTTTTGCGCTCAGGCGGCGACCGACGCGGCCACGGAGGCCGGCTGATTGATGTCCTCGAATTGCAATTCGGCTTGACGCCGAGCGGTTTTAAGCATCCGGACGGCGTCGGCGATATTCTGCTCCGAGTGGTTGGCCATCACCTGCATCCGGATCCGCGCAGCGCCTTTGGGAACCGCCGGGAATTCGACGAGATTGGCGATCAGTCCAAGTTCCGGCAGGCGCTGGCTCACGAGACGGGCAACGCCTTCCGTTCCCATCTTGACGCAAACGATCGCAGACGGATCGCCGTAATAGTCGAGGCCGGCTTCACGCAGCTGATGACGAAGACTAAGAACGTTCGACATCAACGCCGAACGCTGGGCGCGTCCTTCCGGCGAATCGACGATCTCGAACGCCTTCAGAATGGTTGCCGCCTGGACCGGCGACAGCGCGTTCGAGAAGGTCGCGGGCGCGCTGTAGAAGCGCAGATACTCCTTCACGGCGCGGCTCTTGCACGCGACGAAGCCGCCGTTGGACGCGAAGGTCTTGGAAAAGCTGCCCATGACGATATCGACCTTGCCGAGCATGTTCTGGATGCCGATGTGCCCGCGGCCTTCGTCACCGAGGCAGCCCAGATCGTGCGCAACGTCGACAACCAGGGTCGCGTTGAACTCGTGACAGAGCGCCTGAAGGGCCGCCAGATCCGGCGTATCCGAGTCCATGGAGAACAGGCCCTCGGTCACGACCAGAATGCCGTTCTCTTTGTCCTTCGACCTGATTTTGGTCAGGATGTCCCGGCAATATTCGTTATCGAGGTGGCGGAACAGATGAATGTTGTTGGTGGCGGCGTTCGCACCCTCCTGCAGACAGGAATGCGACAGCATGTCCATCACCACGTGGTCGGCCGACCGGACCAGGCCCTTGATCACACCGAAACCCGCGGCCCAACCTGTCGGATACAGCACCACTTCCTCCATTTTCAGGAAGTCGGCGATCTTGCGTTCAAGCGCGACAGAGTAGGACGTATTGCCGACCAGGGCCGGCGAACCGGCGCTGTGCACGCCGAAGCGTTCGATGGTTTCCTTGGCGGTCGATTTGATTCCGGAATGTGACGACAGGCTCAGATAGTCCTGCGAGGCAAAATTGACGCCGCGCATCTTGTTGCCGCTATCGTCCTGTGCCCAGCAGACCGTGCTGGGTCCCTCTTCGGTGGCGCGAGAAAACGGCCAGAGGCCGTTTTCACGACGCAGATTTTGCCACTTGAAGAACCCTTCGGTGCGTCTGAGGAGGTCCGCCCCGCCGGGTACGCGGAAATCTCTCATGCTGCCGGTCAAGGCGGCAGGCGGAATATAGGCGTTGGCAATGTCTGACATCGTTATCCCCTGTTCGACGCTTTTTTTTGAAATCGTTTTTGTCGTCCGAGGAGAGATTGGAGGACGGGAATGAATTTTTGGTAGGTTTTTACTCGATTTTACGGGCCTTTTGATCGGGTGGTTAAGTGGTGCTTATACGACAATGTTCCGCACGGGCGGATTCGGCGCTTCTTAACGCGGGCTTTACCATGCGAAATTGCTTCTATGTTGGCGGTGAGGTTGGACGGCGGCAACGACAGGGTTGCATCACTCGCAGGATCCGATCAGCGGCATTACCGCCCAAAGTCCCGAACGGATCGCCGGCGCAGGCATTGCACTCAAAGTCAGGCCACGGCATTTTCATGCTTGGCGGCCGGTAGCCACGCGCGAATTTTGCCGAGCAGACGCTGTATATCCACCGGCTTTGTATCGAAGTCGCAACACCCGACCGTCACGCTCTTCGCGCGGTCACTGGCCAGGGCGTGTGCCGTCAACGCGATGATCGGGATTGCGGTCGTGGCGGGATTGGCCTTGATCAGCTGGGTCGCTTCCCAGCCATCCATTTCGCCAAGCGCAACGTCCATCAGGATCAGATCTGGCATCTCGCTCAGCGCCATAGCTACGCCGGCGGCACCGTCGCACGCACAGCACACGGAAAAGCCGTTACGCTCGAGGCGACGCGTGAGCATTTCCCGATTGATCTCATTGTCTTCGACGAGCAGGATCTTATGCATGGTCGGTCACCGTCACTGGCTCGAGAGCTGCTTCCGGATCCTGAAAAGCCGGGGCCAGCGTCGCCGCGGCATAACCATCCGCTCCAGCGCAAGGCCGATCGCTCGACTCAATGGTTGAATTGATTTTTTCTTCATAGATCAGTGGGATCCGAACCGTGAAGCGACTGCCTCGCCCAACTTCGCTTTCCACGAAAATATCGCCGCCCATCAGCCTGCAAAGCTTCTGACTGAGCGCCAATCCAAGTCCGGTGCCGCCATATTTGCTGGTGCTGGAGTCGTCGACGACGGTGAATTTTTCGAAAAGGTCCGAGATCTGGTCCGGCGCGATTCCGATGCCTGTATCGATAACGTGAACCAGAAGTTCATCCGTGGGGTCGCCCGGCAGGCGTTCCGCCACGAGTTCGACCTTGCCGTTTTGCGTGAACTTCACGGCGTTGTCGATCAATTGGCCGACCATACTCCGGAATTTTGAAGCATCGCACAATGGACTTCCGAGATTCGGGTCGATTTTACAAAGAATCGAATTTCCGTTTTTCACGGCCGCCGGCTCGACTTCAACGGCGATCTCATTGAGCAAGTCCGCCAGAACGATTTCCTGCAGGTCGAGCTCCATTCTGCCCGCCTCGATTTTCGAGAGGTCCAGGATTTCGTTGACCAGCTTGAGCAAATGCTGTCCGGCGCCGTGAATTTTACCAAGATCTGCGATGGCTTCGACATCGCCTTCATCTTCTGCGTCCTCAAGAAGAATTTGGCTATATCCAATGACCGCGTTCAACGGCGTGCGCAACTCGTGGCTCATCTTTGCCAGGAACTCCGCCTTTGCAGCGCCCGCCCGCTCGGCTTCGATGGTCGCCAGCCGAAGCGCCGAAGCAGTCGCCATGTGCTGACGCATCTCGCCTTCGAGCTCGCCCTGCGAGGTCTGAACTTTCGCGTAGTAGAGCGCCATCATCGCCACATAAAGCGCCGCCGCTACGGTGGAGATAAGGCCGAGGCCCTGCATCGCATCGCTCGGAAGATCGTCTGGGGACGGGTGGTAGCCGTAAAAGTAGAACCCGCAGAAGGTCGCCAGATTCACCACAAACATGCCAATGACGATCATGCGGAGCGACGCTGACGAACCCAGGTAAAAGAACGCCAGCAAAGGGATCGTGAGCACCCAGGCCAAAGTCGGGGAGGTCACGCCGCCGTAAAAATAGCAGCTCCAGAGAATGCAGAAGATCAAATTCTGGACCGAGACCAGCGCCAGTGGGTTGTAAGGCACGCGGGCCTTCAACAGGAAGGGAAACACCCAGAAAGACATGATCGAAATGGCCAGTATGGCGACTTCATATCCCGGGTTCGGATCAATAAAGTAAATCGTCCCCGGCACTACGCTCCCGATGAACGGTCCAAGGATGTGACTGATTAAGAAGACGTGTGCCCGCTTGCACGCTTCCCGATCGGCCGCGATGTCGGGAGGAATGAAGTAATTCACCAGGCGGTCGAGCGCCGTAACCAACTGTGCCAGTTTTTGTTTCATGGAACCGTGCCGCCTTCTGCGAGGGCCTTGATAAATCCAGCAACCGAGCGCGTGGAAATATTGAGTGCGTAGAAATAGTGAAGCGGCGCCATTCCGGCACCGGTTATCCGTTAGCAGTTTCCCTTTAAAGTCGTGTTAATCGCTGCACACGTCCGTAAACGGATAATTAAAAGCACTGCCGTAGGCTCTGCCTGAGAGGGCTGCTGAGGATTGCGGGCAAATGTGGATTTTAAATTTTTCGCTCCGGATAATCGACTGGTTCATCCCCGACGCGGCAAAGTCGGAGCGTTCGGAGTTAAACCTCGCAAGAAATTTCGTATTTACGCATCTCGCCGGGCCGCTGCTGTCGCAGTCCATCAGCGTGTTCCTCTATTTATCCGATCCTGATCCGGGGATCGCCTGCTGGACGGTGATAGTCTGCATATGGCTGTTCTGGACATTGCCTTTCGTCTACAAATGGACCGGCAATCTGCAGCGGACGGCGGTCGTCACTGTTGAGCTCCTGGCCTTCACCTCGCTGTTTGGCGCTTATTTTTATGGCGGAGTGAGTTCGCCGTTCCTGCCGTGGCTGATTGTCAGCCTCCTGCTTGGCTTCTTCTATCTTTCCAAGTCTCCGTCCCTCGTCGTCGCATTGTTCGTCTTCAACATCCTCGGGTTTTGCGCCGCCCATTCGCTGTGGGGATTCCCGGAACTTGTTTCAAAGGAGGATCTTGCAACCGTCGGCTGGATCTCGATCCTGTCGGCGACAATCTACATGTCCTGGATGGCCATCTACTACGCCAACATGATGTCGATGAGTTCCGAGATTGAGCGCGAAACCGAAAGTCATCGCGAAACGGCGCTCCGTCTTCGCGAAGCCAAGGACATGGCGGACGTCGCCAATCGCACCAAGTCAATCTTCCTCGCCAAAATGAGTCACGAACTGCGTACCCCTCTCAATGCGGTCATTGGATTTAGCGAAATTCTGCTTGAAAACGCCGAGTTCGAGGGAAAGGGCGAGACCAGGAAGGCCGATCTCCGGCGCATAAATTCCGCGGGGCAGCATCTGTTGTCCCTCGTTACCGACGTGCTCGATCTCTCCAAGATCGAGTCGAATTCCATCGAACTGAAAATCGAACAATTCGATCTCCCCGAGACAATACGCGGGATCGTTGCCAACGTTGAGCCGATGGTGTCAAAAAATGGCAACAAGCTCGTCGTGAGATGTGCCGACGATCTCGGAACTGTTTCGACCGATGCGACCAAGTTGCGCCAGGCGACTCTGAATTTGCTGAGCAACGCCGCGAAGTTTACCGAAGGCGGAACGATCACGCTATCGGCGTATCGCCGAAGAAGCCCGGCGGGGGACTGGATCGAGATCCAGGTCCAGGATACCGGGATCGGCATTACCAGATCGGACCTTTCAAACCTGTTCCAGAATTTTGGCCAGGCCAATCGCACGACTTCCACAAAATATGGCGGAACGGGACTTGGGCTGGCGTTGAGCCAAAGGATATGTGGACTGATGGGGGGCGGCATCACCGCCACGAGCGAGATTGGTCGAGGTTCGTGCTTTACGATCCGGGTGCTCGCCTGGATGAATGAGGAGACCCTCACTGAAGAGAGAAGCATCCCGCTAGCTGCTCCCGAATTCGCAACTGCGGTCTGAAGGATAAACCGATGTCCTCGTTAAATCTCCAATCCGAACGCGTCACCATCTTGCGGCCCGAAGATCACGGATCCGGTGCTGTCGAGAATAATACGGCGGCGCCTCCTCGCCTTCTGATCGTCGATGATATCTCCGACAATCGGATCATCCTGCTGCGGCGCTTTCAGCGTCACGGCTTTGAAGTTGTCGAGGCGGATAGCGGGCTGAAGGCCCTCGAGCTGATCGATCGTCAGGAATTCGACCTGGTCCTTCTCGACGTGATGATGCCCGGGATCGACGGAATAGAAACCCTCAAGCGGATTCGCAGTCGGAAGTCGGCTTCGGTGCTTCCTGTGATCATGGTGACGGCAAAGTCCGAAAGCGAAAACATCGTCGAGTCGCTTGGACTCGGAGCGAACGACTACGTCACCAAGCCCGTTGACTTTGCCGTCGCGCTGGCGCGTGCCAACACCCAGATCGGGCGCAGGCGGGCAGAACTGCAAGTGGTGGCAGCCAACGAGGCGCTATCCAGGGCGAATGACGGTCTCGAAAAGAATGTTGCCGACCGCACCGCGCTTCTGTTGGGACTCTACCAGAAGCTGAGAGCGGAAATGGCCGTTCGCGAGGAATCGGATGCGCGATCCCTCCATCTTGCCTATCACGACTCCCTCACCGGTCTCGGCAACCGCCTTCTGTTCAAGGAGCAGCTTGAAGACGTCCTCAAGGATGTTCTGGGAGCATCGAAGCCTGTCGCGGTTCTGTTTGTGGACCTGGATGGCTTCAAGGGAGTCAACGACACCCTGGGCCATTCGATCGGTGACCTGCTTTTAAAGTCAATTGCAAATCGGATTCGTGACATTTTGCCCGTAAATGGCCGCATAGCGCGGCTCGGCGGCGATGAATTCGCAATTCTTCAAATCTCCGCAGAACAGCCTTCAGCCGCGATCGCGCTCGCGAAGAACCTTATCGAGGTTGTCGGCCAACCGTGCACCATCGAGGGATACGATGTCACGGTCAGCGCCAGTGTCGGGGTTGCCGTTGCAGACGCTGGAAGCATGAACGCGGAGGGCTTTCTGAAGAGCGCCGATATCGCGATGTACGGCGCCAAAGCCGCGGGCCCCGGCAACTATCGCATGTTCGACTCTGAAATGGATGCGGCCGTTCAGGCGCGAAGCGCTCTCGAACGAGAGATGCGGAACGGGATTGTCCAAAACGAATTCCGACTCTATTACCAACCGCTTGTCAATTTGCAGACGCAGAAAGTGACGGCTTTCGAAGCGTTGATGCGTTGGCAGCACCCCGCGCGTGGCGTGGTATCGCCGACCGAATTCATTTCGTTGGCGGAAGAGACCGGCTTGATCGTGCGGCTCGGCGAGTGGGCGCTCCGAGAAGCATGCTCCGATGCGATGGGCTGGCCGGAAGATATTTCCGTTTCGGTCAACTTGTCGGCAGTGCAGTTCGCGAAGGGCGATCTGGTATCGACCGTAATGAATGCACTCGCGTCGTCGGGTTTGCCGGCATCTCGCCTCGAGCTGGAAATCACCGAATCGATCTTGCTTGAAGGATCCGATCACAACGTCAGGATACTCGAACAATTGCACGAGCTTGGCGTCCGGATTTCGCTGGACGATTTCGGCACCGGCTATTCCAGCATCGGCTACCTGCGCAGCTTCAGCTTCGACAAGCTAAAAATCGACCAGTCGTTCGTCAAGGATCTGCTCGCGGACGAAAAGAGCCTGGCGATCGTGCGCGCCATTGTGGGACTTGGTTCGAGTTTTGGAATAACGACTACCGCTGAGGGGGTCGAAACAGAAGACCAAAGGAGCTGCCTCAATCAGGAGGGCTGCACTGAAGTCCAGGGATATTTGTATAGCGAGCCATTGCCGCCCAGCGAGATCGCCCCGCTGCTTGGAAGACTCGGTGCCCAGCGATTGGCTCAAACGGAGTCGACAAGATCGTAAGGACTGGGTAGCTCGCGGGCGGAGTTCGAGATAGCGAACTCATCTTGCCGGCCGCATTGAGAGAATGACAAAAAGAAAACCAGGCCAACTTGAAGCGTCCGCCAACAGCGCGATCGGGCTTTCAGTCGCCTGTTGACAATTTGCGAATGAGCATCCCGGGACGGGAAGCCGCTTTCTTAACTTTCGTGCGGTATATGCACATCAGAGGAACATATCGACAAGTTGGAGGATATGATGAACCCTTGGGCGCTTTTTAAACGCGGATTCATGACCTACTGGTATTGGCATGTTCGGCAACTGAATGTGTTGTGGCCCTCCATCACGTTGGAGGAGAAAACCCTCGTCATTTTCCCCGGCGTCTACAAGCCGCTCGAAAACGAGCAGTCTTGCGTGGAATATTGCCACGAGGGCGACCGGGTGCTCGATCTCGGCTGCGGAAGCGGCGTGTGCGCGGTGTTTGCTGCCGGCGTGGCGCGGGAAGTTCTGGCGGTGGACATCAGTCCGGCTGCCATTGCCAATACCAAGGAAAATTGTCGGCTTTTTGGACGGGAAAACGTCACTGTCCTGCCGAGCGACATGTTCGCCAATGTCAGCGGCAGGTTCAATCTTATCCTCGCAAATCCACCCTATATCGAGGCGGATTTCGAAGATAACGAGGCACAGTTCGCCACCTCGACGAGATATCTTCCGGTTCTCTTCGCGCAAGCGCGCGATTACCTTGAGAAGGACGGCCGCCTGCTCGTCCAATATCCAGGTTGGTTCGGCGGACTGGTCAAGAAGCTTGCCGCCGCTCACGGGCTCGAGGTCGTCAAGGTCCAGCGCATGCCGCGCAAGTCTCTTTACCTGTCCCTGCTGAGCTTCGCCTATCTGCAGGTCGGGTTCCGCTCGACGCTGTTTCTGATCAAGCCGCGCCCGCTTCCGAAGGCCGTTGAGACGGCGCCGGCTACCGAACAGGCCATGCCGGTTATGGCAGCCTAGCGAGCACTTGCGATCGACGGCGGCAGTCCTCGCCGCCTTCGACAGATCCCGGGCGCCTGGTCAGCCTGTGGGCCGGGCCGCTGGCTTTCTGGATTTGCCCGTGACGAGGGGTAGGCAGGAGCCAGTCGTGATCTGCAGCCCGTCGTTATGACGGATGAGCCGGCTGGTTTGCCGCCGCTTCCAAAAAACTCCGAAAAAAATCAGATCGAGGGTTTTATCAGCAGGTCCTCAAGGACTCCGACGTTGACCGCACTGACGAACCTTATTGCAAAACCGTTCGGCAGGTGACGCACCACTCTTCCCACGACTTTGCCAAGCGCGAGCGGCGTTCCGGCTTCGAGCCTTACGTTGGCTGATACCGCGGCGCCCGAAGCCGACATGTCGACGACAAAGCACCGCAGTGTGCTTCCATCGCCGAAGATGAGTGTAGAGTGCGGATTGGTGGGCGTGAAGCGGTCGTGTAGTCTCTTGTTGACGGCCTTGCGCGCTCTAATTTTCTCGAACCAGTCTATTTTTACTTTGAGCCTGGCACGCTCGGCTTGGGTTGCAGAGATGCTCATGACAAAACCGGTACGGGTTCGCTTCACAACCGAGCCTTTTATGTCGCCCAGCGCTTTTACCTGGACAAACACCGCATCCCCGATCTCGCCCGTTACCGGAACCGAAAGCGTCATTTCCATGTCAGTGAGATGTTCGACGCGACAGGCGAAGAACAATCGTGAACCGGTCCGAAGATCATGCCGGTCGGCAATATTGTATTTGGCTGTGATGACGCGGCTTTCCTCGCCCGGCGCAGTTTTGCCGCTGGTCGAAGCTGGTGCCGCTCTTAAACCTAGCCGCATTGAGGAGCGCTCACAGCCCGGTGTAAAGCCACATCTAAACACCAAAGTTTTCACAATCCACTAATCTTTCGAAACCAACTATTTTGCGAGTCTACGCTTGCGGGCGACACCGCGACGCCCGAATGCAATCACACGATTGGGGCACCAATTGCGGGGTAGCTCACATCGTGCCAGGCAACGAAAAAGCCCACGGGCGCCTTGCGCACGCGGACTTTCTCCCGCGCGGGAGGATGGGTTGTTCGGGACGCGAACAGCAAGTCGGCTGACAGGGCTTGTCGGCGGTCGCACTTCGCTGGGTCGTACACGCTGAGTTGCGGGACCGCACAAATGTTCAAGCGATGGTGACGCGGTGGGAACGTACTTTGCACTTGACTTAACTGATAAGTGAATTAACGTACTCGTGAAATGATTACCCTGGACCGCACTTTTTCAGCCCTCGCAGACCCCACTCGTCGGGCTATTCTCGCCCGCCTCGCGCAGGGGGAAGCAACCGTCGGGCAACTCGCAGAACCGTTCGATATCTCGCCGCCCGCAATCTCGCGGCATCTGAAGGTGCTGGAGGAAGCCTCGCTCATCTCGAATGAGCGGCAAGGCAAGCATCGCCGGTGCCGCCTCAATCCCGAAGCGCTCGCCAGCGCGGGGGAGTGGATTGATTTTCACCGCCGCTTCTGGAGCGGAAGCTTCGACCGCCTCGACGCCCACTTGAAAAAGCCAGCAAAGGGAAAAAAGCCATGACCGTGACGGCGGAAGATACGGTGCTGCAGATTACGCGCATCTTCGACGCGCCGCCGGCGCGCGTCTTCGACGCCTGGCTGACCGGGGAGGAATGGCAGGCCTGGATCGGACCCGAAGGCGCGCATTGCGAGCTTCCGCTGTTCGAGCCCCGCGTCGGCGGCCGCTATCGCATGATCATGCGCATGTCCGGCGGACGCGTGATCCCCGTGGCCGGCGTCTTCAAGATGATTGAGGCGCCCAGGAGTTTCGCCTTCACCTGGGGCTGGGAAGGTGATGAGGAGCGGCAGTCGCTCATCACCATTACGCTCAATGATCTCGGCGGAAAGACCGAGCTGACCCTGCGTCAGGAGGGCCTTGGCACGGTTGAAAACCGCGACGCGCACGGGACGGGCTGGAACAGCGCACTGAACAAGCTGGCCGGCCATCTCGCGGCTGGTGACCCCAGTCACGGATAGGCCAGCAAGGATCCAAGCGAGGGATAACAAGATGACCATGATCAAGGTGAGCGCATTTCGCTGGGTGCCGCCGTTCGCGCAAGGCCTCGTTCGCGACCTCCGAGTTCGCTGGGCGCTGGAAGAAGCGGGCCTCCCTTATGAGGAGCGTCTGATCGGACCTGCGGATCAAAAATCGGACGGCTACCGGGCCCTGCAGCCGTTCGGCCAGGTCCCCAGTTACGAGGAGAACGGCCTCGAGTTGTTCGAGTCCGGGGCGATCGTGCTGCACATCGCCGAGCGGGCGGAGTCGCTGATGCCCCCCGATCCGGTCGCGCGCGCACGAACCAAGACCTGGATGTTCGCAGCGCTGAATACCGTCGAGCCGCCGATCGTTTTCCTCAATGCGGTCAGCGGGACGCCCGACGCCGAACAGTCACCTCTAAAGCAGGGCGTCGTCGGTTTGGTTGAACAGAGGTTGGATAGCCTTTGCAGCCAATTGAGCGGACGAGACTATCTCGAACATCGCTTCACCGCCGCGGACTTGCTCATGACCTCGGTCCTGCGGATCCTGCGGACCACCACAATGGTAACGGACCGCCCGGTGCTCGAGTTCTACCGCCTTCGGTGCGAAGATCGCCCCGCCTTCAAAAAGGCGCTCGACGCCCAGATGTCGCGCTTCGCCGAGAATGCACCGCCCGGCTGACGGGATGACAGCCATAGCGCAGAGAGTTATAATATCAGCGACCATCAAAGCGAGGGCCGGGATCTTGCCGATGATTACCGCCATTGTCCGTTTCAAGCTGCCCGCAACCTTCGATGCCGCGAAGGCGGCTGAGGTGTTCCAGCTCTCGGCGCCGAGATACCAGGGCCTCGCCGGCCTTATTCGCAAATATTACCTGTACGACGCCGAAGGCCGCACCGGCGGAGGCTGCTATCTGTGGCAGAGCCGCGAGGCCGCCGAGCGCGTCTACACTGCCGAATGGCGCCAGATGATCACCGAGCGTTACGGCGCCGCGCCCGAGATCAGCTATTTCGAGACGCCCGTCATTGTCGACAACACGCTCGGCAAGACGATCCTCGACGCGGCGGAGTAACCGCGCCGCCTTTTGAGGCGATGCCTCAAGCCGTTTTCACGCGGCGCCGCTCAACGAAGGGATCGCCGATGCCTGCCAATCCGGTTTTGTGGGACCTCGATGAACGCGGGGTTGCGACGGTCACGTTGAACCGTCCGGAGGTCAACAATGCCTATGATGCCGGACTCATTGGTGGCGTGCTCTCGGCGATGGACGAACTGAGCAGGAAACCTCTTCTTCGCGTCGTTGTCCTGAAAGGCAATGGCAGGCATTTTCAGGCCGGCGCCGACCTGAAGTGGATCAATGCCGTGAGGCCGCAATCGCCTGACGAGAATGAGACGGTGTCGCGAGCCACCTTCGAAGCCGTGCAGCGGTTGAACAGGCTGCCGATCCCGACCGTGGCGCTAGTTCAAGGCGGCTGCTTCGGCGGCGGCACCGGCGTGATTGCCGCCTGCGACGTCGTCATCGCGGCCGACAATGCGGTGTTCTCGATCGCCGAAGTGCGATGGGGGCTGACCGCCGCGATCATCATCCCGCAATTGTGCGATGCCATCGGCGTCCGGCAGGTCCGCCGCTATGCGCTGACCGGAGAACGCTTCGGCGCGCAGGACGCGCGCCGCATCGGGCTCGTGCACGAGGTGGTGCCGCTGGCCGATCTGGAAACATCAGGCGCAAAAGTGGTCGAGCAATTGCTGGCCAACGCGCCGGATGCGTTGGCCGAAACCAAGACGCTGGCGATGGAAAGCTCGTTTGGCGGCATGAGCTCGGACGACGAGGCCTATGCGCGCCTGGTCCGCATGCATGCGGCCAAGCGCCAGACGAGGGAAGCCTCGGAAGGCCTCGCCTCGTTCGCCGAAAAACGCGCGGCCGACTGGACGGCGGCCAAGACCTGACGCTGGCGCAGCCGCTACTCCGCCAAGCCGTCCCCGCATGGAGCATGCGATCTACATCATCCCCGCGAAGCGCGGGATGACGCTCAACCCTGGTACAGCCCTTTGTCGCGCGCCTGGCGGATGGCGAGGCCCGCCAGCATGTCGAGCATCGGCGTCGACAGGCCCGCCGCCCTGGCAAAGGCTGCCGGCGCCCGCACCAGCGCGTCGATTTCCATCGCCCGGCCGAGTTCGTAGTCCTGCAGGATCGAAGGCTTGTGCTCGGGCGCGGCCCCGGTGCGGGTGACGCGCTTGACGCCCGGATAGCAAATTTGCCCGACAGAATGCGCCTCATCGAGCAGCCGCGGCACGATATCGCGCAAGGCAGGATCCTCCCTGACGCCCCTGGCGGTCTGTCCGGTCAACAGGCACAGCACCGACATCGACATGTTGGTCAGCAGCTTGGACCAGATCGTCTCCCTGATCCGCGAGACCAAGGGCGAGTCGATGGACGCCTCGACGAGCGTGCCGCGCAGCCGCTCGATCCGCTCGCTGGCACGGTCATCGCATTCGCCGACCAGCAGCATGTTCCGGTCGGGTGATAAATTCGCGACAATTCCCGGCGCTGCGATCTCGTTCGACGAAAAGATCACGCCGCCGATGATGCGTTCTTTGGCCACGGCCGCGCGCAGCCGGCCGCCGGGATCCAGAAACGCAAGATCCGGCGGCGGCGAATGATCGGGGGCAAGCCCGATGTCGTACCACCAGGGAATGCCGTTCTGGGCAAACACCACAGCCGTGTCGTCGCGCAGCAGCGGCCGCAGGCCGGTGGCGAGGCTGCTCATCCCGGTCGCTTTCAGCGTGCTGATGACGAGATCCTGCGGACCCAGCGCCGCCGGATCGTCCGATGCCTTCACCCGCGTGCGGAATTCGGCGTCCCCAACGCGAAGCACCAGGCCTTTCGCCTTCACCACCTCGAGATGCGGTCCGCGCATCACGCAAGCGACGTCATGTCCGGCCAGCGCGAGCCGCACCGCAAGATGGCTGCCGACGGCGCCTGCGCCGAAAATGCAGATACGCATGGAGATGGTGTCCTGTTAGTAGGGCGACGCGACTGGGGGCTAGTTTCCACAGGCTAGCCCCGCCGCGAAACCGGTGATGCGATCGGCGGCGGCCCGTCCGCTGCGAAGCGGACGGCCGACCTTGCATCACATCTTGATGTCGGCCCGGACCAGAACGCGATGGTTGTTCGGCGCCAGCCATTCCTGCAGCGCCTGCAGGGCCGCGACACCGCAGGCGGTATCTTGTTCGCCGTTGCCGCCGCTGAGGCCGATGCCGCCGACGACCTCATCGTCCACCACGATGGGAAAGCCGCCGACGAATACAGCGAACCGGCCCTCGAAACTCCACTGAATGCCGAACGCTTCATTGCCCGGAAGCGCGGGGCCGTTCGGCGTCTGGTTGAACAAGTGGGTCGAACGCTTGTGTCCGGCCGCGGTAAAGGCCTTGTTCCAGGCGATCTGGGGTCCGGTCACCCTGGCGCGGTCCATGCGTTCAAGCACGAGCGGATAGCCGCCCTCGTCGGCGACGCAGATAGTCTCCAGCACGCCGATCTCGCTGGATTTACGGATGGCGGCGGCGACCATGTGGCGTGCTTCCTCTAGTTCCAATTTGAATGAAGGTCTCATTGGTTGCCTCGGCAGTTCGAATTGCGGATGGGGTGATGGTTGGCGCGACCTGGATTCAGCAGCCGCGATAGATCGTCTTGATTTGGGTGTAGAATTCAAGCGCTCCGCGACCGGATTCCCGGAACGTCGAGGTACTGGAGCGCTTGAGGCCGCCGAACGGCGCATTGATCAGATTTCCCGTTGTCGTGCGGTTGATCTTGACGGTTCCCGCTTCGATATCGTTGGCGAAGTCGTGGATATAGCGCGGATTGCGCGTCGCGATCGCCGCGGAGAGGCCGTATTCGGTATCGTTGGCCTTTGCGATCGCGTCGACGTAGCTCGTGACCTCCATGATGCCGATCACCGGTCCAAAGATTTCCTCGCGGGCGATCCGCATGTCCAGCGTCACATCGGTGAAAATGGCGGGCGACACGTAATAGCCGCTGATGTAGCCGGGGCCGGTCAGGCGCTCGCCGCCGCACAGCAACGTCGCCTCGCGCTTGCCGATCTCGATATAACGCAGCACCGTTTCGAGTTGCCGCGGCGTCGCCAGCGGGCCGATATCGTTTCCTGCGACCATGCCGCTGCCGACCTTCAGCGCCTTTACCTTGCTCACGAGCTTTTCGGTAAACGCCGCCTTGACCTGCTTCATCACCAGCACGCGGCTGGTGCCGGTGCAGGCCTGGCCGCTCAACGAAAGGCCGCCCTTGACGGTCAGATCGACGGCCTTGTCGAGATCGGCGTCCTCCATCACGATCAGCGGATTCTTGCCGCCGAGCTCCATCTGCGTGCGGGTGGTAAACGCGACGGAGCGATGAATCGCCTCGCCGGCGGCGGTCGAGCCGGTAAAGGAGATCGCGCGCACCACGGGCGGTACGGTAATGGCCGGACCGACCTCGGAAGCGCGTCCGACGATGAAATTCAGGACTCCGTTCGGGACGCCTGCGGCGACGAAAGCTTCCACGAGCCGATAGCCGCTCAGCGGCGCGTCCGACGATGGCTTGAACACCACGGTGTTTCCGGCGATCAGCGCCGGCGCGATCTTTCGCGCCGGGATCGACACCGGAAAATTCCATGGCGTGATCACCGAGACGACGCCGAGCGGCTCGCGCTGCGTATAGACGATCATGTCGGGATCGTCGTTGGGGAAGGTCTCGCCCGCGAACGACTGGCCCTCGACCGCGTAGAATCGCAGCGTCTGCGCCGAGCGCAGGATCTCGTCCTTGCTCAGATTGAGCGCCTTGCCCATCTCCCGCGTCAGTTCCGCGGCGAAGCGATCGACGTTGGCCTCGAGATAGTCCGCGGCGCGGTTGAGAATCTTCGCCCGTGCCGAGATCGGCGTCTTCTTCCAGCTCGCGAAGGCCGAGGATGCGGCGCGGACCGCCGCTTCGGCATCCGCCGCCGAGGACGCCGGAAAGCGGCCGACAACGTCGTTGGTATCGGCCGGGTTGATGACATCGAACTGCTCGCCGGTCTGGCTCGCCGACCATTTGCCGTCGATATGGTTCTTGAACTCTTCGATTTGGGTACGCGCTGTGCGGGTGTACGCCAACGGCGTCGCGGTATCGGACATGGACGATTTAGCCTTTCTCTAGCTCCAGAACAGGACGGCGCAGATGGTCGACACAAACAGGCCGGTTAACACGGGCAGCAACAGGGCGCGGACCGTGTCGAGTACCGACACCCGAGCGAAGCCGGCCACGGCGATCAGCGACGACCATGCGATCAGGGTGCCGCCGCCGGTCCACACCGCGCCCATCTGCCCGACGGCGCACAGGGTGGTGACGTCGAGCCCGACCGTTGGTCCAAGGGCGCCCGCCAGCGAACCGGTAAGCGGCAGGCCGGCAAAGCCGGAGCCGTCGACGCCGGTGATCATGCCGACCACCAAAACGCCGAACGCCACCAGCACGTGATTGTGCGGGATCCATGCTTCGGCGGTCTGGATCAAGTTGAACAACAGCGGCGGCGCTTCGCCGACCGGGACATTGAGCACGCCGGCAGCGAGATCGCCGCCCGCGCCCATGAAGAAGAAGCCGGCGATCGGCAGCACCGACCCCATCGCCTTGAACGCGAACACGAAGCCGTCGGTGATATGGTCGGCGCAGACGTCGAGGCTCTTGCGCGCGCCTTCCGCGGCGAGCGTCGCCAGGATCATCAGCGCCGCGCCCATGCCGCCGACCAGAGCGGCGGCGTCGCCGCCCTTGAGTTCCGGCAAACCGCGGACTCCCAGTTTGGGCAGCACCATCACGGCGATCACGGCGGCGAAGCCGAGCGGCGTCAGGATGGCGAACAGCTTCGACCAGCCGGCACGGCGCTTGTCGCTGAGCGGCCGTTCGGTCCTGATCGCGGCATCGACGGCGAGCGGCTCTTCATAGCTGCCGCCGGTGCTGCGCGCGATCTCGGCCTTGTCGAAGGTGCCGACTGCCTCCATGCGGTCGAGTTCGCCGGTGCTCGATTGCTTCTGCCAGCGCACCAGCAGCAATTCGCTGGCAGGCTGGATCAGCTTTCGGATCGAGAAATAGGCGATCACCAGAGCGACGCCGCCGGTGATAAGCGACAAGGACAAAGCGCGGTCTGCCACCGCGGCGGCGCTGACCGCGGCGCCGGCGGCCTTGGCGCTGATGCCGGGAGCAACGCCGATCACGTAATCGGACGATAATGCCATGCCCTGACCGGCGATCGCGATCGCCATTGCGCTGGCAAGCGGCGGCAGCCCGGCGACTATCGCCGCAGGCAACAGCACCGCGGATACCAGCGGAACGGCGGGCGTTGGCCAGAAGAACAGCGAAATGACATAGGTCACGGCGGAAAGAACGAAGAAGGCGATGTGGCCGTTCGTCATCACCGCCCGGAAGGGCTGCACCATGAGAACGTCGGAGCGCAGCGACTTCAGCGCGTTCAGCAGCGAGGTAATCAGCGCGATCACCAGGAAGATGTTGAACAGCTCCTTGGCCGCGACAAAACTGGCATTGAAGATGCTCCCGAGAGCACTCACCGGGCTGTGCGTCCAAACCAGCGCAACGGCGAAGGTGGCGACGATGGAAGGCACCACCACGTTGGCGCGCAGTACCATCGTGAGCACTACGGCCATCACACCTGCGAGATAGACCCAATGCGCTGCGGTAATCGTGACTTGCTGACCCATTTTCCCCCCTGTGGACCAATGCCATGCCCGGCAGCCGCAAGATTGTATACAGTATCCGCCAGTGCAAGCGATAAATTGAGATTGCGCCAAATATGGGCGTTTGCCTGGAAAGTTGCGGGCAAAGTAGGCAATCGCTAGGTTGACAGATTTTGTATAGTGTATACAATTTTGGGCAGAGAATCCGTAACTGGTTCTGTTCCCGTCCAACCTCAAGGAGCACAACGATGCCTGAACTGATGAACCATGTGGAGTTCCGCAGCGCCCTCGAAAACGCCATCAAGGGCAAGAGCGCCAACAAGGCGCCGTTCAGCATCGCATGGGCCAGCGGCAAACTGAGCCGCGCGCACCTCGCCAGCTGGGCGGAAAATCATTTCCATTATGTCGGGCCGTTCGCGGACTATCTGGCCTATATTTATGCTCGGATGCCCGAGCGTTACACCGAGGCCAAGGACTTCCTGCTCGCCAACATGTACGAGGAAGAGATCGGCGGCGACCGCCATACCGATCTCTTGATCCGCTTCGCCGAAGCCTGTGGCACGACCCGCGAGCGCGTTATCGATCCCGACAACATGACTGCCACCACGCGCGGCCTGCAGAGCTGGTGCTATGCGGTGGCGATGCGCGAAGATCCGATTGTCGCCGTCGCAGCCCTCGTGGTCGGCCTGGAGTCCCAGGTGCCGTCAATCTATCGCAAGCAGACCCCGACGCTGCGCGAGAAGTACAAATTCAGCGACGAGGAAGTCGAGTTCTTCGATCTCCACATCGTTTCCGACGAGATCCACGGCGAGCGTGGCTATCAGATCGTTCTTGAGCACGCCAACACCGTCGAGCTGCAGCAGCGCTGCCTGAAAATCTGCGAAATCGGAGCGCAGATGCGGCTGTTGTACACCACCGCGCTGTATTGGGACTACGTCGCCAAGGACATTCCGATCAGCGAGATCGAGAACGCCGAGCCCAAGGTGCAGCACGGCGAGCGGCAATTGCTGCGGGCCTGATTCGGGTGCCCAAGGTCACCTTTCATCGCGACGGCCACGCCTACCATGGCGAGGTCGCGGAGAACACCAATCTCGTCGTGCGGGCGGGTATCAAGCAGTTTCCCTATCCCCATCTGCGATATGGATGCGGGATGGGCAAGTGCGGGAAATGCGCCTGCCGGGTTCTCCGGGGGGCCGAGCAATTGCCCGAGCCGAACTGGAAGGAAAAGAAGCGGCTAGGGCCCGGGCTGGACGCGGGCTACCGCCTGATTTGTCAACTCTGGCTCAGCCACGACATCGAACTTGAGCAAGACCAGATCCCGGTCGAACCGCTGGCGCCCGCGGCTTTGTAAATTTTTCGCCGCGGCGAAATGGTCCGGCGCGTTGCCAATGACGATAAGGAATTTGCCATGTATGTCATCCTGACCAGCAAGCCCGGACAGTTCCGGACCGAGACCGTCAATGGCCTGCGGCCTCTCGAGGCCTACGACTATGTGTTCTACGGGCAGACCAAAGCGCATTTCGTGATCGCCGAACTGCTTGAAGAGCGCACCCGGATCCGCGTCATCGAAGACGACACCGCCATCGTCAACGACGTGCCCTCAAAATTCCTGGAAAAATTCGAGACGACCGAACAGGCGCTGAGGGAACTCCGGCACCTGACCAGCTTCGGCCATATGGACACCGAGTTGCGCCAGACGGCGTTGCCTGCAAGCTGAATAGCCGGTCACGAGATGATCCAAGTCACGTTCCTGACGAACAGCGGCAAAGTGGCGAGCGCGCCGGAGAACAGCAATCTGCTGCGGGTTTCGTTGCGCGAGCAGGGCGGAATTCCATTCAAGTGCGGCGGCGGAATCTGCGGCACCTGCAAATGCAGGATCGAGCAAGGCCTGGAGCACACCGACGCCATCAAGCCCAAAGAGCGCAAGCATCTGACCGAAGAGCAATTCAAGGCGGGCTACCGCATGGCCTGCCAGACCTTCCTCAACGGCGACGTCAGTGTATCCTGGGTGCCGATGGCGGAGCGTCGTGCGCCAGCCCCGCGCGCCGAGCCGGACGCCGCGGCGGTCATGCCCTTGTCCGACGGACCGGTGCAAGAGTGACCCGAAACGGCCACCACGAACTCCGGCAAGCGTACGCAGTAACGGGATGGCATATGGCGCGGATTGCAGTAGACTGGCGTCAGGCAGCCGCTTCGCAGTCAGCATCAGGCGAACAATAGCCTGGCGGAGGCGTCATTGCATTTGCCGGGCGGCATTGATTTTGGGATGGGCTAAGGAATGACGCTCACGGCCGTCACAAGCAAGCGTCGACTCGGCGAGGAGCATTCTCCGCTTCGCGACCAGGTGGTCACGGAGCTCCGCCAAGCCATCTTGTCCGGACGACTGAAGCCAGGCGAACGTCTGGTCGAGGGTCGGCTTGCCGACGAACTGGGTGTCTCCCGCAATCCGGTGCGCGAGGCGATCCGTGCGCTCGCCTCCGAGGGTCTGATCGAGGTCACCGCGCGGCGCGGTGCGGCGGTCGCGACGATGACCGAGCAGGAAGCGCGCGAGACCATCGAGTTGCGGGCCCTGCTCGAGGGACAGAACGCCCGGCTCGCGGCGCGCCGGCACGACCAGCAGATCATCAAGCGCATCGAGGCGGTCCTGAACAAGGGCAGCGCGGCAGTCGCGGCCAAGCGATTCGAGCAGCTGTTCGATCTCAACCTGCTTTTCCACCGGGAACTCGCCGCGGCCGGACAAAATACCGTCCTGGGGGAACTGCTGCAGAAGCTGAGAGAACGAACGTCGATGCTGTTCTCGCCGATGGATCCCGGCCGCCAGGCTCGCTCCTGGGAGGAGCACGCAGCGATCTTGCGCGCGATCATCGACGGCGATGAACGCAGGGCCGCCACCCTCGCAGCCGAGCATGTGATGCGTGCGGGGATGGATTTTCTGGTCGGACTCAACGCCGGCGGGGAGGCCCCGCTGTTTCTCCTGGCTGACCAGAATAACAAGCGTCGCGAAAGTCCTTCCGAGTCGGGTTCGGGGCTGCGCCGGCCGTCTCAGCGGAATGTTTCGCCCGCGAATAAAAAACCGCCGTCAGGAGGCGCGCCTCAGCCGTCGAGCCGCAAACGCAGTTCCGGCAGCCGGCCAAAGCCAAAGGCGACCGCATCACCGTGATCACGTTGTCTTCGGACGCGCGCTACGCGGCCGAAGAAACTGGCAAAGATCAAACACTCGATTTGATCGCGTTGTCTCCGATGAAGGCGGTGGGATTGACGATTCGGGGCATCCCCGGGGCTAATCCCTTGACGAGATGGCTGAAACGCCTCACCCGTGGGCATGATGTTCACTCAGCATCGGGAATCCCACATTGCCCACCAAAACCATCGAAGAGCCCGCGCGGCAGGTGCCGCTGTACGGCGAGTATGAAGTCGTCGTCCTCGGCGGCGGACCCGCCGGCATTGCCGCAGCTGTGGCTGCTGCGCGCGCGGGCCGCCGCACGCTGCTGATCGAGCGCTACGGCTTTCTCGGCGGTATGGGCACGGCTGCGGGCGTCACCAATTTCTGCGGGCTGCATGCCAACGTCTATGGCGAGATGCATCGGGTGGTGCAGGGCATCGCGTCCGACCTGCTCGGGCGCATCGATCGTCTCGGTGGCCTCAACGCGCCGCATCTGATCCTGGGGAAAATCCTGGCGCAAGCCTACGACACCGCGGCCTACAAGATCGCGGCCGACGATCTGCTGCTGAGCCACAAGGTCGACATTCTCTTTCATGCGCTCGGCGCCGGCGTGGTCATGCATGACGACAGGCGCATCAACGCGCTGATGGTCGAGACCAAGGCCGGCCGCCAGGCGGTGCGCGCCGACATCTTCATCGATTGCTCCGGCGACGGCGATCTCGCCGCGTGGGCGGGCGCGCGTTACGAGGTCGGCGATAGCAACGGCAGCATGCTCTACCCCTCGATGATGTTTCGTCTCAACGGTATCGATCCCGAAAAAGCCGGCGACGCCTGGCGCACGATCCCGGCGCTGATGGAGCAAGCCGAAGCCGCCGGCACGCATCATTTTCCGCGCAAGGCCGCGATCGTGCGGCCGCAGCGCTCGCAAATCGAATGGCGGGTGAATTTTACGCAGCTGGCGCGCGAGGATGGTAGCGCGATCAACGGGCTTGAACCCGATGATCTCACGCGCGGCGAGATCGAAGGCCGCCGTCAGGCCCTCAACGCCTTCGATTTCCTGCGCACGGTGCCGGGATTCGAAAAATCCTACATCGTCGATCTGCCGCCGCAACTCGGCATCCGCGAAACCCGGCGCGTGGTTGGCGGCTATATGCTCTCTGGCGATGACGTGCTCGGCTGCGCCGCGTTCGACGATTCGATCGGCGTCAACGGCTGGCCGATGGAATCCCATGTCGCCGGCGATGTGATCTTCAAGTTTCCGCCGATCCCGGAGTCGCGCGGGTTCAACGAACTGCCGTACCGCATGTTGACGCCTGAAGGCATCGACAATTTGCTGGTGGCCGGCCGCTGTGCCTCGATGACCCATGACGGCCAGTCGGCGGCGCGCGTCTCCGGCGCCTGTTTTGTCATGGGCGAGGCGGCGGGAACGGCTGCCGCGTTGGCGCTGGGCGGCAATACCAATCCGCGCGACATTGATGTCGGCAAACTACAGGGTCAGTTGAGACAGCAGGGGGCGTTTCTCGGGCGGGATCAGGCCGTGCCGGTCGGGCTGTAAAGTTCTATTTGATGAAGCCAAAATCGCTCCGCTTGCTCGTTGCGACCTCCTCTCCCGCAAGGGGAGAGGGGGCTCACTGCCGTGCGGAGACATCGAGCCAGTGCTTCAAAGTGAATAAGACAGAGCAATAAGAGATGGAGGAAACTGCATGACGTTGTGCTATCGCATCATTATGGCGCGGCCTGAATTTTTGCGGTTATTGTTCGCGGCCCTGATGACGCTGTCGGTGACCGGAGCTGTCCGAGCCGAGGAACCCCTCAAGGCCAAAGTCGGCGTATTGCGACTGTCGTCGTCCGCGCCGGTGTTCATCGCGCAGGACAAGGGCTATTTCCGCGACGCCGGGCTCGATGTCGAACTGAAATTCTTCGATGCCGCGCAGCCGATCGCGGTGGCGACCACGTCGGGCGATATCGATTTCGGCATCACGGCGTTCACCGCCGGGCTCTACAACCTCGCCGGCAAGGGCACGCTGAAGGTGATCGGCGGCATGAGCCGCGAAAAGGCCGGCTATCCCCTGATCGGCTATTTCGCCAGCAACAACGCCTACGCCGCCGGCCTCAAGACACCCAGGGATCTCGCCGGCAAGCGGATCGCGGTGACGCAGGTCGGTTCCAGCTTTCACTATTCGCTCGGCCTGCTCGCCGACAAATATGGGCTCAAACTGAGCGACATGAAGGTGCTGCCGATGCAGTCGCTGTCGAACGCGGCCGCCGCGCTGAAAGGCGAAACCGTCGATGCCGCGTTATTGCCGGCCTCGACCGCGCGCAAGCTGATGGACGATGGCGGGGCGAAGCTGCTGGGCTGGGTCGGCGACGAGACGCCGTGGCAACTGGGCGCGGTGTTCGCTTCGCCGAAAACATTGGCCGACAAGCCGCTGGTGACCAGGCTTTTGAGCGCGCTTGCCCGCGCCGACCGGGAATACCATGACGTGATCCTGGCCGCCGTCGTCGACGGCAAGGCGCCGATCAACGAAGCGACAAAGCCGCTGCTGGAGATCATCGCCAAATACACTAATCTGCCGGTCGAGCAGGTGGTCGGCAACTGCGCCTATATCGACCCCGACGGCAAGCTCGATGTGAAGAATGTCGCCAACCAGATCGATTGGCTGCAGCAGCAGGGTTTTGTCGACAAGGGCTTCACCGCCGATGCCATCATCGCGAAGGACTATGTGAAGCCGGATTGATGTTGATGCTAATGAAGCCGTCATTCCGGGGCGATGCGAAGCATCGAACCCGGAATCTCGAGATTCCGGGTCTGGTGCTAACGCACCATCCCGGAATGACACAGTCTGGATTGCTTCGTCGTGGAGTTTATCATCGGGCCGGCCAGAGGCCGGACCCGTTGGCTCCTCGCAATGACGGCCCTCGGGATCACGAATCGAAACAGGATCCCACATGGACTTGATCGCCGACCATATCAGCCACCGCTTCGGCGCGCTCGAGGTGCTCGACGACGTGTCGTTCACGGTTGGCGCCGGCGAGGTGGTCGCGATCGTCGGTCCGTCCGGCTGCGGCAAGAGCACGCTGCTGTCGGTCCTCGGCGGGTTGTTGCAGCCCTGCGCCGGCGCGGCGGAGCTGCGCGGCGCGGCGCCGGCAGGCAGCCTCAATCCTCTGACGTTTGTGTTCCAGGATTTTGCGCTGCTGCCCTGGTGCACGGTCGGGGAAAACGTCGAATTTCCGCTGCTGCACACCAGCCTTGCCGCGAGCGATCGCCGCGCCGTGGTCGATGACGCCCTGCGCCGCACCAGCCTGTCGGATTTCCGCGGCACCTATCCGAAACAACTGTCCGGGGGCATGCGCCAGCGCGTCGGCATTGCGCGGGCGCTCGCGGTCCGCCCCGCGATCCTGCTGATGGATGAGCCGCTGTCGGCGCTGGATTCGCAGACCCGCGAATTGCTGATGGAGGATTTTATCCGTCTGCTCGCTGACGGCGCGATGGGCGCGGTCTATGTGACGCATAATCTGGAGGAGGCTGTTCGGCTCGCCGACCGCATCGTCGTGCTGTCGCGGCGGCCCGGCCGGGTCCGCGAGGTCGTCAGCATCCCGCTGACGCGCAGCGAACGCGGCGACATCCACGCCCGCGAACAGCTGCTGGCGCTGCAGAGCGAGCTGTGGTCGCTGATCCGCGAAGAAGCGATCGACGCCGAGCGCGAGGTCCAGCATGCTTGACCGTGCGCAGGCCAACGAAGGTTCGCCGCCAGCCGACCGCAATGGCGAGACGCGGCCGGTGGCCTTTCGCGGCGCCGGCTTCAGCCCCAAAGCGGGCCGCTATTCCGGCTGGATTGCGCTGGCGCTGGTGATCGGATTCTGGCAACTGGCCGGCAGCGCTGGCTGGGTCAATCCGCTGTTTCTGCCGGCGCCGTCCGCAATCGTGCGCGCGATCTGGCAGCTCGCGATCTCAGGCGCGCTCTGGCACCATCTGTCCTGGTCGATCATGCGGATTGGAACCGGATGGCTTCTTGGAACGATTGCCGGCGTCGTCGTCGGCTTTGCGATCGGTCTCTCGAGTCTGGCGCGCGGCGTCGGCATCACCTTCATCTCGGCACTGTTTCCGATTCCGAAAATCGCGCTGCTGCCGCTGCTGATCCTGTGGCTCGGCATCGGCGAAGAGCCGAAAATCGCCACCATCGCGCTCGGGGTGTTCTTCTCCACCGCGATCTCGGTCTATAGCGGCGTCGACAATGTGCCGCGCAATCTGATCCGGATGGCGCAGAGTTTCAATGTGCCGTTTCATGCGATCGTGATCAGGGTGATCTGGCCCGGCGCGCTGCCCTCGATTCTCGCCGGCTTCCGCATCACCGCCTCCATCGCGCTGCTCCTGGTGGTGAGCGCCGAAATGATCGGCGCCGAATACGGCATCGGCGCTTTTGTGCTGCAGGCCGGCAACCTGATGCAGACCGATCAGCTCCTGGCGGGCGTCGTGATCCTGTCGCTGTTCGGGCTCGCGGTAGGACGGCTGATCAATTGGCTGGAAACGAGATTGCTGCACTGGCGGTGATTAGAGCTAGTTGGTTGGATTGAGCGAAGCTGTCTCGGCGACGGCAGTGAGCTCCCTCTCCCCTTGCGGGAGAGGGTTGGGGTGAGGGGTTACGGTCTATCGATGGAGCGTAACCCCTCACCCGGATCGCATCTCACGATGCGACATAGCCGAAGCATAGCTTCGGCGTTCTTTCCAAGGACGGCCGCCGAAGGCGGCCTTTGCTCTCCCACAAGGGGAGAGGTGTTCCCAGCAAGCGGCGACTGCTCGCAATGCCGCCTCACGCATTGCCGCGATCTTCCCTGAACAGATCCAGCTTCTGCTGCACCGGACGGTCCGAGAAACTGAACAGTACGGAATCCTCGTCGGCCTCGTGGGTGACCCACTGCCAGCTCGGCACCACGAACAAATCGCGCGGGCCCCACTCGAAACTCTGGTCGCCGATCCGCGAACGCCCCTTGCCTTCGATCGCCGCGAATACCGTGGCGTCGGTGGCGCGATAGCGCGCGGTCTTGAAGCCCTTGGGCAGCAACTGGATGAAGGTGCCGATGGTCGGCATCGCGAAATCGCCGGTCTCGGGATTGGAGAATTTCAGTTTCAGGCCGTGACAGGCGTCCCACTCGTTGCGCACCTTGGCCTGTTCCAGCGCCTCGCGGGTGTAGCTGTAGGGGTAGTTGAAAATCGGCGAGGTCTTCGATGTGCGCTTTTCGTCGACCGGCAGCAAATTGTGGCCGTAGCGCGCAAAGCTGTCGCCGGCGGGACGGGTGATCTTCTGCTGCTCCTCGGTCGAGCCTTCGGCGAAGGAGGCATCGAAGAACTGCACCATCGGGATATCGAGCCCGTCGAGCCAGAACATCGGCTCGGACGTTTCGTTGGAATGGTCATGCCACGTCATCGACGGCGTAATGACGAAATCGCCGGGCTCCATCGCGGTGCGCTCGCCATCGACGGAGGTATAGGCGCCCTTGCCCTCGAGAATGAACCGCAGCGCCGACTGGCTGTGCCGGTGCGCCGGCGCGATGTCGCCGGGGACCACCATCTGCACGCCGGCAAACAAGGATGTCGTGATCTTCGACTGGCCGCGCAGCCCGGGATTTTCCAGCACCAGCACCCGCCGCTCGGCCTCCTTGGCGGTGATCAGCTTGCCGGCTTCCGTCATGTAGTCGCGGATGGCGTCGAATTTCCATAGATGCGGTCGGCAGGCGCTCCTGGGCTCCGGCGTGATCAGGTCGCCCATCACGTTCCACAGCGCGGAGAGGTTTTCGCCGTCGATCTTCTTGTAGAACGCCTCGCGTTCCGGGGTCTTCTGCACGGCTTCCATGGCAAGCCTCCCTCGTTATCGTTTCGAATTATTGACAGCATACTTACAAAGTGGGTAGCGTCAATGAGCCAGCAAAAGCAAAACGAGAAAATTTGGGGAGGTTCCGATGAGGCTGCACGGCTATTTTCGCAGCAGCGCGTCCTACCGGGTCAGAATCGCGTTGAACCTGAAGGGTTTGAGCGCCGAGCACCTGCCGCACCATCTTCGCAAGGGCGAGCAATGCGCGCCCTCCTATCTGGCGATCAATCCGCAGGGACTGGTCCCGACGCTGGAGAACGATGCCGGTGCCATCCTCACCCAGTCGCTCGCGATCATCGAATGGCTCGATGAAATCCACCCCGAGCCGCCGCTGCTGCCGAAGGATCCGCTGCAGCGCGCCAAAGTCCGGGCGTTTGCGATGGCGCTGGCCTGCGATACCCATCCGGTGCAGAATCTGAAGGTGCTGGCGCGGCTGCGGCAGCTCGGCCTGGCGGAAGAAAAGGTCACGGAGTGGGCGGCCTGGGCCAACCGCGAGGGCCTCTCGGCCTGCGAAACCCTGATCGCGAACGAACCCGGCCCATTTTGCTTCGGCACGGCACCGACCATCGCCGACCTCTGCCTGGTGCCGCAGTTGGCCAATGCGCGGCGTTTTGGAGTCGATCTCGCCGCCTTTCCGCGCCTGCTGCAGGCCGAAACGGCTGCGAAGAACAACAAGGCGTTCGCGGACGCGGCACCGGAGCGGCAGCCCGATGCCGAATAAGCCAGCCGCGGTGACGATGGATGCGGTCTATTCCGCGCCGGGCTATCTGTTTCGCCGGATGCAGCAGATCGCGGTTTCGATTTTCGTGGAGGAGTGCAGGGATCACGACCTGACGCCGGTGCAATTTGCAGCCCTGGTCGCGATCCGCACCCATCCCGGCATCGACGCCACCCGGCTCTCCGCCGTGATCGCCTTCGACCGCTCGACGCTGGGCAATGTGATCGAGCGGCTGGAATCCAAGGATTACATCGAGCGCAAGCCATCGCGCGAGGACAAACGGATCAAACTGCTGCATCTGACCAAGTCAGGCGCGGCGCTGTTGCGCGATATCATGCCGTCGGTCGACCGCGCGCAGGCGCGGATGCTGCAGCCCTTAAAGCCGGCCGACCGCAAGACCTTGCTGGCGCTGTTGACGCAGCTGGTCGATCTCAACAACGAGGCGTCGCGGGTGCCGCTGCGGGCCGAAGACGCGCTCGAACATCTCGGGAAATCGGGCTGATGGGACCGGCGGCCGCACGACCGGTGCTGATCGCAGGCGGCGGTATCGGCGGTCTCGCCGCCGCGCTTGGCCTCGCACAAAAGGGCATTGCCTCGATCCTGCTGGAGAAAGCTTCGGCGCTGGGGGAAATCGGCGCCGGCATCCAGCTTGGACCCAACGCGTTCCATGCCTTCGACTATCTCGGGGTCGGCGAGGCCGCGCGCGGCATGGCCGTCTATATCGATCAGCTGCGGCTGATGGATGCGCTGACGGCCGAAGAGATCACCCATGTCGATCTGCGCGATGCGTTCCGCGCGCGCTTCGGCAACCCTTATGCGGTCGTGCATCGCGGCGATCTGCACGGCGTATTGCTGAAAGCCTGCCGGGATCACGCGCTGATCGATCTGCGTGTCAGTTCCGAAGTGATCGGCTACGATCAGAACGGCGCGTCGGTGACGGTGCGGCTGGCTTCCGGCGATGATGTCACGGGATCGCTGCTGATCGGCGCCGACGGGCTGTGGTCGAATATCCGCAAACAAGTCGTCGCCGACGGGCCGCCGCGGGTTTCCGGCCATACCACCTATCGTTCGGTAATTCCCACCGGGGAAATGCCGGAGGATCTGCGCTGGAATGCGGCGACGCTGTGGGCCGGCCCCAAATGCCATATCGTGCATTACCCGCTGTCGGACTGGAAAGTGTTCAACCTCGTCGTCACCTGTCACAACGATGCGCCGGAGCCGGTCGCCGGCAAGCCGGTATCCGACGACGAGGTCATGCAGGGTTTTGCGCATGTGCATGCGCGCGCACAGGAGATCATTCGCCACGGCAAGAACTGGAAGGCCTGGGTGTTGTGCGACCGCGAGCCGCTCGAACGCTGGGTCGACGGCCGCGTCGCGCTGCTTGGCGATGCCGCGCATCCGATGCTGCAATATTTCGCGCAAGGCGCCTGCATGGCGCTGGAGGACTCGGTGTGCCTGTCGCACATGCTCGGGACCCATCCCGGTGACCACGCCGCCGCGCTGGAGCAATATCGCCAGCAGCGCTTCCCGCGCACCGCACGCGTGCAGCTCCTGTCCCGCGCCATCGGCGAGCACATCTACCACCCCGCAGGCGACCACGCGCGAATACGCAACGCCATCATGAGCGCGAAGACGTCGGAGGATTATTACGGCGATCTGGCGTGGCTGTATGGCGGAACGGGGCTAAAGGGATAGGGACCAACCCTCCACGTCGTCCCGGCCTTGAGCCGGGACTCATATTCACCGGTGCGCAAGGGGCGAAGGCTGGAGCAACTGTCTCATGCGACAACAAACGTCGGTGGTTATGGATCCCGGCTCAAGGCCGGGACGACACCGGGTGGGCTGAGGCGAAGATCGGACATCCTTCTGCCGCTAAACCCGCAGCAGCGCTTGCCGGTCGATCTTGCCGGTGCCGGTTTTTGGCAACTCGTCGATGAACCTGATCTCGCGCGGATATTTGTACGGCAATAATTTTTCCTTCACGAAATCCTGCAACAGCCGGGTCGCTTCGCGTTCATCGAAGGCGCGACTGTTCATGGCGACGACGGCCTTCAGGGTCATGCGACGGTCTGGCAACTCGACAGCAAAAACCGCGCATTCGCGCACCTGCGGATGCTCGGCGAGGCAGAGTTCGACTTCGAGCGGATAGACCCATTGGCCGGAGATTTTGATCAGGTCGTCGGCGCGGCCGCGGAAGAAATGAAAGCCGTCAAAATCGCGGACAAAACGGTCGCCGGTGTAGATCCATCCCTCTTCGCGGATGGTCTCGGCCGATTTGTCGGGTCTATTCCAATATAGCGGGGTGTTGGAATCGCCGCGCACCCACAAAATGCCTTCCTCGTTGTCGCCGACCTCGCGGCCGTCTTTGTCTCTCAGCGCGATTTCATAGCCGGGCACCCGAAGCCCGGCGGCGCCGAGTTTTTTCTGCTCCGGCCGGTTGGACAGGTAGATGTGCAGCACTTCGGTGGACCCCAGCCCCTCCATGATCTCGATGCCGGTCAGGCTCTTCCAGCCGTTGAAAACCTCAGCGGAAAGCACTTCCGCGGCCGACAGCGCCATGCGGAGCGAGGAAAAATCCGTGGCCGCAGCACCCTCGGCCTTTGTCAGGGACGTATAGAGCGTCGGCAATCCGAAGAAGACGGACGGGCGAAAACGCTCTATCGCCGCAAAGATAGCCGCAGGCTTCGGCTGGCCCGGCAGCAGCAGCGTGGCTGCGCCCGCGGTGAACGGGAAGGTGATCGAGTTGCCGAAGCCGTAGGCGAAGAAAATCTTCGGCACCGAAAAGCAGATGTCGCCGGGGTCGAGCTTCAGCACATTGCGTGCGAACGCGGCTTCGCTATAGGCCATATCGTGCTGCAGATGGACGATGCCCTTGGGCCGTCCGGTCGAGCCCGACGAATACATCCAGAACGCCATCTCGTTGCGGTGGGTGTCGGCTTCGGCGAGGTCAGCCGGAAATCCCTGCAGCCAAGGCTCTGCGACGATGGCATTCGGCACGGCGTGATCGTCAACCGCGCCGTTGACGACGATCAGCGTGCGCAATGCCGTGTCCTTGCAGGCCGCTGTGTCGAAGCGCGCGCAAAACTCGGCATCGGCGACGGCCATCGTGGCGCCGGAGTCCGACAGATAAAATTGCAGCAGGTCCGATGGCGTCAGCGTATTGATCAACAGCGGCACGAAGCCCGCTCGGACTGCGCCGAAAAATGCCGCCGGATAGGCCGGCGAATCGTCGAGGAACATCAGGATGCGGTCGCCGCGCGCCAGTCCCAGCGACTGCAAGCCATGTCCCCATCGCGATGCTTCGGCGCAGAGTTCGGCATAGCTGCGCGTTCCGGCCGGACCCGTCAGCGCCATGCGGTCGCCGCCGCCCTTCCCGAGATTGTCGAACAGGATGCGGCTGGCGTTGTAGCGTTCCGGGATCGTAAAGCCGATCTCTTGTGCGCCCGGGCTATCGCCGGGCACGGCGTCGACAATCTCAACCGATCCGGGTGGCTTCGGCGAGGTCATGCCTTGCTCCCGCCGAGCGACGACGCTTTCGACGCCTCATAACGCGCCATGAAGGCCGGCGACATCGTGCGCAGCCGCGCATCGTCGATCCGCCCCGAACGGGTGATATAGCTGTAGGCAAAATCCATCAGGCCGAGCTTCATATGGTCGGGGAATTTTTCGTACCAGTCGGCGCTGGTGCGCGCCGCCGTCACCAGCTTTTTCACGACCGGCTTGCGCTCGGCCTCATAGCGGACGAGTGCCGCGGCAATATCCGCTTCCGCTTCCAGCGCCTTTACCAGCGCGATCGCGTCCTCGATGGCGAGCCGCGTGCCCGATCCGATCGAAAAATGCGCCGAATGCAGGGCGTCGCCGATCAGTACCATATTGCCTGACGACCAGCGCTCGTTCCAGATCCACGGAAAATTGCGCCACACCGATTTGTTCGACACCAGTCCGTGGCCATCGAGCGTCGCAGCGAACACCTGCTCGCAACTGGCCTGCGATTGTTCGACCGTCTTGTCGGCGAAGCCGTAACGCCACCAGGTCTCGGGATCGCATTCGACCAGAAACGTGCTCATGGCGGGCGCGTAGCGGTAGTGATGGGCGTTGAAGGTGCCGAGTTCGGTCGCGACAAACGTCTGTGACAGCGTCTCGAACCGCTTTGTGGTGCCGTACCAGGCAAACTTGTTGGCGGAATGGGATACAGACGTGCCGAATTCGGCCTCGAAGCTGCGGCGCACCAGCGAGTTCAAGCCATCGGCCGCAACGATCAGATCGTAACCGGCCAACTGGGCCGTCGACTGGACCAGCGTGTCGTATCGCGGCGTGACGCCGACCGAGCGGACGCGCGCCTGCAGGATCCCGAGCAGATCGAGCCGGCCGATCGAGGAAAAGCCGACGCCGTCGATCTCGACGCTTTCGCCGCGCAGGTTGAGCGTGATGTTCTTCCAGCTCTCCATCCGTGGCGCGATGGCATCGACCGTATCGGGGTCGTCAGCGCGCAGGAATTCCAGCGCCTGCTCGGAGAACACCACGCCAAAGCCCCAGGTGGCGCCGGCGGCGTTCTGCTCAAACAGGTCGATGGTCGCGTCCGGGTGACGCTTCTTCCAGAGATAGGCGAAATAGAGACCTCCGGGGCCTCCGCCGATCACGGCGATACGCACAAGCTTCCTCCCTCGATGGCCCGGCAAAAGCGGAGAATCTCCCGCTTAAAGACTAACCCCTGGAACGTGTCCAGTGGCCGGCCATGACAGCCAGCCAGCGTTATCGGCAAACGATCGGGCAGCACCCGGCTGGCGTGACCGGCAGCAGCGCAGGTGTACAACGAAGCTTCGCAGGCTGCTGCGGAAATGTCGCGCCGTTTAATTCATTGCGCGGCGAACTGGCCCAGCACACCCTTGCACGCCGGCGAAAGCGAAGCCGCCTGCGTTGCCAGGCATTGTATGATGCGGCCGCCGCCGGGCTGAACGCCGGCGCACAGCGCGCGGACGTCTCCACCGCAGGCCGACCTCAACACGAACAACTCCTCGCGCGGCCGCATCGGCCGCAAGACCAGTGCGGGCTCGGGCGGGGCGGCAGGCGCTGCACCGGGCGCTGCGGCAGAGGGAACGCCGGCCGCGGCAGGCGTCGCAGCCCCACCGCTGGCCGCGCTGACCGCCTGTTCGCAGTTCGCCGAGAGTTTCGATTGGTTCTTTTGCAGGCATTGCAGCGCCGCCGCACCGCCGGTCGGGACTCCGGCGCAGTTTCGCTGGTAGTCGGAACGGCAGGCGCTGCGGACCGCCGCGATCTGGCTGCCGCTTGGCTTCTTGGCCATCGGACTTGGCGCCGGCTTTGCCGCCGTCGCCGCTTTGGGAGCCGGCGCAACGGGGGTCTCGGCGGCCGGTTGGGCGGGCTCCATTGCCGGCGCGGCGGTCTCGGTGGCGGGCTTGGCGACCGGCGCGGATTCGGGCTTGGCCTCGGCTTTGGGTTCGGCCGGCGCTTCCACCGCTCGCACCGCGCTCTGGCAGCCCGGTGACAGGCTCGACATGTTTTGCTGCAGGCATTGCAGCGACGCCGCCCCGCCCGGCGGGATACTGGCGCAATGGGCCTGATAGTCCGAGCGGCATTGCGAGCGGATCGCGCTGCGCTGTGCATCGGTCGGACTTTGCGAAGACGCCGGCGTCGCGACGCCAAACAGCACGAGGGCCAGCGATGCCGCAAGCAGCGGCGCACGTTTCGACGTGTTGATCATTTGACAAAATCCTTATCGTTGTCGCGCTGGAGCCGCCGCTTCAACCGAAATGAAATTGTGACAAGACCGACAGAAATATCTTCGTGCGGCCGCCATCATTTTCGCTTTCAAGTTCCGCCGCAAGCGGATTGTTGCTATTCTTCGATCGCGGAAGACCTTCGCAGCGCAAAAGCCGTTTGCAGAAGAGATGAACGGGGCAGGGGAATGAAGCCTTCGCGTTCGCCGGCATGGGTCAGACCGAACGGCAGCGCGAAACGAACAGCCCGCGCGGCCTGTGGCCTTTCCTTCGCGGTGTCGGCACCGCTCGTGCTCGCCGCCTGCGAACAGAACAGTTTTGTGGCGCCGCCACCGCCGAAGGTTGATGTCGGGGTGCCGGTGCAGCGGGCCGTCACGCGCTATCTCGAGGCCACCGGCAACACTGCTCCGATCAAATCCGTTGATCTTGTCGCGCGGGTGCAGGGCGTGCTGCAATCGATCAATTATCAGGACGGCGCATTCGTGAAACAGGGCACCACGCTGTTCACGATCGAGCCCGACACCTACAAGCTGAAACTCGAACAGGCCGAGGCGGCCGAAGCCGGCGCGCAGGCGTCGTTGAAGCAGGCCGAAGCCGACTACAAACGTCAGGCGGATTTGGTTCAGAAGCAAGCCGTCTCGCAGGCGACGCTGGACACGTCCACGTCGTCACGCGACAACGCCCAGGCCAACCTGCAGCAGGCCCAGGCCAACACCAAGATCGCCGCGGTCAATTACGGCTATACCAACGTGGTGGCGCCGTTCGACGGCATCGTCAGCGCACATCTGGTTTCGGTCGGAGAACTGGTTGGCGCGGCGTCGCCGACCCAACTCGCCACCATCGTTCAGCTTGATCCGACAGGGGACTGCAACGATTTCGGAAAGCCAGGCGGCCGACCTGCTAGCAGGCAAATGGTATGCCAACGTTCATACCGCAGCCAATCCAGGAGGCGAACTTCGGGGCCAAATGGTGAAGTGATGAACTATGCGACAAGCGCCGCTTCCCGAACGGCGGCTTCGGCAAACGCTTGAGTTCGGCTGGTTTCCAGTAGCTCATCGAACTTCGCGAATGGCAGTGGCGGGGAAACGATATAGCCTTGTCCTTCCTCGACGCCGCAGGCTATCAGCGCCCGAACCTGATCGGGCGTTTCGACACCTTCGGCGATAACAGTCATTTTCAAATCTCGCGCGAGACGCACCAGCATCTCAACGATAGCAATGGCTGATGCATCTTCGGTGATCGTATCGACAAAGAACTTGTCGATTTTGATGATGTTGGCACCAAGTCCCTTTATTTGGGAAAGGCCGCTGTGTCCGACGCCGACGTCATCCATCGCTACCCTGAAGCCGAGTTCGCGTAATTCTCTCACGACCGCAGCGGCCTTGGCGAGATCGGGCATTTCGCTGCGCTCTGTCACTTCAATGACAACCTGACGTGCCGAAACTTTGGCCCCCAAAACGATCCGACGGAGTTCTTCGACGAAACCGTCACTAAGCAGATGGCGGGGGACCACGTTGAAAGACAATTTGAAATACTTGTCTTCCCGTAGACGAGGGTACAGGTCTTTGAGGGCGGCTGCCAAAATCTGCCATGTCATTGGCTCGATGCGCCCACTGGATTCCGCGAGCGGGATAAAACTCATGGGGGGAATCGTGATGCCGTCCTCGCGCACCCATCGAGCCAACACTTCGCACCCACGAATAGCACCGGTGCGCAGATCGAACGTCGGTTGGAAGAACGGCTTGAAGTCGTGCCGGGCCAGGGCTCGATCGATATCGGCTATCGGGCCTTCCAGCCGGGCTGTCGTCCTCGTCAGCAGCAGACCAAAGACCAGCCCCAGCACGGAAGCGATCAGCATCGTTGGCCAGTAAGCCTGGGTGTGCCATCGCTCCAAAGCACTGCGTTCAACGCGGATCGTCGCATGGAGCGGGTACCGGTTGGAGACGTTGCCAAGGCTGACCAGATTCGAGAACTCACTGTGGCGTTTCGTGGAGAACTGTCCAACCTCCGAGCCGTTGTTCAGCTCCAGCAATACTTCGCTATGTTCCCGCAGTTCGGCGGGCATGATGTCGAAGACGTAGGAATTGATTCCGAGAATGGCGACCAGTGACGTGTTCTCGTCAACATCCCTGAGAACACCAAGCGCGACGCCACTGAACTGATCGACCCGAAAAAGCAGGAGACGCCGGTCGTCGGAGCGCAACATGTCGGGGCGATTCACGAGTCCGTTGTCAAATTCCAACGTCTCGGAATAAGCCGAGCAGATAACCGAGCCATTGCGATCGACTAAGCGTATATCCTTTACCGTGGACCGTTGGTAAACTTGAAGACGAACGGCCTGCAGCGACGCGGGATCGCAGTTCAGCGGCCCGCGCCTGGCGAGTTCATCCAGGGTTGCAGCACCAAAATCCACCGCAGTCTCGGAGCGTCGCAATGCGACGTCCGTCAGCTCAACGAGTTGCCTCGATTGCTGCGCTTCAATGACCGCCTTCGCAGCAAAATGCCCCCCGGTCACGAATGCGGCCAGGCTCGCGGCGACCATCGCCGTCTGGGTAACGCGGTGCCACCGCTGTTTCATCTGACCCGGCTCGATGTGACAATCAATCGACACTAGGCAGGAGCTTCTAATTTTGAGTTTAGAAGGTTTTTTGCTCCTTACGTCATCGGCTTGTGTCGCGGTGCGCTTGCCCTGCAACCATGGTTACTGATCCGTTAATGCTCAAATCTTGCGCGCCGTGATCCGCCTCGGGCCTCCCTGTCCTACACCCGGATCATCCGCTTGCCGCGGTTTTCGCCCGCGAGCAATCCGATCAGCGCTTTCGGCGTGTTCTCAAGGCCATTGATAATGTCCTCCTGAACCCTGAGCTTGCCCGACGCAACCCACGATTGCAGGTCGTTCAGCGCCTCGTCGCGCTGGTCCATGAAGTCCATCACGATAAAGCCCTGCATGACGAGGCGTTTCACCACGATCAGGCCGGGCACGCCGCGCGGCCCATGCGCCGACGGCACGCCGTCATATTGCGAGATCGCGCCGCAGCAGGCGATGCGGCCGCGATTGTTCATCTGCGCGAGGCAGGCTTCGAGGATGTCGCCGCCGACATTGTCGAAATAAACGTCGATGCCCTTGGGCGCCGCTGCCTTGAGCGCCTTGAACACCGCGCCGTCCTTGTAGTCGACCGCGGCATCGAAGCCGAGTTCGGAGGTCAGCCAGTCGCACTTGTCCTTGCCGCCGGCGATGCCGACCACGCGGCAGCCCTTGATTTTGGCGATCTGGCCGACGATCGAACCGACCGAACCGGCGGCGGCCGAGACCACCACAGTCTCACCGGCTTTCGGCTTGCCGACGTCGAGCAGCCCGAAATAGGCGGTCAGCCCGGCGATGCCGTAGACGCTTAGCAGATGCGTCATCGGCTCGACCTTCGGCATTTTGGTGAGGTGCTTTGCGGGCACCGCCGCATAGTCCTGCCAGCCGGTATCGCCGAACACGATGTCGCCGGGCGCCAGTCCCGGCGCCTTCGACGACACGACTTCGGCGATGCCGCCGCCGGCCATCACGGTGTTGGCCTCGACCGCCGCGCGGTAGGTCGCGCCGTGCATCCAGGCCCGGTTGGCGGCGTCCAACGAAATATAGCGTACCCGCAGCAAGGCTTCGCCGTCCTTCGGTTCCGGGATCGCCGCCTTGGCCATCTCGAAATGCTCGGGCCCAAGTTTTCCGGTCGGCTTTTCCACCAGCAGGACCTGGCGATTGACAGAGTCGTTCATGGTGCTTCCTCCAATGACATTGGCGTTTCCTGATGCAATCGACGCGCACGAAACGCGCAACTGCACATATTGTGCGTTGCGCCCAACGCTAGTCGGCGGGCGTTCATTTCACAACGGGAACATTGTGGCGAACGCGCCGGCGGGTTGAAGCGTGTTGCGTCGGCCCCGAAATCTGCCAAACTCAGGCATGGCGGAACTTACGGGGGTAAGGACATGTCGAACAGGTTTACGCAGTACATACTGATCGCGATGGTGCTCGGCATCGTGATGGGGGCGCTGATCTTCAATTATCTTCCCGATAGCCGCGGGGATATCGCAGCCGCCGTCAACCTGATCGCGATGCTGTTCCTGCGCCTGATCAAGATGATCATCGCACCGCTGGTGTTTGCGACCCTGGTCGGCGGCATCGCGCATATGGGCAGCGGCGCCAGACTCGGGCGGATTTTCGCCAAGACCATGGGCTGGTTTGTCAGTGCCTCGTTTGTCTCGCTGCTGCTCGGCCTCGTCATGGTCAATCTGCTGCAGCCCGGCGCCAATTTCCCCGGCACCCTGCCGGACAAGGCGCAATCGACCGGCCTGCCGGTGTCGGCGTTCTCGCTCGAGAAATTCCTGACCCATTTGATTCCGACCTCGATTGCGGACGCGATGGCGCAGAACGAGATCCTGCAGATCGTGGTGTTCGCGGTGTTCTTCTCGGTCGCACTGGGGGCGCTGCCGGAGCGCTCCAAGCAGATACTGTCTGTGATCGATGACCTCGGCCACATCATGCTGAAGGTGACGAGCTATGTCATGCTGTTTGCGCCGATCGCGGTGTGGGCGGCGATCACGGCGACGGTGGCGAAGAACGGCCTGCTGGTCTTGTGGAAGCTGATCGTCTTCATGGGCGGCTTCTATCTTTCGCTGATGCTGCTGTGGGGCATCCTCGTCATCGTCGGCTTTGTGGTCATCGGGCCCAGATACGGTCATCTGCTGCGGCTGATCCGGGAACCCCTGATGATCGCGTTCTCGACCGCGAGTTCGGAAGCCGCCTACCCGAAGACGCTCGAAGGCCTCAACCGCTTCGGCGCGTCGGCGCGGATCTCGAGTTTCGTGCTGCCGCTCGGCTATTCCTTCAATCTCGACGGCACCATGATGTACTGCACGTTTGCCAGTATCTTCATCGCGCAGACCTACCACATCGAGATGTCGCTCGGCACCCAGTTCGCGATGCTCGCCACCTTGATGATCACCTCGAAAGGCGTCGCCGGCGTGCCGCGCGCCTCGCTGGTCGTGATCGCCTCGACCCTGGGCCAGTTCGGCATTCCCGAGGCGGGACTGCTGATGATCATGGGCATCGATACCTTCCTCGACATGGGACGCAGCGCCACTAACGTGATCGGCAACTCGCTCGCAACCGCGGTGGTGGCGAAATGGGAGGGCGAACTCGCGCCCGAGCATGCACTCGGCCCCGACGACGTCGTGCCGCCGACCATGATCCCCGGCGAGATCCCCGCGATGGCCGGCCATTGACGGGAGCGATCCATGCGCCAAACCCTGGCAAGATCGTCCCTGGCCGGCGGACTGCTGCTGGCGGCCTGTCTGCTGGCGAGGTCCGCCGGAGCCCAGACCAGCGGCAGCGAAGGGCTGAGCCCGACGCTCGCCAATATCAAGAACACCCATGTCGTGCGCCTGGGCTATCGCGAAAGTTCGCCGCCGTTTTCGTTTCTCGATCAGGCCAACCGGCCGATCGGCTACAGCCTGGAACTCTGCGAGGCCGTGGTCGATGAGATCGGTGTCGCAGTCGACGAGCCCAACCTGAAGATCGACTACGTCAAGGTCACCTCGGATGACCGCATTCCGGCTGTGGTGCAGAACAAGATCGACCTCGAATGCGGATCGACCACGGCGAACGCGGAGCGGGCGAAGCAGGTGGCGTTCTCGCCGCTGATGTTCGTCGCCGGCACCAAGCTGATGGTGCCGAAAACCTCTGGTATCTCGGCGCCGAGGGATCTGCAGGGCAAGACCGTGGTGGTGACCAAAGGCACCACCAACGAGCAGGCGATGCACGCCGTCGACAAGAAGTTCGCGCTCGGCCTCACCATCGTGGTCGCGCCGGATCACGAGCAATCCTACCAGATGCTGGTGGACGGCAAGGCCGATGCGTTCGCGACCGACGACATCCTGCTCTACGGCCTGATCGCGCGGCACAAGTCGCAGGACAAGTTTCACGTCACCGGCGATTATCTGTCCTACGATCCCTACGGCATCATGTTCCGCAAGGGCGAGCCGCAGCTGGCCGCCGCGGTGGAGCGGGCCTTCCGCAAGCTGGGCACGAATCACGACCTGATTCCGCTCTACAACAAGTGGTTCGTCTCCCGCCTGCCGACCGGCGAGAAGCTGAATGTCGCGATCTCGCCCCAACTCGAGGACGCCTTCAAGGCGCTCGACGACACCGAGGGTGCGAGCAATTAGGGCCATGAGGCCAGCGCCGGCGAAGCCGAGAAGCATCATCGCCCATTTGGTTTGTTCGGGTAGCCGCCGAGTAGCCGCATCCAACGATTGATTGTCGTTTTGTAACTTGTCCTGACGCCGCTGACTGTATTCGATGAGATATCCAGGCTGCGACGGGGGGGGATGATGCGCGGGCTAGTTTGGCTGATCCTTGGGACAGGAATGATTTTCGCCGTATCGCCGGCATGGGCTCAAAGGTACGATCCGCACTATCCTGTTTGCATGGAAGTGTACGGATCGGATGGCAGCCGCATCGAGTGCTTTTTCACGTCAATGGAGCAGTGCAAGGCAGGGACCCAAGGCGGCGTGGCCGCGCTTTGCTTCAACAACCCCTATTACGCAGCACCCGCAGTAGAAGCGGCACCTGCACCTTCAGCAACTCCTGCCGGATCACCGCGTCGCTGAGCACCCCGGCGTTTCTTACGGCTTGATGCCGAGCGCGGATTTGGTGGCGCTGAGGGAGTTGTTGAACGCGGCCTTGGTCTGACCGAGTAATGTACCCGCCTCGTAGGTCGGACCGGCCACAAAGCCCGTCTTCGGTTTGATGCCGACCGCGGTTTGCACCTTGGACAGAGTGGTGGCGAAGCTCGTCGTTGCCGCACTCGCGGCCTTGTTGAGCTCGGCTATCGGCTTTGTGATCATGGCGGCTGCCGACGATGCCACGGATGATATATCGGTCATGCGTTCCTCCCAGCTTGCGGAACCATCGTTCGGCTATGGTTAATGAGCCGTTAACGGGGGAGGGCTCGCCGCCGCTTCAGAAAAAATTCAGGTCCTGCGCGCGGCCGCCGCTGGCGACAACGGCGTATTCGATCGCGAGGAATAATCCGCCGGCCACATAGATTTTTCGACTTCCCGCCGCGGCAAGCTTGCGGCTAACGGCGACAGCATCCTCGACGGTGGCTGCGACGCGAACCTTGGCTCGCGGATTGGCCTGGCGCGCCGCGGCGGCGATGTCATCCGCATCCGCGCCCTTGTGGTGCGCCATGGTGCAAATGATCGTGCCGAAGGAGGGCGCCAGCGCACCCACGATCTCGCCAGCCTTCTTGTCGCGGGAAACGCCGACCACCAGAATCCAGCCCTCTGCCCCGTAAATCGCCTGCAGGCTTGCAAGCGATTGCCGGATGCCGTCGGGGGTGTGGCCGACGTCGACAACCGTGAGCGGGTCCTGTTCGATGACCTCGAGGCGGCCGGGCCAGCGTGCATCGCGCAGTCCCGATCGTACCGCCGCCTCGATGCCGGCAGGAACTTCTCCGGGGCGCGTCTGCCGCAGCCACAGCAGGAACAGGGCGACGGCGATGGCGGCATTGTTGAATTGAAACGCACCCAGCAGGCTCATCTCCAGCGCTCGAAACGCGCAAGCGCCGAACTGGAAATCGAACCGCTGTCCCGTCGCGGCGGCGGTTTCGTCGCCGATGCCGATCTCGTCGCGGACGAACAGCGAGGTGATTTTACGATAGCGGTTATATTCGATCAGATGCGGTTTTAGGACCCGGCAGTTCTCGCCGTAAACGACGGTGCCTTCGGATGCACAGGCGTCGCTCTTGTCGGAAACAATCAGTTCCAGCGAATTGCCGAGCAGCTCGACATGCTCGTAATCGACCGAGGTCACGCAGGTCGCGCGCGCACCGACCAGGCGCACTGGGTCGTAGCGGCCGCCGATGCCGGCCTCGAACACCGCGAAATCGCAATTCCGTTCCTGGAAATACAGGCAGGCCAGCGCGAACAGGGCCTCGAAACTTCCGAATCTTTCGCCGCGGCGCTGCGAGATTGCGGCGATCGCGGTTTCGATCCGCGACTTCAGCCGCGCCAGGTCGTCGTCACCGATCGAAGCGCCGTCGATCTGGAAGCGCTCGTTGAAGACACGCAAATGCGGCGAGGTGAACAATCCCGTGCGCAAGCCGCAGGCGCGGCCGATGCTCGCGCAGAACGCAGCCGTACTGCCTTTGCCATTGGAGCCCGTCACAACAATCGAATTGCGTGAGAGCCTGGCGCGGTCCACCGCGAGGGCGTCGAGGAGTTCCGCCATCCGCGCCAGGCAAACGCCGTCGCCGTATTTTGGAAGATCAAACACCGAGCAATCCCGTCGCCGAAAAAGTGTGATGCCAGATTTTCAGGATCAGGTCGCTTCGGTTGGATTCTTCCAATAGTCGGATCGACGGGTTGGCGTTCACTTCTATGACGCGGATCGCCTGCTGATCTCCGTCGCCATCGGCAAACAGGTCCACCGCGGCGACACGGAGATCGAGCGCGCGGGCGGCCTTCCTCGCCAGCGTCAGCGCGGCATCGGAACGAGGGCCTTCGAGCACCATCATCCCGCCCGCGCTCAGGTTCATCCGCCCGGGAATTTCCCAACGCTCGCCCTTGGGAAGCACGGCGTCGAGCGTTGTGGCGTTGTCGGTGGTCAACGACACCGGCGAAAGGCCGCGGGCTTGCAAAGCCGTGTTATGGGCGGTCAGGAGTTCGCGGATGGAGCGCACGCCATCGCCGACGACCGCGGGCGGATATTTCCGCGCGGTATAGACGACCTCGTCATCGAGCAGAAAGACCCTGTATTCGGTTCCGGAGGCCACCTTCTGCATCAGAATCGAATCGTAGTACTTCGAAACCTCGCCGAGATATCGCAGCAGCGAGGCTTCGCCATCGACGACTTGCGCAAAATCGCCGCGCGATCCCGACAGCGGTTTGACGAAGGCCGTTGCTCCCAGTGTTGTGAAATACCGGAGCGCGTCTTCGCACTCATGACCCGCGGGCCGATGGGCGCGATGCCGCTCGTGCAGGAAGAAATATTCACCGCCGAGCGTGGCCACGCCGGCGTCTTCAAGAATGAGGCTGGTGAAGTATTTGTCCGAGGCCAGCCTCGCGGCGGTGGCGTTGTTTTGCGGGTACCACGAGCCCCGCCCGGCGCCGAAATGGATGCGTTTGGCCCGGGAAGCGACGCTGAACAGGAGCCCGGTTCCGCCATCGAGGTCTCGAAACACCAGGCCGGATTCAGCGCAGGCATATTCCGCATAGACCGTTTGGTCCGGATAGGAGCGCGGCTTTCCCGCCCGAAATTCCCTGAGATCTCGCATGCAATTTCCGGCGATCTGGCATTCCAATTTGGTTTTTACCTCTTAACGAAATTTTCGTCCGGTGGCGCAATTAACTGCAACGACAAGGCCGGCTTCAGCAAGTTAATTGCGCGGCCAATGGGTGTGCGAATGGATCGCAGGGAAATCATTTTGTGCAAGCGATCGGTTGCGATTTTGCACCCTCAGTTGCGCGTCAGCACAGGTTGACTATCTCTGGGACTGGGGTAGGTCACACGCTAAATCGTCAATCACTGCAGGGGTTTTCGCCTCGTCGGGGGCCGGACAACTCGATCATTCTACATCAAGACGTCAGGGTAAACCAAAACACATGAGCGCATTTCATCGAGAGAAAGTTCTTTCCGTCCGGCACTGGACCGATACGCTTTTCAGCTTCACCGCCACCCGCAATTCCGGCTTTCGCTTCCTCAACGGTCAGTTCGCGATGATCGGGCTGGAAGTCGATGGCCGGCCGCTGCTGCGCGCCTACAGCATGGCGAGCGCCAATCATGAGGAGGCGCTGGAATTCTTCTCGATCAAGGTCGCCGACGGGCCGCTGACATCGCGGCTGCAGAAGATCAAGGAGGGCGACACTATCCTGGTCGGGCGCAAGGCGACCGGCACGCTGATCACCGACAATCTGATCCCGGGCAAGCGGCTATTATTGCTGTCGACCGGGACGGGTCTGGCGCCGTTTGCGAGCCTGATCAAGGACCCCGAGGTCTACGAGCGATATGAAACCATCGTTCTGGTTCACGGCTGCCGGCAGGTTTCCGAACTGGCCTATGGCGAGGAGCTGGTGGCGAAGCTGCGCGACGACGAATTGTTCGGGCCGCTGCTGACCGAGAAGCTGGTGTATTACCCGACCGTGACCCGCGAGCCGTTCCGCAACCGCGGCCGCATCACCGATCTGATCACCTCGGAGCAGCTGTTCAACGATATCGGCCAGCCGCCGCTGGATATCGAGTTCGACCGGATCATGATGTGCGGCAGTCCGGGGATGCTGGAAGAGCTACGCCAGATGTTCGAGGCGCGCGGCTTTCTCGAAGGCAGCCACAGCGAGCCCGGCCATTTTGTGATCGAGAAGGCGTTCGTCGAACGCTGAAGCCGTTCCCCTCAGGCCGTCATTCCGGGGCGCGTCGAAGACGCGAACCTCAGATGCGCGATTGCGCATCGGGGAATCTCGAGATTCCCCGACGTGCAGTTGCACATCTGAGGTCTGGTCCTTCGGACCGTCCCGGAATGACGATTATCACAACCAATGTTGATGGCGTCCCCCCGTTTTCGGCTGCTATAACGGCGCCGAGCGTCGCGTGGCCTTTCGCCTCGAGACCGGGGAGCTCCAGAGGCTTTGTCCCTATCCAACCATGCCGGCCCTGCGAAAACGGCCTTTGTCTTCGCGGGCGGGGGTAGCTTTGGCGCCATTCAGGTCGGCATGATGCACTCGCTCGCCGCCCACGGCGTATCGGCGGATATGGTGGTCGGCTCCAGCGTCGGCGCGCTCAACGGGGCCTATTATGCGGGCGATCCCACCCTGAAGGGCGTGCTGCAGCTGGAAACCATCTGGCGCGGGTTGCAGCGGCACGATGTTTTCCCGGTCACCTGGCGCACCATGCTGGGGTTCATCTGGCGCCGGGATTTCCTGATTCCCCACGACGGAATCCAGAAACTGATCGACGACCATCTGCCCTACCGCAACCTGCAGGATGCGGAGCTGCCGCTCCATGTCGTCGCCACCGATATCGTCTCGGGCGACAGCGTTGTGTTGTCGGAGGGCCCGGCGGCGCAGGCGATCATCGCCTCGACCGCGATCCCCGGCGCGTTCGCGCCCGTCCGCTACAAGGATTTCTATCTGGCCGATGGCGCGATCGCCGCCAACACGCCGGTCAGGGTCGCGGTCGACAAGGGCGCAACCCGACTGATCATTCTGCCGACGGGCTACGCCTGCGCCACCCACACCCCGCCGGTGGGCGCGGTCGGCAATGCGCTGCATGCGCTGACGCTCCTGATCGCGCGGCAGCTGGTGAGCGACCTGGAGGGTCTCGACCCCGGCATCGAATACTTCGTGGTGCCGCCATTGTGCCCGCTGGTGGGATCGCCCTACGACTTCTCGCGAACGGCCGATCATATCGAGCGTGCCATCGAGAGCACCGATAGGTGGCTGGCGCAGAACGGCCTCGAGAAAAGCGGGATTCCCGACGGGATGCGCCTGCACAGCCACTGACCCGTCAAAGGCTCCGTTGAGCCTGGTTGCAGTGCAAAATGACCCATGAGCGGCGGTATCGGCCGGCCGCGGGACGGATTGATTGTCCGCCGGATAATTCGGTAGCCTCGGCGGCGATCCGCCGTCCGAGACACCTTGTCATATCCACGACCGGTATCGCCCGATATCGTGTACAGCATTGTTCTGATAGTTGGATCAGGCTGCAGCCGACAAGAATAATACGGCAGAATCTGCCCGAGGGGTACCATGGAAACGCTGCTGCTTCCGTTCTCGCCACGTTTCATCGTTCTGACGATTTGCGCCGTCGTCACGGGGCTGCTGCTCGGCATCGGGATCGTCGATCACAAGGCGCTCAAGCTTGTCGTGATTCCGATCTGCATCTTCGGCGCCCTTACGCTGCTCGGCATTCGCGACCTTACGCAAAAGGGCCACGCGGTTCTGCGCAACTATCCGATCTCGGCGCATATCCGGTTCCTGCTCGAAGAGATCAGGCCGGAGATGCGGCAGTATTTCTTCGAGAGCGAGAAGGACGGCATGCCGTTTTCCCGCGACACTCGCGCGCTGGTTTATCAGCGTGCGAAGATGGTGCTCGACAAACGTCCGTTCGGCACCCAGGAGGATGTCTATCGCGAGGGCTATGAGTGGATGCACCATTCGGTGGCGCCGAAGCCTCGCGCCGACGAGCAATTTCGCGTCACCGTCGGCGGGCCGGATTGCGCCAAGCCGTATTCGGCGTCGGTCTTCAACATCTCGGCGATGAGTTTTGGCGCGCTTAGTCCCAACGCGGTGCGCGCATTGAACGCGGGCGCCAAGAAGGGCGGCTTCGCGCATGACACCGGCGAGGGCGGAGTCAGTCCCTATCACCGCGAGAACGGCGGCGATCTGATCTGGGAGATCGGTTCCGGATATTTCGGTTGTCGCAACCGCGACGGCTCGTTCAATCCGGAGGAATTCGCGCGCGTCGCCACTGACGATCAGATCAAGATGGTCGAACTCAAGATCAGCCAGGGCGCCAAGCCCGGACATGGCGGCGTGCTGCCGGCGGCCAAGGTGTCCGCGGAGATTTCCAGGATCAGAGGCGTCGCCATGGACGAGGACTGCATCTCGCCGGCGACCCACCGGGCGTTCTCGACGCCGCTTGAGATGATGGCCTTCATCGGCGAGATGCGGCGGCTGTCCGGCGGCAAGCCCGCCGGATTCAAGCTTTGCATCGGGCATCCCTGGGAATTTCTGGCGATCTGCAAGGCGATGCTGGAGACCGGAATCTATCCGGATTTTATCGTCGTCGACGGCAACGAAGGCGGCACCGGCGCAGCCCCGCTGGAATTCATGGATCATTTGGGCATGCCGATGCGCGAGGGGGTCAGTTTCGTCCACAACGCGCTGGTCGGCATCAACGCGCGCGACCGCATCCGGATCGGCGCCGCCGGGAAGATAGCGACCGCATTCGATATGGCGCGCGCCATGGCGATCGGCGCCGACTGGTGCAATTCAGCGCGCGGCTTCATGTTCTCGCTGGGCTGCATCCAGTCACTGAGTTGCCATACCGATCGATGCCCGACCGGCGTGACCACGCAGGATCCGACCCGCGCTCGCGCGCTGGTGGTGCCGCACAAGATTGAACGGGTCTACAATTATCATCACGCCACCCTGCATGCGCTGGCCGAACTTATCGCCGCGGCAGGGCTCGAACATCCGCAACAGATCCGCCCGATCCATTTCTCGCAGCGGACTTCTATTACCGAGGTGCGATCGTTCGCCCAGCTTTATCCGCCGCTGCGCCCGGGCGAACTGATCGACGGCACCAGCGACCCTCGCTTCCGCGAGGCCTGGGCGATGGCGCGCGCGGAGAGTTTCGCCGCGGCGGGGTGAGGTTGAAGTGGACGCAGCGTCGGCCGCAGGCTCGGTGTCACCTCTCCCATTGGGAGAGGTCGGCGCGTAGCGCCGGGTGAGGGGTTACAGCCTAACGATAGACCGTAACCCCTCACCCCGACCCTCTCCCAACGGGAGAGGGGGAGCACCGACATTGCCGCGGCAGGTCGTCAAAAACCCGGAATTGCAGAGGGCTAGCTAATGCGGATTCTCGAGGCTGAACAGCTCCGACTGCTCGTCATAGGCGAACAGCTCCGCGTAGCGTCCCCACGACACGATGGTCTTCAGCGTCTCGTCCGCATACTCCTCGGACATATAATCCTCGAGCTCGTTGCGGAAGCGCGCGACAGGGGCAGTGTGCGAGGGCCGTTCGTCGAGTACCCGGCGGATCAGACCCATCACCGGCACATAATTGATGAGATGTTCGGCGAACAGTTTCTTGCGGGCATCGGTTTCAAGGTGCGCGAAGCGCTTGCCGGCATCGGTCAGCATCAGATCGCCTTCGCTCAATTGGGCAAACCTCAATAGTTGCAGCGCTTCACCGAGGTGAAATATCTCGTCCGCTTCCAGTTGCAGGTGGCCGGCGAGAACCGGCAAATCGGCGTGCCCGTTATAAGGGGGTGCGGCGAGCGTCTCGATCAGGCCGGAAAGGACGTTGGACGAGACATGGTTGAGGACCATGCCGACGCCGGTGCCGTGGATGCCCTCGATGGCCGGCGTTCTCACTTCCGCGCGCTGCGTCATGCGGGCATAGATGCTGTCGACGAGCTGCCGGAAGGTCGGATCGAGACGATTGCGCGGGTGCGGCAGATCGACCTTGATCTCGGCGGCGACGCGGCCGGGATTGGATGAAAACACCAGGATGCGGTCGCACATCAGCACCGCTTCCTCGATGTTGTGCGTCACCATCAGCACCGATTTGATCGGCAGCCGGCCTTCGGTCCAGAGATCGACCAGGTCGGTGCGAAGCGTCTCGGCGGTCAGCACGTCCAGCGCCGAAAACGGCTCGTCCATCAGCAACAGGTCCGGATGCACGACCAGCGCGCGGGCAAACCCGACGCGCTGGCGCATGCCGCCCGACAATTCCTTCGGATAGGCCGACTCGAAGCCGTCGAGGCCGATCAGGTCGATCGCCGCCAGCGCCCGGGTACGACGCACGGTGCTGTCGATCCCCAGTGCCTCCAGGCCCAGTTCGACGTTTTGCAGCACGGTCAGCCAGGGAAACAGCGCGAAGGACTGAAACACCATGGAGACGCCGTTCGGTGGGCCGACAATGGTCTCGCCGCGGCACCTGGCGTCGCCCGAGGACGGCGCGATCAGGCCGGCGATGATGCGCAGCAGCGTCGACTTGCCCGATCCGGACCGGCCGAGCAGGCCGACAATTTCGCCGGAATGAATGGTCAGGTCGACCTTTTCGAGCACCAGCAGGTCCTCGCCGCTGCCCTTCGGAAACGACCGGCAGACGCCATGGATATCGAGGAGAGTGGTCCGTTCGGTAAGTTCGAGCATGAGTTCTCCTTGGACGTTTCCTTGGATCAGCCGAGACGAAGGCGACGCTCGCCGAAGGCGTAGAGCGGCCTCCAGAGCAGCCGGTTGAACAGTGTCACCAGAATGCACATGACGGCGATGCCGAGAACCACCCGCGGGAAGTCGCCGGCTTCGGTCGCGGTTGCTATGTAAGCACCAAGTCCTATCGCCGTTAGATGGGTGTCGCCCCAGCTTGCCACTTCGGCGACGATGGAGGCATTCCAGGATCCGCCCGAGGCGGTGATGGCGCCGGTGATGTAATACGGAAAGATGCCGGGCAGGATGACTTTGGTCCACCACCGCCATCCCCTCAGATGGAAGCTGCCGGCGGCCTCGCGGAGGTCGGTCGGGAAGGCGCTGGCGCCGGCGATCACATTGAACAGGATGTACCACTGCGTTCCCAGAATCATCAGCGGGCTCAGCCAGACATTCGGGTTCAGGCCGTAGCGCACGATGATCACCACGAACATCGGAAACGCGAGGTTGGCGGGAAATGCGGCCAGAAACTGCGCTAGCGGCTGGATCCGCTCGGCAAGCTTCGGCCGAAGTCCGATCCAGACCCCGACCGGCACCCAGATCAGAGTCGCAAGCGCGATCAGCACGACGACGCGCGCCAGCGTAATGAACCCGTAGCCGACGGCGCTGAGGATATCCGACGGGCCCAACGTCGCCGAGAGATATTCATAGATCCGCCAGGCGGCATAGCCGGTGCTGGCGACGATCAGGGCGAGCCAGGCGGCATCGGCAATGCGCGACGGCGGGCCGCTTTTGACCGGCGGCCGCAGGATTTTCGGGACGGCGAAATGCAGGTTCGAAATGGCCTTGTTGAAGGCGGCAAACGGATACGACAGCGCGCGTAGCGCCCGGGTCCGCCGAAACAGATCGAGCATCCAGGAGGTCGGCGCGGTGGCCGAGGCGGTCTGCTCGAAGCGGAATTTGTCGGCCCAGGCCACCACCGGCCGGAACAGCAGTTGATCGTAGGCGGTGATGACCATGAGCATGGTCAGGATGGCATAGCCGATCGCGGGCAGGTTCTGCTTTTGAATGCCCATTGCGACGTAAGAACCGATGCCGGGCAGCGTGACGGTGGTGTTGCCGACGGTGATCGCCTCCGAGGCCACCACGAAAAACCAGCCGCCCGACATCGACATCATCGTGTTCCAGATCAGGCCCGGCATCGCGAAGGGAACGTCGAGCCGCCAGAAGCGCTGCCAGCCGCTGAGGTGAAAGCTTTGCGAGGCTTCCTCCAGATCCTTCGGGACGTTGCGCATCGACTGGTACATGCTGAACGTCATGTTCCAGGCCTGGCTGGTGAAGATCGCGAACACGCAGGCGAGTTCGGCGCCGAACACCCGGCCTGGAAACAGATTCATGAAAAACACGACGGTGAAGGTGAGAAAGCCGAGGATCGGCACCGACTGCAGGATATCGAGCAGCGGGATCAGCACCATCTCGGCGCGCCGGCTCTTGGCGGCAAGTGCTGCATAGATGAAGGTGAAGATGATCGAGCAGACGATCGCCAGCAGCATCCGCAGGGTGGTCCGCAGCGCATAGAGCGGAAGATTGGCCGGATCGAGCGAGACCGGCGCGATGTCGAGAGTCGACAAAGGTGCGGTGGTCTGCGCGCCGCCGTAGACGATCAGCACCATGGCCCCGATCACGAGAATCAGCGCAACGAGGTCCCAGATATTGGGCCGTAACGCCTGCCCCAGCGCGGCCGGCCGAAAATCATGCAGGGCCATCAGAGCCGCCTTGTTCAGAACTCGCCGTGCAAACGGCCCGAGAAAATCGAAACCGGCCCACGGTCGGCGTTATAGGCGGGATTTGTGATGAGTTGATAGTCGGCGGTGAAGGTGAAACTGTTGTTAATCGCATAGGCGTAGTAGGTCTCGAGGATCTGTTCGGGGCGGTAGTTGAGCCGGCCATCGCCGATCAGCAGGCCGAGCCCGCCGGCCGCGAGGAAGTCGCGATGCCCGGCGGACAGGCCATTGATGGCGCCGCCGATGCCGATCGTATCGCTCGGGCGCCCCCAACTGCTGCCCTTGATGGACAGGCCGCCCGACAGGCTGCGGTCGATATCGGTAAATGACAGGATTTCATTCTGGCCGTCGTTCCAACTGGCGCGGGCGAACAGCCCGACATCCTTCATGAGTTGCTGCTCCATGTTGACGTAGAAGCCGTATTTGAAGTTGGCGGTCCGGATGCTCGCCATCACGGCGTTGATATCGAGAAGGGGGTTTGCGTCCTCAATCGCCAGCGCCTGGTTGTAATTTCCGGTAAAACCGCGGTTGGCGAAGATGCCGAGCCGCAATTTTCCCGGCTGGTCGAACGGCGCATAGCGTTCTTCGAGTTCAGCCACCGTACCGAAGTTCTTGTCGCCCAGCGTCAGGACGTCGCTGTTGGGAGCCGACGGCACCTCGAATAGGCCGGCGCGCACCGCCCAGTCCTTGCGATTGAGCTCGACAACGCCGCCGCGCGTGTAGCCGGGCAGATCCGCGGGGAAGTCGTAGGCCGCCGACGACCACATCGCCCAGTTCATGAAATCCGCGCGCGGATCCTTGGCGTAGGTATTGCCGTCGAAGAAGTCGCCGACGGCGAAACGCCCGACGATCAATGTGATCCGGTCGATGTCGCGCTTGCCGGGCAGCTGATTGGCGCCGTCCGGGACATCTTCCTGTTCGCCGCCGAGGCCGAACGTCTGCTTCAGATAATAGCGCTGCGGACGAATCTTGAAGTAGGGGGCGCCGGCCTTTTGCGCCTCGCCGTTCGGAAAGCCGGCCAGTCCGAGCGTGCCGTTGAGGCCAAACCCCTGCGCAAGCTCCGGGTCGAAATAGAATTCGGCGCCCTGCCATAGCCGGACGCCGAGAAATGCGGTCGCGGTCCAGGTTTCGCGGGATTGTCCGCCTCCGGGAAGACTGTCCGTCCCGGCATAGGGCGAGCGAAATGCAGGGTAGACCGACGGCAGAAACGTGGTTTGCGCATGGATATTCCAGACATCCGATTCCGGCAGCGCGGTTTGTGCGTTGGCGGAAACCGGCGCGGTCCAGGGCGTATCGCCGAACCGGTAGTTCAGCCCAAGCTTGGCAAGATGAATGCTGGGATCGACGTTGATGCCGGGCAGTCCAAAGTCGCTCAAATCGTACATCCGGCGCGACAGGCCGATGTAGTCATATTCGACCTTTGCGCTCCAGTTGCCGCTCACGGCAAATTCGACACCCGCGCCCGCGGTCCAGCCGGCCTGGGTTTGCCCCGGCGAGGAGACGACGTTTCCGGCGCTGTCATTGAGTTCGACGCGGCTGTGGCCCCAGGCAAAGCCGCCGGTCAGATAAGGCATCAGCGTCCCGAACGCGTATCCGACCCGGCCACGCAAGGTGCTAACGTAATCGAGCGTCGTGTGGAACGGCGCCGGCATCACCGCCGGGGCGTCCTGCGGGCTGGTGAACGAGGCATCGGCTTCGATGCCGAGCACGACACGGCTCGGAAACTGCCTGTTGTAGCCGGCTTGATAACCACCGATCAGGCCCGTGATACTGTGGGGAAACACCACCCCTTGTTCGGGAAGAGGATTGGTGCCGGGGCCGAAACTGCCGCCGCCATAACCGAAATGGCCGCCCAGATAGAATCCGGTCCAGTCGTAAACGGCTTTGAAAGCCGGCGCCTTGAGCGGCAGGTCAGCCGCGGCCGCCGCGCCGTCGAGCGCGAGCAAGCTCAAGCCCACGCCCGCGACCACGCGCTCCCATGATCGGGTGCTGCGATTCATGGGGCGGATGTTTCCAGAGCGAGCATGCCGGCGGTCTCTTTCGTCATCACTGCCCTTGTGCCGGCGCGCTGCCATCCAGGAAAAGCAATCGAGCTGTCGATCCCGCCGGTCCGGAATTGTCGCTTGTTGCGGTCAAAAGCCGGATCAAACGCAGGTCCCATCCATCCCCAAGCCTTATTGCAAGCCATTCGCATTTGGAAGAAATAACGCAGGAGATGCTGCGGAATGGCATCGCGTAGTGACGGGCCCGCCACACACCTCAGAATGACAAGGCGCCCTGATTGGCAGGCTTATTGGCAGGCTTGGGGCTAGATCGGCCGCGATCGCAAGGGAGCGAGTCGCCGGGACAATGGCTGTGCCGTTTCCAATTTCATCAATGCGCTTCACCACTGCCCCCCGATACCGGTAGCCCACAGCCAACTATGCTCCTGACCGCTCCAGCCACCGCGCTCCTGATAAGACGGCTCGAAGACCGTTATGTGAAATGCCACGCGGAGGCTTGGGCGTGCAGGGCGCGGGTCTGGCGCGGGCCGCCATTGTGAAGACATGTCTCGCTCCGGCGAGACCCGTCACCCTGCAAGTCGGGAAATTTCAGCTTGGTAAGCTTGACGACGTCGTCATCCCTTGCCTCCGTAGTCACCTCGATGCCGGTAACCCGCGCCACGAGGCGAGCGGAGCAGCTAGACGCCCACGCCACCTCGGCCGGGTTGAGTCACGGCCTTGCGAAACTCAGTGCGATTGTTCCCCAAAGGGGCTCCCGTCGCGGCACCGGAGCGGTGGGCGGCGGGAGGTCTAGGTCCTGCGTCCATGTCATTCCCCGCTTATCCGGTCAGCGCCAGGCCGCGGCCGGGCGGGTGCATCGACGACGGGCCGGAAGCACTGCCCATCGTAGCGTGTTCGTCGAAGTCGCCGATTGGCGCATCGCCGCTGGGCTCGACCTGCCAGCGGCATTCGAGGCGGCCGTTATGATTGAACCAATGACACGCCAGCGCCGGGGATGGAATCCGGCGCTGGCCCTTCGGGCGGCGAAGACCCGGAAGGTTGTCATTGGAATGGGTATCGTTGGAACGGGTATCGATGAAAAACCCGGCCCCGCGCAACGCAACGCGCCGCGGCTGCAGAGACCGGAGTTCTCCAAATCTGAAGTTTGCAAATCTGAAGTCTGCAAACCTGAAGTCTGAAAATCTGGATATTGCGAGTCTTTTGAACATCGCTCACCTCCACTTCCGCTTTGCGCGGCAGGCCAGTGAGCGAGGCAGTCAGCTAGGCGCGACCACCATCCCTCACGCGGCCCAGGCCGGCGCGATTGATCTTGATGTTCTGCGGCATCGCCAGCCCGATCATGATCGCCGGGGTGACGTTGCCAAAGGTGGTACTGCCCATGTGCTCTTCATCAGGGTTGAAAGGCTTGCCTCGGACGAATGTCCTCGACAACAATCGGCAAATAAGCCTGACCGTTATCTGTGTCAAGCGCATTTACCTAATTTAATCTATCCCCCGGGGAGGATCGTTGTTATCCTCCCCGGAGGATAGGAGATTCGAATGCCGGACCACCCACATTCCGCGATTGCCCGACGTTTGAAACGTGCCAATGGCCATCTCGAAACGATTATCGAGATGATCGAGCAGGACCGGCCCTGCGCCCAGGTCGCGCAACAACTGCAAGCCGTGGAGAGCGCCATTGAAAACGCCAAAAAGGCATTGATCCACGATCACATCAGCCACAGCCTCGAACGATCGTTCAGGGCGTCGGGTTCGAAAGGCCCGGCCGCGCTCAGGGATTTCAAGCTGATCGCGAAGTACCTGTGACGCGTGGCTACGCGGCCGGTGAAACCTGGCCAGTTGCCGGACGGGAGTGCTGGACCTCCACGGTGACGTGCGACAGATCGGCGAATTTCGCCAGTTTCTGCCGGTAATGCGCCGCCCCGTTCGCGCCGCTGGTTGCGACCGCGACAATGGCGCCGAGATGGCCCGGTCCAAGCCGCCAAAGATGCAGGTCGGTGACCTGATCGCCCTCGCTTTCGATTGTCGTGCGGACCTTTTCCGCCATCCCCGGATCCGGCGTGCGATCGAGCAGGATGCTGCCGGTATCGCGGAGCAACCCGAACGACCAGTTTGCGATCACCAGCGCGCCGATCAGGCCGGCCAGCGGGTCCATCCAGAGCCAGCCGAACGCACGTGCCGTCACTAGCCCGACGATGACCAGAACGGATACGGCGGCATCGGCCATGACATGAATGACGGCGGCCCGCATGTTGTTGTCGCGGTGATGCGCGCCATGCGCGGCGTCGTGTTCGTGCTCTTCGAATTCAAGTTCGCATTCTTGTTGCCGCCCCTGTTGCGCCAGGCAAACCCTGGCGAGGAAGGCATGCGGCTCCGGAATCTCGTCGCGCGACTGCAGGTATCCGCCGCCGTCCTCGAACGCGAACAGTTGCCGGCGGCCATCCGGCCTGATGGTCTCGATGGTGAGATCGCGGGCCTCCGGCGACATACCGGGATCCGCCGTGACGCGGAAGCGCGGCGGCACGTTGTCTTCATAGACATCGATTTCCAGCATACGGCCGCCTAACGCGACGCGGCGCGCTCCATCGCCATGACCATGCGCATGGGAGTGGCCATGGCTGTGACCGTGATGATGTCCACCGGACAATAGCCACGCGCTCGCGACATTGACCACGAGACCCAGGACGGCAATCGGGATCGCCTCGTTGAAGCTGATGGTTACAGGGTTGAGCAGCCGCGATACGGCTTCATAGCCGATCAATAGCGCAATCATCGCCAGAACAATGGCGCTGGAATACCCCGCCAGATCGCCGAACTTGCCGGTACCGAAGCTGAAGTTGGGATCGTTGGCGTATTTGCGGGCGTAGGTATAAGCCAGCGCCGCCAGCAGCAGCGCGCCGGCATGGGTAGACATGTGCAAGCCGTCGGCAATCAGCGCCAGCGAGCCGAACAGCGCGCCGCCGATGATTTCGGCGATCATCATCACGCTGCAGAGGATGATCACCGCCCAGGTCCGGCGTTCCGCCCGGTCGTGATCCTTGCCCAGAAACACGTGCTGGTGCGGCGGAAACGGATAGATCGTTTCTGCATCGGTCATGGCGTGTTCTCACTTCAGGTAGGTGTGGACCACTTCGATGAGCTGATCCGCCGCATCCGCGTTGAGCGCGCCCGGGTTCTTCTCGGGGTCGACCAGATGGGTACGGATGTGGTCTTCGACCACCTCGGCCATCAGGCCGGCGACGCCCCCGCGAATGCCCGCGATCATGTGCATGATGCGCTCACATTCGGCCTCTTCGGTCAGCGCCCGCTCGATCGCCTCGATCTGGCCGCGAATGCGCCCGACCCGGGCGAGCAGCTTTTTCTTTTCTCGGATCGTATGTGTCATGCCACTTAGATAGGGTACCCCCCTATGCTATGTCAACCGCTGGGATGCCTAAAGCGTTTTCCACTTCTACTGCTTCATCCTTCGAGCGGCATCGCTTGGCGATACTCTTCACTTCCCTCCCTCCACGCGCCCTTGCGCGTGGTGGGGAGGGGTCGGGGTTGGGGGGTAGTGCGGCAATCACCCATGCAGCCGTTCCGGCCGATAGACCCCCCACCCCCGACCCCTAAGAGCGAGCTTCGCTCGTCTCGACCCCGCCGCTTTTCGGGGAGGGGAGAAGAAAAGTGTGGTGGCCCATGTGAGATCGAAAGCGCCCTGGTCGCCACTCGTCGGCGGAAAAACAGGAGGTTCGATTGAGTGACGTCGTCGGCTTCGCGGGGTTCTGTCGCGCTAAAAAAAATGTGAATTGAACAATCAAACAGACATTCCGATTTTCTCGCTTATCTAAACGATAACAGAAACACACCCTTGAAACTTGCAACGGTCGCGCTCGCAATTGCTTTCGCTCTCCCAAGTACGTTCGCATTTGCTGAAGGCACAAGAAACTACACGGTTCCTGTCGCTCACCCCATCGTCAGAGGCGACACGGTCACATGCCCTATGGCAACCAGGCCGTGGAACTTCTCCGGGAATACTTTTGTGCCGATCCGGCATGAGCCAAGCGGATCGACATTAACTCCGTGGACTATGACCGCAGCGGCTAGTTTAGAAAAGGAAAAGCCCCGCAACTTCGCGGGGCTTCTTTCAGGCACTCTTCTTGGGAAGACGCCCCGCCGTCACTCGAAGATAATCGCTTACTCCGGCGGTGTCCTGTACGTCTTGGATCACAAGCAAGCTGCCAAAATCGACTTTCCCGTGTCGCGCTGGAAGCACGGCAAAAGTTAACCCGCGCCGGGGGAATAACCGGGCGGGTCGGGGTGCGGCACGGGGGTGGATGAGGCGCCCGTGCCGGACGCGGGATCCACAATCTTTCAGCCGATCATCAGTAGTTGCAGGTGCGGACGCGGCCGATGTAGTTGCCGTAGGCGTCAAACTGGCGGACCCAGCCGATTTAGGTAGCTGTGAATGGCTGGGAATGCGTGGGAATAACAGGAACGAAATGCCTTCTAAACAAGGATTTCCGACAGGTCTCTTTTGTGAATGGCAGGGATTGAAAGGGAAGGGCTGGGGGCTTAATTGTAGGTAACAAAGTGAGTAACAAACGAGGAAGCCATGTCTCGCGTTCGCCTTCGTCCCGAAGATGTCACCAAAGCCATCCAAGCCAGCACGGGCAATCCGAAGATGACCAAGATCAGCGACGGGCAGAGCCTGTACCTGATCACGCGTAACGGGCGCGGCTACTGGTCCTATAACTGGCGCGAGGGCGCGAGCTTCCGAACCAAGTTGCTCGGCAATGCGCCGGAAATGTCGCCAGCCCGGGCACGGGCCATCCGGGAAGAATTGGCGACCGAACGCCGCAACGGCAGAACGGTGGAGCGCCGAGGTGCGGCGGTTAGAAGGGCCAATCCCAAGCCTGCGGAGCCCACCGGTAAGCTCTTCGGCGAAGTCGTGACGGAATATCTCGAAGGCTATTGGCTGCCCGGGCAACCCGGCGGGGAGCCGGTGTGGATGCCGGGCATTGCGGACAGTTGGCGCGGCGGCCTTGAAGGCGACGAGGCAAAGTCCTATCGCCGGACCTTATTGAAGCGGGGTGGCATCGCTCTGCGGCCCGTGGCGTTGATCAATACATTCGACGTGCAGCGTCATCTCGCCGAATGGAACGACAGGCCAGTGACTCGTGAAAAAGTGCGCTCGCGCATCCAAACTACTTTGGACAATGCAAAGTCCAGAGGTTTCCGCGACGGCGACAACCCAGCCTCGACTGAGATTTTCAAACATCTCCCGCGACCCAAAGCGGAAAAGGTCGAGCACCATCCCGCGATGGCGTCTGCGGACGTACCCGCGTTCATGGTCGATTTGTTGGAGATTGGTACTGTTGCAGCCCGCGCGCTCGCGTTCACGATTTTGACCGTCGCACGCACCGATGAAACAATTGCGATGCGCTGGCGCGAGGTCGATCACAAGAACAAGGTTTGGATCGTGCCGCCGGAACGCATGAAAGAAAATGAAGAGCATCGCGTGCCGTTGACGCCGCAGGCGTTCAAGCTCATGGGCAAGCCGGGCGCTCCAGATGACCACGTATTCCCGAGCCCCGAGAATGGGCCGGGTGCGCCAATGTGGTCCAAGGGTATGCGCGATCTTCTCGTTAAGATGCACAAGCGCGGCAAGGTAAAGTTGGTCAAGGATCGCGTGCCCGTGCCGCATGGATTTAGAACAACGTTCAAGGGCGATTGGGCATTGAAGAATGGTTTTCCGTTAGAGCTTCGCGAGATGGCTCTGGCGCATGCGGTCGGCGACGCCGTCGTACAGGCCTACAGCCTGCCGGCGCATGAGCTTTACAAGGTCCGCATTCCGATGATGACGAAATGGGCTAAGTTCGTCCTTTCGAAAGTCCGTTAACCAACGGGTCCTGGGCCCCTCGGTAACGCGCCGGCGCCTATGTATTTCGTTGTGACAGTCGCGACAGACTATCACCACGTCCACTAACAATTCAGCGCCAAGGCGTTCATATGTCGGGTGGTGAACCACCTGATCGGCCGCGCGAGGCGACGCTAGCCGGCCACACCCACCCGCCGTTCATGCGGCTGGTGGGTTGGCTGCCGCGAAAGGATGCGGCGGCTGAATTACTAACACTCAATCAAACTTACCATGGCAAATTATTATGCGACGGCTCGGTCTAACTACTTCCGTGTCAAGAACGCCACGTCCTTTGAGGCGGCCGCGAAATTCGTCTCGGTTTTGACAAAATGCGGGCGCGGATGGACTCTGATTTTAGAGAGGCATTTTCAAGATGAGTTTACGACACGTCCCTCTGGAGCAAATCGATCAATCTCAACTACAGCGTCTTATCGATGAACCGGTCTCCGAGAGCCGCGACATCGAGTACAAGCGCGACACCTATGGAAATGCCGACAAGGATCACGGCGAATACCTCGCTGACATTTCCTCATTTGGGAATACTGCGGGCGGCGAGATCATTATCGGAATGACCGAGCAGGCGGGCGTTCCGACCGGCTTCTCTCCCTTGCAGATCGATGCCGACAAGGAAGTTCTTCGTCTACAGAACATCGCGCTATCGGGAATGCAACCGAGGATCTTCGGACTTGCCGTGCACGCTGTCCCGATTGCTGGAGGTGGATCGGTTCTAGTCGTTCGCATTCCACGCAGCTACAACCTGCCGCATCGCATTGTTTCGGCAGGGGTCGGGTCATCATCGGTTCTTTGCGAGATCATCGGCCGGAAAATACGAACCCAACGTCGATGAGCTCCGGCTCCTGTTCAATCGCGCTCCTCAATTAGCCGATCGCCTTCGCGATTTTCGATTCGATCGAATTGCGAAGGTCGTCGCCAACGACGCGCCAGTTTTGCTCGCGGACAACCATCCGGTCATCATGCACGTCGCTCCGTTGTCGGCATTCGAGGGGGCGCGTGACTTTCAACTCGACCTCCAGCAGCATCCGCAGCAGTTGTTCACGGCGTTCCCCCCGATCGGCGGGCAGGTTGGGCAAGTTCGGATCAATGTCGATGGCGGCCTTGTTCTGTCCAACGTGCAAGCCAACGGGAAGTCGTATCGGGCCTATGTACAAATCTTTCACAACGGCATCGTGGAGGCCGTTGATTCCTCGTTTCTCATGGGCGACGGAACGTCGCAGAGCCCACTGCGCCTTATCGCAGTCGTTTTCGCGGAAGTTTCGGGAGGCAAAAACCTAGCTTCCTCGAGAATTTTCGAACTACACTATCGGGTCCGCAACATCTGCCAATTGCCAAGAATGAGGAAGCAAAACGTCACGATCGCGGGACCATCTCACAAAATGAGGCCTTCGTCGCCTGCCCGGCTTTACGAGCCAACAATGCCTTTACCCCGTTGAGATCTGTGAGATCGGCAAAGAACTACAACTCGCCGGCCTCGAGCTCTGCCGTTGAGACCTTCCACGAAGAAACGCCATAACTGGAATGACCAGGACCTTTCCCGCGGTGAGGCGCATAACTATTCGATGGAAGTTAGATCTGATCCTTTTGAATCCGCCAAATCACACTTCTTCGATACCAGCAGCTGGGGTGAATTTTGCGACGTCACTCTAACCTTGAAGCAAGCCTGGCAGCCCGACCGCGGTGGCTGGGTAAAAATCGACGACTATCGGTGCAGACAAGCTTTTCGGCACTTCATGAACCTCCTCAACAGAGCTGTATATGGATCTGCATTTCGTCGGCACGGCAAACGTCTTCGTGTATTACCCGTACTTGAAAAAGGCGAGGTCCGCGCCCGCGCGTTACGTCCATGGGAGTGCGGCGCGTCAGGTCGATGGCATATTCATTGTGCAATTGAATTGCCCTCACACTTCGATGCCATTACCCTTGAAAACATGATCCGCGAGTGTTGGGCGAAGGTCGAGTGGGGTCACGGCAGAATTCTTGTCCGCGACGGTGCGAACGCGGGTTGGATCGACTACATGTTGAAAGACCGTCAGAAGTCAGAGTTCGACGGTTTTCTTGACTGCATAATTATAGAGTCTTTGCACAATCCAATTGCTGACGCGTAGACGTTCTTTGGAATCGGACTCTTCGTAGACTAAGCTTGAGCAAGGGCGATTGGTCAGCAATCGCCTTGTTTTGCTGTTTTGGCGCGACCCCTCTCGTTGGCGAGCTACCCCGTAGCAACGGGCAGACCACGGCCTGGCCATCAGCGCCCTCGCGCGCGCTAAGGGTGATAAAAGAGGTTAACGCGGGGCCCGGAAATCAATAAACCGAAACTCTCCATCGTGCGGCCAGCCGCCGCTGCACCGCCCAGGCGGCCCGAGCCGGTCGAGCAGCATCGCGCCCGCCGAAGCCATCCTTCGCCGCGCCAGATTCTTCGGCACCCACGCGCCAAGGGATAAAGAGAACCAGCCCGAAAAATGTCGGAGAGAAAGCACGCCGGAGCCCCCGATGCTGTTTTGGCGCGACCCCTCTCGTTGGCGAGCTACCCCGTAGCAACGGGCAGACCACGGCCTGGCCATCAGCGCCCTCGCGCGCGCTAAGGGTGATAAAAGAGGTTAACGCGGGGCCCGGAAATCAATAAACCGAAACTCTCCATCGTGCGGCCAGCCGCCGCTGCACCGCCCAGGCGGCCCGAGCCGGTCGAGCAGCATCGCGCCCGCCGAAGCCATCCTTCGCCGCGCCAGATTCTTCGGCACCCACGCGCCAAGGGATAAAGAGAACCAGCCCGAAAAATGTCGGAGAGAAAGCACGCCGGAGCCCCCGATGCTGTTTTGGCGCGACCCCTCTCGTTGGCGAGCTACCCCGTAGCAACGGGCAGACCACGGCCTGGCCATCAGCGCCCTCGCGCGCGCTAAGGGTGATAAAAGAGGTTAACGCGGGGCCCGGAAATCAATAAACCGAAACTCTCCATCGTGCGGCCAGCCGCCGCTGCACCGCCCAGGCGGCCCGAGCCGGTCGAGCAGCATCGCGCCCGCCGAAGCCATCCTTCGCCGCGCCAGATTCTTCGGCACCCACGCGCCAAGGGATAAAGAGAACCAGCCCGAAAAATGTCGGAGAGAAAGCACGCCGGAGCCCCCGATGCTGTTTTGGCGCGACCCCTCTCGTTGGCGAGCTACCCCGTAGCAACGGGCAGACCACGGCCTGGCCATCAGCGCCCTCGCGCGCGCTAAGGGTGATAAAAGAGGTTAACGCGGGGCCCGGAAATCAATAAACCGAAACTCTCCATCGTGCGGCCAGCCGCCGCTGCACCGCCCAGGCGGCCCGAGCCGGTCGAGCAGCATCGCGCCCGCCGAAGCCATCCTTCGCCGCGCCAGATTCTTCGGCACCCACGCGCCAAGGGATAAAGAGAACCAGCCCGAAAAATGTCGGAGAGAAAGCACGCCGGAGCCCCCGATGCTGTTTTGGCGCGACCCCTCTCGTTGGCGAGCTACCCCGTAGCAACGGGCAGACCACGGCCTGGCCATCAGCGCCCTCGCGCGCGCTAAGGGTGATAAAAGAGGTTAACGCGGGGCCCGGAAATCAATAAACCGAAACTCTCCATCGTGCGGCCAGCCGCCGCTGCACCGCCCAGGCGGCCCGAGCCGGTCGAGCAGCATCGCGCCCGCCGAAGCCATCCTTCGCCGCGCCAGATTCTTCGGCACCCACGCGCCAAGGGATAAAGAGAACCAGCCCGAAAAATGTCGGAGAGAAAGCACGCCGGAGCCCCCGATGCTGTTTTGGCGCGACCCCTCTCGTTGGCGAGCTACCCCGTAGCAACGGGCAGACCACGGCCTGGCCATCAGCGCCCTCGCGCGCGCTAAGGGTGATAAAAGAGGTTAACGCGGGGCCCGGAAATCAATAAACCGAAACTCTCCATCGTGCGGCCAGCCGCCGCTGCACCGCCCAGGCGGCCCGAGCCGGTCGAGCAGCATCGCGCCCGCCGAAGCCATCCTTCGCCGCGCCAGATTCTTCGGCACCCACGCGCCAAGGGATAAAGAGAACCAGCCCGAAAAATGTCGGAGAGAAAGCACGCCGGAGCCCCCGATGCTGTTTTGGCGCGACCCCTCTCGTTGGCGAGCTACCCCGTAGCAACGGGCAGACCACGGCCTGGCCATCAGCGCCCTCGCGCGCGCTAAGGGTGATAAAAGAGGTTAACGCGGGGCCCGGAAATCAATAAACCGAAACTCTCCATCGTGCGGCCAGCCGCCGCTGCACCGCCCAGGCGGCCCGAGCCGGTCGAGCAGCATCGCGCCCGCCGAAGCCATCCTTCGCCGCGCCAGATTCTTCGGCACCCACGCGCCAAGGGATAAAGAGAACCAGCCCGAAAAATGTCGGAGAGAAAGCACGCCGGAGCCCCCGATGCTGTTTTGGCGCGACCCCTCTCGTTGGCGAGCTACCCCGTAGCAACGGGCAGACCACGGCCTGGCCATCAGCGCCCTCGCGCGCGCTAAGGGTGATAAAAGAGGTTAACGCGGGGCCCGGAAATCAATAAACCGAAACTCTCCATCGTGCGGCCAGCCGCCGCTGCACCGCCCAGGCGGCCCGAGCCGGTCGAGCAGCATCGCGCCCGCCGAAGCCATCCTTCGCCGCGCCAGATTCTTCGGCACCCACGCGCCAAGGGATAAAGAGAACCAGCCCGAAAAATGTCGGAGAGAAAGCACGCCGGAGCCCCCGATGCTGTTTTGGCGCGACCCCTCTCGTTGGCGAGCTACCCCGTAGCAACGGGCAGACCACGGCCTGGCCATCAGCGCCCTCGCGCGCGCTAAGGGTGATAAAAGAGGTTAACGCGGGGCCCGGAAATCAATAAACCGAAACTCTCCATCGTGCGGCCAGCCGCCGCTGCACCGCCCAGGCGGCCCGAGCCGGTCGAGCAGCATCGCGCCCGCCGAAGCCATCCTTCGCCGCGCCAGATTCTTCGGCACCCACGCGCCAAGGGATAAAGAGAACCAGCCCGAAAAATGTCGGAGAGAAAGCACGCCGGAGCCCCCGATGCTGTTTTGGCGCGACCCCTCTCGTTGGCGAGCTACCCCGTAGCAACGGGCAGACCACGGCCTGGCCATCAGCGCCCTCGCGCGCGCTAAGGGTGATAAAAGAGGTTAACGCGGGGCCCGGAAATCAATAAACCGAAACTCTCCATCGTGCGGCCAGCCGCCGCTGCACCGCCCAGGCGGCCCGAGCCGGTCGAGCAGCATCGCGCCCGCCGAAGCCATCCTTCGCCGCGCCAGATTCTTCGGCACCCACGCGCCAAGGGATAAAGAGAACCAGCCCGAAAAATGTCGGAGAGAAAGCACGCCGGAGCCCCCGATGCTGTTTTGGCGCGACCCCTCTCGTTGGCGAGCTACCCCGTAGCAACGGGCAGACCACGGCCTGGCCATCAGCGCCCTCGCGCGCGCTAAGGGTGATAAAAGAGGTTAACGCGGGGCCCGGAAATCAATAAACCGAAACTCTCCATCGTGCGGCCAGCCGCCGCTGCACCGCCCAGGCGGCCCGAGCCGGTCGAGCAGCATCGCGCCCGCCGAAGCCATCCTTCGCCGCGCCAGATTCTTCGGCACCCACGCGCCAAGGGATAAAGAGAACCAGCCCGAAAAATGTCGGAGAGAAAGCACGCCGGAGCCCCCGATGCTGTTTTGGCGCGACCCCTCTCGTTGGCGAGCTACCCCGTAGCAACGGGCAGACCACGGCCTGGCCATCAGCGCCCTCGCGCGCGCTAAGGGTGATAAAAGAGGTTAACGCGGGGCCCGGAAATCAATAAACCGAAACTCTCCATCGTGCGGCCAGCCGCCGCTGCACCGCCCAGGCGGCCCGAGCCGGTCGAGCAGCATCGCGCCCGCCGAAGCCATCCTTCGCCGCGCCAGATTCTTCGGCACCCACGCGCCAAGGGATAAAGAGAACCAGCCCGAAAAATGTCGGAGAGAAAGCACGCCGGAGCCCCCGATGCTGTTTTGGCGCGACCCCTCTCGTTGCTGGCTGCGTGAAAACGAACTGTCTGCTATGATTCGCTTGGCGATTTGCCGGGGGCAATCATGAAACGCTTCGTTGAGGGTGCCGATCGCGGACAATCGACGTTGTTGCCGGAATGCCTCGATGAGTGGGTCGAGGAGAGCAATTGCGTTCGTGTGGTGGATTGCTTTGTCGACGGGCTCGATCTGGCCGATCTCGGTTTCGAAGGCGTCGAGCCTGCAGCGACAGGCCGGCCTGCCTACCACCCCTCGGTTCTTCTGAAGCTTTACATCTACGGCTATCTCAACCGAGTGCAGTCGAGCCGCCGGCTTGAGCGCGAAGCCGGCCGAAACCTGGAAGTCATATGGCTACTCGGTCGGCTCGTTCCCGATGACAAGGTGATTGCCGATTTCCGCAAGGACAATGGCCCGGCGATCCGCAGGGCATGCGCGAGCTTCGTCAATCTCTGTCGCCAGATGGGTCTGTTGGCGAAGGCGAGCGTCGCGATCGACGGCAGCAAGTTCAAAGCGGTCAATAATCGAGATCGCAATTTTACCCGGGGGAAGATCGATCGCCGGCGCGCGCAACTCGAGGAGAGTGTGGCGCGGTATCTCTCCCAGCTCGATACGGCGGATAGGCAGGAACCGTCCGAAGTGCTGGTGCTCAAGACGACGCGGCTCAAGGAGAAGCTCGACAAGCTGAAAGAGGAAATGGGCAAACTCGCAGCCTACGAGAAGCAAATGTTGGCCTCGCCGGATCACCAAATCTCGCTCACTGATCCCGATAGCCGCTCGATGGCAACAAGTGGGCGTGGCTCGGGCGTCGTCGGCTACAATGTGCAGGTCGCGGTCGACACCGTGAACCATCTGATCGTGACGCACGATGTGACGAATATCGGCTCGGATCGCTCACAACTGGCGAACGTGGCGCGGGAAGCCAAGGCCGTTCTGCAAGTCGATAAACTCGAAGCCGTCGCCGACCGCGGCTACTTCAATGGCGAAGAGATCCTGGCCTGCGAGCAGGCAGGCATTTGCGTGACGTTGCCCAAACCGATGACGTCGGGCGCGAAGTCGGAAGGCCGCTTCGGCAAGCAGGACTTCGTCTATGTGCCGGAGGAGGATGTCTATCGTTGCCCCGCCGGCGAGAAGCTCAAATTCCACTATGCCAATGAGGAACACGGGCAGAAGATGCGCCGGTACTGGACGAACGCCTGCAAGACCTGCGCAATCAAGGATCAGTGCACCACAGGCAAAGAACGCCGCATCACGCGATGGGAGCATGAGCACGTTCTCGAAATCGTGCAGCAGCGGCTGGATCAAGATCCCCAGGCCATGCGCCGCCGGCGCGAGACGGTTGAGCATCCCTTCGGCACGCTCAAGATGAGAATGGGCGCGACGCACTTCTTGATGAAGACGCTGCCGAAGGTCGCGAGCGAGATGGCGCTCAGCGTACTCGCCTACAATCTGACGCGGGTCATGAATATCGTCGGTACAAGGGCGTTGCTGGCAGCGATCAGAGCGTGAGTGTGGAGACCCCACTGCGTGCCGATACCGAGCCAGACCATGCCCAGCATTCCCCGCCACGACTCGGAGGCGGCCCCTGATCGCCCAACAGGAAAAAATTGCTCAGATCGGCCGTGTCGGACTACGCCGACCGGATCGTGGACGTTCCCGGCCCGCGTCAGCGCGTTATCACGCAACCAAGTTGGCGAGCTACCCCGTAGCAACGGGCAGACCACGGCCTGGCCATCAGCGCCCTCGCGCGCGCTAAGGGTGATAAAAGAGGTTAACGCGGGGCCCCCCGATGCTGTTTTGGCGCGACCCCTCTCGTTGGCGAGCTACCCCGTAGCAACGGGCAGACCACGGCCTGGCCATCAGCGCCCTCGCGCGCGCTAAGGGTGATAAAAGAGGTTAACGCGGGGCCCCCGATGCTGTTTTGGCGCGACCCCTCTCGTTGGCGAGCTACCCCGTAGCAACGGGCAGACCACGGCCTGGCCATCAGCGCCCTCGCGCGCGCTAAGGGTGATAAAAGAGGTTAACGCGGGGCCCCCGATGCTGTTTTGGCGCGACCCCTCTCGTTGGCGAGCTACCCCGTAGCAACGGGCAGACCACGGCCTGGCCATCAGCGCCCTCGCGCGCGCTAAGGGTGATAAAGGAGGTTAACGCGGGGCCCCCGATGCTGTTTTGGCGCGACCCCTCTCGTTGGCGAGCTACCCCGTAGCAACGGGCAGACCACGGCCTGGCCATCAGCGCCCTCGCGCGCGCTAAGGGTGATAAAGGAGGTTAACGCGGGGCCCCCGATGCTGTTTTGGCGCGACCCCTCTCGTTGGCGAGCTACCCCGTAGCAACGGGCAGACCACGGCCTGGCCATCAGCGCCCTCGCGCGCACTAAGGGTGATAAAGGAGGTTAACGCGGGCCCCCCGATGCTGTTTTGGCGCGACCCCTCTCGTTGGCGAGCTACCCCGTAGCAACGGGCAGACCACGGCCTGGCCATCAGCGCCCTCGCGCGCGCTAAGGGTGATAAAGGAGGTTAACGCGGGGCACCCGATGCTGTTTTGGCGCGACCCCTCTCGTTGGCGAGCTACCCCGTAGCAACGGGCAGACCACGGCCTGGCCATCAGCGCCCTCGCGCGCACTAAGGGTGATAAAGGAGGTTAACGCGGGGCTCGAGCAGTGGCCGGATCGATGGAACGGTAACGAAGGGCCCGCCGATGAGGGGGGACGCCGAGATCGACGCCGAAAACGACCGGGTCGACAAGAAGATGGAAAGCGTCTGCAAGGGTTGCTAGTCGATGGAGCGGCTTCCCTGCGCTACGTAGACTAAGGGGCTTTGACAAGGGCGAACTTCTGGATAAGCTGACGCATTGAATGGCGCGCCTGCGAAAACAAAGGTGCGAACAGCGCGTTCCGCTGATCGCAAGACTTATCGCCATACGTATAGGCCGGTGAGGGCTTCGCCCTCAAGAGTCCCAAGTCTGCGGCCGGCCGGCGAAGCGCTACGCGCTCATCCGAAAACGGATCACCAGGTGGCGACATGACTAAAAGGATCACCGGCCATGCTCGGGGCATGCACCAGCAGGCCGGGTGTAGCCACTAGTAGGGTCGACGCGGCGAACAAGAGCAGCAGTCCGGAGACCGCGATGGCGAGGAAAAGGTGATGCATTTGCCTATAATCGGACCGGCGGACAATCGTTCCATTTACGGCTGATGAAAGAATTGGCCGGCGAGCGCCACGCGCTCAATCATCATCGATCGCGGCGGCTGCTGAGGTCGATCACATCGCCGTCCGCGGCTTTGATGACGGCTCGCGCCAGCGCCATGGGGTCGAATTTCAGGTTGGACAGCTCCTCGGCCACACCCTGCCGGTCAAACTCTTCGACGGCAGCATCGGCAATTTTCATGAGGCGAGCAGTCGTGGCGATATCGTCAGTCATGATCATCTCCCGTCATTTGTCCGGCCGGGCGCTTCGCTTCAAAAGTTCGAACTACGTCGTCTTCGAACTGCGAATTTTTCTCTCTTCGTCGGAACAGTTCAACTGTTAGCCTGTTGGCGATTTTCAACCCGGAAAAGGAGCATTCTCATGCGCGCATTATGCTGGCACGGCAAAGGCGACGTTCGCGTCGATACAGTTCCGGATCCAAAGATTCAACACCCGCGAGATGCCCTCATCAAAATCACAGCCTGTGCGATCTGCGGCTCCGATCTCCATCTGTTCGACGGCTATCAGCCGACGATGGAAGACGGCGACATCCTGGGCCATGAGAATATGGGCGAGGTGATCGAACTCGGCTCCGAGGTCACCAATCTAAAAGTGGGAGACCGCGTCGTCGTCCCCTTTACGATCAGTTGCGGCCAATGCTTCTTCTGCAAGAAGGGCCTGTTCTCGTGCTGCGACCGAACCAATCCGAATGCCGAGATGGCGATTAAGGCGATGGGTCATTCTCCGGCCGGGCTGTTCGGCTTTAGCCATATGCTTGGTGGTTACGCCGGCGGACAGGCCGAATATCTCCGGGTTCCGATGGCCGATGTCGGCCCGATCAAGATTCCGGAGGAAGTCAGCGATGAACAGGCGCTGTTCCTGTCGGACATCTTCCCGACCGGATACATGGCCGCCGAAAACGCCCAGATAGAAGACGGCGACACCGTCGCGATTTGGGGATGCGGTCCGGTCGGCCAGTTCGCCATCCGCTCGGCATTCATGATGGGCGCCGGCCGGGTGATCGCCATCGACGAAGTGCCCGAGCGCCTTGCCATGGCCGAAGCCGGCGGTGCGGAAACTATCAACTTCTCCGAAACCGATGTTTATGATGAGTTGATGAAGCGCACCGACAAGCGCGGTCCTGACAGCTGCATCGACGCGGTCGGCTGCGAGGCCTCTGCCCACGGTGCTGCGGACGCGACCCTCGACAAGGTGAAGGCGGCGGCGTTCCTCGCTACCGACCGTGTGCACGTTCTGCGGCAGGTCATCATGAGCTGCCGCAAGGGCGGCACGATTTCGATTCCAGGCGTTTATATCGGGATGGGCGACAAAATCCCGATCGGCGCGGCGATGAACAAGGGGCTGACGTTCAAGACGGGACAGACCCATGTCCAAGCCTACACCAAGCCGCTACTCGACAAGATCAAGGAAGGAAAGATAGACCCGAGTTTCGTCGTGACTCACCCGACCAACCTCGAAAAAGCGCCCGAGATGTATCAGCGATTTCGGGACAAGCAGGACGGCGTGATCAGGGTTATGCTTCGACCAGGGATGATTTAAGCCAAATGACTGCCCATGCACCGCCGGCTGTCCCCCCGAGGGTGCATGGTCGGCATTGCCGCCGCTCCATCGTGACCCAACTCTGCGCATCTTCTTCGCTAGCTTTCGGCGGTCACTCATCCTCCACCGCGAGCGTGGGAGCCGGACAGGCATCCACCCTGGGCATTTCATCAGGGAACTCGGTTTCTGCGATGGCAACTTCTCGCCTCTCTCCCACTTCGCATATTTCCGCTCGGTCCAATCCTGCTGATCCCGCCAAGTCTGAAAATCGGCCTCGCTGCACCTTGGCAGGTATTCGCGCCAGGGCCTGGTCGAAGTCGGCCCTGGCCATCTCAAGGCTTTTGGCGGTCCCATCCTGCTGCAGGCCCCGGTGAGACAGCGGATAGAAACCGCAAGACCAAGCCCACGGATCCTCCCAGGGGATGCCATTGCGGATCGCGGCCGACGCCTTGGCGTAGAGAGACGGCGCAATTGCTTTAGTGGCCCGCGTGAAACCAAAATTACCAAGCGCTTATTTCACAATCGAGGTGATGAGAGAGCAGAATTAAACTCGCTAACGTCGCAATAAGGGCAGTGGAACAAGACGAACCTGTTCAGTCGGGGTTAGCATTTGGAACAAATGGCTTTTCAGCTGTTTGGTCCCCCAAAGGGGACGTCTCATGGTGCATGGCGCTACCGTCGAACGGGTGACCAACCGGGTTTGGGGCATCTTCTCCTCCCTCGATCACGGCATTGCTGAGGATAACAATCGCCGGGCGTTACTTAGAGCGTACATCGCTTCGCTTGCCGAGCGCGGGGAGCACAATGCCGACAAGCTCACGGTTGACGGCCTTGTGTATTTGAAGAATCTCACTTCCCACAAGAAGAAGCCGGTCAAGCGCAGGGCTTGATAGCAATATCAATGCGCGGCCTCGCTTTATGGTAACCGCGCCGATCGCAAGTATCGCTATCTGGCTGTTGACGCTGCCTCCTTCTCGGCCTGGACGACCTATCAGCAAAGACCGTTACATGGATGCCAATCTGGAGAGCCGGATGAACGACAATCCCGCCGCAAGAACGGGTTGGCGCGCCGAATACGGCGCCGAAGTCCCGCGAATGTTCGGCGCGAAGCGCTCGCCGGTTGCAGTCTGCTCCACACGGAGTTCAGCGATGAGCAACAAGACAGCCGAGATGACCCGCCTGATGAGGGCGACTAACCCGGGTTGGAGGGGTTGGATCGACAAGGCGTCAGCTAGGTTCTGGCTAGCCTTAACTTCGATCCGATGCAGATGGCCAGCGATCATCACCGCGGTGAACGACGATGTAGTTCCGGGTCCCCGGCGGTCCCCGGCGGTCCCCGAGGCCACTGGACAGTGCCAGCGCGCCGGCCGTCCTGTGACTCCTCAGCGCGAAGCGCTCGCCGTTGCAGAAACGCCGGGACGAGATTCCGGCAGGCAAGGTTGGGAGAGGCGAGCGCAAGCAAACCGTCGATGAAGTGTCGAAAGCGGATTAGACGATGTCAAAACCGGGGGGTGACCCTTCCTCCGGGATCAGCTTGGGAGATGCCTGAGACGGCCCAAGCGGCATCCGGCATGTAGGCGGCGCGAAGCTCAACCAGGCTCTTGTATGGAACGTGAGAACCTGATCGGCGATGCCAAGGGAAAAGGCGCAAGCGGCGCCAACCGCGAGGCCGAAAGTACCGATGCGCCGGGCAGGGGCGGACTGCTTCGTAGTAGCGATGAAGCGGGTGTAATGCCCGCGGAGCGAAGGGAGCGGGCCATCGCCATTTGGCTCGGGTCAACCGGCAACGGGAAGAATCCGATGTTCAATGGAAGGCGGCAGCCTTCGTGCGGTGGCACGAGCCGGATGACGCGAGAGTGTCAAGTCCGGTTCTGTGAGGGGCTCGGGGTGAAATTCCCCGGGCCTACTCGGCAAAAGCGCCGTTTTGGCAGTTGGTCGGCCATTTCCGGTCTACCCCAATAAACAGACATGCTCAGAGTCAGTCGGCATGTCTCAAACGTGCCAATGGACTAAACCGCTCGCGCGGTAGAACGACCGCTGCTGGCGGCACGGCGAAGCAATAGGCAACAGCTCATCGTGACGAGTGTGCAATTAGCCGTAGCTGGCGATGATCCGATGATCAAGGACGTGCTGATCTGGAAGTTCGTGGCGGAGCACCAACCATTGCACAAGAGCCAACTCGAACCCGGCATTCTCGATCGTGATTGTGTGGAACGTCGCGCTAGTTGCACCCAGTCCAGGAATCTGGACGCAAGCAGAGTTACAAATGCGCTGATGCTCTTGACGAGGAGTTCGAAACAAGTTTCGGCTCGGATACGAAAAATCTCCCGGCCATCCTCTAGCTACTAGGCCCCCGTAGGTCGCGAAGTACTTACCAGGCGGAGAGCCGCTCCTAACCACCGCGACCTGCCGATAAGAAAGCGTCGCTAAGGGACTGTCCCTTCGTGCGGCCGCTTTTCGGCGCGAGATCGGCCCGATGAAACACCGCTGTTCTTCGATCTCGTCGGGCGCTGCACCAGAGGGCGTGTCTCCCGCGGCGTGCCGTAACGCCTCGCTAGTTACAGATCAATCAGCAACGTTCAGTACCAGCGTCCACGGCCGTACCAACCGCCGCCGCCAAGCAGCAGAATGAGAACAACAATGATGAGAAGCGTGGTGATATCCACGCGTCTTCCCTCGAAATGCTGCATATTGCGCAGCGTGGAATTCTAGCTTTTTGACAACGTTTGGCCGGTTGTCCGGTTCCAGGAGCTCACGTCGCGAGATGGCGCGGGTCATGACGCTCGCGCTAAGGTAGTTCCCGTGGCATTCCCGTTTTCGATCCCGCTATCGTTGCCCCTGGCGGACCGATCGGGATCATGGCGTGCTCGTGCGGCATATTCGCCCACATCATGTATGGCCGGTTGGAGCGGCATCCAGCCATGTCGTGCACTGATGGATATGGATAACGGCGCCGACCCAAAGCTGAAGGCTGACGCCGCTGGCCGTGAGGGCGGCTTTTGGATCGTACGTCGAGAGTTAGTACTTAAACTCCGGCATGGCCTTCAATTCATCCTTGGTGGCGTTGTACACCGCGTGATCGGGATACCAACGCTTACTGGCGCTGGTTGTGGTGGTTGTCGTGGTGGTAGTTGCGGCACCCGTGGTGGTTCGCGTGGTGCCGTCTGGAGCAGAAGTAGTTGCAGGAGTATTCGCCGGTGCGGATGTTGTTGAGGCAGTTGTCGAGGTCACCGGCTGATCAACCCACTTCAGCTTATCGAAGCCTACTGCCACGTAGTGCTCGCCTAGGCCGAGAACGCCGCCCACACCTAGAATGACATTGGCCACCTTGCCCGACCTATCCAAAATCACGTCGTTGATGTCGCCGATCTTCTCATTTGCTTCATTATACACATCGATGCCGGCGAGCTTGGACCCGCGCCATTCACCCTCCTTGTGCGCGGTAGCACTGGCAGTCGAATCCACTGGGTTTGTGGCTGTTTGCGCCGACGCCGTGCCGGTCATCGACGCGGTAGCCAGGAATGCTATTGCAAGACATTTGGAAATCATAATGTCCCTCCATTGTTTCAAGAAACAATAATGCGATGGGACTTTGGTTCCAGTGGCGGACAATAATGAACTTGCCGTCGCCGCAAGGTATGTGAAAAGCGGTGCGCGCACCTGCCTGCTACCATTTTGCTACCCAACTGTTTGGGATGAGCCAACACAAGGCGGCACGCGCCATTTGTCGTCCCAGTGCCCGACGCGCGCAGCCGCGGTCAGATCGACACCAAAAAAAGGACGTCGCGTGGTTCGCCCTGAATGAGGATCGCCCGCCGTTCGCGTTTGCTGGCATCTGGACCGAATTCAAGGGCGACCGGGGCACGTCCAAGCCCATTCCCGACCCGCATAACGTCTACGGTTTCCTGACGACCGCGCCCAACGCTATCGTTGAGCCGATCCATCCCAAGGCCATGCCGGTGATCCTGGCGACTGAGGAGGAACGCGATGTCTGGATGCGCGCGCCGTGGGACGAGGCGAGGGCGCTGCAGCGACCGTTGGCTGATGATGCACTCAAGATCGTCGCCCGTGGTGCCGACAAAGAGGATAAGGTGACGATAGAGGCGGCAAACTGAGCTGTGCTTACTCAGGGAAAGGAACTGGTGATGCTGAAAACCTATCAAGGTTCTTGCCATTGCGGGAAAACTAGCTTTGAGGTCGATGCTGACATAGATCATGTTCGCATCTGCGATTGCTCGATCTGTCGACGCAGAGGTGCTTTATTGCACCGGGTGGAGGTTCATTGCCTTCGTATGCTAACGCCGATCGAGGACCTGACGACCTACTCGTTTAATACTCATACAGCCAAAGATTCTTGCGACCTGCGGGATACTCCCTTTCAGGGAGCCACGAAGAGGTCCGGGGACGTGGTCCATCAACGTGCGATGCCTACACGAAGTCGATTTCGCGACCATCCCCATCAAGCATGTTTACGGAAGCCGTCTCTCGTAGTTCCAAACGAAACGGCCGACGTTCGGATGCGTGCGCCGTGGGATGAGGGGAGGGCGCTGCATCGGCCTGTGCCAGAGGATCGTTGCACGTGGTGCCGACAAGGAAGATCGGGCGGCGGCGGCATGACGAACCGCCGCTCGATAGGCTCAGGGCGATCATCGTTGCCGCTATAACTTGCACGCGCGGCTCGGAACCACCTAGCGCCATTCCGGTTTCCACCGGCATGAAATATCGCGGTGTTGAGTACGCGCTCATTCAAGGGCTAGGGCGGCAGGTCTGGAAATGGTCGGTTTCGCTAGATGCGGACCGCTCGGCGACAGGCCAAGCCGCGACGAAGGCTGAGGCCGCATCGCAAGCGGAGCGAGCCATTGACCGTGCGCTCGCTCCTAAAAAGCTGCGGCTCGTGCCACCCGCAGGCGGCACATGAGCGCCAAGTCGGCGGTCGGACGCCAAGGAACCCTCGCTTCAGGCGGGGGTATTCGTTTCACGCCCTGCGAAACAGTTCAACCGCCTTGCTGCGAACCGCGACAAACCAACGCCAAAGCCGAGCGAACCAAGGCAAGGTCAGCAGTTTGGGCTTGACCATTACGAACAGCCGGTCGACCAGCAACAGGCTCGCAGCATAAGCGGCCCCAATCATGACTGTGCCGGTGATCCAATGGCCATCGCCCGCAACGGCCACTGCGACCAGCTTTAGAGGTTCTACAAGACCGGTAGGTACCAAGAGCAGCGCCAAGGGACTGATAGGGTCCCAGTCCCTCGCCAAGGCGTCGTAGACGTGGCGGCAAGCCTTGCGGGCGCTGGCGAAGGGTCCGCCATTTTTGCCCATCAACCCGATTTGCGTCTCCAACCCGTTCTGTCAGTTGTTGTCGCGATAATAACCGCCATCGGCGTGCGGATTGCCCGCCCCCAAGTTTTTGACGATTTGATTTCGGGTAGAAATGCGGGCGATAGCCGGGATGTTCGATAGCGGCCTGCACCAGCGCAGGAACTGCCAAAGCTGCTGTGCGGCGACGGCGGCAGCGCCAATCAGTGCGAAATTCATCATAGTGATCCTCGACAAATAGCTTACCGAACAACATGGGAAGGCGGCGTTCGCTCTGCCATTAAATGGTATTTTAGAAAGGACTTCGGTGCGGACGTTCGAGCGATCATCATCAAGCGCGTGAGACGCACGCAAAAGAGCCGCGCGGTGGGGGCAATGGCCGCTGCGATTGATCAGGCGGTTCGCAAGCTCAAGAGCATCGAGCACATCAGGCGACGTATCACGTTAAGTTTTCATGCAGGTAACAGCGTCGAGAAGGTTGGCGAGGCCAGACCGGTCAGGTCTACCAACTGAGGCGCTTGCCTTCTGAAACTCAATTTAGTGGTGTCGGCAGATTGCGAACCTACATCAGCTTCACGCTTCGGCATTCTAGTGAAAGCTCCACTACGGATTGTCACCCACTCCAAGCCCAACGATACTGTGTTCGGCATGCATTATTGGTCTGAATGTCTACGGGGCCAAGCGGCCACATATCGGAAACTTGCCGAGCAGACGGACGATCCTGTCCTGAAAAAAAACTCGCTTGAGTTGGCGTCGGTCTGCGAGCAGGTCGCCAATAGTATCGAGGACCGTCTGACGGGCGCGTGAGCGGCGCTGAACATGAGGCTGCCTGTACACGTGCACGACGCGGAGATTGAGACTGGCGAAGGTCCGGAGCCGCCGCGCCAAGGCCCATCGCATTAGAGTTAAAAGCAAAACCCGCCTGTCAGTAAACCATCCGGCAACCTATCGGTGCTACCTCACGTTGTCGCATAGGTGGGCACATGCTTCGAAATGGCAGTTACTCGGCTTGGTTCAGAACCCGGCAGGAAGAAGGACGCTGCATGATGCAGGGAGAAGGAACCGGCATTGTAGAGCTTTACGACGGCAAAGTGACCGGTGGCGATACAGTGCTCGCGTACACGGGTCATACGTTGTGGACGGAGATAAATTTACGGCGTGTATTGCCACGGAGCGGCACACGCAGGGACAACCTTCCGTTTTCGGCATCGACAACTTCGATTTGACCATTTCCGGTAGATCCACGCCACGATGGCATCATGTACCGGGACCGCTAAACAAGCGCCGGACTTGACGTTCGAGGCCGTTCTTATCCCTATTTCAGATGAACCGAGGAAGGCAGCGCCGCAGGCGTCGAGGCGATGGACAAAAGCCCGCGCTACGCGATGGCGAACCTGATATGAAAGAGGCCGCCAACTGAGGCGGCCTTTACTCTGGCGGATAAAGGTTACGGTGGATCCAGCCCTCAAAACGCACAACGCCGCCAAGCGGAATATGATCGCTCGGCGGCGTTGGCATTTCCGTGGCCGGGTCTTTAAATCCCGGCGACCTCAACCGAGCAATCGGCGTGCCACGATCATGTGACCTGAAATAGGACAGTTTCTAAAGCAAAATTTAATGGGAATCGGCGTCCTGCGAACAGACATCAGAATTGTGCCGATATGCGGCACTCCTCCTATGTAAACTGCGGCCCCAGCTTGTCCCTGCCCAAAGCTGGGCTGTTTCCTTGTCGTGCCAGGCGAATGAGGGCAGTCCGGCGCGGTGGCGACTGAAGAGGCCGCCAACTGAGGCGGCCTTACATCTTCTCTGAAATCCAAGTTCTAGTACCGCACACGCATTCGAACATGTGAAACGTCCGCCCGGTCGGCGGGTCAAGCATACTCGCGGCGAACTTAGGCACCTGACACAGCGCGGTGAAGTTGGCTTCTGCCGGTCTTGTCTTTCCATGCGGCACAGAATGCCGAGAAGACCCTGCTGCCAAGTCAAAAGATGGTCATCGGTATCGGAGCAGCGTCCTTTTCCGGGCTGATGCCAGTGCAATCGGCTGCTCCGATTACTGCCTTCGAAATTTCCCATTAGTGATTGGGAGCCGCGTCGCCATATGAGGCCGGGGCGAGAGATTCGGTAATCGCTGATGGCTCTGCCCGTGTCGGCAGATGGCGAACCTACATCAGCTTCACGCATTCGGCCTTCTAGTGAAAGCTCCACTATGTGTCACCACTCCAAGCTCAACGGTACTGTGTTCGGCATCCATGATTGGATTAACTATCTATGGGATCAAGCGGCCATGTGTCGGAAACTTGTCGAGCAGGCCGACGATCCTTTCGTTAAAACCGAACTGCTTGCGTTGGCGTCGGTCTGCGAGGAGATCGCCGATAACATCGAAGATCATCTGACAGGCGGGTCAGACCATGCGCCGCGTGGCCCGTTGTCAAGGCTGCAATGAAAGAGGCCGCCAACTGAGGCGGCGGCCTTACATCTTCTCAGAAATCCAAGTTCTATTGCCGTCGAATGATCTGGGCGAGGTGCCTGATTGCGTCGCGCAACGTCGCGAGTTTGCTGCCATCCTCCAGCACGATCGGTTCGGCAAAAACGTAAGGACCAGGACACAACGGCGACTCCGCAACAGAACCGGGACTCAAGCGGCGCGCCGGCCGATTCGATCCGGGGCGGCGCCGGGCCGCCATACCCCTTCCATCTGGATCAGTGCCCGAATGCCAAGTCTACACGGGCAGCAAGAACAACGGTCGCTCACGGGCTGAGGTTGCTGTCCGATTGCCGACACAGGGCCGAAATTTTGGTACCGGCCGAATTAGGCCAGTCGCGGATTTAAAATAGGCCACTCGTCGAGGGGAACGGTTTGTACGCTAGCGGGTTCTGCGATCGTGCCGGCTACTCGGCACGTTATGATGCAGAGCCCGACGGCCTCAGCTTGACCCCCAAGCTGGGGCCGTTTCTCTGGCGCCGGGCCCGATGAGGAGCGGTGAGGCGCGCGGCGCCGGTTCAGGCCGTCGGGTTTTCTGGCGACAGCGGAACCTTCGCGCCGCTCGCCGGTTCTATGAGGGCAGCGACGGAACTGGGAAACCGGCAGTCGCGTATGAGGCTCGCACGGAATCCGGATAGTTATTTAGTTGCGTGACCAGCTGTAGTTTTTTGTAGCGTCCATTTTAGTTTGGGGTCTCAAATGAGGACTCTTCAGGAGCGCCTTGCAGCCATCGCCGACACGACAGCAATCTCAAGGCTCAGTTCCGCGAATTGGACCGATTACGCGAGCATGTCAGGAAAGCAGAACTACGGATCGCGGCCCCCGGCCATCGCCTCCGGCGCGGCTTGAACCTGAAGTCGCCTAGAAACCGATCCGAAAATCTTCGATCTGTTAGCCCGACTTGAGCTGCGCGCTCAGCCACCGCGGTTTCTTTCCGCGACCGGCGTCCGGACGATGAGAGTTGAGGGCGCTATTCGGTCAGGTGAAAAAGGCGTCGCTTCTCGCGTTGCACGAAGGCGATCGCGCGATTGGCGGTTTTTCTGGTCGGCCTTCCCGTACAAAGTCACGCGGACAGAGAAGCCGCCGGGAGTGTTATTTCGAATAACTTGGATGCCACTTACCGTTTCGCATCCAGGCCATTGGCGAACGGCTTCGAGGCACTCTTTTCGAAGGGCCCCATAGCTCATTCCAACTGTTTCCGGCTTCGCCATGCCTGGGATCTATACAGGCGGCGACGGTCCTTCGGCCCAAAAAATGACCGCCGCAGCGGGTAGATGCGACGGTCAAGGCGATGGGGAGAAAAGCCCAAGAGGGGAATCAAACCCTCCAAGGCGTGATTTGACATGCATTTTTCGGGCCGCTGCGGTGCACCCGGACGAGGAGAGGTGAGGGCGCCGCTTCACGCGCTGGGCGTTTGGGGTGGGTCATTTGTCTAAACCTGCGGAAAGCAAGCGGAACAGAGCAAAGGCCGCCGGGCAATATCCGGCGGCCTACCGGGCTCAAAATTGTGTGCTTTCGAAATGGCCCCGTCCGCCCCGGTTACGGGAGACTTGCACTGGCAAGCGAAGGGCGCGAATCAAAACTGCTGTTCCATCAAAGGAACAAACAAATTGTTGGGGGGCGGACACTATTCATCCCGTTTCAACTTCCGCTTTCTCCAAATCTTGTCTCGCGAGCGGGAGATTGATGCGTATCTGTCGGCGCATCCGGACGAGGAGAGGTGAGAAGGCCAGTTGTTAGCAAGCGCGGCAAATGCCCTTGGTCATGCGGTCGAGCTCCGCGTTCTCGCGATTGATTGGATCGTTCGGATCATCCATCAGGTTCTTCTCCGAGGGCTGTGCCTGTCGTAAATTAAATCCGGCCATATTGGTGATGCAGTCCGCCAAGATTGGGCGACATAGAATGTGCCCGGCGCGATCGACGGCGCGCGAGACCGGCGCATCTTTCTCCAGGGATAGATGGGTGCGGGGCCCCATTGTAATATTTCATGTAACAGAGCAGCAGGTGACGGAGGTGGCGCTCGCTGAATACAATAACGTGGTCAAGGCATTCCCGTCGGATCGAACCGATCAGCCTTTCAGCATATCCATTTTGCCAAGGGGAGCGCGGCGACGTCGGTCGATCGCGGATGCCTATCGATCGGAGTCGGCGGATAAAAACCTCACCGTAAGCGCGTCTCGGTCACGAATGAGATAGCGGGGAGCCTGTTCCCAACCGCATGCTTCCGTGACCTGATTTGCGATCCATTCTGCGGTTGGATGCGCTGTGACGCCAAACCACAGAATATGTCGCCGGCCGTGCCCCATGATCAGCAATCCATAGAGCAGGCGAAACGAGATTGTCGGCACGACGAACATATCCATCGCAGCGATCCCGTCCGCATGATTGCAAAGGAATGTCCTCCAGCCTTGGGACGGCGGGTCTCGTCGCCTGACCATGTACTTGGCCACGCTCGTCTGTCCGACATCGACGCCGAGCTTGAGGAGTTCTCCATGGATCCGCGGCGCTCCCCACAGCGGATTGGCAATGCTCATCTCGCGGATAAGCTTGCGTATCGCCAACGGAACTGTTGGCCTGCCACCCCGCGCTTTCGATTTCCATCGCCAATATAATCGGAACCCGGCGTGATGCCATTTGACCACGGTCTCCGGCTTGACAATCGCCAGCGCATCGCGAACGCCAGGGCGAAGCCGATAAAGGCAAACAAAAATCAAGCGGTCGATGGCGCTGAAGGTCTGTCTCTTTAGGAGCGGTTCGCCGCAGAACGTTTATCTGCTGCCCCAACATCCAAATTTCCACCTCAAGCGCTGTCCGCGACCGAAACAGATCTGCGACCATCCAAACAATGAGCCTGACAAAATCTCTCATCTCGCAAGAGCATCGCCCGATTCTCGATCAACTGCTAGTCAGAATAAGTTTGCGATAGGGACAGCACCCTTCGCTGCGTTGTAGGGGCTCATGCCCCAATCGCCGCCAGTCCCTGAGACCGACGCCGTGTTCACGATCGAGCCCTTGGTTTTTTCGAGATGGGGGAGTGCTGCGCGGCAGCCATAGAACACGCCGTCGACGTCGGTCGACATCACGGTCCGCCATTTCTCGTCCGTGATGGAAGTCGGGTCGCCACCTTCGTGGACGCCTGCGTTGTTCACGATGACGTCCAGCCGGCCGAAGCGGTCCACGACCGCCCCGACCATTCCGTCGACGGCGCTAGAGTCCGACACGTCGGCGGCCTGGACCATTACCTGGTCGCCGGGCAGACTCTTCGCGACCTTTTCCAGCGACTCGTTGTTGCGGTCCACCAGGGCCACCTTCGCGCCCTCTGCAACGAAGCGGCGTGCTGTCGCTTCTCCGATGCCGGAAGCGGCCCCCGTGACGATGACGATCTTGCCTTTGAACCTCTCGGCCATGGGCAACTCCTGCTTGGTCGCGCGACGACGATCTGCGGCTCAAACCCTCACGCGGCGCGCCGCTTTCTGGTCTGCGCGGCCTTTTTGGCCGATCGCGACTTTTCGGCGGCGGGCCGCTTGGCAGATGCAGCGCCGCCCAACCGGCCGCCCTTCCTCGACGGCGAATGGTCTTCTTCTGTCCCGCGGCCGGAGCCGCTCTTCTTCCCGCCGTGCGTTTCCTTGTTCACGGTCGCCCAAGCGCGCCGTTCGGCCTCCTTCTCCGGAACGCCTCGGTGTTCGTAGCCTTCCTCGATGTGCTCGGCCTGGCGCTTCTGCTTGTCGGTGTAACTGGATTTGTCGCCGCGAGGCATGGGATCCTCCATCGATTGGAAATATTCGGTTAAGACCGGAAGAGCGCGTCGGTTCCAGTCGCGAAGCTGATCTCCGAAATAGGGCGTTCCCCTCGGGACTTCATAAGGCCGGCAGAGGCCGCCAAGGTTCGGGCGGGAACCGAATCTCGATCCGGTCGCCAACGAATATTCGGCCACCTGAGAGGACGACGCTCATGACACCGCATCGGAATGCCGGACGATCGGCGTCCGGCATGATCAACTTATGCTTGAGACCGGTTCTGAATCGGTCGATCAGCACGGACGGTGTCCTCAGGCCGGTCAACTCGATGGCGGCTTCGGCGCCGAGCTTCAGGATCGTTCCCAGCGGCAAGGATTCGAGGTCGAGGCCTGCAGTCAGCACGTTCTCGCCGAGGTCGCCGGGGCCGAGAATGCAGCCCTCCGCGCGCAGCGTCTCGAGGAGCTCGGAGTTTATGAGATGGACCTGTCGTGCGTTCGGCATCGTCGGGTCGTGCCGCATCAGGTAGCGATGTCGGACGACCGGTCCGGCATGAGCATCACCTTCGACCCCGATGCCCTTGAGGAGAACCAGGCTTTCGTGTCGCGACTTGCTGAAGCGATGCTTGTCGTCGCTGGCGAGACCGACGATCCTTAGAGCCGAGGACGCCGTGGGTTCGGGATCGGATCCGTCGCTGTACATATGCTCGATCAACCGGTCCATCGGCCGGCGGTTCCGTGAGGTACGACGTCTCGCCGAGGACTTGCGGCGTGGAAGGAAAGCCGGGCCTAATGCTTCGACGGCCTCGAGCCGGAACTGAATAAAAGGCGCGAGACGGCTCATGGATTGGTTCCTTGCCGGTGGCGGGAAGGGGGACGGGCTATTTCCGCGACCGTTCGCGTTCGCGCACGACATCCTTCGCGCGCTTGTCGGTTCTGAGGCCGAGGTAGACGGGTTGGCGCAGTTCGCCCTTGCTCGTCCATTCCGCGAACTTAACCTCGGCTACGAGCGACGGCCTGACCCAAGTGGTCACGAGTTCGTCCTTCACCTTGCCGGGGAAGGGCGACTTCGCGACTTTCAGCTTCACGAGCTTGCCGTGCAGCTTTTCCAAGGTCTGGTGGCTGAACCCGGTGCCCACATGGCCGATGTATCGCCAAGTGTCGTCTTCCCTCACAGCTAGGACTAGGGCACCGAAGAAGGGGCGTGTGCGCCTAGGCGCCGTGAAGCCGGCGATGACGACCTCCTGCCGCTTCGCGGTCTTGATCTTCAGCCAATCCGCGGTCCGGCTGCCGGACGCGTAAGGGCTGTCAGCGCGCTTCGCCATGATGCCTTCGAGGCCCTTCCGTTCGGCCTCCGCGAAGAACCTGGTGCCGCTCGCTTCGCGATGCCGGCTGAACGCGATCAGCTTGTCCCGCGGCAGGATGGCCTTCAGCCGTTTCTTGCGTTCCAGGAGTGGCCGCTTGCGCAGATCCTCGCCGTTCTCGAACGTGAGATCGAAGGCGCAGTACAGAAGCTTCGCCTCATGGCGCAGCGCGTTTTGGAGAAGCTGGAAATGCGACACGCCGTCTTTCCCGATCGCGACGAGTTCCCCGTCGATCACGGCGTCGGCCTCGACGCTTTCCAGAGCCTTGGCGACCTCGATGTAGCTGCGGCTGATGATCTCGCCGTTGCGGCTGTAGAGCGCGACTGCGCCGTTCTTGATCTCGGCGATCATCCGGAAACCGTCGTACTTGTCTTCGAAGACCCAGCCGGGGTCGTCGAACGGGGCATCGGTCAGAGTTGCGAGCATCGGCTGCAGGCGTTTCGGCAGGGTCGATGTTCGGCTCATTGGCGAACTGCTCCTTCAAGAATTTGCATGCCTTGCATTCCCTTCAGGGCGCGGCCCTCGTGATCCGTCCCGGTGATCCCCCGCGTCATCGTCAGATATCGTCGCAGCCCCTTGAAGAACGGATGCCGGACTTTGCCCTCTGCCGACTTCGCCCGGTACTCGATCTCGGCGAGATGTTTCGGTTCGACCCAGATGCCCTTGTGAGCGATCCGTTTCGCGTACGGCTGCGTCTTGCGGATCAAAGGCTCAGGTGCTTTTGCAGGTCGGCCGCGGATGCCTTGTCGAAGCCATGGTCGACCTTGCCGGCGTAGACGAGAAACGCCACCTACGAACTCCGCCAACGCCAATTCAAACTGGCACAGACAGATTGGTTCCGGAACCGGCCAATCCCTCCTGCGTTGCACCGGAAATCATCGATCGTGGAGCAGGCGATGACGGGAGCGAAGAAGGCAGCAGGCGAACCGCAGCAGGACCGGACTCGGTCCTCGGCCGATCGATTTTTGAGGACCGTTGCCCTGTGTGCGCTGATCGGCCTGCTCTGGTGCGCGCCGGCGACGGCGCGAGGCGGCGGCCACGGGATGGGCGGCTTTGGCCTTCATGGAGGCGGCAGAATGGGCCGAGGCGAGCACATGATGGCGCCCGCCTATATGCTCATTACGGTTTCGGCGGTGTCCGATGCGGATGCCTTCAAGAAAGCGATCCAGGATATGACGACTGCTGTGGCTCCGTTCACCGGACGACTAGCGGTCGATGCGGAAAAACCGCCTGCCTGGGAGGGTGCCGCTTCCGAACATATCGTGATGATTCAGTTCGCCGACGCCGAGCAGGCGCAGGCGTGGAAGAACTCCGACGCATACAAGAGCTTCGATGCCGACCTCCACAAGAGCTCGTCTTCGACCATGCAGCTTGTCCAGGGTCTGCCGGTGCCGGAAGGCCGTGGCGGACGCGGGCGCTTCGAAGCCAAGGCGTTCGAGCCTAACGTACAGGACTTCGATCGCTTGCTGAACCAGCGGCTCAAGACCATCTGCAAGGGCTGCTGAGGCAGCCTCAGTCTTCGGGTGGGCGCTCGGGGCAGGTGTCGCCGATTCCGTCGAGGACCTCCGCGACCGCGACGGCGGCGGCTTCAGACGACCCCGGGCCGCGGCTCTTCGCGGGCGATGGCGAAGGCCCGCTCGCGCGCGTGCGGGTCGGCGCGATCCCGCATCCAACCATGATCTTCGCATTCGCGGATGGCCCCGGCGTCCTGCAGCACCGAGATAGCCCATCCGCGCAGTGTCCGGATCGCCGGCAGCCGTTCCTTCGTCATCAGCATCGAGATCGCTCCTGCCTGACGAATCCCTTCGTCCTCCCGGTGGTTCCGGGCGCTTAGCACAGAGCAGGGATTCGCTTTCGCAAGGGCTGTGGCTTGTCCACGTGTTCCGCTTGCCTGTGCAAAACGCCAAGCGACAGGCCAGGGAGTCGCAGGGGATACCGAGGAGGAGGCTCGGCAGATCGCATCCGGACGCGATTGGCGGAATCCGCGCTTCGCGGTCTGCGATGCCTTGGACACGCCGGAAGCCCACGCGTTCGGCGATGTCGTCTTTCGGTCCGAGCCGGTTGCGATCAAAGTAGAAAAGCGAGCGGCGAAGCGGAGATGACAGGGAACGCGAACGGTTCTCGTTGGTTTTTTGCTCATGACCGTCTCGCTCTCCCAACTCCTCGAGGATTCGTTCCAGATCGCCTGGGACTACCTTGAGCGGAGCGGCGAACTGGGAGACGGCTTCGGCAAGTCGGTTTCTCAGCGACGTCATCGAGACCATGATCCGTCGGGGCCAGCGCACGCAGCCGGCTGGCACTGTCCAACCGGGCCATCAGCGCCTACCAACGTTTCCGCTCGTCGGTGCCGCAGGATCAGAACGGGCGCGTTCTTCCGCCTGAGGCGTTTCATCATCGAACCTGGAAATCGGGGATCACGAAATGTCCGCAAACGACGGAGATCTGGTCGACCGGCTGGCGAAGAAGCATTCGGTCTCGCCCGCCGCGGTGCAGGTCGTGCTCGCGGCTCTCCGGAGCGGCGGCGGCCGGATGGCGCAGTTCAGCCACGCCGACTTCGGCGGGATGTCGCAGTGGTCGCCAGGCATGTCGATGGTCGGCGACATGTTCAACACGCAACTCAAGGCCAAGCTGGACGCACTCTGCAGCGACATCGCGGCCCATCTGGACACTGCGGAATCAGCCGGCGGGGTACGTCCTGGGGGAGACGAGGTCAGCTACCGTTCGCCGAACCGATCGGACGACTGGTGGCCGGCCGGATTGGGGAGGCCGGCCGCGGTGGGTGCGCAGAACGATCTCCGATACGCGGTTTTTCCCGAGACCCGGCGGCTGGTGATCGACGATCGAGGTACCGTCTCGGTATACGACACCGGATCGCATCGGATTTTCGGCGTCGCGCAGGCCCAAAGCGCCGATCGAACGCTGACATTCACCAGCCAACACGGACTGGTGAGAATTGCGGACCTGCCGAAGGTCTCTGGCTGACCGAGGTGCCCGGCACCTCGACCGTGGCACCTTCGTCACCTTGAGATCTTCGATCGCGACGACCCCGCCGCCTTTGGCTGCGTCCTTTTCCCATCCGAATACGGACCGGCCGTCCAACAGCGGCGATCTGCTCGGAAACGTTCCGGACCGTGCTGTGGTAGTGACTATGGCCGAAATCGAACATTAACCGAGGCGCACTAAGAGCCGCCGCCACCGATGACATTCAGAATCGGGATCATCTCCGACACGCACGGGCTGCTCAGGCCGGAGGCGGAGCGTCGCCTGGCTGGCGTCGATCACATCATTCATGGCGGCGACATCGGACGTCCCGAAATTATAGACGCGCTGCGCCGCATCGCCCCGGTTACCGCGATCCGAGGAAATGTGGATATCGACGACTGGGCTGCTGCATACCCTGAAACCGAGGTCGTGCGACTTGCGGGAAAATCGATCTACGTTCTGCACGATCTGAAGACTCTGCAGATCGATCCGATCGCGCGCGGCATCGACGTCGTCGTGTCCGGTCATTCCCATGCGTCGAAGATCGACACGGCCGACGGCGTGCTCTACCTGAATCCAGGAAGCGCGGGCCGGCGGCGCTTCGGGCTGCCCATCACGCTTGCGACGATCGACGTGACGCCGGACAACCTGCGGCCGGAAATCCACGATCTCGGCGACGTATGAACCCGTCGCGAGGATGCGTCAGCTTAAAGTAGTGGCAGGTCCAGATGGGGAGGCGCAGGAAGGACCGCCCGGATCCGGTCCCCGGGCGAGACCTCGCCTCCCTCCGTTACGATCGCCATGACGCCGGCCTTGAAGCGTGGCCCCGCCGGTCTGCCCCTGCAGGCGATTCTTCAATCTGGACTTGAAGCGATCCATGAGGACGGAGGCGTGGGCGGCCTTGACCGAGGCCGCAGAGATGACATGTCGTAATCCCCTACGGGCTCCACGGTGCTCTCCCCTTGCACATCGTGCAGGGACATCCATATACAATCCGTACAGATGGTATATGGATGATGAGATGCCCTTAAATGTGCAGGACCTAAGGCCGAAGCCTCCGGAAACCGAGAAGATCACCATCAATCTTGGCTATGTCGACCTGGGCCATGTGGATCTGATGGTGAAGGACGGATTCTATTCGAACCGCACGGATTTCATCCGGACGGCAATCCGCAATCAGCTCGAGCGGCACGCCGACGTGGTCAAGCAATCCACGGCCCGTAAAGGCCTGGACCTCGGTCTGCGGAATTACACGCGCGCGGATCTCGAAGCGGCGCGGCAAGCCGGCGAGATGCTGCATATCAACGTGCTCGGTCTTGCCAGCATCGCGCAGGACGTCTCTCCCGATCTCGCCCGCGCCACCATCGCCTCGGTATCCGTGCTCGGAGCCCTCCATGCCACCCCTGCGGTCAAGGCCGCTCTTTCCGACAGGACAAGGTGAACACGATGTTGAATCAGGACACGCTCCGCGAGGCCACACGGTTGACCCAAGCAGGGCAACTGACCGAAGCCACGGCGCTGCTGCAGTGCATGTTGCGAGGCGAGCGCCCGCTCGCGACCGCTAAAGGTCTCATCAGTCTTCCAGACCGCACCCCGCCCACGATCGACCCCAAGGCCAATGGCGTCGGCAACGCCGACCGCGCAGCACCGGCGGAGACGCCCGCCGCCATGGCGCGTCGGCGCCGACCGTTGTTCGATCGCGCGAAGGACGGCACCTGGCTCGGCCTGCGGGGCGCCAAGCACGCTCCCGCTTCGGTGACCGACATCGCGCCGGTGGGTACGAAGTTCATCGAAGGCGCCTACAGCAACGAGGCCGGAAGCCGGACCTTCAAGCTCTTCGTCCCCAGCAGCTACCACCAAGGTCAGCCGCTCCCGCTGGTGGTGATGCTCCACGGTTGCACCCAGTCGCCGGACGATTTCGCAGCCGGCACCAGAATGAACTTCATCGCGGAAGAACAGAACTGCCTGGTGGTCTATCCGGCGCAGCCTAGCGGCGCCAATCCGTCCAAATGCTGGAACTGGTTTCGCGCGGCCGACCAGCGCCGTGACGAAGGCGAGCCTTCGCTGATCGCGGGCATCACCCGCCGTGTCATGCAGGACTATTCGGTCGATCCGAAGCGCGTCTTCGTCGCCGGCCTTTCGGCCGGAGGCGCCGCCGCGGCAGTCATGGGTGCCACCTACAGCGATCTATACGCGGCGGTCGGGATCCATTCCGGCCTCGCCTGCGGAGCCGCCACCGATATGCCCTCGGCGTTCGCCGCCATGCGTCAAGGGGGCAAAGGCGGTCGCCAAACTATGGCGGGCGGCCCGATGGTCCCGACCATTATTTTTCACGGCGACCGCGACACCACTGTGCATCCCGACAACGGCGCCCACGTCGTCGAACATGCCATCGGAGCGAGAAGGACGCGAAAGAAGGTGCATCGCGGGCAAATTCCGGGAGGGCATGGGTATACCCGCACGACTCACACCGACGGCGAACGCGAGGTCCTGGAGCACTGGAATGTCCACGGCGCCGGCCATGCCTGGTCCGGAGGCAGCCCGGCAGGATCCTATACGGACGGAGAGGGGCCGGATGCAACGAGGGAAATGCTGCGTTTCTTTCTCGAGCATCCGCAAGCATCGAGGGCACACTAGAGTCTGTTCTTCGGTCCCGGCTTCTGCAGTCCCAATTTCCTCCGGCTGCTGGCTCCGCGCGCGAGCGGGTCGGCCAGGTCGATTTATGGATTGCCGATAGTGCTCGAGGCGGTTGGGCGAGGTGTTGGCGCAGGAAGGCGCGACGAAGTCGGAACAGAGTGCGTCCTGAATGGTTGGCCTGCCGATCCTTCACGATCGGAGAACGCACATGAGATGGGTTTTGGCGGCGGCTTTCGCAATCGCGGTTTCGTTCACTCTCGCGCCCCCTGCGGACGCCAAGGGCTGCATCAAGGGGGCCATCGTCGGCGGTGTCGCCGGCCACATGGCGGGACACGGCAAACTTGGTGCTGCGGCCGGGTGCGTCGTCGGCCATCACGAAGCGAACAAGGCCGACGCGAACAAGGCGAACGCCCAGGCTCCCTCGGATCAGAAGTGATCCGGATGGGAACCGGCGGCCACCAGCGCCGGCGTGTACCGCCGACCAATGGGACCGCTGTCAGGATTGTCGGAATAGCGGACCTGCCGGCATGAGGCTCTTTCCGCCGAGGTGCATTTTCTTCGGCCTTGTCTTGGCGTCCGTGACAGGCTCCGCGTTCTGTGCCGAAATGAACGCGGCAGCGATCAACTCCGCCGAGCCCTCGAAAAAGACGCTGTCGGACACCAAGCCGACCCCGGCAGGTATCAGGCTGCAGGTTCTGCTTGACCGGGCGCACTTCTCGCCGGGCGAGATCGACGGCAAATTCGGAGAGAATGCGAAGAAGGCATTGCGGGCCTACGAAAAGGCGCAGCAGTTGGCGACTTCCGACGAGGTCGGCACCGACGTTTGGGCAAAGCTTGCATCGGACGACCGTCCGGTGATTACGAGCTACGCCATCTCCGACAAAGACGTCGCAGGGCCGTTCCTACGCAAACTCCCGGCCAAGATGGAAGCTATGAAGGACCTTCCGAAGCTGGCCTACACCAGCGCACGCGAGGGCTTAGCCGAAAAGTTTCACATGAGTGAGGATCTGCTGTCTGCCTTGAACCCAGGAAGGCACTTCGATCGCGCCGGGGAAACCATCGCTGTGATCGATACCGGTGCTGATCAAAGTCCCGAGAAGGCGGCCAAGGTGGAAGTCGACAAGAACCGGCAGACCGTGCAGCTCTTCGATAAGTCGAACGCGCTGATCGGATTCTACCCCGCCACGGTCGGCAGCGAGGAGAAGCCGTCACCCTCAGGCACCTTGAAAGTAACGGAGATCGACCGCAATCCGACCTATCGCTACAACCCCGACTACCACTTCAAGGGCGTCCATTCCCGGAAGCCTTTCACCATCAAGCCGGGCCCGAACAATCCTGTCGGCACAATGTGGATCAATCTTTCCGCCGACGGCTATGGCATTCACGGCACCCCATTCCCGGGACGCGTGTCCAAATCGGAATCGCACGGCTGCATCCGTCTCACGAACTGGGACGCCGAACGCGTCGCCGAACTGGTATCCAAGGGGACGCCCGTGACGTTCGTCGACGACACCAAGTAAGATCCTCCCTAGGCACCCAACGTAGGGCACTCCGTGTCGCTCACTTCCGCGAGGTCACTTCACTAACATGGGCGACGTTTGCGATGGCGTGAGCGCGTGTCTTGTCTCCGCTTGGCCAAATTTCAACCGTGACACGTAGCGCTGATTTTCTCCTGCTAAGAATATTTGCAATGCAAAATGGATCTTGCCGATCCGGAATAGACCCTGCGTCCCTGCAGATTGCGATGACATAGTTCGGGCCCGCCTGTAGCTCCGGTGAATGCGCACGTCGCGTGACAGGACGCAGGTCGAGGATCAGTTTCTCGGTGCGCGCCGGTCGCGCTCACGCAAGATCGCCTCGACAATCCGGCGCAGGCGCCGCACGGAGCCGCCGCGCCAGTTCATGGTGACGGCGGCGTATTCGACGCCATCGAGCGGCGGCACCCAGATCTGGTCAAGCCCGCGCTCTTTGGCGAGGTCGGCGATCACGGCGGGCAAGAGCGCATCGAGATCGTCGGCGCTTGGCTTCGGAAGGTCACGACGCGCGTCCGGTCGCGGAGCGGGCCTGGCAGTGGATCCAGGGAATTCGCCGTCAGCACATAAGAGATCTGCGATAAATTGAGGTTCGTCTGAAGCGCGGGATCCGGATAGCGGGCACTGGTCTCGATCTCAAAAAATCCGAGGAGGCAGTCCCATAGCCGCCCGTAGTCGCTGCGTGTGCCAGACTTCTCAAGCTCGTCGATCAACACAAGCGGATTGGCGATTCCGCCGGCAGCGACGGCGAGAAACGGATGGCAGGGTTCAGCCGAGTACCAGCGCCGATCGGTACCGGCAAATACCGCGCCGTCCGCGCGGGACGCGTCCTCACGCCAAACGCTCACGCCAAGGACTTCTCCAAGGCGGCGGGCAAATCGGGACTTGCCGCCGCCAGGATCGCCGACGAGGAGTAGGGGCCGCAGCCGGACAGTGGCACGGCCGACGAGATCGGCCAGCGCAAAGTCGATGACGTCCAATGCGTAGGGGAATTCGAAATCAACGTGTTGCGAGCCTTGTGCAATGGTGGCACCTCGACCAGCGGCAAGGCCGCGTTGATGGCGCTCTTAAGCGGCCCCAGAATGTCCTTCAGCTTCGGGTTCTTCATCTCATCACTGCTCAGGCGCGCCACCACGAGATGGTGATCAGGAATCCTTTCCACCGCAGGAGAGGAAACCTGCTGGGATGCCTCGGCGGCCTTCTCGTCCTCTTCCTCTTTCCTGCGCTTCTCCTCTTCTGCCCGCCGGCGGGCCGCCGCTTCGACAGCAGCGATGCGGTACTCCGCCATGGTCCCGCCGAGGACGGTTGCGTTCACCGCGGCCGAGAGATTTTTCGGCAGCAGGTCGGTGCAGGCTGGTAGTGCCGCCCAGCCGAAGGTGAATCGCTCGAGATTGCAGCGGAGCTGTTCCCCCGCGTGACGGGAGGTCACATTAAAGGCCTGGACGAGCGCCTTGCCGACCCTGCGGTGCTCCTCGAAATAGGTGGCTTCGCGCGGCAGCGGCAGGCACAACAGCCGCACGCTGTCGGAAAGGCTGCGCAGATTCGGCTCATTCTGGGTGACGGCACGGCGATCGAGTTCGGCGGCGAGCGCCAGTCCAGTGCGCACGTCGGGCGCTGCGGCCCAAGCCGCGTTGAGCGGCAAGTTCGGGCAGAGCTCATTGATCTCGGCGATCAGCCGCTGCTCGATATGACGGGCGTTGCCGCAGACCAGCATGGCGAAGCGCAGGAGCCGTGGCAGCCCTTTCAGGCGTTCGTCCCAGTCGGCCGAGTCAGCCGCAGCTCCGGTCGAGACCGCATCGCGGGCGGTCCACGGCACATCAGCGTCATCGGCGTCGTCGCTCGTACGGTCCGCGCTCATGCCTCGTCCTCAAATCGGCGTCGTCGGTGTTGCCGGCCTTCAGCGTCTTCTCCTCACGCACCTCGGCCCCCACACCGATGTTCTGCGATCGTGCTCGTAGATTTGCCCGCGCTGCGACCAAGGTGGCGTGTTGGTAACGGGATTGTATCCCTCGGAGACGCTCACCGCGTAATCACTCACGTTCGCGAGGTCACTGAGGTTGGCGACGTTTGCGATCGCGAGAGAGCGAGCGCGCGTCTTGTCTCCGCCTGGCCAAATTTCAACAGTGACGCGCAGCATTCGTTTCTCCTGAAGACTACTAGGGTGATGAGCATTTGGTTGCGGTACGGCCACCACTCCTCGGCCTGCGCGAGGCTCGACTGGGGTTTTCCCCCGAGACTTCCCGATCCCAGTGCCCTCAGATCGACGGTCAGAAGCTCATGGCGAATGCGCAGTTCGTCGCAAATGGCCTTGGCCGCAGCTATTTCGCCGCTAGCCGGTCGTTGACCGTAGTCGATCGTCAAGCACACATCCGGCCGTTTCCAAGAGGCGAGTGCCGACGAGTCCAATCCACCCGAGAAGAGCAGCACCTTCATCGCCCACCGGCCCACATGACTCGATAGATTGCAGTCGTGAAGTCGCGCACGACCTCGCACCCGGACCCGGCGATCATTGTTAGGTTTTCCGCATCGAGCCTTTCGGCTAGGGCGATGACCGGAATGCCGAGGGCGCGCGCGTAACCGACCTCGAAGACCGTTCCGGAATCGGCGCCGTCGAGTAGGCCAAGCACTTTTGAGCAGCCGCGCAGGCCTTCGAGGTCCGCCTCCGCGATCGCGTCGGCAGAAAGCCCCGTCCCAACCTCGTGCAGAGGAGAAAACACCTCCGCACCGAATTCCGTGAGAATTCGAAAGGCTTCCTCGATCAACCAGCGTTGTGCGAGATCGAAGAATGGCCCCGCCAGGTAGATCCGGCGTTGGTCCGCGGCGCGTACGGCGACCGCACTTTGGTTCGTGGTATCGTCCAAGGGCAACGCGTGACCATCGACGAAACTGGCCACGCTTCTCGACGCTATGTCCGCAGCCGAGGCCGCGGCGAGGCCGCGCTCACCCCAATGCAGGGCAAACGCGGCACTGAACACGTCGCCCGATCCGATCTTGAACACAGAGTCCGATCGATAGACGGGAATCTCGACCGCATCCCCACCTCGCTCGAACACGGTTGCTCCTCGCGGTCCACGTTTGACGACGACGATCTCCGCTCCGTGCCTTGCCATCAGGGCGGCGGCGTCGACGGCGCCGTCCGATCCCCCCGCTTCGCTCTCGTTCAGGACAACCGCGAGGCGGTGGGGCCCGCGATCCATTCGCTTCGAACTCCTCGATCGGGTCATGAGAATGCGGATCAAAGACTGCACGCTCGGCCTGCACGATCGCTTCCCCCTCGACGAAGCCGAATCTTAGGATTGTCCGGCCCTGGACGACTATTGGCCGGTTGGGTGTTATGATCGACGGATGACGCTCAGCCATGGAGAGCGGATAGTCGTAGGAGAACGAAATCGCATCCTGGATTGGATGTAGATGCGCAACGCATCCGAAAGCAGCCGCGGTATGACGGATATCGTCTGTCCAATCCGTGAAGCAATAGGCGTGGAGCTCCGTGCCCGGAGAGAGGGAGGATACCGAAAGCCCGATCCGACTCTCGACCCATGGCAAGGCCTTGTCCGGATCGATCCACGTCCAGGGGAGCTTACCGCTTGCAAGTTGGACCAGGCGCTCAGCAATGATGCGCTCGGCCCGGTGCAGACCTGCCAGAAACACGCAGCGTGTTTCGCCGACACTATCGGCAACGACCGTGCCCTCCGATATTTCGAGATCAAGCGCCTCTCGAACGAGTTCCGTCGGAACCTCGAGCAGCTTCTCGGCCAGCGGCGCCAATTCGTCGGTCGGCAGGCCACAGTGCCCCTCGTCCATGGCCTCGGTGAGGGCGAACGAGATGCCAGCCCTGACCCGGATCATGGCCGTTTTCTCGATCCCCAGCTTCCTTGCGATCGCGTCGGCAGTCATATCGAGGAATCTGACAAGCTAGGAAAAGCCAACTTTTCCGAGCTGGAGGAATTCAAGACGCTACAGAGTAAGCAGGAAGTTAGCATTCTTAAACGGCGCCTGCGCGAGCTCAATATTGAGATTGTAAAGTTAGAGGAACAGGGAAAAATTCAATATCGACTACAGCTAGAAGGGCAACGGAAAGCGAAATTTGAAGAACTCGTCGCAATTGATGCTGCAAAGCCAAAAGAGGTGGCTAAACCCGACCAAGAAGACCCCGAACAGAAATCTTTGGCCGCTGAGGTTGCGCAGAAAGTGGCTCTTCTAAAATCGCTTGGTGAGCGTATCCAGCGCTGCGTTGAAGCGACTACTCGGGTCAAAAGTGACCTTCAACAGATCGTGTCGCTGCAAGAACGCCTGATAACGCTCAAATCTGACGCTGAGCGAACAATCGGAGAGTCGGCGCCGCAGTTGAAGGCGCTGGGTGTGGATCCCGCTGCAATCGTCGCATTCACAGTGAACCTTAATCCTATTGAAACTAGGGCAGAAGCAATTAGAGCTCAGCTTGCGATCCTAGAAATGGACCGCAAGCTTGAGTTCTCGGATGACGCAGACTTTTCCGTTTTGGAGTCCCTCCCGGATTTACGTCGAGCTCATGCCTATGTGGGTCAGTCCATCGAAGGTCTGAAGGAGAAGCTTGGAACGCCACAGCGACAGTATCAGAATTATCTAGAGCGTCTCACAAGCTGGCAAAAACGCCGCGACGAAATGGCTGGCGCTGAAACTGAAGCAAAGCCAGACAGCTTGCGTGGTATCGAGGCCCAACTGCAGTATCTTGATGAGGAGCTTGCAGCTCTATTGGGTGAGAAGCGGAATGCGCGTCGCGCCATCGTAAACGAAATCTTTGATGCGAAACGCAAAGTGCTGCGTTTCTATGCTGACCTCAAGCGGAGTGTGGAGACCAGGCTTGCAGCCGTGCGCGCCGATGGCTTTTGGATCGAAATTGATGCCTCCTTCGTTATTGACATCGATTTTCGTCGAAAATTTCTCGAGCTAATAAATCGACGGCGGCGGGGAGTATTTCGTGATGCGCAGGATGCTGATGCAGAATTGACTAGTAGCCTCTCCAGATATTAGCGATCTTCGTGTCGCCGACGAGTTTGGCCAGGTAACCTCTGAGCACCGTAAGGCGCAGGTGGTCTTGGCCGTAGGTGTCCTGGATCGATGTTATCGCCTGCTGAAGCCGCGAGAGCTCACTTTCCATCCGTGAAAGAGCTTCCGCAGTCATGCGTTTTATTCGTTTCGGCGTGGACGAGTTTACGAGCTGCGCTTGAGGTTTGCCGGCAAGTATGGCCGAGGCGTAACCCACCGAATAGTTGTTTGCGTTGATCAGAAGCTCGTCTCCGTAATCCGGGCGTCAGAAGTTTTTTCCGAGCATCTCCTTCAGCGTCGATGCATCCAGCATCGTCTCCGCCAGCAACTTCTCGAGCTTGTTCCGTGAGCCTGCCTTCACGCATCGTCCGTTTCCTCGGTGGAGAACAGAACCCTAACTTAAAACCGGGGAGCGGGTCATGACACTTGATCGGCCAAGGCAGTAGAATTAACATTCTTTCTCCATCTGCTGGAGATACACGTGTTTCGTATTCTGTGCCTGGACGGGGGCGGTATCAAAGGGGTCTTCACAGCTGCGGCGCTTGCCCGCATAGAGAAGCAATCTGGCGCGAGGCTGGTTGACCATTTCGATTTGATCTGCGGCACGTCTACAGGGGGAATTCTCGCGCTCGGCCTTGCAATGGGTCTATCCGCTTCGGATTTGTTAGACTTCTATCGTCAACGTGGCCCGTTCATATTCCCTGCAATGAGCTTAGTGGAGCGCTCCGCCGGCCTCATACGTCAGCTCTTCTTAGGCCCAAAGCTTTCGCGGGACATCTTGAAGGTAGAACTTTCTCAAGTTCTGAAGGATCGCAAATTTGGTGAGGCTAAGTCGAGACTTGTCATCCCAACCTACGATGCGGTGAGAGGACGTATATACATCTTCAAGACACCTCATCATCCGAGATTTATCAATGATGTCAATGTGCCGGCTGTAGATGTCGCTTTAGCGACTTCGGCTGCTCCAACTTATTTTGCTGCAGCTTCGGCCAACAAGGATGGTAGGTTTGTTGACGGGGGCGTTTGGGCGAATAGCCCTGTGATGGTTGGCCTTGTCGAAGCGATCGCCTTTCTTGAAGTTGCGCTCGCAGACATCCATATCCTAAGTGTTGGAACGACTACTGAACCGTTTAGTATCGCTAAGAATGATCGGGCTAGTGCGCTCAAATGGAATATCGGATTAGTCAACCTTATGTTCGAAGCGCAAGCCGAAGCAGCGCTCGCCCAAACAAAGCTGTTGCTTGATGGCCGGCTGCATCGGGTCAACTTCATGGCTCAGCCGGATCGGTTCAGCCTCGATAAGGCCGATAAGCGGAGCATAGCTGACCTCACCAATTTGGGCTGGACCGAGGTGGAGAAACGAGAGCATACCGAAGTAATCTTAGAGCATTTCATGAGCTCTCCAGTGCTCGAAACCTACCAAGCTCCCTAGCCTGCGCTATCCATAATTCGCCTCCGTTCTCAGCGCCGGCAGCCGGCAATTCGGTCCAGATGCACTCGCTTCGTATTCAATTGTCCTTGAATACCTTTAGGTTGTAAGGAATAATCCCCCTAACGACGGGGGCGATCGTGCGAATCTTCGTCAGCTTTGCATCTAAAGATCGGGAGTGTGTGAGACGTTTTGTTGCCGGGCTGTGCGCCCGCAAGCCTGACGCGTCGCTCTTCTTTGATGAACGCGACCTTCATGGTGGCGTTTATTGGATTCCCAAGCTGGGCCAGGAGCTTCGCAAGGCCGACGTCGTCATCTTGATTTTGGGCTCGAGAATTGGCCCTTGGCAGGAGCTTGAATACTACGAAGCCTTGCAGCTCTCGCGGCAAACAGAGGGTCGTCCGAGAATCATTCCTATCATAATAACCGATTCACCTGCTCCGGGACTCGCATTTCTCTCAACTATACAGCACATCTTTGCCGTCGACCTGACGAGCCGCAATGCCATTGACGCCGTAGACCGAGCCCTGAGCGATGTTAGACACGAGACGACGCTTGAGCCTTGGAAGCAGTTTCAGCCCTACAAAGGCCTTCCCGCTCTGACCTCGACAGACGCCGCCTTCTTTTTTGGCCGAGAGAAAGAGACCGCGGAAATATTAGACCTTCTTGCCCGCGCTCGCGGCCGACTAATTACACTGATAGGACAATCAGGGGTAGGCAAATCATCGCTGGTCATGGCCGGCGTAATGTCCCGCTTGAAGTCTCAATTGTGGCCGCTCGATCGTGGCACTTGGCCGCTCGGACTGAAGGAAAGCCGGTCATTTCTGCAATTCACGATTCATCCCGGCTCAGATCCGTTGAAGGAACTCGCGGTAAGTCTCGTAAGGCTCTATAAGAGCGATGATCTAGCGGAGACGGACCGGGATGCGAGCGCTTGGGTTACGCGATTTCGAGAAGGCGCGCGATTGCAGGATATGCTTCGCTTGGTTCGCGAGAAGATCGCGGATGCTCAGGGCGGCTACGCGCCCAAACGATTTGTGCTGTATGTTGACCAAGGTGAAGAACTCTACACGCGCACAAAAAGGAAAGAGGATGCGCAACTATTTTCGGAATTGCTGGCGGGCGCAGCGAGCGATGATGATTCATTTTCTGTTTTGCTGAGCCTTCGCTCAGATTTCTACTCTAACTTCCAGAACGATCAGGCGATCTTCACACTTTCTACTGTGTTCAACGTCCTTCCTTTAGGTCAAGACGGCCTCGTAGATGCTATTCGCAAGCCTGCCGAACTGCTTGGAGTTCGATTCGAGGATGCAAAGATGCCTTTGGTGATTGCGGAAGGAACCCGAGATCCAGGAGCGTTGCCCCTACTGTCAGATTTGCTCCAAGAGATGTGGCTCAATATGTTGAGCCGCGCTGACGGCGTGCTGCGCTGGGCAGATCAGCCAGGCATTGTCGACATCGGTCTGCCTCTTCGACGGCGAGCGGATGCATTCTTGCAGATGACAAGCACAAACACCGAAATCGTGCGTCGACTCTTTACGCTTCGGCTGGCGCAAGTCTCCCAAGTAGGGAGCCCGGTTCGACGTCGAGCTACGAAGAGCGAGTGCTTATCCGAGGAATGGGCGGTTGCGGAGGAGCTCGCAGGACCAGAGCAGCGGCTTCTTACGATTGCAACCCCTTTCGTCAGCGCAGAACCGTTCGTTGAAGTTGCACACGAGCAACTGTTGCGAAGCTGGCCGACCCTTAAAGCATGGCTCGACGATCAACGAGAGTTTCTGATTTGGAGGACCGAGACGGAAAACGCGGCAAAAGCGTATGGCCGGCTAGCGGAAGCGGAAAAGCCCGAAGCTCTGTTGATGGGCTTACCGCTCAGGCGCGCTGAGACTTGGTTCGAACAGAGATCAGCCGATCTCGCCCAAGATGTCCGCGACTTTGTGAAAGCAAGTATCGAACATCACCGCGATATAGTTGAAACAGCAGCCAAGCGAGAGACGGAGCGCTTGGCCATCGAAGTAAAACTCGGTGAAGCCGAGCTCGACAGAGAAAGGCTCGCTCGCTTAGAGGCAGAGCGAGCCCGGGAGATAGAGACGTTGAGAGCGAAGACGGCTGAGGACAGACAAGCTGCTGATGAAGTCCGTCGAGAAGCTGAGCGAAGGGAAGAGGAGCGTCGCCTAAGGGACGCTGAAACCATTGCAATAGCTAACCGAAGAGTAGCCCGGTTTACCGGACTAGGACTATTTGTATCTTTAGCGTTAGCCACCGGCTTAGCTTGGTTCGCCTACAGTGCGCGTGTCAGCCGCAACGAAACAGCTCTCGCCTTTCGTATAGCCACTACTCTTGCGGAAGGTGACACACCTGCGGCCGCCGGGCTCGCGCTACGCGCATTTCACAGCGCATCCACTCTCGCCTCGCGCGCGGCCCTTTTTGAGGCTGCTATCGAAATCTCACCACATCTTGAGCGCCGAGTTCACCTAGACACCGCCGTGCGTGCTCTTGAATGGGTCGACTCTCAAACCTTGGCTATCGCCGAAGATACCGGCAACCTTTACATTGTAGGCACCTCACAACAGCCGGCACTGAAGAAAGTCCCTCTCCAAAAATCAGCAGCGAAAGGTGAGGAGAACTACACTTCGGTTCTTCAAATGAAAGCCCTCGCCTCGGGCCTACTCGTGGTCGTTCTGAACAACGGCTATATCAACGTGATCGGCAAGGAACAAGAAGTTCTTGCAACCTACCAAATCAAACTGAGCGACGACTATGCATCGAATGCGAGGATCGAGGACGCAGGACAGGACACGTTTATAATCAGCTTTGTGGAAGCGGACCGATTTCGTCCAGTGAGATGCCAAGTCAATCCAGGCCCACGCAGCATCTTCTGCAAAGCGGTTATCTCACTCCCACTGGCGGGAGTAACGAGCGCTGCCAGTGATGCGCAAGGTGAAAGATTCTACGTTGCGCAGCAAAAGGTGCTCTCAAATGGCGAGGAGGCAACCGCGCTGATAGGCTTTGATCAGCAGGGACACTCGCTCTTAACTCCGCTTTCGTTTGCAGGGGTCATTCAGAATTTAAGTCTCTCTTACGACGGGAGGACGCTCGCCTTTACATTGCAGGACAGCGTTCAGTTCTTCGATGTAGATAGCAAGGAGGTCCGGTCAATTGGGGATTTTGCAGGCCGACGCGGTGTCGCTGCTTTGCCCAGTAACACATGGCGTCCCGCGCGCAGCGAGCTGCCGCTCCTCTGCGACGATTACACAATCTGTATCTGCCGAAAGGACCGCTCAAGTGTGGGCGAATTAGCTGAGGAGTTCAGAGGTCATCGTGCTCCAATAACGCACCTATCGTGGGACCCGACCGGCGAAAGGTTGGCGTCTCGGGACGCCAATAACGAGCTGCTGATTTGGTCATTTCGGCAGTCCGGCGAAGTATATCGGGATCTTGTTACTGCAACGGAGAAGCAAATTTGGACGACAGCTGCGGTATCGCCTCAGAGGGATATGCTGGCCTTCATTCCAGGTCTGGGAAATCAAGTGGGATTATTGTCGATTAATGGCGGCGAGGAGCGTCAACCCAACTACGTTTCTACAGACGGGCCGGCCGAAGCTGTCGTGATTACTCCGGAGCGACTCTACGTGGCGTTACCAGAGAAAATTCACTCTCGCCGCCGCTCCAGCGATGAACCCTTTCGAGCGATCGAGACGGGTAGTGCGTCCATCCTCGTGTGGGCAGGAAAAGCGGACGACATCTTGATGGCAACGCCGGACCGAATAACTATCACTGATTCGTCGGCCACGCTTGAGTTCGCAAAACCGCCTCAAGGTGATGGATTATTCGGACTTACCGTAGATCGAAAACGTCGGTTGGCACTGGCCAGCTACCGGGACGGTCCGGTGGTTGCTTTTGATCTTACAACTCGAAAGCCTGTCGCGGTGTTGCCCGCTGCGAAGCTTGCAGGCAAGCCGCGCGAGGGTAGTGCAAGCCTATCGGTAGATGAAGCGAGTGGTCTTCTTGCGGTATCTGGGAACGGGAACTTCGTTGATATTTACGACTTGAACCGCTTTGCAAATTACACGCGATTGACCGCGCAAGTAGGCGAGACCGTCTCGGTCGCGTTCAGCCCGACTGGTAGCAAGCTGGCGGCACTGGACGCTCTTGGGGGACTAACGATTTGGGAGTTTGAGCAGGGCAATGCGCATCTTTCGTTGGCTACGCGCGCTCTACCGTTAGCTCGCATGCGCCCTATACGCGCCGGAAAGGCGCAGCCCCCGACTATGATCTTCTGGTCAGACGACACTCATATATTGATTTGCGGCGGGACCGGTCACCCAGAAGTCGTCTCGACTAACGCCTCCGAGTGGGCACGGAGGATTACGTCGCTGGGATACGGGTCCACAAAGGACATCCACTAATGTTTGAATATTGAGGAGTAAAACATGTCGGTTTGCGCTCGCTTCGGCTTGTTAGTTCTCGTCCTAATTGGCGCTCCGTTCTCGAAAGCGGAGTCTCAAGAAGAAAGGGTAGTGGTCGACACTATCTTGGGAGACGACTTCTCTCGTGAGAAGGGAATTTGGAGAACGAAGATCCTTTATGTCTTTGATGAGCGAGCCCTGAATTTGATTGCGCGCAGCTACTCGGTGTTCGACTCTCATCCTTCTCGCAATCTGGACTTTGTTTGGACCCCGAGCCAGGTAAGTTCCGACCACGGCGGCCGCATCTCCGGTTTTGGCCGATTGGTATGGAGGGCACGAACGGGTTCGCCCCGTGACCCCAGCTCCATTGACAGCGTATATGTCGGTCACGTGCGGGACGGACGACCAAACGGCCTTGGTCGGTATGTTAGCCGAGACAATGTTGTCTACGATGGCTCGTGGAAGAACGGTCGCTTCAATGGAGAGGGCACACTTCAGTTGCCCACTGGAGAATTTTACCAAGGCTCTTTTGTCGAAGGCCGCGCTGCTGGCGTCGGAAAGTATATCGATGCAACAGGAGAGATTTTTGAAGGCCGATTTGTCTCGGGGCTAAGGGAGGGGCTGGGAAAGACGACCTTACCCGGAGGATCGATTTATCAGTCGGTGTGGCGAAACGGAACTGAACTCCCCGGCTCTAAGCGGATCCGCATAGCTCAGACAGGAGGCCAAATATCAGGCGCGACCCATGATGACGTGCGCCTTGGTGTAACCGTTCTAAGCAAGCCGACGAACGAAGTGCCCGCTCGAGAGTCGCTCGGCTACGTGGGAACGGCCGTAGGCAACAAAATAACGGTCAGACCAGATGACCCTCAACTCCTCTCGGTTTGGATGAGTCAAGGGACAATCCAGAGCGAAGTGGCCGCCTTGAAAGACGAGGGCGGTTTCTTCCGTCAGAGCCTGTTCGGCTTCGACCGCAATGGGGTGTATCCCCCTAAACTCGCCTTCGACTTTCAGAATAGGACAGCGACTAGGATCGAGATCAAAGGCTTTTATCTCGATGTGTCCAAAAGCGAGAGCGAAAACCGCCCCGCTCTTGATTTGCTTGTAGCGACTGAGAGGGAGTCATGTGGCCGCGGTTACTCGGTCTCCACTGGACGACGAAGGGATAATGGTAATTTTGCTCCTTATTTTGGGATGAATAATTTCGGATGGGGACGAGTCGAAAATGGCACCCTACGCTTTGACTTCTCCACTCCGGGCAAGAACGCTGCCCCTCAGAGCATGCGCTTCACTAAGGCAGTTGGGACCTTCCAAAACCGCACAAACATTGACGTGTCTGACGCAATCGCTCAGGCCGGTGCCAACCTTACCATGTTGAAGAGATTTAAGCAGACGGGCTTCACATGTGAAATTGACCGCGAGAACGGTCCAGACAAACCTAAAAACTTATCGCAATGTCTTGACGCCCTCAAAAAGACAGGCGCATTCGGCAATTTGTCCCAGTCGATAGGTTTAGATGGCATAGAGGTGGTGACAGCACTTCGCGGGATCTTCGAATATCAGTATCAAGACGCGTCGGGCAGGATGATTTCAGTCTCTTCGCCGTTGAACATAAACATCACTATAGGTGGCCTGACACAAGCGCCTGAATGTGGAGAAGGGTCAGGGCCCGAGCCGATCCGAGATAAACCGATCACCTTGAGATTGGATCAGGGAAGCTATCGCATTCAGCTTCCAATTAGCACGTCCACCATTGATGCAGGACATAGTCGCCAATTCGTAGTTGCCCTCAATGCCCCAAAATCATCGCATCATGATCTACAGCTGGTCGCTGTGTTAACTGACGGACGTGAAATTCGCTCTCGGCCAATCGACCTCCTATATTTCTTGCCTTCGTGGTATCCAAAGACGCTTTATTGAGCGGCGATTGATCCAGAAGGATCCAGTTCGTTGAAAAAGTTCAGCACTCGCCGCATACGAGTCGCCATCGTTCTTTGTTTGAAAATCCTGAGTTCAAGTATCGCCCCAGAAGTCAACGAGGAGCGCTGATCGAAGAGCAAGTTGCCCAACGAGAACACTACTTGAATTTGCCCAGCATGAACGGAAACGGGGTGAGCAGACGCTTGATGGCTGTGTGCACCTATGATCAATGACACTCCGCAATCGTGCAACGCTTCGCTAATCCGCATGAGATCGGATGGGAGGCCCGAAGTGTATTCCTCTCCCCAATGAACGAAGGCAATAAGAGGGGGGGACGTGGGCCGCCGGCAGAGCTGCTGAATATCATTGATCCCAGCAAAAGGGTATCCTGCGACTGTTCTGCCGCGGATGAAGTTTATCGCGACCATTCTGAAGGCGCCGAGGTCCACAACGCTCATGTGCTGTGCAGACTGAATGCCAAGCCGCCTCAACTCGGAGGTAGTTTCCTTGAGACCGTTTGGCCCGAAATCAAACGAATGATTGTTAGCGAGGCCCGCTACGACTACATTGAGGCCGCGGAGAATAGGAGCGGCGATCGCTCTGTCGATTGCATGTAGGTCGGGCTTGGATATCGATAGCCCCTCAGGGAGTAGCGCTCCTTCGAGATTGACGATCAACGGCCGTCCTCCCGTTAAGGACTGCACCATCTCGATCAGCTTGGATCTATTTTCTGACTTCTCGAGAGGTCGCGTCAGCCACCTCCCCGGGAACACATCTCCTCCAAAATAGAACACCTGTTGATCGTCATACGCCGGAAGAAACGCTGGGCTGTCGTTTCGGGTATAAACTTCTACGAAGTAACTCGTTGTAGCTGTGATTCTCGACCCGTATTCGGCTTGATTCCGATTGGCTATGACGGTCGGGTAGGAGTCAAACAGGGATCTCTGCAGGCTCATCTGCGCGAACTGTGCTGCCTTGGAGTCCAAATGGTTGGATTGATGCAGCTCCGAAATACGTGCCGGATCTCCCTCCGCTATAACGTTTAAGGTCTCTTGATCGCGAGATGCAGCAACGTGCGCTGGCAAATAGTGCGAGAAATCCGTAGATTGAACGATCAGTGTGCGTTTAGTGACTACTTTGGACAACGCTTCAACCGCCGCCCTCCACTCCGCTTCAGAGGAACTGGTTGAAATCGTTACCGCCAATACCGGGGTGTCGCGAAAGAAGTATCGGATGAAAGGTAGTATTGCTGCTATACCGTGCTCACGTTCAAAGAGGTCGGAGCTTTCGACTAGCTCAGACTTAAGAAGAAGCTCTGCGGCGCTGACATCTGTGTTGATCTGTCCCAACACGGTGTTGAATGAACGGGCCGTCGTTGCCAACAGGCGATGCCCACCCCTAAAATGATCCGGGGACAGCACGATAATTCGATCATATTCGTTACCGCTCGCGACCCAGAAACCGCGTGCGATCAGATCCGCAGCCACCAAATGATGGGGAACTGTTATTCCGTGGATTTCGACACCGACGGGAGGAGATATCTTCTCTTTCTGTATCGCATCCAGGAAAATTTCAGAGTCGGTATAAAGGGACTCAAATAGCTGCGCTTGGGCTCTCCCCCAGCAAAGGAGAGACATGACAATCATGACAACTTTAAAAGCAATTGGAACGTAAGCGCGCATGATATCAAGCATGGTTCGTTTCTCGCTTGCATAGTAGCGCGTTTCTGGACTTGCTCAACTGATGGTTTCTATTCACCAGATCGCATCTAACCCGCTCAGGAACGAGAGAAAACTCGCCCGAAGCGACCTTCTTCAACCGGGAAGTAACTGAGAACAGTCCTCAGACGCCCTTCCGACCAACGTTTGCCCAACATTTCACCGCAACCAAACGCGAACAGACGCTCGCCGAAGTCGATCTGCAGCTGCCAGCCCGGCAGCGTCTCGAACCGCGTCGTCGCCAGCGCTTCGGCCCTCAGCGCCTGGCGATAGGGTTGCACGGCGCGTTGCAGCGTTCGCGGGCTGACTGCCACGCCTTCCTCTGCCATCAGGTCCTGGCGCACCACATCCGCATTGCCGCGATGCCGAATGAACCTCTCGCGCAGCCAGCCTTCAAGGCCATCGAGCCGTTTCGGGGCGATCAGGCAACTTTGAACGGCTTCACCCCGCCGGCCGCCACGTAGCCCTTCACCGTGTGATGGCTGCAGCCCAGTTGAGGCGCTATCCGCTTTAGACCCCATCGGCACGCCCTCAGGCGCAACATCTCGCCACGTCATCCGGCGTCTTCATCACCTGCCGCCCGTGGATCAATCCAAGACGAGCTTTCCGTCATTCGTTGCTCGTTCATTCCCTCTCTCCTCGGCTAACCGTTGGACGCTGCGCAAAGGCAGCAATCCGAATGGATTTGTCGAGCGTTGCCGCTTCCATAGAGGGAATCACCGAGGAGCGAGCATCCTCTGAGTTTGACATAGCTCATGCCGGGTTCGGAAGAGAAAGTTTTCGAGTCGAACTGTGGCCCGCGTGTGCCTAGTAGCAGAAAATCCTACGCCGGAGGCAGGGAAAGCCTTAATTGGCAGAGTGAAATACCCGTTCTTATTCCAGCTTCGGAGGGCAACGCTCTATCCAGCTGAGCTACGGGTGCGCACCGCTTCCTTGGCAGATTGCAGGGGCGGGGGCGGCAGCGGGGAGGAGGGCGCCTTTGTCGACGACGTCACCCATCGAGGAGAGAATGGAATGGGGCCTTGCCCAGGACTTGCGCGTAATGATTCCATTATATGTGGTGGAAACTCGCTAATTGAGGGAAAGCACACAGGGCATCACGACCGTTACGACACTTTGGTCAACAGCTTTGGACTTAATGCAGATTTAATCAATACCATCTCAAAGCTGGTGGCGAAGGCAAGCGGAAAGCTTCCCACCTGAGGTAGTATGGTAGAAGGCCCATCGAATCGAATGGAGATCGAAGTGCAAAGAAGAAATCGTTCGACGAGAATATACCAAAGTGAGTGAAGGAATTAAGAGCCCATTCGAAGGCGAAGACGCCATTAGCCACAATTGACCAAGAGAAGGAAGGCTTCATTGCGTCAGAAGGCGCGCAACCTTGGCATTAGTCTCGGGCATCGGAGATAACGGGCGCGGCAAACAGGACAGGTTGTTAACGCCGGATGATCAACTGACCAGGAGCGCCGAAGCGGCGTATCGCTCCATTCGGCGATCATGTGCGACAAGGCCCACCAACCTCGGGTTAGTGTCCTCATTCCAGCTTTGTCAATGTCTTCTTGATCTTAGCGCCGCAGTCAGAGCACTCGTAGATGAAGTCGATCTTCGCCATGCTCCAATGGGGCTCGACGTCTCTTACGTACACAGGAAGTCCTAGGCAGTTGGGACAAACGATCAAAGCTGACTCAATTTCGCGGTGCTGGACGTAGGCTGGCATTATCAGGTCTCCCTCGTGGGGGAAGTGGTAACCTTGCCCTTAAGCCGAAGATCACTGCTATCGCGTATGACAATCGCTCGTATCAACTCTCCCGAACACACGAAAAACGAATGCGCTGTCTGTGACTAGACCTATACAGCTGCCCATTGGTGGGCCGGATAGTTAGCTTAAGCGTAAACGCCGCATATTCGCTCCGACCGTTTTGGCGAGAGTTTGCCAACAAAGTGAAGATTTGGCGGCACTACTGACCGTGCCGCCTGTGTTTTCTTGTCGGCCGCCGGCAACTGATCACGCAACATCAGATACAGAAAGGCCTCCGAATTCGAGGGAACTAAACCTTTGCGCCCCCCTTGTCTTGGGTCTTCAATCAAGCAGGAGTCCAAAATGATCCGTCAGGTTTTCGGTGCGGCATTCATCGCCGCAGCTGTAATCGTTCCTCTCTCAGCATCCGCGCAAGGCGTGCCTGGAGGCGTCGAACGCGGCGCCCGCGAAGGTGATCGTGCAGCCGGACCTGTAGGCGCGATCGTCGGAGGGACGGTCGGAGGAGTCGTCGGCGGTGTCGCCGGAATTTTGGGCGCCGATCAACGGCCCCGCTTTCGCAGCTACGTTGTCGAACAGCACCGACCCTCATACCACTATCAGGGCGACGTCAGGGTGGGCGCCGAACTTCCTGAAGCAGGCGTGACGTACTACGACGTCCCTCAGGAATACGGCGTCCGCCAATACCGCTATACGGTCGTTAACGATCGGCCGGTGTTGGTTGACCCCCACAGCCATCGCATCGTTGAAGTGGTCGAATAAGCTCAAGAGTTGCCGAGACGAAAAGGCCGCCCCCCGGGCGGCCTTTTTGAAATTCCACTGACCATCTATCAGCAGATGCAGCCGCGCGATCAATCGGTGATAGTGCAGGTCAGAAAAATTCTAACGCAGCTTATTTACGGGATGGTGGACCGCGGGGAGCGGGACGACGACGGCTGACCGTCGGCGGCCTGGCCCACCTGGAGGCCATCGAGCGGGAGCACGGCATCAAATCCGCAAACGGACCGGGGCATCGTCGATGGTCTGACGGGGGCGGTTCGGCTCGAAGCGGGGGTTAATTTGATGACGGAGCCCGTACCGATCTTGACCGTCGGCGACCTGAATCCGAACTCAGTAGGTGGTCGGACGAAACGCCAGTGTCGGTCGCCGCTCGATGACAGGATTTCAGGTTCTATCGGTATCGGCCCCGCCGATCTCAAGATCAATGAATTTCCTGAAACTCCGCCAGAGGTGCTGCCCAGCGCGTAGGTCCGGTCGAAGGCCTTGCCCTCGCCCGCTGTGCTGCTCGAACGGAGACACGCCACGGCAAGTGCCCAACGAGGACATAGTGAAGGGCTACATGCTTGGAAAGGATCAGTTCATCGAGGTCAGCCACGCGTATCCACCTGCACAGTGGCGCGTTTTTTCAGCATCTTCCATTGCCAAATTGTATCGCAAGCCTGAGTGCGCGCAGGGGATATGAGGAAATCATGGCAGATATCCCTGGAAGTTCGGTATGCGGAATGCTTCCGAAGTAGTCCGCGAGGTCGGCATCAACGACTTCCGGGTGGCCTCGGAACAGCAGCCCGTCCACCTTGACCACCGCCTGTTGGGCATTTCTCCCAGGACGGTACGCGTACTGTTCGGGTGGAAGGTCAGATCGGCTCCAGCACCAGCATCGCTGCTGTCATGCAGACCCGATCCCGCACGGTCGAGATGCCCAGCGGCCTGAGCTTGCCGTTGGATAAATCAAGCAGGCACCGTCAGCAAGGCGTATCGGGCACTCGACAGCTACGCAGCGATGCGGTTGCGCGGGTGGTTGCAGTTCAAGCACAAAACCAGGCGTCGCAAGGGCGGGACCTATCCACTCCCGCATCTTTACGGGCACTTTGGGCTCGTACGCCTGAGCAGGCTTGGGCACGACGTGCCGTGGGTGAAGGCGTGAAGTTTTGTCGTAACGTCGTGATCAGTTCAATATTACGCCTGAAGGCATTGTCCATAAGCCGACCGATGCGGCATTCATACCGTCCCCCGGCGATCCCCTAAAAGGAACCTTGAGACTGGGCTCACTTGGAGCGGCGCTTCCCAACGGCGATAAATTCCCTGCGCGTGCGGTCAACCAAATGATGCGCGATCTTTAGAAAGAATATGTCAAAGCGAACCAAGCCCTCTTCAAATAACAAAACGCGCCCATTGCTGAGCGCGCATTTGCTACAGGGCTTTTGAACTAAATTGCGGGAACAAAACATCTTCCGTCCGAGAGGAGGATATCCACCGCCGTGTCGGTCGGCGCTGCTACCGGAGCCGGCGTAACCACTGCAACTGCTGCATCAGTCTACAACTTCGTGAGTTTCACGTTTTTTTTCGAGCCGGGCCAAACCGGCCGGGCGGGGCGAACTAATAGTAATAGAGATACGCGAAGCGTGACGACCCTCGAAGCCGATCTCAAGGCCCTGATGCTCGGAGGGCGACGCGGCGTCGCACCGCGCGCTGCTCGGCCAATTGAGCCGCCTGCGCGCATATTGGACACCGGGGAGTGGTTTATCTAGGAGCCTGAGCAACGCTCCCGAGCAGGGGACGCGCAACTTCAAGCGGAAGGCGAAGTCGCTCGATCCGAGCGCAAGCAACGTTCGGTGGCCGGACGGCAGGGAGGTAGATTTGGCGAGCATCGCGTCTAACGTGATCACAGCCTGAAACCGACCCAAATCAACAATCTTTGCCCGCCGGTTACACCGGTTTTTTTTTAGATTGAGTCAGTCGATCGTCGCCCCGGATCATCGGTCGCGCACCGGTCTGCCCCGGCCCCAGCGTGCGACGTTGGCTAGCCGCCGTACCGTTCCAAAGCGCGGCTCGGCATCGCGCTCGATCGCACGAACGATGCCTATGTGTGCGAACATCATCGGTCCAAGATCTTCGGCCGCATGAATTAGAACGGCAAAGCCGCCATTCTGGCCGATCGGGTTCTGATTTTGGAGCTTCGCGATTTTTGGAAGCTTTGCGATGTAATCGGCGGCGTCGCGAGCGTTTGCGCCGGCGGCCTACTTGGCAGGGGGACAAGCTGATCGAACGGACGTTCCCAGGACACGATGCGACTCCACAACAGCACCGGGATTCAACACCGCGCCGCAAGAGCATCTTCTGAAGCGGTGCGCTGGCTTTCCCGGTCCGTACTTCGGCGGCTCATTCAGAGGAGGAGCGGCAAGCCATCGACTTGCGCCCACGGCATTTCCCAGCGTTCAGCAACCTTGATCGCCGTCCGCGCCGAAGGCTTGACGCCCTGGGCTTGCCGTGCGGCGGTGGGCTGGCCTTGCTGCTGCCTCTGAGCATCCTGCGATGACGTGGCTTTGTCGCGCGTCGGGCCGCTTCCTAAGTAACCGCCCCAGGCGCGGGGATTGCAACCCGGCTTTCCCGCTCCCGCAGCGAGACATCATTGCTCCGCATTGGACATCGAGGGCTCTTCGTACCCATTAAATCGCAACGACCGCTCGACTTTGTCACTGTCACGCGCTCGTACGATTTCGTACGCCGTCGAACCTCGGCTGCGCGGAAACTTGCCAAACTTGCCGAAAGCAATCCGCTACGCCCTGTCACGATGGGAAGGGTTGACCTTCTTCATCGATGACGGCGGCGTTGAGCTAGAGGCCCCGCTGGCACGAGCGTTGCTGTTTGTGACTTCAATGCGTTCTTGCGCAATACGGGCGGCCCCTTCAATGCGCTCTTGCGCAACATGGGTGGCCTCCTCCATAGCCCCTTGCGTTATTTGCATGAGGCGCTGCGTTTCCTCGCCATACTGGGAAAAAGCTTTTTCCCAAAATTGACCACACGCGCGTTGCATACTGGGCAACTCCCTGCACTCCCGAAGCGTCTGGAGCAGCTGGGAATCTTCGTGCAGCCGCGCTGCTACAAATTCGGTCCATTCCTTGCCGATAGCTTGCAGGGTCAAGCTCAGCTTCGAGTTCTGCTTCACCGTTTCTGTTAGCGTGTTTCGGCTCATTTCGATGAGCCCTGCGAAATCAAAGAACGGCACAGAAGCCGGGAACTTGCCGGGATAGATGTCACTCGCTGGTTGGTTTGCCATTTTTCCGACCTTTGTTCATGAGGGAGGAAGAGAGACGTGCACCGATGGCAGAAGCCGAAGGGAATTATGCCGACCAACGATCTTCTTAGCGACGCTCCTCTTCCGCGTTCAAGTGCTCCGCAACGTCTTCTTCAATTTTCTCAGTGTGCTGCAGTGATAGTTTTGCCGTTGACGAAGTGTTCCGGTTTTAACGGGTGCGTCATCGCCCAAGGCGCATCTCCCTTGTTTGTCGTGATAAACCTCGATTTTTGTTTCGGTTTCAAAGTCATGCTAAATTTAATGCAATTAGGACACCCGTTCTGACGAATTACCCCGGTGTGCGACGGTGTTGAGAACTGGCTGAAGCTTTGGAGCTGTGATGCGTTGAGGATAGTCATTGATCTTTCCGAGCGTAGCGAAGCCCTAGAAGCGATAGGCCACCTCCGCAGGGCCCCTGCCGCTCGCGTGTGGATTAAGGGCGGTCGAATGCCGGGCCCCACGACCACTCGCCCGACGCGATGGATCGTCTCGGTCGCGCCTAAGCAAGGCACAGCAGGCTGAAGCCGATTTCAGCCCGCCTGCGCGAATTTGATGGTGGAGATAGGCCACTTTCCATCGTGGCCTCCAATAGAGATTCGGAGGCCGTGCATTTCGTCGAGCCAAACGCTCTCCACCGCGCCGGCCTTTTCGGTGAGGATCACGGCCTTGCCGACAAGCTCGGTCTGGGCTTGCTCGAATTCGCCGAGGATCGTGGACACGCGGACCTTCACAGCTGGCATGGGCGACCGGATTCAGAGTTTAAGCCGGTCGGTGTTTGCATTTGAATGGTGCGCAAGTCGTGACGGATGCATGGCAAATGGGTGTCCGCTGGAACAGCGGAGTCGACCGTTGTTATCGACGGTGACCGTTGCCCGGGCTTATCCTGCTTTTGCTCTGGCTTAGTGGCTTTCGCATTTAATTGATCTACGGCAGCTGAAAAACCCGCCGGAGTAACCGGCGGGCTCGCCAGGCCCTGAAGCGGCCTCAGCGCAACGCCACGAGCCGGGGCCGCTCGCCGCCGGCCCGGGCTTGAGAAGGAGGAGACAAGGGCCGGCAAGGCTTGCAGTCGTTTCCCGATGGCAGCTGGTTCCTATCGAGATCGTGACAACCCGCCGGTTGTAACCGGCGATCCCTCCAAGCAAGCATGCCTCGCTACGGTTCGGTTCTCCCGCCTTTGAGCGTTAGCGGACGCAGATGACTCAGACCGGCTTCGGCTATGGAACCGGGCCTGACGCAGCACGTTCCTCCATGACACAATACCGAGCATGTCAGGACTAGCGGAATATATGATCCTTGCTCAAGGAGACGGGTGGGGCGTACTGCACGACGGGAGCGTAAAAAATCGCTTTGCCACCAAGGAAAGCGCTTTTGAGGCAGCGGTCGCAGCCGCATCGCTAGCTATCCGGGAGGGCTCGAGGTGCGGCTAAGTGTGCCGGACCATTCGGCTGGAAATCAAACCGCGCTCGGCGCAAAGGACACCCCGTAACGCAGCCGTTCGAAATCGCTCGCAGTACCAGATGGACGACGATAGGTGAGTTCGCGGCCGACGTGTAATACCGGAAAAAATCGGGAGGCTTCCTTGGCTGATCAGCACCAGGTGAATTTGATAATTGCCGGGGCTGTTTGCGATTGCTGTAAAGACCCAGAGCAGGGATGGAAAAGGGAAACAAATAGCGAAATGCATAGTTGAAGCGCTATTGGACGCGGGACTTCAGACCGTTCCCGTAAAGAAGGATTGAGTTGGCATCGGACCAAGGTAAGAGGTATGGCCGACCAATCTCCGATGAAAAGATGGATCCTCACGCATGCGACCCGTGTCTGGACAGCGCTGTTGACGTTAGCCGGTCTCGGCGCCGCTTGGGTCTACAGACCCGAACTTTTGACCTGGTACCTTCGGACAACCATGACGGCTATCGAGAGAGGGACGGCGGCTCTGCCGTACCCGTGGGGCGATCGTTTAGAGGTGGTTTTGCGGGGCATCGGTGGATCGGTTTGGATGCAGTTTGCATTCGCGATCGTAGTCGTACGCGTCATGGTGTGGATGGTCGCGCGGTTCGTTGGTTATTTGTGGCGCCGCAGACGGCGCGACCCTGTGTCACTTTCCTCTTTCAGGGAACCATAGAGCCTATCCGGCCTTGTCTCACCGAACGAAGGCCGTTTTGGAGACCTACAAATGCGCTTTCAAACATTACGCTTTGCTTTCGCTGTGTTCTTAATCGGCGCCCCGATCCTCCCTAGCTCGGCTCAAGTTGCAAATCCCGAGCTGGAGGCGTGCCGATCGACAGGGTTGATTGCACTGCGGGAGCGTAATCCGTCCATCAAAGACGTGTCCTTCGATGTCGATGGGATGACAGTTGCGAAGGCAAATACAAAAGTTGAGAATACGCTCGTCAAAACAATCGTTATCGGCGACGCCTATCTCGAAAGGGGCAAGCAGGACACGCGTCGAACCTTTCTCTGTCTGATTGGCGAGAAAGGCAAAGTCTTGCTCACATTCTTCACTGATAAATAGACAGATGTTGGACTAGCTCAAAGAGTCAGAACTGAAGCGAGTGCTAGTGTTGTATGTTTCATGGTCCCTTTCCTATGTTAGAGAAAGAACCAAATGTTCCTAACAAACCCAAAATCTTCTTCAGAGCCACAGAAGCCGCCAAGCCTTGCATGAGATACTCACGCGGCGCCATTCGTCTTCCATCGCGAGCGTTCGATTAGGCGGCGAGCCAAAACCGCAGTCGTCATCCAAAGCTGGATGTCTTCCGCCGGGAGATCCCGATTGCTTTCGCGATAGCGCTGTTGAAGCGGTGATGCCCGATTGAGCTGGCTAGTTGAGCGGTGCTGCAATTTCATGGACGCCGGAGTTCACGTTCCTCACGGTAGTTGTCGTGTTGTTTATCAACGTCAACAGCTTATAGTAGTCGACGACCTTGGCGTTGGCGATATACAGCACGTCCTTGGTCCGCATCTGGAAGGCAGATGACAGCAGAAGTCCCGACGGATCTCGCAAGTTGATGCGGTAAATCGTCGGTATTTTATCGAGAATGAATCTCCTGGTGTCGACGCCGAGTTTCTCAAGGAAATGGCGATCTTCAAATCGGTAGACGTAAATTTCGCCAGGGTCTGACTGAACGTCGGAAAGTCCGCCTGCTTTGCCTATCGCTTGAGACAGCGTAAGCGTCTCAACATCGAACGGTATTTCCGAATTAAATCCGAATATGTTTTGGTTCAACGCCCCTAGCGCCGTGAAGGTCGGGGCTTCATGATTGATGAAAATAACGTCATTTGGGCGAATGAAAACATTTTCGCGCGGATCGTGCACAATGCGGCTCAGCAGGACCCTCGCGTCCTTGCCGTTCCGTTGGAGTGTGACGTAGCTCTCGATAGCCTGGAATTTAGGGCCGCCGGCGCGCGCCACCAACTCGAGCAACCGCTCGCCAACGCTGTTAAGCGGTAACACACCGGGCGCGTTCACATCTCCCAAGACGCTCACAACGCTCGCATGCTGCTGATTGAAGCTAATCACAACCTGTGGCTCGATCGCGCGATTTCGCAGCCGAGCCACGACGGCCTCTTGAATTTCGGGAATTGTTCGCGCGGCAGCGGGAACCTCTCCAGCGTAAGGGACGTAGATGCTACCCTTCTGATCGACGGCCTGCGGCGGCAAATCGACGAAGTTGCCAGGGCGCGCTCCCGCGGAAGTTCCTGGTGTGAACAGTCCGCCCGGGGCCGCTTCAAAAATCGATATGTTCAAGACGTCACCGACGCCCACGACCTGGGTCGGCTTTGCGCGCTTATCGGGGAACGTCCCCGCAAAAGTTATCAGATTGGGCTGCGACAAGAAGCCGATGGTATCTGAGCTGATGTCCACCAACGCGTACGGTAGGGATGCCGTGGATCTTATCCCGGCGGTTGCATAGCCGTTGACAGCGTCGCTGGTCGGACCGGTTCCTGGCAACAGGCCGCAGGCTGGCAGGAAACCAGCCAGAGTGATGGCAGAGAGCGCCGGAAGACGATTCAGCATTTCAGAGCGCCCCGATAGTCGTTGCGATCCATCCGCCCGAAACGGCTTGCCTGGTCGGCTTCGGCCCCATTCGTTGCATTGGTCCAGTTACAAATAATTTGCTACGATGGATCGGCCATTAAATTCAGCTGCCCACTCGAATTATAGGCGGGACCTTACAAGTGTGCGCGCCACGTTCATACAGCCGTCGAGGCGCCAAATCCGAATCAAGCGGGTTGTGGCATCTGCGCCACAGCACGTTCGCAGCTGTAGGCCCTGCTTTGCCCCATCCACCCGGGCGGCTCGCCCCCACCTGAGACGAAATCGAAGAAGCCTGTCGGTCCGGTCCTCAAGACCAAGGTCGAGGTGCCTGCCATCAGTGGAGGTCGGCTTCCGAACGAACGAGGTGACTCTGGCCGCCCTTCTGTCCGGTACCGTGCTGACATTTGCGCTCCGAAATTGTACATTTTCCGATGGGCTGGTGCTGATCAGCAAGTGAGAGCTGAATCGGATTGATGTACTGGCGCGGCGCGATGGCCGTCGGCTGACGCGGTGTCATTCACCACCGAAATCTCACGCAGCGGCCGTTGTAGACCTTTCCTGCTTAAAAGCTGCGTGACGTTGGTCCTCCACCCCCGTGGCCTCGATACACAACTTGACCGCTTCGCCCAGGCTCGCGGCAGCGAGGTCGGCTTTCGCGCCTTCCCGTAACAATTCCAACGCGGCCGGGTCGATGTCCTTGACCCAACATCCCAGGATAATTGTTGCCTTTGGCAACTTCCGCCTTAGGCGCCGAACGGAATAACGCATGTGCGCCGGTCCACTGGCATCGAGATAGACCAGGCAGACGACCGCAACACCTGCGGTCTCAAGTCGGAAGACATTCGTCGTAGAGAGCGCTTCGGCCCCTTCGACCCGTGCCGCCAGACCGTGTGCCGTCGAGAGCTGAGCCAGCATGATCGCGGCCGCTTCATCGATGAGACTGCGTCCGGCCACGCAGAGGACGGGATGTTCACCCTGCCATTCAGGCGGCAGGTCTTCCTTGCTGAGAATGGGTAAATTTTCATGCGCTGCATTTTCGGCCACGCTTTCTACCGCGGACGATGCTTCTGCATCGGTGGTTGAATCGGCTTTCGCCGGCGGCCGGTCATCCTGATCGGAAACGTCGCTGGCAAATTCGCTGACGGCGTCTCGAATCTTTCTGAGACGTTCCGGGTCAAGCGCGCCGCGCTCGGCATCAGCCTGCGCCAGCTGCAAGCCTTTCAAGGCGACCTCATCGTAATACGAAGCCAGCGACCGTTCTTTCAGGAATTGTTCGGCCTTTTCGGCAGCTTCCGTCGGGTCACCAGCCAGCATCCGCTGGTAAAAGATTTCGGGGGGAGAAAGAGCTGGCCGGTCCCCAAACATGACGTCAAGGAATTCCAGGCGTTCCACATGACGCCCGAGCACAACAAGGCACACCGTCAGAGGCGTAGCGAGGACGAGCCCAATGGGCCCCCAAAGTGCGGTCCAAAATGTCGCCGACGCGACCACCGCGACGGGAGAAAGCCCTGTGCTGCGGCCGTAGACCATCGGCTCGATGACATGGCCCACGACTGGCTCCACAACAAGAAAAAGCGCGAGCGTCCACAGCAGCATCGACCAGCCGGGATCGACGGCTACCGCCAGAGCGAGCGGGAACGCGGCCGCGATGACGGCGCCGATGTAGGGTACGAAGCGGAGTACTGCCGCCAGGATGCCCCAGAGGATTGCGCTTGGAACGCCTATAAGCCATAGACCTGTCCCGATCACCACGCCAAACGCGGCGTTCACAATGAGCTGAGTCAGGAAAAGCCGGCTAAGGCGCGCCGCCGCGTCGTCGAGTGCCGCTGTCGTACGTTGGAGGTCATATGAGCCCGCCAACCGAATGAGCCGGTTACGAAGATCCTCGCGTTGAAGCAGAATGAAGATGACGAAAATGATGATGATGCCGGTTGTCGCGAGGGGATGAACCAGCGGAGAGATCAAAGTCCGCAGGCTCTCCAAGGCACCAGGATCGGGCTGGCGTACTTCCACCGGAACGGGCGCCTGGGGTCCTGGGGCATTGGAACTAGCAATCGAGCCTGACGCAGGTGCAGATGCGGCGTCTTTCGGCTTATCGATTTCCTTGCTGAGATCCTTTAGCATATCGGAGGCGCGTTCCAGCGTACCCCTGCCAGCTTTTGTATCCCGAAAAGAATGGATCTTTTCGCTTATCGTTGATTGATAGCGTGGGAGATCGCCGGCGAGCTGCGTCAGTTGCGTGGCAAGAAGGCTCCCCATTGCAAAAATGAGCGCGAAGGCAAGTATAACCACACTCACGACCGCCAGCCCGCGCGGCACATGGATGCCCTGCAGCATTTCCACCAGCGGCGCCAATACGAAGCTGAGCAGAATCGCCAATGCAATGGGTACGAATATCTCACGACCAAAATAGAGCATCGCGATAATGATGACAGCGAGTATCGCAGTTGCCACCGCGCTGAGCAGTGCCATAAGTTCTTCAGTAGTACGCGCTTTGAATGGCTGCCTGATCACAGGCCTCATCTGCTTTCCATAACCTGGGTAGTCCCCGAAGAATTTTCTGCTGATTGCAATCAGGTGGGCGCGCGCCGACTTCCATAAAAAAAGCCGCTCGGGCATCACTCCGCGTGGCCTAACCGACTGTCGGTTTCCAAGTTCTTCCGCTGCATACACAACAGATGAGCAGCGCAAAGGTTTCGTGCTCGGACAAAGAAAAGCTCCGCAGGCTGCTACCGCCGGTGCCCCTTTTGGTGATACAGTGAAGGCCGGGGGTGCGAAGATGTGGAACTCTTTTGGCGAACACTATCCCGACTTAGTCAAAGAGTTGCGCGATCACGCTCGGGCACTTGATGTCGCAAACAGGATGGCGGCTTTTGGTACAGCCTTGCAAGTTTTCGAGGGGCCACGTTCCAAAGATAATCACTACTATCTGATTGAGGTCAACCACAGCAAACCGGAGTTGATGACGAAACCGGAGTTGATCTTGATTCAGACGGCGCCGGAAGTTCGAGTTTCACGGCGGTGTATTTGAACCTCATAGGTTTTCAAAGCGAAATCATTGAGAGACTTTAAGGTCAGGGGAGAATATGCCATGCGTGCCTTGATCCTCGCAATGTCAGTCCTGGGAATTCTCGCCAGTGCGGATGCTGCCAAAGCCCTTCCGAGCACGGCCATCCGGGACCTATCTGCATCCGTCGATCCGGCGACCTTTACCGACCAAGCAACTCAGAAAACCGAAGATCAGCTCGGCCTCGACAGGGGGAAGCGTCGCGACGTGCAGCGCCAGCTGACCGGTCTCGGATTCGACACTAAGGTGAACGGCAAGTTCGACGAGTCGACCCGCGCGGTCATCACGCGCTGGCAGGGGGCACGCGGCTATCCCAAGACCGGCTTCCTCAACATGCTGCAACACAAGGCGCTACTGACCGAATTCGTCTCAGCTGCGCGCGCCAGCTACAGCAGCAGCGACAAATCCGACGACGACTATCTGGCCCGTCGTCGCGGCTGAAACATGCCGACTGGCTGAGAATATATCGGTTATCGACAAGGTGACATGAGCGGGTGCGGAACTTTTACTCTGACCTATTAGAGCACCTAATATTCCCGGGGCCTCGCCCAACCCAGTTTCCTGCAATAGGCAGCGCCGTCAGCCAGGGCATCGCGGCCCTTCCACGCCACGTAGGTCAGGCGCCCGGTCAGGGTGTCGTGACTGTGCAATGCGGGCGATCCCAGGACGTGCCGGAGACCCTCAGGATAGTATGCACCTCAGCCTGCACGAGAGCTGCGATCGCTTCCATCAAGCCGTCCAACCGTTGCCCGCATTCGCTTTCGTCGGGCAGATCGACACGGACCCTCAGCGCGTATTCGATGTCGTAGATATCGATCAAAATGTCCCTGGCGATTGGGATGCGGTTGCTTTTCAAGGCGTGGCGCAGGGTTAACCGCTTGTCGTCGAGTTGGTCGAGTACCATTGATACGGCGATCGCATAGGGCGTCGCAGCGATGTCGGCGGCGTTCTTACTGTCCGCTATCTTGGTTGCGAGACGAATCAGCTGCCACGGAGTCTTGAGGTGCTTTGCCACCGTCGCCACTGCAAACGGCATCGCTTCGGCGTGCTTGGCCGTAAACGCGTTCAGCAGGTCGATCACCTTGGCGAACTGGTCATCCTCGATTCGTCGATCTTCGAGGGCAGCGCCTTGCTGAACTCCGCCAGCGCATCGCGCGCGCAGGACAGACAGCATCTTGGTCAGATCGTCTAAGATCGCCGGCGAACTCGTATAGACCGAAAGACGGGCGCGGGCATGCTCAGCCCCGTCGGCCGAGGTAAGCGTGCTTTCGAGATATTTGGCAACCTTGATCTGGAACGACTGAGCCACCTGCTGCGCTTCGCGCAGATTATTCGCGGCGACCGCTCGCTTCATCGTGTCGGCATAGTCGCGTGCCATCGTTGGTAACAGATTTTCGTTGATCCATTGCCAGATCGTCGCCAGTGACCCTCGTGATATCTGGCCGGAATTTGCGCTCTCGGCCGCGCGATCCACGAGCAGCGGCTCCAGTGGCTGAAAGAAATAGCGCGAAGGATTGCCAGCGCGGTCATGGGTCTGACCTCTGCTGCGAAACTCCGCGCGCAATTACGCCAGGATGAAGTCGGAGCCGGGCATGTCCCCGCCCCTTAGCTGCAGACGCTCTGCTTCGGCAAGCAGACGGCTGCGCGCCCGCGGCGGCAATCGCCTCAGGTATTCCCGGATCCGTTCGTTGGGGGTCTCATCCCGTGTCATCACGAACGACATTCGGCGTTTGGGGGGCAGGTGCAGCTAAAAGCTCGCTCCTAACCGCGATATTCAACGGCTCAATGCGACGTCCTTGAAGGCAACGACAAGCGGCGCTTCCAGCTTTCCGCGCATGTTGCAAATGATTTCATAGGCCCTATCACGAGGCATGGGCGGCTTGTAGCGCCGATCCTCGATCAGGGCCGCGAAGATATCTGAAATGGTCAGGATGCGGACTACATCCGATATGCTGGCGGCGCAGAGGGCGTCGGGATAGCCGCTGCCGTCGAGAAACTCGTGGTGATGCCGTACCGCATCGAGGATCTCCGGCGAAATTCCCGGAGTCGCTATCAGCACGTCATATCCGGCCGTGGGATGCGTTTCGATCAGCGAGCGTTCCTCGGGATCGAGCTTGCCGGGCTTGTCAAGAACCGCGAGCGGAATTTTAGCTTTGCCGATGTCATGGAACATCGCGGCCGAATACAGCCGCTCGATGTCTCTCCGCGCCAGCCCGAGGCTTAATCCGAAATCGACAGCCACGCCCACCACCAGGAGGCAGTGTTGATAGGTGCCCTCGTGATGACGGCGGACGGTTTCGAGCCAACTGGACAACCCATCATTGGCGATGCTGTCCGCAATCTTTCCTGCTGCGTGCTTCGCGTCCGCAATATCGATGGGCTTGCCACCCAGAACAGCGGAGAACATCGAGGCCAGGGCAGTGGCACCGCACGAGGCAGCTTGCTGCGTTCCCCTCGATGCGTCCTCCAGGGCGATGCCGGATTTGTCGCCATCGGAAAGCGTCGCGAGCAGCTTCTGCTGAGTTACCGGATGTGTCAGCACGTGCGTTGCGCCCAGTGCGTAGGCCTGGAAGACGAGCAAACGCGCCTTCTGGTCGATAATGAAAATCCTTTTCCTCGCGTTTTCGAATTTAGGAAAAATCTCTTTGAGCGCCGCAATGTTTTGGAACTCCTTGAGGTCAGCTGCGATCACGACCGCGTCAAACCCGCCGTGTCCGATATCTTCATTGCCCAGCAGCGATGACGTCACGGCAAAATGCGGCGCCAGCATCGCGCGCAATTCCGATAGCTTCCCCTGACTGTATGCAACGAGGTGGACGGACATGAAATCTGAATTCAACTATGCGGTCTCTACAGGTGCGGAAGCCGGTCGCCACGCCGGCTTGCCGACATCGCTTTTCTTCAGAAAGCGAACGCCGATCTCATCTCCGTTCACCCTAACCAACTCGCAACGCCGGAAGGTTGTGCCGGTGGGCGTCAGCAGCAGGAAGAATTCCTTGAGATTGAATCCCTCCTTAGAGCCGGATACGATCAGCTTTGCCCCGCTCACCGACACATCGACGAGATGGCACTCGCGGCGCCAGGTGCCGTCAATGCCCATCACCAGCGCGTCGACGGCACGTTCAAAAGAGACACGTGTGCCTTTGCGATCGCCCCATGCCATCGTACGCTCCTAAGCCTTCTGCCTGGGATATGAGCGACACGAATGCCTCTGGCTTTGTCGCTGTACAATTTCCTCCGCTCAAAAAAAGCGGGTCAAAACGATGCTTTAATTCTTCTGAGTTCATCAAATCAAAAAAATGCAACTTTTCCGTAAACAACTATCCGCGAGTAAATCCTAGCAAAGCAAAAGAGACCATTTTGTGCACCAGCAGCAAAAATCTTGTGTCCGGTCTCCGACAAAGAGCTAAAGGCTGGCGTTCTGCGTGACGACTTCCGCTTATGTGAAGATGCTATGGGGCGAGCGGCGAGGGCATGGCACCTTCGGCGCAGTTTCATCGGCCACCGACGGAGTGCCCCATGTCGCAGAACTTTCTCTTTGACCCGAGCAGATCCCTCACCACCCTCGAGCAGGATAGCACGATCATCGCTGTGATCGAGATGAGCCAAACCAAGTGGCTCGTTGCCGCGGTTATTCCCGGCGTCGAACGCCAGCCTCTTAAGAAGCTCGATGCCGACAAGGAAGCCCTGCTGAAGCTGTTGCAACGTTGGCGGAATGAAGCGAACTGGGCTGGACGCGATATTAATCGCATCGTCGTCGCCTATGAGGCTGGCCGCGACGGCTTCTGGCTCGCGCGTTGGCTGCTGGGGCGCGACGTCGAGACTTACGTCATCCATCCCACGAGCATTGCGGTGTCGCGCGAACACCGGCGCGCGAAGACCGATTGCCTCGACACGGAACTTCTGATGCGGGCCTTTCGCGGATGGTTGCGCGGTGAGAGACGGCATTTGCTGGTCGACGAGATCTTCTCGCGCCACTGGCGCGATCGCAGGGCGGTCGCCCGATACGCCGGCCTTACCGGCTCGCCCGACGAGAGCGGCAGCCGTCGACGCGAACGGGGCCTTGCGCGCGCCGGCAACGCCCGCGTCAGGTGTGGCATGATCCAGCTGGCTTGGCGTTTTCTCAGGTTTCAAAAGGCCAGTGGCCTGGCCCAATGGTTTGCGGCACGAACGGCTGATGGACGCGGCGGAACGCGCAAGGCGATGATCGTGGCGCTGGCGCGCAAACTACTGATCGCCCTCTGGCGCCTGGTCACCGGCGGCGAGGTTCCGCAGGGCGTCGTCCTACGTCCAGCGTCGTGAGCGTCGGCACGGAAGAGAGGGCCAACAGGAACAACTGTTTTGGCAGCCTCTACCAGGGGTCTGCCGATGAATCCGAGGTGGTGGTGACCCGACGGCAAACCATGGCTTTCCAAGGCCGCTGTGAAGGATGGGCCCGCCGCCCCGGAGCTTTGCCGCCGATGCGTATGACTGCATCATGGTGTGATCCTCACGGATCGACCGAATACAAGGCTGTGGCGCGGACCTCCGCGCCCCGATCGCGAGCTCCCCTCGGATGCCATCGTTCCGATCTTCAGACACCATCACTCAATATTGATGAAAGGAAATTCTACAAAATAGAGATCCATCGTCGATCGGACGGGCCCGACGAAATTCGCGCGTCGCGGCGACGACTATGGTAGCTCGGTCTGCGCATTCGCGGTCAAGCCCCGCGCCTTCGGCGCGCCGCACGCGGCTCTGGGGCTTTGACCGCTCAGCGCAACCGAGCAAAAGAGCCTGCCATGCCCAATGCAACCTCGTGACGCGTCTCTTGACAACGGTGGCCCCATGCAAGGCTGGCGTTCTGCGTGACGACTTCCGCTTATGTGAAGGTTTGCGTACGCCAGCCCCCGGTGCGCGCCGCGCCACCTTCATGGGGCCGGCATCCGCAAACTTTCGCAACAGCGGACATTCACCGAGGCGACGGGCACGTCCGCTTTGTGCCATGTGTGGACGGCTCCGGATTGGCAAGGACTTTCTTCATGTGTGGACGGCTCCGGATTGGCAAGGACTTTCTTCACGTCGCAGGCTTGGTCGGTGCTGCCATGTGTTCGGCCTTTGGGTGCGGTTCACATGACCGCTGGCCATAATGCCCTCCGCGGATCAGGTCTTGGTCAACAACCCGCATTCGATGATGCGATGGCACAAGTGGGTTGTCCTGATCGCCGGATCGACCGGCTCTGCATTACGTGCTGTTCGCCCTCCCAACCTTCACATCACGCCGGTTCTCCGGCGCGATGTCGTTACCGCGCAAGCGCTGCGGGTTGTTTGTAGCGCTCCCCCTTGGCCATCATGGCCCAGGCCATCCGCGCGATCTTGTTGGCGAGCGCGATGGCGGCGACCTTGGTAGGGCGTCGGCCTAGCAATGCCGTGAGCCAGGGCCGATGCCCGGTGCCATGGATCTTGGCATAGCGGATGACGGCGAGTGCTCCGGCCACGAAGAGGCTCCGCAGATAGCGATCACCCTGTTTACTGATGCTGCCGAGCCGCTCCTTGCCCCCACTTGAGTGCTGTTTGGGAACGAGCCCAATCCAGGCGGAGAAGTTACGTCCGGAGCGGAAGGTTCTGGGATCGGCAACACTCGCAACCAGCGCCGTCGCCAGCATCGGGCCAACCCCGGGAATGTAATGAAGGCGCTTACTCGTCTGGTTGGACCGATGCCAGGTCAGGATCATTCGATCGAACTCCAAAATCTGCTCCTTGAGGGCGAGTAGCTGAGTACCGAGCGCGGCAAGGCAGGCACGGGCAGCCTCCGGCAGTCGCTTGTCATTCGGGTCGGCAACAACGCGCAACAGTTCCGTGACCCCTTTGCGCCCGACCGGTGCGACAATGCCGAACTCGGCGAAATGCGCTCGGATTGAATTGATCAGCGCAGTCTGCTGGCGGATGAATAGATGGCGAGTACGGTGAAGCATCAGGCAGCTCTGCTGTTCGGGATTCTTGGTTGGCACGAACCGCATGTTGGCTCTGGCGACCGCCTCGCAAATCGCTTCTGCGTCGGCCATGTCATTCTTCTGCCGTTTGACGTAGGGCTTAACGTAAGCCGGCGCCATCAATCGTACGGTATGGCCAAGCGCCTGCAGCTCGCGCGACCAATGGTGAGACGACGCGCAAGCCTCAATGCCAACCAGGCATGGCGGCAGTTTCTCGAAGAACGCCAGCACGTGGCGACGCTTCAACTGGCGTCGGATTACTACCTGGCCGATGGTATCAACTCCGTGCACCTGGAAAACTGACTTGGCGATGTCGAAACCGATTGTCGTGACCGTCTGCATGGCTCGCTCCTCTGAATCGTGGGAGCCTTAACAAGGCCCACATCCGTGGCACTCACGTGCCGGTGGAGGAGCCGTCCACAGCATCATGGACGGACTCATGCACCGCAACAAACCGCGCCCTATTCGATCACCTCGTCGGCACGGGTGAGCAGTGGCGCCGGCACGGTGAGACCAAGCGCCTTCGCAGTCTTGAGATTGATAACCAGATCAAACTTGGTCGGCTGCTCGACCGGAATGTCAGCCGGCTTAACCCCTCGCAATATCTTGTCGATGTATTCCGCAGACCGCCGCCATAGCTCGGGAAAGTTCGGCCCATAAGATATCAGACCGCCTGCTTCGACTCCCTCCCGGCCACCGTGCATGGTTGGCATGCGCACACTAAGCGCCAAATCATTTATATAGAGTCGATTAGTGTTCACGAGCGGATCGATCACGACGTAAATTGCGTCTGCGCGATCGCTCATCGTCCCGAAAGCAGCTGCGATATCCTCGGCTCGTCGGATTTCCATTGCAATCACCTCATATCCGAGCGTTCGGGCTGCCGCGTGAGCGTCGCGCATTTCCAGTACCACGGCGACGTTCTCAACATTCGCCAGAATTGCCAGTCGGCGAAGGCCAGGTATGACCTCGCGCAAAATTTCGATCCGCTTTCCGGCAAGGTCTCTGGTCTGGTTCGACAAGCCGGTGACGTTACCTCCCGGCCGCGCCAAGGATACAACGAGACCGCTGGCAACCGGATCACCAACCGCTACGAAGACGATCGGAATGACCGATGTTAGCTGCATCGCCGCAAGGGCCGCCTGCGTTCCCCCGAGGACAATGGCATCGACCTTAAGCCGGACGAACTCAGCCGCGAACTCGGCGAACCGATCATTGCGCCCCTCCGCCCAGCGATATTCGATGGCGACGGTACTCCCAACGACCCACCGGAGTTCGCTCAACCGCTGCACAAAAGCGGCGACCCATTCGGCCGAGACCGAAGGAGCCGAGCCTAAGAGACCGATGGTCGGTAGCCTTGCTGGTTGCTCCGCTCGTGTCGCAATCGGCCAAGCAGTGGCCGCGCGGCCAACAAGCGTGATGAACTCGCGCCGCCTCATGTCCTCCCCCAAGCTCAGAGTTCAGCATTGTAACCGTTCGCAATGACTTGGCTAGACCAACTGCTTAATGTCCGCTCAAGATCAAAAGCGCCATTTTCACCCGCTGCCGACGACTTTCGGTCTACCGCGATAAACAGAAATTCTCGGAGTCCGTCGGCACGAAGGTGCCACATTCTATGGCCCGGGCCGTGCGTTGCAAGACAGAAGCTCCAAGACCGACGAACGTGAGAGCTGCAACAATGTATCAGGCCTCTAACGTGGAGCATTTGCTCCGGGCCATCATGGGTATCCGCGCGCATCCGAGGCTGACTAGCGGAAAGACCTCGTTGGGCCATCATGGCACCCAGTCTCTTGGTTGCGCCGGGCAGACCGTTCGTCCATCTCTTCATTCCATCTCGCAGACTTCGGTGGGTACTCAGTCTCCGTTCTGAGGTTTGACGTCAGCCGGATCACGTGAAGCCATCCCCTCGGAGCCACCGTCGCTCGCTCGCCCAATGAGGCGAGTGATGGTGGCGGAGAGGGGATGGCGGGCATCTCCTTGGTGAACCTGAGCGAGGCCTTTGTCATGCTGCATGGGTGATCCTCGGTTGATAGGTGCCACCGCGCGCGAGAACCGCCCAGGCGATGCGGGCGAGCTTGTTGGCGAGCGCGATCGCCAGCATGTTGCGGTGCAGCCGTTTTGAAGCTTGCTCGGCCCCGGGCCACAACCCCCGCATCGCTGCGCTCGGCCGCCGCTCGAGAACGACGTGCGCGGCCTGCACGAACAGTGTTCTCAGGTACTTGTTGCCGCGCTTGGAGATCTTGCCCAGGATTGTGCGATCCCCCGTCGACTCCTGCTTCGGCACGAGCCCCAGCCAAGCGCCAAAGTCGCGGCCCTGCTTGAATCCGGTGCCGTTGCCGATCGCCGCCACCACGGCGCTCGAGATGATCGGCCCGACCCCAGGTACGGTCATCAGGCGCTGACAACTGTGGTCTTGCTCCGCCAGCGCTTCGATTTCGGCCGACACGGCTGCAATGCGCTCGTCAAGCCGACGCCAGTCTTGGGCCAGGTCAGCGATGAGGCCAACCATTCTGGGCGAAAGCGCGCCAGTGTCTGAGCCTAGAATTTCCGATAGCGCCTTGCGCAAGGGCATCGGGCCCTGACGCACCGTGATGCCGCGCTCGATGAGGAAGCTGCGGATTTGGTTGATCACGCCCGTCCGCCGTCCGACAAGGCGTGAGCGCACGCGATGCAAAGCCAGCAAATCCATCTGTTCCGGCGTCTTGATCGTCACGAAGTGCATGGTGGGCCGCTGCACTGCCTCCGCGATCGCCTCGGCATCGCGGTAGTCGTTCTTGTGCCCTTTGAGGAACGGCTTCACGTACTGGGCCGGGATCAGACGCACATCGTGGCCGATCTCAGCCAGCCGCCGACCGATGTGATGGGAGCCCGAGCAGGCCTCCATGCCGATCAGGCAACGTGGAGTATTGGCGACACGGCGTTCGAGCTGACTGCGTGACACCTTCTGCTGCAGAATGATGGCAGCCCGCTGGTCAAAGCCAACGAGGTGGAAGGTGTTCTCGCCGATGTCGAGCCCGATCGTGGCGACGATTCCAGTTATCTTCTGAGATGTGCGCATTGCATGCTCCTTGAGCTTTGCTTCACGCCTCCCAGCCACAGTCCAGCAACCGCTGAGCACGGCCGGGCCATCCCATTAACGGAAGTGATCAACCTATTCGATCACCTCGTCGGCGCGGGCAAGCAGCAATTCCGGCACGGCGAGTCCGAGCGCCTTGGCGGCTCTGAGATTGACGGTCAGCTCAATTTTCGTGGACTGCACGACGGGCAGATCGGCCGGGCGTTCGCCCTTCAGTATCCGGCCGGCATAGACCCCGGCGTTGCGGTGCGCCTCCGCCACGCTGCCGCCGTAGCTCGCTAGGCCGCCTGCCGCGGCGAACGCGCGACTCTGGTGGATGGTGGGCATCGCGTAGCGGATCGCCAGTGTAGCCAAGCGGCGGCTCTCGCTAAGGAACAGGGCGTCGTTGCCGATCACGAGGGCTCCGGCTCCGAGCGGGGCCAAGGCCGCGAAATCCGGCTCGAACTCGCTTTCGCTACTGGCGCGGAGGACATGTATCTGCACACCGTAACTGCGCGCGGCTGCCTCGCCGTCTCTCGACTGGGCCTCGGCAAGCTTCGGATTGGTCGGGTTGACGAGCAGGCCGACAATGCGCGCGCCGGGAACCAGTTCCTGCAGCAGCTCCAGCCGTTTCGGTCCGACTTCGACGTTCAAGCTGGTCGCGCCGGTCACGTTACCGCGGGGCCGACTGAGACTGGCAACGAGGTCGAGGGAAACGGGATCACCGCCGATCGCGAAGACAATCGGAATCGTCGCGGTCGCCTCCTTCGCCGCCAGTGCCGCCGGCGTGCTGCCCGGTGCGGCGATGAGGGCCACTTGGCGGCTAACCAGATCGGCTGCCAGGGCAGGAAACCGATCGTTGCGCCCCTCGGCCCAGCGAAATTCGATCCGGACGTTGCGCCCCTCCTCATACCCGGCGGCAGCAAGGCCCTGGCGGAAGGCGTCCAGGCGGTCGGCGAACAGCTCCGGCGTCTCGCTTCCAATATAGCCAATGGTCGGCATCGCCGGCTCGGCGCGCGCCGATAGGGGCCAAGCCGCTGCACCGCCGAGTAGAGCGATGAATTCCCGCCGCTTCACGAGTTTCCCTCCTATCCGAGCCTGCCTCGACAACGGAGTGCTCACTCGATCACTTCATCGGCGCGAACCAGTAGCGCGGGAGGCAGCTTGAGGCTGAGCTTGGCGGCTGTTTTCAAGTTCACCGCGAGCGTGAACCTCGTCGGCCGCTCGAAAGGTAATTCGCCAGCGTTCGCACCATGCAGGATTTTGTCGAGCAACGAAGCCTGTCGTTCACCGACCTCGGTGAGGTCCGGACCGTAAGAGACGAGACCGCCGTCCCGAACGATGAAGTCACCTTCGTACATAAATGGAATGCGGTGCGATCCGGCAAATTCGATGACGCGTTTGCGGTTCAGACCGGTCAGTCCGTCGACCACCATAAACCCGGCATCCGGCCTTTCCCGATCCATCGCTGCGAAGGCTTCGGAAAAGTCTTCCGGCTCGCGTACTGGAAGCGGTTGTACGCTAATTGCCAGCGTACCTGCTGATGCAGCTGAGAGCTCGTAACGCTGGCCCATCGCGCGGTCTCCATCGTTCCAAAGCATGGCAACGCGGCGGATGGAGGGTAGCGCTTCCTTGAGAATGGCCAGCCGCTTCGGCGCCAATTCGCCAGCCAGATCCGAAATCCCTGTGATGTTGCCACCCGGCTGGCGAAGGCTCTCGATCAGCCCGAGTGAAACCAGATCGCCGGCGCCCGAGGCGATGGCTGGAACTGGTGCGCCCTTGCATGCAGCGATGGCGGGAAATCCTGACGTGAGGATCGCTTCCACGCCGACGGCTATAAGGTCGCTGACGAGCGATGGCAAACGATCGATTTGGCCTTCGGCAGCACGCCGTTCGAAGTGGATCGTGCGGCCCTCTACCCAACCGAGACGTTTGAGCCCGTCGATCACCGGACCGGAGGTCGGCGAGTCATCAGTGACCGGGGAACCCGCGGAGAGGTAGCCAACCCGTCTGATTTTTCCCTCCGCCAATGCCGAGCGGTAGCAAAGCGGCACAGCCAAAATCGTGCCTAAAAACTCGCGTCGCTTCATAAATGCGCCCTGGAGATCACGCCTCTGCAATTCCCACATCTAGGCTTGTAAAACTCGGCGTCGAGCGAAAGGTTGCTGGCGGTCCCATAGGGCTGAGACCGAAAGACCGCTTCGGGAGAATTTGGTCGATCTAGCCGTACCTCGACGATCTAACGAGACATGTGGACGAACGCTGGATTACTTTCGATTATCGCGGCTCAAATCCGAGGTAGGACACTCCGTCTGTCTGTTCTGGGGTCAAAACGGTCCTACGGAAAAGTGCCACTTCCGGACTAATGCGCCGCAGCAAACTTTCGTTCACTCGATCACCTGATCGGCGTTAACAAGAAGCGTATTCGGGACTGTGAGACCGAGTGACTGAGCTGCTTTGAGATTGATAACGAATTCGAATTGCGTAGGCTGCTCGACCGGCAGGTCCGCTGGCTTTGCGCCTTTCAGGATCTTGTCCACGTACTCGGCGGCGTGACGATAGAGCTGGCGCCGATCCACCCCATACGACATGAGCCCACCCGCCTCTGCAAATGCCCTATTTGCGTAGACGGCCGGCAGCCGAGCCTTTGCTGCTAGCTCGGCTATTTGATGGCGAACACGAACGATCAAAGGGTCTTCCAGCGTAATCAGGCCGGCCGCGCCTGCCTGATTAGCGGCCTCTATGGCAACTGGAACTTGGTCGGCAGTCCTCGCTTCGAAGACTTGGATGCGCAGCCCCCTCGCGTCGGCGGCTACCCTGAGCTCCTGCAACGCGAGCGTCGAGAAAGGTGTGTCCGGGTTCACCAACACCGCGATGGTCAGTTTACCTGGGATGCACTCCTGCAGGATTTGCAGCCGCTTGCCGACAACATCGCTCGCTTCACTGCTCACGCCAGTCACATTTCCGCCCGGTCGATTCAGGCTTGCAACTAGGCCCGCGCCGATAGGATCGCCGACGCTTGTAAAGACGACAGGGATCGTTGTGGTTGCAGCTTTCGCCGCCTTCGCGGCCAGTGTCCCGAACCCGGCAATCAACACGTCCGGGCCTGCTCGAACCAACTCCGCGGCCAGTTGCGGCAGTCGCTCCGCTTGTCCATCGACGGAACGCAAATCGAAGCGCAAATTGCGGCCCTCGCTGTAGCCCAGTTCACTCAGCCGTTGCAGCACCGTCTCCGAATCCTGGCCCCGGATAAAGGCGAGATAGCCGAGCCTAAATAGCTTTCCCGACTGCTGGGCATTGGCGACGAGCGGCCACCCGGCCGAGCCGCCACCGAGCAGCACGATGAAGTCGCGTCGGTTCAACTGATCGAATTGCATATGCTGCCGGCAGCCAAATAATCCGTAAAGGGCTTAACGGATTGGCCAGGACCAAGTTCAAGCGCTCGCGCCGCGGTGCGACAGTTCGCCTCGGCCTAGGACCGCTCTGGGTCCAGGCTGTGTGAAAACGTGCACGCGCAGAGAACGTGCAGAATTGTTTTCTCTCTTTTCTTCTTCCGACAATGACTGGCAGATCGCTTCTTTTCTTATTCAACGCAATCGAGACAAACTTTCTGCGCGCAAGTTCGACGTCGGAGTTTTTACACAGCCTGGGTCAATAAGAGACTTTGGCGGAAGGCGCCCGGACCAAAGTGTTTCAATCACCCATTCGCGGTACGGACCAAGACAAGCGCCTCCAAGCTGTCGGCGAACCTGGCGTGCCGCCCTTCGCGCCAGCGTTGATCAACGCGACTCGCAGCAACCGGCAAACGCATCCGGGCACCGCCGATCGGGAAACAACTGGAGACGTGAGGGGAACGTTTGGGCACGACAAACGTATCTCTGTTCCGCGCCGCTGACGAAAGGAGGCAGATCGATGCAACGCAAACTCAAAACGCTCGCGCTGCTATTGCCGGGCGTCCTTCTGTTGAGCATGCAGGCGGTGAACGCGCAATCCAGCTCACCACCGCCGGCTACCGCAACGCGTCCCGCCGAGACCATGCCTGGTCAGACATCGGTTCCAAATGACGGCCCGCCGGCAACGCGTACTCAGACGACCGGTCAGACCAATCCGGATCCAACGGTCAAAGAAATGAACGAGGACGCGAAGCGGAAGATCGAGCGGGAAGGCAAATAGCAGAAAGGAAGCAAAAACAAAGAATGCGGCGGATGTTTTCTGCCGTATTCTTGTAAGGTAAGAGTTGCGATTTCGGTCGCGGATCAGTTCTGCGTGACGCCGACGTGACCCGAAAAGGTCGAAGCAACCGTCACTACGCCGTCCTTGAGCTTCAGCCCGAGCGCCGCAAGCGGACGCGGAGCCGGCCCACCGATCACCTCGGCGGCGTTTCTGGGATCGAAGGTAGAGGCGTGGCATGAGCAGACGAACGCGTTCTGCTCCTTCGACCACATGTTCACCGGGCAACCTTGGTGCGTGCAGATCGCCGAATAGGCAACGACGCCGTCGGCAGCGCGCGCTCGCGTCTCGTCGGTCAGTACGGCGGGGTCGAACCTCGCCAGGATTACCAGATTGAGGCGCGTGTCGTTGCGCACCGTGCCGTCCGGAGCCATCGGAAAGGCCTGCACCTGCGGACCGCCGAGCGCAAGGTCCTCGGCCCGAACCACCTGTCCCTTCCTCGGACCGGTCAGAAACACAAAGCGATCATCCGGCGCCGGCGGCTTGGCAGCCTCGCCCTCCTCCGCCGCGCGCGCGGAACCGGCCAACAGCGGCGCGAGCGTCAGCCCGAGGATTGTCCGACGCTTGTAGCAGCGACAGTGCAGCCGATCATCGAACGGCATGTGGCTCGCTCCTTCCATTACTCGGTGCCATTGACGCTGGCGATCAGGCGCAGCGAAATCATTGCGAACTCGTCGGGGCCATGGATGTAGCCGACCCTGAAGTAGCCATTGATCGGGTGTCTGCCCGGCTTAGTGGCCCGCACGCCGATCGCGAAGTCGAGCCCGCCCTCCTGAATGGTGCCCCCCACTACGCGACGCTCGAACGCCACCCCATCGTCAAACGACGACAGCTCGATCACGCGATTGTTGTAACCCTGGAGAACGCGGTAGCCGTCGCGAACGCGCAACGTGGCGTGCAGCACCGCCGGCTCGCCGACCTTGGCGGACACGTCGGTGACCTCGACCACGTAGGCGGGCGATTCGTCGGCCTGCGCCTGCTCGAACCCCGGTGAGGCCGGAGAGGTCGCCAGCGCGGCCAGTGCAAAGGCGCAGAAGCGGATCAGCATCGATCCTGCTCGAACATATTGCATCGTTGGAATCCTAACGGCTGAGGTTGCTTGACAAGACAACGAAACCCGGCCGGTCGCGAACAAAGATGGACTCACTTGGAGACGGCGAAGACCCAGACGACGCCGCCCTGCGGCACATCCTTCTGCCAACCTACCAGCTCGCTCATCAGCCCCTGCTGGAAGGCCGGGTCGACTCCGTAGCCGGACTCCACCGCCACGTACTGCACGCCGTTGACCTCGTAGGTCGAAGGCGGCGCCATGATCCCGGAATTGGTCTTGAAGTGCCAAAGCTGCTCACCGGTCTTGGCATCGTAGGCGCGGAACTCACGGTCGTTGGTGCCGCCCGTGAAGAGCAGGCCGCCGCCGGTGGTCAGTATCGAGCCCCACATCATCGACCCCGGGTACAGGTTGCGCCAAACCCGCTTGCCGCTGTCGACGTCGTACGCCTGGAGCTCGCCGTAGAAGCTCGCCTTGGTGTCGACCGAGAAGTGGAGATCCGGGATGGCAACGCCCGTCCACCACTGTCCGGGAACGCGCTCCTCAACCTTGCCTTCCAGGTTGTTGCAGTGGTTCTCGTTGGACGGAATGTAGACCATTCCGGTCTTCGGGTTATAGGCCTCGAACGGCCAGTCCTTGCCGCCCCACAGGCCGGGGCAGAACTGGGCCGCCTTGCCGGTGGCCGGCTTGTGGGCCATGTCGACCTCAGGCCGCCCGGTCTTCGGATCGATGCTCTTGAAGACGTTCTGCGGCACGTAGGCCTGGGCGTTGATGAAGGAGATCCCGCCGTCCGAATTGCGCTTGAACCGGTATAGGTAGCCGTTGCGCGCCGGCTTCAGCAGGCCCTTGGTGGTGGCGCCGTCCATCTGGAAGTCCACCAGCATCGGGGGACTCATCTCGTCCCAGTCCCACGACTCGTTCTGTTGGTATTGGAAATAGCTCTTCATCTTGCCGGTATCGCCATCGAGCGCGACCGTGGAGGAGGTGTACAGATTGTCGCCCGGCCGCTGATCGCCGAACCATGGGGAGGCGTTGCCCGTCCCCCAATAGACCGTGTTGGACTCGGCATCATAGTTGCCGGTCATCCAGGTGGAGGCACCGCCGGTCTTCCAGGTGTCGGGCTTCTGCCAGCTGTCGCTTCCCGGCTCGCCGGGTGCCGGAACCGTGTAGGTCTTCCATACAGGCTTGCCGGACTCGGCATCGAATGCCTGGACGAAGCCGCGCACGCCGAACTCGCCGCCCGCGACGCCAACCAGAATCTTGTCCTTTACCACCAGGGGCGCCATGGTCATGTAGTAGCCGGTCTTCCAATCCTCGACCTTCGCGTTCCAAACGACCTTGCCGGTCTTGGCGTCGAGCGCGACCAGCACGGCATCAAGCCCGGCCAGGTATACCTTGTCGCCGTACAGCGCCACGCCACGGTTGGTGTTGTGCAGGGCGCTGAACCCTTCGGGAAACTTGGGCTTGTAGCGCCAAAGCAGATCCCCCGTGGCCGCATCCAGCGCGATCACCTGGATGTACGGCGTCGAGATGAACATCACTCCGTTGTTCACGATCGGCGGCGCTTCGTGACCAGAATCCATACCGGTGGAGAAGCTCCACACCGGTACCAGCGACTTCACATTGCTGGTGTTGATTTGATCAAGCGAACTGTAGCTCCATCCCTTGTAGTTGCCGCGCGTCATCAGCCAGTTCCCCGGTTCTGGATTTTCCAGCCGAGCTGATGTTACCGGACTGTAATTCTCGATCGGACCGGCGACGACCACGGTTGAGACAAAGGTTGTGAGCGCGACAACGCTCGATAAAAGCCATTGCTTTCTGGTCATGGACGCTACCTCCCTATGTTTTATATCTACCTGTGTTTTATCCGCCGCATTCTTTTGTTTGAGGGACTGTCTCAGCGACAGGTCGATGAAACGGTCTCTACGAGCAATGCCTCTACGTTTCCAGTTGCTTGCCGATTGGCAGCACCCGGATACGCTTGCCGGTCGCGGCAAAGATGGCGTTGACCAATGCCGGGGCGAAGGGCGGCACGCCGGGCTCGCCGACGCCGCTTGGCGGCGTGTCGGGGCCAGGAGGCACGATGTAGACGTTGGTCACACGGGGAGCCTCGTCAATTCGGATCACCTGGAAGTCGTCATAGTTGCGCTGCTGTACCTTGCCGTCCTTGAAGGTGATCTCGCCATATTTGGCGAGGCTCATTCCCATGATCGCGGCGCCCTCGATCTGGGACCGGATTCGCTCGGGGTTCACGTATGTCCCACAGTCGATCGCGGTGTCGACCCGAGGCACCGTGAATTTGCCCTTGTCGTCCACGGCCACCTCGACGATGGTCGCGATATAGCTGACAAAACTGCGGTGGACGGCAATCCCGAGCCCATGGCCTTTGGGCACCGACCGTCCCCATTCGCCCTTCTCAGCGACCAGCTCGACGGCACGCCGAAGCCGCGCCGTGTCGATCGGATAGCTGGAGTAGGGCTCGCCATAGTTCCAGAGATCCTTCACGGAAGACAGGTCGACGATCCGCGGAGAGCCGATGAGCTCCAACAACATTTCCTTCTGATCGCGGTTGGTGGTGTGCGCGAGCTCGCCAACCATGGACTGCACGGCGAAGGCGTGCGGGATATTCGACACTGAGCGGAACCAGCCGATGCGGGTGTGTGCGGCCGCTTCCGGGTTCTCGCACTGGATATTGGCGATCTCGAACGGCATGTCGACAAGTCCCATGCCGAGTTCGAAAGGTGCCTGCTGCACCGTACCCGCCGCAAATGTCGACGCGATGCTCGGTGCGACGCTGCGATGGCGCCACGCGATCACCTTGCCGTTCTTGTCGAGTCCGGCCTCGATGCGTTCCGCGGAAACCGTGTGCAGGAAATCGTGGCGAATATCGTCGTCCCGCGTCCATTGCACCTTGACCGGCGCACCGAGTTCCTTCGAAAGCAGGGCCGCTTCCAGCGCGAAATCGCACTTCGACTTTCGCCCGAATCCGCCGCCGAGCAGCGTGACGTTGACGGTCACGTTCTCCTCGGGAATGCCGAGCGTCTTCGCGACGTCTTCGCGGGTTCCACCCGCACTTTGCACAGGCGCCCAGATTTCGGCCTTGTCGCCTTTGACGTCGGCGACCGCGACAGGCGTCTCCATGGAGACGTGGGCAAGGTGCGGCAGGTAATATTCACCCACGATCACCTTGTCGGCCCCCTTCAAGGCGGCATCGACGTCGCCCTCCTTGCGCACGATCAGCCCCGGCTTGCGCGCGGCTTCCTCGAGTTCGGCCCGATAGGCGACCGAGTCGTATTTGCCGTTAGGTCCGTCATCCCAGACAACCTTCAGCGCATCGCGGCCCTTGATCGCAGCACCGGTGTTGCGAGCGATCACGGCGACCCCGCCGAGCGGCTGGAACTTGGAGGGCCACGGCCATCCCCTCACTTCCATGACCTTTTCGACGCCGGAAACCTTCATGGCCTCTGCTGCGTCGAACGACGCGAGCTTGCCGCCGGTGACCGGAGGCCGCGCGATGACGGCGTACTTCATGCCGGGCAGGCGCGTGTCGGAGCCGTAATGCGCCGTGCCGGTGGTGATGTCGCGCAGGTCGACGATGCTGATCTCGCCTTTGCCGAGATAGCGAAAATCCTTCGGGTCCTTCAGCTTCAGGCCTTCGATACTCGGCACTGGCTCGTTCGCTGCATCGGCAGCCAAATCGCCGAATCCGATGCGGCGTCCACTCGCATTGTGGACCACTTCGTGATTGGCAGCCTTCACTTCGCTGGCCGGTACGCCCCAGCGCTTCGCCGCGGCGGCTTCAAGCATCGTGCGAGCCGAGGCGCCGATCTGGCGCATCGGGATCAGATAGTGCCGTGTGCTGCGCGATCCGTCGGTATCCTGGTTGCCGTATCTGGCTTCGTCGCCATGGGCCTGCTGGACGCGGACGCGCGACCAGTCGGCTTCCATCTCTTCGGCTACGATCAACGGCAGGCTGGTTCTGACGCCTGTTCCCATCTCGGCACGGTGTGCGACGATCGCAACTATGCCATCCGGTGCGATCGACACGAAAACACGAGGGTCGACCACGGTGCCGTGCGGCATCTTGCTCGCGCCGGTCTGGTACGCGGCGAAGGCGGGGCGTGACATCACGGGAGCGGCGAGCACGAAGCCTCCGGCGATGCCGAGGCCCTTCAGGATGCTGCGACGCGAAACGTTCTCGACCTTGACCTTGATGAACTGTTCAAAGCCACGGAGTTTTTTGGGGTTCGTATTGATTGTCATGGTCACACCCCCGTCGATGCGAGATGCACTGCGTTTTCAATGCGCTGGTAACAGCCGCAGCGGCAGATGTTGCCGGACATCGCTTCAACTATCTGATCGTGCGACGGTTTTGGATTTTGTATCAGCAACGCGGCCGCCTGCATGATTTGGCCGACCTGGCAATAGCCGCATTGCGGGACGTTGAGTTGTCGCCAAGCCTTCTGAACCGGATGATCGCCGGTCGGGTGAAGGCCTTCGATGGTGGTGACCTCGCGGCCGACCACGTCGGACACCGAGGTGATGCAGGAGCGCGTAGCCTCCTTGTCGACCATGACGGTACACGCACCGCACAGCGCCTGGCCGCAGCCATATTTGGTGCCGGTCAGGCCCACCTCATCACGGAGAAACCAAAGCAGCGGAAGATCCGGGTCGCCATCCCAGTTTTGTTCCTGGCCATTAATCTTCAACTTGATCATGATCGTTTCTCGCTCTTCTTAAGCTACTGATGTCTGGTTCGGTGCAAGCGGAACAGGCTTCCATTCGCCCGCATCGACCGCTTCGACTTCCCGCACGCGCTCATCGTGTCAGGAAGGCTGACAGACTTCATTGCACGATCTGTTCGACAGTTTGCTTTGCTCACGCCTCCTGCTTCAATTCAGTTTTAGGTTGTTGTGCAGGCGGGCCTTTATAGCCAACGGCGTGAGGTTATCAGAAATTGACATGGAGCTGACTTCACAGACAGTTGTTTTCGCATTTTTCTTTTGTCAAAAGCGGGGGGACGAATGCCGGAGCTTTTCCATTTTCCAACAAACAGTCTGCAGCAGCGACGAGAAAAATGCCTCGCCCGGCGACTGAGGAGCGAGGCAAGAGTTAAGTCATGGGGGGAACATGACGCAACCGATCAGAAGACCCGCATGGTGGGGCAGCCAACGCGACGCGATCTAAGAAAATCGGATTCTCGAAAGAGGCCAAGGAAGCCACCCTGGCCGGAGCCAATGTCCGAGTCGGTCAAAAAAGGAAGTGAACCTGCTTCCTCGGCAAGTCCATTCTACCCTCAGGGACAGATGTCGTCAGACCACCCCGGCATGTCCGAAAAGTGCGGTGGGCTCAACCGGTCGATGCAACACTTTATCTTAGAGGGAAAAGATGGAGTGAGACGATGGAACAGAGATTTCGTCGAGGTTTTACAACGGCCGAGAAGACGGAGTTATGGGATCGCTGGCAACGCGGGGAGTCTTTGAAGGGGATCGGGCGAGCGTTTGGGAAGCCGTCATCGTCGATTTATTTCCAGGTGGCCCCGCACGGGGGCATCCGTCCTGCAGCAAGGCATCGCTCAAGGCTGGCATTGGCGCTTTCGGAGCGGGAGGAGATTTCCAGAGGGATTACAGCGCATCAATCAGCCCGATCGATAGCCAAGATGCTGGGCCGCTCGCCTTCGACGGTGAGCCGAGAAATTAGCCGGAATGGCGGCTATGATCGATACCGAGCGGCTCTGGCGGATGACCAGGCCTGGGCCCGAGCCCGCCGTCCGAAACATTGCAAGTTGGCGACTAATCCCGGGTTGCGACAGGCGGTAACCAGCAAGCTGAGATTAAATTGGGCACCCGAGCAGATAGCCGGCTGGCTTAAGAGAGCCCATCCTGAAGATGAGAATTGTCAGGTGTCACACGAGACGATCTATCGCAGTCTCTTTGTTCAAGCTCGCGGAGTGCTTAAGAAAGAGCTACTTTGCCATCTTCGATCGAAGCGCACGATCCGTCGATCGAAACAGGCAGGTCTTCACGGCGATGGACGGGGACAAATCAAGGATCCCGTCTCGATCCGTCAGCGCCCGGCAGCAGTTGAAGATCGAGCGGTGCCTGGCCATTGGGAAGGCGATCTGCTGTCCGGTTCGAAGAACAGCTATATCGCGACCTTGGTCGAGCGTCATACCCGTTACGTGATGTTAGCAAAGGTGGCCAACAAAGACACCCAATCGGTCGTCTCCGCGCTCATCAAGCAAGCTAGAAAGCTGCCGACCGAACTGTATAAATCGCTAACCTGGGACCGGGGCAAGGAACTTACGGATCATCGACGATTTACGTTGACGACCAACATCGACGTTTATTTTTGCGATCCGCAAAGCCCGTGGCAGCGCGGGTCGAATGAGAACACCAATGGCCTGCTGCGACAATACTTCCCGAAGGGCACCGACTTGTCGGTGCACTCGCAAGCCCACTTGAACAAAGTGGCTCGCCAGCTTAACGAACGGCCGCGTAAGACCATGCAATTTGAAACCCCAGCAGAGAGATTTAACGCCTGTGTTGCATCGACCGGTTGAGCCGGCTGCCTTGAAGAGACATTCCTCGAGAACCGAAAAGCCCTACCAAGTGAGCGAGCCCGAGCCCATTGACGAAAGTAAGTCTCAAATTCAGGTGGCAACCGCGGCCAGCAGGAGAGCGGAGCCAAGCACGAGCATAGCGAGACCGGGCCAATTCGACTTGATCCCAAAGCCGCTAGCCGGTCTCTCAGGTTCCAGGGTATCGCTGGGTCGCCCGGAGCGAAGTCGCCTTCTACCACTTAGTCGGCCTCGCCAGATGGGCTGAAACGCCATCTGCAGCACCCCGCCGAAAACTAGGAGCACACCAAGCCATATGAGGAGGGTCATGCTCGTCTCCTGCACCAGTGAACGCCGAGAGGTTGCTCCCGCCGAGAACTGCCGTCCATTCGAGGTCTGGCCGGTGCTCCCGGGATTTCGTAGGGACCTTGGAACCCACCGGACGCGGTAGCGCGCCGCGTGTCCGCTGTGGATCACACTCTCCGAAACTAAGGCTATGAAAATCCTAGTCTAGAAGCATCCGGCTTACTCTTCGTCCGGATCGCGCACGACCGGCGGTTCGTCGGCGCGGTCCTCCTCTTCGTCGTCTTCCTCTTCGTCCTCGCCCTCTTCGTCTTCATCAGGATCTCGGGGCGGCATCGTGTTGCCCATGATCACGAAGGGACGCCGGTCCATCAACCTAGTGGAAAGGTCCTCGAGGATGTGTGCGGTCATGTTGTTCCTCCGCTTGGGGGATTTTACCCCGGGGTTCACCGGCCGGCAGGATATCTGGCCGCTCAGTTGCCTAACACCGGCTGGCCTGGTGCGCGGTCTAGTGGCGGGCGTGGCTTAGCGAGGCCCGTCGTACCGGGCGGGGTCTCGTTGTTAGCCGTCCTTGTGTCGACCCGCTCAAGCGTGGTGACGAATGCCGCGAGTATTGCGGTTATCACCGCGACGGCGAAAAGTATGACGGTGGTACGGTGGCTATTCCGCTCGTTACTCATGAGGGAGCCTCCACTCTAAGCAAAAACGTTATGCGGCTTGGATAGTTCCCCGCGCGGTATGAACAGCACCCGCTCGGTAGGGGCGGGTCCCCCCAACAATCAGACATTCTCCGCGTGTATCGACACGTCTCGAACGTGCCAAAAGTGCATGAGGATGCACTGAGTATCGGTATGTCTATCGAGGAACCGCAGACGGGGAGTAACGTTTTGTTCCCCTGTCAACATAGGGAGATTGTTATGCGCTCAATTGTCCTAGCTCTAGTCATTTTGCTGACTGAAACTTCCTTATCTTTTGCACAGGGTCACATGGGCACGCCACAAGAGCAGCAGGCCTGCAGACGCGATGCGCAGCGCTTTTGCCGACAGCAATTGGGCGATGATGGAGCGGTCCAACAATGCTTGCAGCAGAACAGGACCAGACTGAGCAAGAGCTGCCAAAAAGTATTTGCCAGCCACGGCATGTGAGGATGGCGCTTAACGCCGGCTCGTTGCAACGCGTTGAAATGGGTAAGACCGTTCCCGCGAACAATGAAGCGGGGCGCTGCTCCTGGCCGGCTGAGGCGATGTTCGCCGAATGAGTACGGGCCGAGTAGAGAATCGAGTCCGTCAATGTTCAGCTCAGTCATCGATGGCAGCTAAGGGTTAAACTCGGAAGTCCGGGCGCGCAACTGGGCCGTCCGCTTTACCCTCGATATTGTTGCAAAAGTCTTTTTCGGGTGAAGTACGAAAATTCTAAAGACCGCTGATGCGCTTCGCGCGCGGCGACGTGAGGGACCACATCGTTTCACCCAAAATCGACCACGGCCCTTCCCACGGCGCTACAGAACGTGACAGCGGAAGAGAAATTCAAAAATCAACTTTCGCGAGATTTTTGGTGTTGTCCGATTTTCGACTTTTGCAACAGTATCCCCTCAAAAACAGACATCGTCAGCGCGACCACCCATGTCCGAAAAGTGCCAAACCCGGAAGTCGCCGGTCGTTGGATAGCGCGGGAGGCACCGAAATCTGAAATTCAATTTAGTTGTGTCGGCGGATTGCTAACCTACATCAGCTTCACGCCTCGGAACGTCTCCGAGCGCGCTTGCGAATGGTCGAAGGTCCGCAGGCGCATCGGTGCACAAGCGCCTCGCTTCCGCGACCAGCTTGTTCCCTTGGACGGAACGTGCTCGTCGAAAACGGTATGTGGATCGCATGATTCGGACTGGTGGCTTTGTGCCACCGGCGGAGCGCGAGCCGATAAGACTCAAACCATCAGCCCCCGTGAGAACATGAAGGCGAAATGAAATACCATAGCTCCGTTGCGCAATGTTGCTACGTATCAATCCCGTCATACTCTCGTGCTGTTTTCACTTCACGCTGCCGGACTGGCTGAAATTCGTCGCTCTCTCCGAAAGTCTGGCAATACAGTTTGGCGATGCCGGTCGCCCCAAACTCGATGCCGGTATCGTTAAGGTTGGGATATGGGAAAACGAAGATTCTTCGATCGCCCCGCAGGTTTGACTGTGGCCAACATCATTTTGCTGACGGGTGCCGAATGCCATGATGCAGCGCGACTTTCGCACCTGATTACAGATGTTGCGCCACTCGAACTTGCCGGGCCGAATGACCTCACTTTCATCGAAAGCAACAAGTACGCCGACGCCTTGGCGACGACGCGCGCTGGAGCCTGCCTAATGCTTCAGCGCTTCGAAAGTCGCGCGCCAAACGCCCTCATCCTGCTGCCTACGGAGCAGCCCTATCGCGCTTTTGTCGACGTACATAGTGAACTGTACCCTCAATCCCTTCGTCCGACCTCCCTGTATGAAACCAACAATATCGCGCAAGGCTCAACCATTCATCCAACTGCGCGCCTTGGGAGCGGAATAACAGTTGATCCGGGAGCTGTGATCGGGCCGCGGGCTGAGATTGGAGCGGGAAGCATCATCGCCGCAACGGCCGTAATCGGACCGGACGTATTGATCGGCCGCGATTGCACGATCGGCGCGGGATGTTCGATCATGCATACGCTTGTAGGCGAGCGCGTCGTGATCCATCCCGGATGCCGTATTGGGCAGGACGGCTTTGGTTACATCGCCGGTGCCACACAGCAAAAAGTTCCCCAAACTGGACAGGTAATCATCCATAACGACGTCGAGATCGGTGCCGGGACGACGATTGATCGTGGCGGCATAAGGGACACTATCATCGGAGAGGCGACGAAGATCGACAATCTGTGTCAGGTCGGCCACAACGTAGTCATTGGTCGCCATTGTGTTATCGCCGCACAGTCGGGTCTCAGTGGAAGCGTCACGCTTGAGGATTTTGTCGTCCTTGGTGGCAGGGTTTCTATTGCATCCCACGTCACAATAGGCAGGGGTGGACGGGTGGCAGGGGGCTCCGGCGTTATGAGCGACGTTCCTCCTGGAAAAACCTGGGGTGGCTATCCAGCCCGGCCGAGAATGCAATGGATGCGCCAACTGGTTGCACTGGCTCGACTGACCAAATCCGGCGATAAAGCTGCGGCTCATTCGACACTCTCCGATAAGAGTTGAAATCCAATCGATGATCCTTCCACCATAGCCCCGCCCTCAAAAATAAGAGGCGGCCGTGTGACGGTCGGAAGGCATGGGGGCGGGGCGATTGAAATTTCTTTGAAAGTCGCCGACTTCCGAAATGGGTCATGTGTGGACGGCTCCGGATTGGCAAGGACTTTCTTCACGTTTTGCAGCATTGGTCGGTGCAGCCATGTGTCCGGCCTTTTGACGCGGTTCATATGACCGCTGGCCATAATGCCCTCCGCGGATCAGGTCCCGATCAAACTCGCGCATTTGACAATGCCTCGACCCAAGTGGGTTGTCCTGATCGCCGGATCGACCGGCTCTGCATTACGTGCTGTTCGCCCTCCCAACCTTCACATCACGCCGGTTGTCCGGCGCGATCTCGTTTACGCCGCAAGCGCGACGGGTTCCTTGTATCGCTCGCCCCTGGCCATCATGGCCCAGACCATTCGCGCGAGCTTGTTGGCAAGCGCAATAGCCGCAACCTTGGTCGGCCGTCGCGCCAGCAACGCCGTGAGCCAGGGGCGATGTTTGGTGCCATGGATCTTGGCGTAACGGATGACGGCGAGCGCGCCGGCCACGAACAGGCCGCGCAGATAGCGGTCACCTTGTTTGCTTATATTGCCGAGCCGGTTCTTGCCTCCACTCGAGTGCTGCTTCGGCACGATACCGATCCAGGCCGAGAAGTTGCGTCCTGATCGGAAGGACTTTGGATCAGCAACGGTGGCGACCACAGCAGTGGCCAGCACCGGACCGACGCCAGGAGCTTCATCGAGCCTCATGCTCATCTCGTCGGATCGGTGCCAGGCCCTGATCAGTCGGTCGAACTCCAGTACCTGCTCCTGGATCCTGCGCAATTGAGCCCCGAATGCCGAGAGACACGCACGAGCCATCTCCGGAACTCGCTTGTCGTTTGGATCAGCCACGACATTGAGCAGCTCCTCGACACCGTGGCGCCCAACCGGCGCAACGATCCCGAACTCGGCAAGATGGGCCCGAATGGCATTGATCACCGCGGTCTGCTGACGGATGAACAGATGGCGCGTGCGGTGTAGCACCAGGCCACTCTGCTGCTCTAGAGTCTTGGTTGGCACGAACCGCATGTTGGCCCTGGTGACCGCCTCGCAAATCGCCTCCGCGTCAGCCGCATCATTCTTCTGTCGCTTGACGTAAGGCTTCACATAGGCCGGCGGTATCAACCGTACCTTGTGACCCAGCGCTTGCAGTTCGCGCGACCAATGGTGCGCCGAAGCGCAGGCCTCAATGCCGACCAAGCACGGCGGCAACTTCTGAAAGAACGCCAGGACAGAGCGCCGTTTCAACTGACGGCGGATGACTACCTGGCCGGCGCCATCATGCCCATGAACCTGGAACACCGACTTGGCGATGTCGAGACCGATTGTCGTAACCGTTTGCATGGATAGCTCCTCCGAATCGTGGGACCCTTAACTACTCCCACAGCCGTGGCACTCTCGTGCCGGTGGAGGAGCCGTCCACAGCATCAAACTCAGACCTCGGGGCGGATCTGAGCTAGGTCCGTTTCTCCCCCAACAACAGACATGAGGCGACTGCTTCGGCATGTCCGTTCGGTGCCAGCCGAAGTTCACGCCTCCGCGCGGCAGGCGGGGTTTTTCGTTTGAGGAGTCGGCTTTACGTTTGCTTGAGACGAATGGTGTAGAACGCCGAGATGGACGAGAGGCGTCAACAACCGCGTACAGAGATTGACGAACCGGCGTATATTTCAATCGGCGGATCGAGCACGAGCTGTCGCGTGCTAAACATCTCTGCGGAAGGGGCCGCGATCGAAGTTCCGAGCCCCTCCTATGTTCCAGATCGGTTTCAGTTGATGATCAAAAGGGATCGTGTGATCCGGAACTGCCGGGTCGCTTGGATAAGTGCAAACAGGATCGGTGTCGCATTCGAGTGAATGCAGCGCCTTCACTATTTTTCGGCCGCCAAACCCGATGGGTTAGGCTGCGATACTCTGCATCCCAACGACCGTGACAATCGAACGTGTGGGGCTGCTGGACCTATCTTTCATCACCGACCGGACCATCCCCGTGATGGTGGATCCCATTAACGTCAACGTCGCTTTTTCGGCCTCGGTACTGGGCGTATCGGCAGCGTCTCGCTTCTTTTGGATCGGTCGTTTCGATTGTTTGCATGCTTGTCACCAATGGTCGCGGCACGCGAAAGCAGTTCCGGGACAGTCCGCAAGATATCAGCGAACCATTAAGCAAAAATTGCCCATGTGCTGCAAACCGCCAGCATTTTTACTTAGGATTTATTTGTCGCATGCAGCGTCTACGGCAATACTTCATCGAACCAAAGGGGCGATGCTCGTGCAAGCTCTCGGTGCAACAGCGATAGCGACCCTCGTTCTCTACGTCGCGGATCAGTTGCTCTGGGCCGGGCGCTGCTCCGATGTAGTTGTCGACGCGCTAAAGCAGGTTGGCTTGGCTGTCGGGATTCACGCTTAGAGATTCCGCTGGCATGGCGACCTCCTCTGAGCGCACGCTTGCCTAGCTAAGGCTGAAGCGGTGACTGCCGTACCGCAATGAATTCCCGCAGTCGCATGTGCCCCTCCCAGGGCCACGCCTGTGGGACCGACATCCGCCTCTTGGAGTTAGAGTTAGAAGAAGCGTCTACTGTTTTTGACAAACGCTGTAGAACGAACCATTGGCCGCATCTATCCGCTCAAGGCATTGCGACGGGTCGGTCACCTTACCGGCAACCGTGAAATCATAGCCCTGATTCTTCAGAGCAAGAACATAGCGGCCCGCAGGAAGCGTGAAATCGGAATCCTTTGGCTGCGCCAGAACCATTTCGGGGTTTCCAGCAATCGGCCGAACCCTAAACTCATATGATAGATTCCGAATATTCCAGGCGTCCGAAACCGGCGAGAAATTCGGCTTTCCCTTGGCATCGAACGTCGCGGCACGCATCACCCGGGCAACCACACGCACCTCAATCCGATCGAGCGCGTCGCCGGCAAGATCGCGGCGGAACACCACGAATTTTGTTTTTCCGTCCGGAAGAGTCGTGCGGCTGAGCTGATTGACAGGTGTCGAGATTGCAACCCGCTTATCCGGCACCAGTGCGGGAAGAGTTTGGCTCGCTCAGGCCGGCATTGCTTACGGCGTACACGCCGTAGTCGCTCGGCAGCGGAAAAGGCGGCGCACTCGATGAAGCCGCGGCCGTCTTCAAGTCGGCTGCCACGGGTGTTTGAGCCGGCTCCGAAATCAATGGCGGAGCTACCGGCTTTGGAGGCGTTAATACTATCGCTGAAAGTAAATTCTCACCCGCCCCCAACAGGGACGTTCGCTCCGTATAAACTGCCAGGCCCAAACCGAACAGCAAGATTCCGATTGAGAACCGAGCCAGCCTGGATACCTGCCCCCGCATTTGCACTTCTATAACCGGCTGCGCTTCAGGCCGCCAATAAGCTTCTTTTCGCGTTGGAATGCCGTCTGGCGCTGAGCTTACCAGATGAACCGGTACCATCGACGTAGTCGTTGCTTCGACTGGCGAGCTGCCGAGCGCTCTATGCGCGGATGCAGTCGAAAGCTGAAGCCGCTCCTTCTGGTCGCTGCGTGCCGAAAACTGCTCGACTCCCTGGATGGCCTTCTCGAGCGAGGCCGAAAGCCGCTCTCGTTCAGCTTCGTCGGCCCATGAGGTAGCGGTCTTCAGTCTGGCGCGCGCAAACTCGTAGATCGCCAAGCGCATCTGGGAAGGATCTTCCTTCGCTATATTGATCATCTGCGAAAGGATCAGGGCGTACTCGACTTCTCGCGCATAGGGCGAGACCATATTGTCATCTTCGATGCTTGGAAATTCGGGTTCCATGACCGTGTTGGGTTTGATTGACAAAACTCTATCGAATGCAGCACCCGTGTAATCGCTTGAAAAAAGGGCCTTTCTACGTTTGCAACCCTTGCGGCACAGACTCCTGACACCAACCTAGGCGCCCGATCGCGGCTATCGTCCATTCTGGAAGCCCGTCAAATTGACTGGGCAGCGTTAGTCTACGGTCGCGGTGGAGGTCGACGGTATGCTGAGCCGCGCTTTACCTCGACGCTGGATTTGATAGCGGAGTGACAAGTCCAAAAATCATTGTGCACTGTTTCGACATTCGATTTTAGGATGTCGCCTAAACCATCTTCAGGCGTCCCGCCATGGGGAACAGCATCCCAATCGTCAGTGGGGCCAAGTTCAACCGCCGTGACTTTTGCACCTCGGCGTTCCATTTCGAATGACCAGAAGCCATTGGCCGGCCCCACGTCGATTACGCTCAACCCGGAAAAATCTGTTTCCGCTAGGTAGACATTTTCAGTCCCGCGGTGATCCCAAACTCCCGGAACTCCCCCTATCCCGGGAAGGTCGATAGCTTGGTAGAAGAACTTGCCGTCGCTTCTATTGGGTATTGGGCGAGATGTGGTCGGAAGAAGCATCGCTCTCACTGCCCTTTTACCGATGTCTACAATGCTCATGGAAGGCCTAGCTCACTTTCATTTGTTGGTAGCAGACGCGTCTTGTAGGCGCGGCGCCTTCAGTGGGTAGAGAAAGAATTTTTCGTTAGACCAGATTGCCGATTCTTCTTGTTTGGTGTCGGTGAGGATGTATTCGGCATCTGCCGCCCGGCTTTTTTCTGATGATTTATCGGTTTGGGCCGCTGGGTAGTAGATCAACTCGCCCTTAGTGTAGACCGCGCGGTGATCGCGGAGATAGTACACGGCCCATTCGAATGAGAGTTGATCGGCGATTCTGACGTTAACGATGTCTGATCGCGGGATGGCATCGTAGAGGTCCGCGTATTGCGAGATCGATTTGATCGGCGATGACCTTTCAAATCGGGCCACTTGGATGACCGCGACGATCAGCACCGCTACTGCAACCGCCGCTGCCGCACGCCGCATGCGAATGGGTAGTTCAATGGCGCCAAGGGTGCAGACGAGAAGCATCGGCACCCACCCGGTCTCGAGGATTTTGAACGCGCCGTATTTCCCCAGACCCGGGGCGACCCTACCCCACACAACCTGACCGCGACAAGCCGTCAAACAACCGAAAATAGAGACGTTGCTTGACACGCTCGCCAGCGGATCTTCCGGGCTCTGGGATTAAGACGGGCAAAAGCCGCTCAGCTAAGCCCTAAATGTCGTACAACCGCTTCAACCGCTCGGTGATGAGGTCGCAAAAATTCTGTAGATCGACCTTATTGGGAACGGGGCCGGCGTCGACGCCAAACGACAGCAAAGAATTCCACGGGCTAAGACCATAGACGGTTACGCTGACACCCTGTTTAGGGCAGCCATCCACCTTGCTCAAATCCTGACGGATCATCGCCGCCAGTTCCTCGGCAGTCTTCTTTTCTTTTGCCGGAGCCGGTCGCGCCAGGCCGCGGGGTTCCTCCCTTTCCGACGTGGTCGGAACGTCTGTAGGAGCGCCTTTCGTGCCGCCGGATCCCATGGTCGCCCTTCGGTTTCTTCTTCAGCCCGCCGCATCTCGATTTCGGCGGAGTAGTAGCACCCGCTCAATTCTGCCGCATCGCTTGCAACGATATTGAATGATGTCCTTGCCTTCAGCGTCGGGGGCGCTTCCATCAAGGTTCATTGTCTCTTTGCACACGATGCAGCTCAAGAGGCCTATCAGCGGGCTTTTATCGTCGTTTAAATGATGTCCCCCAGGCCACTCGCACCGGTTCATTTCCCGTTCGCCTTCAGCCCCTAATGCCCCGGCCGAGTGTTCATCAACCAGAGCGCGCGCGCAAGGCTGTTCAACCAGAATTTGTGTTTGGCGATGACTAGCGGGAGAGCGGCGGCCGTCCAGCTGGGGCAAGTAGGCCAGCACTATCGCCAATTGCGCGTAATGTTTATTGCGAAGGCCAAGGGCGCTCCGATGGCTACACCAACAAAGCCGTACCAGAGACCGGCTATAAGCGCCCCAAGGATGCTCGAGCTAGTTTCGACGCCGTAGAATGCACCGATCACGCCAAGCACCACCGTGGTTGCGATCAGGGTTCTGTCGTTCTTGTCTTCGATCCTGTGACGGCGGACCTCTTTCCTGTTGTGCCGGTACGGTCCGGCAGGCTCCGCCGATCCGCAGTGCGGGCAGTTCGCAGCGCTAAATGAAACGGATCGTTCACAGTCGTGACAGTTGATCAACTCCATGGCCCTACCGTCCGCTAGCTGCTTTGTCTCGTGCTGATGCAGGAGTGTCTCCGTTCATGTGCTCGCATCATCAGGTTTAGCGCGCTTGAAGTTGGCGGGCGCCATGGCCAAGGGGAAAGGATGGTAGCGTTTGAGTCGCCGCGCCTTACTCATTCATCCCTTCACCTTCCGCTTTCCCCAATGCGTATCTTTGCGATTTGAATTGAACACGCGCTCGACGTGACGATTGAGCGCCCGCATGACGCCGATGCGCGCGAACATCGTCGGTCCACTCGCCCGGCTCGGAGCCGGGATAGAAGCCGCAAGACCAGCCCCCCTCTCGCGCCGTCTCAATGTCGTGTGATATTTTCCTCTTCGATAAGGACTTGGCTTGTGTCCGGCTCTTCGCGTCCGTTGCATGGCTCTCCGGTGCCGCACGCGCATTCTATCTCTTTCTCCCAAGCACGATGGGGATGGTTCTCGCAGACCCACCCTATGCCAAAACAAATGGGACAGCTTTTATCAATCAAGATCAAACTCTCTTAAGAGCACGACCCCGGCCTGCATGGCATTTGGACCGAGGCCGTGCCGGGCCATGCCTACAGTCACAGCCCTCTAAGCAATCCGGCTTTACCTGTGTCGTTCCCACAGGAACAAATCAATTGTTCCGATCTTGAATCCGTTGTTTATGAGTTGCGTACATGACCCGGCAGAGCGGATCGAGAAAGCCTTCGACGGCGCACATCATGTGGTGATCGCTGACTATCTGGAGCCTGGCCCCCGTAGCGCGGAAGAAACCTTGGACCAGCTTATCAGCATCATCGACGACCGCGCGTATGACGCTATCGTGGAGGTGCTCAAGGCAGAAGGCCGGGTGCCGACCCTCGCGCCGCACTAGCCAGCATCGTCCCCGATTTCCTTTGTTAGCTTTTCAGCTTCCCGAAATTCTCGTTCGGCCTGAAACCAAAATTCTTCGTCTCTTCCGGCTGCCCGCCCGTTTTCTTCCCAGATTTCCCGCGCGCGCTTCCGGATTAGAGCTTCGTCCGGCCTCGCCAGAGCACGAGCTCGTTGTATCAGCTCATGCGTCAGCGCCAATATCCGCCGAGCCGTTTCAACGTCGCCGATCGATAGCGCAAAGTCGCGGTATTTTTTTGCCTTCAAGATAAGGCTGTTTACGATCTGCTTCGGATCCACAGCGCTCCTCCATCGACTATAAAACGATGGAGCTGCAAAATTGTTCAACCCGACTCAGGTATGCTCGACCTCGCCAAGCATATCGTCACCCAGAAAGCCGCGGACTTCGAGCCACAGCGGTTCGAAGACCACTACGAAGAGGCGCTGACCGAGCTTATCAACGCAAAGCGCAACGGCAGGACCATCAGCGCGAAGCCGCGGCCAAAGGGCGAGAACGTTGTGGACCTCGTGGACGCCCTGAAGAACAGCATCGCCAGCGAGGCCGGCCCGAAGGGCAAGAAGCCCCGCAGGGCCTCCGCAGGTCAAAAGGAAATGTCATTGGCGATCGAGGGAAAGAAGCCCGCCAAGAAGGCGGCTGAGTCCGAGCGGTCGACAGGACGCCGAAGGCTGGATAATTGAGGGCGGTGGGCGCGCCAAAAACGCCGGGAGTAATGGGCTGTTTCGAGCCCACCAGCAAATCGGGTTGACGACCGTGAAGGAGAAGGCAACGAGCGAAATGAGCCGATATTTCCGCTGGCATGGCGTTAGCGTTCACTAAATCACAGTGGCCTGTTTTGAACCTGCGGGTGCGAGAGTTCCAAAGTTAACTTGTGGACAGACAGCGGGCTTAATCTTCGATTAACTCAGTCCATTGCCTTCGATCGGAATATACTTGCGTATCAGCCCGGGCCTGGCGCCGGGCTTTTCGTTTGAGTGGCCTGTTTTGAATCTGCGGAGGGGCCTAATTAGGCCAGTACCGGCGACGAGGTACTGGCCCCTTTCCACCCGCTGTTCACGGAGTGGTCCCTTTTCATTTTGCGAATGATCCCTTTTCACTAAGCCTAAATAATAGGCATACTATCACCCGATCCGGTAGTGGGGACTTCGGATGGCAGAGTACCGTGCATACCTCGTCGGGGACGACGGCCACATCATGGGATTTGAACCACTCGTTTGCGCTGACGACGGCGACGCTATCGAAAAAGCCAAGCGCCTTGTCACCAAGCATTCGGTTGAGATTTGGAGCGGCGAACGGCTAGTTACTCGCCTGAATGCCACAGAGAAGCCGGATGGTGAGGCCGTTTCTCACGAGATCAAAGACGGGCGAATGATGCCGAAGAAATAGATATGTGCCGGTAGCCGGACAGTAGAAGCTTTCTAAAGCGTCATTGAAACAAAATAGTCCTGCCGCCGTCATAAGATAGCAGGTGGCCAGTTTCTCCCCGCCTGTGACTTTGCGGCGGGTGCCATGTGTGAAAAGTGCGTCGAACTCGACAGTAAAATCGAGCATTACCGTTACATGGCGTCCCGCATCACGGATCGGCTCATGCTTGAGGGGATCAAAGAATTGATCGAGCGGATGAAGGCACAGAAGGCCGCACTTCACCCCGAGCAACCGAAGTAAGGCCGCCTTAGTTGGCGGCCTCTTTTAATTTCCGCTTTGCGGGACTTCCCTCGTTAGCTCGCATGGAGGCGCACGAAAAGTTAGAGGTTGTCGGGAGTGCGCAATGGGGAGGATTTATCCGCGTTCCGCAACTCTTTCTGCCTGATGATAGAACTCCTCGTCCCTGCCATCCGGCTTTCCTGCCTGCTCCCAAAGTTCGTAAGCGCGATGGATGATTTGTTCTTTGGTCGGTTTTTCCATTTTTTCCATATCGTTTCCTTCCCGTAAGCACGACCCCGGCTTGAGGGAAACGGCGTTCCAGAGGCCAGGGCCGTGAAGCCCAAGGCTTTCGGTACATCACCGATACCAATACGGTGTTTCCATCCTTGTTCCGGCGCCCAGTTACTCCGAGAAGTCGTGAGGTGGAAAGGCGTGCGAATGCTACGCTAAGCACCGCGCTTTGATTTGAGCGTCTGATGTCCGCGCGGGGGCGTTGGCCCCTTTCCATCCGGTGTTCACGGAGTGGTCCCTTTTGATTTTAGGAGTGGTCCCTTTTAGATTGTTCGGAGTTTGGAGGGAGAAGACAAAATGCCAAGAAGAAGTCGACTGCCAAAAGTCGAGAGCGAGACATTGCGCGCGCGGGCTAAAAATTGTCACCGGCTCGCGGCTGGCGCTGGCCATCCGGAATTTGCTCTGAAACTATCCGCGCTCGCCAAGGAGTACGAAACCAAGGCCATCCACGCGGAGGCCGTAACAGCCCAGCCGAAGGAGTAAGGCCGCCCCTGTCGGCGTCCTCCTTCAGCTTCCGCTTCGCTGGCTCCCCTCGGCCACGTTCTGGACGCCCTTGCCGCCTGTGAGGCCAACCGCCCCGAACATTCCCCCGCCCGTGTGCAGTAATGCGCCCGGGCGGTTTTCGTTTGACCACAGGCCTAGCGCGGGCCGTGTGACGTTCCTGTGGCTGGCCGATTGATGTCGATTGAACTGTCGCGGACATAGACCTTCGGCGTCCCAAACGCGAGGTAGAGGACCGCTATCATCGTGACGACGTTGGCGACTGCCGATGCGCCAAGGAGCCAAGCGAGCGGCGAGATGTTTCGTACCCACGGCTTGAACGGCATCGGACTTTACTCTTTGATGACCTTGGCGCTTTCGTTGGTGTTTTGGGCCAGTGCTACGCGCATCAACCTCGGCCACGATGACAGACCTGCGCGCGTGCCGACTGTGAAGCTCCAGAAAGCGGTCTCTGCTTTTGGCATCCCCTGGTCGTGAGATCGAGGTATTCAACCGCCGCCATCCAACCGCAACCGGAGGTCGAAGGCAATAGCGGACGCACGAAAGCCGCCTGTGAGGGCTTGACGGGTCCCTAGGTTACCTCGGGAGTATTCGCGAAAGCGCTCCCCACAGGGGAATTGTCAAATCAGCAAATCAGGTCCCCGGCGGCCGCTCCGCCTGAAACTGGATATTGCACTTTTTCGCGATCGAGGCCTGCTCGACGGCGACCATCTGGCCCTTCATTTGCCCGAGCTCGGCGGACATAGCGGGGGATCAATGAGATTGTTATCTGGGATTACGCTCACTGCACTATTGGCAGCATCTGTAGCCGCCCACAGCCAGTCGAGGAAGGAGATTTACGAGTTGCAAGAGCGATGCGGCAAGAGCGGCGCAGAAATGTTCGATAGAGATTTTCCCAAAGAGGATCGAAAAGGTCTCGAGGTTTACGAGAACAGTTACAACGTGCGTCTCAATAAGTGTTTTATCTTGGAAGAAAACACGCTGACAACACCTGACCAAGGTAAGACATATCAGACTAAATTACTTACGCTGGTCGATGTGCAGGGCAACAAAGTCTACGGCAGCTTTAGTCCACTGAACTGCGACGTGCAGGAAACAAAATGCCGCACCGAACAAGAGTCTGACGCGCCTTGATCTGTCCGGAACACAATGGGACTTCCAGCCACCCTTTGTTCCAATCCAAGTCCTCTGCACGGTTTCCATGCGTATTTAACTCGCTATTGGTGAGGATTAGGCGCGTAATCGATTCGAACGACCGCATGATGGTTTCAACCTGTTTTCCGGCGGGAGTCGCAGCCGGAGGTCGGTTGTACCGCGGTCACCTCTGAATGCGGTGTTTTACACCGCGAAAGTCGGCTTTATGACCACCGAGACGACCTTCCTCGTCCAGGCATTCAGCAGTGGCAAGGGCGGCCAGTTGAAAGCCAGTGCGCCGGTCTCTTGCCGGTCGGCGGATGGCGCTCGCCGCACCGCCGAGAGGCTCTCCTTGAGCCATTTGGGTGTCGTGGCTTTCTCAATGGTATCCGATCCCGAAACCGGGGATTACGACGATCAGCCGACGGTGTTCTATCGCGCAGGGCAACTGCCCTCAGAATTCGATGCGATGCCCTGATGGCTCCATTGCATGCGCTGTTGCTCGAAAACGGATTACTGGATCAGCCCATTTTGTTGATCGAGCCGCACCGAGATCCCCACGGTATCTGGCGAATAAAATTTGCCTATGACGATTTCGAACCGTTGTCGATGGACGCACAACAAGCCTCGCAACTGGCAATAAGCCTTCATGGGATCGGCGAGGATGAATTGGCTGGCGAAATCGACGAAGCGGTCGGGCGCGCGGCACATTATGAAACCATGTAGCCGATGAAACAATGTAGCCGAAGCGATCGAAGTACGACACGAGACCAAAAGCAGTGAAACCTGTTTACCACCAACCAATGGGAGAGCGGCATGGCTAAAGGCGAGCAAAAAGGCAATCGAGAAAGCAAAAAGCCGAAAAAAGAAAAGGTCAAGACGATAGCGGCGGCGGCGAGCCAAAAGGGAGGCGCGTCGGGTTGGCAGCCCACCGTCGGTTCAGGAAAGAAGAAGTAACAATAGGCGTATTCGACCGCCCTTAACGATGACTGCGCGGCTTGTTCGGGTAGTCATCCAAACCGCTGTGTCTTGGGTTCATCGACCGACGATCAGTTCCGCATCGCCTGCAGCAAGGACGAAATCCTGATGGTCGCAAAATTGGAAAACGTATCCGAGACCGCATAGGGCAAAATGATTTGGTCGTTATGCCGCATGGCCCCGCAGGTATAGACGACGTTGGGAACGTATCCTTCCCGCTCGGACGGTTCAGGTCGCAACAGCGGTTCACGCGAGCGCGCAATCACTTTGGAAGGATCCTTCTTGTCGAGCAGCGCCGCACCTATGGAATATTTTCGGACCGGACCGACGCCATGCGTCAGCAGCAGCCAGCCTTCGTAGAGTTCGATCGGCGATCCGCAGTTGCCGATCTGCACGAACTCCCAGGGAAATTCCGGCTTCAGAATGGCATGGCCATCCTCCCATCTATAGAGATCGCTGGAATAGATCAGATAGAGGTTCTCGTTATCCTGCCGCGCGATCATGGCATACTTGCCGTCGATACGACGCGGGAACAGCGCCATGCCCTTGTTGCGCGCGGCTGCTCCGTGCAAGGGCGTCATTCGAAATGATATGAAATCGCTGGTCTCGATCAGTTCCGATCGGATCGCCGTACCGCTGTAAGCGGTATAGGTTGCGTAGTAGGTTTTCCGGCCACCATCGCTGAATTCGACAAAGCGGGCATCTTCGATGCCATGCGATTGAGACTCCGTGACCGGAAAAATGATGCGTTCGCTGATATCTTCGTCCGGCTTGAAGATGACCTCAACGTCGTCGCCGTTCGGTCCGGATACCCGATATCCAATTCGGGGACTCGAAGCGAGGCGGGCCGTCGGGTCGACGGCAAGGCTGCCGTCCGCGGCGATGGTGCCGGTACGAAACGTCAGTGACGACACGTGCCCTTCGCCCACTGCGCGGAGGCTGAGAATGAAGCGTAATGCACCTTCCGGCGCGCCTGACTGGTCGGGATGCGGCACGATGCTGGGATTGAACAGCGCCGAGGCTTCGAAGGAATATTCGTTGAGAAAATAGGCGCCGATCAGTTGGCGCTGAACTTTGGAAAAGGTGCCGTGAGTCGCCAGAGCCTCTTCCATCTCGTCGGCGCGGGCTTCGAACGTCTCAAGCAAATTGCGATGGCGGCCAAGAAAATTCTCCAGCACGTCCGCGAGCTGGCCGGCAGCGGTTTCGGGATCGAGTGCGAGAACCCGGTCGACGATATGGTTGGCGCGTGTCTTGTCGGTCGGGTTGAGATCGCGGGGTTCAGTCGCCGGCTTGAATGGGCGCACGATCACGCGCGCGGGGTCTGGACGCAGATAGAGCGCCTGCCGGTTCAGGAAGGTGGCTTGTGACATGGTGTCCTCGGCCCGCTGGAGTAGGAGGTGAAATTTCAAGCACCGACGGCGGCAAGTACCGGAGGTTTTGTCGGACCGATATTAACGCGTGCAAGTTGGCGAATCTCGGCAAGACCGAGAAGATAGGACACCACCGACTCGCCGCCGCGATTTTCATTGGCGCGGTCGGGATGCAGTCCGTCACGGCAGCTTCCGGTATGTAGATCGACCAGCGCCACGGACAGATCATTGCTGCCGAGAAACCAGGCGAAGACGTTGGTTGCGATGGCTTCCCATTCGGCATCGCCATTTGCCCGCCACGCCGTCAGGCAGGCCGCAATGGTCGCAGTGGCTTCCACGGGCTGCTGATCGAAGGCGCGCGGATGTTGCCGCCGTTCACCGAAACCGGCCGTGCCGACCGGCCGGAAATGACCCTCCGGTGCCGTTTGGCGGGTCATTAGCCAGCGCAGGGATCTCAATCCGGTATCGACATAAGCGGGCGTTTGGGTTGCCATGCCCGTCAGCATCAGGGCCTGCGACAGGCGCGCGTTGTCATACGCCAACCCTTCCTCGAACCACACCCAGTCCTGCGTCTCGACCGCGGCCAGAGCGGACATCAACCTGTCGGCAAGAAACCGCCGGACCTCTTGCGCGCGAAGATCATCCGAAGTGACAGCGCAATAAGGACCCAATCCCAGCAGCGTGAACGCCCAGGCGCGGGGTGAACGAAAAGTCTCCGCGGTCGACAACGCCTCGGCGAACAGAGCGGAAGCCCACAGGCGTCGTGACGAGCTTGCATCTCTGCGCGCGCACTCACCCAAGGCCCACAGCGTTCGCCCATGGCTGTCTTCGGAACCACTGTCTTCAAGCCAGGCTCGATTGAAGCTCATGAAATTGCGAAATCGCCTTGTGTCGCGATTCCACGCATGCTGCACGAAAGCGGCAAAGCGGGCGGTCAGAACCTCCGACAGGCGCTGTTCGCCCGGATTGTTCAGCGCGCAGGCCAACAGCAACGCGCGGGCGTTGTCATCCACGCAATAGCCGTGGGAGCGATCAGGCACCGAATGCACGGCATGTTGAAACAAACCGGTATCGTCGCACATCGACAGGAAATGACCGATTTGCATATCAGGCACGGCAGCGCTTTGCTGTTCAGGTGCCCCCTTGCCAGATCGTGGAATAATCTTGAGCCAGTGACCCTGCCGCGCGCTCGTGAAGACGGAGATGTAACGCTCGGCGGTGCGCTCCCATGTCATTGTTCGGCTGACAGCATAGGCTCGCTCGCACATCGCCTGCCGCCGAGGGTCATCGGTGAGCAATGCCGCGATTTCTTTGCCGATCGCCGTCGCGTTGCCAAACGGCACCAGAACGCCGCGTCCATCAGCCAATAATTCGCGCGCGTGCCAATAGGGCGTCGAGACCACCGGCTTTCCCAGTCCGAAGCTGTAGGCCAGCGTACCTGACGTCATCTGGGCTTCGTTGAGATAGGGCGTGACGTAGATGTCGCACATCGAAATGAATTCGAGCAATGTGGTCTGATCCACGAACTGGTCGAGGAACACCACGTGGTCTTCAACGCCCAGTTCGCGCACGCGCGCCGTCAGGCTCTCGCGATAGGCCTCGCCTTGCTCCCGGACCAGATTGGGATGAGACGCACCGAGCACCACATAAACCGCATCAGGGCGGCGTTGCAGGATAGACGGCATGGCATCGATCATGACCTCGATGCCTTTGTTGGGAGACAGCAGGCCGAAGGTTAGAATAACCGGCTTTCCGCCAAACCCGAGCCTGGTCTTGGCCACATCCGGCGCGACAAACGCAACATCGGGAATGCCGTGGGGAATGACTTCGATTTTGTCGTCAGGCACATGATAGACGCTGCGAAGCAGCTCGCGCGCCTTTCCCGCCATCACGACGATCTTCGACGACGCCTCGACGACGCCCATCAGCACCGCGCGCTGCACCGCGGTCGGATCGGCCAGCACGGTATGGAGCGTCGTCACCACCGGCATGGTGAGGCCCGACAGCAGCACAAGGATGTGTGCACCCACTTCGCCACCGAAAATTCCGAATTCGTGCTGCAGACAAACCGTGTCGAAGCGGCCGGCGTTCAAGAAATTTGCGGCGCCTGCGTACGCGTCAACATCGTCGGCCTCGATCTGCAGAGCGACCGCCGCAGGATAATCGTAAACCTGACCATGATCGGTCATGGCAACGATGCTTGTCTCAAGAGCGGGATACGAGGCCGCTACGGCTTGCTGAAGGTGGGTTGTGAAAGTGGCTATCCCGCAGCGGCGGGGCAACGAATTGCCGATGAAGGCGATACGGCGGATCGGCGTCACGACCGCACCTCGATCTCAAATTGCGGAAGGGAAACGGCGGTTGATTTGATGGAGCCCCCGGCCAGGGCCCGCAACAAGGAAGGGATGGGATCCGCCCCCGGATAGGCGATCAGGCCACTGAACCCATCGGGCCCGACCTCGACGCTTGCATGTTCGTCACCGATGAAGATCGCCTCGCCGACCGATGCCGCGGCCAGTCCGATCGCCGCGCGGCCATCGAGCACCAGAAACCACATCTCCCGATCGGTATTGAGTGCCCAGCTTGTGTTCGCCGACAGATCGATCCGTTCAAGCACGAAATGGGGGCTAGCGGTGAGAAGCGTTCGTTCGGTGGAAAGACGCCGCGGAGCGGATTGAATCTGAACAGGCCCGGCGTCGGAAACGGCCACAGCTCTGTCTTCGTGTAACTCGCGCTGCCGGCCATAGTCGAACAGACGGAATGTCGCGTCGCTCCACTGCTGTATTTCGGCAAGCACGATGCCCGCGCCTATGGCGTGGATCGTGCCCGCGGGCACGAAGATCACGTCGCCTTTGACGACCGGTCGCCATTGAATCAGATCGGCTATGGAGCCGTTCCTGATTGACGCGCGCAATTGTTCTGGATTGAGACGCCGTTTCAATCCGACGGCCACCTGCGCCGCCGGCGACGCCGACAGAATATACCATGCCTCACTCTTGCCGTTCGGCAGGCCTATCGAACGCGCAAAGGCATCGTCGGGATGAACCTGGATCGACAACGGCGCGCTGGTAAACAACAGCTTGAGCAGCAATGCGGTAACCGGCGCGGTTTGATCTGGTCGGTGAAACCACAACTCTCCGACCGCGCCACCAGAACCGTCAACATTGCTCCACGGCCGGAGATCGGTGACTCCCCAGGGCTTGTGCACGACCTGCACCGAGGCATGTTCGATGGCCATCGGTTGTCCTGACCCGTAACGCGCATATCGAAGCGATATGCCGTTGGTCGATACCTGGATAAGATTTGGCGAGGCTAAAGCGGCGCGCTTCGGGAACGCTACGAAACGATCCGAATGCGCTATCTAACGAGATGGCTACTCCGATACCAAATTACAACCGTTGCTCAGCCGAATTGATCCCTGCTGTGTCCCTAGCGAATTGATCACGTTCAATATCGGGTCCAAATCATGCCACGAATAGCACTGCCACTCCGAACTGTTCGCCACATGACGAACGCCTTCGCGAAAAGATAGCAAAGTGGCTGAAACAGCGCACGGTCGGTAGATGTCAAACAACGCGTCGGCGGCTTTGCATGGTGGGTCCGGATGTGGACAATATCCGGTGTAACCCGCTTCTCGTGGGCCATGCGAAAAAGGTCGGCGCTGAGACCAAACCATCACGTCACAAAGCTGCGCGAGTTGCCTAAAGCGCCTTGATGATCTTTTCCGCGGCGAACATGGCTTCTGACTCGGACCCGTAGTCATCCGGCGTAACGAAGCTGACTGTCGTCCGGCCTCGAATGTAAATTCCGGAATGCGCGTACGGGGTGATGGCCGCTAGCCAACGCCCCGGGCTGCGCTGGCAAGTAACGATCGAAAATTGCGATTTGTTAGCCACGTCGTCTCCCGCACGAACCCCGCGCTCACCATCATGCAATGTCAACACCTACGTAGGATTAGCAGGCGGGGGCATCCATTCGCAAAAGACGGCGGTGATCGTCCTCAAGAGCGAGGTAGGACGGTCGCTGATCTCTAGTGAGGGCCAGCCGTTCGGCTGCCCGCGACACAAGATCCGCGCCGATGTCTGTTTCTGGCGAAACGGACCAGTCGGCGCGGTCTGATGATGTCCGTTCATCGGGGTAGAGCGGACTCTCCGCGAATGGCTCTCCACTTCCGAGTTTGACCCATAACGGTCATCGGCCGTTTGATTGCCCGGCATTTGATTGATCGCGGTCACCAGCGGTAAACTAGCCAGTTATCCGCCGATATTCTCCCACGATTACACGATCTAGTTTGAGCACCTATCTCCTCACGGAGATATTGAATGAAATGCATGTTCTACAAACGTGCGAGGCCTACCAGGCAATTTCCCATATGAGGTACTCTGCTTGGTTCAACGCGCAGATAAACTACCCATGATCCGATGGCGACTGGTGGGCGATTCATGATTCGAAGAATTCTTATATCGATTGGTCTTTGGTTAGCGCTTACAGTGACCGCACTCGCGGATGGTCAGTACTGCATTGTCAAGATTGGCGATCTCGGCAAAAATCTGTTGATCGGGCGCAACTTCCATCGAATACCCGGGCTGGCTCCGGTTTTTACGCCGACAGGAACAGGTGCGCGCTATACCATTTCGTCGGATCGGCGTCTAATTCCGTATGGCGAACCATACCCGACAAGCTATTTGGATCAAAATCCCGACCCACGCAGCAGCTTTGCATTTAACGACCATTGGAAGGTCGAGCCTTGGAGTGGTCGAATAGTTGCCTCGGCGTGGGCCCCACATGCGGTTGCTGTTCTTAAGCCCGGGGCGCATTCATTCCAAACGATAGGAGAGCCTAACTACAGCTATTCTCCACCCTTTGTCCTGCCGCGATCCCACGAAACCGTTATAAGCCGGGACGGCAAAGCATGGGTGGTTGGCATAGGCTCGCTTGAACCATGGAAACCAGCCGACGGTCTTATGAAAGCCGGGGCTGACGGAATTGCCGGTGTTTATGATGCACCCTCCATCCCGGCAGTCATTGTTATCGATACTGCGCATCGTCTTTGGGGTTCTCTAGACAATGTCAATTGGCAGAAACTGGCTAGTCTGGATAAAGATGCTTTTGGAAGAGTGTTCGATTCGCCGGGGGCTAACTCCGCACTGTTTGTCTCATTGAAATCGGTCACAAGAATTTCGAAAGCGGACGAGGGTGGCAAGTCAGTATTGTTGGCCGAGACTTTGTCGTCGACTAACGCGAATGGCGCGGATCGCGATTTTGCCTATCTCCCTCAGTTCGGCGAAGTGCTGCAATATGCTAGGGGCGCTCTCGGTGAAGTTCTGCGGCATCCCGGACTGTCGCTACTGAGGCAAAGTTGGCGAAAGCTTACAACTAGAGGATTCGAGCCCATAAGCGGCGCGGATGATGCCGGCGCCGCGCCGCGGGATGCGGCCGGCTGGAGAGTGACGGCTCTAAAATCTCTGAATGTTGCCCTGATTGACGGCAGTGGAGGCCTTTTCACCTATGATGGAAAGCAAGTTGTTTCAATTAAGAATGGTGAGCGAACAAAAATCGGGAAATATCCAACGTTTTACGATTTGCCCGCCATCGAACGCACGCTTGTAAAAACGCCGCTTGGATTGAAAGTATTGAGCGGCCAAGAGTTGGTTGATGTTCCCATAGAGTTTCCGAGCCCGGTAATCATGGTCAGCGATTGGCCGGAAGCAGACCGTGCTGTCATTTTCTCTGCTGACAAAGTTTCGATAATTGATCGCGAACTGAAGGTCAGCGAGACGTTAACCAGCAAAGGGATAGACTTTGATTCTTCGGTCTCGGGTGGCACAAATCCTGAGACCGGAGATTTAATCTTTACAGGCAAGCGCGGGACCTACTTGATTGTAGATGAAAAACGAAACGGAAGCGATGCCTGCATTCCTAACGGTAACTGATTTGGGATGGCAGGAAACGTTCGCCTGCTCCGGGCAATTTCAATGCCAGGGTACGAAGCTGACCTAATCAGCAGACAGCGCGAAGTCTGCTTTTGGCACTTTTCGGACGTGGCGCGATGTCCGACCTGAGTCCGTTATGCGAAGCAAAGCGGACGTTGGCCTACCCGGACATACGAAAAAACCCCGTCGGCCCTCGACGGGGTGCAGTTCGGGAGAGCGACGCGAGATCACAAACGCGCCGCAAATCGAGTATGCCACGATTCGGGTGTGTATAGTTCATTTGACGAACCGATGAGCCCGCGCGCCGTCACTCTCAGGGATGATCTTGGAAACCCGGTAAATCCGCAATGCCTCGATCTCCGCGCGGTCCAGGATCGGCGGCTCGCCATTTCTTAAAATCGTGGCCCCCATGCGACCGTCTGGCGATAAGGCCATAACCTTGGCTACCGCGCTGCGGAGCGACATTTGGCCCCGTTGAGCGTGACGTCCTCGTCAGGATCATAGTTCAAGACCCCGCCGAATCCGGCATCGCCGATCATGATGGATTAGACGAGCAAGTTTTCTTCGAGGCTGACAGGCCAATAACTGTCAAACCGGTACTCTCGATCGTGCGCGATCAAGCCTGAAAAAACAAAGCCCGCCGGTTCGCGCCGGCGGGCTTTTATGTGGCTTACCGTCCTCAACCCGGTGGCGGCTTTTTCGCGAAGATGCTTCTTAGCCGAGGCCCGCAGCGCTCCACACGCGGGGACTCACCGGTGTCGCCCGAGATATCTCCAAAGGAGATATGCCAGACGGTGTTCGGATAGCTGCCGGTGCACACCAAATGGGTCGTATCGGATGCGTAGTTGGCGCAGCGTTTTCGACACTGCTTGGCCAGCGCAGCTTGACGATCAGGGCAGCTCAGGCCAGTCCTTTTGTCTTCGGCTTTGCCGGCATCGTCCTCGAAAAAGCAACCCCGCAACCGCGCACTTCCGGTCAACGCGTTCACGCATTGATTGGTCGCCTCGTCGACCTGTGCTTTGGTCGGATTCATCAATGGGCACTGCGGGGGAATCTGACGTGGGGCGACGTAAGTACGCGCTGTGCGTAGCGGGCGGGCGGGCACCGCGCTTTTTCGGTGCTCGCGCGTGGGGCCAGAGGACCCGGCGGACGGCCTTCCAGAACCCTCGGCGCAGGCGATGGGAATGCATCTGGTCCACAGCGGACCTGTGGTCACGCACCGGTTGGCCTCTGGCGCGCAGCCCTCGGGGCAACAGGTTTGCGCAAACGCGGGCGATATCAGCGCATATGCCAAAACTAGGATTGCCAGCTTGAGATATCGCATTGCCGTCCTGTCATTCCGCTCCGCTCGGTGGCGTTATGCGCTTGAGGGTCGGTTGCCGCCAAAGGGGCCCGTCTTATGGAACCGCAAGGGCCAGGGCCGCGGGCGGCAGGTGTTACACACACATCGGAGAGAGGACCCCCCGCCGCAAATGGTCAACGCGGAATTTCTAAAAAGGGTTCCTACCCATCAAGGATTACCCCTGCCGCGAGCGACTCTAACCTATCGCGGGCTAACTTTGGTGTCCGTAACACCAAGCCAGAGCACCCAGGAAAGAGGAGTCCGTCAGGGTCGAACTGGCGTAATCCCATACTCAAGGCATCGGACCCACATATCGCGGGTTCCTTTTCCGCCCGGAAACCAACAGCGCTGTCCGGGCGACCCTCTCTCAGCATTCTCTCGTTGCGGACGTGGCCGGCAAGAGCATCGTAAAGCTTGCCGCGGGTGTTGCGCTTCACCACTGCTCCTAGACGATCGATGTTGTCCCAATCGGCCGGATATGGATCGACATCCACTCCTCGACTCTCCGCCCATTGAGCGGCCATCCTATCGGCTCCAGACGCTTCCCCTTCAATGATCACCGTGATCGGCGAACGCGCATGTAGGCCGCATCAGGCGGGGCGTCGCCGTGGTTTTTGTTGTAGACTCGAGGTGGCATCTCAGAACTTCGGAGTTGGGTTTGATTGTTTGACATTTTGTATGGAATTCTGACGACCAGTGTCCTCGTCCCTCGAGATGAGCAACATTCTGCCAAATTGCTTTGAAATGTCCTCAGCCTGGATCTCAAGCGGGACCTTCTGATCGGTATAGAATGCGAATGCCAGCCCTGACACTGGCCATCCTTCCGTGTTGGTCGCGTACGCGACCCTCATCGCGCCACTCATGGTGTAGCAAGTCTCGCCTGTCTTAGACTCGTTCAAGCACCTCCACTTGTGGCTCTCGGCAAGTGCGTGGACGTCAGCCTTTTTCATCCCTGGCATAAACCCCATAATGTCGTTCTTGCCGTTTCCTGCATCGCACGAAGCCAGAGCAATGGCCGCAACGACGATCGATAGCTTCTTGGTCATTCAACTCCCCCGCAAAACGTTACCTGTAAACCGCCCAAAGCTTCGTTGTCGAGTAGCGGGCGTACTTTACCCCGAGACCCGATCGCGCCGCTGTCCCTCGCTTGTCCCCGTGCGCACATGATCCAAAGCTGACGGAAACGCGCGAGATCGCGTCTTACGTCTGGGTGCATCCGGATGATGAGCGGTAAGGTCAAGGCCTTTTCTTTTTGGGAGCGGAACGAACTCAACCTGGGACCCGTTTGGCTTCTGTCACAGAAAACGGGGAGGGTAAGCAATGGCTCAGAAAGCCAATCTCACCCCTGTCGACGAGTATGAGTCGGATCGCCGGGAGGCCGAGAGGCTCGACCTGGAGAAGCATGCTCGATTGGAAGCGAGTTTGATCGATCCGGTGAGCGCCATTCAGCCGGCGCCAACCGCTGAGCATCAACACCGGGAAGGCCTATCGTTCTGGCAGGCGGTCAAGACGATGTTCAAGTAGACTCGCCCGGACGAGAAGAGGTGAGGGCGCCCGGTTGACGCTGGGGCGTTTGAGGTCGGTTATTTGTCTAGACCTGCGGAAAGCAAGCGGAAGAGAGCACGATCACCCTCAATCTGGGCGGTCTCGCGCGAGGTCTCAAAGCCCGTCATCAGTGGCGTATCGCCTTCGTAAACTCGCCACTCCCATCGCGCTGGCTCCAAGGGGGTTACCGTGACTTCAAGCAGGCGCGGGTCGGACTTCTTGGCCATCGGTAAGGCCGCCTCAGTTGGCGACATTGACAATCAATGCGCCGTCGCCGACCCAGCCCGGCTGGTTTTTCTTTGGCTTTTGCCGCGCGCGGCGCATGTTGACCGGTCCTTTCAATCCGACGTTCTTTGGTGCGGCCGGGATTGCCAGCGAACCGAAACGAGCAGCCCATCGCTGCTCGAAGCGTCTTTGAAGGTGAAGAGGAATAATGCTCATGGGTGAGGCTTCCGTTCTGGATCGCCCCTACATTCACAGAACGCGCGCGTCGGCTTAAAGGTCCACGGGGTCACGCCGAAATGGGCTCATCCGGGGAAGGCCTGAAAAGGCCGCCGGGCAATATCCGGCGGCCTACCGGGCTCAAAATTGCGTGCTTTCGAAATGGCCCCGTCCGCCCCGGTTACGGGAGACTTGCATTGCCAAGCGAAGGGCGCCAATCAAAACTGCTGTTCCATCAAAGGAACAAACAAATTGTTGCGGGGCGGACACTATTCATCCCGTTTCAACTTCCGCTTTCCCCAATGCGTGTCTCACGGAAGAGCGGGAGATTGATGCGTATCTGTCGGTGCATCCGGACGAGGAGAGGTGAGAAGGCCAGTTGTTAGCAACCGCGGCAAATGCCCTTGGTCATGCGGTCGAGCTCCGCGTTCTCGCGATTGATTGGATCGCTCGGATCATCCATCAGGTTCTTCTCCGAGGGCACTTGATCAACACGCGGCTGTCGATGCCCGATCGGCGCCTCCGGTATCGATTGCTGGTTCGAGCTCATCAACGGAGCTGGGGCTGGATTTCGCGAACCAACCGTCTGCGCCATCGCCACCGAAGTGTCGATCAGGGCCAGCAACGCTATCGTCGTGATCAGCTTTCGCATGATGGGTCTTCCGAGTCTGGGGCCCCCTTCTTACGTTTATGGTAGCGGGGAGTCTCGACCACAAGGTGCGCAAACCTCACGTTTCGTTCAGATGTTCCGAGCGCGCTGGCGCGCCTTGAGCGCTTGGCATCATCCAGACGATGAGAGGTGAGGGGCCGCCGATTCACGCCGGGCGGGTTTTTCTTGCGGGCACCTGGTCGCGGGTACTGGCCCCTTTCCATCATTCGGATAAGGGATTGGTCCCTTTTTAAAAAGTGAAGCGGTCCCTTTTGAATTTAATCGACTACCGAACATAAAGGGAATTCACTGCCCCCATCACCGCGCCGCCTTCGGCTTTTACCGGTGACTGAGAGTGTTGCGCTCCCGCCTAATACAAGGGAGCGGCACCATGCCAGAATATCGGGTCTATTTCGTACCTAAGGATCGTTTTGTTGGATACCGGGGCTTCGTTTGCCGAGACGACGGCGAAGCTATCGAACAAGCCAACGCGCTTTTCGAAGGTCCCGCGATTGAGCTTTGGTGCGGCGCACGTCTCGTCACCCGTATCAGTCACAAGCCGGAGTAAGGCCGCCCACTCGCCCGCCGGTTCACGCCGGCGGATTTTTCTTTGGTCTTTGCCGCGGGGCGCGGCGATCAGTTGTTGATGGTGCGGCTTTCGTTCCAACATTCTTCGGTGCGTTTGACGCGACCGGTAGAGTGAAACGAGAGGCCCATCTCTGTTCAAAACGTCGTTGAAGGTGAAGCGGTATCGCGCTCATGGCCAAGCTCCTGGCTCCTGATCGCCCCGATTAAAGGCTTCAACCCCACGCCATCGATTAAAGGTCCGCCAAGGTGCTACACGCCTTCGGCATGATCCGGTTCACGCGGGCGGCTTGGCCTGGCATCATCCGGACGATGAGAGAGGGCTTACTTTTTACTGAGGTAGGTTCGCAAAGGGTTTATCCCCCCGGGACCGACGCCGTTCGTGCGGCCGGGGCGGCCGGAAGCACGGCTGACCTTTTTTCGATAAACAACTGCCCAGCCACCAACATCACGGCGGCGAACGCTATCGCCAACATTGCGGTGGCTAGCTAGTGGACTTCGTTCATCTGTGCCCCGGTTACCAAAATACCGCCGTTAGAACGTTAGTCAGGGGTATTAAGTTCCGGGTGTCGCGCGCTGAAAGGCTGCTCCCGCCGGGGGCCCGCTAATCGCCTCCGGCGCAGATGATCCAGTCTGACCGACGAGACGCGCGAGATCGCGCCTTACGTCTGGGTGCATCCGGATGATGAGCGGTAAGCCGTCGACTTGCGTCGACGGTCACCCTTAGTGTTCAGCAACCTTGATCGGCCGTCTGCGCCGAAGGCTTCGCGCCCTGGGCTTGCTGTGCGGCTGTTGGCTGGCCCTGCTGCTGTCTCTGAGCATCCTGCGATGATGTGGCTTTTTCTCCTGCCACGCGGTTCATCGTTTCGGTCGGCGGATGCTGATCGGTTTTTGCCGAATCAGTGCCAGTTGTTTGACCGGTGTAGCCGGGCGTGGGACCAGAGCCAGCGTCCTTACCGCCGGTGTTGCAGGGACCGGCGTGTGCGGCACCAACGCCCAAAACGATTGCTGCAAAGCCTGCGAGGATGACTCGTTTTGTAATCATTATGCCTCTCCCTTGGTTTCCAAGTAGCGTCTTCGGCGCCACTTTGAGGATTTACGAAAACAAAGGTGCGAAGAGCAGGTTCCGCTAATCGCAAGACTTATCCCCGCGGGCGACAATGAGAGGCGCGAGGTTGGCCAGATCGGATACAATGCGGCGGAACGTTTGCCCACCCTTCTCATTGAGTTCGTAGGCTTGGAGGAATTCTGACCATGGGCGAACTACTCGATAAGCTTAATGCATTGGACAACGGCGTGCGTGGGCCGGGAAAGCCTGTTCAATCGCTCGCCGATCAGGCTGCACGGGCATTTCGATCGGCCAGCCAACGGGTCAACGAGGCGATAGAGGCCGTCCAAGAGCCCGGCATGCCCTTGGACATTCTCAGCCGCTGGTCGCGACAGGCGCCGTTGCAGGCCTTGGCGGTTGCCTTCTTGGCTGGTGTGCTCGTCGCGCGTCGGCGATAATCACGGCCGTTACCGCGACGTCGTTGGCGCGATTGTCGTGGGCGTCGGCCTTAAGCTGTCCCGCATGGTCGCTCGCAATTGCAAGCCGCCGTTTCCTCCTTCAGCTCCTCCGCCTCTCGCGCCCGCCGCTCCGCTTTGAGGCGCTTGTGGGTTTCCTGGAATCAGTTTCGGATTGGCCGTCCGATATCGTTTGCCGATGCCAGCGGCTTGAGAGCCTTTCGATCGGCCTCGTCCGCGACCTGCTGCTCCCGCGGCCCGCTTCGGTTTGATCATTTGATTTTCACCTTTGCGGCAAGGTGGCTTCTAACACGCTGAAGACAAGCAGGAACATAAGATGTCGTTGCGATTTATTCTTGGTCACTAACCAAGGAAGGCAACCATGAAACTCACGACAATTGCATTGGCTACAGCATTCGCGCTGTCCAGCACGTTCGCATTCGCACAAGCTGGCGGTGGAGCAGGAGGCGGTGCGGGTGGCGGCGCTAGTGCCGGAGCGGGCGGCTCCACTGGCACGAGTTCCGGCACGGCTGGATCCAGCGGAAGCACGATTAGCGGCAGCGGAAGCTCCACAGGCACCACTCCTGGCGCGAACAGCGGCTCCAACACCAACATGAATCCATCCGGCAGCACGATAGGCCCAAGCTCGTCTCCGAGCGGCTCGACTCTGACACCGAGTGGCCCAGGCTCTGGCGTGACCAAATAAGCAGAAAGCCTCGCGTTTTCGCGGGGCTTTATCGTTCGGTAACGGCCGCTGTAGAGCCTTGGTCCCATGGCGCTCAGTGCCGCCCGTCACAGCGCCGCCAAACCGGGAAGTAACCGTCACCACGCATCGCGACTATTTTCGTCGATAATCTCATCATCGGTCATCGGGCGATACTCCCACACGCCCGATTTCCAGCGCCGCATCCTGCCGAAATGTGACTGCCATTCGCCGTTGCGTTCCTCCTTTCGCACGAAAGCGATCCACAAAGCCAGAATGAGCAAGACCGCCGCGCTTATGAAAATCAAGCTGCACGGCCCTATTGACGCTGGGCTTGCTGCGACCGCTCATTCATCGCTAGTTTGCCTATCGATCTCGTGGACTGCCCAAGCGAGGGCGCTGAGATAGCCGCCAATGAGGAGCGCGACGACGCCAAGCCCGACGAGCGCGTATGCCGTGCCAACAGCGCCACTCTTCCCGAACAGCGCCAGCCGGGCGCGCTGCCACCAAGGCCGACTAACAAAACTAACAAAGCGCATTCTTACCTCCCGACCTCTGCAGTGAGGCCGGGAGCAATTCGTCAGAAAATGCGTCGTGAATTCCTGCAGCGCGGGGGCGATTCCGGGGCAGCCACGCGAAAATTACGTCAAAAGGTTTCAGCCGGCGCCGCCGCAGGTACAGGCGTGCTCGCCTTCCCAGGGCCGCTCAGGATGATTTTCGCAGACCCAGCCGCAGTCCTCGCAACGGGAGCATTTCATGACTCGGGATCCACCTCGATCGGCTCGCGTAGCCGCTTCATCGTGAACTCGATATTCGCCGACTGCAGATTGCGCCAGTTTTCGACAGCTGTCTGATATCGATCCTTGGGGTAGCGCTCGAAATATTCTTGGGCGAACTTTCTGGCGGCCGAGCGCTCCCTAGTGAACTTCTCGCGAATGAAGGGATCTTTGGGCATGCGCTATTGAAGCGCGAATTTAGCCAACAGGGAAGGCTTGCGGTCGGCTCAGATCAGTGCACGCCCTTCGAAAGACAGTACATTCTGCCGTGCACGAGGCTGGAAAGAGCATAAAACTCATCCGCCTTTCGCCTAACCTCTTGCTCTGAGGGCTTCGTTTCCAATGAAGATCCCCACTTCCGCAGATACGCTGCCGCATCCTCATCAATCGCAATACCATAAACCCTTTGAAAATCAGCAAAATTAGCACCCACGAACTCACGCTGCCGGTGCGAAAGTCTAATCTGGTTGGGCATGGATTGTTCGCGATAGAGTTGGCGTGCAGTTTCCGCAACGCTGCCTGTTTGTTGAAATATTGAGGAGGCATCAGAAACGGCGCTTGATGCGCGCCGCGCCCAATGCATCGCATAGACAACGGCAACCGCCCCAAAAACAAATACGAGAGTAAAAAGCGCTCTCATCCAGAGGTTCTTACTGCGGATAGTATTTGCCAAGCACGCAGTGACATGACACGCCCCAGACCCGGTGCCATCCAAGCGCAACCAAAGGGCGAGAGCAAGAGGGATTGCGGGTTACGGTTACCCGGTGGCGCAGGAGGCTTCCCCACAGCTGGAATTGTCAAATCAGCAAATCAGGTCATCTGGCGCCAGAATGCGTGGGCGGCGCACAACGCCGCAATGAGAGCCGCTAGTGCGGCCCAAGCATTCAGCCGACCGACTCGCTGTAGTTCACCGACGATTGTGTCGATATTATCGGGAACCTCGATAAGCGATCCCCAAAGCCAAAAGCCAGCCGCTGCGAGTGAGGCCAAGAGGCCAACCGATGTAACAATCTTGTCGACAAGGTTCATTTCCCGTTCGCCTTCAGCCTGATCCAAGCGCAACCGGAGGTCGAAGGCAATAGTACCTCCCGCCCGGCTCGACAAAAAGTGGAGGGCGAGGCAGGTTAAGGGCGCTTTATTTGGGGGGTAACCAATGACGCTGCGATGGCGATGGCGCTACGAAATTCATAGAAAGGATGTCGGCCGCGGTTCTTTGGTGGCGAGCGGCGGCGTCGGCAGTGCTGCCGAAGTTGCAGATATCGCCAAGAAAAACCCACAAATGAAAATCAGAATCCTAGCTCCTCTCGATGAGACCCAGGATGAGCGCGCGAAGCTCGCAGCGCTGAATGTCGAGCGGCTATTCCCCTAATCTCGCTACCCCGCAAAGGCTGGTAGAACCTTACTTCTTCACCTTCAGCCCGAACTCGACCAGGCGGCGGATGGCTTGCGATCGGTTCGGACCGTCGTCTTGCTTCGTTGCCCACGTCGCGACGGACGGTCGAGGCCGTGGTTGATCAGTTGTTGAAGGAGCGCGGCCTATGAAGCGCCGGCGCCGATTCAGAAAGCGCAACCGGCAACGACTCGCCATGCACGCGAGACGGCCGCGGCGGTAGCTTATCCACAATCCCGGCGGTGCTGGCGTCTTGTTTCGGCGCCGCCGGGGTTCAGGATTAGAATCATCAAAACAATAGGAGCCAACATGGGAAACGAGAAGCCCGCGAGTTTAAGCCCCAAAGTCGAGAGGCGGATCGAAGAGATTGAAGGGATGAACCTCGATGAGGTTCAAGCGCTCACGGCCCGCATGATGTCCGAAATCCTCAAGGGAGACGTAACCACGAGAGAGGCGCGTGCGATCGACCGCGCTGTCGGCCGAAGATTGAAGGCGATCGAGCAAGAGCTGAGGGCCGGCGCATGAGCCGCGCTAAAAGACTGAGGCGGTAACGACTAGGGCGCGGGCTCAGGTCCGCGCCATTACTGCGGCTTACGCTCGCATCCGGTCCGGCGGGAGTTCTGAAAGTCGCCTTTCCAGTGCCGCTATGGTCTCCCAGAGATTGTCTCGGCGCGCTGCCATCGTCCTTGCGAGCATCGGATACTCCGCCTGTGAGGGATCGAATACGCGAGCCTGCTCCTCTTCGGCGGCGATGTCGGTGTCGAGGATCTGGACGATGCGGCCAATGTCCGCGATTAAGGACCTCGTTTGGACCGCCTCCCGTGACGGGGTTGCAGTCCCAAAATGGCGCTGATGTTTCATTTTCGTCGCTCCGGCGATTTGCTTTGGCACAGCTTGAAGGATGCGAGGGTTCTGAGAACACCCATCGCAAAAACCCTGCCAGACGCGAGTGTGCCAAAGGAAACGGCCCCAGCTTGGGGGGGAAGCTGAGGCCGTCTTGGGGTTGTACCGAGGGGCAGAAACGGCACGACTCTGATGTGGGTTTGCGATCCGCCGCCTGATCCGCCGCCCCGCCGCTTGCAGCAGCTCGGGTTGCCGGATCTGCGGAACATCGCTGCCGGTCAGAAATGTGATTAGGAGCGCGTGGGTAATCTTGTGCGGGACCGCTTCTTCATATGTCGCGTCGTGGCTGTGTGTCGATGAACAACGTGCTTTTGCCCACGTCTGACTCGGATCTTGCCCGCCACCAACTGAGTGCTCGGGACTACATTTGCGACGGTCAAGAACGGGGAACCGAACGGAGGGCGAACCGTTGCGACCTGCGGACTCCCGCGGGCGGCCTCGAGGTATTGGGTCCAGTCATTTGCGATGCCCCATTGTGCGTCATGGAGGTTCATCGTCCCCGCCTTCACTTGGGCGGCTAAATAGTTTTCGACCGCGTCCTTTTGTTTGAAATATCGCTCGCAAAGCGTCACTTTGTCCGGTCCGCACTGCGGCCATATGTTTTCGAGCGTGTCCGCCCCACCCAGCTCAAGCGAAATCAGATGATCCAGCTCACAGAATTGGTTTGCCCCCGTGTTATTGGCGGGATGAGGGAGACCATACCAGCTATAAGTCTTATTTTTCTGAGTGGCCGAAGTCGCACCATCGCGCGTGCAACTCGTCCGGTAATTGGGGTCCTGGAGAACGTTGATCGTTACCGTGGGATTGATCGCGCCCGGGGTGCATTCCGGATCAGGCAGGATGAAACCGCCGGGCGCCACCCGCTGCGTACAGACCTTTAGGGGCGGCAGCGCGACGGCTCGCAGGGGTGCGGCACCCTGAGAATCGACGTCGTGGCAGTCGACTGCGGCTAATGTTGCGTGGCACGCAAACAAGCCGAAGAACGCGCCCGTCAAGGTCCGTATAAGTGCCGTCATGTCAATCTCCCCCTTCGATTGTCTCATAAGCAGAGAATGACTTAAGGTAGAAATGCTAGCAAGCGGAAAGTCCAAAGTTGGCGAGCCCTTTCCACCCCTGGCTTGATGCGCGAGAACGTGCCCTGGTCAGTCGTTCAGATAACGATTCCGCTGAACACAGACGACCCCTAAAAATGTAAGGCCGCTGCTGTTGAAGCTCAGGCCGCCGCCTGATCTTCCTTGTCGGCGCCATGGGCGACAATCTTCAGCGCGTCGTGCGGCAACGGCCGCTGCTGCGCCTTTGCCTCATCCCAGGGCGCGTGCATCCAAACATCGCGCTCCTCGTCGGTCGTCAAGATCACGGGCATCGCCTTCGGGTGGATCGGCTCGACGATGGCGTTCGGCGACGTCGTCAGGAAGCCGTAAACGTTGTGCGGTCCGGGGATTGGTTTCGATTTGGTGCCGCGGTCGCCGCGGTATTCGGTCCAGATCCCGGCGAACGCGAACAGGGGCCGGGCGTCGTCCAGCGCGAACCACACGACGTCCTTCTTGCCGGTCGCGGGATTCGCCTCTGGTGCGTATTCCGAGAAGCTGTTTGCCGGCACCAGGCAGGGGTTTTCCGGCTTCAGCCAGCCGCGCCAGTGCGGGGAAGACGTGTTGCGGATGTTGGTGACCGGCGGGCCGCCGAACTTCGGCGGCGGCGGCATGCCCCACCGCATCATGATCAACTCGCGCTCGCCGGCGGCATTGCGCGCCACCGGGGCTGGATAGTCCGGAAAGACGCCTGGCATCGGTGGCAGATTGCCGACGTAGCGGTTGACGACGCGGAACAGCGCGACGATCGCAGCCTGGTTGGTGGTGATGCTGTAGAGGTTGCACATCTTGCGCTCAGTTCTTGGAGTCAGCTTTGTTGCCAAGGTCTGCAAGTTGTGGAAATTCCACCACCGCCGCACCTTTTTCCATGGCCACGCTGTTCCAGTAAATTGTAAGCCAACGAAGTTTTTCATAGTGTTTGGGTTCGTATACGGAAGCGTCCAGCGCAGTTTGGATGGCGTTGCGGCAATCTGCGACCTCACTTTCAATCATTGGCGTCAGCATTACGTTTCGAACGATGCACAGAACGTCCAAAAATGGCGGGCCATCATGGTCGAACTTCAGTTGAGGATAGGCGGTGACTGTTCCTTGCAGAGCCACAAATTCCGGACTTTTACAGTCGAGATGTACCGATCTATCGACTAAAATTCGCGGATATCTCGCTATCGTGGACTCCAAGCGATACGCCTCTAACATGGCTGGGCCAAAAACGACCTTCTCCGAGTGGTGAAGTTTTCCCTTCGCAACCCCGCCTCGCGCGAAGATACCCTTTTGAAGCAGGTTAAAGCTCAACAACATCGTTGACGCTAATAGATGAAACAAACCAACCGGACTGACGTTCTCAGACAAAACGATGCAGTCGGAAAATGACTGGGCTCTAAAGTCATCTTGTTGCAAGTCATTCTGGTCCCCAAATTGCTTTCCTGCGTTGGCGATGTGCTCAAGTATGTCGATCAGCTCTTTTGCCTGAGCCGGCGAAGTCATCGACCGACGGACAATGTCGCTAAAACCCAGTATGTCGAGGAAGACAACGTACCGCTCTGAGTAGACCTCGTCAGTTTCAACCGGCATTGCCAATCATCTCTCCCCTGGCCACCATGTCGATGCCGGTTCGCTGGCACTGATCTTGTTTCGAACGAATTCACGTTGAGGATCGAACCGAATTCCGCGCGCCGCCGTCCAACCTTACTGCGGGCGCCCCGGGCCGCTCTCCCGCGGCTCACGCGACGCCGCCGGTGGTCAGACCGGCGGCTTTTTTTTTCTTTGAACGCGCGGCCGTGTGGCCGTTCTTTTTCGGTTTGGGCGCATTGCGCGGGATGTCCTCGAACATCGACGCGATCGGCACGCCGAGGACATGGCATATTGCGTACAGCCGAGCAGCGCTTATGCGGTTTTTGCCGCTCTCATATTTCTGAATTTGTTGAAAGCTGACGCCCAATTCCTGTCCGAGGTGATCCTGGGTCATACTTATCGCCTGCCTTCGGTTGCGAATTTGATCGCCGAAATGTTTATCGATCGAGTTTGCGCTTCTGGGAGACGGAGGACGCAGTTTCTTCATTGTCGCTGAGGCCTCGGCTAGGTTGAGGGGAGACAGCACGTAGTACGGAGGTCCTTGCGATGCAAGCAATCTTCGATCTACTCTGCCGGCAGTCAATTTTCTTGGAGGGGAGTGCGGCATGCCGAGTGGGACAGTGAAGTGGTTTAACGGACAAAAAGGTTACGGCTTCATCGCGCCGGACGGCGGCGGCAAGGACGTGTTCGTCCATATCTCGGCCGTCGAGAAAGCCGGCATGGACGGCCTGCCGGATGGCGCCAAGATCACCTATGACATCATCAGCGACCGCGGCAAGGAGTCGGCCGGAAACCTGCAGTTGAAGTGACGCGCATGCCAACCCTCGCCAGTTCATCGTTGAGGTGCCTTTCCACGTCCCATCGCAGGGCGCCAAGCTCGTCTCCTAGTCTCGAATCGTTCATGGGGAATTCTACTGGCCGCCCAGCTGATGCCAAGGTCAAGCTGGGCTGGCAACCCCTGCGCCGGCGCCGATCGGTCAGAAAGTGCAACCGGCAACGGTTCTCATGCGAGGGGGCTCAGGCGGAAACATAGACCAAGGCACGGGGTTTCGGCCCCGCGTCATCCAGCCCTTATGGTCATAATTGCGAGCAATGCTGGCCCGCGCAAATGGCGGTCCCCGAGTGCATAGGATCTTCGATGTCGAACGATGGAAGATTCACAGCGTTGGCCGCATCAGCGATACTGCTATCCGTCGTCGTGCTTGCACCTCTCGGCACGCGAGCTGAGGAACTGGCGCATCCGAAAACGACCGGTTATCCGGCCGCGGAAGACGTGCCGCCGAGGCCCGAGAAGCCTGCCATGACGGCCGATGAACAGTTGAAGCTAAAGAAAGAGCTGTCGGCCACGCGCGATCGTCAGGCCCCTGGCGGTAAAGCCAGAGGGGGCGCCGCGCGCGCTCAACCAAAGAAGCCCACCACGCCGGCACAGTAAAGGGCGCGGGCTCAGGTCTGGCCTAATCAAACCGGCGAGCAGAAAAATCCGATCGCGAGGGCGAACAACATTAAGCCGCCGAATGCATAAATTGCTGCGTTCAAAGTACTGGTCATTTGAAAACAACCCGGCAGGTAACGATCGGTTCCGATGGCGGAGGGCAAACGGCCCGGTCCGGGTAATGGATCTCAGGCCCAGCGGTGCTGCTGTCTTCGCATGGCGTTCAGATATTGCCTGCAGGCCCGCCGATAAAACGCGCTGACGATGAATGCCCACATGATCGACCCCCGTTGCTTGATCGAAAGCCATTGGTAGCTGGTGTTCATTTCCGGACGGCTTCGCAAGGGCGAGAAAATGGTTTCGTCAGCGCCCCGGAATTGTTTCGTGAGGAGACCGGCCTAACCCCGCCGCGGCTGCCCACTGCTGGCAAGCCCTGCGCTGGCGCCGATCTCGGAGGCCGCAGCGGCCAGACGCACCGGTGGGCTTCCCCGAGTGTGGAGGGGCCTACAGCCGCCGCCGTCGCGAGCAAGCGTGCGCAGGGCAGCGCGTCACCGCTTCGAAAAAGGAAATTGCCGCTCATGCAGGCGCGACAGTCGCCTTACGTTCAGTTTCCGTACGGCGTCACCGGCCTTGGCTGCTGTTGCATTGGCCCCAACAAACCCGCCAGGGGGTCCTGCCGCACAAGGTTCTGCATTTCCTGCCGCGGGATGTAGCCCGGCACGGTGTTGTGGGCGAGCATATCGTTCGGCCCGACATAGCGGCCGGACAAGCTTGCATCAGGATCGGGATTGGGCGCACGCGGGTTGGACGCGGAAAAATAGCTGTTGCCGGGTGTGTTGGGGTCCCGGTCACGAAGGTCCGAAACATACGCCGGTATCTCTTTGGCGAGTCCGCCTACGGCGCCAGTCCAGGGGAGAAGAGTGCCGGTCGGATCTTGCCAAAGATGTTTGGTCGTTCTCGACATGATGAGCGCGGCTCGGCGAAGAGCATCGGCGATGGGCGTGCCCGGAGGGGAGAGTTCATTCTCTTCGCCGTAATCCGGAGCATTGTGCGTGAAAAAGCCAGCCATGTCGAAATACGCCTTTGGTTGCTGCGATCATTTATTTTAGCGCAGGGGATGGTGCGTTCACCGTTTGATAACGTAGTTCATCACGATCGTTGGCTGTAAACTCGGCGTCAGCTGCCCTCCTGTGTTGTTGGACGTGACCGGCACGGCGCCGATTGCCAATGTGCCTGTAGAATTGACAGCCGATATGGTTCCCAATGTCCCTGTCAGCTGTCCGTTGACGCCTCCGCCAGCGTTGGACGATCCTATGCCAGCAGCGTTCCGCACGATGTCGCTGACCGTCGAAAACGACACTCAGCGCGATCGACGCCAGGTTGGACGACGTGATGCCGGTCGGCAGTTGCAGCAAGGTCAGCGCCCGACTGAGGACGCCACCCTTCTGACCCAAGGTCTGCGCGTCGAGCACCGGCGAGAAGCGCGCAGCGGATGAAACGGTCGCGGTCGCGTTCGCTGTCATGTGAATGGCGGTACCAACGATGGAGTCGATCGTGGTCCCGACAGGAACTTTCGGGTGCGACACGTACATGCCGACGAAAATGCCGGTCGCAGAGGTCACCGATGCGGACCGCTGCCGCTGTCGGACAGCGCCCCGAAGCGGACATTAGCTAGCTGAAAGAAGGCTTAGCTCGCTCGAGCGCCGTAGCGCGCGGCTCCTTTTTGAGCGCGAACTGTGCCGCGAGGGCCAGTCCGAATGCCACGCAGAACGTTGTGCCGGCAGCAATGAAGCGCAGTTTGCTTGTTTCCCAGGTGGCGCCCGCTGGGGCAGTCAACGACAGCAAGGGTGGAAGAAGCAAAAACAGTGACGTTGCCGCGAAGCCGAAGCAATTCAACAGTCGCCATGCTACCGTTCCAACGGAACTGTCGATGTCCGGCAAATCAGAACAACTCTGTCTGTCGAGATAGTAAGAGATATAAACTGTGACGAGCGCAGGTCCCAAACCCCACCGCAGCATACGGTAGTAGAGACTTACAAAAGGCATTTGCTGCAAATCACCCTGTCCGAAATAGTGGACGGCCACCGTCAGGCCACACGGGCCCACGACCACTGCTACCAGGAATGTCCAACAATAGGTGGTGAGGTGCGACGGAATTGAATCGCCTGTCAATGAACTAACTGCAAATCGAAGCAGAAGGACTACAACGATCGCCAACCCATAGTTGCAAAGAGAATACATGACCCACGCCAGCGAGCGATTGGGATCCTGTGCCAGAACGAGACCCTTGCCCTGAAGCACGTCGTAGGCAACCGCCGAGACGATCACGCCGATATAGACAGAGCCGATTAGCACGACGATATACACAATCCAGTACCGCATGGGATTATCATAGATTGGAGCGTCAACTTCGATTCCAAACTTGCCGGCCTCATTGCGCAGGTCCGCTCTGGAGCCATTACGGTAGATCAAGTAGCACGCAACGAGCCGGGCAAACCGGCTGAAAAGGTCCCTGATGGATTGAGTGATTTGTGATGCTGCGAGGCCAGCCGGTGCACCGGATTTCCATTGACTCATTGTCAGCGACGCCTGCTGAAACTCATCCATAAGCTTCTCGAAGCCGAAGCTTTCCTCAGTGAAGAAGGTTGCGTCATCTCCAGCGTCGTGGCCTTGCGTCAGCCACCACTTCATGTAGCAGATTTCTGCCCACATCCGATCCGGCGTATTGGAGTCCTTGCGGAAGTCTTGCTCTACCACTTCCGGCGAGTTCGCGATTACTTTTGGAAGCGCATCCTGCGGTATGCGGAGCGCAAAACGGATTTGCGCTATGATTTGCTTGGCAAGTTGGGGAACGCTGATCCAACTCTGGATCGCGTCCCGCATCATCAGGAGGACGTTCCACTGAGCCTCTTTCGTAAGGAGGTACAAATAGACGGCACCCATTGCGGCGATGACGACCAAATAGGGCGCGGACTGGTCTTTGGCTGCCTGTAGGACGCTTTCGGGAATTGCCGGAAGCAGCGGAGCCAAGGCGATGACGTCTCGGTTCTCATGAACAAGAAGAAGGAAGAAGCCACACGAGAATAGGACAAAGGCGAAACTTCCCAACCGGTATTGCTGCCGGCTCGTCATGTATCTCGGAAACGTCGGGACTTCGGCAATGGTGACGGCGCGGCCGAACGCTTGCCAGGCCAATCGGCCTGCCACGACCAGGCCCAGCAAAGTGATCGTCCAGTGCGCCAACGAGGGAAGTATTTCGGGCAAGGCGCCACTGCCTTGATCCGTGAGGGCTTGGGTTGGAACGAAAACGGCAGCGATGATTCCCAAGACGATGCACAACATTTCCGAAACTCCCTCTTGAGTGAGATAGTTCGAAACAGGCCGCTCTATGTGGATCTCGAAGCACACGATAAAACTAAAACGGGATCGCGTGTGTGAAACACCTCACATCCTATGGGAGTTTTTCGTTTCGCAACATTGGCTGCGGCGCTGCGTAGGGCGGTCTCGGCGGTGGGCGTGCACCGGTTTCCGCAACTGGCAGTTTTCAGACATGCCAGGGCTCTCGAATAATATCCGCTCATCGGGGCAAATCAGACTTCAACCCGACGAGTCGACATCGCCAGGTAGCCATAGACCAAGTGAGGGCCGCCGCTCGCTCATCGGCAAAAATTATCGGTCAGCGGCGCAACTCGCCACGCCATGCTGATCCAACTTCCGATACGGCCAGCAGCAGGACGTTGAAACTTCGAACGACGGCGGATCGCACCAGACGCCAGATGCCATACCCAGCAGCGAAATATAGAATGCCGAAGGATAGGGCGACGTCCCAACCTTGAAATCCGAATGCGAACAATCTGTCTAGTGCGGCGCAAGCGGCGCCAATCAATGAGGCGACACCGGCCAGGTACCAGAGCGTCGCATTTCGCTCGTATGCCCAACAAAAGTACCAAATGAAACCGGTCACCAGGCACACGGTAGTCACGGCCAGTAGGAAGTAGGCGATCCAAACTCCAAGGGGGTGGTAGCTTTCGGCGTGGATCAAAAGCCAAATCGCGAAAGTCCCTTCAAGAGCGCAGCCTAGGCCGTATCGCAAGTGGAACATGGCGTCTTTGTTGCTGAAATCCCGGTTCATTTCTGCACCCCTGCTGTGGTTGTAGCTGATCCCGAAGATGACCTGAACGCGAGGCTTTGTCTCGCGTTGCTCGGCCAAAGTGACGAAATACTTTCGAGGCAGGGTTGTTCGCGCGCCTCAACGATGTGGCGCTTGGCGGTTTTGGTGTTCGACCCACACCGCGAAGCTGGCCAGGATGTTCGGGATCCGCGTTTCCAGTGCGGCGTCCACCTCATCGGCCCAGCGTCTTTCGATGCCGCCGGGAAGTTTCGCCTCAAGCTGGCAAATCAGGCACCCGGTGAGGTTCGTCCGGGTGGGTGACGTCGCCCGGATCGGCCCCGTCATCTCTGCGGAAATCGAAAGCGTGGCGCGGTGTCCTCGGTGACCGACCGCGACGTTGCTGTCATCTCGATCGCGGTCGAGAGCCATGCCGAAGCCTTCTCGCTCGAGCGTCAATAGAAGCGTGTTGAAGATGCGGAGCCGGCGCAATCTAGCTGGGTGTCGCAAGTGCGGTCGGTGGAGGAAGTGGAGCGGGTTGATCGCGGGATCGCCTCCGCGGGCGTCGTCGGCCAGCCAATCGGCGACTATCGGGTGCTTGCGGGCGAGCGAGCGCGGCAGTTTCGCCGAGCGCCAGGCTTCGTGTGCCGTGTCCCACATCCGGTCGTAGAATTGGGGATCCATCGTGGTGACCCTGAATCTCAAAAAATCGTGCACTAGCGGAGGCGGCTTACGGAGGATTCTCCCTGAGCGCGCGGGGGGTAGCCGGGGGGCGACCTGGCTGGGGCGGTGCCCGCGCGCGACGGAAATTCCTTTCCTGGGCACTGGTCCGCGCGCCACTCAGCTCGCGCGACCAGCTGCACCGAGCACCGCCTATAGTGGCGCCGACACGCCGCGCAAGCCGTGCGCTTCCGTCGGTAGCCTAGGATAGGCGCAAGCAATGCAATCAATTCAAACGCTTGCGTGAGCTGTGGCGCGTTATCGGCGCTACAACTCCGATTCATGCGTCGATTTGTCCCCGCGGTCACATCTCCCGAACGACGCGCTGCACTACGCTTGTGCCGATTCCCAACGTGCGACCAATCTTGAGCATGCCAGCGCCCTTCGCGTGGAGGCCTCATGCGCTTCTCAACAGCCGGTGCCGTACGCGGGCGGCCGAGCACCGTCCCTTTGTCCCTGGCCCGCGCTAGCCCGGAGTTGACTCTTTCCCGAATGATCCCCCGTTCGAACTCGGCAAAGACGCCGAGCATCTGAAACATGGCGCGGCCGGCGGTGGTCGACGTGTCCATGCCCTGCTGATGGAGGAAGAGGTCGACGCCCTTGTCTCGCAGCGCCTGGCTGTTCCCGTATGCGGCGACGGTGTGGCGGGGAGCGGCCGGCGGCGCCATCTGCTCGAAAATAATTTTGTAGGGTTTTCTGCGATCCCAACCAATTGGAAACGGGCTTGTTTCGTGATTTGTAGAGATTGAAAACTCTCAGTTTTCACCAATAATATCAATGGCTTAGTTGACACGGGCGAAATGAGCGCATTCTGCGCGCCTGGGCCGAAAACCCAAATCGGTAAGCACGCGTTTTCAAATTTGAATCCCGGTGGCAGTGACACGTCCAAGACGAAAGTCCAAAGGCGCTGCGGGCCGTGTGCGGGTCTTTTCGCACCGGGATCATTCGTCCAATCCCGCCCGAAAGCGGAAAGGCACACCCATGACAAACATAATTCCGTTCGTTCCGAGAATTGTCGAGAGAGCAGAGGAAGAGATGCCGCGGCCAATCAAAATTGACTGGGCCAACTTTGAGCCGGTGTTCAGCATCAAACAGATCGAGGCCGGCGGTTTTGCCGACATCGAAGGCTTGGTGCCAATGGAAATCGCTCTCCTGATGCTGGAGAGGATCCAATCTTATAAGACGAAGCGCGCCACGGCCTCACAGGCCAAACGGAAGACCGGCAAGAAAAAGCGCACCATATAAGCTAAAACAGACATTCTTCCCGCGCCATGTGGCGCGGGATCGCGTGTAGCCGGTCGGACTTTCGAGATGAAACCAGCCGCGATTTTGGCCGCACTCGGCATAACAATGTTGATTTACAACGTGCCACATCTTTGGCGCGACGATGGGTCCGCCAGTGGCTACGGCCACGGTGCCTTCTTCGGCATCTTGTTTGTGTTCGGCGCCTTGTGGCGCGCATTCGCGCAAGAGGACAAATAACAGTCGCGCCGCCGCGTTAATCAGCGCGTTTCGCTCGGGAAAACTGCTTTGACCCGCAACCCCAATTCCGTCAGCCGATAGAGGTGCTGCGGTTCGGGTTCAGCGCCAGCCAGGATCTGCCAGGGGTCGAGCTTGCCACGGAACGCGGGTTAACGGCTTTTTCGATCCAACGGCGCCGGAGCAACACTTGGTGGACCTTGCCGCGTGCGCTCCGATCGACGCCGGCCATCCTCGCGATATCGCCCATTCCGAACCAAGCACCAGGCTGCATAGCCTGCAACATGCGATCCGCGATCGATCGGCCGGGCAGGGGACGGTATCGGCTGCATTCCCGTGTCCTGGCTTGCGAGCGTTCCACAGCGGCTTTCTGTTTGTCTGCTCGTATCCGCCGCTTGGCGGACACTGACGCCTCAATGTCGTACCACGGGCGAGTGTCACCCTTCTTGGTGACCATATGCGGCTTGATGCGGCGCGCATGACGTAAACCCTCTGCAGCAGGTTCGCTTGAGTGGCCAATCCATCAAAAGTCGGAGGTCTGCAGAGTATTTAGGATTTTGAAGCGGAAAAATTTGCTCCTGCGCGGGGGATTTTTTCAATTGTTTTTATCGGGCGAGAATCTGGAGGTGCCATCTGTCGGTCCTGCATTGGCTCTTACTGGAAGATGTCCTCCAGCATCTCCATCGAAGTCCCCATATTGGCCGCAAGCTGGAAGACGTCGCACGCTCAGTCTCATCGTCGAAATGGCGTGCCCAAGAGTCTAAGACCCGGCCAGCTTCGGAGATCTAAAACAGGCGGAACCACCCAAAACGGGGTGTGGGGTGGAGGCGCTTGCATAAGTTCGTGGCGGAGAGGGAGGGATTCGAACGCCTCATCCTACAGTTCAAGTCTGGGGATTTTGGATAATTCCCTTAGGAGGGCGTCAATGGGAACCTCTCCGTACGAGTCTCCATCAGATCGGGCGCTATGACCGGTTATGGCATCTAGAATGTCCGGAGCTAGTGCAAATTTCCGGCCCAAAGTCTTAATGCGATGGCGCCACGAATGGCTCGGCGAAAGTCGCGTGTCTGTTAGACCAAGTTGGCGAACGAACCGACCGATGACTTTCGTGCCATTTCCGCCGCGCTTACCAAACTTGTCCGGTGACAGCGCCGCAAAGAGCGGTCCTGACTTAATCGTCGCCACGAATTTCAAAAAACCATTTTCAATGAGCGCGGGGTGCACAGGAATAATGCGCTCCGACCCACTCGTTTTCAACGAGCCAACTTCAGGATCGAGTTTCATGCACCAGATATCTTCGATCTGAAGGACGTCCTCTGCTCGCAACTGGCAAATCTCAGAAACTCGAGCCCCGGAGTATGCCCCGATCCAAGGCACCCATCTCCGGACAGGATCTTTCTCAGCTAACGCGGCTCCGAGGATCGCTGCCGCTAGCTTTGCCGACTAGCGCGATTGAGTTCACAAAATACGAACCCTTGCAGGTCGCGCTCGACTTCAAAGTCTACGCTCGCTTCAATGCAGCTTCAAAATTCTTCGCAAAATCGGTGGGAGCTGTGAACACTACAGACCGCCAAGGCGGGCCTGCCTTCCTTCGTTCTCTGTTCTGAGGGATGTCATCATCAGGTCCTCGCCGCGCTGCGCACGGTACGGCGCCGCGCGGGCGCCGCGCCGATGCACTGAGGCGCGTTCGGTATCGACGCGCTGACTGTCTTCAATGGCAACGACGCGTAGTATTTTTTGACGCTCTCGAAATCGACGAGCGTCCGCGAGCCTGATCGCTTGGCGATCAACACGCCATCGGTGATCAGGTTATAAATCTGGCGTTTCGTCAGAGACAGCGAGGCACCGGCAGCCACCGGCGACATAGCAAACGGTTCAATGGATTTGACTTCTAGCAGGGGCATAGAGCCCTCCAAAAACTGGAGAACCCATGCCTCACACGTGCTTTGGCTGTTGATCCCGTGCCGAGGGGGCGGCATCTCGGGCAGCGTCTACAGTCTTGATCGCCAGCCCTTCCGGGCCCGGCCAAGAGGCGCTTAAAACAAGGCGCTTTTTCCGGTAGCGAGATTGCAGAACTGAATGTTGCTTAGCACGGACGAGCCGATTTTTCAACCCGTTACCTTGCTATTCCCTGCCATGCCCGGATGAGAGATGTAGGTAACAGCGTAGGTAACTAGCGGAATTTATTAACGAAATCAGTGACTAGGACAGGCGGACCCAGCCGCAGCGGCGATAGCCGCCGTAATAGTAACCGTCGTTGCTGGCGGCGATCGCGCTGCCGACCACGGCTGCGCCAATCAGGCCGGCTCCGATGCCCCAGCCGAGGCCCCTGGCTTCGGCCTGGGTGGTGGTGGACGCGATGCTGCCGGTGACGGCAAGTGCGGCGAGCGCGAGCGCGGCAATTCTCGACTTGATCGACATCAGAAACTCCATCCGGTTGAGCGCGGGTCCGTTATGGTCCGCATGCCCAGTTGGACGGAGCCTCTTCGAATCCGGTTCGAGCGGCGTTCTATTAATTCTGGGTAACGATAGTTGTTCAGCTATTACAGACGGTTATGGGAGTGCCGTCAGTTTTTGGGGCCGGGCGCGAGCGTTTCCGGATCGAATCGATCGACGTCGGCGAGCAATTCACAGAATGCGCGCGCGCCGTGCTCGATCAGGATTTCGCCTTTCCCCGCGGTGGCGAGCGTAGCATCGCCGGCGGCGCCGCTCGGGTGCAGGTCCTGGGCCTGCCAGGCGAACGGCGCCGGCCGGTGCGCGGAAAGCCAGCGATAATCCTTTTCCATCGCGATCCCGGCCGGACGAAAATCGGCGATCGCGTCACCGCGCACCTGCTGCTTGTATCGCGCCAGCATGATCGAGGTCTCGACCGCGCCGCCATGCACGCCATGACGCACTTCTTCCGTCGGAAACAATCCATCCGGGGCACCAAAGCGAGACCATCCGGTGGTCACCGCGAGCAGTCCATATTTCGCGCGCAGATCCTGCGCGACAAGGGTCATGGCCGCACTGTTGCCGCCATGGCTGGTGACCATGACCAGCTTTTTGAGCCCGGCGCGCGCGACGCATTCACCGAGCGCCATCCATGTTTTCAGCGCAATCTCGGTCGGCAGGGTCAGCGTCCCCGGATAATCGATGTGCTCGGTGGAAATCCCCACGGGCTGCAGCGGCAGGAACGTCGCCGGAATGGCGTCGGGTAAAAGTTCGCGCACCCGCGCCAGATAGGCCTGCGCGATCATGACGTCGGTGCCGACAGGCAAATGCGGACCGTGCTGCTCGGTCGCCGCCAGCGGCAACACCGCGATCCATCGCGCCGCCGCCCCGGATATGTCGGGCCAGTGAATGTCGGTCCAATCGCGGGGAGGAACAATTGAAGTCATCGCGCGAAGTGTTTCCCGGGGTGGACTTGCAAGGCCATTTGAATGCATTACGAGGGCGGTAACCAACGTCCCGTGCTTCCTATCATGGGCCAGAACGATCGACGGAGTCCAATCATGAACCCGGCCCTTTTGCCGCGAGCGTTAACGGCCGCTTTTGTGGCTGTTCTGGTGGCGCTCTCCCCTGCGGCCGCCCAAACCACGCTGGACAAGGTCTCGTTCGGGACCAACTGGGTCCCCGAGGCCGAGCATGGCGGGTTTTTCCAGGCCCTGGCCGACGGCACCTACAAGAATTACGGGCTCGACGTCACCATCGTGCCGGGTGGCCCCAACGACAACAACCGCATACTGCTGATTGCCGGCAAGCTCGACTTCTTCATGGCCGCGAACACGCTGATGTCGTTCGACGCGGTCGCCAACAACGTGCCGCTGGTGACGGTCGCCGCCATCTTCCAGAAGGATCCGCAGGTTTTCCTGACCCATCCGGAATCCAAGGTCACGAAACTCGAAGACCTCAAGCCGCTGACGCTGTTGGTGTCCAAGGAAGGGATTACCAGCTACTTTCAATGGCTGAAGTCCGAATATGGATTCAGCGAGGACAAAGTCAGGCCCTACACATTCAACCCGCAGCCGTTTCTGGTGAACAAGCAGAGCGCGATGCAGGGCTATGTCTCCTCGGAGCCGTTCGCGGTCGAAAAATCCGGCGGATTCAAACCGGGCATCATCCTGCTGGCGGACTATGGCTTGAACAGCTACTCGACCTTGATCGAGACCCGTCGTGACCTCATCGACAAGAAGCCGGACCTGGTGCAGCGTTTCGTCGACGCCTCGATCATCGGCTGGTATCATTATTTGTACGGCGACAACGCGGCTGGTAACGCCCTGATCAAGAAGCTCAATCCGGAGATGACCGACGAGCTGCTGGCCTACTCGGTGGCCGCGATGAAGGAATACGGCATTGTCGATTCCGGCGACTCCCTGCACGACGGCATCGGCGCCATGAGCGACGTCCGGGTGACGAGCTTCTTCGACAAGATGGTGCGGGCCGGCGTGGTGCGCCCGGATATCGACTTCCGCAAATCCTACACGCTTCGCTTCATCAACAAGGGTGTCGGTCTCGATCTGCGGCCGAAGAATTAGGACGCAGGCCGATGGTCGAGACCGCAGCCTTGTCCGAGATCGAATCCCGCACGGCCGGCCTCGCGGTGAGCCTGCGCGGGGTCACCAAGGTCTATGACAGCGGCGTCATGGCGCTGGGGCCGTTCGACCTCGACGTCGGCAAAGGCGAATTCGTGTCGCTGCTCGGCGCATCGGGGTGCGGAAAATCGACGGCGTTGCGGCTGATCGCAGGCCTCAGCGCGCCGACCTCGGGCACGGTCAGTGTTTCAAATCGTGCCGGTCCGCCACGCGCCGGGCATGCCATCGGCTTCGTGTTCCAGGAGCCGACGCTGATGCCATGGACCAGTGTGCGCGAGAATGTGCGGTTGCCGCTCAAACTGGCGCGCGCACCGGCCGCCGAAGCGAACGCCCGCGTCGATCAGGCGTTGACGCAGGTGGGACTTGCCGAATTCGCCGACGCTTATCCCCGCGAATTGTCCGGCGGCATGAAGATGCGGGTGTCGCTGGCGCGCGCACTGGTGACCGACCCGGATATCCTGTTGATGGATGAGCCGTTCGCAGCCCTCGACGAGATCACCCGTTTCCGGCTCAACAACGATCTGCTGGCGCTGTGGCGCAATTTGCGCAAGACCGTCATCTTCGTCACCCATTCGGTGTTCGAGTCGGTGTATCTGTCGCAGCGGGTGGTGGTGATGACATCGCGGCCCGGCCGCTTCAGCGCCGAGATTCGCATCGACACGCCGGAGCCGCGCGGCGAGGAGTTTCGCACCTCCGCCGAATATGCCGGCTATTGCCGCCAGGTTTCGCACGCGCTGGCGCCGTCCTGTCCAGGGCAGTCCGGCTCATGAACTCCCTGCAGACACCGCCATTGTCCGCCGCGCAGGCTGCCCCGGACAGCCGCACGCTGCGCCTTGTCCGGATCCTGCTGCCCATCGTCGTGCTCGCGGCCGGCATCGTGGTGTGGGATCTGGTGGTGCGGCTGAACAATATCCCGCCCTATGTCCTGCCCGGCCCAGGCGCGGTGTTCCAGACGCTGATTGCGGACTGGCCGGTGTTGTCGCAATCGCTTTTGACCACGCTGAAGACCACGTTCGAAGGCTTCGTGGCCGCCGGCGTCGGCGGCGTCGCCCTGGCGCTGTTGTTCAATCAATCGAAATGGCTGGAATATTCACTGTTTCCCTATGCCGTCATCCTGCAGGTCACGCCGGTGATCGCGATCGCGCCGCTGCTGTTGATCTATCTGCCGCAGCAGACCGCGGTGATCGTCTGCGCCTGGATCGTCGGATTCTTTCCGGTGCTGTCCAACACCACGCTCGGGCTGAATTCGGTGGATCGCAATCTGGCCGGCCTGTTTCAGCTTTACGGCGCGTCGCGGCTGCAGACCCTGGTCTATCTCAAGGTGCCCGCGGCATTGCCGTTCATGCTCGGCGGATTGCGGATCGCGGGCGGGTTGTCGCTGATCGGGGCGGTGGTCGCCGAAATCGCGGCGGGCTCCGCCGGCGCCGGTTCCGGCCTCGCCTATCGAATCGCCGAATCCGGCTATCGTCTCAACATTCCCCGGATGTTCGCAGCCTTGCTGTTGCTCTCGGCCGCCGGGATTGTCATTTATGGGCTGCTGGCGCTAACCTCGCATCTGCTGTTGCGGCGCTGGCACGAGAGCGCGCTTGGAAAGGAAAACTGATGGCTGGCGGGAATATTTCTTCGGAGAAGATCGATTTGCTGATCTATGGGCCGAGCAAGCCGATCGTCGACAACGGCTTTTCCGACCAGTTCGTGCTGCATTCGTTCGAAACCGTTGCCGACCTCGAGCGGTTGACGCCGGCGGCCGCGGAAAAAATCCGCGGCGCCGCGATTACCTACAATTCGGTGGGCGGCGACAGCAAGACGCTGGCGCGTTTCCCGAAACTCGAGATCGTCTCCTCGTTCGGCGTCGGCTACGATCACGTCGACGCCAATTATGCCCGCGACCACAATATCGTCGTCACCAATACCCCTGACGTCCTGACCGAAGAGGTCGCCGATATCGCCATGGGCCTTCTGATCGCGACCCTGCGCGAGTTCATCAAGGCCGACCGCTACCTGCGTTCCGGCCTGTGGACGACACAGAATTTTCCCCTGAGCGTCGGTTCGCTCAGGGATCGCAAAATCGGGATGGTGGGCATGGGCCGGATCGGCCAGGCGATCGGGCGCCGGCTCGAGGCGTCGCGCGTTCCCGTGGTCTATCACTCGCGCAACCCGGCGCCCGGGGTGTCGTACAGGCATTATCCCGATCTGATCGAGATGGCGAAGGCGGTCGATACGCTGATTCTCATCCTCCCGGGCGGCGCTTCGACCGCGAAGATGATCAACACCGACGTCATGAAGGCGCTCGGGCCGCGCGGCGTGATCATCAACGTGGCGCGCGGTTCGGTGATCGACGAGCCGGCGCTGATCGCGGCGCTGAAGTCGGGGACGATCCTGGCCGCGGGGCTCGACGTGTTCGCCAACGAACCGGCGGTGCCGGAGGAATTGCGCGCCATGCAGAACGTGGTGCTGCTTCCGCACATCGGCTCGGCGTCGGTGGTGACGCGCAACGCCATGGATCAACTGGTGGTCGACAATCTCAAGACCTGGTTCGCCGGCAAGGGTCCGCTGACGCCGGTTGCAGAAACCCCGGCAAAGGGTCGCTGATGAGAGGGCGTCCTTCCATTGCGCTTGCGGCACTGTTGGCGTGGGTCGCCTGCGGATCGGCGGCGCGGGCGCAGGACGCCGCCACCTTGAAGAAAGAGATGATCGGCCAGTGGGAGCTCTCGACCACCGAACGCAGCAAGACCTGCGTGGTCACGCTGAAGAGCGATTCCACGCCGCAGGGGTTGAAGCTTGAACTCGAGCCCGGCTGTCCGGCGGCGCTGCCGTTCACCAAGGACATCACGGCCTGGAGCATCAAGGGACTGGATATCGTCCGGCTGCAGGATGCCGCCGGCGAGTCGGTGATCGACTTCACCGAAGTCGAGACCGGGATTTTCGAGGGCCTGCGACAGGGCGAGGGCATCTATATCCTGCAGAATCTTGCCGCCGCGCGCTCGCTGGCCAAGTCGATGGATCAGATGATCGGCGACTGGGCGATGGTTCGCGGCAACGGCGAATCGATCTGCGGCCTGACCCTGACCAACACCGAGGCGAGCCAGGATAATTTCCAGGTATTTCTCAAGCCGAAATGCGACCCGGCGATAGCGGCGTTCGCGCCGACGCAGTGGCGGCTCGATCACGGGCAGATCCTGCTGATGTCGGCCAGCGGCGAAACCTGGCAGTTCGAGGCCGACGACAACGCGCAGTGGCGGCGGGTGCCCGACAGCACCGATCCGCTGATCCTGCTGCGGCAATAATTCCTCACAACATCCTTGCCCGTCAATTTCGGCGGGCGTTCGGCCTCCTCCCGTGGGCGCTGGTGAGAGCCGCAAGTCGCGCGCCGAGCGGCTGAATGGCCTTGTTGGCGCCGCGATCCCGTCCAATCGTTGCGGGTGCGAGGCCCGCACGGGATGCCAAAAGTCTGTGCGCTTCGAGAGATGTACCTCCGCGGGGGCGCGTGCCGAGGAGATGATCCATGCCAGACATGCCGCTGAACCTCGCCGAGATTGAAGAACGCATCGCTGCCATCAGAGAAAACCTCCTCGAATTGGAGGAGCAGGCAGCGGCCTATTCCGGCGCCGCGGACGAGGAATTGAACGCGCAACGTATCGCCGACCAGCAGGCGCAACTCGAACTCCTGACCCGACAGCGCGATGAACTGACCAAACCAGGGTTAACTGCAGCGAGGAGCAAAGTAATGAAAAGCGTAAAGCCGCATATGCAGGTGATCGGAGCGGACGGCGTTCACATCGGAACCGTCGATCGCGTGGAAAACGGCAGGATCAAACTGACAAAAGCCGACAGCGGCGAAGGGCACCACAAAGGCCACCATCATTTCATCGAACTGGGGCTGGTCGCGGACGTGGAAGGACAGAACGTGCGGCTGTCGGCGAATGCCGACGTAGCCGTTACCCTGGAAGAGGAACATTCCGGCAAGACCACCTGAACCGGTTGGCCACCTCGGCCATCGGCGCGGCGAAACAGACCGTTCTTTTCGCAACCGTATTCGATATGCTGAGCAGCCTTTGCGGTCGCGCCGGCTGGCTCGCGCGGGCGTTGTTTGGGAGAGGGGCCCAACGGCAGGCAGGCCGGACATTGTAGTCACTTTTTTTCAACATCCATGTCGATCCGCCGCCGGCTGGATCGTCGATTCCATGAGCGAGACAGTCCCGCGGGCTTGGCGCCGGCGGCTCGCCCCAGAAGGACCCAGCAGATGCGCTTTATGTATATCGTCGTACCCGCCCATCCCGGACCGCCGACACCCGAACTCATCGAGGCCGTGCACAAGCTCGCCGACCGCGAGATCAAGGCCGGCCGCATGCTCGACAGCGGCGGGCTGATGCCGCGCGCCACCGGCGCCCAGGTGCGCATCATGGACGGGAAACTCAGCGTCGTCGACGGTCCGTTCGTGGAGGCCAAGGAGGTGATCGGGGGCTACGCGATCTTCGAACTTCGGGACAAGGAGGAGGCCGTGGCCGCGGCGGTCGAGTTCATGCAGCTCCACAGGGATCACATGCCGGGCTGGGATGGGACGTGCGAGGTTCGCGCGCTCGCCGGCCCTTGAGGTGAGGACCCCGCCTACGCAGTCGGCGGCGATGACGGCCGCCGACATCGATCGCACGATCCTCGCGGTCTGGCGCATCGAGCAGCCGCGGCTGATCACAGGCCTTTCAAGGATGCTGCGCGACGTGCCGCTGGCCGAGGATCTGACGCAGGAAGCGCTGTTGGCCGCCCTCGAGCATTGGCCCGCGACAGGCGTTCCGGAAAAGCCCGGCGCATGGCTGATGGCGACCGCCAAGCGTCGGGCTCTCGATCATCTGCGCCGCGGCCGGATGCTCGCGCGCAATCACGCGATGATCGTTCGGGACATGGAGCAGGAGCAGCAGGCCATGCCCGATCCGGACGCAGCGCTCGACGACGACATCGGCGATGAGCTGCTTCGGCTGATCTTCACCGCCTGTCATCCGCTGCTTTCGCGCGAGGCCCGCGTGGCGCTTGCGCTGCGGATGATCTGCGGCCTGACCACCGAGGAGATCGCACGGGCGTTCCTGGTGCCGGACCCGACGATTGCCCAGCGTATCGTGCGCGCCAAGCGCACGCTTTCGGAATCTGGGCTGGCTTATGAGCCCCCGCGCGCGCGAGAACTCTCGGAGCGGCTCGCCTCCGTGCTGGAGGTCGTCTACCTCATATTCAACGAAGGCTATACCGCGGCGCGCGGCAGCGACTGGCTGCGTCCGCAACTCTGCAACGAAGCGCTTCGGATCGGCCGCGTGCTTACCTCGATCGCGCCGCACGAGCCCGAGGCCCACGGCCTGCTCGCCTTGATGGAGCTGAACGCTTCGCGCACGGCGGCGCGCACCGACGCGACGGGCGAGCCGATCCTGATGCTGGAGCAGAACCGCGCATTGTGGGACCAGCTCCAGATCCGGCGTGGATTTCAGGTGCTGGGGCGGGCGCGCGAACTCGGTGGCGCGGGCGGTTTCTACGCGCTGCAGGCGGCGATTGTCGCCTGTCATGCTCAAGCCGGCACGGCGGATGCCACCGACTGGCCGCGCATAGCAGCCCTTTACGCGGAGCTCGCGAACCTCGTGCGCTCGCCGATCATTGAACTCAACCGCGCGGTTGCCGTCGGCATGGCCGAGGGTCCGGAAGCAGCACTGGCGATCGTCGAGCGCCTAGCGCACGAGCCAGCGCTTGAAAATTATCACCTGCTGGGAAGCGTTCGGGGCGACCTGCTGCAAAAGCTAGGTCGTGACGAGGAGGCCCGCGCCGCGTTCGAAGCGGCGGCGGCGCTGGCGGGCAACCAGCGCGAACGGGATTTGCTGAGGCGGCGTGCGGCGGGGTCCTCTTGATGCCTTCCGCGCCTTCGTCGGATTGGCTTCACGGACGGGCGACGACATCGTCGACAACCACGGCGGCCTCTCTGCAATTACTGATTGAAAATCCAGTAATATCAATGACGCCGTGACGCAGCCTCATCGTATTATCCTGAAGCGACCTTCATTCGGCCTCGTTTTCTCGCCGAGCTAGACGGGCGGGGACTGATAATATTTATTTGGCCTGCAACTCGTCCCGGGCATGCTGGCCGAAGTCTTCATGCAGACCGGCAGCCGGACCATGATGAACTATTTGCCGAAGCCTATCACGGAGCAAATCAATCGCGCGTTTGTCGAGCAGTAGCCGGTCAGTGGACGAGCCGCCATTGAGAAACCCGATGACCCGCAAAGCCGGTTGCGGCGCGCGCAAGGATAGAGCGGGATGTCCTGAGGTTGATTCGATTTTGGATTCCTGATCGGATCGACGCTCCGAACGTCTGGCGAACTTGGCTGCGTGGCAGCGCAGGGAGACAGGCCATGCCGAAACCGGAGATCATCGGTTCTGTGCGCTCGACCTACACCCGCGTGGTGCGGATGGTCTGCGAGGAGAAGGCCATCGAATATGTGCTGACGGAGACGATGCTGGGCGCGCCGGAGATCCTCGCCATTCATCCGTTCGGCAAAATGCCGGTGCTGCGCCACGGCGATGTCGCGCTCTGCGAATCCAAGGCCATCGCCACCTATCTCGATCGCGTTTTCCCGGGCCCGGATCTGTTCCCGTCCGATCCGCGTCTCGCCGCGCTCACCGAACAGTGGGTCTCGCTCGTCAACACGGTGGTGGATCGCACCATGATCCGGACCTATCTGCTCGCCTATGCCTTCCCCAGGACGGCCGACGGCAAGCCCGACCGGAAGGCGATCGACGCGGCGACGCCGGCGTTGCGCCAGCAGATCGGGGTTCTCGACCAGGCGGTCGCCGCGACCGGTTATCTCGTCGGCGATCGCTTCACCTTCGCCGACATCAACCTGCTGCCGATCCTGTTTCAGGTCCGGCAACTCCCGGAAGGCGCGGAGGCGCTCGCCGCAGCTCACCACCTCGCCGGCTATTACGACCGGCACGCGGCGCGGCCGAGCTTCAAGCGGACCATCCCGCCGCCCGGCCCACCGGGCCGGGCCAGGCCGAAATAGCGCTCGCGGATCTACCGCCTCGTGGTTCGAGACCCGCGAAGTCCAATGTCTCTTGAGAGTCACAGGCGGCGATCGCAGGCATCAATGTTTTGCTTACCCATTGACGTTCCCCGGACGCTGCGCAGCGTGTAAGCGGTGCGCAGCTGATCCGGGGTCCTTTTTTTTACAGCGCCGAATGGCTCCCGGCTCTGCGGTGCATCGTGAAGGACGCTGCACCGCGTCCGGGACACGGGAGCCGGCGTTCAATGCCGGCTACGCTCTGATATTCGTGCGTCCTGCCGCGGCGGGCGCAATGCCGCAGCCCCTTTTCCGATGCCGATGATGTCCAACGCTCAGGCGGAGGATGCGGGGAGAGCTGGAAGCGGTTCACTCGCGGTGACCCGGCGCGCTGCGTAGTGCCGCGCGAGCGACGCGCAGACCATGAGCTGGATCTGGTGGAACAACATCAACGGGATGACAACGAGCCCCACGTGCCCGGCGAACAACAAGGTTGCGATCGGCAGGCCGCTGGCGAGGCTTTTCTTTGATCCGCAGAAAACGATGGTGATTTCATCGGCACGCGAAAAGCCGAACTGCCTGCTCGCAAAGGTCAGGATCGCCATCACGGCCGCGAGCAGCGCGACATCGACGAGCGCGACCTTGAACAGATCTTGCGCATCGATCTGATGCCAGATGCCATCCACGACGCCGTGGCTGAAAGCCGAGTAGACGATGAGCAGGATCGAGCCGTAATCCACGCTCTTGAGCGCGCGCGGATGGCGCGTGAGATAGGCGCCGATCCACGGCCGCAACAGCTGACCGGCGACGAAGGGCAGCAGAAGCTGCATCACGATGGCAAGAACCGAGCGCGCAGAGATGTCGAGGCCGTGGCGGGTGAGCAGGAAACCGGCGATCAGGGGAGTAAGGAAAACGCCGAGCAGATTCGAGGCGGAAGCGCTGCACAGTGCCGCCGGCACGTTGCCGCCTGCCACCGACGTGAAAGCGATCGAGGCCTGCACCGTCGAGGGCAGCGCGGTGAGCAGGATCAGCCCGGCCCAGAGTGGCCCGGGGAGGAAACCTGGGGCCAGGAAGCGCGCGGAAATTCCGAGCAACGGAAACAGCGCGAACGTGCTCAGGAACACCATCGTGTGCAGTCGCCAGTGCCGCGCTCCAAGAAGCGCGACTTCGGGCGAAAGCTTCGCCCCGTGCATGAAAAACAACAGCGCGATGGCGGCATCCGTTAGCCAGCCGACGGCCAATGCCGCATCGCCGCGGGCCGGCATCACGGTGGCGAAAGCAACAGTCAGCAAGATGGCCGCGAGGAACCCATCGATGCGTGACCAGATGGAGCGGACCAAAGTAATTCAAGCCTCGTTTGCAAGCCTCGTTTGCAGGTGATCGTCCCTTGATATCAGTGCACGTTTGTCATTGTGAATACCGCACACAGCTATTAGTGTAATCGGATATCATGATGATAGAGCCATGCTGGATCCCGTCCTGCTTCAGACTTTCCTGGCGATTGCCCAGACCCGGAGTTTCACCAGGGCTGCCGAGCGGCTCGGCTTGCGCCAGTCGACGGTCAGCCAGCACATCCGAAGGCTTGAGCACGAGGCCGGACGCCGGCTTTTCGTCCGCGATACCCATTCGGTAACAATGACGGCCGACGGCGAAGCCATGATCGAGTTCGCTCGGGGCATTCTGGCCGCGAACGAACGGGCGGAGCGCTATTTCGCGGGCTCCGAACTGCGCGGCCGGCTGCGGTTCGGCGCGTCGGAGGATTTTGTGACATCGCTTTTGCCGGAAGTGTTGCGGGAGTTTGTTCGCACACATCCACTCGTCGAATTCGAGCTCACGGTTGGCCTGAGCGGTGAGCTCAACGAGAAGCTTGAGCGCGGAGAGCTTGACCTCGTCTGCGGCAAACGTCGTCCGGGAGAGGATCGCGGGCGCGTTGTCTGGCGCGATCGGTTAGCTTGGGTGTCCGGCGATCTGCCACGCCTCGATCCATCAGCGCCGGTACCGCTGATCCTCTATTCACCGCCCAGCATCACCCGCGACATCGTTCTCGCCGCGCTTGAGCGTTGCGCTCGTCCCTGGCGCATCGTGTGCACAAGCGGCAGCTTGAGCGGGTTGCGAGCCGCGGCGCTCGCCGGACTCGGCATCACGGTTTTCACTGGAGACCTGATCCCGACGGGCCTTGTCGAACTCCCGAGCGGTCACGGTCTGCCAGATCTCGGCACCGTCGAATTCGTTCTGCTCGGCACGGGCAAAACCTTAAGCGGACCCGCCGCCGAACTCGCGGAGGCCATTCTGGCAAGCGGCATACGGATGTAGCTGGCTGGAAGCTTGCGGCTAACGCATTTTCCAGTTGTATCGAACCACAATCAGGCACCCAACGGGCCTGATGGTTCGAGACGCGCGGCGTTGCCGCGCTCCTCACCATGAGGGTCTCAGACCTCATCCTGAGGAGCATCGCGAAGCGATGCGTCTCGAAGGATGATGCCACCGAACCGGAAAGCGCCCTAGATCTCAGCGATCACGATCGCCCGGCATGTGGAATCTTGGCGCCCCAATACTCCGAGCAGGGTCTCTCCATCAAAGGACCGGGCGAATCGCTCATGGCAGATTCTCTCGCTCAGAACATTCCGTTCGGGTTGGCGCGCGGAATGTTCGGCGCGATCAAAGGTGCCGAGTTTTTCGGGTCGCCGACGATCTGCAAGGTGTCCCAATGTTCGATTGCCTTGCCGTCGGCGTCCATCTTGTAGATGTCGACGCCGGCGATCCCGGTATCCTCCGGGTCGTCATTGAAGAGATTCAGAAAGTTTACGTGAGCCCATACATAGTCGCCGACCGCGATGATGCGGTGGACGACGACGCGGGCCCGGGCGCGTTCCCGCGTGATCTGGGCGAAGAATTTCCCTAGCGCGATCGAACCGTCTGCGATCAGCGGGTTGTGCTGGATGTAAGCGGGGCTTACGAATTTGGCCGTGCCCTCTTCCGATTTCTTCGTGTTGATCATCAGATCGTAGAGGGCGAGGACGTTGTTCTTGTTGCGAACGGCGCGGCCATCGTTGGTGTCAATGACTTCGATCATGGCTGGCTCCTTTTGTAAGATGGGTGATTATCAGGTGGACTTAACTCAGGCCGACGAGCTGAAGGCGCAACGCATCTTGCTCCGCGTCTGATTTCTCTCGAACGACACGGAGCATCTCTCCGGCGTCTGCTCCCACCGGCGCTCGGCTCGGCGCGGGGACTTGCTCGGCCAGTTCGATCACCCTCCGGGCGGCGGCGGCCGAGTCGAGCCCGCTGTTCTGCATGCCGTTAAGGGCGGCTGCGAACGAGCCGAAGGTTTTTCCATATAGCTCGCGTTGTTCGGGCGTCATTCCGTCGGCCACCCGCTTGAGGGCTGCAGCCGTTTTCGCCGGGCCGCCGGTTTTCATGTTGCCTGCCGCTGCCACCACGACGTCGATTCCGAACCGCTTCAGCTCGGCGCGGTAGACCGTCGCAAATACCTCCATCGCGGCTTTCGATGCGCCCGACGGTCCATTGAATGGGAGCGGCACGCTAGCGGTCCAAGTGCTGACCTGAACGATGCGACCGCGCGCCTTCCTCAGCGCCGGCAGAAATGCATTCATGACCGACAGGGCACCGAACACGTTGACGTCAAATTCACGCCGGATAGCGTCGAGCGGAAGAACCTCGATCGGTCCCGGGGTCAGAATGCCGGCATTGTTGATCAAAATATCGAGGCCGGAATCGCCGAGGGCGTCGGACACGCCGGCCGCCCAGGCTTTCACGGACTCTTCCTTGGTCATGTCACAGACAGTCAGGCTGACACGTCCTCCGGAAGCGTCTTTCAGGTCCTGGACTTCCACGGCTGACATGGCCGTGCCGAAAACCACGTAACCCTTGGCCGCGAGGCCGAGCGCGATATCGCGGCCGAGGCCCCCGCCGGCACCGGTGACTGCAGCCGAGCGGCCGGGATGTCGTTTTGTTGATGGCATGAGAATCTCCCTTGGTTCCGATTGATGGACAAGCTATCGTCGCAAAAAGCGACGCGATAGCCTTACAAATTGCCCATCTGTGTCGCGAAATGCGGAACACTGGCGATGGATACCGAAGATCTGCGGACCTTTGTCGATGTGGCCGATGCTGGCGGGGTATCATCGGCTGCCCGCCGCCTTGGCGTCTCGAAGTCGATCGTCAGTCGGCGGTTATTCCGATTGGAAGCCGAACTCGGCGTCCAGCTTCTCGCGCGGACGACACGCGGTGCCGCGCTGACGGAGGCCGGCGTCACGTTTCGCGAGCACGCCGCTCGCGTCTGCGCCGAAATCGACATCGCGCTTGAAACGATCATGCCTGCTGGCGAACTGCGCGGTCGTCTCCGTATCGCAGCGCCGCTATCCTTGGGACCGACGCATTTGGCGCCGGTGTTTGCAGAAATGGCTCGGCGCCACCCGCTGCTCCACGTCCAGGCGAGCTACAGCGATCGCTTCGTGGATATCATTGGGGAGGGTTTCGATTGTGCGATACGTGTCGGCTATCTCAACGACTCGAACTTGATCGCACGTCGTGTCGGGCCGGTTTCTGGAACGCTCGTCGCAAGCCCGGACTATGTCAGGGAGCACGGGACTCCCGGGACGCCGGACGAACTCCTTACCCATCAGGCGCTCATGCAGGGAACGGAAACCTGGCAATTTATTGATGGCGACAAGACAATTTCCATTCATCCGCAGGGGCGGTTCAAAGCGGACAACGGTAGCGCACTCGCGGCTGCTGCGGTGGCGGGGCTCGGCATCGCTTGGCTTCCGGATCATCTCATCAAAGGCTATCTGGATTCCGGCGCCCTTGTTCAGGTTATGCCGCGCTATCGTGTTCCGACGGCCGGCATGTTCGTTGTCCGGCCTCCTGGTCAACACTCCACACGGAAAGTCCGAGTTCTTACTGAATTGCTGATTGAGCATTTCGGATAGTTGGCGCGCACTCGAACGCTGGGGGGCGGTGCGTCGCTGCGGATGTTCCGTGGGAGAGTGCCATAATTGAGCCTTCGCATTGGACGGTTCATTCAATCAGGCTCCTGATGCCTCAACGGCCCAGGCAGATATCGCTAGGCACTCGCTCGAACCGGTTGCCATCGCAGTTGCCCATGTCCCTTCAGATCAGCCGCAGCCCCTTCATGCTCGCATGGCCGTTCTTGCCGACGATGAGGTGGTCGTGCACGGAGATGCCGAGCGGCGTGGCGATGTCGATGATCGCGCGGGTCATCTGGATGTCGGCCTGCGACGGCGTCGGATCGCCGGAGGGGTGATTGTGCACCAGGATCACGGCGGTGGCGGATAATTCAAGCGCGCGCTTGATCACCTCGCGCGGATAGACCGGCGTGTGGTCGACGGTGCCGGTCTGCTGCACCTCGTCCGAGATCAGCTGGTTGCGCTTGTCGAGAAACAGGATGCGAAACTGCTCCTTGTCGGCGAACGCCATGCTGGTCCGGCAATAATCGATCACGTCATTCCATGACGACAGCATGGTGCGCTGCTGCAACTGGCCCTTGGCGATCCGGCTGGCGGCTGCCGCGATCAGCTTGAGTTGGGTAATCGTGACGTCACCGACGCCGTCGACTTCGCGAAGGCGCGTCGCCGGCGCGTGAATGACCTCGGCGAACGAGCCGAATTTCTTGAGCAACGATTTGGCCAGCGGCTTCATGTCGCGCCGGGGCTGCGACGTGAACAGCACCATTTCCAGCAACTCGTAATCGCTCAAGGCGTCGGGCCCGGCGCCATGAAAGCGCTCGCGCAGCCGCATCCGATGGCCGTGATAATGCGGCTTCTCTGCAGACGTGTCTTGCGTATCGCTGGTATCCGCGGCCATCGGCGGTAGCACCGTTCGGAGAACGGCTAACCATGCCGTGCCGGCCAACTTTTGCAACCGTGAATTGCCGGATGACGACACCGGCGGCCGGGGCAGGCGCGGATTTTTCGCACCTCGCCGCTCAGCGGCAACGGGGTTGGGATCGTTAGTTTCTGTTTTTCAGAAATTAGGGCTTGACGCCAGACCCCAAATCACCTGAGGACTCCGTCATTCCGGGAGACTCCGTCATTCCGGGATGGTGCGTTAGCACCAGACCTCAGATGTGCCATTGCACATCGGGGAATCTCGAGATTCCGGGTTCGATGCTTTCGCATCGCCCCGGAATGACGGGGGCTGCGTTGGCGCTTCCCTTCAAGGCGCCGGTCATCCGGCTCCGCTGCCTTTCGGACCTATTTCTTATTTTCCGAAATTATTCTTGACGCCAGACCCAAATCACTTCTATATCCCCCGCCATCCTGTTCCACTCAGAGGGGCGTTTCGCGAACGTCACGGACGCGGGGCGGGGGGCGGTGGACGCGACGGCGCGCTTGACGGGCGATGCCAACGCGGACGGCGAAGACGTGTGGTCCTGACACCCCGACGCTGGTGTCAAGTCGGTGGAGGCAACTCCGCCGGCGACGGTGGCAAGAAAGCCGATCACCGGGGAGAGCACGGTATAAGCCGTAAACCATTGCGCGGGGAATGCCGGATGATTCCGGTGACTCGCTGTGAATACTCGTGTGCATACTTACTACCCTAGCGCACACGAGGCTGCGGGTGCATCGGGCGCCCGGCATTCCCTGCGCCCTCTGATTGGAGAGGGCGGAACATTGATGGCAAACCTCGCGCAAAACATGCGGCGAGATCGCGGACTCATATCTTGGCGTCATTGCGAGCGCAGCGAAGCAATCCACTCTTGTTTACTTGTTGCTCTATGGATTGCTTCGCTGCGCTCGCAATGACGGCTAGCCATACTCTCAACGGTCGTCCCCGCGAAGGCGGGGATGACGACAGTTTGTAAAGAAGGCGAGACCCGGTGGCAGGGTATGAGGGCTTGTTGTGGGGGCAGGCTATGCAAAGGCGCGCGCGGAGAATTACGCCGCCGCCGGCGGCTTCTCGCGATGGCGCGGCGACAGTGTGAAGATTTCGACGCCGCTGGCGGTGACGCCGACCGAATGCTCGAACTGCGCCGACAGCGAACGGTCGCGCGTCACGGCGGTCCAGCCGTCGGACAGGATTTTCACATGCGGCTTGCCGAGGTTGATCATCGGCTCGATGGTGAAGAACATGCCGGGCTTCAGCACCACGCCTTCGCCGGGCCGGCCGATATGAATGATGTTCGGCTCGTCGTGGAACATGCGTCCCAGGCCATGGCCGCAGAAATCGCGCACCACGCTCATGCCCTGCGGCTCGACGAAGCTTTGAATGGCGTGGCCGATGTCGCCGGTGGTGGCGCCGGGCTTTACCGCGGCGATGCCGCGCATCATGGCCTGATAGGTCACGTCGATCAGCCGTTCGGCCTTGCGGGCGATCGGGCCCACCGCGTACATCCGGCTGGAATCGCCATACCAGCCCTCGACGATGAAGGTGACGTCGATGTTGACGACGTCGCCCTCCTTCAGCGCCCGGTCTCCGGGCATGCCGTGGCAGACCACGTGGTTGATCGAGGTGCAGGTCGAATAGCGATAGCCGCGATACATCAGGGTAGCGGGATAGGCGCCATGGCCGAAAGCGAAGTCGCGGACGAAATCGTCGATCCGCGAGGTCGGCACGCCCGGCTTGACGATATCGGTCAGCTCATCGAGGCACCTGGCCACCAGCGCGCCGGCCTTGCGCATGCCGGCAAACCCGCTCGGCCCGTGCAGCTTGATCTGCCCGGTTTTGCGCAAGGAGGTATCGGAGGCTTCGATGTAGCTCATGGGCTGATCATGTTCTGGCGGGCAAGAGGGACGGTGATAGACAATTGCGGCGTTAATTTAATGATCGGGGCGACCCATGCAAGCCAAGGTTGGTCGCCCCCTACTAATTGGCTCGGCCGGAACCTGGGCAGGCCTTGCCAAAGAGGAATCGGCCACGCGGCTGTGGGAACTTCAGCCTGGAACCTCCACCGTGGTCTCGACCGGCAGCGCCCCGCCGCGGATGCGGATTTCGCGCACTGGATAGGGCACCCGGATGTTCTCGTGCTTGAAGGCTTCCCACAGCGCCAGCATCACGTCGCTCTTCACGCTGTCCATGCCGTCGGGGTTGGCGATCCAGAACGTCAGGGAAAATTTCATCCCGGCCTCGGTGAACTCCATCAGGATGCAGTTGGGCGGCTTGCCCTTGAGGGCGCGGGGCGCCGCCGCGGCGATCTCGATCGCCAGCTTGCAGACCAGCCGTGGATCGGCATCGTAGTTGGTGCCGAAATTGACTTTCACCAGCGTATTGTTGTCGGTGTAGGTCCAGTTGGTGACCTTCTGCGTCACCAGATCCTCGTTCGGGATCAGGAATTCGCGGCCGTCGCCGGCGGCAACCGAAATATAACGCGTCTTCATTGCGCTGATGCGCCCGGTGCTGTCGCCGATGGTAACGAGGTCGCCCGGCTTCACCGATTTGTCCGCCAGCAGAATGATGCCGCTGATAAAATTGGCGACGATCTTCTGCAGGCCGAAGCCGATGCCGACACCGGCGGCCCCCGAGAAGATCGCCAGCGCCGAGAGGTTGATGCCGACCGCGCTCATCACCACCGCGACCGCGAAGACCATCAGGCCGAGCCGGATCATCTTGACCAGCAGCACCTGGATCGAGGGCGTCAGGTCGCCGGATTGCGTGATCCGGCTTTCCACGAAGTTGCTGGCGATGTTGCTCAGCCACAGCGCCACCGCCAGCAGCACGCCGAGCTTGATCAGCAACAGCGGCGTCAGCCGCAGACCGCCCAGCACGATCGAGACCGAGTCGAGCGTATCCATGGTCGGATCGAGCAGTCCGAGGATGCTCAGCGCCGTCAGCAGCCACGCCGACAGCGATACCAGACGGACGATAAAGGTGTTGCGGATAACCGATGTCACGAGACGGATGATCAGCCAGGCGAAGGCAAGTTTCGCAGCGACCGCGAGCAGATAGCTGCGGCTCGGCCACGTCGAGTGCACCATGATCACGCGCGCCAGCGCCGTCAGCGCCGCGAACACCGCGGTCGAGGCGCTGTCGATCAGGACGCGCATGAACAGCCGAAGCGGCGCCGGCCAGCCCATGGCGAGCGAGGTCATGTCGACCCGCGAGCGAATCGCCGCACCGGCGGCGAATGAAATCCCGGCGCCCGCGAGGATCAGGCCAAGCTGCAGATAGAACCCTGGCGAGGTGACCTCCACGCCGACCGAGCGCGCCGCGGCATGCAGGAAGTCGATGATGTCGTTGAGGTCCATCGTCAAAATCTCATTTAAAGGCAACTCGGCCCGATCGGACAAAACGTGATTCGAATATCCGGCAGATTTCCATAACGGCAGCGCCGGCGCCATCGCGACGATACGGCGGCAAAGCAAGGCAACGCCAGCAAAACGGGCACATTGCCGCTGGCGGCAGAAATGGGTTGGCGTCGAACTGTGGCGACGATAAGGATGCAAGTGCAGGTATTTGCGATGATTTACGGAGCTTCATGGCCTCTCTCGATTCGGTCAGCATAGCCATTCTTCTCGGCGCGGTCCTGGTGATGGCCGGCATTCTGTCGAGCCTGCTGGCGCTGCGCTTCGGCGCGCCGCTGCTGCTGGTGTTTCTCGTGATCGGCATGCTGGCCGGCGATTCAGGTCCGGGCCAACTGGGCTTCGACGATGTGCGCACCACCTATCTGGTGGGCTCGGTGGCGCTGGCGCTGATCCTGTTCGATGGCGGCCTGCGAACGCGGTTTCAAAGCATCCGCGCGGTGCTGGCGCCGTCGATGGTGCTGGCCACCGCCGGCGTGCTGCTGACGGCGCTGATCACCGCACCGGTCGCCAAATATGCGCTCGACCTGAACTGGGCCGAGGCGTTGCTGGTCGGCGCCGTGGTGGCCTCGACCGATGCCGCGGCAGTGTTTCTTCTGGTGCATGCGCAGGGCCTGCGGCTGCGTCCCCGCGTCGGCGCGACGCTGGAGGCCGAATCCGGCACCAACGATCCGTTCGCGGTATTTCTCACGCTGATGCTGGTCGAGCTGATCTCGGCCGGCCACAACTCGGCCTGGCATGTCGCGCTGGAATTCGGCCGCGAGGCCGTGCTCGGCGCCGTCGTCGGCGTGCTCGGCGGGCGGCTGGTGGTGCTGGCGCTCAATCGCGTAGCACTGCCGCAGGGCCTGCACGCGCCGTTCGTCGCCACCGCCGCGCTGGTGATTTTCGGCGCGGCGCAGATCGCGCATGCCTCGGGGTTTCTGGCCGTGTATCTCGCCGGCATCATCATCGGCAACCGGCCGACCCGCGCGCATAATTCGGTGGTGACCTTTCTCGACGCCGCGACCTGGCTGGCGCAGATCGTGATGTTCGTGCTGCTCGGCCTGCTGGTCTCGCCGCATCGGCTGATGAGCAGCGTCGTTCCGGCCGTGCTGGTGGCGCTGGTGCTGATGCTGGTGGCGCGGCCGCTGGCGGTGTTTCTCTGTCTGGCGCCGTTCCGGTTCAACTGGCGCGAGAAAGTCTTCATCGCCTGGACCGGCCTGCGCGGCGCGGTCGCGATCTTCCTGGCCTCGATCCCGATGCTGGTCGGACTGTCGAAGGCATACCTTTATTTCGACGTCGCCTTCGTCGTCGTCATCATCTCGCTGTTGCTGCAGGGCTGGACGCTGGCGGCCGCCGCGCGGCGGCTGCATGTGGCGCTGCCGCGGTCGGATCGCGGGCCGCGTCGGGTCGAACTGGATCTGCCCGGCCAGCTCGAGCAGCAGCTGGTCGGCTATTCAGTGCGCCCGAAAAGCCTGTATTTCCGGCGCGGCCTCGTTCCATCCTGGTCGAAGCCGACGCTGGTGATCCGCGATCAGCACATTCTCTCGCCCGCGGAGGCCGATCCGGTTCTCCCCGGCGACTACATCTACCTGCTGGCGCCCCCGGAGAAAGCCGAGGCGCTGGATCGCTTCTTCGTCGACATGCAGCCGAGCACGGCACCCGATCCGCATCTGCTGGGCGACTTTGTTGTCTCCGGCGAGCATACGCTCGGCGAGCTTGCCGAGATCTACGGCATCGCCACCGACGCCGAACATGCCGGCCTGACGCTGGCCGATTATTTCGACGTTCATCTCGATCATGCGCCAAAGGAAGGCGCCACGCTGGAGCTCGACTCTATCGTGCTGGTGGCGCGCAGCATCAGCGGCGGCAGGGTCAATGTCGTCGGCCTTCGACTGCCCGAGGAGGAAGAGAAATCCGCGCCGCTGACGGGCGTGGCGTCGCTCAAGCGCAAGCTGTCGGAGATGTGGTCGTCGGTGGCGGGGATTTGAGGAACATCTTAGGAAGCGCCGGGCAGCACCGTGACTCCACCGAGAGCCGTCACCCGCCCGCGCCGTATTATCACGATCTGGGTCGCCAACTGGCGCAATTCGGCCGCGTCGTGGCTGACATAGACCATGGGGATCGCCGCCTCGTCTCGCAGCCGCACCAGATAGGGCAGGATCTCCACCTTGCGTTCCTCATCCAGTGAGCCTAGCGGCTCATCCATCAGCAGCAGCCGCGGCTGCGTCAGCAGCGCGCGGCCGAGCGCCACCCGCTGGCGCTCGCCGCCGGACAGCTTTCCGGGGCGGCGATCGAGCAGACCGCCGATATCAAGCAGGTCGGTGACCCGTGCCCGCGCCGCCGCATTGTCGGCCAGCCGGTTCATGCGCCGCCCGTAGTCGAGATTTTGGCGCACATCGAGATGCGGAAACAGCCGGGCATCCTGGAACACATAGCCGATGCGGCGGCGATGCGGCGGGACATGGACGCGCTTCTCGGTATCGTCGAGTACCTCACCGTCGATGGCGATGATGCCGCGATCGGGCCGCAGCAGGCCCGCGATCATGCTGATCAGCGAGGTCTTGCCGGCCCCGGAGGCGCCGAACAGTCCGGTGACGCGGCCCTCGCTGGTGAACGAGGCTTCGATCGAGAATTCACCGAGCTGCTTTGCGACGTCGACGCGGAGCATGATCAATTCCCGTGCAGGCGCCGCACGGCGCGCCGCGCGAACCATTCGGAGCCGACCAATGCCGCCATCGCGATCACGACCGACACCACCACCAGCCGCAGCGCCGCGGTATCGCCATCCGGCGTCTGGATCAGCGAATAGATCGCCGACGAAATGGTCTGGGTTTCGCCGGGAATATTCGACACAAAGGTAATGGTCGCGCCGAACTCGCCGATCGCCTTTGCAAAGCCGAGTACCATGCCGGCCAGCACGCCCGGCAGCGCCAGCGGCAGGGTAATGGTCGCAAACACCCGCCATGGCTCGGCGCCCAACGTTCCCGCGGCCTGCTCCAGCCTTCGGTCCACCGCTTCGATCGACAGCCGGATCGGCCGCACCAGGAGCGGAAACGACATCACTCCGCAGGCCAGCGCCGCGCCGGTCCAGCGGAACGCGAACACGATGCCGAGATGGTCCGCGAGCCAGGCGCCGACCAGGCCACGCCGGCCGAACGTCAGCAGCAGCAGATAACCGGTGACGACCGGCGGCAGCACCAGCGGCAGATGGATCACCGCATCGACTACCGATTTGCCCCAGAACTCGCGCCGCGCCAATAGCCACGCCAGAGCGATCCCGAGCGGCGTCGCCACCAGTGTCGCCACCGTCGCGACCCGGAGCGAAAGCTGGATCGCCGTCCATTCGGTTGGCGAAATATCGAACACGCCGGGATCAGGAGGTCGGACGGATCAGGAATGTGAATCCATATTTTTCGAGGATGGTCTTGGAAGCCGACGAGCGCAGGAACGCGAGATAGTCGGCGGCTTCCGGCTTTGCGGTGGTCGTTGCCGCGACCGGATAGATGATCGGCGGATGCGAATCGGCTGGGAAGGTGCCGACGATCTTGACGCCGGGTTCGACCTTGGCGTCGGTCGAATAGACGATCCCGAGCACCGCTTCGCCGCGCGCCACCAGGGTGAGCGCCGCGCGCACGCTCTCCGCCATCGCGAATTTCGGCTCGGCGGCCTGCCACGCCCCGAGTTTTTCCAGCGCCGCTTTCGCGTATTTGCCGACCGGCACCGCATTGACGTCGCCGGTGGCGATCTTGCCATTGCCGGCGAGCTTGGCGAGATCGAAACCTTGGCCGATCGTGACGTTGTCGATTTTGGAATCTTTCGGCGCGATCAGCACGATGCTGTTGCCGAGCAGATTGACCCGTGTCGATTCGTTGATGGTCTTCTTGGCGGTCGCATAGTCCATCCAGACGGTGTCGGCGGACAGGAAAATATCCGCCGGCGCGCCCTGCTCGATCTGCTTGGCGAGTGCCGAGCTTGCAGCATAGCTGGCGCTGATCTTGACCCCGGTTTTGGCGGTATAGGCGGCGTTGACATCGTCGAGCGCGTTCTTCATCGAGGCCGCGGCAAACACAATGAGGCTTTTGTCCTGCGCAAGCGCGGGCGAATGGGCCGATCCGCACAGGAGGGCGAAGGCAACGAACAGTCGGGCAAGACGATGCATGGGGCGCTCCGTGCGTGTTCGCGGCGCAACTTCGCGCGCGCAAATCAGGCGTTGGTTGAACATGGATGCGACAGGCGGAAGCGCCGTTCCGCTGGTCCCGGCGACTTACGGCCGATCGGGATATCGCAATGAAAACAATAGCAGGCTGAAAGTCAGGGTAAAAGTGCCCGTTTGGCTATTCAGACGGCAGGATAGCGATCGAGATCGAATCCTCCTTGGTTCCGCTGACCTGCAGCAGCAGCGGCTTTGCCGAAATCTCGTACTTCATGGTCTTGCGGATGCCGTCGCAGTCGGTCGCGTCGCTAAAACCCTTTGGCTTGAGAAAATGTCCGTCCTGCACCAGATCGACCCAGCCGCCGGCGGACAGGCTGATGGTATACAGGCCCGCCTTCGGCGCGGCTTTGATATTCGCAAAACCGGCAAAGGTGCCTTCCTTCGGCGCGCGTTCGGGCGGCGAGGGAAGGTTCGCATCGGCCGGCGGACGCAAAGCGAGCGTCACCCCGGTGGACGGCAGCGCGGTCAGTTCGCCGCCCGACACAAGCTTGATGCGATCCGGAGCGGTCAGCGCCGCCTTCTCCCGGTCGATGCTCCATTTGAACTTGTCGCAGCCGCTCGGCTCCTCTGCCGCCCGTGCAGCGGTGGTCCCGAGCAACACCAATGCGATCAGGAGAGGCGCACGCATGGTCAATCCACCGCAATCATGACGTCGGAAGCCTTGATCACGACCGTGACGCTGCCCTTGGCCTTGATGCCGAGATCATCGACGGCCTCGTTGGTGATCGATGAAGTCATGATCTGGCCGCCTCCGATATCGACGCGGACATGCGAGGTGGTCGCGCCCTTCTTGACTTCGACGACGGTGCCCTTGATCTGGTTTCGTGCACTGATGCGCATGATCGATCCTTCACAATGTTCTTCCCGCACGTGGCGACGGCCCGCATCGACAAATCGGGAAGGGGACGGGATCAGTGGCCCTGATCCGAAGCCTCGCCAGCGCTTACGGCGCCGCGATTTCCGACCCTAACGTATCTTCGGGTCGAATCAAAACGCCTTGCGTCCCCGGTACGCTATTGCCTGGCATCCGGAGCGGCCAAAACCTGACGGCAGGCGGCCGGCAATTGCGCCAGCGTCACCGGTGGCCTCGGCTTCTCCGGCTTGGTTGGCGGCGTCGGATGAAGAATGGAATCCGTGAACCAATAGGCGAGGTCGCCCGCGCCGCAGCCTTCGCCTCCTGCCTGCAATGGTTGGCCCTTGCAATCGCTGCTGCCAGGCGGACATGCCATACGGATGTGGAAGTGATAATCATGGCCCCACCACGGCCTGATCTTCGAAAGCCAGCTGCGGTCGCCCCTGGCCTCGCGGCACAGCGCCTTCTTGATCGCGGCGTTGACGAAGATGCGCTGCACGCTTGGCTCCTGCGCGGCGTCGCGGAGAACGAGGACATGACCCGGTGTGAAGACTTTGGGATCGACGTCGAGCCGATCATCGCGCACCATCATGACCGCCGACATTTCCTCGCGTTCCTCACGCGACAATCGGTGATCCGGCATCGGCGTCAGCCAGACATCGGCATCGAGCCCGATCTGATGGCTGGCGTGGCCGCTGAGCGCCGGGCCGCCGCGCGGCTGCCCGATGTCGCCGACCAGTATACCGGGCCAGCCGGCATCCTTGTGCGCCTTGACCGACAAGCGCTTCAGCAGCGCGACAAGGTCGGGATGTCCCCAGTTGCGGTTGCGCGACAGCCGCATCACCTGCCAGGTGTCGCCGTTGATCGGCATCCGCTGGGCGCCCGCGATGCAGCCCTTGGAATAGGAGCCGATCACCCGCGTCGGCATCGCCGCCGGCAACAGCTTGCGAGCGAACAACTCCTTGGCGCCTAGTTTGGGATCGTTTGGATTGGCCAGCGGCGGCAACGGCTTTGGATCGACGCTGCCCTTGTCCTGCGCCAGCACGGCGGTACTGACGATGGCGGCGGAGATCAGAACGGGAAGGAGAATCAGGCGGGGGTTCATTGGATCACTCTAGCGCAAGCGTGGCCCGGGAAAAGGCCTGCCGGTAAGGCGCGCCCATCGCAATCGCTTGATCGCGCGCGCCCGGAGCTTTCATGATCGGCCCGCGGCAGCCGGGTCAGGATTAACCGCGACTGCCGATCATGAAACAGCCGTCGGCTGGCAAGGCTGGCATTTGCGGCTGCCGTCGTTCTGGTGGGATTGGCGCGCGCCGATGTGGTGGTGCAGATCGACAAGTCGTCGCAGCGCATGGCCGTGAGCGTTGACGGCGCGATGCGGTTCGCATGCCGCGGCGTTGTTCGCATTGGTCGAATGCAATGGGCCGCGCAAACGCGGATCGAGATTTTGAGCCAGGCGAGACGTTATTTTAACGGTTCGATAACCCTGTCGATCATTGACGAAATTTCGTGCGCCGGTCGGGAAGCTCGCGCATTCATTGGGCAATCTCGGCGCCGTCAGGACATCCGTCGCCGTTCGTAGTCGATTTTGCCTGGCGCATTCGCCCGCGCCGCCGCCCACGCGGCCGAACGCTGCGTTCATTGTACGCAGGCTCGCGAATTCGCCTGTTAAACAGGCGCGCGGACCGGAAATCCGTCCGGTGGAACCCAGCGATCGACAGCGCTTAGCGGCAAGGGACACCATTTTTTCAGACACTTATCGGAGAACAGCACGACGCAGAATGCGAGTGGGGCGCAGCCATGCCGAAGAATCGGCCAAAGACAGTAAAAAAACTGAAGCATGCGGCGATCGCCCGCAATCCCGGCCAGCGCGCAAAGCTCAGTCCGAAACTCTCAGGCAAGATCCGGCGCGTTTCGGTTGAGATCGGCGAGATCGTGCGCAAGCGCGCGCAAGCCGAAGCGGCGATTGCGGAGGCGCGAAAATCCCACGAACGGCTGCGCGAGGCGATCGACATCCTGCCGCAGGGCATCGTGTTTCTCGATGCCGACGGTCGTTACATTCTCTGGAACAAGAAATATGCCGAGATCTACAGCCGCAGTTCGGACCTTTTCAGGCCGGGCGCGCGGCTTGAGGACACCATCCGCATCGGCGTCGAGCGCGGCGATTATCCCGAAGCGATCGGCCGCGAAGAGGAATGGGTCGCCGAGCGTCTCGCCAGGCTTTATCAGCCCGGCGAACGCCATGAGCAGATCCTTGCCGACGGCCGCTGCATCCTGATCGACGAGCGGCTGACCGAAGGCGGCGGCATCATCGGTCTGCGCGTCGATATCACCGAGCTGAAGCAGCGCGAGGCCTCGTTCCGGCTGTTGTTCAACAGCAATCCCATTCCCATGATCGTCTGCGCGCTGGATGACGAGCGCATTCTCGGCGTCAACGCGGCCGCCGTCGAGCACTACGGCTACAGCCGCGCCGAATTCGAGAAGCTGACCATCCGCAGCGTCCAGGCCTTCGAATCCGAACCGCCATGGGCCGGCGACCCCAGCAGCGACGAAATGGCGGCGCGGACCTGGAAGCATGTCAGGGCCGACGGAACGCTGATCGATCTGGCGATCTATTCGCGCCATCTGGTCTATGGCGACCAGCCCGCGGTGCTGGTGGCGCTGATGGATATCACCGAGCGCAAGCGGGCCGAGGCGCGGCTCGCCTTCATGGCCCAGCACGATGGTCTGACCGGGCTGCCGAACCGCAATCTGCTGCGCCAGCACATGGACGAGATCCTGCTGCACACGCGGCGCAGCGCCGAAAAGGTCGGGGTACTGATACTCGGCCTCGACAATTTCAAGGCGGTCAACGACACGCTCGGCCACGGCATCGGCGACAAACTCTTGCGCGGCGTCGCCAAGCGCCTGCGATCGGTGCTGCGCGAGGAGGACACGCTCGCCCGTCTCAACTCCGACGAATTCGCGATCGTCCAGAGCGGGCTGGCGCGCCCCGAGGACGCGGCCTTGCTGTCGAGGCGCCTGTTGGAGGCAATCGGCGATCCCTATCTGCTCGACGGCCATTCGGTCGTGATCGGCGCCAGCATCGGCATCGCGATGGCGCCTGGCGACGGCGACGAGTCCGAAAAGCTTCTGAAGAACGCCGACATGGCACTGTCCCGCGCCAAGAACGATTCGCGCGGCACGTTCAGCTTTTTCGAAGCCGGAATGGACGCGCGCGCCCAGAGCCGCCGCAAGATCGAAATCGACCTGCGGGGTGCGATCCAGAACGACGTGCTGCGGCCGTATTATCAGCCGCTGATCGATCTTGCGACCGGACGCATCACCGGCTTCGAGGCGCTGGTGCGCTGGCCGCACCCCGAACGCGGCATGATCTCGCCGGCCGAATTCATCCCCGTCGCCGAAGAAACCGGCCTGATCAACGGGCTCGGCGGCCTGATGCTGCGCCGCGCCTGCTTGGATGCGGCGCAATGGCCGGACGACGTTCGCGTCGCGGTCAACCTGTCGCCCTTGCAGTTTCGCACCGGCAACCTGTTGTCGATCGTGATGGATGCCTTGAAGCAGTCCGGGCTGCCGCCAAAGCGGCTGGAGCTGGAAATCACCGAGACCCTGCTGTTGGAAAAGAGCGGCCAGGTGCTGGCCACGCTGCATGCGCTGCGCGCGCTCGGCGTGCGCATCTCGATGGACGATTTCGGCACCGGCTATTCGAGCCTGAGTTATCTCAGAAGCTTTCCGTTCGACAAGATCAAGATCGACCAGTCGTTCGTGCGCGACCTCGGCGCCAACCGCGACGCGCAGGCGATCGTTCGTTCGATCATCAGCCTCGGCATCGGCCTCGGCGTCACCATCACGGCCGAGGGTGTCGAGACCGAAGCCGAGCTGAGCTGCCTGCGCGCGGAGGGCTGCCACGAGGGACAGGGCTTCCTGTTCAGTTGTGCCCGGCCCAACGCCGACATCGTCAGCCTGCTCAACGCCCAACGCGGCGCGGATGTCACCGCGCCCGCGAATCCCGTCCGGACAGCCCCTCTGGTCGCCTGAGCGACCGGCGGGACACGCAGCGCATGCAAACAGGTCGGTGTTTCTCGCTGGACGCTCAGGCGCGCGCGGCCTTGCGCTTGTTCAGATGATAGGTCAGCGCCAGCGCCAGGCAGTGACGCAGCGCCGGCTCGGGAAGTTCGTCCTCCGCGTTCAGCAGGATGCTTCGGTTGCCGCCATAGCGCAATTCCCTAGGGTACAGCTCGCGGAAAGTCTCGACCAGATCGGTCTGGCAATGGAAATAGACCGCGTATCGGCTGGTGGCCGATTTGACCCGGTCGATACGGATCGTGCTACCGCTTTTCGTCTCGGTCGTGAGATAGCTCGGCTGCCCCCATTTCAAGGTTTCATGCAGCGCGCCGACGCCCTTCGTTGTCTTCGCGGTGTCGAAGATCAGGCGGCGCAACGCCAGCAATTTGGCCTTAAGCGGCTTCGGGTAGGCACTGAAAACCGCATCAACCGCGGGATCCGAAAATCCTGCGCGCCGCTTGCGCGCGGAACTCCTGCTGCCGGTGCTCTTCATCGCGGCCTGTCCGTGCACTTCGCCGATGCCCTTGCGGCGACAGACTAAAACGCGCCCGACGGGCGGAAGCAAATCTCCCGAAAACTATTTCTTCCGCGCGGCCTTGCGCGCACCTGACTTCGCCGTCGCGTTTCGCTTGCGCGTCGCAGCCGCCTTTTTCGCGGAGCGCGAGCGCGCCGCGGCAGGCCGGCTCGCGGAGGCCTTGCCGCCGCGCGGGCCGCCGATCCTGCCGCCGCGCTTCGATGATACGTTGGTGTCGGGAACGCCGCGCCCGGAGCCACTCTTGTTGCCGCCGCCGCTCTCCTTGTTGACGGTCGCCCACGCCCGCCGCGCGGCTTCCTTATTGCCGCCGCCGCGATTCTCGTAGCCTTCCTCGATGTGTTCGGCCTGGCGTTTCTGCTTGTCGGTATAACCAGATTTGTCGCCGCGGGGCATGATCGTCTCCCTTCGGTGGTGCGGTTGCCAACTTGCGCAACGCGCATGGTCGCGCCCGAGTTCCGCGCCTAGAGGCCCAGCGTCATTGGCCGGGTTAGAGACTAAGCCGCCTCGCGCAGGCCGGCCAGGAAGCTGTCGACGCTTTTGAACAGCGCGATGGCGTGCTGGCTGAGTTCGCCTGAGGCGACCATGACGTTTTCGGCCAGCACGCGCGACTGGTCGGCGGCCTGGCTTGCGCCGGCGACGTTGAGCGAGACTTCGCTGGTGCCGGCGGCGGCCTGCTGCACGCTTCGCGCGATCTCGCGCGTCGCCGAATCCTGCTCCTCGACCGCGGCGGCAATCGTGGTGGCGATGCCGCTGATCTCCCGGATGGTGTCGCTGATGCCACCGATCGCGGTCACGCAATTGCCGGTGGCGGATTGGATCGCGGTGACCTGTCCGGCGATTTCCTCGGTCGCCTTCGCGGTCTGACTGGCGAGTTCCTTGACTTCGGATGCGACCACGGCAAAGCCCCTGCCGGCCTCTCCGGCCCGCGCCGCCTCGATGGTGGCGTTGAGCGCCAGGAGGTTGGTCTGGCTGGCGATGGCGCCGATCAGGCGCAGCACGTCGCCGATCTTTTCGCCGGCGACGGCAAGGCTTCCGACCATCTCCGTGGTTTGTCCGGCCTTGACCACGGCAGCATCGGCGACGCCGCTGGAATGGGTGACCTGACGGCCGATCTCGGCCACGGAAGAGGCCAGCTCCTCAGTGGCGGCGGCAACCGTGCTGACGCTGGCCGAGGCCTCCTCGGAAGCGGCGGCTGCCGCGGCGGCCCGCTCGGACGTCCCCTTGACGCTTCCCGTGATCTCGACGGCCACGCGCTGCATGTCCTTTGTCGCCTGCGCGACCGCCCCGACTACACTTTTGACGTCGGCTTCGAAGCGGTCGGCCATCTGGCGCTGCAGCGCCTTCTTCTCCAGTTCGGTCTGCGCCTTGGCGGCCTCCTGCGACTCGCGCAGCGCGCGCGCCTCGATCATGTTGCGGCGGAACACGTCGACCGCCGCCGCCATGCTGCCGAGTTCGTCTTTGCGATCGCCGCCGGGGATCGCTACCTCGGTCTCGCCGCTCGAAAGCCGGTTCATCACTGCGGTGATCGCCGTCAGCGGTCGCGACATGCCGCGGCCGAGCAGGAAAGCCAGCAGCGCGGCGCCGGCGAGAATAGCGACCGTGCCAAGAATGAGATGACGCTGCGAGCTCGCAGCCGCCGCCTCGTATTCGGTGGTATTCTTGACCAGTTCGAGCACCGCGACCGGCTGCCCGGCATAGTTCTTGATCTGCCCGAGATAGAGCGCGGCCGGGTGGCCATCGACAGTAGCCTCGCGGCGCACAGTGCCGCCATCCAATGCGCTTTTGAGCTCATCCTGGGTGGCAACCGAACCGTTACCAAGGGTGGAGGCGATACTGGCAAAAGCCTTGCCGTCGAAACGGTGGACGGCCAGATCGACGCCGAAGCGCCGCTTGACGCTATCGACGAATTCCTTGCCGAAGGTGACGCCGATGTCGGCTACGCCGATGCTTTTTCCATCGCGCATGATCGGGGTCATGGCGAAAATGCCGAGCGAATCCCGCCCGGGTTCGACGCCGACAATCGATTTGCCTGACGCGTTCGACTCCACCACGGTCTTGCGCCGCGCCGAGATGTCTTCACCGAACAGTTTCGGCTCGTGAACACGGAAGAAGGCGGTTGCCGGCGGGGTGTGGAAACTGATCAGCGGCATACCCTGCGGCTTCAACGCCGCCAGGGGTCCCTGCAGCAGCGCCATGAGTGCATCGCGATCACCTTTGGCGATGGCGTCGCCGACCGGCGGCAACGTGGCCACGACCGCGCTGACCGCGAGTCCGGCGCGTCCTTCATAGTCGAGCGCGGCGATGACGCTGTCGTATTGTAGCTTGAGTTGCTGGTCGAGTGCCAGCTGCGTCAACGAGCGCTGCTGAACGATCGAAAAGGTCCCGAGGATTCCGCAAGCCGCAGCTACTGTCAGCGAGATGGCCAGGATCAGGCGGGCCGCGATCGATCGAAGTTTGAACATGGGGAAACCGAACTCCGCAAAAGGAGTTCGGAAAGTCCCAGAAAGTGCTTAACAAGTGATTGCGTGTGGTGCTGCGGGGCCGCAACTTGCCGCGCGGCTTTCAGCAAGTTGCGTCGGGTTTAGCGGCGGTGTGAAGATCGGGCCTACGTTGTGGGTCCGCGCGCCGCGCTTACCGGCCCAGCGTCATTGGCCGGGTTAGAGACTAAGCCGCCTCGCGCAGGCCGGCCAGGAAGCTGTCGACGCTTTTGAACAGCGCGATGGCGTGCTGGCTGAGTTCGCCTGAGGCGACCATGACGTTTTCGGCCAGCACGCGCGACTGGTCGGCGGCCTGGCTTGCGCCGGCGACGTTGAGCGAGACTTCGCTGGTGCCGGCGGCGGCCTGCTGCACGCTTCGCGCGATCTCGCGCGTCGCCGAATCCTGCTCCTCGACCGCGGCGGCAATCGTGGTGGCGATGCCGCTGATCTCCCGGATGGTGTCGCTGATGCCACCGATCGCGGTCACGCAATTGCCGGTGGCGGATTGGATCGCGGTGACCTGTCCGGCGATTTCCTCGGTCGCCTTCGCGGTCTGACTGGCGAGTTCCTTGACTTCGGATGCGACCACGGCAAAGCCCCTGCCGGCCTCTCCGGCCCGCGCCGCCTCGATGGTGGCGTTGAGCGCCAGGAGGTTGGTCTGGCTGGCGATGGCGCCGATCAGGCGAAGCACGTCGCCGATCTTTTCGCCGGCGACGGCGAGGCTTCCGACCATCTCCGTGGTTTGTCCGGCCTTGACCACGGCAGCATCGGCGACGCCGCTGGAATGGGTGACCTGACGGCCGATCTCGGCCACCGAAGACGCCAACTCCTCGGTGGCGGCGGCGACCGTGCTGACGTTGGCCGAGGCCTCCTCGGAAGCCGCCGCCGCTGCCGCGGCGCGCTCCGAGGTGCCGTTGACGCTTCCCGTGATCTCGCCGGCGACGCGCTGCATGTCCGCCGTCGCCTGCGCGACCGCCCCGACCACGGTCTTGACGTCAGCTTCGAAGCGGTCGGCCATCCGGCGCTGGAGCGCCTTCTTCTCGAGCTCGGCCTGCTGTTTGGTGGCATCCTGCGCCTCTCGCAGGGTACTGGCTTCCACCATGTTGCGGCGGAATACGTCGACCGCCATTGCCATGGTGCCGAGTTCGTCCTTGCGGTCGCCGCCGGGGATCGTCACATCCGTATCGCCGCTCGAGAGGCGGTTCATCACTGCGGTGATCGCCGTCAGCGGTTGCGACAGGCCGCGACCGAGCAAAAATGCCAGCACAACGGCGCCGGCCAGAATGGCAAGGGTGCCGAGCAGAAGGTTGAACTGAGCGCGGTTCGCCGCGGCCTCGTATTCGGTGGTGTCCTTTATAATCTCGATCACAGCGACCGGCTGGCCAGCGTAATTTTTGATCGGCCCGATATACAGCGCGGCGGGGTGACCGCTGAAGGTGGCGTCGCGATGCAGCGCCGCGCCATCGAGCACGCGCTTCATCTCGTCCGGCGTGGCGACCATGGTGTCGCCAAAAGTTGAGGAGAGCCGCGTGAATGTCTTTCCATCCAAGCCGTACACCGCGAGGTCGACGCCGAAGCGCTTTTTGGCACGGTCGACGAATTCCTTGCCAAAGGGGATGCCGCTTTCGGCAACCGCGAGGCTCTTGCCGTCGCGCATGATCGGCGTCATGGCGAAGATACTGAGCGAGTCGTGTCCCATTTCGACGCCGACGATCGGTTTGCCGGTCCTGTTCGCCTCCACCACGGTGGTGCGGCGCCCCGACGCGTCGTCGCCATGCGTCTTTGGATCCTGGACGCGCAGGAAGTAGGTTGCGGGCGGCAGAGCGAAGTTCAGGAGCGGCATGCCTTGCGCCTTCAACGCCGCCTGTGCGCCGCCAAACAGCCCGACCAAACTGTCGCGATCGCCTTTGGCGATGGCGTCGCCGACCGGCGGCAGGGAGGCCACGAGTGCGCTGACCGCGCGCGCGGCTCGCCCTTCATATTCTATCGCGGCGATGACGCTGTCATATTGCAGCTTGAGCTGCTGGTCGAGCGCGAGCTGCGTCAACGAACGCTGCTGCATGATCGAAAAGGTGCCGAGGATTCCGCAGGCGACCGCAACCGTCAGCGAAATGGCCAGGATCATACGGGCCGCGATTGATCGAAGTTTGAACATGGGGAAACCGAAGCTCCAGAGAGGAGTTCGGAAAGTCCCAGAAAGTACTTAACAACTGATTGCGGGTGGTGTCACGGGGCCGTAACTCGCCGAGCGCGAATTTTTATCAGGGTTGAAGCTCGGCGCGCGTCGGATTTAGCGGCGGTGTGAAGATCGAGCCTACGTTGTTGGTCCGCGCGCCACGGGGCTGGCGGTCAGGATCGCCCTGCCGACATCCTCATAATGGGTGTCGCGGGCCTGAATTTGCTGCGCGATGGCGTGCATGTCGCGGAAGCGGCGTTCGAACTTGTTGGCGCGGAACACCGCGGTGGCGCCCGCCATGTGATAGGCGGCGTCGACCACCGAGGCCGCCTGATGGATGGTCCAGGTCGAGGCAAGACGAAGCGCCGCGCGGTGCTCCTCTGTCAGCTTTCCCGTATGCGTCAGATCGCCCCAGGCCTCTGCGGCCGTCGCATAGAGATAGGCGCGCGCCGCGCGCAAATTGCCTTCGGTCCGCCCGATCAGACCCTGAACGGCATTGTTCTCGCGCATCGCCTTGAGGCCGACCGATGCCTTGCCGCGCGACAGTTCAATGGCCGCATCGAGCGTGGCGCGCGCGACACCGAGCGAGATCGCACCGAAGCCCAGTCCGAACATAGTGTAGGTGGTGATCCCGTAGAGCGGGCCCTTTTCGCGCAGCGCCGTGAAATCGTCGCGCAGGGCCGAAAATTTTTCCGGGATGAACAGGTCGTCGACCGAATAGCTGTCGGTGCCGGTGCCGCTGAGGCCGATCACGTCCCACACGTCGTACATCGTGGCGCTGGCCGCCGGAAAGACGATGGTGCGTATTTCCGGCGTGCCGTTCGGCCTCATCCGCTTGGTGCCGTCGGCTTCGACGACCTGGACATGGGCGCCGAGCCAGTTCGCCTGGCGCGAGCCGCTGGCGAAGTCCCAGCGTGCGGTGATGCGAAAACCGCCGGGAACGACGCGGACCTCGTTGGCGATCGCGCCCCAGGCGAGGATGCCGTCCGGCGCTCCGAAAATCTCGCGCGCCACGTCGGGGTCGAGATAGGCGGCCGTCATCGCGCAGACCGAGCACTGGCCGAGGCACCATGCCGTGGAGGCGTCGACCTTGGCGATCTCCTCCAGCATCTGCATGAAGACCTCAGGCGGCGCCTCGGCACCACCGACGCTTTGCGGCAACAGCCCCCGATAAAGCCCGTTCTCGATCAGGGCCGAAACCACCGGCCGGGTGAGACGCCGGGTCCGCTCGATCTCGTCGGCTTCTTGCGCGATCAATGGGGCAAGCGCGCGCGCGCGCTCGACTAGTCCGAAGCCGGGAAGCTTGTTCATGCGTTTCCTCGCCCCTTTTTTGGAGTCTCTGATTGGCGAAGCGGCAATGGTGGTCCATCTGCCGCCGCCAATCAAGATGGGCAGCTTCGCCGAAGCACCGAATGTGACGGATCCTTGCCTGCTGTGCCCTCGTGCCTGCTTTACGACACCGGCCATAAATGTAACATTGCACAACCGACGCAATTAAAAGTGGCACTGTCCAATATTTTCAATCTGCCTTCCAGTCGCCAGGCGACAAAATCTTGCTGGCGGACAGGATTTCGACGCCCAAGATTCCGGATCTGCGCTTTGCGCATCCCGGAATGACGGGGCCAATAGCTTCAGCTATCCACTTTCAACGCGGCAATAAACGCTTCCTGCGGAATGTCGACCTTGCCGAACTGCCGCATCTTCTTCTTGCCTTCCTTCTGCTTCTCCAGAAGTTTTCTTTTGCGCGTGATGTCGCCGCCGTAGCACTTTGCCGTCACATCCTTGCGCAGCGCGCGCACGGTTTCGCGCGCGATCACCTTGCCGCCGATCGCCGCCTGGATCGGAATCTGGAACATGTGCGGCGGGATCAGTTCCTTCATCTTCTCGACCATGGCGCGGCCGCGGCCTTCGGCGCGCTGGCGGTGTACCAGCATGCTGAGCGCGTCGACCGGTTCGTTGTTGACCAGGATCTGCATCTTGACGAGATCGGCCGGCTTGTAGTCGGTGAGATGATAGTCGAACGACGCATAGCCCTTGGAGACCGACTTCAGGCGGTCGTAGAAATCGAACACCACTTCGTTGAGCGGCAGCTCGTATTTCACCATCGCGCGATTGCCGACGTAAGTGAGCTCCTTCTGCGAGCCGCGGCGATCCTGGCACAGCTTCAGGACGCTGCCGAGATATTCGTCGGGGGTGAGGATCGTGGCCTCGATCCACGGCTCCTCGATCTCGGCAATCTTGACCACGTCGGGCATGTCGATCGGATTGTGAATCTCGATCTCCTGTCCGTCGGTCAGATGCATCCTGTAGATCACCGACGGCGCGGTCGCGATCAGGTTGAGATCGAATTCGCGATGCAGCCGCTCCTGAATGATTTCCAGATGCAGCAGCCCGAGAAAGCCGCAGCGGAAACCGAAGCCCAGGGCGGCCGAAGTTTCCATCTCGAACGAGAAGCTGGCATCGTTGAGGCGTAATTTGCCCATCGCCGCGCGCAGGGTCTCGAAATCGTCGGCATCGACCGGAAACAGCCCGCAGAACACCACCGGGATCGCCGGCTTGAAACCGGGCAGCATGTCGGTCACCGGCTTTTTGTCGTCGGTAATGGTATCGCCGACGCGGGTGTCGGCCACTTCCTTGATCGCGGCGGTGATGAAGCCGATCTCGCCGGGACCGAGTTCATCGACCTGCGTCATCTTCGGGGTGAAGAAGCCAACGCGCTCGACGTCATAGGCGGCGTTGGTGCCCATCATCCGGATGCGCTGGCTCTTTTTCATCACGCCGTCGACGACCCGCACCAGCACCACCACCCCGAGATAGACGTCGTACCAGCTGTCGACCAGCAGCGCCTTCAGCGAGGCATCGTGGTCGCCCTTGGGCGGCGGCAGCCGGTGGACGATGGCTTCCAGCACCTCGTCGATGCCGAGACCGGTTTTCGCCGAAATCATCACCGCGTCCGACGCGTCGATGCCGATCACGTCCTCGATCTGTCGCTTGACCTGGTCCGGTTCCGCCGCCGGCAGGTCGATCTTGTTGAGCACCGGTACGATCTCGTGACCGGCGTCGAGCGCATGGTAGACGTTCGCAAGCGTCTGCGCCTCGACGCCCTGGCTGGCATCGACCACCAGCAGCGAACCTTCGCAGGCCGCCAGCGAGCGCGAAACCTCGTAGGCGAAGTCGACATGGCCGGGGGTGTCGATCAGATTGAGAATGTAGGTCTTGCCGTCCTTGGCCGGATAGGTCAGCCGCACGGTCTGCGCCTTGATGGTGATGCCGCGCTCGCGCTCGATATCCATGGAATCGAGCACCTGTTCCTTCATCTCGCGCGCCTGCAAGCCGCCGGTGGTCTGGATCAGGCGGTCGGCCAGCGTGGATTTGCCATGGTCGATATGCGCAACAATGGCGAAGTTGCGGATGTTGGAAATAGGGACGGATGTCATGGGGCGCGGGATAGCATTCGCACCCCGTTGCGGCAACCATAATGCGCCGTTTTAACGGCACAACTTCACGCCAAGCTGATTCCACTTTAAGCCGAAACGCGCTACGCACAGGGCCATGTCTACTGCATCAATTTTGCCCGCGGCTTTGCGTGCGCGCCGCAGGCTAAGCATCCGGCGACTGGCGGCGTGGCTTGCGGCGTGCGCCAGCGATCCGGAGGCCGGCCCGTGGCTGGTGATCGGCTTTGCCGCCGCGCACGCCGTGCTGTGGACCTTCATCCTGATCAATCTCAAGGCGGCGCAGGACGTCCATATGGACGTCGCGGAAGCCTTCGCCTGGGGCCAGAAATTCCAGCTCGGTTATGGCAAGCATCCGCCGCTGGCGGGCTGGGTCGCAGGTCTCTGGTTCCGGTTCTTTCCGGTCGCCGATTGGGCCACTTACGCGCTGGCGATGACGACGCTCGGCTGCGGCCTGGTGATCTGCTGGCTGATCAGTTTGCGTGTGGTGGATCGCCGCCGCGCGTTCTTCGTCGTGGTGATGCTCGCGCTCTATCCAATCTTCAATTTCAAGGGTTTCAAGTACAATCCCGATCTGCTGCAACTCGTGACATTGCCGCTAGTGGTGCTGGCCTATCTGCATGCGTTCGAGAAGCGCAGCGTGCGCGCCGGCCTGTGGCTCGGGCTCGCCGGCGCGCTGGCGCTGATGACGAAATACTGGGTGCTGACCATGATCGGCGCCATCGGCATCGCCGCGCTGTTACATCCCGATCGTTGGCTTTTCCTGCGCTCGCCGGCGCCGTGGGTCGCCATTGCCACCCTGGTGGTCGCGATGCTGCCGCATCTGTGGTGGCTGTGGCAGGTCGACTTCGTGCCGCTGACCTATGCCGGCGATGTCTACGGCCTGTCGAGCCGCGCCCAGACCGCCCAGCTTGTGCTCGGCTATGTCGTCCACAATCTGGCGCTGCTCGCGGCCCCCGTGGCGCTGGCAGCGATTGCCCTGGCATGGCGGCCGGGATGGTGGGTGACCCTGGTGCGGCAACCGTTGGCGCTGGTGATGCGCCCATGGTCGCGCGGCGCCAACGCGGGCGTGAACTTTTCGCAGGCGCTCAACATCTGGATCATCCAGATCGTGGTCGCGATCGGACCGCCGCTCGGCGGCTTGATTTTCATGGTCTACATGAAGACCGATTGGGGAATATCGCTGTTCTTTCTGACCCCGCTGGCGCTGGTCGCTATACCCTCGCTGCGCGTTCAACGGATGGCGCTGTTTCATATCGCCGCGATCTGGCTTGCGATCACGCTGGCAGCGCTTGCCGCGTCGCCCTATATCGCCGTCCGCGAGATGGCCGCGAATCCCAACGGCGCCTCAGGCTATGGCGCGCGCTCGCAGCTTGCCCACGAGCTGACGCAAGCCTGGCAGACGCGTTTCGGTACGCACTGGGCCGTGGTCGCCGGCACCACCGAGGTCGGCGAACCCATGACGTTCTACAGCCCGGATCATCCGGCCCCGTTCACGCCGGGCGAAGTCTGGTCGTCGGGGCTGACGTCGCTCGAGGAGGCCAAGCGGCTTGGCTTCATCGGCATCTGCGACACGTCGGACGGACGGCTGCCGGCCTGCGAGGCGTGGATGGCGGCCAATGGCAAGGATGCCGAGCAACTTGCGATTACGACGCAACGCTTCTTTCACGGGCATCCCGGTCCGGCCATCACCTGGAAAGTCTATATCGTTCCGCCGGCGAAGTAGCGCCCCGATCCTAAGCGCCGATCACGTGCCTTCTTCGTTGAACTTGCTGGCGACCAGTTCGGTGATGGCTTCGATGGCGGCTTCGGCGTCGGGGCCGATCGCGGAGACGGTGATGGTGGTCCCCGGGCCCGCGGAGAGCATCATCAGTCCCATGATCGAGGTGCCGCCGACCGTCTCGCTGCCGCGCGTCACCCAGACCTCGGCATTGAAGCGCTCGACCATCTGCACGAATTTTGCGGAAGCGCGCGCGTGAAGACCGCGTTTGTTGATGATGGGGAGTTCCCGAGACACCGCGCCCGACGGGACGGCTGGCCCGGCATCGTTCTCGGGCGACGGGGCGTCGTCGCTCATTTGCCGGCGAGAACCCGGCTGGCGATGGTGACGTATTTGCGGCCGGCTTCCTGAGCCATCGCGATGGCGTCGGGAAGCGAGCGCTCTTCGCGAACCTTGGCAAGCTTGACCAGCATTGGAAGGTTGATTCCGGCGAGCACTTCCACTTTCGGTCGGCTCATGCAGGAGATCGCGAGATTGGAGGGCGTGCCGCCGAACATGTCGGTCAGGATGGCCACGCCATCGCCGCTGTCGACGCGGTTGACCGCTTCAATGATGTCGCTGCGACACAAATCGGAGTCGTCCTCGGCTCCAATCGTAACGGCTTCGATTTGCTTTTGCGGGCCCATGACATGTTCGAGCGCCGCCTTGAACTCGTCGGCAAGGCGCCCATGGGTCACAAGTACTAGACCAATCATCGGAAACTCCTCGCGGGTGCTTTTGGTGCACCGCACGAACGCGCCACTTTGACCATCCAGAGCCCCTGCGCAAGGGGGGATCTTCGCGTTTCTCCCGGAAATTAGCGGTAGAGAGGAGAGTCTGCGTCGGTCTATTCGGTCGCGATAGTGTGACTTATATGGTTACCAATTCCCTTCAAACAATCGGATGAAGGAAGGGTGGAAATCGTACCCCCGGTTGTCGTTAGCGCGGCGACAACCAAGGGGAGTGCCGTAAAACCGGCTGCCACGGGAATTCGCGGTATTTGCACACCGTAAATGCGCGTCAGCAGCTTTTCCGAGGGCGGCAGGCGCTCCGCATCGGCGGCGCAGAGGTCCACGACCAGACCCACGATGGCTTGGGCGGCGAAGTCGCAGCGGCGAATGCCGAGCCCGCGAATTTCGATCAGGCCAGCCAGTTCGCGGGCCGGGCGGACCCATAATTGGCCCTCGCCTGCGTCCAGATGGACGCGATCATCGCCGATCAGCACGGCCCGGGGAATTTGTCCCGAGCGTCCGGCAAGGACGAGATCGAACGCCAGCCGCGATTTGCCGGCGCCGGAGGGCCCGCGGATCAGCACCGCGCGATTTTCTACCAGCACCGCGGAAGCGTGGACGCTCGCGCCTGTGGCGTTCGTCATGGCGCGGGCAGCCTGACCACGAAGCGCGCCCCCACAACCGCCGCCTCGCCATCGGCGCCGGGCGGGCCGGCGCGATTCTCGGCCCAGATGCGCCCGCCGTGCGCTTCGATGATCTGCTTCGAGATCGACAGCCCCAGCCCGGAATTCTGCCCGAAACCCTGATGCGGCCGATCGGTGTAGAAGCGCTCGAAGATTTTCTTCAGCGCATCCTCGCGAATCCCCGGCCCGTCGTCGTCGATCACGATTTCGATTTCCGATCTCACGCGGCGGCAGAAGATCCGCACCTTGCCGCCGGCGCTGGAAAATGACTGGGCGTTGACCAGGAGGTTGGAAATCACCTGTCCCAGCCGCGAATCATGGCCGGGTACCGAGAAGGTATCGGCGGCGCTGCGGCCTTCGAAGCGGACTTCGACGGCGACGTCGTGGCCGAGCCGGGTTTCGTTGGCGACCGACGTCAGCGTCGTGAGCAGGCGGCGAAGATCGACCGGCGACATATCCTGCCGCTGCAGTTCGGCGTCGAGCCGGCTTGCATCGGAAATGTCCGATATCAGCCGGTCGAGCCGCTTGACGTCATGCTCGATCACCGACAACAGCCGTGCACGGCTGTTTTCGTTGCGCGCCAGCGGCAGCGTTTCGACCGCCGAGCGCAGCGAGGTCAGCGGATTCTTCAACTCGTGGGCGACATCGGCGGCGAACATCTCGATCGCCTCGATGCGGTTATAGAGCGCGTCCGTCATGTCGCGCAGCGCGCCGGAGAGATGGCCGATCTCGTCGCGGCGGCGGGTGAAATCGGGAATCTCGACGCGGGTCCTGATGCGGCGGCGGACGCGCTCGGCGCTGTCGGCGAGCCGGCGCACGGGACCTGCGATGGTGCTCGCCAGCAGCAAGGACAGCACGATCATCACGGCGGAAGCGACGCCGCCGACTTTCAAGATCGCCAGCCGCTCGGCGGTGACCATCTGGTCGATGTCGTCGCCCTGGGTCGAGAGCATCAGCGCGCCATGGATGGCGCGGAACCGCTGCACCGGCACCGCGACCGAAACGATGATTTCGCCGCGCTCGTTGATGCGCACCATGCTGCTCTTCTGGCCCTGCAGCGCTTCGCCGACTTCCTGATAACCTTTGCCGTTCTCCGGCCCGAGTTCGCGATAGAGCGGAAGGTCGCCGCGATTGAGCCAGGTACGGATCGCGATGGTCGTGCGTTCGACGATGCCCGGCTTCTCGACCGACGGTGGCGGCAGTTCGAACCGCAGCACGTCGCCGCGTCCGTACAGATTGCGGCTGTCGAGAATGAGCCCCCCGTCGCGGTCGTAAATGCGGGCGCGGGTCTTGGTCGGTAAAATCAATCGCCGCAACACCGGCGCGACGCGTTCCGGATTGATCGGAAAATCCAGCCCGGAATATTCGTCCGGAGCGCCGTAGGTTTCACCGGGCTTCAGATCCTGCAGCCGGTCGGGATCGATGGTGATGGTGTTGGTCTCGACGGTTGCGGAAGCCGCGATCGCACCGGCGATGATCTCGGCCGACACCGAAAGACTTTGCGCCCGCGCGTCGATCAGGCCGGCACGGAATTGCGAGAGATAAAGGATGCTCGCCACCAGCGCGACCAGGCCGGCAAGATTCAAGGAAACGATGCGGCGGGTGAGGCTCGAAAAGCTGAGCGCGAAGAAGAACTGCCCGGCGCGGCGCAACCAGCCAAGCGGCCGCTGCCAGCCCTGCACCGGCGGATTTTCAACGGCAGCATCGTCCAAAACGAGGGCCGCCGCGGCGCCTTCGGCATCCATGCTTACATCAGGCTGCGTTCGATCAAGCAATGGCCAAACCTGCCGGTTGTTTCGAGTCTTTACGATGCGCGTCGCCTTCGCATCCTATCCCAGCCGGGCGGCGGCGTCAGGTAACAAACCGCAACCCAATGCGCATGATCAGGTTTCTTTGAAGCGGTAGCCCACACCGTACAGGGTCTCGATCATTTCGAAATCGTCGTCCACCACCTTGAACTTCTTGCGCAGCCGCTTGATGTGGCTGTCGATGGTGCGATCGTCGACATAGACCTGATCGTCATAGGCCGCGTCCATCAGGGCATTGCGGCTCTTCACCACCCCGGGGCGCGTCGCCAGCGCCTGCAGGATCAGAAATTCCGTCACCGTCAGCGTCACCGGCTCGTTCTTCCAGGTGCAGGTGTGGCGCTCCGGGTCCATGCGCAGCAGGCCGCGGTCGAGCGCCTTGGCATCGGTTTCCTTCGGAACAGCCGTGGGATCCTTCGGCGCCGCGCGGCGCAGCACGGCCTTCACCCGCTCGACCAGCAGCCGCTGCGAGAACGGCTTGCGAATGAAATCGTCGGCGCCCATTTTGAGGCCGAACAATTCGTCGATCTCCTCGTCCTTGGAGGTGAGAAAGATCACCGGCAAGTCCGACTTCTGCCGCAGCCGCCGCAACGTCTCCATGCCGTCCATGCGCGGCATCTTGATGTCGAGGATCGCAAGGTCCGGCGGACTGGTGCGAAAACCGTCAAGCGCCGAAGCACCATCCGTATAGGTCATGATGCGATAGCCTTCGGCTTCGAGCGCGATCGAGACGGAGGTAAGAATGTTGCGGTCGTCATCGACCAAGGCGATTGTGGGCATGAGCCTGCTTTCCGTAACGGAGTGGCTGAAACGGCGAGCAATCCAGCGATGCGCCGCATAGTTGGGCTTTACAGCCCGGTCAACGAGCAATGCAAGCTGGGCTGAAGTGTGACCTAGTTCCCGAATGCCGGGCTAGCCGTAGGTTCCGAGCCTATATAGATACCGATTTAGCCCGGAAAAGGCCCTTTTTGCAATGGGATATGCTGAGATGATCGATGCAACCCACCCCTGATTTCGACGCAGCCGGCCTGGCCCGGTCGCTGCTGCGGCGCAGCCGGCAGGGGGCTTTGGCCACGCTGATGGCCGACAGCGGCGATCCTTATTGCTCGCTGGTGAATGTCGCAAGCGACGCCGACGGCGCGCCGATCCTGCTGATTTCGCGTCTGGCGCTGCACACCAGGAACATCCTCGGCGATAGCCGGGTCTCGCTGATGCTGGACGAACGGGCCCAGGGCGACCCGCTGGAGGGATCGCGGATCATGCTGGCGGGACGGGCGGAAGAGGCCGATGGCGATGGTCTGGAAACTCCACGCCGGCGCTACCTCAACGCCCATCCTTCAGCGGAAGCCTTTGTGAATTTTAAGGATTTTTCGTTTTTCCGGATCCGGCCGAAGGGCGCCCATCTGGTGGCCGGGTTCGGGCGGATCGTGGACCTCAAGCCGGAGCAGTTTCTGACCGACATTTCCGATACGGGAGCGTTGCTCGAGGCCGAGCAGGGCGCGATCGAGCACATGAATGCCGATCATCGCGAGGCCATGAACCTTTATGCGACGAGGCTACTTGGCGCCTCGCCGGCGGACTGGCGCTGCACCGGCTGCGATCCGGACGGACTCGACATGCAGGCTGGCACACACGCGCTGCGGCTGGATTTTCCGCGACGCATTGTCGCCCCTGCCGAATTGCGGCAGATGCTCAAGGAACTGGCCGATCGGGCCCGCGCTGCAGCAAGCATTTGAGCCGAAACTATGACCGCGCCGGATATACCAAATATTCCGGGATCGGCTTGGCAAGCCCGGCGTTGATCAGTATTAGGTCGCCGGACCGGGGCTGCGAGGCTATATTGACGGTTACCGCGACAGAGACGCGTCGGACTATTGGCGCTGGAGATACGCGGGTTCGAGGAGGATTCTTCCGTGCAAGAGACGGGCGTGCATAACGGTGCCTTCGGCGCCGATAAATTCGGCTTAAAAAAACTCAAGGGCGTCAACTGGAACTTCGGCGCGCCGCAACTCTATCAGCACTCGCTGGCCGCCGGCGAAGCCGTGCTTTCCGCCGACGGCGCGTTGTGCGCTGACACCGGTGAGTTCACTGGCCGAAGCCCCAAGGACAAATTCACCGTTCGCGACGCCACCACCGACAAGAACATGTGGTGGGCCGGCAACCAGTCGATCACTTCGGAACAATTCGAAGCGCTGTACGCCGATTTCCTCAAGCACGCCGAAGGCATGACGCTGTTCGCGCAAGACCTTTATGGCGGCGCCGATCCCGCCTTGCGGATCAAGACCCGCGTTTTTACCGAACTCGCCTGGCATTCGCTGTTCATCCGCACCTTGTTGATTCGACCCGAGACGACAGAGCTCGCGGGCTTTGTGCCTGAACTCACCATCATCGATCTGCCGAGCTTCAAGGCCGATCCCAAACGCCATGGCGTGCGTTCGGAGAACGTGGTCGCGATCGATTTCGCCCGCAAGATCGTCCTGATCGGCGGGTCTTATTATGCCGGCGAGATGAAGAAGTCGGTGTTCACCACGCTGAATTATTATCTGCCCGAAAAGGGCGTGATGCCGATGCACTGCTCGGCCAATGTCGGACCCGACGGCGACACCGCGATCTTCTTCGGCCTGTCCGGCACCGGCAAGACCACGCTGTCTGCCGACCCGAAACGCACCCTGATCGGCGACGACGAGCATGGCTGGGGCGCGGACGGCGTGTTCAATTTCGAGGGCGGCTGCTACGCCAAATGCATCAAGCTTTCCGAGGAAGCCGAGCCCGAGATTTATGCCGCCAGCAAACGCTTCGGCGCGGTGCTGGAGAACGTCGTGCTCGACGGACATACCAGGGAGCCGGACTTCGATGACGGCTCGAAAACGGAAAACACCCGCTCGGCCTATCCGCTCGAATTCATCCCCAACGCCTCGCGCAGCGGCCGCGCGCCTCACCCGAAGAACCTGGTGATGCTGGCGGCGGATGCGTTCGGGGTGATGCCGCCGATCGCGAAATTGACGCCGGCGCAGGCGATGTATCACTTCCTGTCCGGCTATACCGCGAAGGTGGCGGGCACCGAGCGCGGCCTCGGCAAGGAGCCGCAGCCGGAATTCTCGACCTGCTTCGGCTCGCCGTTCCTGCCCCGCGATCCGTCGGTGTACGGCAATTTGCTCCGCGACCTCATCGCCAAACACGATGTCGATTGCTGGCTGGTCAACACCGGCTGGACCGGCGGCAAATACGGCACCGGCCGCCGCATGCCGATCAAGGTGACGCGGGCGCTCCTGACCGCGGCGCTGAACGGCTCGCTGCGCCATGCCGATTTCCGCACCGACAAGTATTTCGGCTTCGCGGTGCCGACCTCGCTGCCCGGCGTCGAGCCGCATATTCTCGATCCGATCAAGACCTGGGCCGACAAGCTCGAGTTCGACAAGACCGCGCGGGCGCTGGTCGGCATGTTCCAGAAGAACTTTGCCAAGTTCGAAGCCCAGGTCGACGCCGACGTCCGCGCCGCCGCGCCGGATCTGAAGCTCGCGGCGGAGTGAGATCGCACTCGGTCATGGCCGGGCTTGTCCCGGCCATCCACCGCTTCTTGCATGCTCGATCTGCGAGACGTTCATGCCCGGCACAAGGCCGGGCATGACGACTAATTCAATCTGCCAAGCCTACGCCTTGAAATACGCAATCTGATGCGTGGTCGCGAGCAGGCGTCCGCCGGGTGACCACAACTCGCCAGCCTGGTCGCCGTAGCTCTTGTGGAAGATCTTGGCGGTCGGGCGGGAAGACCGGCGTCAGCGGGTTGCCTCGCGCTGCGCGCCCGTTTCCTGCAGTCCCTGCGGCGCAATCCCGCGCACCGGCACGTTCCAGATATCCTGGGCGTATTCGCGGATGGTGCGGTCGGAAGAGAACCACGGCATCCGCGCCACGTTGAGAATACTGGCCCGCGTCCAGGCCGGGATCACCTGCCAGCGCGCGTCGATGCCACGCTGCGCCTCGTAATAGGCGTCGAAATCCGCGCTCACCATGTAATGGTCGAGATAGCGCAGCGCGTGCCCGATCGATTCGAAGCGCGCGGGTTCGCCGGGCGAGAACGCGCCGCTTTCGATCGCGGTGATGGCGCGCCCGAGCTTCGGCGACCGCCGGATTACGTCGGTCGCATCCAGCCCCTGCTTGCGCCGCACCACCACGTCCAGCGCCTCCATGCCGAAGATCGTGATGTTTTCCGGGCCGACGTGGTCGCGGATTTCGATATTGGCGCCGTCGAGCGTGCCGATGGTCAGCGCGCCGTTGAGCGCGAGCTTCATGTTGCCGGTGCCGGAGGCTTCCATGCCCGCGGTCGAAATCTGTTCGGAGAGGTCGGCGGCGGGAATGATTACCTCGGCGAGGCTGACATTGTAGTCGGCAAGGAACGCGACCTTCAGGAGCCCCCCGATATCGGGGTCGTTGTTGACGACCTCGGCGACGTCGTTGATCAGCTTGATGATCAGCTTGGCGTAGCGATAGCTCGCCGCCGCCTTGCCGGCGAAGATTTTCACCCGCGGCACCCAGTCGCGCTGCGGCTCGTCCTTGATCGCCTGATACAACGCGATGGTCTCGAGGATGTTGAGCAGCTGCCGCTTGTATTCGTGGATGCGCTTGATCTGGACGTCGAACAACGCGCCCGGATCGACCTTGATGTTGAGGCGCTCGCCGATCAGCCGCGCCAGCACGATCTTGTTGTGGTGCTTGACGGTGCGGAAACGCTGCTGGAACGCGGTGTCGCTGGCGTGGGCCTCGAGCAGTTCAAGCCTTGAGGGATCGTCGAGCGCGGCTTCGCCGCAGACCTCGCGCAACAGGTTGGTCAGCTTCGGATTGGCCAGCATCAGCCAGCGGCGGAAGGTGATGCCGTTGGTCTTGTTGGTGATGCGCCCCGGATAGAGATGATTGAGATCGTGGAACACGGTTTCCTTCATCAGGTCGGAATGCATCGCCGAGACGCCGTTGATGCGATGCGATCCGACGAACGCCAATTGTCCCATCCGCACCCGGCGGCCGGACCTCTCGTCGATCAGGGAGACCGAGGCCCTGAAATCGACGTCGCCGGGGCAGCGGGCATCCGCCAGTGCCAGATGCGCGACATTGATGCGGTAGATGATTTCCAGATGGCGCGGCAGCAGCCGTTCGAACAATTCGACCGGCCAGGTCTCGAGCGCTTCCGGCAGCAGCGTGTGGTTGGTGTAGGACAGCGTCGCCACCGTGATCTTCCAGGCGTCGTCCCAACGGAAGTTGTGCAGATCGACCAGAATGCGCATCAGCTCGGTGACGGCGAGACTGGGATGGGTGTCGTTGAGCTGCACCGCGGCCTTTGACGCCAGACCGCGCAACTGCCCGTCCGACGTCAGATGGCGCTGAATCAGGTCCTGCAGCGAGGCAGAGACGAAGAAATATTCTTGCCGCAGCCGCAATTCGCGGCCCGCCGGGCTCTCGTCGTTCGGATAGAGGAACTTGCAGATCGATTCGGCGCGTGCCTCCTCAGCGCTGGCGCCGAGATAGTCGCCGCTGTTGAAGACGTCGAGCTTCAGCGGATCGGGCGAGCGCGCCGACCACAGCCGCAGCGCGTTGACGTGCTGGCCGCGCCAGCCCACGATAGGCGTGTCGTAGGCGACGGCCTGCACGGTTTCGGCCGGGCGCCAGCTCGCGCAGTCGCGGCCGTTGACGTCGAGGTGTTCGACGCTGCCGCCGAAATGGACGTGGTAGACGACCTCCGGCCGCTGGAATTCCCAGGGGTTGCCGAAGCTCAGCCATTCATCGGGATATTCCTGTTGCCAGCCCTGCGCGATGATCTGGCGGAACAGGCCGAAATCGTACCGGATGCCGTAGCCGATGGCGGGAATCGCAAGCGTCGCCATACTCTCCATGAAGCACGCCGCAAGCCGTCCGAGACCGCCATTGCCGAGCGCCGCATCCGGCTCGCATTTGCGCAAATCCGCAAGATCAACGCCGAGATCGCCAAGAGCTGCCTCGAACACCGGCAGCAGCCCCATATTGTTCAGCGCGTCGGTGAAAAGGCGGCCGATCAGAAATTCCAGGCTGAGATAGTAGACCCGTTTGCGGCCGGCGTCGTAGCTCTGCTTTTCAGCCGTGAGCCAGTGGTGCACGATGCGGTCGCGCAGCGCCAGCGCCGCCGCCTTGTACCAGTCGTGCCGGCTCGCCATGCCGGTGTCCTTGCCGATCGCCAGCCGCAGCTTGGCGAGGATCGCGCCCTTGATCTCGGCCAGCGCCAGTTCGTCGACCGGCTGTCCGAGCGTCGGAAAATTCGCTGCGAAGGGTTGATCTGGCAAAGCTCAAATCCTGGAAATTGGTCCTGGCGAAATGTACGCCCGTTATGGCCCGATCGAAACCCGCCAGCGGCGTTGTTTGCAGTGCGGTGCCATGTTTTTATGCAAGGACCGGGCCGGTTGTCGGCATCTGCGCGTGCGCCGCGTGGTGATATAGTGGCATCCGGGAAATCCGATGTCGTGATCATTTTTGCGCGAAGTCACTTTGGAAAGGGACCGGCCATGAGATTGACCATCGAGATTGTCGCCGCCGCAGTGCTGGTGTTCTGCATCACCGCCACCAGCGCGGCCTTCGCCGCCGGCAGCAAGACGGGCCGGAGTGCCGACGGCCTGGGCTGCTCGTTCAGTGCCCCGGCCAACGCATCTCCCGCGGCGCGCTGTGCCGCGATTCGAACGCAGTGCGGCGGAAAGTTCTACGCCAATTATTGCAGCGACAAGATGCTGTCGGCGATGTGAGTTCTGAAGATTCGTTCGTCGTCCCGGCGAAAGCCGGGACCCATCTTTGTGGCGTCAAAGCAAGTGGGATAAGTCATTCCACTCTGGATTCACCTTTTCGATCAACCGAATTTTCCAGGCCCGTCGCCAATTCTTAAGCTGCTTCTCGCGTGCGATCGCATCCAGCGGCGATGAAAACTCTTCCACGTGCAGGAGGCGGTGCACGCCGTACTTCTTGACGAATTCCGAGCCCAGACCGGCGCGATGCTGCTCAAGCCTTGCCCGCAGGTTGTTGGTGACGCCGATATAGTGCGTTCCGTTTCTGCGGCTGGCGAGAATGTAGACCCAATAGGTGCCCGCGCTCATCGCTCGAACGACCTCGATCGCGGCGCCATGGGTCCCGGCTCAAGGCCGGGACGTCGGAACAAATTAAGAACACTTTAGCAAGTCTTTGATATATCATAGTGATTCGGCGCCGCGCCGATACAACATCTAGGGTCTCTCCGGGATTTCGAGGACTACATGTCCGCCTGATAATACAAATTATGCCGATTTTATAAGGTTTTCTTGAATTCCAAATTTTTCTTTCCACGTCTGTTTCCACAAAGGCGACTTGGTCTCTGGCCATCCGGGGCTATCTGGCGATATCGTTTTGGGTTTTTGCCCGGGCCGTGCTATATACCAGCCTTCGCCCGGTCCTAAACGGGCAGCATGGTCTAGCGACCATGAAGGCATAGGCACCGCCGACATCCTCCGGCAATGACGGGATACTAAAGCCCCGTTGAGGTCTCCAAGGGAGACCTTTGCCATGAGTGCCCAAATCATCCCGAGCAATTGCCAAACCGTCGAAGAGGTCGCCGAATATCTCAACGTGGTCCCGTTGACGGTGCGGCGACTGATTAAGGCCAAGAAACTTAAAGCTTCAAAGGTCGCGCGCCGCGTCCGGATACGGCCAGCCGACCTTGAGGCGTATCTCGACGCGAACCCCGCGTAATCGCCATGGGCATCCCGAAAGGCGATTATCACAAGGGGGTGGCGGGCGAGTTTGTTCTGCCGCGCATGGCCGATGCCGGCGGATATTATTTCCAACGCTGCGACTGCGGGCTGGTTCACCGTCTCGACTTCGCGATCACAGAAGAGCACGGGCTGGAGATACGCGTCTAGAAATTGATGGACGCTGAACGCAAGCCCGTTTTCGCGATCCCGCCATATCAGGAGATCAACGATGATTGACATCAAATCGAACTTGGCGGACGCCGTCGCGTTCGCCGTCAGCTTGCCGACTGATCAAGTGCATCTATGCGCTATTCATCCCGCTGGCAATCGTCCGGTAGTTGGCCAGAGCTTCCCGAAGACAGAATCCGGACAAGCCGCCATTTTGCGATGGCTGACCGAAGCCGACCGCAAGGGATACGGCATTTATTTCAACGCCAACGAAGTGAAGCCGCTCGGCAAGGGACGTGCGAAGGCGAAAGAGGCCGAAGTCTCGACCGTTCGCTTTCTGCACGTTGATGCTGATCTCCCCGCCGGCACCACGCGCGATAATGTTGAGACCGTACGCGCCGAACTGCTCGCGAAGATCAAAGCGGCTCCACTCGTGCCGTCGCTGATTATCAACTCGGGCAATGGGTTTGGATTGTTCTGGGAACTCGCCGAGCCGGTCACCGTCACCGCTGAGAATCTCGAAGATATCAAAGCCCGCAACGTAGCGTTGGCCGATCAACTCGGCGGGGACGACTGCGAGAACCTGGACCGCGTCATGCGGCTGCCGTTCACCGTCAACCGACCGAGCGCTAAGAAGATCAAGGCGGGCCGCGTGCCAGTGCTCGCCGACATCGTCACCGATCTTCGCAACTTCGTTGTGTATACGATCGACCAATTCGAGCGGGCTGCAAATGCTAATGAAGAGACCGCGACGTCGACGAAGTCGAGCCGGACGGCGTATGAGACAATCGGCTCGCCTGACATACCGGAAACGCTCGATCTCTCGACGCTCGACGAAAGTCTCCGCAGCATCATTGAGAACGGACCACCGACAAGTTACGCGAAGTCGCGCTCGGAAGCCGTCTACAGCTGCGCTTGCGATCTCCGCCGCATTGGCTGGAGCGATGGCGACATTCTTTTCGTGCTGACTAACCCGTCGAACGGCATCGCCGATCACATCTTCGATCAAAAGCAGCGCGAGCCGATTGAGCAGGCGAGCCGCGTCCTCATGGACATGCACCGCAAGGGCGTCGAGCAAGTCTTCATCGAAGCATCGGAAGATTTCGGCGACGAAGAGGTCGAAGAGTTCACCGCACCGCCTAGCCCCCTGACGGAATTTCGCGAGCAACTTGCCGGTTTCCGGTACTGTCTCGATCCGCCGAGCTTCATTCGTCGTGCCGACAAGAAAATGATCTCGGAGAAATCGTTCAACGGTCGTTATGCGCCGCTGGTGAACTGCATTCCGAAACTTGAATCCCGCTATAAGGACAGCGCGCCTAAGCTCGCGATCTCGCAAAGCGTGCTGGAACGTATCGATGGTACTTGCTATCGTCCTGGCGAGCCGGACGTATGCGGCAACTTATTCAACATGTGGCAAGACCCGAAGATTGAGCCATTACCCGAGACGCCGACAATTTTTCTAGCGCACATGACCTATCTGATCCCAGATCGGCGCGAGCGCGAACTAGCATTGAACTGGCTCGCATGGTGCGTGCAGAAGCCGAGCGAAAAACAGATGTTCGCGCTGTTGATCGTTGATGAAGGCGGGACCGGCAAGGGTTGGATTGGCTACATGCTCCGCGTCTTGCTGGGTGACCAGAATGTCGCAATGATCGAAAGCGACGACCCGGTCAAAGATATGTTCAATGGTTGGACGCTCAATCGCCAGCTAGGTTTCATTCACGAGCTTATGCCTGACCGCCGGGTCGATCTCGCGTCACGGCTTAAGGGCGTGATCACCGAATCGCACTTCTGGGTCAACGAGAAATTTATAGCGCGATTCCGAGCGGAGAATCGAACCAACCTGTTCTGCTGCTCTAACCATCGCGATGTCTTAAAGATCGCACGCAAAGATCGCCGATGGCTCGTTGTTCAAGGTGCATCCGACCCGTTCGGCGTTGATGACAATGGCGAGCCTACGGTGTTGACGACGCGCTACTATGAAATACTGTTCGGCTGTCTCGGTACGCCTGAAGCCCCCGGCGATGAGGTTCGCCGCATTAAGGGTTGGCTGATGACCCGTGATCTTTCGATGTATAATGGTAAGGGATTGGCGCCGCAGACTGAAATGAAAATCGAGGTCGCGGACAACCAGCATACTGATATCGAACAGACTGTGCTCGAAGCCCACCGAGATCGCACCGGTCCGTTCGTCGGCACACTCTGTACCGCTGCCGATGTAGCGGACAAGCTGGAATTCTCTTTCGAGGATAATCAGAAAGGGTTGGTGATGATCTCCAAGGCGATGCGCGAAGCCGGCTGCCGACAGCTTGACGGCAAGAACCGACAAATCCGCGTCGATGCAAAACAGGTGCGGCTCTGGGCGCTGTCAAAGAAGCTCGCGGCCAAATTCTCTACCATGGAGCCCGCCGCGCTCGCCGAGCTTTACAAGCGGCAGAAGACACGCAAGCCGATCATCCTCGACGACTATGATCCGGCAAGCTAGCACTACTTTGGCAGATTTATTCACGCCGTTGCGCCTCGGTGATTTGTCTTTTGCAGTACGGGCATCGCTGCGGCCGCGGTCGAACGATGAGTTCGACGATGGGGTGGCGTACGGCCGGCAGGCTCGGCTGAGGCGGTGGGCCGTTGATTCTTTTTTTTCCGTCCCGCTTGTGCGAGACGGCGGTGCTGGAGGAATGCGTAGGCGATCATGGTCATGAGCGCATGACGGCCTTGCCAGGATCGTCCCTCGAAGTGATCAAGCCCGAGTTCCTCTTTTAACTGCTGATGGGCCTGTTCGCAAATCCATCGCGCTTTGATCGTAGCAGCTAACGTGCGCAGATCCGTCTTGGCCGACAGATTGGCGAGATAATATTTCTTCTCTCCCGACGCCCGGTGTTCGCCGATGAGCCACGCTTCGTCCCCCGGAAGATGCTGCTGGCCCATGTCCTTGATCCGCTGCGGAGGTCCATCGGCGGTCCGCACGCGAACCGCGGCAAAGCGAGCTTCCAGCCGGCCCTTGGTCCCGTTTCTCCGCCAGCACATCCGCCGGCAGCGCTTTGTTCACGGCACTGGCACGCTCGGCGCTCGTAGAGGCGACGGCGCAGCTCTCGCGCGCGCTCGACCAGCTTGGCTTTTTGCCGGCTACCGCCGATCTGCGGCGCGAGCAGGTCAAGCTTCAGGTCGCGCTCGCAAACGCTCTGATGCACGTCAAAGGCTTCGCGGCGGACGAAACCAATGCGTCTCTCGACCAGGCACGCTTGTTCATCGAGCGAGCGAAAGACTGGGAGAACCTCCCGAAGACCCGTTGGTGCTATTCTCGGTCCTCTACGGCTTCTGGGTCGCCAAACTCATAGCGACGCCGTGCGCGAGCTCGGGCCCAATTCCTGGGGCTCGCGAATAAGCAAAGGGGACCGTCCCGATCATGATTGGGCACCGCCTCATGGGCAGGTCCCTACTGGATACGGGGGACATCGTTGAAAGCGCCGCGCGTAACTCGCAAGACTTTGCTTGCTGCTGACGCGCAACCGCGAGCGCACTCTCGAAATAAGCTTCCGCTTTCGCTGTATCCGGCTCGGGCGACATCAGCGCGATTTCGCCGGCCGTGCGAACTCGTTGTCAGGCGTATAGCTCAGCGAGCAGCGCCTCGGCCTTCTTCAAGTCGAGCGTGTCGAAACCTTCGGTGAACCAGCCGTAAATCGGGGCGAGCAGTTCGCGACGGTGCTGTGGCTTGCCTTGATCGCGCCAGAGCCGTGTCATGCTCATCGCCAGCTTCAACGCTCTCAGAGTTTCCAACCAAAATTCAACAGCCGTCCTCATCGCCACCGCCGGGGTCTCCGCGGCACGGCGAGCGGTCCTCCGCACCTCGTTAAGGTCGTGCAACCTCGGCGGCCTTGAACAGATCGCCAACGGCCATATAGACCCGCCGCCCGGAGACGCCTCGCGTATTCGCCGCAGAAACTCTTCCATTAACCGCTCTTGCGGCTGCTTCTTGCTCAAATGTGCCATGGAATTTCTCCGGGTCATTTGCAGCGCAGAACGCCGCCTCGTCTATGTGGTCCACCTTGCTGGGAGAGGCAGGCTGGCATCGGGCCGATCTCGCAGAAGCCCGAACTCGTGACGATGGGCTTAAACGATGCGCTGTATCGCACAAGCTTCCGCCAAGGGCGGCGAGAAGTCGATTATTTCTTTGGTCACCTCCACATGGTCGTGTCCGGCCATCCCTTTGCGGGCAGCGTTCTATGTTTCTGAACGGCGCGCTTTTTTCCAAGACTATTTTTTTATTTTTTTGGAAAGTGAGCACGCGTGAAGCCCCCCGTGCAATTTTTCGGAACTCCTCCCGTAAGCGAGCGACCCCATAGCTCCGCGCGGGCCGGTGTCCATAAGGAGCCCGAGCCGCCAACTCGCGTCAGTACGCTGTCACAGTCCCAGTCACACCGCCCCGTCCAAACTACTTTGTTTGCCTCTTAAAGGCTTACATACTCTATCTTGGGGTGTGACTGTGACGCTGTTCGATCATCGGCTTGGCGGCTCGCAGGCTGTCTAATTATCTAGGGCGCGCACTCATTAGCACGCAGCCAAATGCCGATTGATGTGAGCTTCCCGTGCGGCGGAACTCGACGATTAGTAACCCATGGGAAGCAACACACGGACGACGCCGTTGTCGAACAGCCCGAACTTTGCTGCCGCCCACGGCCAATCTTGGCTCAACGCTGGCCTTCGACGGGCAGTCGGACAGAGGCATATAAAGTAGTTTGGACGGGGCGGTGTGACTGGGACTGTGACAGCGTACTGACGCGAGTTGGCGGCTCGGGCTCCTTATGGACACCGGCCCGCGCGGAGCTATGGGGTCGCTCGCTTACGGGAGGAGTTCCGAAAAATTGCACGGGGGGCGTTAACCCATCTTCACACCCTTATACGCGCGCGCGAGGTTTTTCTAAACTATGCGTGACAGCCGACCGCCGGCCGCCATTGTGGCCACGCTTGGATCAGTACTCGCTGACCCTGGTTAAGATCGCGCCGACGTCGTTGGGCCTGCGCCTTGCAAGATAGGTCGGGTATGAGCTACGGGGTCAACCCCGCAACTGAGAGCCCCTCTGCAGAAAGCGGGCAGGGGGGCACGTCAACCCATCTTCACACCCTTATACGCCGCGCGACGAGGTTTTTCTAAACTATGCGTGACAGCCGACCGCCGGCCGCCATTGTGGCCACGCTTGGATCAGTACTCGCTGACCCTGGTTAAGATCGCGCCGACGTCGTTGGGCCTGCGCCTTGCAAGATAGGTCGGGTATGAGCTACGGGGTCACTCCGCAACTGAGAGCCCCTCTGCAGAAACGCGGCAGGGCCCGAACGGCGACACGCTGCATCGAGTTCCGAGCGTTGCATCGAACACTAAAGCCGGCTTCTTTCACCTCTTCGATACTTCGGTGTGGGCTCGTTGTTCGGCTACATCGCCGCCGAGCGGGTGACCTGCTTCTAGCGAGAGCTTCGGTTCTGATTCAACCAGAACCGAGCAAGCTTCAGGAGATCTGCCTTTTGCCGGTGCTTTGGTGATGATTTGGCTCAACATAGGGCCGGAACGTCGTCTTTTCCGTTCCGCAATCCGGGCAACGCCAATCTGGCGGGATTTTAGCGAACGGCGTGCCTGAGGCGATCGATTGGTCAGGCAGTCCGGAGGAGGGCTCATAGATGAAATAGCACCCGCCACACATGTATTTCTGGTGGCTGGTGAGTGGCTTGGCTGCCACGGGAAGCGGAGCATGACCGATGTCGACGGTGCTCGGCGTCGCGACCTGATCACCCACAGCGAGGCGGCCTCCTTCTCGCGCAATGAGATAGATCCCAAGTTCCTTATGCCCGAACGTTGCTCGCATCGAGCCGGGCAGATCGAGGTCTCGACGGCCGGTTTCCGGATTGACGTTGGTCGCGCCGCAGCGGCCGTTGCGCCGGTCAACGCGAAACAGCCCCTCTCCGATCCGGATGTCGCTGCCCACCCAATCGAACTCCTCCCAGGGTCTCGCTCCGTCGATGTAGAGATTCGCCCGAAACCGCAGCGGATCGATTTTGATCCCCCATTGTTCCTGGAGGACCAAATCGATCCAGAGCGCCCTTTCGTTCTAATTGGCGGCGACATCCGCTGTTGGCGCAATGCGGACGTACGGCGGATCAGCTAGGTCAGCTAATCGGCCAACATAGTGGGCATTTAGACTAGAGGGCTGTTCTTCTGGTCCACGGTCGGAGCGTTGGGTTGCCCACGCAGCAAATTTAGTCCAGCACCACCTGATCGCCTGTCCCTGTCGGAAACTCAATCTTGCTGGCAACTGATATCGAATCGGGCGATGCTCCTGCCTTATGCGAGAGGTCTGTAGCCTTTGGTTGGCGTTGGTCGAAGCGTTCCGGTCGCGGGTCTCGCTTGAGGCTGAAAACACGATTTTGCGTCATCAGCTTAACGTGTTGCGGCGGCAATCGCCGAAACGGCCGAGGTTCGGGATGCTGGACCGTCTGATATTCGCCGGCTTGTATCGTTTGGCTCCGAAGGTGCTGGGCGCCTTGGCGATCGTGAAGCCGGAGACCGTGATTAAATGGCACCGCGCCGGGTTCAGATCGTACTGGCGGTGGAAGTCGCGGCGCCGTGGCGGCCGACCAACTTTAGCGACTGAGATACGCAAGCTTATTCGCGAGATGAGCATTGCCAATCCTCTGTGGGGAGCGCCGCGGATCCATGGAGAACTCCTCAAGCTCGGCATCGATATCGGACAAACCAGCGTGGCCAAGTACATGGCCAAGCGAGGACACCCGCCATCCCAAGGCTGGAGGACGTTCCTTCGCAATCATGCCGACGGCATCGCCGCGATGGATCTGTTCGTCGTGCCGACAATCTCGTTTCGCCTGCTCTACGGCTTGTTGATTGTGGGGCATGGTCGACGGCAGATTTTATGGTTTGGCGTCACAGCGCATCCGACCGCAGAATGGATCGCCAATCAGATCACGCAAGCCTGCGGCTGGGAACAAGCTCCCCGCTATCTCATTCGTGACCGGGACGGGGCCTATGGTGAGGTCTTCATCCGAAGGCTTCGATCGATGGGCATCCGCGATCGACCGACGTCGCCGCGCTCCCCTTGGCAAAATGGATATGCTGAAAGGCTGATCGGCTCGATCCGCAGAGAATGCCTTGACCACGTTGTTGTGTTCAGTGAGTGCCACCTCCGTCACCTACTGCTGTCGTACATGAAATATTACAATGGGGCCCGCACGCATCTATCCCTGGCGAAAGATGCACCGGTCTCGCGTGCCGTCGATCGCGCCGGGCACATTCTTTGTCGCCCAATCCTGGGCGGACTGCATCACCAATATGCCCGGATTTAATTTACGACAGGCACAGCCAACTGAGGCGGCCGACGATGCTGTTACTATGACGCCTGCCGGACAGAACGGCCGCGCAATAGCGTGTATAAGACGCTCATTGCCGACTGTTTTCTGGGCGTCGGTAACAGAGAGTTCGGTAGCACTCCCGCCTGTTTAGGGGAGTGAGGCCATGCCGAATTCCAATGCGATTTTTGCGTCACTGTCCGCCAGCGACGCCTCCGCACTCCGGCCACATCTGAAAAGCGTTCACCTCGAATCGAGGAGGATTCTCTTCGATGTCGGGGATGTTATCGATTCGGTCTATTTCCCGACCAGCGCGGTGGTGTCGTTGGTGGTGGGTCTTTCCACGGGCGAAATGGTCGAAGGCGCAATGGTCGGTAAAGACAGCATTGTGGGCGTCGCCGCCGCGATGGATAGCAAGCTCGCCTTCACCCAAGCAATCGTGCAGCTTCCAGGCGATGCTTTTGTCTGCGATGCATCCGCCTTTAAAGGTGTTGCGATGCAAAGTGAACGGCTGCTAAGTTTGCTTTTCCGCCATGAGCAAGCGGTTTACGCGCAAGCTCAGCAATCAACCGCCTGCATGGCGGCTCACGACGTGCGGTCGCGGCTCTGTAGATGGCTTTTGCGAGCGCGGGATTTGTCCGGCGGCGATCACCTGGCATTCACCCAGGAGTTTTTGGCAGAAATGTTAGGTGTTCGGCGGACAAGCGTCACATTTGATGCGCATGCCCTACAGCAGGCCGGATTGATCAAGTATTCACGTGGCAAAATTCAAATTCTAAATGTTGACGGCCTGCATGAAGGCGCATGTGAATGCTACGAAACGGTAAGATCACAATATGCCAAGTTGCTGGGCAGGAACCGGAAGGCACATGATGCGCGCTCGATGAGCGGGGTCGCTCATGGATAGCGATCTCGGCCCGGCATTCAAAGATATGCTGAAGCCATACCGCTTCACCTTGCAGATGCCTGCATGCGTCACGACCTGCGCGACCGCGCGGGCGGAGCCCGAGGTCAACGACTCCAACTGGCCATCAGCGCGTTTGCAAAACCGCTCGGTGATCGCGGTTGCCACGATGCGCTCGCCGTCGCCGGTGGGGGTGAGGTCATAACCCTGCGACTTCTCCTTATCCATTGCAGCGCGTCGGCCTCCCTTTCAAATCCGAAAATCGTATCGACTTCGCCCCCGCGCCACATGACGCTTACAGATTTTTTACTCACTTGAAGCTGGCCAACTCCCATTGCTCCAATATCGCGACGACAGCCGCTGGGCTGCCGACGTCCTGAACGCCCGGCCCATGCAATACTGCCCCGACCTATCACCGATCATCATCATCCGGGTGCCCCCAGGCGCAAGGCGCGATCTCCCGCTCCATCGTCAGCTTGATCATATGGACGGGCGGAGCGTATCGGCCTTTCCTGCATGACCGGCATTTCAGCGCCGCTTCAAGTTTCCAGATCGGCGTGTCGCGCGGACACCGGATGACACCATTAGTCGATCCGAAGACTCTCAAGCTCAAGCTGCTCAAGGAATTCCGTCAAGGCCCGCCTGCCCGCAAGTCGCGCCGTCTCATGCGTGGTAAAGCCACCGCCTTCGATCCGCACGCCCATCGGTTCGCCTCGCCGAACAATTCGCCAGCGCCACGAAGGCGGGTAGACCGACTGGCGGGTCGCCATTACGTAATAGCCCCAATGGTTCCACTTGCGGCTCATAGCCTGCAATCCCTGCGCGCAGAAGGTTTAATCGCACCAAATTGCTATCGCAGTACCGTCCCGAATACGCGATCCCACAGCGTTGTGCTAACGCCGTAGTTTCGCGTCGCAAATCTATGATGGATTTGGTGATGATTGAGCAGTGATAACGGCAATTTATCGGGAGCATGATGCGCGCAGTGATGCACAAACAAATACCCGACATAGGCAACTAGCGCACCCGCAAGCAAAGCGCCGCCAGCAATCAAATATACCAACGCGAAACAAACCCATATCTGCCAAAAAATTGTAAGGACCGGCTCATCAGGATTGGCATGATGAATCCCATGCTTTCTTGGCGCGAGATCGTGCAGCACAAAACGATGAACGAGATATTCGGCAAGCGTCCACGCCACGACGCCACCGGCGAACGATGCTGCGGCGGCGGCTACTCTGAGCGGCGAGATCGCTAGCAGGAAGATTGCGAGCACAGAGACAACCAGCATTTCGCCGAAATAGATGATAGCGGTCATGGGCCCATCTGCGCGGGCGATGCTGATGCCAACACGGCCACCCGTGCGGCACTCTACATCCAAGGCGTCTAGCGACGCGACTATAATCTAATGCGGATTGATTGCACGGCATCACGGCGGCGCGATCCAAATCGTTTGGATATCAACGAGCATCGTCCGGATGTATCCACGCGTAAGGCGCGATCTCACGCTTTCGCTATCGGTGTTTCGCACAGACCATATTTCCAGCCGCCAATTCCGGTGATAGCATTCCCTTCGCGGCGTATCCCCTGTTTGGAAACCTGACAGAATGGGATTGCACGAATGAAGATCGTCGCCCTGTTATTTGCCTTCGTGTTGACCGGATGCACTGGCGACCGGCTTAAAACCGAGACGAACCCAACTGCCGTCGCCCTGAGCGCCCCGCCCGTGGCCGCTGCGCTCGCCGCTACGGTGATGGCGGCCACGGCGATCTAAGCCGTGGGCGAGGCTAGCGCGGCCTCGGTCCTATCGCCAATCATGATCTCCCGGGATGCGCTTAAGGATAGGCCGTGATCTCGCGCTCTTGCGTTAGCTTGATCATGTCGATGCTGCGCCCGCGTGATAGCCGATCTGGAAACTTGAAGCGGCGCTGAAATGCCGGTCATGCCAGAAGGGCGAAACGCGCCGCCCCTGCACCGCTGAACCCGAGTCGGCTTCGACCGGCTCGGGTTTCGCTTTTTGTGCTATTCAAGAATGCTACTGCTTACTCGGGTCATCGGCTGGATTAACGTAAGTTATCGCGAATGGCCCTTGACCATGAAGTTGAACGACGGAAGGACTGCTTACCCAACCGTAGTGGTTCATTTTGGCAGGTGCTTCGGCGTATCCGCCCGCCGTTAGCTCGATTGCTTTGCTCTCATCGAATTTGTCGCCCATTCCGATATGAAAGTTGCCTGATATGACAGTAGCGCTTTCATCCGTTGGATGATTATGAGCGGGAACCTTATAACCGCTCGGCATTTTTAGGCGAAGAACGAAGGGGCCATCTTTGGAGGGGTCCCCCGAGAGAACGGCGATTTCCGCTCCCTTCGGCAACGCGGGAGGTGCTGGTCCCCATTTGAGGTCGCCAGAGTTGATTGGCATTTTCATATCATCGGCAATGGCCGTGTTCGCACCTGCCAAGACGAAAGCCAAGGCGATCAATCGGCGGGGCATGATTACCTCCTTTTTTGGTGAAGTATTATCCTGTGCCAATGGTGAACCAAGTCAATTGATATTCCCGCTGTCGCTCAACCTGATTGCCGGACTTCCCATTTTGCGGATTGCTAGTCCCAGCAAAAAGTGACAGGGACGCTGACCTCGGCTTGCCAACGCTGGAATGAAAGGGCGTGGTCGCCGCCGCCGATCAAGCGATCAGTGGCGGCTTTCCATCGCTGGCGGTCCAGTGCTCGCGAATGCAGAACGGCCGATAAGGAGGATCGGGCGGCGGCGTGACACCCCTTCCACGGAACTTTTTTGGCAATGGCGGATTGACTGATGGGTGAACACTCGCGGGGAGTGTTGCCATGCATCTTCATACATATCGGGACGAAAGCGGCTCTAGACACTTCGACTTGATCAGCGGAGGAAAGCAACCAAGGTCAATTGATCTGGTCTTGGCTGTGACTTTTGGCATGTTGGTGGTAGGTTTCGCCTGTGCCCTCATGGTCTCCTTCGCATCGATGGTGTCCAGTTTGAGCCAGTGGGTCCACTAGAGAAGAATGCCCTTGTTCAACCGTGGGCCGGTCGCGTGATGTACGCGAGCGCCTGCGGCGGACCCCGGCTTTCGTGCCGGGGTTTTGTTTGCGGTGCCCCAAGGCGTCGGATGCTGCGGCGCGGCGCGCAGGTATGGGCGACTTATCTGACAAGTCGCGGGTATTGCTGGAATGAATTGACACATGCGGGCTTGAGTCCCGGTCCTGTTGCAGTTGGTGGGAGTTGCCATGAGCAACGCCCGCGCCGACCGATATCGCAGACTGGCCCGCGCCGAGCAGGACAAGGCCAAGGCGGATCTGCTGCATAAGCTCGCGGATGAATGTGACCGGGGACTTCTCTGCACCGCCGAATGGCTTTCGGCCCGGCCATCGCTCGAAAATGAGCAGCCTCCAAAAGCAGGAAACGCAAGGCATAGCGGGCGGGGCCCATATCAATACCTACGTTGAAAAACCCGTTCTCCGAGATTGACCTTCGACCCGTCGCGGTAGGACAAGCATTGGGGACACCGGAAGCTGGCGCAGGATCAATGACGGAAGCTCGCAATCATCGCGGCTTCGATCCTGATGGCGTCGCCGATAGCGAAGCCGATCATTTCGGAAAGGGGCGCATAACAGAGGCCGCCAACTGAGACGGCCTTACTTCCGGACGACGCGGCCCTGTTCCCGCACGAGCGCGCTGTATCGGTCGATCTGGCCAGCAAGTCTTGACCAGCTAGAAGAGATATTTCTTAGAACCTCGGCTTGATCCTTGCTCTGCGTTGATTTCATCAGGCGAATACATTCTTTCGCCTGATCTCGGCAGTGTTGTGCATTGTCCATGGCCACTCCCCAAAACCAAAAGGGACCAGTCGCTTAGGGATGCGATGGAAAGGGGCCAGTACCGCCCCTTGAGTAACACAGATGCTTGCGGCATTCGTTAGCGAATGCGCGCATCGATGCCCTACGTCTTGATCGTGATTTTATCGTTATTTTCTTCGCAATGGCGATTTGGTTTGCATTGGGCAACCCGCTACATGGCCTCAACTGAGGCGGCCTTTCTCGCTATGTTCACGCGGATTAATTTCCCTGACGTAGATCAGCGGTGGGTAGAACAAAATCAAAACAGGCCACTGCCAAATTCAAATTAGACCACTAGGGGTTAAAACAGGCCAGTACCAACAGGCCCATAGGAACAGGCCGAGAAACCAGAACTTTCGGTGAATGAGGTGAGCGGCAAGTGGACGTCGGTCGGCCTGTGATGCCATCACCATCGGGCGGCCTCGCTTCGATTTCACCTCCCTGAACAGGGCGGTGTCTTGCGATCCTGACGGCGTGGCCGAAACCGAGGCCGATCATTTCGGCAATTGTCCGATCCGCCAGCGAGTCCGCCTATAAGTTGGAACCGATTGTTAACTCCCCTTGATAACCGCAGCTCAAGAACTTTCTTCCACGGTTGCCAAAAAGGGGCGGCTGGAATGGATGAAAAACGGAGGGCTAATCGACGTCGGGTCCTCAAAGGCGCGACTATCGAATTCAACTGCGGCGCACACAATTGCTCGGTTCGAAACTTGTCAGAGGCGGGTGCAGCCCTTGACGTTCCATATGCGGTAACTATTCCTCACGAATTCACGCTGATCATGCAGACCGATGGGGCAAGCCGGAATTGCCGCGTCATATGGCGCAAAGACAACCGGCTCGGCGTCACGTTCGAACAAGTCGCCAATCAGCCAGAGCTTTAGCCGAGGTTCGCCCGCGCACTTGATCAAGGGGCCGCAAACTGAGGCGGCCTTATACTGGCGGATTCAGGTTACTGTGGATCCAGCCAGCAGAGGCAGATTTCATTGGGTCCGTGCAGACTGCGATCATATCGGTACAATCGCACTTTGTGCACTCAAAGGTGCGATAGTCGTACCCCTTAGGGCCGGGCATGATCCGCGCCAAATTCATTCGAGTTTGGCACTTCCGACAGCGGGGCCGCTCGATCAGGATCAGCGATGGTTCTGTGGGATAAGCCAGATGCATGTGATGCTCCTCTACACTAAGGCGGGAGCGCAACACTCTCAGTCACCGATGACAGCCGGGACGGGGCGGTGATCGGGCACTCTACACCGGCAATATGTCCGGGAGCTGACGTAAAAGTGTAATCTAGGACACGATTTCAATCGGCCAAATTGAACTAGGCCACTGCGAAATTCAAATTAGGCCACTGAGGGTCAAACAGGCCAGCACCCCCACCGGATGCTATCCGAATTGGAACAGTCAATATTTCAAATTAGGACGGAACGATTCATCTTGGGGGTTCTTGGTCCCTTAGCTTTTGGCGATCCTATCTCCGAAAGCCAAGCCACCGACCGGTCTACATTTTGCCCCAATGCCCGGCGGGAGGTCTCAAGCGGCCTCAGATGCCCCCCCACTGAGGCCGTTTTGTTTGGAAAAAGAGGCCGCCAACTGAGGCGGTCTAGTCCAACGTCTCCGCTACAAGGCGGATTCTAAACACCGGCTCTTTGGCCTGGTCCAGGAGTTCGACCTGCCACTCGGCGTTTTGTTTTAGATCGCGCGCAGCGCCGTCGATCAGATCGCCGCAGACTTTCGTCATCTCTGCCCAAGCAGCATTACGGTCGACGACATCAAAGTCTGGATCGGAAACGCCACAGTATTTCCCGTGGATGATTCTGAAAAAATAGAGCCCCATGTGCCACTCCTTTCCGTTTTAGGGCGACTCAAGCACCGAGAAGATTACTCGTCTATCGGGATCAAACGACGAAGATACGGCCGCCGTAAAACTACCGGTCGCGTTCATTGTGGATACTCGTGCACCCCTGCCGGGGCGGAGCTGTTCGCGGTATCGGGCGGCAGGTGGAAATGGTCGGTCGCGTTCGACACAGGCGTATCGACGGAATTCGCTAAAGAGCGCTTTCCAATGCGAGCGGCGGATGGATCGACATGCGCGATCTCGGCGCGGTGCTAGATCACAAAGGGGGCCGCGCGGCCTGCGACATGCCGCAGTAGCCCCATCCCCGAGTTTGCGCTAACGCTTCCCTAAAAAACCAGACCACAGCCTGTCAGCAAGCCAGATCAAAAAGATCGCAAGAAACGAGAGAGCGAATAGTTCTGCGGTGAACAGAAATGCTTGCGCGGCACTTGTCATGGCGTCCTCCCCTGTTGTTGATTTTTTGCTCCGTTCGTTCTCAGGGTGATACTCAGAGTATGCATAATTGCCGACAGCCGCCGAACCGATGTTGCGATAGATCAACTTCGGAGCCGCTCTGGTTTGCGAGGCGCGCGAGCGCCGCCCATGCAGCGGTCTATTGATCGACGGAGTGGACGCCGGGCGGATCAAACGCTTATGGTCGCGGATCCTTTGGGACAAGACGTCCGTCTTTCACCCTGTAAGAAACTGCGACACGGTCTATTGGCTTCCTGTCCTTGGCTATTTCCTCGGCAAGCAACGTCAGCAGCATTTTGTGCCGTTGCTGGTCGCTCGATGGATCGAGCCTGGACTCGGATACGAGCCGTCGATAGAGGCCGATGTTTGCTGTGTTGACGAAGCGCTCCATTGCGACCTCCATGGGCCGTGAGCGAAGGCGGCGTGCCACCGGAACCCGACTATGTGAGGTTCCAAATTCAATGCAATTAAATTAGCGAACGCGGTGAACTAAATGTGGGACAGCATCACTGCCTTAGCCGACTGTTGCGAGGCTCGTTTTGTTGGCCCGGAGGGCGCTTGAACGGCAACAAAGCTCGCGGCAGATTCCTCGACGCGCCGCCAAGCGGCGCGATGTGCATGCTCATCCGCCAAGGCTTTCGCCGCGTCCGCCTGCTTGATGATCGTGTCGACCTGATCGCCGTTCATTGTACGGCGGACGATTAGCTCGGCCGTCAACGCGCGCACGATATGCTCTCGCGGTCGCAACAGTGCGGCGGCCTCCCCGCCCAACACCGTGCCGCGCTTCCTGGCCGCAGCCAGCGCCGCCTTGGTGCGGGCCGAGATCATGCGCCCCTCCTCCTCCTCGGCCGCCATCGCCATGATGCCGACCGTGAGCCGGTTGGCATTCGGCATGTCGGCGGAAACGAAGTCGACCCAACGTCGGCACCGCAGCCGTGCGGTATTCTATTGCCAACCGAGGCGGTTTACTTTGCGCCTGACCCGCGCTGCAGTTTCAGCCGCCCGCCAAGGACGACCGGGTTTCCGCGACCGCGCCGCTACCGGGTGGCTGGCTGTTGATCTGCTGTTTCATAATAGCTGAGGGCTTGAACACCACCACGCGTCGCGGAGAGATCGGCACCTCGATGCCGGTCTTGGGATTGCGCCCGAGACGTCCGCCTTTTTCGCGTACCATGAATGACCCGAACGAAGACAGCTTCACCGTCTCGCCCTTCTCCAAGCAGTCGGTGATCTCTTGCAAGACCAGTTCAACAAAAGCGGATGATTCAGTTCGGGACAGTCCTACCTTCTGGTAGACCGCCTCGTACAGATCGACGCGTGTGACCGCTCTGCTAGTTTTTGGCATCGCACGGCCCCCCAGTGTGCGCCAAAAAATAGAGCCCAACGCAATGTGGTCAACAGTCAGTGCGCGTTCGGGCGCGCTCCGCAAGGCGGGTGCACGGCACGGGCTGTTCCCCTAGGCCGCGCCGCTTCCTGAGCTCCAGGTCGATGCGCTCTTGAGCCCGGTGGGCTGCGAGATCGAACCGAGGCCGATCATCTCAACAAATGCCCGGTCTGCTGCGGTTTTTGGAAGCGGGTTTTTCATAGAAGCGGGACTAATTGCCCACCGTCATCTGCGCATCGAAGGTTGCAGCCGCTGCGACGTTCGCAGCGGCGGTCGCGGCATCCCGGGCATAGCCCGCATTCGCTGCGTCAATCGCGTTTTGCTCATCATCAAGCTCCGGAGCGACGGTACTGGTCTCGTTTTGCGTCGACCAATCACCCCCGTCACTCGGGCCAGTGTAAGACCGTTGGGCCACCGATCTCGCGGCGGTGGTCGGTGGATCTTGAACCACTTTTGTATATTCGAAGCGGTAGCCGCGCGAGAGCATGCACTTCTTGAAAGCAGCGGTATCGTAGACTGCGGTGCGGCTCTCACCCGTTGCTGCGTAACAGGCGCTGACGTCTGCATCATGGACAGCGTCGCTACGCGGATGTCCGTGCGAACGGATGGTGTCGTAGTACATTTTTTCGCCGTGGGTCGCAGCGCCAGCACTCGAAATCAACCCCGTTGCCAAGACAGCAATTACAAGCGTCAATTTTGTCGGCGTTGTCATGGGCTATTCTCCTTGGAACTCGCCTCTATAGGTCGAGCGTTGGGGTCCCGCGGTTCAAACCAGAAATTTCTGGCCAAGCCAAAAGGGACCACTCCCAAAATCTAAAGGGACCACTAACCATCCGGCGGGATGGAAAGGGGCGAATGCCAGTCCACGTATAGGAACAGACCGGGAAACCCAGAACGTTCCCTGACTGCCGTTGGCGGCGGGCCCATCAACAGCGACTTGCGGCACCGCATGTTGCCGCGTCAGGACATGCGAAGGTCGTACTGCTCGACGGTCGCGATCCCGGCGTTGGTGACCTGCACCGTCACCGGCTTCGTCGAGCCTTCGTCGCCGGGACGAGCGCACCGCTCGACGTGACCTCGAACTTCTGCGCAACGCGTGCGGCAAGATGCGCTGGGGCGTGCCGATCTTCTCGACGACGTTGCCGAGCTTTGCGATGTTCGCTGTTCCGCCAATGGCCTCGACGTAATATTGCACTGGAATGCCGAGCACCAAAGAATACCGACCCGGTGAAAGAACACCGCTGGGGAAGCCGCGATCCGCAGCGAGAACGATCTGATCGAACTGCGCTCCCCGGACACAGCCGCGACGTCCGCTTTACCCCGACGAACCGACATAGTCAGCGTGGCTGGTCATGCCCTTTACGGGTCGGAGAATTTGAGTCCCACCTCGCAAAAAGACTTTTGCAACAAGATCTGCCAATACCGGACATACAGGTCCATGCTGCTGTATGTCCGCAGATGGCAGGATTCTGCTCAACCAGAAGCGGTTATGTGTCGATCTCGTTCATGAAGATGAATGGGACTCGATGAGATGTTTTCGCGTTTTATGGCAAAGGTAACCCTTGCACACCGATTTCACCGAGGGCACTCTGCGAAGCGATTTCACAAGAACTTACGGAGGAAGCGACCATGTCACGGGTCAAGCAATCTTCGAAGCAGAAACGCACAACCAAAGCCGCCGCCGTGAAGGTGCTGGGTGCCGCCGGACTGAGTTTTTCGCTGGTGGGGATTACATCCGCATCCACGATGCCCACTGCCAGTATCCCGCAACCTGACAATATCTCGCCCAATCAGCGGTTCGTTCTTAGCGAAGAGGAAATGGTCGACGTCAGTCTCGCCACGTTCTATGCCTTCGATAAGGAAAACGTTGGCAGCGGCGTGCAGCTAGCCGTTGTTGTTCGTGGCTGCCGTGGCTGCCGTGTCGGGGGCTGCCGCGTCGGGGGTTGCGGGGGTTGCCGTGTCGGGGGTTGCGGAGGTTGCCGTGTCGGGGGTTGCGGGGGTTGCGGTGTCGGGGGCTGCTGCGCACGCTGGGGAGCGTGCCGCATTTGCTAAGTCCAACGAAAAGCGCGTTGTGACGGTCGGCGGATCACTATTTCTGTAATGGCGGGGTTATAGAACGCCACGATGACGGCTTTTGGGTCAAAAGGCGAAGTAACGGCCCGGCGGCTTCATGACCGCTTCGCCCCCAATAGCAGACATTCATCGAGACGTAGCGACGAGACCCGCGCAGCTCTCCACGGGCCACGCCAAGCGTGCCAAACACAAGTGAGCCGCAGGTGGCGACCCTGCGGCTCGTGTTGTGTTGTGTCGTGTTGGGGACGCACGACGCATTGCCTCGCCGAGCCACGCCACACCGTGCCATTCCTGAAGGCGCTGGACGCTGATCTCTCTGGACGCTGATCGCTCTGGTCGCAGGTCCTATGGACGCGGGACGCTCTGGATACTGGTCGCTTGGATGCTGGTCGCTGGACCTTATCGATCAGCAGGAGAAGACTGATCAACGTGCGGATCATGATCCGATCAGTACGCAATGCAATTCACTAATTATGAACTCGCCGCAGGGCAACTATCGCGCATCTGCAATTGAAGCGTTTACGTGAGCAGATGCTCACACCATCGTCGCGCGCTTAGTCATCACCGATGCTTGCCTTTCGCGGTCTCGCGCCAACACCGTGTAAAAAAATTTGCCGTTGATCCTGCTGCCGGAATCCTCGTGGTTCTACCAGCTCGCGAAATTGATAAGTCATGCACCGTTGAACTTTCATTTTTGCCGGATCAACATCGGTGCAGTAGGCGCTACCGCAGAGTCCAAAACAGAACACCCCAACAAAAGTGATTTCGCAAATTGCCATTGGGCCCAGGCGGCGCTTTGCCAGGGTTCATGGGAAGGCGACGCTTGCACAAGCGGGGCATGATGCATTCAAACCCTCCCACGACGATCAAAATCATCATCTCGAAAGAGATCGAACCACGGCACGGCCGGTTCGGAGCCTCGTTACCGGATGGGACGGTACTTGTCGGTTCGAGCCGACAGCCATTTTTGGATGCGGCGAGAGTTCTGATCGCATCGGACTACGACCCCGACAGTTGGCTCGAAGGCTGGCGGCCGGGAGCAACAGCCTTCGCCTTGAGGGGAAAGCTCGGCATCGCCACCGGGCTCACAGTTGACGAGACCAGAACGGTGTTCGCGCGTTGGAAGCCGTTTTCCCGGTCGGCGGTGTCCCCAAGCATTCGTCATTCCGATGGGGCAGCTACCATCCCCGCCACGAGTGATCGCCGCACCAGTGAAGGTGCCCCCCACGATGAGGCTCACGGCGCAAAAAAAATAAAATGCGAAATCGGAAAATCGGATCGCACAGTCTTCGAGACCAAAACCGAGGTTCCCGTCTTGGAGAATGTTTCCCGGTCGGCGGGGCGCGGCGGCATTCGTTTTCGCGACGAGGCCACTCCAGCCACCATCCCCCGATCGCGCCGCTCTACCGCCCCCATACCCACCGTGGTCGGCGCGGTCGCAAACGGGTCCCGGAAAATTCCAAAAAATAAATGCGGTCCCCGCAGTTCTGTTCTCGAAACAGAACTGCCGCCGGAAAACGGGTCCCCTTTGAACGAGAGGCGGATAAAAATTCTGAGACTCCGATTTCACCGGCGGGCCCCACCGGGAGAGTACGGCTCCCCTTGTAGTTCGTCGCCGTGGAAGATCGCAAACTGGCAGACGACGCCGCAACAGATCACGTTCGCAGTGCTGTCGACCGGTGGCTCCTCGTGCGCGATCAGTGTCGCCTATGAAGGCCCCTCTGACATCTACCCGTCACCGGTCTCGTCGTCACCGACCGCGTTCACCCTGCTCGCCGGGTCGTCGAACCAATTCGTCACGGTCACCAGCATGCTGCCGATTGCCGGATACCGGTTCTCGCTGAACGCGCCGTCATCGGCCGGAGCCAACGTCACCCTCGTCGCGCGGCAGGCTGGCGTCGGGTGACGGCCAGCGGGATCGTGATGTCCGCTATACCTTGATGAACGACATCGGCAGCTCGGCTGGTTACGTCCGTTAAGTGCGGTGGGCTCAACCGGTCGATGCAACACTTTATCTTAGAGGGAAAAGATGGAGTGAGACGATGGAACAGAGATTTCGTCGAGGTTTTACAACGGCCGAGAAGACGGAGTTATGGGATCGCTGGCAACGCGGGGAGTCTTTGAAGGGGATCGGGCGAGCGTTTGGGAAGCCGTCATCGTCGATTTATTTCCAGGTGGCCCCGCACGGGGGCATCCGTCCTGCAGCAAGGCATCGCTCAAGGCTGGCATTGGCGCTTTCGGAGCGGGAGGAGATTTCCAGAGGGATTACAGCGCATCAATCAGCCCGATCGATAGCCAAGATGCTGGGCCGCTCGCCTTCGACGGTGAGCCGAGAAATTAGCCGGAATGGCGGCTATGATCGATACCGAGCGGCTCTGGCGGATGACCAGGCCTGGGCCCGAGCCCGCCGTCCGAAACGTTGCAAGTTGGCGACTAATCCCGGGTTGCGACAGGCGGTAACCAGCAAGCTGAGATTAAATTGGGCACCCGAGCAGATAGCCGGCTGGCTTAAGAGAGCCCATCCTGAAGATGAGAATTGTCAGGTGTCACACGAGACGATCTATCGCAGTCTCTTTGTTCAAGCTCGCGGAGTGCTTAAGAAAGAGCTACTTTGCCATCTTCGATCGAAGCGCACGATCCGTCGATCGAAACAGGCAGGTCTTCACGGCGATGGACGGGGACAAATCAAGGATCCCGTCTCGATCCGTCAGCGCCCGGCAGCAGTTGAAGATCGAGCGGTGCCTGGCCATTGGGAAGGCGATCTGCTGTCCGGTTCGAAGAACAGCTATATCGCGACCTTGGTCGAGCGTCATACCCGTTACGTGATGTTAGCAAAGGTGGCCAACAAAGACACCCAATCGGTCGTCTCCGCGCTCATCAAGCAAGCTAGAAAGCTGCCGACCGAACTGTATAAATCGCTAACCTGGGACCGGGGCAAGGAACTTACGGATCATCGACGATTTACGTTGACGACCAACATCGACGTTTATTTTTGCGATCCGCAAAGCCCGTGGCAGCGCGGGTCGAATGAGAACACCAATGGCCTGCTGCGACAATACTTCCCGAAGGGCACCGACTTGTCGGTGCACTCGCAAGCCCACTTGAACAAAGTGGCTCGCCAGCTTAACGAACGGCCGCGTAAGACCATGCAATTTGAAACCCCAGCAGAGAGATTTAACGCCTGTGTTGCATCGACCGGTTGAGCCGGCTGCCAATAACGGAAGTTGTCGCTCGCTGGCATCGCTTAGAGTTTTAAGGATGAAACGTAAGCTGCCAGTGAAATCATGTCATCATGCAACAATTTTTCGCCAACAGGCGCCATAAGCGCTGCTGAGTCACAGAACCGTTGTATGTTGTTGGCCGACGCGGGCGACAAACGGGTGTCTGCGGTTGCCCGTAAACGTCCCCGCTTGGCTAGTTTCAGCCTTTTACTGAAGCTTGAGTTTGAGTTGGGAACTCTTCGAGCGCCAATGAGAGGCTGGCGAATTCGTCAGCTCGTGCGATGTGCCGCGCTATGTCGGGGTTGATCATGGCGGCATGTGTAATAGGCAGCATATGACCAGCTGCAGGCAGATGCTTGGTCTCGGCGCCGGGGATCGTGGATGCAAGTCGCCCGACCACCCGTTGGGTGAAGTAGGGAGACAATCCGCCGGACACCAACAACGTCGGCACGCGGATCGCAGTCGCCGCCACCGTTACATTTCGTTCGCCGAGAATCGCCCAGAATTCATAAGCAAGTTTTTCCGCATGCTCTATCATACGCACGAGCGCTTTCGACGAAAGTTGCTCTGTGGGCCCGGATCCTTGCCAGAATACGAGGAATTTTTCGATTGCCTCCGAAGACGACCCTTTCCAAAGATCTTTGCAAACTGCTTGCGCCAAACCAACAAATTGCTCGTACAGCCGTCGGTCCGGTTCGCTTTCCATCAAGATCGTCGGCAACACCGGTTCAATCAGTGTCAAGCTACGAACGCGACTCGCCAACGGCGAGTCAGTCGCAATCTTGAATGCAAGCGCACCGCCGTAGGAATGCCCGACAAGGTGTATGGGCTCTATAGCTTCGCCAACGCGATCGCTCAGTAAATCTACTTCCTCCGCCATGGTGGTCGGCAGCAAGAACCGTCCCACATCATTATTTCCATAACCGGAAATATCCGGCGTGATGACCTGATGCTTGCCTGTAAGTTCCTGAGCAAGACTACTCCATTGATGGCCCGAACTCAGCGAGCAATGGAGCGCTATCACGGAGCTGGTGAAGCCGGATTCAGTAGCGGCTTGAGCAGAAGTTATCATCGTATCATTCCTAATTAGTCTGCCCATTAGAGTTCTCCAGCGGTGGAAGTGAGGGAGTTGATGAGGGGTCGTTTCACCGTCTGGTGATCACGACCTCCAGATATTCGCTCGGCACCACCATGGTGCCGTCACCGACCCTGTTCATGCGCACGATCAGCGCGTGCAGATCGTTCCTGAGAGTTTCCTGGGTCGGCGCATCCAGTGCCGCGAACGCCTTCAATACTGGGCCGTAGAAGGTCTTGAAGACGTCCAGAAAATGCTCGGGCGATCGATAACGGAAGTTGAACAGGCGCGGCTCAGCCTTGATCGAACTGGCGTCGGCCTCAAACATTTCGTTGAGGCATGTGCGCGTGCCCCAGAGCGCCGGCGATTTGGCGCCAGTTGGAGGCAGCAAATATTTCCCGAGCGTCTTGAAGACCTGTCCGATGAAGCCTTCCGGCGTCCAGTTGGCAAGACCGATCTTGCCGCCGGGTTTGCAGACCCGCAGGAGTTCGTTGGCCGCCTGGCTCTGATTGGGTGTGAACATCACACCAAAGGTCGACACAACCGCGTCGAATGCGGCGTTTGCAAACGGCAGATTTTCGGCATCCGCTTCGAGGAAATCGATTGACAGACCTTCCGCGGACGCGCGCGCCTGTCCGCATTCAAGCAAAGCCGGCACATAATCGGTTGAAGTGACCTCGCACCATCGGCGAGCCGCCGCCAGGCTAACCATGCCGTTTCCAGCGGCCACATCGAGTACTTTTGAGCCGGAGCGCAGATCGAGCGCCTCGCAAAGTTCTTCCCCGACGATTTGCAGGGTTGTGCCGACGACGGCATAATTGCCCGATGACCAGGCAGCCTGCTGCCGAATTTTCAGGGCGGCCAGATCAGTCGTCGCGATAATTTTGGAATTGCCGGGTTGTCTTGCAGGTGTGGTTGTGGCTTCCATGGCTATCTCCTTTTCGGGATATGCAACCCGGTCATGGGTGGTCCGACCGGTAAACCCAAAATGAGCGGGCGCTGACCTAAAAGATTTGGGGGCACCTTGATTTTGCCCTGAGACTGGCTTGATTGTTTCTTGAGGGTTTTCGGGGCCAGGATTTCAGCGTGCAATTTATCTTTTCAAATCATGTACTTGATACCAGCCACCAGGAACTGAGCTGTGGCGGCGAGGGCGTGCCGGTTGAGCCACAGGTGTTCAATCTCTTGCTGTACCTCATCGAAAATCGCGACCGCGTCGTCAGTAAGGACGACCTGTTCGACAATATCTGGGAAGGACGAATTGTCTCGGAGTCGACGCTGACCAGCAGGATCAATGCGGTTCGTAAGGCTGTAGGCGACAGCGGCAGGGATCAGCGTTTGGTCCGCACCATCGCGCGTAAGGGATTCCGCTTTGTCGGCGACGTGCGCGTGAGCCAGCCCGAGATGAAGCCGGGGGAAGGTTCGGCAAATCACTCAAACAAGGACAATCTCGCGTCGCTCGATCGGCCCGCCATCGCGGTGTTGCCGTTCACGAATATGAGCGAAGAGCCCGAACAAGAATATTTTTCGGATGGAATCAGCGAGGATATCGTCACAGCGCTTTCGAAGCTGCGCTGGTTTTACGTGATCGCGCGCAACTCTTCCTTCGTGTATAAGCGAAAATCCGTTCACCTGAAGCAGATCGGCGAAGAGCTTGGCGTCGGCTATGTCGTCGATGGCAGCGTTCGCAAGGACGGCGATCGTGTACGCATCGCGGTCCAGTTGAACGATGTGACCACCGGGAGTCATATTTGGGCAGAGCGCTACGACAGAAGTCTCGCTGATGTGTTTGCTGTTCAGGACGAAATCGCTCAGGCGATCGTCGCCGCTATAGAACCGCAACTCTATGCGGCCGAAAACTTCCGGGCCCAGCGCAAGCCGCCGGACAGCATGGACGCCTGGGATCTTGTGATGCGCGCGTTGTCTCACTACTGGCGCGTGACACGGCAGGACAACATGGTTGCCCAGGCGCTTCTGGAGAAAGCCATCGATATCGACCCAAACTACGGTCAAGCGCTGGGCGTGCTCGCCTCCTGCCATACTTTCAGCGCCCACATGGGCTGGGAAACGATGGCGAAAGCGGTGCCGGTCGCCGAACGGGCGGCGCTGGCGGCGATCCGCGCCGATAGCGAGGACGCCTGGGCCCACTACGCACTTGCCAGCGTCTACCTGTTCAATCGCCGGTTCGAGGATTCGCTGGCTGAATTCGAGCTCGCGCTCGGACTGAACCCCAACTTCTCCCCGGCAAGGGGATATTACGGGGTCGCGCTGACGTATTGCGGGCGATGGGAAGAGGGTGACCGTGCCGCGCGGCATGCGCTCCGGCTCAGCCCACGCGATCCGTTCGCCGCGATCTATTGCGGTGTTGCCGCCTATTCGCAATTCGTCGGGCGCAATTACGAAGAAGCGATGCGCCTGTCCCGGGAAGCGTTGCGGCATCGCGCCGACTTTGTCGGTGCACATCGGGTGCTAACCGCGGCGGCCGCGGCGGGCGGATTCAATGACGTTGCAAGCGCAGCGCTGAAAGAACTGCGGCGCGTGCAGCCGGACATATCACTTGAGTGGATTTCCAACGAGATGCCGTTCAAGCACGAAGAGGACCGCGTTTGCTATCTGGACGGCTTTCGTCGCGCCGGCTTGCGTTAGCTTCCAAAATCCAGCAGCCTTCGTTATCGACATCCCCAAGGGGCTGGCACGGGCGCTGCTGATGGCGCGACAGATCGTCGATGGTAAAGCGCCAGATGTACCGATTGAAGCTGCCAAGATCGTCGGCACACTGTCACGGCAGGCGCTCGACACCCACATTCGGCTCCGCGAGATCGATCGCGATCTGCTCGTTTGGCTACGTAGCAACGATGTTGCACGTCGTCTCACGACCATCCCCGGCATCGGGCCGGTTGGCGCGACGGCACTTGCCGCATCGGTCACCGATCCGCATCAGTTCCGCTCGGGGCGGCAATTCGCTGCCTGGTTGGGACTGACGCCACTTCAGAAGTCGAGCGGTGGCAAAGAGCGGCTCGGTCGTATCACCAAGAGGGGCGACAAGTATCTGCGAAAGCTGCTCATTGTCGGCATGACTTCACTTGTCCGCCGTGCAAAGTACAATCCCAAGATGATCGATTCACGCCTGTCCGATCTGCTCGCGCGAAAGCCCACGCGGGTCGCGCCCGTCGCGATGGCGATCAAGACCGGCTCAGTATCAATCGGTTTCGCCAAGATACGCCCCTTGATCCGCCTGGCAGCCTATCGCGGGACTAGGCGGCATAACACCTCAAAAATTGGGGTGAACGCAGCGGTACTCCGTGCAAGGCATCCATGTCCGAGTCGAGTCAAACTCGGACCTCTGCGCGCGCAACCGCTAGGTCCGCTCTGCCCCCTAAGAACAGACATCGCGCATCACACGTGCCATGTCTGAAAAGTGCCAAGAGCGGACTCATGCACCGCAGCAAATTTGGCGCTGTCAGTGGAAGAATGGGTCTCGCCGATTACCTTCGGTTCGTCCGCGGCAATACGATCTTGAACTCGGTGAAAAGTCCGGGCTCCGTCTCGACATCAATGCTGCCGCCATGCTGTTTCACGATGATGTCGTGGCTCATCGACAGGCCAAGCCCGGTGCCTTCGCCCGTCGGCTTGGTCGTGAAGAATGGGTTGAATATTTTATCCTTGACCCCTTCCGGGATGCCGGTCCCGTTGTCGCGAATACGAATTTCAACCTTGTCTCCGAGATTCTTCGTCGCAGCGATAAGCGTTGGCTCGAAACCATCGCCGGCTTCCGCTTTGCGTTTGGTCGTGGCATAGAATCCGTTCGATATCAGATTGAGCAGGACTCGCGTAATCTCCTGCGGATAGACATCGGCCATGCCGACGGAAGGATCAAGATGGCGTTGCAAAGCAATGCTAAAGCCGGCCTTTTCTGCCCGGGCACCATGATAGGCGAGGTTCAGGCTCTCATCCACTATCACGTTGATGTCGGAAGGGCGATGCTCGCCGGAAGCTTCACGGGAGTGCTGCAGCATGTTTTTCACGATGGAGTCGGCGCGCTTGCCGTGCTGAACAACCTTTTCGAGGTTGTCTTTCAGCATTTGTGCGATCTCGTCCAATTCTTCCCGTTTATTCTTGTCGAGGTCGATACCCGAAAGTGCCTCCTTCATTTCTCCTACGAGTTCGGCCGATAGCGCTGAGAAATTGTTGACGAAATTGAGCGGGTTCTTGATTTCGTGGGCAATGCCGGCGGTGACCTGGCCGAGGGAGGCCAGCTTCTCGGTCTGCACCAGGCGATCCTGTGCCGCGCGCAAATCGGCCAGAGCCGTCTCGGCGGCGAGCCGGGCAGCTCGCAATTCCGACTCCCTGTTCTTTACATCGGTAATATCGGTGTAGACGGCTACGAGGCCGCTATCGTTTGTGCGCCGTTCGCTTACGTAAAGCCAGGTGCCGTCCCGCAATTTTAGCTCGAATCCAGAACCTGCCGCTCGTCTGCGCTCGAGTCGACTTCGCAGGTAGGCGTCGATATCCGATCCGGCGTCGGGATACATGCCCTTTTCGTAAGCCTTCCGTACGTAATCCTCGAACCTCATGCCTGGCACAATCATGGCAGAGACTTCTGGATCCGAGGCTTGCGTAAAGAACCTACGATACTGGCTGTTGCACATTAGCAGCCGATCTTCGGCGTCAAACAGTGCGAAACCTTGAGAGATGGATTCGAGAGCCACGAACAAACGGGTCCGCGCTTCATCGCGCTCGTGTGCGAGGATCTTCTCAGCCGTAATATCGCCCGTCGACCCGACCACGCGGACGACCCGACCGCTACCATCTCGAACGCCCGTGCCGTGCTGACGCGCCCAATGAGTAGATCCGTCCGCATGTCGGTATCGCATTTCGCAGAAAAACCGTCGCGTTTCGCCACGGAAATGAGCGGCCCAAGCAGCTTGGTAGGCAGGAAGATCCTCGGGATGAATACGTCTGATCCAATCCTTCGGTGTTGACATCTCCAACCCTGTGAACCCAAGCACCTCCATAACATTTGGCGAGTAAAAGATCTCGTCTCGGGTTAGGTCCCAGTCATAAACACCTTCATTAATGGCGCTCATTGCAAGCGAGTAGCGTTCTTCACTTTCGCGTAGCGCCCGCTCGGCATTCTTCCGGGAGGTAATGTCGCTGACTGCGCCCACCAATCGGACTGCGCGCCCGGCTTCATTGCGGATCGATAGTCCATGATCCTCGACCCAACGGATCGTATCGGCTTTATCGCGGATGCGGTATTCTGCGTGGAGCACCGAGGTCTTGCCAGTGAAATGAGCCCGCAGCGCCGCGCGGTATGACGCAATATCGTCGGGATGTACCCTCGCGACCCAGTCATATGAGGTCAACTCTCCTTGCTTGAAATCGAACAGGGCATTCAAGCGGGTGGAGACCTGAAGCTGACCGGACCCAATGTCCCAGTCGTAGAGTCCTTCGCTGACGGCCTGGGTGACGAGCTCGTAGCGGGTTTGGTCGTGGCGCAGCGCAATCTCGGCGCGGCGCATCTCCGTGACGTCTTCGTAGGTCGTCGCTAGGCCACCGCAGGCTAACGGCCTATACCGCGCGGCGAGGACACGGCCGTCTCCCAACACCTGATCCACCGTGACGTTCCCGCGCTGGATCTGAGCCACCCGTTCCGTGACATGCACTTTGACATCGCCATCACCATAGTCACCGCGCGCGGCGTTGTACCGGAACAGTTCGGTCAGCTCGACGCCAGGTTTGCAAAGGGCGGCAGGATAGCCGCGGATCAGCGGATAACGAGCATTGCAAAAGACGAGTTTCAGGTTTTCGTCGAAAACCGCAAATCCTGCACTGATCTCGTCCAGACCGGCGGCGAGCCTCGTATCAATGACTACCATCGTTCCGACTCTGTTCCCCGCGGGCCTCGAGAAATAGCGCACCGTTTCGGGGCTAGATGCCTGTGCTGCAGCCGCTGCTAAACCGTCTCCTTGGCAAAGAGCCGGAACCTACTCGAACGAAGTACAGCACACCGGGGCGGTTATCTACCAGAGGGTTTTGAAGAGGGAACCATCGCCGGAGGTCGACGACGCAAGTCATTAGTCCGTTCCTTGCTTCGCATTTTTTGCCGGTGTCCACGTCCGTTGTGGGTCCAGGCTGTGTGAAAACTCTTCCCATGCCATGATCCCCTACTGAATCGACGGGGGATTTGATGCCAGGCTTTGTGGCGGGACTGGATCGCGGGCAGGCGACGTTGCTGCCAGAATGCCTTGAGGATTGGGTCGACGAGAGCAATCCTGTTCGGGCGGTCGATGTGTTCGTCGATGCGCTGGAACTCCGCGACCTCGGGTTTGACGGCGTCGATCCGGCAGCGACCGGTCGGCCTGCGTATCATCCTTCGGCGATGCTCAAGCTTTACATCTACGGCTATCTGAACCGGGTCCAATCGAGCCGGCGGCTGGAGCGTGAGGCTGGCCGCAATGTTGAGGTGATGTGGCTGACCGGGCGGCTCGTTCCGGATCACAAAACCATCGCCGACTTCCGCAAGGACAATGGCCCCGCGATTAAGAAGGTTTGCGCGCGATTCGTCGCCTTGTGCCGAAAGATCGGCCTGCTGGCGAAGGCCAGCGTTGCCATCGACGGCAGCAAGTTCAAGGCCGTGAACAGTCGTGACAACAACTTCACGCAGGGCAAGATCCAACGCCGCCAGAAGCAGATCGAAGAGAGCGTGGCACGCTACATGAGCCAACTCGATACCGCCGACCGCCAGACTGCCGCAGGAGAAGAGCCGTCGGAAACAGTGCTGCTTACCAAGACACGGCTTAAGGAAAAGCTGGCGAAGCTCGACGAAGAAGTGAAACGGCTGGCCGCGATTGAAAAGACATTGCTCGCTTCGCCCGATAAGCAGATATCGCTGACCGATCCCGATTGCCGCTCGATGGCAACGAGCGGGCGCGGCTCAGGCATGGTTGCCTATAACGTGCAAAGTGCGGTCGACATTACGAACCATCTGATCGTCGCGCATGAGGTCACCAACGTCGGCACCGATAGATCGCAACTGGCGACGATGGCGCAGGCGGCGAAAGCCGCGCTGCGCAGCGATAACTTGGAAGTCGTTGCGGATCGGGGCTATTTTAAAGGGGAGGAAATCCTGGCCTGCGAACAGGCCGGCGTCGCAGTCACGCTGCCCAAGCCGCAAACCTCTGGCGCCAAGTCGGCAGGCCGTTTTGGGAAACCTGATTTTGTTTATTTGGCCAAGGACGATGTCTATCGCTGCCCGGCCGGCGAGACGCTGGCGCACCACTTCACCGCTGATGAAGATGGCCAGAAAATGCTGATTTACTTGACGAAGGCGTGCCGCACATGCCCGCTCAAGGATCGGTGCACAACGGCCAACGAGCGCCGCATCAAACGATGGGAACACGAACACGTCGTCGAAGCCGCGCAGACGCGGCTCGATCAGAACCCGCAAGCCATGCGTGTGCGCCGCGAAACCGTCGAGCATCCGTTCGCCACGCTGAAGATGCGGATGGGGGCGACGCACTTTCTGATGAAGACGCTGCCGAAGGTGGCGACTGAGATGGCGCTGCACGTGCTCGCCTACAACCTCACGCGCGTGATGAATATCGTCGGTATCAAACCGTTCCTCGCGGCGATCCGGGCATGAGGAGTGTTGTGTTGTACGCGCTTTGTGACCCTTCATCTCGCTCAGCGCGGCCCCCAGGTCGACTCCAGGCTCGATACAGCAAAAATAGACTCAGACGGCCGCGTCGAGGCCCATCGCGCTCGGTTGCGTGGGAAACGAAAACGTTTCCACACGGCCTGGGTCAAACTCGGAAGTGGTGAGCCATTCGCGGAGAGTCCGCTCTACCCCCGATGAACGGACATCGTCAGACCGGGCCGACTGGTCCGAAATGTGCCATGAACGGACATGGCCGTCTATTCGATCACCTCGTCGGCGCGGGCAAGGAGAGAGGCTGGGATCGTCAGACCGATTTCCTTAGCAGTCTGCAGATTGATGACCAGTTCGAACCGAGTCGGCTGCTCGACGGGCAGCTCGGCCGGTTTCCCTCCTTTGAGGATTTTCGCGACATAGTTGGTCGCCATCACCACCATCTCCGGAAAGTGGGGACCGTAGGAGATGAGACCGCCCGCGTGGACCCCTTCGCTGAAGGAATGCAGGACTGGGAGCCGATCTCTGCGCGAAAGATCTCCCAAGAGCTTCGCGTGGGCAATCGAGCGCTGTTCGGTCAGGACGACGAGGCCATCGGGGCGATCGGTCGCAAGGGCGGAAAAGGCGCGCTCGATGTCTTCGGCCGTGCGGAACTGAACGGCTTTGGCGTCGAGACCCAGCTCTTTCGCGAGCTCGACAAGGCGCGCCACCTCGGGGGGCTTACTGACGTTCTCTGGGTTGTAAAGGACCACGAGGCGGGACGCAGACGGCAGAAGCTCGCGGAACACCGCCATGCGCTTCGGCATGAGCTCGGAGGTGATACAAGTCACGCCCGTGAGATTGCCGCCTGGACGAGCGAGGCTCTCGACGAAGCCGGTGGTGACCGCATCGCAGGCGACCATGACGATCGGAACGGTGCGCGTAGCATTCTTGGCGGCCACGATCGCCTCGTCGCCGACAGCCATGATGACATCCACTTTCGCATCGACAAGCTCGCGGGCGAGGCGCGGGAGCTCCCCCGGGCGTCCTCCGGCAAAGCGGTATTCCACCGTGACCTCCTTGCCTTCGGAATATCTGAGCTCCCTCATCCGGTTCTGGAAATGAGTTGGCGGAACTGCGGCGCCAAAACCCAGATACCCGACTTTCGGAAGCCGCTCTGACTGCGCAGGAGCGAAACTCCCGAGGAGCAGCGCAGCGGCAACAAGTGGAGCCGACAAGCGGCCGATCCGATCTAGCCGGAGAGCTCGAAGCCTCATCTCATCCTCCCTTGCTTCTTGGATGCCGAAGGAACTCACCTCACTCGATCACCTGAGGTGGCGTCGACCTTTTTGTACGGGCAACGCTTGCTCGGGTAGAGTATACGACACGCCACACCTTGCAGGCCGATAGTTGCGCAAACGCTGTGCCCGGCCACATCGAAGCCGCACGCGCAACAAAAAATGCTAAAATCCCGGCGTCGCATGGCGCACGCCGGCTAAGGACACGCATAATCCGATGCTCGGACCCTAACACTTTGCGAGTAGAAGGCCATCAATGATCGACCGGCGCGTCCATACGCCACGTCTGTTGAGGGTCAATCACGTCGATCTGAAGATGTCCGAGTCACTTCCGCTTACTCCTGATAACCGACTTGCGTCGCCAGGAGCGGTACGTCCGAAACGTGCCGGAATCGGACCTTGGCTGATTTCACGAAAGCTGGCCCGCTACTCCTTTCAAAAAGCTGACCTGCGCCCCTGGCCTTGCCGATCGGGCGTGGTGTGAAACCGATAGCGGAGGTGCGCCAGACAAATTCGGGCTTGCTCAAGAGACAACGGCAAGGGACTAGCGTGTCAGGCCCCTCTCATACGCAAGAAGGTGCTCGGTCAGCCCTTCCGCATTCGACAACGCGACGAGATGGCCACCGGGAATTTCCTCCACCTCCTTTCCGAGCCTTTCGCGCACGACGCGGCGTTGAAATTCGATCGGGAAAAAACGGTCGTCGCTTCCCGCGAGAACATGAATGGGGATTTCGGGCCAGCGCTCGAAGCGACAGGGCTCGCCGAAAACGATCTCGGCTTCCTCGCGTGGTTGTTCCGGGCCGGCGCGCAGCACGTCCTGCGGCACGTCGTGCAGAAAGTAAGTCCCCACATCGAATGCCGTCGCATAGCCGCGGCGCGCCGCAGCTTGTTCCCGCGCTTCGGCCGCTCCAGTCGCGCCCCACCACGCACCAGCGGTCTCGCCGGGCTTGGGGATCATCGCGTTGACGAACACGACCATCTGCACGGGCGCACGCGCGCAAACAAGGGGCGCCGTGAAGCCCGCTAGCGACTGAGCAACGAGAATAACGTCGCTTCGTTCCGCGATCGCGCGGATGACAATGTCCACATACGCCGCGAGACCGGCGTGCCTGTCGTCGCCGGGCAGATCGACCGCGATGGGTTCGTGCCCCGCCGCGCGAATAAGCGGGACCACGCGGTGCCAATACCAAGCCATGCCGCCTGCCCCGGGGACAAGGACGAATGATGCCATATGAGTTTTCCTCCGCTGCTGCCGGATTAGTTGCTCAACGAGCATGGCTTGCTTGATCAGGATTGATCTCGCAATGATGTTGGCTCGTTGCGAAACCAAAATCGAGGGGCCGGGCTGATTGTCGGCTTAGGGTCAAAAGCGCCATTCTGACCGTGCGCTGATGATACCCAGCCGCAGCCTTCCGTGCGCCAGCCGAGTAGAGGAACCATTTCGCGACCGAAAACGTTTGGCGTGGTGGAAGGGATCGTAAGAAGAGTAAAGATATGAGATTGCTGAATCGGCGCGAATTCAATGGACTGTGGGTGGCGCTTGGTTCGTTCGCGTCTCCGACAGGTACAGCTGGCGCAGCGTCAACCGGCGCAGCGCGCACGGCAAAGTTTCGCGACGGCACTGTCGTCCCGGCATTGGGCCAGGGCTCTGCGGGTCTCGGAAAGGGAAAACATCCTCATGCCGTTGAAGAAGAAGCGGTACACACTGGCCTTTCGCTCGGAATGACGATGATCGACACGGCAGAAGTGTACGACTCCGAGGAATTCATTGGCCGCGCGATCGCTGGTCAGCGCAATCGCGTGTTCCTAGTCTCCAAGGTGTGGCCCAATCACGTGGCGGGAAACGGCGTCATGCGCGCTTGCGAGGCGAGCCTCGAGCGCCTCGGCACTGATCATCTCGATCTCTATCTGCTGCACTGGCCAAATGGGGTCACCAATCTCTCCAGCGTTGTGACCGCATTTGAAAATCTACGCTCGGCAGCGAAGATTCGCGCTTGGGGCGTGTCCAATTTTAAGGTCAGCGACATGGAAGATCTGTTCCGTATTCCAAAAGGCGATAGCTGCGCGACTAATCAGCTCCCTTACAGCCTCGCCGACCGCGGCATAGAGCGTGACCTGCTGCCATGGTGCGAGCAGCACGGCATGCCGGTGATGGCTTATTCTCCGCTCGGCGGAACCGGTGCCAGCCTGCTGCGTGATCCCACGCTTGTACGTATCGGCGCAGCACACGGTTGCTCGGCAGCCGCTGTTGCGCTGGCCTGGACCATCCGCAACGGCAACGTCATTGCAATTCCCGAATCCGGTTCGGTGGCGCATGTAAAGGAGAACGCCGTCGCGCTCTCACTGACGCTGACACCGCAGGAGCTTCAATCGCTGGATGCGGCGTATCCGCTGCCTAACCGCTAGACTTTGACACGGGTCCGCGCGGTCGATCCTCGCAAGAGCACGCCGCGTCTGAGCGGGGTTATTCGCGACACTTTGACCGTCGGCCCGACACTTCCGGTCTACCCCCTTGATGAACCGACATCGGCAGCTCGCCTGGTTACGTCCGCTAAGTGCCACTTTCGGACTCATGCACCGCAGCAAATGGCGTCTTTAGTGGCGACGCGGTGTTTTCCGGAATTATAGCAATCCCGCCGTTCTGCTCGGTTCGGTTGACGACTGCCCCACTGTTTGCTCAATCGAGCCGCGGTTGATCGAGCATTATCCACCGACGCCACAAGCATCGAGCAGACGATAATGACCATGCCACCGACCGAGAGGATGACCGGCATGGCAGCAATCTAGACCTCACCGCCGCGCATTAGCGCCGCAATCACCTTCGCCGAGATCCGCGCCGTCCGGAGTGCGCGGAGTCCCGGCGTACTACTCCGACTATTGCTGCAAGTCACTGGATACACCTTGATGCCGATCGGTGGGCGGACGACGTCCGGCGAGCGGCCGCTGCACTGATCAACATGCCGGACAGTTATACAGGAGGGAAGCCGACGGCATGACCAGCACATATGAGCATTGTAAGCCTGAGTTGCGCCCCGGGGATTTGCTGCCCATTCGTCCAAAGCCGGCGTAAACGCTATGAGGTCGAGCCTCCGTATCCTGTCGGCGAGCTGTCCGACTTTATCGGGCGGTGTGTTGGATACCAGTTCTACGATCGATCCGATCATTGCGTCCACGTTACCTCTCAGTCGAAGAAAGCCGTGTCGGAGACTTCGCGTAGGCACGTCGAGAGCTCTGTCGATGTATCGATTACCTTTCTCGCATGACATTTCCGATACGACCTACGTGGCAGGCCGCGGATGTAGCCTTTTTGGGTCTGCGGCGCTAACTTGCGGATCGCCATGCCCACTGACTGATGCCTGCCAATTCGATATCCTATATTTTGGTCTGACCAACGGCGGGACGGACCGAATGCAATCGAGCAGTTGTTAATGCGAATCGGCTTCAGTCTAATACTCGCGCCCCTCTACAACAGTTATTAACCCGCTTCGCAGCCCGAAATGCACAAGCTCAACGTCGGACGAAACGCCGAGTTTCGATTTAATGGCGTAGTGGTAGTTCGAGACGGTCTTCGGACTGAGATTGAATGCGGCGGCTATCTCCTCGGCCGACCGGCCATCGAGTAACTCGCGCAGTATCTCGAATTCACGTGGGGAAAGAGTGTCAATGACGCTTGCATCCTCCTGCAAGCGGCTCCTTGCAAGGGCTTCACTGATCTCGGGGCAAATTGCCACACGGCCGGCAGCCACGTCACGTACCGCGCTAACGAGCAACTCGGGCGGGCTGCTCTTTGTGACAAAACCCTTTGCACCGGCCCTGAAGGCCTGGAGAGCGAATGTCGCGCTCAAGTGCATGGTGAAAACTAGCAGGCGCGCCGCTGGATCCCATTGACGTATCTGGCGAATGGCATCAATGCCGCCGCGACCTGGCAGTGAGACGTCCATGACCACTACATCGGGCTTTTGACTCTTATAGGCTTGATAGGCACCTGCCGCATGGGCGGCCTCGGCGACGACGGTAATGCCTTCATGCTTTTCAAGAAGCCGACTGTATCCCTCACGCACAACCGCGTGGTCATCGACAAGCATGACGCGGATACTTCGCGACCTCATGATGCTGGACCCTGGGTATTCGAAATAGGAATCGTGACGCTGAGGATGCGGCCCTTCTCTCGCCTCACCACAACGCTCATCTCCGCACCCAGCGCGAGCGTTCTCTCGCGAATCCCGATCAGCCCGAGGCCAAAACCAGCCTCTCCCCTGATCTCATGCGCCAATCCCGCACCATCGTCCTCAACGCTCGCCTCGACTAAGCCAGTCCCAGACCGTGGCGCACCGTCTTGAGTAGGGTCGATGCGCACCACGGCACGCACGTTGGCTGCCTGAGCATGCTTCACTGCGTTTGTTAGACCCTCCTGAACGATATAAAAGATGTGACCGGTAATCGCTGGGGGTAGCGCGTTGACGTCGCCGTGTGTCTCAAGAATGAATTGGGTCTTCCCGCAACCGCGGCGATTATAATCGGTGATTAATCCCTCAAGGCTCGCGAGCAGACCGATCTCGTCAATCTCCTGCAGTCTCAACTCCTGCACAGTCCTGCGGAGCCCCTTCATGATATTTCCCGCAGTTTCCGTTAGTGCCTGTGCTTCGGGAATAAGAGATGGACAATCAGTCGAGGCGGTGACCTTGATCGAAGCTGCCGTCGCACTCATGGCACTGAGGCTCTGAGCCAGTTCGTCATGAAGCACCCATGCAAGGTGACGCCGTTCCTGCTCTCGGGCTTCCACCAGACGTCTCGCAAGATCGGCGCGCTCGGAGGTCGCGACTTCCAGGGTGGTCGCCAGATCGTTGAAGACGTTACTTATTCTTTGCAACTCGGCAAGCCGGAACGGAGGAAGACGGCACTTCAGATCGCCCGCAGCTAACTGGTTGAGGCCGCTAACGACATCTCTCGTCGGCCGCAGCGCGCGCTCGACGACAAAATACACCAGGATGCCAAGAGCGCTGATCGTCGCGACGGAAAGACCGAGCATCCGCGAGATGTCAGACCAGGCGCGCGCCGTCACGGCTGATAGGTCCGAAATGACGACGACCCTGCCACTGCCTGGCCATCAGCGCCCTCGCGCGCGCTAAGGGTGATAAAAGAGGTTAACGCGGGGGAGCCCCCGATGCTGTTTTGGCGCGACCCATCTCGTTGGCGAGCTACCCCGTAGCAACGGGCAGACCACTGCCTGGCCATCAGCGCCCTCGCGCGCGCTAAGGGTGATAAAAGAGGTTAACGCGGGGGGTCGTCGGAGACGGCGAAAGCCGGGACATTTGCTGCTGCGCATGAGTCTGTTCATGGCACTTTTCGGACATGGCGTGATGTCTGAGCTGAGTCCGCTATGCGCGCAAAAGCGGACATGCACCGAGGTTGCCCTGCGATCATGAGCAATTCACCACATCGGTCATTCGCGCGTATCACGCGAAACGACCTTGCTCGCCTCGCGCAAATTGCTCTCGACGATTTTGCCGATCTTTGCCAACGAAAGGAATACTGCCGTGATACGCCGACCGGTTGCGGCTGATCTGTTTGTGCCAAGGCGCGGCCCGTCATTACGTCCATCATGATCGCGGCGTCTGGGACTTCGATCTAGGGGGTTTCTTTGAAGAGGTCCCCGGTCATCCCTTTCCATACCGGCGACGCGGCGAACACGATTTCGGACCATCGAAATTTGGGCGTGACCCTGACAGTGGAAATGCCTTCAAGGGGCGTAAGGTAGACGTGATCGGTCGGTCAATCAGGATGCCCAAGAACGAGACGCCGATAGAAGCAGTGCCGCGTTATTTGCGTGAGGCACGGACCAAGAGCGCATCGCTGTTGGCAGAACGGCCCGTCATAATCGTGTGGCCTGTTGAAAATCGCGGTCGGGTCATTTGGGATGCGCGATGACGCCGGAACAGCTCTCGTCACAGCCCGGAACCACTTTCGCCATGTCCCCGTTATCGCCTCGAGCCACGTAAGCCGAGTGTTCGTGGCCCGGTACGGTCCTGCCTTGCATCCCTACCCCAAAGAGGCGGGGCCGTGCTTTTGAATCCTGCCGCCAAGCCCATGACCTCTTGCATGCCATGCAAGCGCTCTCCCAGCTAAGCTATGGCCCCTTGGACCTTCCGCGCGGCTTGGGGGCGCGGGGCAAAACCCTGAACACAGTTCAGGGTTGATCTCAAGTCTCCTTCTCCTTGTCATCGCCGACGTCGCCGATGATGTCGGTGACGTCCTCGTCGCCTTCTTCCTCGTCGGCGATGATGGTGGAATCGTCATCATCGTCGTCTTCGTCGATCTCGATATCGTCTTCCGATTCGGGAACGACGGCCTTGACCTTGCCGGTGTTCTCCTCGGCGTCGGCTTCGTCGAGCGGCACCAACTCTTCAGCCTCGACGGGCTCCGGCGTTGCTTCGGCAGCGGCGGCAGCTGCGGCTCTGGCGCGCGCTGCGGCGTCGGCGCGGGTCCGGGGCGGCGGGATCGGCGCGATCGGCGCGATCCGCACGACCTCGCCGGTATAGGGCGAGATCACCGGATTCTTGTTGAGGTCGTAGAATTTTTTACCCGTCGTCGGGCAAATGCGTTTGGTTCCGAGATCGGATTTGGCCACGTGTGCAATCCTCCGGAATTTTTCGAAAAACGGTGCTTCACTTGGCTAGTTGGCCCGCGCCGCTGTCAATAGTAGGATTCGCGGGCCGCGCCCCCCAGCCAAAAACGCCGCCAGAATCGCCCAGCGCGGGCCGTCCGCGCGGTTTGCCGGGGTCAAGGGTCCTTGGTGGCGGGGGCCGATTCACCTGCGGTTTTGGGCTGTTTCCGCGCGGATCAGGGCTTGGAAAGCGGATTCGGCCCGTGCTGCCCCAAATGCTAAACAGCGGTGCGGTATTTTTGGAAAATAACAGCTAAGTCATTGATTTAAAAATGGTGCTGCCAGACAGGATTGAACTGTCGACCTCTCCATTACCAATGGAGTGCTCAGGCTATAGAAGTCCAATATTTCTGGGCTAATCTGATGTTCAGCTGAATGACGTATCAGAAACGCGCTACTATCGTATAACCGGAGTCCTCGCTGTCCGGCTGCTTATGGCGCGGAGACGTCGGACGAACCGCGGGCGCCAGCCGGTGCCATACACGGACGTCAGTCGAAGGCTGATTCAAGCCATTGGACGCTGCCGACCTTTTCGCTAAAATGGCGACAATGAAAAACCGGCCAAAGAGTCGGTTCCATGCCGGGAGGCGAACCATGTTCGTGACCAGAGCACTTGCACGGTTGACGATATTTGCCGGCTTGATGGTGCTACCAAGTACAATCCCCACCGCAGCTTATGCGCAGCAGGCCGTAGCGATCGGCGCCACCGACATCGGCGGCACTGTTGTCGGCGCGGCGGGCCCTGAAGCCGGGGTCTGGGTGATCGCCGAGACCACCGAACTGCCGACGAAGTTCGCGCGCATCGTCGTCACCGACGACCAGGGCCGCTACCTCATCCCCGATCTGCCGGCAGCGAATTACAGCGTTTGGGTGCGCGGCTATGGCCTGGTGGATTCGACCAAGCTAACCGCAAAGCCGGGCCAGCTTCTTGATCACACCGCGGTGGCGGCGCCGAACGAAGCAGCGGCGGCGCACTATTATCCGGCGATCTACTGGTATGCGATGATGAAAATTCCGCCTGCCGGCGATTTCGACGGCAAGAGCGACATTCCCGAAAAGCTGACGCAGACTGACTGGGTGAAGCAGATGAAGAACATCGGCTGTATCGGTTGTCATCAGCTCGGCCAGGAAGCCACTCGCACGATACCGGCGGCTTTCGGCAAGTTCGATTCCGGTGAGGCTGCCTGGATGCGGCGCGTTCAATCCGGGCAGTCCGGTGAGCAAATGACCAACCAGCTTGCCGGCAATTTCGGCGGCGTCCCCTTCAAATATCTCGGCGACTGGACCGACCGCGTTGCCAAGGGCGAACTGCCCAAGAGCAAGCCGCCGCGTCCACAAGGCGTCGAACGCAATATCGTGATCACATCATGGGAGTGGTCGACGCCCGACAAATACCTGCACGATCTGATTTCATCAGACCGGCGCGATCCGACGGTCAATGCCTATGGACCGCTTTACGGCTCGCCGGAATATTCGACCGACAACATGCCAATCCTGGATCCGAAGACGAATAAAGTGTCGTTCTTCAAGATGCCGGTCGCAGATCCCGAGATGCCGGAATCGCTAGGCCCCGGACACGCCGCCAGCGTGAAGCCGCTGGAGCCGTCCGCCTATTGGGGCGAGCAAAAACTCTGGGATACGCGAGCCAACAACCACAACTCCATGTTCGACGAGAAGGGCCGGCTCTGGCTCTCTGCCACCGTGCGCGGCATCGATAACCCGGCGTTCTGCAAACAGGGTTCCGACCACCCGTCGGCCAAGGTGTTCCCGCTGGAAAAGTCGGCCCGTCAGGTGGCGATGCTCGATCCCAGGACGATGAAGTACAGTTTCATCAACACCTGCTTTGGCACCCATCACCTGCAGTTCGGCTACGACGCCAACGACACGCTGTGGCTCAGCGGCACCGGCCCGGTTGCCGGCTGGATCAACACCAAGATGTTTGACGAAACCGGCGATGCCGCAAGGTCGCAAGGCTGGTCGCCGTTCGTGCTCGACACCAACGGCAACGGCAAGCGCGACGATTATGTCGAGCCCAACGCCCCGCTCGATCCGAACAAGGACAAGCGGATCGTCCCGGGTTCGGGACCTTACGCGGTGATGCCGTCGCCAGTCGACGGCTCGATCTGGTACACCGTAGGCATCTTCGGTGGGCCTCCGGGGTTCCTGCGATTTGACCCGGCTACCGGACTGTCGGAGGTGTTCAATGTTCCAGCGCCGGCATTCGGAATCCGCGGCGGCGATATCGACAAGAACGGCGTGGTCTGGGCATCGTTGTCGAGCGGCCACCTCGGCAGCTTCGATCGCCGCAAGTGCAAGGGCCCGCTCAATGGGCCGACCGCCACCGGCAATCATTGCCCCGAGGGCTGGACCATCTATCAGTATCCCGGCCCTGGGTTTGACGGCATCGGCGAGAATAGCGCAGAGTCGAGCTATTACACGTGGGTCGACCAGCACAACACGTCCGGACTTGGCGAGAACATCCCGATGTCCACCGCCAATCTCGGTGACGGCTTCGTGGCGTTAAAGGATGGCAAGATGATCACGATCCGGATTCCTTATCCGCTCAGCTTCTACGCCAAGGGTTTTGACGGGCGTATCGACGATCCCAACGCCGGGTGGAAAGGCCGCGGGTTGTGGAGCACGAACGGCGACCGCACGCCCTGGCTCAAGGAAGGCGGCAAGGGCTCGATGCCGCGCGCCGTGCACATCCAGTTTCGGCCCGATCCGCTGGCGAACTGAGGTTCGCGGAGAAATTTGAATGCCACGCGTCCCGTGGCTGCGATGCGTTCGCTCAATCATACGTACTCAGTGACCGCATTTGGCGCTGAGCGGACATCTGGTCTCAGCTCTGGTTGGCCCAGGTGTCATCCGGCGGTCCCAGCGGAGCATCTGCCGCTTCGAGCAAAAATTCAACTAGATGTGAGGCCGTTCACTTTTGCATCGCGTCAGTGGGCGTATGGTTTTGACGCCTCCAGGGTTGCGGATCCTGATGTTTTCAGCGCACGAACAGCCACGATTTCGTCGTGAAACAACACGGGGGCACAATTGATATTGAGACCCGGGCAAATGAATTCACCGACTTCATCGTTACTTTGCCACGTCAAGCCATTGAATGAACGAGAGGAGCCGAACAATGAGTGTGCTTATTCTCGTTGTCGACGATGAAGCTCTTTTTCGACAGCAATTCCGCCGTGACCTGCGCGCGGAGCGGTTTACTCTGGATTTCTCAGCGTCCGCTTCGGACGCGCTCCAGCGGATCGAGGACGTTGAGAAGAGGCTAATGTTGGTCCTTTCGGATATCAACATGCCGGGAATGACAGGTCTTGAGATGCTGCCGAAGATCAAGGCGATGCGGCCTGATGTGCCCGTCATCATGAATACCGCCTATGCGGACTCTCAAACCGAAGCAAACGCTCTGTCTGGTGGGGCGGCCGGCGTCATAACTAAGCCGGTTGATTTTAGTTTGCTGCGAACTGAGATCGATTCCCGATTGGCGGCTTTGACCGGTTAACTCAGCCATCGCGCGGTTTGCTGCCTTTATGTCGGCAGGTTACCGATCCGAGATTCGCAGATGCCTAGATCAACGCGGCTGCTGACGCAAAGCGGACCTCGAAAATCTCATAACAGTGGATCCGCGAATGACCGATTCTGGTGCTACGGACTTTTGGCAAAGCTCCGACGTCAGCTAAGTGCCAATACGCGACCTTTGTCCGTTCTATTCGATTACCTCGTAGGCATGATCCAATGGTCGAGGCTGCCAAGCTGGATGCGGAACCAGCCTTCATATTTGCCGCTCATGTTGGCGCTAATCGTGCCAGTGGCGACCTCACCCCAGTAAGAATGCGGCCATGTAATTCCACGACAGCCAATGTTTGCACCGGGCTTAATGAACCCCCATCGAGTCAGCCGGTTCAGATCCAGCCTCAATCCGTCTTGCAAGCAAACCCGTTCGCGTGGTCGGCCCATCCGTCAATCTTCCGTTCAGATTCCTTTAGTGCGGCTCGCGGCTTAACGCGCCATCGCATTTCAACGCGCTTTCAATACCGGCAACGATGACCGTGATCCAAAGATGGTATGTACTTTCGGTGGGATGAATGCCATCCCGAGACTCAATTCCAACTATCGCGCCGAGGTCAATGATGGGCGCCCCTCTTGATGCCGCTATTTCGATTATCGCCGCATCGATAGATTTTATGGTGGATGGATTTAGCATCTTAGCGACAGGAAAATTGGTATCAACGGGCGCGAGTGTGGCGAGAGCGATTGGAGATTTAGGAAGGCTGTCGATCAGCAATCCATAAGTTGCCCTAAAGTCGGTTCGGTATGCGAGCACGGCATCGTTGATGCCGAGTGCAATGACAATAAGGGCCGGTGATAATTGTCGAGCCGTAATCTCTTCGGCAAACGGAATGAAGGTTGATGCACGACTCCCGCCGATCCCGGCATTGATTAAAGGTATTCCGCAAACTGATGCTGGCAAGCGCGCATTCTGCGTCAGGCTATCGCCGATCATTACAATGAACGGACCATTAGTGCGGCTCATTTTTGCGAGGGCTTCGACCATATCGCGTTGGTGATCGACGTTCTCCTTAACGACGTAGCCCGTCGTAATGTTGCTGGCGACCAACACCAATAAAAATATCGCCCATCGAGTGGTTTTCATGAGCCTTTTCTAATCCCGCAACTCAGTCGCGTAAAACCGTGCTTCCAACTGACCGCGTGCAGCACGATCGCGCCAGGCTCATCGTGGCCGACAACATGGAAGGAGTTCTTGCCGATATCGATTCCGACAGTCTTGGGTGTCTGAGACATGGCGCGCTCCTTGTCGTTGGCGCCCCTTGCCAGCTTAAAACGCTAGCGGGGCAGGAGCACGGCCGGACCATCCCATTAGCGGACTCTGACCGCCTGCCGAGAAACTACGCGCGCCGACCCCTGAAGCTCAATTGAACAGTTAGGATGCCATTTCCGGGACAAGAGGGCTGGCATGAGGCGACGGGAACTTCTCGGAGTTATTGGTGTTGCGGCGGCATGGCCAGTTGTGGCACGGGCGCAGCAAGGAACGGTGATCGCGATCCTCGGCACCGGCGCAGCAGACTCTCCCTCCAGCAAGACGCAGATGGAATTGCTGGGCGCCGGTATGCGCGAGCTCGGCCTTTTCGAAGGGAAAGATTACGTGTTCGTGGCGCGCCATTTCTCGGGCAAAACAGAACACTTCCGCGCCCCAGCTTTTCGCGCCGTGCGATTGTTGCATGATAAGGGTGTCGCTCGGCCGCGTCTCAACGCCTGACCGTGCGGCTTGGCGGCTATCGCGAGAAGAGCGCCGGCCGCGTTTCAGTGATGGGCCGAAACGTTCTTGACGCACTCGGACAGCAAATCACCGGACGTAGAGCGGCTGACGTCACCCAGACTGATGATGCCGACCATCCGCTTGCTCTTGTTGATCACCGGCAGCCTGCGGAGCTTCAGCTTCTCCATGTGATGCACCGCCTTTGCGAGGTCATCGTCCTCCCGGCAACAATGGATGCCTTCGGTCATCACATCGCGCGCCATCGCACGGCCAGCGTCGAAGTTGTTGCTCGCAAGCCCTTTGCAGACGATGTCGCGGTCGGTCACCATCCCGATCAGTTGGTCGTCCTCCCCAATCGGAATGCAGCCGATGTCATGCTCCCGCATTAATTTCGCGAGTTCGGTGACAGGGGTGTTGGGACTGACCCAGTCGACACCCTTGTGCATCACGTCTTTGACTTTCATGAAGGACCTCCGTTACTGGAGTTTCAGGTGCACTTGATGCAATGCAGCACAGCCCCCCGTTTTCTCAATTATACAACCGATCGGATGCGAAGAGACCTGCCTCAAGGTCGCAGAAGAAAGCATCATTCCTACGCGATCGGACCAGACAAACGGCGTCGCTGTCGCTGCCGCCCTCCTGAACATTTGACGGCGACTTCACGGCCCGGGTTCCCGCCCAACATCGCAAAAAGTGGGGCACTAGGAAAGCGATAGCTGCCCCGCCGATCAGAACCATGCCGAGGCTTTTCATCATCACGGGACTTCCGGCGGTTGGCCCAGAGCCTCATCCGGTCCCCGCAAGAGCCTTTGTTTGATGGCGGACCAGGCCCAGAAAATTGCGCTGCAGACTACCAGCGCGCTCACTCCAACCACTAAGACCTCGCCCAGGATAACCATCACGGTCTCCTATTTCTCCCGTTCTAGCTTCCTTCTTCGATGGGGATTGCTTTACCCGGTGGCAATTCCACCAGCGTCCTGGTCTTCTCCGCAGCGTCATAGACCTTGATTTGGAGCATCGGGAATTCGGCTTTCAGGGCCCGAGCCTTTTTCTCAGCGGCTTGATGCGTTGGAAATATCGTCTTCATCCGGCCGTCTACTTCAAGGCCAAACCCCTCGGTCAGGACAAGGTCGGCGCGGGTGATATTTCGGGGCTGCGCCTCCTCGGGCATCGTCAGAGGCTTTTTCATGGCACCTCCTAGGTAGTTGCTCTCCTATCTAATCACTGCCCTCCCTAAAGGAAGAGCAATGTTAAGGCTCACGGGCCGAGCAATCGACCAGCCGTCGCGCGATCAAGGCGTCAAGTTCACGGCCTTCGCGCCGCATTGGTATTGCAAGCTATCGTCCGCCCCGACGAAGCTGACTGCTTTCCGCGCATCAATTCCCCACAGGCGAGGTACGCGTCCCATGAATTTCCAGCGTGTCGCCGTCAATGATTCTGGCCTGCCCGCTCGCGCGCTTTCATAGGAAGGACAAAGATCTGGCCGGGATAAATACGATTTGGATTTCGGATTTGGTCCCGGTTTGCTTTGTAAACGACTGCGTATCGCACGCCCGCGCCGCCATCGGCTGGCGCGCGCGATGGCCGGTGCCGGGCTGTGTGTTGGCGGCGGCGTTGTTCATGTTCGGCGGGGCCGCCTCCGACCTGCATCATGGCGGTTCGGATTTTGATGGCCTTCCAAAAGCTTCCCCGCCAGTTCGGCACGAAGCTGAGACAGTGTGAAAACGGCTTTCCACTTGTTTCGGGGTGCCGTAGGCGCATATTCCGAGAATGGCGACAATTGTCAGATGCAATTGCGGCGCTGAGTACAAACGCACTGAAGCAAAGTTCTTGGTACCGCACACCGGTCACGCATCCTGTAAAATCTGCGGGGCCACGCTAGAGTCTTGGTTGGAAAGCACCCACGCTGCTACATTCGAGCTGGTCAAACGTCCAGACGAAAAGCCCGGTAGTGGGTCAGTTTGATTGTGGCAGGATGACTGGCTTGAACGGCAGCGCCGGAGGCGCATATTTGGAAAATGAACCCTGATTTGTCTGCGCCATTGACCCATGAAGAATTCGTCTCGTTGCGGGACTGCGCTAAGGGTTTGATGCACCGGACAATCCCAGCCGAACACAAAGATCGACTGATCCAACTAGGGTACATACAGGAATTGTCGGGCGGACTTCGACTAACGAACGCTGGCAGGCTGAGGATTGCGGAAGGCAAATGACTGACAAGCACCCCCAAACGCCCTAGGGACAACACGACGCCACCACCTAAAAAGCCCCGCTAAAATTCGGTAGGTGCCGTCTGCGCCATAATACCGGACTTCCGCACTGGAAAACGGAGGGTCCGCAGCGCATATTTGCAAGATGGCCCAGAGATACCGACCGCGCCTGCTTGAAGTGAGGGTAATCCCCCTAAAACCTGATCAGTAGGAGTGGCAAGTTTGCGAAGACGATACGCCCCTAGTTATGGGTTATGAGACAACGCGCGAAACAGCCCAGATTAAGGTTGATAGCGCCTTATTCCTTTTGCTCTCCGCAGGCTGAACAAATGAGCCGCCTGTCATTGTCGGAAACTCAATCCGGCTAGCAAGTGAAGTCGAATCGGGCGATGCTCTTGGTTGATGAGAGATGTTTGCAGCCTGATTTGGTTGGCGCTGATCGGATTGTTCCGGTCGCGAGCGTCGCAGCAAGTAGAGATCTTGACGCTTCGTCATTAACTCCCGCGCCTCAGGGACGCACGCAAGATATACGCTCCGAAACGTAATGACTTTGTCGTCAAGAAGGGCATAAAGTGTCTCGGAAAATGCATCTCCCAGGAGGTGACAATGAAAGACCTTGTGCAGTGCCGCAAGTTAGAGGCTAAGTTTCGCCAGCTCGCAGTGAGCGACCCGACTAAACGTTTCATATGGCTCGCCGAAGCTGAAAAATGGGAACACGAGGCCGAAGCGGAAATCGCCTCTCACTTCGAAGCATGCAATGCTGTGCGAACTACCGGTGCAATTGATCGATAGCGACAAAATCTAGTGCCGCCCCCTGGAGGCACCGCTTTGCGCTACGCCGCAACTTGAAATCACCACACTGCGCCCCTAAGTAATGTGGGATAGCATGCTCACAGTGCTCTTGATCAAGCGGCGAGCCCAGTCGCCGACGGAGGACGGCTTGGCTGCAAGGCAGCCGTTCCGTCTTGTGCATGCGATTTCGAAAGCAAGCGCCGCTTGAGGTCGCTGATGCGGCCCGCGATCCGCCACAAGGCACAGTGCGCTCACATATCGCCGATACGGCTAAGGCAACGCCGCGATAATCCCGATTGGAAACTTAACTCTTACGGGTTGACGCTGAAATAACTGCGCAAGTTCGGTGCCGCATCGCTGTGTTAATCAGTGTGGCCCTTTACAACTGCCATATAAGGAGCGAGCCGTGAACGACGGCTCGAAGACAACCAAGACTATGAATCAATCCAGATCCGCCGCGCTGTCGCGAAGACGGGCGGAGCGCTCACCTCCCGCGGAGGGGCGTTCCAAAAACCGCCAAAGCGTGAGGACGAGCTATGAGCGGTATCTCGCGTTGGCTCGTGCCCAAACTCTAGCCGGCGATCAAGTCGAGGCGGAGAATTCCTACCAACACGCCGAACATTATTTCCGCTCCATGAGCGAGAGCGCGCGGTAACCGAATGATCCGCCCTCGGTTCCTCCGAGTGACTCAAACCAGGCGACGAAGTTCGAAGCTTCAACCTGGACCACCAACAGCGAGCATCCGTGCATGTGCAATTCGTGCTGGTGATGTATACGCCCAGCTTCCGCCCGTTCGTTAGTGAAATCGACATTCGGTGGTCTGCGGGGCGACCGGCGGCAAGCCGTTTATATGATGCGCTATTAGCAGTGTCCCGACACGCGGGCAGCGTTATATCGCCAGCGATGGAATAGTTGACGCTGTTCGCGACTGGCGGCGAGCTGCACCTGACTCTTGAGACCTCGGCGCGAGAGGTGAATGCGGCGATGCTGGGTTAGCTAAGGAAAAACGAGGTTCCCGCCTTGGACCGTAACGGATATCGGTCAACCAAAGTCTCTTGCAAAGCAAAAAGCCGGCGCTAAGAAATCGCAAAGGCATTGAATCGCACTCCAGGTGCGACAACGGTAAAAGCGCATATGCATATCTTGGATGTGTCGCTCAGCACGAGGGGGTAACTGAAGGCAAAGGTCGCGATAATTAGCAAGTAGTCTGCCACATTTGAATTGAACGGCTTTCTTTTTGATTTGCCGGAACGAAACCACCGTATGCTCGGTTGTCATATGTTTCCGACCATTAAGGAGACGTGATGACAAACAGAATGGTCCCAACAGGTATCGTCAGCAGAATCGACCGGGCGATTACTCCGCTAAGTCCGGCCAGAACCCGAATCAGACGCCTGGCCAACAGACGCAAAATCCAAACCAGGGCAGCCAGCAGGGTGGCGGCCAGCAAAGAGATCCGCGACGCTAATGGAAACGAACTGCTCGCTTCCACGAGCAGTTTTGTTTAGCAGAGTTCTTCCGGCTCCCAATCCGCCTTCTTCGACACTTCCCATTCTTAGGCGCACGATGCCTTTCGGTCCATGCCCTCACAGGAGGTAGCTATGGAACATCAATTTTTCACTCGCCAGCAAAACCTTAAGCTCTATCGCAGTCTCGTGGCTGCATCGGAGGCGGCGGCAGCGAAAGCTGACGCGCGGCAGGAGAAGCTTTTAAAGCTACTCGCAGAGGAAGTAGCGAACGAACCGCCGCCCAGAAAGAGCTAAGGCGTTTGATGCCGGCATGAGTGGCTTAACCTGTCAACAGATTGTATTCTTGTGCTTGGCGTAAATCGCAGCGCGGTTTGTGGCTTGGGGTCAACGCCTTCGCCGCTTACGACTTGGATAGACCGAACAGCCAGTCTGCATCAATGGTTCAGATCCTCAGTGGTTACCACGACACCGCGGTCAGAGTGACCCTGCCGCTGCAACTTCGCGAGAGCGAGATGTTCGATCTCGGCTCGGTGCCTTACAAAGATAGCGATGAGCTGTGCATAGCCTGCGTCCTTTCTGCTCATACGCTCTCTGTTCAGTAGGGCAGTCTCCGTTACCCGGCACTTTTCGATTTTGCCGCCGTACTCCACAACGAAATGGACGTAATCACCGCCAGCAACAGCCATGAGAATGGTCCTCAGACGGGGGTGAGCCTAACATATGGTGAGTTATCCGGCCCCCTACAAGCGAGGGCTGCATGAGCGCATTAATCTGCCAGCGCCCATCTTCCATAGACCGACGCGATAAGCGTTTGGGCAATGGCCGAGCCCGCTCGCGTCGGCATCGGATCACGCGCGCCGTAGGTCCAACTCGGCCCCGTTCCTTTAAGGTACATGCGAATTATCTCGACGTGCTTAATGCCTCGCGTGTGCGGATCCATCGCCAGAAGCCGAAGGCACTCGGCCTCAAGTTCGGCTGCGGATTTACGTGGCATCTCTTCCATCAAGGTTCTCCGGCTTCGGGATATCGACCTCTCGGAGGCGGCGCTGTTACCCCGCATGGACCCGCTCATTCGATCCACCACGTTAGCGCGGGCGAGCAGCGTCGGCGCGATGATCGAATGAGGCGAAGGTTGCCGCCCAGTGCTCGGTCATCAGTGATGTCGGCAGACAGGCTCTAAGGCGACAACCACCCCTGTTGCGCCGGCCTTCCCGCGGGTGTTTGCTTTTTCCATGCAGGCGGAGCAGTCAATCGTCGTTGACCCAAAAAGTCCTGGCGGCATCAACTCGCCGCACGGCCTGATTCTGTTCGACGGCGTATGCGTCCTATGCTCGCGCGGCTGCCGCTCGTGAGCAAACGTGATCGCCGCGGCTATTTTCGCTTCGTTCCGATCCAGTTGGCCGAGGGACGCCCGCTCGCTGAGCAGCTCGGCATCGATCCTGATCACCCGGATTCCTTTGCCTTCTTGGCGAGCGGCCAGGCCTGTGTAAAATCCACGTCCGTGCTGCGCATTGCGCGCGAGCTTCCGCTTTGGCAGTGGACATGGGTCTTCCAATTCATCCCACGGGGGATTCGCGACGCGATCTATGACTTGGTCGCGCGCAACCGCTATCGTTGGTTTGGCCGTCGTGACGCTTGCATCTTGCCGAATTCGGATCGTTCGTGGCCATCGTGAACCGCCCCGAGACTGCGGGACGATGGCGCCTGACGCGAATTGGCTGCGGCCGGCATGACGAAGGAAGCAGCGTTACTACAATTCAACTCAGTCCCTGTCACCGTAAGCACAATCTGCCGGATCAGCTTCGTGCGCGCCCAAGCTCGGATCGAAGCGGAATAGCGTAGAGCAATAGGGGCAGACGATCTCACTGGCATCGCCGATCTTGAGGTAGATGTGTGGGTGATCTTGCGGTGGTTTATCCCCAATGCACTTGAACTCGCGGCAGCCAATGCGCACGATCGGCACCCCGACTTCATTATGAAACTTCGGATAACCTTCCATCTGCAGCGCGCGGCTTAGGCGCCCGATTGATGACGCAAAGTGCCGTGCATGGATCGTCGAGCGAGGGCTCGATCAGCACCCGGCGAGCGGCGCCCCTCTCGCGTCGTTCGGTTGCCGTAAAACGTACCCAGAGCGACACGTCCATCGTCAGTTTCTCCCACCACGGGAGAGGGTTGGAAGCTAACGCACTTGCAGAGGCGCCGGGGTCGCCATCGCCGCGACGCGCTGATGCACCGCGTTCTGCACCTTCTCGAAGGCGCTCACCTCGATCTGGCGCACGCGCTCGCGCGAGACGCCGAATTCCTCGGCCAGCTCCACAAGCGTGATCTGTTCCTCGGCGAGCCGGCGCGTCTCGAAGATGCGCCGTTCGCGCTTGTTGAGCACGGTGAGCGCACTGGACAGCGTCTTGTGGCGGTTATCGAACTCCTCGCTCGCGGCGAGCGTCGTCTCCTGGTCCGGGGATTCGTCCACCAGCCGGTCCTGCCACTCGCCGGAATCGCCGTCCTCGCGGATCGCGGCGTTGAGCGAGGCATCGCCGCCAAGCCGCCGGTTCATGTAAATCACGTCCGTTTCGGTGACGCCGATCCGCCGGGCGATGATCTTCACCTGGTCCAGCCGCATATCGCCATCGTCGAGGATGAAGATTTTGCTCTGGGCCTTGCGGAGGTTGAAGAACACCTTCTTCTCGTTGGCCGTGGTGCCCATCTTCACCAGCGACCACGACCGCAGGATGTATTCCTGGATCGCCGCCTTGATCCACCACACGGCATAGGTGGCGAACCGGAAGCCCTTCTCCGGCTCGAAGCGCTCGACCGCCTGCATCAGGCCGACATTGCCCTCGGAGATCACCTCGGAGATCGGCAGACGGTAGCCGCGATAGTCCCTGGCGATCCTGGTCACGAGCCGCAGATGGCTGGTGACCAGCTTGTGCGCCGCGTCGCGATCGCCCTGCTCGCGCCAGCGCTTGGCTAGCATGTATTCTTCCCGGCGCTCCAACATCGGGAACCGCCGGATTTCCTCAAGATAATGGGTGAGGCCGGGTTCGGCCGTAAGGATCGGCAGGGCCGCGTTGCGGGCCATGATCAAGCCCTCCAACTAGTTTCGAAACAAAATTATCTGCATCCGATCGGTTGTCAAGTTAATTTCGAAGCGCTATTATATGTCGAGAGGCAATCATGTCAGCGCGCGAAACGGCAGAGCTCCTGCTGCAGGTGGGACGGCTCGTCCAAGCTGAGGGCTATGACGGCGAACTCAGTCCGGCCCAATGGATGGCGCTCCGCTTCTTCGCCCGTGCCAACCCGTTCTCGCGGACCCCGTCGGCCTTCGCGGAATTTCAAGCGACAACCCGCGGCACCGCGACACAAACCATTAAGGCGCTTGAAGCGGGTGGGTACTTGGTCCGACAGCGATTCAAGACGGACGGGCGAAGCGTAAGTCTGCGATTGACGAGCAAGGGCAAAAAAGCGCTTGCACGCGATCCGTTCGAGGTTCTGGTGCGCGCCGTGGATTCGCTCGACGCGACAGCGCGAACTGCGATGCGTCGCGCGCTGCACCAAGTGCTGTGCACTCTAGCTACGAGTGATGCGCGTCGGCAGATCGGTGTTTGCCAGGACTGCATGCACTTCGGCAGAGAGATGTCCGGCAAGCTGCCGAGCACGGGCCCCTCGGCCGTTGAATGCCTGCTCCTCGGTGTTCCGATTCAGCCAGAGGACATAGGTCTTCTGTGCGTCCATTTTCAACCAGTGAACGAGCACCGCGAGGACGAACATGAATGAGGTCGCCACTGCGATCTGCTGAAAGGACGCTTAATTGACCTTCGTCGTCAACGAGAGCTGTATTCGCTGCAAAATCATGGACTGCGTCGACGTGTGCCCCGTGGACTGCTTCTACGAGGGCAAGAACATGCTCGTCATCCACCCGGACGAATGCATCGATTGCGGGGTCTGCGTGCCGGAATGCCCGGTCGACGCGATCAAGCGTGACACCGAGCCGGGGCTTGAGAAATGGCTGTCGCTGAATGCGGAATACGCGAAAATCTGGCCAAATATTATGGTCAAAAAAGCGCCGCCGCCCGACTCGAAGGAGTGGGAGGGGAAGCCGGACAAACTCCAATACTTCTCACCAAATCCCGGCGCGGGTGATTGAGGCGGACAGCGCCCGCGCCGTATGGGTGCCGGACCCGAGATCGGTCCAACTGATCCAACCGGGCGCAACTGCGGCCGTGATCACAGTCCCTTCAATTGGTTCGCGGAGACCGCAACACGTCCCAGCAGAGCTGCAAACCATATGAGGAGAGGGATCATGTACAACGATTCTATGTTCAATGCGTTCGCTCGGTCCTACGAGGCTCGGAGCGAGACCGACATGTCGATGGCGGAATATCTGGAATCGTGTCGGGGCGATCCGATGCGATATGCCAATGCGGCCGAGCGGCTGTTAGCCGCGATCGGTGAGCCTCAAATGATTGATACGGCCAAGGACGCCCGCCTTGGCCGTATCTTTTTGAACCGGACCATGCGGACCTATCCGGCCTTCACCGGATTCTATGGCATGGAAGAAACCATCGAGCGCATCGTCGGGTTCTTCCGGCATGCGGCGCAGGGCCTGGAAGAGCGCAAGCAGATTCTCTATCTCCTCGGGCCGGTGGGAGGCGGAAAATCGTCGCTTGCGGAGCGGCTGAAATCATTGACGGAAGTCAATCCAATCTATGTCTTGAAGGCCGGCGACGAGCTCAGTCCGGTGTTCGAGAGTCCGCTCAGCCTGTTCGATCCCGAGGCCTTGGGACCGATGATCGAGGAAAAATACGGCATTCCGCGTCGGCGCTTGAACGGACTGATGAGTCCCTGGTGCTACAAACGGCTCGAAACTTTCGGTGGCGATATTTCGCGCTTCCGCGTCGTCAAGATCCAGCCCTCGCGCCTGCGGCAGATCGCGATCGCAAAAACCGAGCCCGGCGATGAGAATAACCAAGACATTTCGACTCTCGTCGGCAAGGTCGACATTCGCAAGCTCGAGACGTTTGCCCAGAACGACCCCGATGCCTACAGCTATTCCGGCGGCCTGAACCGCGCCAACCAGGGCATTCTCGAATTCGTCGAGATGTTCAAGGCGCCGATCAAGATGCTGCACCCGCTGCTGACGGCGACGCAGGAAGGCAACTATATCGGCACCGAGAATATCGGCGCGATTCCCTTTACCGGTGTCGTGCTCGCGCATTCGAACGAGTCCGAATGGCAAAGCTTCAAGGCCAACAAGAATAACGAAGCCTTCATCGATCGCATCTGCGTCATCAAGGTGCCCTACTGCCTGCGGGTGACCGAGGAGCAGAAAATCTATCAGAAGCTCATTCAGGGATCGGAGCTGGCGGCGGCGCCGTGCGCGCCCGCGACGCTGGAGACGCTGGCGCGCTTCTCGGTGATGTCGCGGCTGCGCAAGCACGAGAATTCGACGCTGTTTGCGAAAATGCGGGTCTATGACGGTGAAAGCCTCAAGGAATCCGATCCGAAGGCGCGCAGCGTCCAGGAATACAAGGATGCCGCCGGCGTCGACGAAGGCATGGACGGTGTTTCGACGCGCTTCGCATTCAAGGTCCTGGCTGCGACCTATAATCACGACACCGCGGAACTGGGCGCAGACGCGGTTCACCTGATGTATGCGCTGGAGCAGTCGATCCGCCGCGAGCAGCTTCCCGAGGAAGTCGAAAAGCGCTACTTCGAATTCATCAAGGCCGAACTGGTGCCGCGCTATGCCGAATTCATCGGTCACGAGATTCAGAAGGCCTATCTCGAATCCTATTCGGATTATGGTCAAAACCTGTTCGATCGCTATGTCGACTATGCCGATGCCTGGATCGAGGATCAGGACTTCAAGGACCCCGATACCGGCCAGTTGCTCAATCGCGAGCTTCTCAACCAGGAACTGACCAAGATCGAGAAGCCCGCGGGTATCGCCAACCCCAAGGACTTCCGCAACGAGGTCGTCAAATTCTCGCTGCGATCGCGGGCTCAGAATAGCGGCAAGAACCCGTCCTGGACCAGCTATGAAAAGATCCGCGAAGTCATCGAAAAACGGATATTCTCGCAGGTCGAAGACCTGCTTCCGGTGATCTCGTTCGGCACGAAAAAGGACGGCGATACCGAAAAGAAGCACGGCGAGTTTGTCGCGCGGATGACGGCACGCGGCTATACCGAGCGTCAGGTTCGCCGGCTGGTCGAATGGTATATGCGGGTGAAGCAAGCCGGTTGAGGGTGGATGCAACGTGGTTATGCACATCATTGACAGGCGCCTGAATCCGGGCAGCAAGAGCCTGGAAAACCGCCAGCGGTTTTTGCGGCGTGCCAAGTCGTTGGTTCAGGGCGCGGTCAAGAAATCCTCCCAGGAACGCGACATCAAGGATGTCCTGGAGGGCGGCGAGGTCAGCATCCCGCTCGATGGGATGAATGAGCCGCGGTTTCGCCGCGAAGGCGGCACGCGCGATATGGTGCTCCCCGGCAACAAGAAGTTCGTCGAAGGCGACATGCTTCCGCGTTCGGGGGAAGGCAGCGGGAAAGCGTCCGCGCCGGGCGAAGGCGACGGCGAGGATGCGTTCCGGTTCGTTCTGAGCCGCGATGAATTCGTCGATCTGTTCCTGGACGATCTCGAATTGCCGGATCTCGCCAAACGCAAGCTCGCCGAGGCGGAAAGCGAAGGACTTCGCCGGGCCGGCTATTCGACCTCCGGCTCGCCCGCGAATATTTCGGTGAGCCGCACGGTTCGGCTCGCTTTGGCCCGGCGGGTCGCGTTGCGGCGGCCGCGGCCGGAGACGATCGCTCAACTGGAGGCCGAACTTGCAGATTGCGACGAGGCGCGCCGCATCGAACTGATGGCCGAGATCGACGCATTGAAGGCAAAGCTTCGCCGGATTCCGTTCATCGATCCGATCGACATCCGATTTCGCCGCTTCGAAACCGTGCCGAAGCCGGTGGCCCAGGCCGTGATGTTCTGCCTGATGGACGTGTCCGGCTCGATGTCCGAGCACATGAAGGATCTGGCCAAGCGCTTCTACATGCTGCTCTACGTGTTTCTGACGCGGCGCTATCGGCACGTCGAGATCGTCTTCATTCGCCACACCGATCGGGCCGAAGAGGTCGACGAGGATACGTTCTTTCACGGCCCGGCGTCCGGCGGCACCCTGGTGTCGAGTGCGCTGCAGGCGATGCACGAGATCGTCAGGTCGCGGTTTCGTCCGGCGGACTGGAACATCTATGCCGCCCAGGCCTCCGACGGCGATAATTCCAGTTCGGATGCAGCTGCCGTGGGCCGGCTGCTGACCGAGATGATACTTCCGGTCAGCCAGTTCTTTGCCTACCTGGAAGTCGGTGAGGCCGGTGGCAGCACGTTCGATATGTCCGATTCATCGCTTTGGGCGCTGTATCAGCGTTTGCGCGCCGACGGCGCGCCGCTCTCGATGCGCAAGGTCAGCGACCGCAGCCAAATCTTTCCGGTGTTTCACGACCTGTTTCACCGTCGCCGCAAGCAGGAGAAAACCGCGCCATGACCGCGACAGCGGAATACCTGTTTGAGGGAGCGGACTGGGACTTCCCAAAGCTGCAGCGCATCCACGATGCCTGCGAGGAGATTGCGCGAACTGAACTGGGCCTCGACACCTACCCCAACCAGATCGAGGTCATCACCGCGGAGCAGATGCTGGATGCCTATTCGTCGGTCGGCATGCCGCTGTTCTACAAGCATTGGTCGTTCGGCAAGCATTTCGCACATCACGAGGCGTTCTATCGCGGGGCTCCTGTTGGCAGCGTGCATCGGTGTCGCTGCCATCGCTTGGCAGTCGTCCTACGGCGATGCGGCCAAAGAGATTATCCCGAGGTGGGCGCCGCAGCGCGTTGTGACTTCATCGCCGCCGCTCGAAAACCCGCGGCTAGCGGTGATGAAGTCCGCCCAGGATGGCGCGTGAACTGATCACACCGGTTCGCTGAACCGGGCGAGAAGGCGTGGGAGAAGGCGAAGGGGAAATGACAGGAACGCCACGACGGCCTTGGACGCCCGAACGGGATAAAGAGCTCCGAGAGCTCGTCTTCAGTGCGAGCAGCGCTGAGACTATTGCCAAGGCTCTAAGCCGGACCACTTTTGCGGTACGTCGCAGGGCAAGCACACTGAGGCTTCCTTTGAGAAAGATTGCCAGGCGTCGCTGCTGATTTGATCCTAGGCGGTAGAGCTGGGGCTGAAGGCGAAGTGGAAATAGCCGAGAGCGCGATTTGTCTCGCTATTGCCGCCCAACGAGCGCAGCCTTTGCCGTGGGGCACCTCGATAGGAGGTCGGTCGTGAACGGTAATATATTCAACAGCAAAGGCGTCCATGTCGGCGTGGTCACGGGCGACGCGGTCTTCGGCCTCAAAGGTCAAAAGCTTTACGATCTTAAGGGTTCGAACATTTACAAGTTGAATGGCGACCTAGTTGGTCATTTGTCGGATGCGCGCGACAAGGAGAAGCGTTTGGACAAAACGACCGACAAGCTGTTCCCGGAAGGTTAGGCGCGGTCCGCTGATTTGCGACGATTGCCGAGCCCTCATGGGCGGCTTTCGCGGGCCCTGCGGAAGTGTCACGGCGGGATGGTGACTGGCAGGGAGCTCCGGCACGCTAGCGTTGACGGGCACAAGTGGCGCCGCGATGGCAAAGCAGATGCACCGCAGCATAGCAGCGGGACCGGAACCGCGCCGTCCGGTTGAAGATAGTGGTGGCAAAGTCGCGTAATCAGGGGCTGGGCTAAAGGCGAAGGGGAAATGAGCGGGAAAGAGAAAAGCACTGATCCCGGCCTGTCTGCCGCTGAGCGAAAGGAGCTCAGAGACCGCGAGGCGCAAGAGGCGATCGCCGAACATGAGGACGCTCAGAAGGCATTCCATGAAAATCGGGAACGCCTACGGGGAGAACGCCTTGCTCGAGAGGCGGCCGAGGGTCCGATGGTCGCTCCCACTCCAGAGCTGCCGGACGATACGCCGATCGAACGCGTCCTATTTTCAACCAGGATCCAGAACGCGCTCCGAGCAGCCGACCTAAAAACCATCGGCGAAGTGCGCGAGGTATCGGACGAGACGCTGATCAGCCTTCCGGATTTTGGAAAGGGCTCGCTCTCGGATCTCCGCGAGAAGTTGGGCCTGCCGTCGACCGATGGGGTCCGACCCGTGAGCAAAAAGCCAGCCTGATTTGCCGATTTGACAAAGGCCGAGCAGCAGCAGCCTAAAAGACTCGGACTGAGGTCATGGCGCCTCGGCCTTGCGCGCCCGCTCAGGTTTGACCACGCCATCTAATGATCATCCGTCAACTAGGTCGCAAAAAATGGTGATAGCCTTGAGGCCATGGACGCCGCTTTCTCGTATCTAATCTCAGTCGGACTGATTGCCTTTGGCGTTTGGATAGTCGCCGCCAAGGCCGGATCTGGCTCGCTTTTGGTCTGGACGCTCGTCGGACTAATACCCGTTGTTGTCGGGTTGATCAGCCTCTTTTCCGAAATCCGGAACGACAAAGCAACATAGCGCCTCACTTGTGCTTCGCTGCGATCGGCTTGCGGGCTATCGGAGATCGCGTGCGAAAGCGTCGGCTCGATCCGCTTGCCGATCTCATCCGGCTGTCCCTGTCGTAAATTCAATCGTGCTGGCCGTTGACTGAGAATCGCGCGATGCTGGCTGTCCCTGTCGGAAACCTAATTCGGCTGGCAAGTGAAGCCGAATCGCGCAATGTTTCTATCTTATGAGAGAAGCTTGCAGCCTGATCTGGTCGGCGCTGGTATTATTGTTCCGATCGCGTGCCTCGTTGGCAGCCGAGATCCTGGTTCTTCGGCATCAGATTAACATACTGAGACGGCATTCGCCCAAGAGGCAGACGTTCAGCGCCATGGACCGCTTGATCTTTGCCGGGGTGTATCGATTGGCGCCAACAGTCCTAAACGCTCTGGCGGTTTTGAAGCCAGATACCGTTATAAAGTGGCACCGCGCCGGGTTCAGATCGTACTGGCGCTGGAGGTCACGACGTCGTGGCGGCCGACCAACCTTACCGACAGAGATACGCAAGCTTATCCGCGAGATGAGCATCGCCAACCCGTTGTGGGGAGCGCCGCGGATCCACGGAGAGCTGCTTAAGCTCTGCATCGATATCGGCCAGACGAGCGTGGCCAAGTATATGGTGAAGAGACGAGGGCCACCGTCGCAAGGCTGGAAGACGTTTCTTCATAACCATGCCGACGCCATCGCGGCGATGGATTTGTTCGTCGTGCCGACGATCTCGTTTCGCCTGCTCTATGGATTGCTGATCATGGGGCACGGCCGACGACAAATTTTGTGGTTTGGCGTCACAGCTAACCCCACTGCAGAATGGATCGCAAATCAGGTTACGGAAGCATGCGGTTGGGAACAGGCTCCCCGCTACCTGATCCGTGACCGGGATGGGGCCTATGGTGAGGTCTTCATCCGAAGACTTCGATCAATGGGCATTCGTGACCGGCCGACATCGCCGCGCTCCCCATGGCAAAACGGATATGCCGAACGGCTGATCGGTTCGATCCGACGGGAGTGCCTTGACCACGTTGTTGTGTTCGGCGAGCAGAAAGATCACCGTGTTGTTCCGCTGCTCGGGCGCCGTGCCTAGGTGGAGGAAGCACAGAAGCTGCACGAGCAGCTGGACCACGGCAAGAAGCGTGATCGCCGGAAGGATCATGTCCCTCGGAAGGACGCCGGTCATGACCGCACCGAAAGAGAGCGCCGTCAATCCGAGCGAGAGGATGAATCCCACGACATAGGACTTCAGGCTGCCGTGGGACGCGCCATGCGCGGCGTGGCTCGAAATATGCGCGCCTGACATCAGAAGCCCCCCTGCAGATAGACGAAGGTGAAGACGCAGATCCAGACCAGGTCGAGGAAGTGCCAGAACAGACTGAGGCAGGCGAGGCGGCACTGAATGACATCGTCGAGCCCGAAGCGGAGGGTCTGGTGCATCATCACTGCGAGCCAGAGCAGGCCGGCGGTCACGTGCAGACCATGGGTGCCCACCAGCGTGAAATACGCGGAAAGGAAGGCACTGCGGTTCGGACCCGCTCCCTCCGCGATGAGGTGGGCGAATTCGTGGACCTCCATCGCGATGAAGGCGGCGCCGAGGACGAAGGTGACCGCCAGCCAGCCGATCACCTTGTCGCGGTTGCCGGCTTGCACGTTGAGAGCCGCAAGGCCGAAGGTGAAGCTGCTCCCCAGAAGCAGCAGCGTCTCGACGGCGACATAGGGGAGATCGAAGAGCTCCTTTCCGCTCGGACCGCCCGCGACGCTGTCGGCAAGCACGCTGAAGGTGGCGAACAGGCTTGCGAAGATGAGGCAGTCGCTCATCAGATAGATCCAGAAGCCGAGAACGGTCTTGGATCCATCGTCGTGCTCGTGATGTACGGCCGCGGAGCTTTCGTTCGCGGCCAGAGAGATGGGAGAGAAGGAGATGTTCATGGGTATGAAGCTTTGGCTAGGAGTGCGTGGCGCTCTCGTTCGATGCGCGCGACCTCGGCTGCCGGGACGTAATAGTCAGTATTCCGGTCATAGGTTCGCGCGATGAAGGTGCCGACCATGCCGAGGAGTCCGATCGCCGCGATCGCCCACATGTGCCAGACGAGCGCGAAGCACAGGATGAAACTGAAGACGGCGATTACGAAGCCCGCCGAGGTGTTCTTCGGCATGTGGATGTCCTCGTAACGGGAGGCGGGCCGCCAGGCTCGGCCGAACTCCTTGTCTTCCCAATGCTGCTCGAGCGAGGTGATGTGGGGGATATGGGCGAAGTTGTAGAAGGGCGCAGGCGAGGCCGTCGACCATTCGAGGCTGCGGGCGTTCCACGGATCGCCGGTCAAGTCCCGGTTCTTCTCCCGGTCCCTGATGCTGACCCTAAGCTGGATCAGGATGGCCAGAATGCCCGCCCCGATGATCACGGCGCCGACGAGTGCGATAAGTAGATAGGGCTGCCAGTCGGGCATGTCATAGTGGTTCATACGCCGGGTCATCCCCTTGAAGCCGAGGATGTAGAGCGGCGTGAAGGCGAGCCAGTAACCGACCAGCCAGCACCAGAACGAGACCTTCCCCCAGAATTCGTTCAGCTTGAAACCGAAGACCTTGGGGAACCAGAAATTCATGCCGGCGAGCATCCCATACACCGTGCCGCCAATGATGACGTTGTGAAAATGGGCGACCAGGAACAGACTGTTGTGCAGGACGAAGTCAGCGCCTGGCACGGCGAGCAGGACGCCGCTCATGCCGCCGACAGCGAAGGTCACCATGAAGCCGATGGTCCACAGCGTTGCCGAATGGAAGCGGATCCGGCCCCGGTACATGGTGAAGAGCCAGTTGAACAGCTTCACGCCGGTCGGGATCGAGATGATCGTGGTCATGATGCCGAAGAAGGCATTGACGTTCGCGCCCGACCCCATCGTGAAGAAGTGGTGCAGCCAGACCAAGAAGCTGAGGACACCGATCGAGCAGGTGGCGTAGACCATCGAGTTGTAGCCGAAGAGCGGCTTGCCTGAGAAGGTCGCAATCACCTCGGAGAAGACGCCGAAGGCTGGCAGGACGAGGACATAGACCTCAGGATGGCCCCAGATCCAGATGAGGTTGATGTACATCATCGCGTTCCCACCAAGCTCATTGGTGAAGAAATGCATGTCGAAGTAGCGATCGACGGTGAGCATTGCCAAGGTGGCGGTCAGCACCGGGAAGATCCCGACGATCAGGATGTTGGTGATCAGTGACGTCCACACGAACACCGGCATCTTCATGACGTTCATGCTGGGCGCGCGCATGCGCAGGATGGTGACGATGAAATTGATCCCAGCGAGTGTCGTGCCTATTCCTGAGACCTGTAGCGACCAAATGTAATAGTCGACGCCGACCGTTGGACTGTATCCGAGTTCGGAAAGCGGCGGATAGGCGACCCAGCCCACCGCGGCGAAGTCGCCGACCCACATGGAAACCATGACGAGCGCGGCGCCGACGGCCGACAGCCAGAAGCCGAGAGAGTTGAGGAAGGGATAGGCGACGTCACGTGCACCGATCTGCAGCGGCACCACGACGTTCATCAGGCCGAGGAGAAAGGGCGTGGCAACGAAGAAGATCATGATCACGCCGTGGGCGGTGAAGATCTGGTCGTAGTGGTGCGGTGGCAGGTACCCGGCCGCATCGTTCGCGGCCATCGCCTGCTGCGTGCGCATCATGATCGCGTCCGCGAAGCCGCGAAGGAGCATGACGAGCCCGAGCCCGAAATACATCACGCCGATCTTCTTGTGATCGACGGAGGTGATCCACTCCGACCACAGATAGCCCCACTGCCGAAAGTAGGTGATCAGTGCAAGAACGGCGAATCCGCCAATGACGACGACCACTCCGGTTCCCATGATGATCGGTTCATGTAGCGGAATGGCATCGAGGGAGAGTTTTCCAAGCATTAGTTATTCCTCCGCGAGACCGGTCCTTGCGGCGTGCGGATCTGGTTGTTGAGAGCCATCGCCGGCATCCCACCGGCCTCGAATTGATCGACGATGCTGGCGAAGAGCCCAAGTGTGACGCTCGCGTATGTCGTTGCCGGCGACTTGATGCTCGGCTCCTTGAGCGACCTGTAGGTCGCCTGATCGAGGACCGACGGTGCGCTTTTGGCCTGCCGAAGCCAGGCGTCGAACTGATCGCGGGGCATCGCGACGGTGTCGAAATGCATGTCCGAGAACCCGGGGCCGCTGAAGGCCGAGGAGCGGCCGGCATAGGTGCCGGCTTGATCGGCGATGAGGTGCAGTTGGGTCTGCATCCCGGCCATCGCGTAGATCTGGCTGCCGAGCTGAGGGATGAAGAAGGAGTTCATGATCGACTCGGAGGTGAACCATAATCGCTGCGGCAAGGGAGCTGCGTGCTCGGAAGCTGCTTGCAAAGTATCAGCAGATGATCCTAGACGAGATCGAACGCAAAAAGAAATATGCCGCCTATGGTCTCTGCATCGACGAGACTAGGACGCAGGCCATAACGCAAAAGAGTACAGCCGTCACCAAGACGGCAGTTTCTGAAAAGCTCAAGCAAAGCTTCAAAGACGAACTAGTGCACCTGGGTTTCCGTCACGTCGAGGTTGAACTCCGGGAAGCCGGAGGAGCGGACGGCGTCCTTTACCACAAGCTTGTATTGACGCGTGCGCCCGGCGTTGAGTTCCCTCGGTGAGGCGCATAACTATTCGATGGAAGTTAGATCTGATCCTTTTGAATCCGCCAAATCACACTTCTTCGATACCAGCAGCTGGGGTGAATTTTGCGACGTCACTCTAACCTTGAAGCAAGCCTGGCAGCCCGACCGCGGTGGCTGGGTAAAAATCGACGACTATCGGTGCAGACAAGCTTTTCGGCACTTCATGAACCTCCTCAACAGAGCTGTATATGGATCTGCATTTCGTCGGCACGGCAAACGTCTTCGTGTATTACCCGTACTTGAAAAAGGCGAGGTCCGCGCCCGCGCGTTACGTCCATGGGAGTGCGGCGCGTCAGGTCGATGGCATATTCATTGTGCAATTGAATTGCCCTCACACTTCGATGCCATTACCCTTGAAAACATGATCCGCGAGTGTTGGGCGAAGGTCGAGTGGGGTCACGGCAGAATTCTTGTCCGCGACGGTGCGAACGCGGGTTGGATCGACTACATGTTGAAAGACCGTCAGAAGTCAGAGTTCGACGGTTTTCTTGACTGCATAATTATAGAGTCTTTGCACAATCCAATTGCTGACGCGTAGACGTTCTTTGGAATCGGACTCTTAGTAGACTAAGCTTGAGCAAGGGCGATTGGTCAGCAATCGCTTGTTCGATGCTGTTTTGGCGGGACCCCTCTCGTTGGCGAGCTACCCCGTAGCAACGGGCAGACCACGGCCTGGCCATCAGCGCCCTCGCGCGCGCTAAGGGTGATAAAGGAGGTTAACGCGGGGCCACGGCCTGGCCATCAGCGCCCTCGCGCGCGCTAAGGGTGATAAAGGAGGTTAACGCGGGGGCCCCCGATGCTGTTTTGGCGCGACCCCTCTCGTTGCCGAGCTACCCCGTAGCAACGGGCAGGCCACGGCCTGGCCATCAGCGCCCTCGCGCGCGCTAAGGGTGATAAAGGAGGTTAACGTGGGGGCCCGATGCTGTTTTGGCGCGACCCCTCTCGTTGCCGAGCTACCCCGTAGCAACGGGCAGGCCACGGCCTGGCCATCAGCGCCCTCGCGCGCGCTAAGGGTGATAAAGGAGGTTAACGTGGGGCCGCCGAAACCAATAAATCATAACTACGCCGCCGCGGCACCGCCTAGGCGGCCCGATCCGGTCGAGCAGCATCGCGCCGCCAAAACCAATAAACCAAAATTACGCCGCGCCAGATTCTTCGGCACCCACGCGCCAAGGGATAAAGAGAACCAGCCCGAAAAATGCCGGAGAGAAAGCACGCCGGAGCCCCCGATGCTGTTTTGGCGCGACCCCTCTCGTTGCCGAGCTACCCCGTAGCAACGGGCAGGCCACGGCCTGGCCATCAGCGCCCTCGCGCGCGCTAAGGGTGATAAAGGAGGTTAACGTGGGGCGCGCCCCGATGCTGTTTTGGCGCGACCCCTCTCGTTGGCGAGCTACCCCGTAGCAACGGGCAGGCCACGGCCTGGCCATCAGCGCCCTCGCGCGCGCTAAGGGTGATAAAGGAGGTTAACGTGGGGCCGCCGAAACCAATAAATCATAACTACGCCGCCGCGGCACCGCCTAGGCGGCCCGATCCGGTCGAGCAGCATCGCGCCGCCAAAACCAATAAACCAAAATTACGCCGCGCCAGATTCTTCGGCACCCACGCGCCAAGGGATAAAGAGAACCAGCCCGAAAAATGCCGGAGAGAAAGCACGCCGGAGCCCCCGATGCTGTTTTGGCGCGACCCCTCTCGTTGGCGAGCTACCCCGTAGCAACGGGCAGGCCACGGCCTGGCCATCAGCGCCCTCGCGCGCGCTAAGGGTGATAAAGGAGGTTAACGTGGGGCGCGCCCCGATGCTGTTTTGGCGCGACCCCTCTCGTTGGCGAGCTACCCCGTAGCAACGGGCAGGCCACGGCCTGGCCATCAGCGCCCTCGCGCGCGCTAAGGGTGATAAAGGAGGTTAACGTGGGGCAATTCCCGGGCCGCATCTCGTGTACGGTTTCCTGACGACTGCGCCGAACGCGGTGGTCGAGCCGATCCATCCCAAAGCCATGCCGGTGATCCTGACGACGGACGAGGAGCGTGACGTCTGGATGCGCGCGCCATGGGATGAGGCGCGGGCACTACAAAGGCCGCTGCCGGATGACGCGCTCAAGATCGTCGCCCGGGGTGCCGACAAGGAAGATCAAGCGGCTGCGTGATGCCGATCCTTGCCTTGCTCTCGCCCACTTCCGCTTTGGAGCGCATTACGGACTCAAGTCAGACATCGCGTCAGGTCCGAAATGTGCCATCACCGGAAGTCAGTTGATTTCTCGTTCACTTGTCGGTGCACCCTTCCTTGCCAAAGCATCTTGGCTTTATAAGCAAGACGCCCGCGAGGTTCACCGATCGTGATTTGATCGCATTTTTGGCGTCTGTTTTGGGTTGACGGGCAAAACCAAACGTAACCTAATCAATGTCTTAAAATAGTCCTCCTGCCAGGAGGCCCTCGTGAACGAGCTCTCGGGTTACGTATTTCTGCCGCTTCGGGAGGGCGACATCTCTCTCTACCGTGGCTCTGGCAACGGCCTGGCGCCGATCCTGCTTGTTGCCGCAGAGGAAACCTCGCCCGGTTGTGTCGAGGGGCTTGAACACGAATATGCGCTCAAGGGAGAACTTGACGCTGACTGGGCGGCGCGACCGATCGCGCTGACACATTACAACGACCGCATGACGCTGGTGCTTGAGGATCCCGGCGGTACGTCGCTCGATCGACTGCTTGGCCGGCCACTGGACGTATCGCATTTCCTGCGCATCGCGATTCCTCTCGCGGGTGCGCTCCGCCGAGTGCACGAGCGCGGCTTGATCCATAAGGACATCAAGCCGGTAAATATCCTAGCGGACGCGGTAAGCGGCGGGGTATGGCTGACGGGGTTCGGCATTGCCTCGCGTCTGCCGCGCGAGCATCAAGCCGCAGCGCCGCCGGAGGTGATTGCCGGGACGCTCGCCTACATGGCGCCGGAACAAACCGGTCGGATGAACCGCTCGGTGGACTCGCGCAGCGATCTCTATGCACTGGGCGTCACCTTCTACGAGATGCTTACGGGGACACTGCCCTTCACGGCTGCCGATCCGATGGAGTGGGTGCACTGCCATATCGCGCGGCAACCGGTGCCGGCCAACGAGCGGGTCGCCGGCATCCCAGGGATGCTCTCGGCTATTGTGATGAAGCTCCTCGCCAAGACCGCCGAGGTGCGCTACCAGACCGCCGCCGGTGTCGAGGCCGATCTCAAGCGCTGCCTGGCGGAATGGGAGTCGCATTGCCGTATCGACCCGTTTCTGGTGGGCGCTCACGACGTATCGGACCGGCTGCTGATCCCGGAGAAGCTCTACGGTCGGGAGCGCGAGATCAACACTCTGCTCGCTTCCTTCGACCGGGTCGTGGCTAACGGCACGCCGGAGCTTGTGCTCGTGTCCGGATATTCCGGTATCGGCAAGTCCTCGGTGGTGAATGAGCTGCACAAGGCGCTCGTGCCGCCGCGTGGCCTGTTCGCGTCCGGCAAGTTCGATCAGTACAAGCGCGACATTCCGTACGCTACCTTGGGCCAAGCCTTCCAGAGCCTTGTCCGCTCGCTCCTCACCCAGAGCGAGGCAGAGCTTGGCCGGTGGCGGGACTCACTGAGCGAGGCGTTGGGCCCGAATGGTCAGATTATCGTCAACCTCGTTCCCGAGCTGGAGCTCGTGATTGGGAAACAGTCACCGGTCGCGGACCTGCCGCCGCAGGACGCGCAGAACCGCTTCCAGATGGTGTTCCGGCGCTTCCTCGGGGTGTTCGCGCGCCAGGAGCACCCGCTCGCGCTGTTCCTCGATGATCTGCAATGGCTGGATGCAGCGACGCTTGAGCTTCTCGAGCATCTGGTCACACACCCCGAAGTGCGGCACCTGCTGCTGATCGGCGCCTACCGGGACAACGAGGTCGGCCCAACGCACCCGCTTCTGCGGACGCTGGAGTCGATCCGCGCGGTCGATGCGAGGGTGCATGAGATCGTGCTGGCGCCCCTCGAGCTCGACCATGTTGGCCGGCTCATCGCCGACGCGCTCCACTGCGAGCCGGTACGCGCGCGGCCATTGACGGAGCTAGTCCAGAAGAAGACCGGCGGCAATCCATTTTTTGCAATCCAATTCTTCATCGCGTTGGCCGACGAGGGGCTGCTCGCATTCGACCCAGTCGCGTCGGCGTGGCAATGGAACATCGATCGCATCCGGGCCAAGAGTTACGCCGACAACGTGGTGGACCTCATGGCAGGGAAGCTGAAGCGATTGTCCGCCACCACCCAGGAAGCCCTGAAGCAGCTCGCCTGCCTGGGCAATGTTGCTCCGATCGCCACCCTGGCCCGGGTTCACGGCGAATCGGAAGAGGCGATGCACGCGGCACTCTGGGAAGCGATCCGCGCTGGCCTCGTGGTCCATCAGGACAACGCCTGCAGATTCATGCATGACCGGATCCAGCAGGCGGCGTACTCACTTATTCCTGAAGCGCAGCGTGCCGAAGTCCACTTGCGCATAGGCCGCGTGCTGCTGGCGAGCATGACGGCAGACGAGCTCGCCGAGGACCTGTTCGATGTCGCGAACCACTTCAATCGGGGCGCAACGCTTCTAGTCGACCGGGACGAGAAAGCGCAGGTGGCGACGATCGAGCTGCGCGCCGGGCGAAAGGCCAAGGCGTCGACGGCCTATGCGTCCGCGTGCGTCTATCTCGTGGCCGGCATGGCCCTGCTCGACGAAAGCGACTGGGACAGCCACTACGATTTAACGTTCAGCCTGTGGCTTGAACGCGCGGAGTGCGAGTATCTGACCGGACAGTTGGCGTCGGCTGAAGCACGGCTCTCGTTGCTGTCAACCCGCGCGCGGACCATCGTCGACTCTGCCGCGGTCACCTGCGTGCGCCTCAATCTCTACACGACCTTGGACCATAGCGACAGCGCGGTCGAGGTAGGCCTGGACTATCTGCGGCGGGTCGATGACGGACGGTGGCCGCTGCACCCGACAGCGGAGGACGTCCATCAGGCTTATGATCGGCTGCTGCAGCGGCTCGGGTCCGACTCAATCGAGTCGTTGGTCGACTTGCCACTGATGACTGATCCCGACCGGCGCGCGACCATGGACGTGCTCACGATGCTCACGTCGCCGGCCCTTTTCACTGAAGAGAATCTCTTCCGCCTCGTCGTCTGTCGGATGGCGGCCCTCAGCCTGGAGCATGGCAACAGCGACGGATCATGCCTCGCCTATGCGTGGTTGGGCAGCGTCCTGGGGATGTACTTCGGAGACTACCAGGCAGGGTTCCGCTTCGGCAGGCTTGGCCTGGATCTGGTCGAAAAACGCGGGCTCGACCGGTTCAGAGCGCGTGTCTACCTCGTTTTTGCCGTCCACGTCGTCAACTGGACGCAGAACCTGTCGATGAGTCGCGACTTGCTGCGGCGGGCTTTCGCGGCGGCGCAGGTGACCGGTGATCTTTCCTATGTAGCCTATAGCTGCGTCGACCTGGTCACCAATTTTCTCGCCTCCGGAGATCCGCTCGGCGAAGTCGAGCGGGAGGCCGAGAATGGACTCGAATTCGTACGGAAGATGTCGTTCGGACTCATCAGCGATTGTATGACGGGGCAGCTCAGGCTCATCCGCGTGCTCCGTGGACTGAGGCCGACCTTTACATCCTTCGATGGCGCGGAGTTCGACGAGGGCCGCTTCGAGCAACGTCTGGAGAGCAAGCCCCAGCTGGCCTTTGCCGCCTCGTGGTATTGGATTCGCAAGCTGCAAGCGTGCGTTTACGCTGGCGACTACGCGTCGGCTGTTTCGGCTGCATCGAAAGCTGCATCGGTGCTTTGGACGACGCCGACGCAATTCGAGCGCGCTGAGTACCATTTCTACGCGGCGCTTGCGCGAGCGGCGTATTGCGAGATTGCTGCGGCCGAGGAGCGGCCCCAGCATCTGGAAGCGCTGGCATCGCATCTTAAGCAGATAGCGGTCTGGGCACACAACGGTCCTGCAACGTTCGCAAACCGCGCGGCATTGGTCGGCGCCGAACTCGCGCGTCTGGAACAGCGGGTACTGGACGCCGAGCGCCTCTACGAACAGGCCATCCGCTCGGCCCGCGAGCAGGGCTTCGTGCAGAACGAGGGCCTGGCCCATGAGGTAGCCGCGCGGTTCTACGCGGCGCGCGGCTTCGATACGTTCGCCCGCGCGTATCTGCGGGAGGCGCGGCGCTGCTACCTTCGCTGGGGCGCGTCCGGCAAGGTGCGGCATCTCGAGCAGCTTCATCTGCATCTCCGCGAGGCACCGGTGCCTGCATCTCACACGACGACCATTGGCGCGCCCGTCGAGCAGCTCGATGTCGGAACCGTGCTCAAGGCCGCGCAGGCGGTGTCCGGCGAGATCGTCCTCGACAAGCTTATCGAGACGCTGCTGCGGATCGCAGTCGAACATGCCGGCGCCGAGCGAGGCCTGCTCATCCTGTTCGAGGGCGACGAGCCACGGATCGCAGCGGAAGCGACGACCGGCCGCGGCCAGGTTGAGGTCACGCTGCGCCAGACGGCCGCCTCACTGGCCGAGCTTCCCGAATCCGTGCTCCACACCGTGATCCGGACGCGGGAGAGCGTGATCCTTGATGACGCCTCGGCGCAGAATCCGTTCTCGGCGGATGAGTACCTCCGTCAGAAGCACGCCCGGTCGGTCCTCTGCCTGCCCCTGGTGAAGCAGTCCAAGCTGATCGGGGTGCTCTATCTGGAGAACAAGCTGGCATCGCACGTGTTCACGCCCGCACGGATCTCGGTACTGGAAGTGCTGGCGTCGCAAGCGGCGATCTCGCTGGAGAACGCCCGTCTGTACAACGATCTCAGGGAACGGGAGGCCAGGATCCGCCGCTTGGTCGACGCGAACATCGTCGGGATCGTCATCTGGGATTTTCAGGGCCGAATTATCGAAACCAACCAGGCCTTTCTCGATATTGTCGGATATGCCCGGGAAGATCTCGCCTCGTTGCGATGGAGGGAGCTGACGCCGGCCGAATGGCGCGATGTCGACGACCAGGCCTTCGCAGAGCTAAATGCGGTTGGAACTGTCAAACCGCGTGAGAAGGAGTACTTTCGCAAAGACGGCAGCCGCGTGCCGGTGCTGGTCGCCCGCGCGCTTTTCGAGTGGAACCGAGATGAAGGCGTTGCCTTTGTGTTGGATCTAACGGAGCGCAAGCATGTCGAGGGGGCGTTGCGCGACGCGCAAGCGAACCTGGCGCATGTCGTGCGCGTAACAACCTTGGGCGAACTGGCGGCCTCTATCGCGCATGAAGTGAACCAGCCGCTCGCCGCCGTCGTCGCCAACGGCGAGGCCTGTCTGCGGTGGCTCGACCGCCAGACTCCCGACCTGGACGCCGCGCGCCGCTCGGTGGAATGGATCATCGACGACGGCAATCGGGCGGGTGAGGTGATCCGGCGCGTCCGGGCGCTCGCGAACAAGACCGAGATTGAGAAGGTGCCGCTCGACGTCAATGAAATCATAAGGGAGGTCATCACGCTGGTGCAGCGTGAGCTAATCAGCCACCGGGTGTCGTTGCGAATGGAATTGGCACCAGCCCTACCCACGGTGTTGGGTGATCGGGTTCAATTGCAGCAGGTGATCATCAACCTGGTGATGAATGGCATTGAAGCGATGCAATCGGTCACGGATCGGCCGCGCGAACTGGTGGTCCGATCAGGCCAGGACCAACCAGGCCAAGCGCTCATCAGTGTGGCGGATTGCGGCGTCGGGATCGCCGCCGAGAATGTGGACCGGCTGTTCAACCCCTTCTTCACCACCAAATCCGGCGGCATGGGTATGGGACTTTCGATCTGCCGCTCGATCATGGAGGCCCATGGCGGCCGGCTGTGGGCCACGGCAACCGTGCCCCACGGCGCCATGTTTCAATTCACGCTGCCGGTGAACGCAGACACTGCGTGGTGAGGTTGCGCGCGTAAGCCGTCCAAAGAACAGAAGGCGGCGCGCCCGAGCAGCGTCGCAGGGATATCGATGCCGAGTGCCTTGGCGGTCTTCAGGTTGATGGCCGGCCCTATGCCGCTTGATGTCTCAGAATGGGATGGACCGGCCGTGCTCCCGCCCCGAACCGCTCAGAGAATGAGCGGGGGGCTTAGAAGATAAGGAGCTCATCGCTATGTCCCATAAGACGGCCGCTACAGTCGCACACACCATTGGCATCGATACGGGCAAGAACACCCTGCATTTGATCGGCCTCGACGACAAGGAGGCAATCGTTTTGCGAGAGAAGATTGCACGCGGTCGGATTTCATGGCTTTTTGAGAACCTGGATGCCGGCATCACGCGGGAGTCTCATCACATGTGGTTGTCGATGTCTTGGCGATTAGGAGAACGAACTAAGAGCCACAACGATCGGTCTTCATGATTGTCTGTTCCTGCAATATCCTTAGCGATCATGACGTCCGCAGTGCTGTCCGCGCATCGGAAGATGATCTGCCATGCAATGCCAAGCAGGTCTATGGCTGCTTAGGCTGCAGCGCCGAATGCGGCCGATGTGCCCGCACCATCAAGACTATCATCGATCAGGCTATCGACCTGTGCGCGTCAACGAGCGTTCGATGACTCAGCGGACGATAAAACGCGTTTGACTTGTCAATTTCAGGCGCACGCAAGGCCGTGTAGGCCATTTGATACACAAGTTCCGCAATCATTGTCGCCGCGAATTCCTCTCGTATGGAGAGATGAAACATGTCCGAACTACACAGTTGGCTGAGCACTCAGCATCACGGCCTCAGGACCTACAAATCCCTAAAGCAGAAGTTGATAGCGCGAGCCAGCGCTGATCCAGAGCACGCCGCGCTTTACAGGCTTCTTGCATCGATGATCGATCATTACATCGATTCATTTGACGAAGAGCCGCTACCGGTCGACGTCGCCGACGAGGTCTTTGCACGGGTACTGGATATTGTGCGTTACGCTGAAGACTCGGTTTCCCGGGGGTCGGCCGACCAAATCCAGGCGCTTAACAAGGTCGCGGCAGTCGAATTGATCTAGCCGAACCACGTAATGCTACGAATGCGGCGTGTTTGATTTCGGGCTTGCACTTCCGCGCGTCCCCATGGCTGTCCGAGCAAACCAACGCCCAGGACATGAGACCGCACTGCGTCCAGTTTTTTTACATCTGCCACGTCCGTTCAGGGTCTTGGTTGCGTGATAACGCGCTGACGCGGGCCGGGAACGTCCACGATCCGGTCGGCGTAGTCCGACACGGCCGATCTGAGCAATTTTTTCCTGTTGGGCGATCAGGGGCCGCCTCCGAGTCGTGGCGGGGAATGCTGGGCATGGTCTGGCTCGGTATCGGCACGCAGTGGGGTCTCCACACTCACGCTCTGATCGCTGCCAGCAACGCCCTTGTACCGACGATATTCATGACCCGCGTCAGATTGTAGGCGAGTACGCTGAGCGCCATCTCGCTCGCGACCTTCGGCAGCGTCTTCATCAAGAAGTGCGTCGCGCCCATTCTCATCTTGAGCGTGCCGAAGGGATGCTCAACCGTCTCGCGCCGGCGGCGCATGGCCTGGGGATCTTGATCCAGCCGCTGCTGCACGATTTCGAGAACGTGCTCATGCTCCCATCGCGTGATGCGGCGTTCTTTGCCTGTGGTGCACTGATCCTTGATTGCGCAGGTCTTGCAGGCGTTCGTCCAGTACCGGCGCATCTTCTGCCCGTGTTCCTCATTGGCATAGTGGAATTTGAGCTTCTCGCCGGCGGGGCAACGATAGACATCCTCCTCCGGCACATAGACGAAGTCCTGCTTGCCGAAGCGGCCTTCCGACTTCGCGCCCGACGTCATCGGTTTGGGCAACGTCACGCAAATGCCTGCCTGCTCGCAGGCCAGGATCTCTTCGCCATTGAAGTAGCCGCGGTCGGCGACGGCTTCGAGTTTATCGACTTGCAGAACGGCCTTGGCTTCCCGCGCCACGTTCGCCAGTTGTGAGCGATCCGAGCCGATATTCGTCACATCGTGCGTCACGATCAGATGGTTCACGGTGTCGACCGCGACCTGCACATTGTAGCCGACGACGCCCGAGCCACGCCCACTTGTTGCCATCGAGCGGCTATCGGGATCAGTGAGCGAGATTTGGTGATCCGGCGAGGCCAACATTTGCTTCTCGTAGGCTGCGAGTTTGCCCATTTCCTCTTTCAGCTTGTCGAGCTTCTCCTTGAGCCGCGTCGTCTTGAGCACCAGCACTTCGGACGGTTCCTGCCTATCCGCCGTATCGAGCTGGGAGAGATACCGCGCCACACTCTCCTCGAGTTGCGCGCGCCGGCGATCGATCTTCCCCCGGGTAAAATTGCGATCTCGATTATTGACCGCTTTGAACTTGCTGCCGTCGATCGCGACGCTCGCCTTCGCCAACAGACCCATCTGGCGACAGAGATTGACGAAGCTCGCGCATGCCCTGCGGATCGCCGGGCCATTGTCCTTGCGGAAATCGGCAATCACCTTGTCATCGGGAACGAGCCGACCGAGTAGCCATATGACTTCCAGGTTTCGGCCGGCTTCGCGCTCAAGCCGGCGGCTCGACTGCACTCGGTTGAGATAGCCGTAGATGTAAAGCTTCAGAAGAACCGAGGGGTGGTAGGCAGGCCGGCCTGTCGCTGCAGGCTCGACGCCTTCGAAACCGAGATCGGCCAGATCGAGCCCGTCGACAAAGCAATCCACCACACGAACGCAATTGCTCTCCTCGACCCACTCATCGAGGCATTCCGGCAACAACGTCGATTGTCCGCGATCGGCACCCTCAACGAAGCGTTTCATGATTGCCCCCGGCAAATCGCCAAGCGAATCATAGCAGACAGTTCGTTTTCACGCAGCCAGGGTCAAAAGGCGAAATACTCGCTAGGAGCAGCATTTTCTGCTTTGCCTCCAACAAGGGACATCGCTCAACACCGCCGCCATGTCGGGAAAGTGCCACAAGGAGACTCGTGCACTGCGATAAACAACATCTTCACTCGATCAACTCATCCGCCTGCGCAAGCAGAGTTCTTTGGTCAGGCGATAAACCAGCTCCTTGTGCCATTTACGTGTGAGGAAGGCGACGATCTCGGCGCTCCCATAGATGAATTCCGCCCGGCTCCGCCAGCGGCTATCCTCAGCAAGCCGATGCGGATCGCGGCTGTTCCAATCGCCGTTTGCCATCCTATTCTTGGCGATCGCAGTCTCACGTGTGAACGGGGACGAGAGCAGTCATCGAAAACTTCTTTGCAAGTTCGCAGCGTCAGAAGCGCTATCGGCCCGCAAACCAACCCGGCCATGTCCGTTGGGTGCTTCTCGCGCCGCTGTGTGCCATCCGCGCAGTGCCGCGAGGATCGCCCTTTGGTGCGGCGCCGCCTGGACGACGACGGTGCAGGTCATGCCTGAGCTGATCAGCACACCCTTCGGCACATCATCGATATGAATACGCACTGGGATCCGCTGAGCGAGCCGGACCCACTCGAAGGTCGGATTGGCATTTGCCAGAAGCTCGGGACCGGCGGGATTGTCGCGATCGGTGATGCCGCGGCTGATGCTATCGACATGGCCGCGCAGCAAGGGGCCGCCGCTCATCAGATAAATATCGACGTCGCCGCCGCTCTGCTTCACCGCCGGGATCTTGGTTTCCTCGAAATACCCAGTAACCCGGTAAGAGTCGCTGTCTATCAGAGCCATGACCTTGGTGCCGATCGAGGCGTATTGACCGGTATCGAGGGTGAGGTTGGTGACAAACCCATTGACCGGCGCGCGCACAACGGTCCGATCGAGGTTGAGCTGGGCGGTCGAGCGATCGACAAGTGCCTGCTGGTAGGAGGCGGCTGCGATGTTGGCAGTAAGCATGGCGTCATCTTGCGCCTCGACGGAGATCGATAATGTGGTCAATTTTGCGCGCCGCGCGGCCTCGTGCTGGCGCATCCCCATCTCTGCCTGGCGGGCCGCGGCATTCGCCTCGGCCGAGGCGAGGGCCCGGGTATAGCGCTCCTGATCGAGCACGAACAGGACGTCGCCTTTGTGAACGAACTGGTTGTCCTTGACCTTGAGATCCTCGACAAAACCCGACACGTCTGGTGCGATCGATACCACGTCGGCCTGCACACGGGCATCGCGGGTCCACGGGGATAGCATGTAGTAATCCCAAAGCTCGTATCCGGCGACGGAGCCGGCGGATACGAGGACGAGGGTGATCAGCACACGGGCGATGGTTTTCATAGGAGCTTCCCTCATGGTCTTGGCAATAGGACGAGCCCCGAAAAGAGGCAGACAAAAAGGGCGAGTCGAACCAGTGGGGGATGCCAGACGATGCGATAGAGTTCGAGTGCCGATGCGAGTTGATCGATCACGAAAAACAGCGGGATCGCCGCCAGGAAATAAAGCAAAAGCGACGGCACGCCTGCGCCAAAGAGGCTAATTTCACGCAGCATTGGATTGTGCTCCTTCCTTCATGTTTGACCCGTGGGCAACGCGCCAGCGCGTTCGAGTTCGTCCCGGATGGCGGTGAAGGCGACGATCTCGCGAGCGGTGGCCTGGGCTTGCTTGGTGCCGAGCGCGTTCTCGCGTAGCTCGGTAAGGCACCTCAGGGCTGCTTGTTGCGCCGTGCGACGAGCACGGTCGGACCACTGCGCTCGCTGATAACCCACTAGTTTGACGATCTCGAGCTCGCGGGCGGTCGCAGCAGAGGACGAAGTTCGGTCGGCGCGTACCCGGATCAGCTCGCGGACGACGCAGAGAAGAGCGATGCGGGCCTCGAACATAGTAATATCGTCCGGCCGATCGGGGCGGAGATGCCTTCGCAGGTCGCCGAGAGTCTCGCTCATCGCGGTCTCGAATTCCGCGAGCCGGCTACGTGGGCGCTTCGCGATCCTGGTCAGTACCTTGCGCGCGGCGCGGACGAAACGGCGGCGTGCGGCTTCCGTCGTCGTCGGCGCTACGATGGCCCACAGCATGATGGCAACCGCGGAGGCGACCACGGCTGCAATGGAAGTGTTGATCAGGTCGGCGGGGTCGTAGGCCATTCGGTTCTGAAACAAACCAGCCGAAGCGAACAACTGTGCCGAAAAGAAGCCGATCAGATGGGTCTTCTTGTGCGCCATCAGAAGGGCGCACGAAAACAGCATCGGCGTGACGATCAGCGCGAAAAATCCGAACCCCGAGGTGAGGGGCAGCAACGTCTCGATAAGCACGAAGGCGGGGATGGCCGAAATAATGTAGATTAAGGTGCCGGAGACCGCAATCGGCACCGCGGGCCCGAACACTGCGAGCCGCGCCGTCGCTCCGGCGATGAGAGTTGTCGCGGTCGACCCGTGCGGCCAATCACTGAGGATCCAGAAAGTGCTGACGAAGGAGATCGCAAGTGCGGCGCGCACTCCTATCCAGAGGGCGGCCACCGCGTCGTTGGCATGGGCAATGTCGATCCCGCGCGGCGCCAGCTTCTTGCCCGAAACAAAGGCCTCGTATGCCTCGGCATAGGTGGTCAAGGCCGCAAGGAACTCGCGCAGCCTCGCGATGAGTGCAACTCGCCGGATCGCCTCCTCGTCCAGCGCTGAAGGTTCTTGGCTTAGCTGCCAAACGATTGGGAGGCGCGCTCGTGCCCGGAGCAGACGTTGACGGAACGCGGCGGTGTCGATCGCGAAGGTGCGCCATGCCTCGATCGCAGCAGTGGCTTCGGCAATCGCGTCATTAAGCCCTGCTTCGCTCGACGCGTTGGCTCGCCCGAATGCGTCGAGCCGCCGGGCGAGAAGTTGTGCAACGCCGATGACACGAACCAAGGCCGCGTCGAGAAGCCGGAGTGCATTGCTCCGGTCGCGGATATCCCGGTCTTCAAACATTGCAGAAGCACGCAGGCTTTCGATCGCTATCGACTGGCTTAGAAGCTTCGCCCGCAGCGGTGCACCATCGCTGGCGCTGAAAAGCGCAATGGCATAGTCAGCCAATCCCTTACGCGCATCGGCGATTGCCTGCGTCAGTGACGCGGCCACCGAGTTCGACGGCACCATGTGGTTGACCGTCGCCGAAACAATAATGCCGAGGCTAATTTCGGTGACGCGCGCCGTGGCGATGTAAAAGGCGTTCCCGGCATCGAGCACTGCCGGGACGCCCACAATAACGGCGGTGTAGCCGCATAGGATGAAGCTATAGGCGATAAAATTCCTTGAGGCGGTAAAATTCCTCGAGTATTCGAAACCAAAGGTGCAGAGGCCGATCCACAAGGCGAGCGCGCCGAGGAACGGTACGCGTTCCTGGGCAAAGAGCGCGACGAAGAGGAGCGCTACGCAGGCGCCGATCGATGTCCCGATGATCCGGTAGAAGCTCTTTGCCAAGACCAGGCCGCTTTGCGGCTGCGCGACAATGAAGACGGTCAGCAGTGCCCATTGCGGCTGATCGAAGTTGAAGATGAAGGCCACGAGCAGGGCGATCAGCGCCGACGCGGTCGTCGTCCCGGCAAAGATCAGCCCGGACCAACGCGCTTCTGTTCGCCTGGACTGTTGCGCAGGGGACCGCCCCTCAGCCGCGCCGCTGAGCCCCTTCGCAACTGGGGAACCACAGCCAAGGGCGGAGGGGTGACGCTTGATGTGCGGCGATTGCGCGTGAGCCAGTTTGTGGAAGAGATCGCCTCGCGCAGGAAAGGCTTCCCGAAATCTGTGAAATCCTTCGAGCAGTCTTTGCATGAGGCATCTCGCTCCGTGAACCTGTAGGAGCTGAGGTGGCCCCGCGTGCTATAACTGTCCAAGACTGATTTCCGAACATCTTCATAAGCTGAGATTATACATGCTGCTGCGCCACGTGCGGTATCTTAAGGCCGTTGCCAATGACGGCAGCTTCACCCGCGCCGCCGCAGCGCTGCAGGCGTCCCAGCCCGCGCTCTCCCGGTCGACCCGCGACCTCGAGGAGCGGTTGGGTGCAGCTGCTTGATCCCAGTGGGCGAAGCCTACCGCGCCATGTGCGGCGGGCACCGGATGAGCTGGAGGGTGGCGGCCCACACGGAGCGGCTGTCCCACATCGTGCGACAGGATCCGGCCGCGAACGGTGATCGGGAGACGGCGGCAGCGCTGGCCACAGCGCCGCCATCCTTGCTTGTGCAAACCTTCGCGGCGCGCGGGATGGTGGACCGCTATCTTCGCGGCAATAGCATGGATGCTGATGCCATTTACCTGCGCTTGGCCGCTACGGTCGGTGGCGATGGCGTCGGCGGCAAAAGTACTCACATCTCTCTGCCGCAAGCGCCGGCAGAGCGGCGAGGACAGAAGGGCTCACTACGAATGGGACCTCGATCTTCCTGTGAGAGGAAGTGATCCAGGCACCTCCTTCCGGAACCTGCCTCGACCAGTGCTTTCATATGAGGCCTCTCGCTCCTGAACGTGTCGAAGACAAAGCTGCGCGTTCGGGCTATAACCGTTCAAGATCCATCTCTGAAGATCGCGATAAGCCAGGCTTATGCTGTTGCGCCCCATCCGCTATCTGAAGGCCGTCGCGGACCACGGCAGCTTCACTCGCGCCGCTAGTGCGCTGCATGTGTCCCAGCCTGCCCTTTCCCAACAGATTCGCGAGTTCGAGGAGCGGATGGGGGTGCAGCTACTTGACCGCACTGGTCGAAAGGTACGTCCCACCGATGCGGGCGAGGCCTACCTGCGCCATGTGCAGCGGGCGCTTGATGAGTTGGAAGTCGGCAGCCGTGCGATCCGCGATGTTGAGGACCTTTCGAGCGGTGCGCTGCGTGTGGGCTTTACGCCTTCCTTTGCGATTTATCTGCTCGCACCGTTGATCAGGCGGTACCGCGATCGCTTCCCTGGTATTGTCTTGACCGTCACTGAGATGGCGCAAGAAGAAATGGAGCGCGCGGTGAGCACAGACGCACTCGATGTCGGCTTGGCTTTCAGCGACGTCGTTGCGCAGGACGTCGAGTGGCTGCCATTGCACGCGGAGCGGCTGTCCCTAATCGTCGGGCAAGAGCATCCGGCAGCCAGCGGCGATCGGGAGATGGACACGATAGCTTTGGCCGCGGAATCGCTCGCACTGCTTGGGCCCACCTTCGCGACGCGCGTAACGGTGGACCGCTATCTCCGCCGTCACCGCATTCAGCCGCATGTGGCGGTGGAAGCCAATTCGATCGCCGCGATCGTGGAGATCGTCGGCGCCACCAGTTTAGCGACAATCTTGCCCGAGACAGTGGCGCAGGAACACGTTTGCCTCAGCGTCGTACGGCTCACACCCGCAATCGAATCCCGGCGCGTAGCGCTGCTCCAACGGCGCGGCGGTTATCGTACTGCTGCCTCCCGCGCCTTCGTTGCGGTGGCGAAGGACTATACGAAGGCGATCGAGGGCCAAGGCCGCGGGCGGCATCATCGTATCGGCTAGAGCGTAATGTGGAGCCGATGGGAGTACATGCTTCGTACCTGTGCCGAGTTGCGGCAGACAATCCAAAGAACCTGCGCGGTCATAGTCTGCCCTGGCGACCGTCATGATGAGGTAATCGAGTGAGATTACTTAACGTCTGAGACATCTTGCAATGTACCGCTCTGCGGTAGCTATCCCGGCGTCGGGTGCAAGCCGCGAGCCTCGGACGATGCGCGCGCGAGGCTCGCTTTGACTGCGCTCACTCTGTCGGGGCAGCTGAGGTCTTGCTGGCGGGCATCGTCTGAAGTTTGGCCAAAGGGCGCGTCAAGGAAGGCGCGGGCGCTGTCGGCCATAATCAGCAGGCCGCCGGCCAGCAGCATGATATCCTTCAGCACGAGCCGACCGGCGCCTGACAGATAAGGAAAGCCGTGCTGCGCATCGCCAAGCGCCGAAACCCACGCATCCGGCGTCGTGATCAGGAAAGACAACGTCACGAACGGCGTCAGGAACGAGAGCGTTGCGCCCACGATGCCCCATCATGGCGCTCTCCTTGATGTCGACCCTGGTAGGACAGCACAAGGAGAGCCCAGGCGATGCTTGCGTGTGCAAATTGTCGGCGCTTCTCACACCGGCGAGTTTTGGAACGGTGAATTCTGGACCTGATCGTAGAAGTTGCTGTGCTTGTAGTTGCGGATGAAATGCGAGCAGATGTCTTCGTTGCAGGTATACACAGTCGTTTCAGGCTTGTGTTCGAAGCCATGAAAGAATGCCTCTGCGATTTGCTGCTTGAAATTGACCCGCGGAAACTGGGTGACCACTTTCGTACGAACCTCGGCAGGAAAGGTTTCGTACCCAACGCCGAGTGAATCCAGGGCTACGCCGTTGTACAGAAGCTCCACTTCCAAGGGCTTGTACGCCGCAATGCCGGGAGTGGTGTGAAGCGCTATCGCGTCCCAGGCGGTCTGAATGCGGGCGCTGGGCACGCCATGATGCTCGAGAAACTGACGGACCGCGTTCGCGCTATCGACTTCGAAACGGTCAGTGTCGCTGCTGAACTTCTTAACCAGACCCAAATCGTGGAAGGCAGCGCAGATGAACAGAAGCTCCGCATCGAACTTCTGTCCCGTTTGGCGTCCCATCTCGTTTGCCCAGAAGAACACGCGATGCGAATGGTTGATCAGCACCGGCGTGCTGAATTCTCGCAGCAACCCGGCCGCCTCACGGGTCAATTGAGTGTCGGGAACTCCGGCCTCCACCTGCTGAAACTGGGGCGAAGGAGTTGGCACCGGAAGAATGGTCTTGGGGCGACGAAATGTTGACGACTCGTCAACAGACTGCCCAGCGGCCCGCTCACTGAGCTGACTACTGACTGCAATGGCACCCGCTGTGGTGGAAGACACCTTCAAAAACGCGCGGCGATGCATTAATTTTCGAGGCTTCATCTGGATCATGGCTCTCTCCTTGAGGTTCTTCCCCCTCGACGGAACATCCCAACGCTCGCCCAAGCGGTGCTTGGGCGCGAAAATTGTCAGCGCTTCTTGCACCGGCGATAAAGGAATGCCGGTTGGTAGGTGTATGCCCGCCGATAGCACGATCGCCGCCATTACTGGCACATGGCAGCCTCGGCGCGCTCCGTTCACAGGGAACGTGGCGTGAAAAATTGAAATTGAAACGCGTGCCGAAATATTTATTTCGATCTTAGTCACACTGACCTTTTTCAAGAACCACTATCATCGAACCGGACGTGCCGATCTCCGGCATCCGCACGGGTGCGGTTAACGATGTCCCCAGCGCGCATTCCGTCCTTGACGATACAAGCGAGCAACCGCCGGACTGCTTCCGTATCTGTCGGCTGGGCGAGGAGCAGCCGCAAAGCGGCTTCGGCGTTCATGACGACGGCGCTGATCGGCTGGTTGATTTCGGCAGTCGACGCCGATAGCTGTCCTGGGATCGCGACCCGGTTCGCGCGCGCCAACTCCGTCTGTGTTTCGTGACAGCGCGGCTCGCTGTCGCACGCGGGCTCCTCGGAGATGATGGCGCGCGGAGGGTCCGGCTGGAACGTCTTGGCAAACACGGTTGCGGTAACGGCGCTGGTCTCGTCGACGGCGTTGGGCATGGCACACCTCCGAACTTGGGTGGTGTAGCCGCTCCCGGAGGGCGATTCCTTAGGGCCGATCTTAAGAATTATTAATTGCGGCTGTCCCGGTGAGGTCGCCTGGCTGTCTCTCAAAGACCGCTTCTGTCGTCCACGCCTACCAACCGCGGGGCTCGGATCGCGACTGGCGCAGATGCTCGCGGTGCATGGTTACCGTTGATGGTCTTACGTTTGACAATACCTTCGGTTTCGCCGTAGCCGCGGGCTATATGAGAGGGCAAGACTTCAGCCTGTTTAATCCGCGAGGCCGGCGTGTCTGAAGCAAGCGCCAATCTGGTCTATGCGTGCGAGCAATGGGAAATCGACCTCGGCCGGCGCGAGCTGCGGTCGCGCGGGATTCCGGTGCCGTTCGGCGGCCGGGCCTTCGAGATCGTCAAGGTCCTCGTACAATCGGCCACCGAGCTCGTCACCAAGGACCATATGATGGAACGGGTGTGGCCGGGCGCCATCGTCGGCGAAGGTACGCTCCACGTTCACATCTCCGCGGTCCGCAAGGCGCTGGGTCCGGATCGTGGCCTGCCGAAGACCGCTTCCGGTCGCGGCTATCGCCTGCTCGGGAGCTGGACCCCCCAGCAGCGGGAAGGGACCGCCCCGCCGGTCTATTCACCCCTGACCCGCACATCCGGAGCGCCACCGGCGAACAATCTTCTCCCGCTCATTACGCGCCTGATCGGTCGGACCGCGGCTGCGCAGTTTGTCCGAGACCTCGTCTCTGCCTATCGGGTGGTGACCTTGACAGGCCCCGGCGGCATCGGGAAGACCTCCCTGGCCATCGAAGCCGTCCGTTACCTCCTGCCCGACTTTGAAGACGGGGGGTGGATCGTCGAACTGGCCTCGCTGTCCGACCCCGGCCTCGTCCCGTCCACGGTAGCCAGCACGCTCGGGCTCAAGCTCGCCGGCGAGATTTCGGCGGACTCTGTCGCTCGCGCCGTTGGTGGAAGACATCTTCTCCTTGTGCTCGATAATTGCGAGCACGTCATCGACGCGGTGGCGAACCTGGCCGAGACCTTCACGCGCTTGTGCCCCCGCACCACGATTGTGGCAACCAGCCGCGAAGTCCTGCGGATCGACGGTGAATCCGTCTATCGCGTTCCGCCGCTCGACGTGCCCGCTCCCGGGCAAGCGGCGCCGGACTACATATTGCAATACAGCGCGGTGGAGCTGTTCATCGCCAGGACAAAAGCGCTGAACGCAGGCTTCTCGCCGCACGCCGAAGACCTCGCCTCGATTGCCACGATCTGTCGGCGCCTCGACGGCATACCGCTCGCTATCGAGTTCGCGGCGGCTCGCGCGGCGGTTCTCGGCGTTCAGCTGGTAGCCGCCGGCTTGCGCGATCGCTTCGCGCTGTTGACGGCCGGCCGCCGCACCGCGCTTCCGCGGCAGCGGACACTGCGCGCGACGCTCGATTGGAGCCATGAGCTGCTGCCCGAAACAGAGCGGTGGTTGCTGCGGCGCCTGGCCGTCTTCCCCGGCGGCTTCACCATCGATGCCGCCGTCGCCGTCATGACGGATACCGGATTCGATGCGTCGGCGGTGCTGGACGGCATCGCCAATCTCATCGCAAAATCATGGGTGGCGCTGGACAAATCGGGCGCCGCCGCCCGCTGGACTCTGCTGGAAACGATCCGTGCCTACGCGCTCGAGAAGCTTGTCGAGCACGCCGAGGCCGGCATTGCCGCGGAACACCATGCATTGTATTTTCGCGATCTCTTCACACCGCAGGCGCGAGGCGCCAGATCGTCTTTATCGGATGAGGACTTGGCGCGCCATGTCCGAGAGATCGACAACGTTCGCGCGGCGCTCGACTGGTCGTTCTCCTCGGCCGGAGACCAGGCGATTGGCATCGACCTCACAGTCGCCTATGCGCCGGTCTGGCGACACCTGTCGCAGATGAGTGAGTGCAGCGAGCGCTGCGAACGCGCGTTGCTCAGTCTTGAACCACATGTGACCGCGAACATGCCGCTGCGAATGGAGCTGCAGATAAACCTCGCGAGCGCGATCTTCATCACGATGGGCTCCCCAGAACAGGCAAAAGCTCTCCTGATCGAGGCCCTCGCAACTGCCGATGCGCTGAATGATCTCAATGCGCAGGCGGGGGCTCTGTCGATGCTGATATCCATTTACTTCTCTCGCGGGGAATACGGTAGGGCGCAGATCGCCGCGGAACGGATCGAGCAAATTGCGCATCGGATCGGCGACCCGATACACCTCCGCTTCGCCTATCAGCAAATGGCCGCCACGCTTCTCACGAGAGGCAGATCTCGCGAGGCCCAGCAATATTTGGAACGCGTTCTTCGATTTTCCGCCGCGTCGGGGGACCGCCGCGACGCGATTTATTACAATTCGAACGACCATGCGGCGGACCGGGCGACGTTGGCTGCGGCGCTTTGGATGCAGGGTTTCACAGACCAGGCGCTCAATGAAGCTCGCCTGAGCCTGAAAGAGCTGCAAGGCGCAGATCACCCACTCCTGCTTTGCCGGACACTGTACGGCATCAGCCGCATGTCAAAGATGACAGGTGACTTCGCAACCGCCGATCGGGAGATCGCGCGCTTGATCGAGGTGGCCAAAGGTTCGAACGCGCACCTCTGGGAGACCGCGGCTCACTTCCTGAAAGGGAAGTTGTTGGTCGAACGCGGCGAGTTCGCGCAAGGCCTGCTGGTGTTGCGCGATGCCTTCGAGACCTGCGACCGAACCGGGTGGCACATATCGTATGAGGAGTACAAGGGCGCTCTCGCGTTAGGGCTTGCCGGGATAGGGCGGCTCGACGAGGCTCTCATTGCCTTGGATGACGCGATGGCGGCCGACCGCAAGGGCGCGGGCGGGCGCGGGTGGTATGCCCCTGAGTTGTTCCGCATCAAAGGCGAAGTTCTGCTCCAGCAAGCGGCCGATCAACTCGTCTTGGCGGCCGAAGATTGCTTTACCCAGGCGGCCCAAATGGTCCGCGAGCAGGGCGCTCTATTTGGGAGCTGCGGGTCGCCCTCAGCGTTGCCCGTTTGAGGGTGAGCCAAGGTCGCCGCCACGAGGCGAGAGCACCGCTTGCATCGGTTTATGATCGGTTCACCGAAGGTTTCGCGACCGCGGATTTGCAGGCTGCCCGCACCTTGCTTGAGGGGTTGCCGCCGTAACGCATGACATTGGGAGAAGCGCCGTGAGGAACGTCAGAAAAGCCGCGAAACTGCAACTGGTATTCGCTACGCCATCTAGCATCTCGGATGTAACAGCTCGATGTCCGAGAAGGGGTCAGAACCGGACGTGACCTCGGGTGGATCAAAATCCAACTGGCGTGTTCGGTGAGCGCGTGCTCCGGCGTCACGGTCGCGGGCCTCCAGAACCGTCTACGAACACGTCAATTGGGAGAGGGTGATTGATCACGTAGGTGCCGTAGTTCTGGTCGTGCTTGTCAGGTTGGATCAGGCCGTCCGCGTCCTTGGCACGAGCCAGCAACGTGTACTGCCCCGGTTCTTTCGGTGTCAGCCAATCGAATGTCCACCGTCGCCACGCATGCCGTCGCACAGGGTCCAGGAATTCTGCCTGGGCCCAGGTCCGGCCACCATCGGTGCTCACTGCAATCTCGGTCACGTCGGTCTCGCCCGTCCATGCAGCGCCGGAAACCGTGTAGATCTGGTTCGGGGCCAGGGTTTCGTAGACACGTGGTCGCGCGATTTCGGACTTGATCTGCATTTCTCCCAACGGGCGCCGCACGGGCTTTCCATCCATCGAAGCCCAGTAGGCATAATCCGATGTCTGCCAATAACCGTGAAACGGTTCGCGTACGGCGTGGATACCCGTCAGCCACTTGACGGACGCCATTCCATAATGTCCAGGAACGATTGCGCGGGCCGGAAATCCGTGATCCCGCGGAAGATCGCGACCGTTCATCTGGTAGGCGATCAGGACTTCCGGCTGAATTGCCTTGGCCCGGGGCACACCCCAGACGTACGAGATCGGTTCGGGAGGTATGGGCTCTTCTTTAGGTGTTCCCCGATCCGCTCCTTCCAGCACGATCTCGCAGGCATCTTCTGACAACTCGGCGCGATCCAGCAAGGCCCGCAGGGGCACACCAGTCCATTCTGCATTGCTGACGGCTCCGAGTTCCCACTGAGCGCCTTGCACCTGCGGGACGAGAAAGACTCGGCTATTACCGGCGCACTCCAAAGTCGCCACCCGGGTCTCGGACGGCATGTTGCGCAGCTCGTCGTAGCTCAATGTGAATGGACGCCTGACCGCACCGTCGATGCGTAGTTGATAGGCGGCACGGTCCAAGGCTGGTATCGGAAAATGGCTGCGGATGTAGAACAGTTCTGTGGGAGTGAGATATGAGTCGATCCGGTCGAATGGAGCCTCCAGATTCTTTGGCTCCTTTTGCCGGATGATGAGACCCGCCGAAGGGAACTGAATCGTATTGTCGACGTAGCGCCTTTCCGAGCCTTCCATGATTTTCTCCCTATTTGCCTATTTGCCGCTCGCGATGCTGACGAATGCCGCGTCCGGCGGCTGCGCCAGAAATAAGATCAGGTAAATGGTCATGGCAATGCCGACCAGCGTCAGGAACGAGGCCGTGAACACACCTTGCCTGGAGAGCGAGCGATCTGCGAACTGGTTCCGGTCTACTTCGTCGGCCAGGTGCATAAAACGCCGTGCGGAAAACAGGTTCACGAGTGCGCCGGTCGTGATGAGCGCGACTCCAAACCAGGGTGAAAACTCGTGGGGCTGAGCGGCGGAAAACCGTTGCGGTAGGTGGAGCTGCTCCAAGAAAATCCCAAAGCGCGCCACCACGAACCCGAATCCCATCAGCGCGATGCCGGTGCGAACCCAGGCGAGAAACGTTCGCTCTTCCGCCAGATAGTCCCGCAGGTCCACCGCTGGCTTTGCTTTTATGGGCGTATCCATTTCAACTTCACCGGCTCCACGGGATCGCGCAGCCTTCTTGTGTGCGATACTTGAGAGGTGGCGGCCCATGCTGACTTGCCCATTAAATTCGAGTTTATTCTTGAGTTGGCTGCGCTTGATTTTAGTGGTCGGAGAATCGTTTGATGTAGGCGGAGGCGACTCCGATCGGGCCGCCTCCTATCAAGAGCAGATGTCTCATTAGGTCAAAATGCGAAATACTCATCTGGAGCAGATGTTTTCCGCTCTACACCCGAAAGCGGACTCAAGTCAGCATCACGCCATGACCGTTTCGTGCCAAAAGCAGACTTCGCGCTGTCTGCTGATTAGGTCAGCTTCGTACCCTCGCATTGAAATTGCCCGGAGCAGGCGAACGTTTCCTGCCATCCCAAATCAGTTACCGTTAGGAATGCAGGCATCGCTTCCGTTTCGTTTTTCATCTACAATCAAGTAGGTCCCGCGCTTGCCTGTAAAGATTAAATCTCCGGTCTCAGGATTTGTGCCACCCGAGACCGAAGAATCAAAGTCTATCCCTTTGCTGTCCAACGTCTCGCTGACCTTCAGTTCGCGATCAATTATCGAAACTTTGTCAGCAGAGAAAATGACAGCACGGTCTGCTTCCGGCCAATCGCTGACCATGATCACCGGGCTCGGAAACTCTATGGGAACGTCAACCAACTCTTGGCCGCTCAATACTTTCAATCCAAGCGGCGTTTTTACAAGCGTGCGTTCGATGGCGGGCAAATCGTAATACGTTGGATATTTCCCGATTTTTGTTCGCTCACCATTCTTAATTGAAACAACTTGCTTTCCATCATAGGTGAAAAGGCCTCCACTGCCGTCAATCAGGGCAACATTCAGAGATTTTAGAGCCGTCACTCTCCAGCCGGCCGCACCCTGCGGCGCGGCACCGGCATCATCCGCGCCGCTTATGGGCTCGAATCCTCTAGTTGTAAGCTTTCGCCAACTTTGCCTCAGTAGCGACAGTCCGGGATGCCGCAGAACTTCACCGAGAGTGCCCCTAGCATATTGCAGCACTTCGCCGAACTGAGGGAGATAGGCAAAATCGCGATCCGCGCCATTCGCGTTAGTCGACGACAAAGTCTCGGCCAACAATACTGACTTGCCACCCTCGTCCGCTTTCGAGATTCTTGTGACCGATTTCAATGAGACAAACAGTGCGGAGTTAGCCCCCGGCGAATCGAACACTCTTCCAAAAGCATCTTTATCCAGACTAGCCAGTTTCTGCCATTTGACATTGTCTAGAGAACCCCAAAGACGATGCGCAGTATCGATAACAATGACTGCCGGGATGGAGGGTGCATCATAAACACTATCAATTCCGTCAGCCCCGGCTTTCATAAGACCGTCGGCTGGTTTCCATGGTTCAAGCGAGCCTATGCCAACCACCCATGCTTTGCCGTCCCGGCTTATAACGGTTTCGTGGGATCGCGGCAGGACAAAGGGTGGAGAATAGCTGTAGTTAGGCTCTCCTATCGTTTGGAATGAATGCGCCCCGGGCTTAAGAACAGCAACCACATGTGGGGCCCACGCCGAGGCAACTATTCGACCACTCCAAGGCTCGACCCTCCAATGGTCGTTAAATGCAAAGCTGCTGCGTGGGTCGGGATTTTGATCCAAATAGCTTGTCGGGTATGGTTCGCCATACGGAATTAGACGCCGATCCGACGAAATGGTATAGCGCGCACCTGTTCCTGTCGGCGTAAAAATCGGAGCCAGCCCGGGTATTCGATGGAAGTTGCGCCCGATCAACAGATTTTTGCCGAGATCGCCAATCTTGACAATGCAGTACTGACCATCCGCGAGTGCGGTCACTGTAAGCGCTATCCAAAGACCAATCGATATAAGAATTCTTCGAATCATGAATCGCCCACCAGTCGCCATCGGATCATGGATAGTTTATCTGCGCGTTGAACCAAGCAGAGTATCTCATTTGGGAAATTGCCTGGTAGGCCTCGCACGTTTTTAGAACATGCATTTCATTCAATATCTCCGAGGAGATAGGTGCTCAAACTAGATCGTGTAATCGTGGGAGAATATCGGCGGATAACTGGCTAGTTTACCGCTGGTGACCGCGATCAATCAAATGCCGGACAATCAAACGGCCGATGACCGTTATGGGTCAATCGCGACAGTTTGGCGTCGTCGCCATTACTTCCGGTCTCGCCCTGAAAGCCGACATTCATCGCTAGGTCCGGCATGTCTCAAAGGTGCCATGAACCGACATGGCCGATGCAATGCTCGCGCGTTCTTCAATCTTGCAGATATTCTGCGCTCACGAGTAACCTTCATAAGCAAGGTTATCCGCGCGCATCCAGGCTGACTAAGAGAAAGACCTCGTTGGGCCATCATGGCAGCCAGTCTCTTGGTTGCGCCGGGGCAGACCGTTCGTCCATCTCTTCATTCCATCTCGCAGACCTCGGTGGGAAAGCTGTCGATACTAAACTACTTAGTCTCCGTTCTGATGTTTGACGTCAGCCGGATCACGTGAAGCCATCCCCTCGGAGCCACCGTCGCTCGCTCGCCCCATGAGGCGAGTGATGGTGGCGGAGAGGGGTGGCGGGCATCTCCTTGGTGAACCTGAGCGGGCCTTTGTCATGCGGCATGGGTGATCCTCGGTTGATAGGTGCCACCGCGCGAAAGAACCGCCCAGGCGATGCGGGCGAGCTTGTTGGCGAGCGCGATCGCCAGCATGTTGCGGTGCAGCCGTTTTGAAGCTTGCTCGGCCCAGGGCCACAAACCCCGCATCGCTGCGCTCGGCCGCCGCTCGAGAACGACGTGCGCGGCCTGCACGAACAGTGTTCTCAGGTACTTGTTGCCGCGCTTGGAGATCTTGCCCAGGATTGTGCGATCCCCCGTCGACTCCTGCTTCGGCACGAGCCCCAGCCAAGCGCCAAAGTCGCGGCCCTGCTTGAATCCGGTGCCGTTGCCGATCGCCTCAACAGCGAATACCTATTTGGGGACGGCTTGCGCGTTTAGAACGCTTGCAAAAAACGCTATGGCACGCGGCATCGCGCCCTTGGTTGCCGCCGCATTCGCCGGCACATCGCGGCGGTCCTTGCTAGGATCGTCAAAGTCGTGGGTCGCGCCGGGATAGGTCGTGATCTGGATGTCCCCACCTCGCGCGCGGCTCCTGTCGATCAGTTCACCGCAATAGCGCGGCGAGACTTCCTCATCAGCGGAGCCTTGGAAGACCCGGACCGGCGCATAGGGAACGAGACCGCTGTCAAACTGACCCTTCAATCCACACGCCGGATAAAACACCAACGCGCCCCGAAAACCTGTGACCGGCGTCAGCGACGTAACGCCGGGTGCGCTGACCCACGCCATTGTGGCGAGTACGGCGCTACCGCCATTCGACCATCCCTGCAACGCGATGCGATCCGAGATTACATCGTTGCGCTTGCGAAGCCACGCGAGCCTACCATAAGCGTCGAGCGGGCGAACGGTGACTTCGTTAAGCGTCTCGGGCCGAGAGAAGTAGCTGAAACGTGGAAAACCTTGCGGATAGCCCCGCGGACCGAAGCCATCCACGAGAATGGCGAGATAGCCCTGCTGCGCCTAGAGATGCCCCCACTGCTGGTGACGCCTCGAAAGTGTCGTCGCGCTGTAGGTTCCGTCCGCCGCCGACGAATAGGCGCCGGCTCGCCCGTGCATCATGACGACCGCCGGCATTCTTGCGGCGTGGCGACCTTGCGGTCTGAAGATGTAGCCTACCAGCATCGTTGCGCCATCGGCGCTGAGAAAGGTGACGCGTTCAGAGAGTGGGAGAATCGGAGGCGGAGCCGCGCCCATCAGCGGAATAATCAGAAATGCGGACAGCGCGATTGAGATAACGCGAAGAGGGAGGCTCATCATCCAATATTCCGCTTAACAGCGCTTGTGTTACGACCCTGTCCGACAGACCCGCGCATTTGTGCGGGTAAGTGAAAGCATTGACTACGGAATATCACCGTCTGTCCGGCAATGTAGGCGGCAAGGTCGTCGGCTTCCTTGCGGCTCAGTGACATGTTCGGCATTTTCGGACGCGGCTCGAGCAGGAAAAAGGCGAGCTTCTCAGCACACTGAAATCCGCTCTCTGGGCGATTGATGCGAATGACGGGCTGTGATCAATTTCCACACGCTGAGCACTTGATACAACGTGGCAAGTGCGCGCACCAACGTTGCGCCAAAGTTGACCCATGGTCGTCATCGGCCGCGAATGTAGCTTCACTTTTGCAGGCAAAAAGCAAGAGAGTGACGTAGTAGGATAGCCAACGACAAAGCGCGTCATCGAATCCTCCGGCCAAATCGCTGAGAAATCATATCACTGACAGCGTTTTCACACAGCCTGGGTCAAAAGCGCCGTTTTGACCGCCGGCCGGTCACTTCCGGTCCACCCCAATAAGCAGACGTCTACAGTGTCGGGCGGCATGTCTCAAAGGTGCCGCCAGAAGCAGACATGCCACCATTTCATTCGATCACCGCGTCCGCGCGGGACAGAAGGGTCGGCGGTATAGTCAAACCAAGCGCCTTGGCGGTCTTGATGTTGATGACTAGTTCAAAATTGGTCGGTTGCTCGACCGGGATGTCGGCAGGCTTCGTGCCGCGTAGGATCTTATCAACAAGCCCAGCAGCGCGGCGAAACAGGTCTGGAATGTTTGGCCCGTAGGATAAGAGCCCTCCCGCATCAACATTCTCTCGCTCACCAAAAACAGTCGGAAGCCATGCGCCGAGCGCCAAGGTAACGATGTGGACGCGATTAGCGTTGACCAGTGGATCAGAACAGACATAAAGCGCGTCTGCGCGTTCTCTTAGCGTCGTAAAGGCCGGTGCGATCTGGTCTCTCCGCTGAATTTCCAATAGGACCACCGGGAGACCGAGCTTGCTTGCCGTGGCTTGAACTTCGTGCATCTCTAGCATCGCACCAGATGCGCCGCTGTCAGCCATGATCGCCAACCGAGCGAGACCATTAAGAGCCTCGCGGGCAATTTCAAGACGCTTGGCCGCGAGATCTGGACCTAGGTACGACAAGCCGGTGATATTGCCGCCCGGACGCGCCAACGAAGCGACAAGGCCGGTACCAACCGGATCCGAAGAAACTGCAAAGACGATGGGGATGAGCGACGTCGCCCGTTTTGCGGCAGCGACCGGCGATGCCCCCGCGGTGACGATGACGTCAACTTTGAGCCGGGTGAGCTCGGCGACGATCTCAGCGAAGCGCTCGGTGCGTCCCTCCGCCCACCGATACTCAATTGCAACCGTGCGACCCTCGATCCAACCGAGTTCGTGGAGGCGCTGAACAAAAGCCTCGACCCGTGGTTTCGCGGTCGCGGTTTCCGATGGGATGAAGAGCCCAACGACCGGTATCGCGCGCTGTTGCGCGTACGCTGCGAACGGCCAAACCGCTGCAGCCCCAACAAGTGCCATGAGCTCGCGCCGACGCATATGGCCTCGTCAAAACGTGATGACGATATTGAGATTATAGCAGCCTCGCGATAGCGCAGCGAACGCCAATTGGCAGGATTGGGTGTCAAAACGCCTGTCGGGGCCAGGTCCGGTTCGGGGTCAAAAGGCGAAATACTCGCTGCGAGCAGATGTTTTCCGCTTTGGCCCCAACAACGGACATCGCTCAATAGGGTCGGCATGTCCGTTTCGTGCCATCAAGCGACATCGCGCCGGCGCCGGTCCTTCCTAGACGTCATGGCCTGATCGGTCGCCGCCTCTCCATCAGTACGTCTGTCATCCCCGAAAATTACCAAAAAAGGCGCCCCACAGAGAAAATGAGAAACTTGTTCGGGCCACCCCATGCACCGGAGGTAGCAACCTGACGAACATTTCTTTTTTTTATCCACGCAACCTTTGCGCTGCCCATCTATTGGGTGAAAGCGGCGGAACTGGGAGCCCAGCAGTCGCTTTATGAAGCCGCACGGTGTCATGCCCGAGCGGCTTTTTTTATGGAAATGGGGCGCCCTTGTTGCACGAGCATGTTGGAAAGCTAGGATCCAGGTTATGGAAAGCAAATGAAGCCTTTGATCAGGCAGCCATTTAAAGCGCGTACTACTGAAGAACTTATGGCGCTGCTCAGCGCAGTGGCCACTGCGATTCTCGCGGCTATGATTATTGGCATGCTCTATTTTGGTCGCGAGATCTTCGTGCCCATTGCATTGGCGATTCTGCTGAGCTTCGTGCTGGCACCGCTAGTAGCAATACTACAACGCATCCATGTGCCGCGCGGCTTTGCGGTCGTGAGCGTGGTCGTCCTTGCCTTTGCGCTCATTTTTGCGATGGGGAGTCTTCTCGCCACGCAACTGACCCAGCTCGCCGGAGATCTTCCACGTTATCAATCGACGATAAGCGAGAAAATCCAATCTTTCCGGGATACAAAAGCTGGCAGGGGTACACTGGAACGCGCCTCCGACATGTTGAAGGATCTTAGCAAAGAACTCGATAAGCCAAAAGTCGCCGTTCCCGCGGATGCGTCAAGCTCGATCGTTAGTCCGAATTCAACGCGACCACAGGCGCCCGTTCCCGTGGAAGTCCGCCAGCCAGATCCTGGTGCACTAGAGAGCCTGCGAACTTTGATTTCCCCGCTCGTTCATCCGCTCGCGACGACCGGCATCATCATTATTTTTGTCATATTCATTCTGCTTCAACGCGAAGATCTGCGGAACCGGATCATTCGCTTGGCGGGGTCATATGACCTCCAACGTACCACTGCAGCGCTGGACGACGCGGCGAGACGCCTCAGTCGACTTTTTCTGACTCAGCTCATTGTGAACGGTGCCTTTGGCGTGGTGATTGGTTTAGGCCTTTGGTTCATAGGCATTCCAAGTGCGATCCTCTGGGGCATCCTGGCGGCGGTACTCCGCTTCGTACCATACATAGGCGCCGTCATCGCCGCTGCATTCCCGCTCGCCCTTGCGGTCGCCGTCGATCCCGGCTGGTCGATGCTTTTGTGGACGCTTACGCTCTTTATAATTGTTGAACCGGTAGTCGGCCATGTTATCGAGCCGATGGTATACGGCCGCAGCACGGGGCTTTCTCCCGTTGCCGTGGTAGCGTCGGCAACGTTTTGGACCGCACTTTGGGGTCCCATTGGGCTCGTCCTCGCTACGCCTCTAACGGTGTGCCTAGTTGTACTCGGGCGTCACGTGGAACGCCTCGAATTTCTTGACGTCATGTTTGGGGACCGACCTGCTCTTTCTCCCCCCGAGATCTTTTACCAGCGGATGTTGGCTGGTGATCCTACGGAAGCTGCCGAAAAGGCCGAAGAATTCCTGAAGGAACGGTCTCTCGCCTCGTACTATGATGAGGTCGCTTTGAAGGGTTTGCAGCTGGCACAAGTTGATGCTGAGCGCGGCGCGCTAGACCCCGCACGTCTCACAAAGATTCGAGATGCCGTCAGCGAATTTGCTGGCGATCTTTCCGATCAGGAAGATCGGACGTCGGCGAAAGTCAATTTAACCACCGATGCGGAAGCATCGTCTGCGGTGGAAAGCGTAGCTGAAGATTCGGCGCGTGAAAATTTGTCCTTTCTCAGCAAGGAAGACCTACCGCTTGAATGGCAAGGTGAACATCCCGTCCTCTGTCTGGCCGGACGTAGCCTCATCGACGAAGCGGCCGCGATTATGCTAGCGCAGCTATCGACAGCCCACGGTCTAGCGGCACGGGTCGAAGGGGCAGAAGCGCTTTCTACGACGAACGTCTTCCGACTTGAGACTACCGGCGTTGCCATCATCTGCTTAGTGTATCTTGATTCCAGTGGACCGGCACACATGCGTTATTCAGTTCGGCGCCTAAGGCGGAAGTCGCCAAAGGCAACAATTATCTTGGGCTGTTGGGTCAGGGATATCGAACCGGCCGCGCTGGAACTGTTGCGGGAGGGAGCGAAAGCAGACCTCGTTGCCTCCAGCCTGGGCGAAGCCCTCAAGCTGTGTATTGAGGCGACGGGAGTTGAGGACCAGCAGCCTCCAAGAAGAAAAAGTTTGCAACGGTAGTTGCGTGAGAATTGGTTGACAACACGGAGCAGATGGCTGCCATGATCGTCCGATCAATCTCTCTTGTTTCATCTTGACGGCAAGATTGCCGCATTACGACCGACCAATGTCGGCCGCTCCAAGCGGGCTACATACAGGCGAGCGGCGGACCACAGCCGTGCCGCCAAGAACCAGAATGAATTTAAGAGAACAATGACTAGAGGCGCGGCGAAATTTGAAGTTCCAGCAGGGCCATACGCTCCAAAGCCCTTTGGTCTCGCTCGCCGTCTTTGGCTGTCCGCAGAATTGATGCCTCGAACTGACCGGATGCGGAAGGGTCAAGAGCGCAGCGTTCATTGCCAACGTCATGACCGCGATGGTGTCGGGTGGGAAAGATGCGTTTGAGAAATCTTTCATGCGTTCAAATCGGCCGGGCGTCTGACGGCACGACGGGAGGTTCGACCTTCACCAGTTCGTCGATCAGCGCAAGCAAGCGAGCGGGCAATTCATTCGATTGCTGGCCTAGAGCCGCGGAAAGCCGTTCACCGATTTCATTACAAATTGCACCGCTGTGAATCCGGCTGATTTGGACATCAAGCATCATAATTCCTAAACTGTTATTCGCCGAGAGTCCTAGCGACGGACGGCCACGAGGCGCGCTTCGATAACCTTTGCTTCCGAACCGCCGTTGCGCAAACAAGCCGTGGCGAAGTCCGGCCAAATCTGTTTGAAGCAATCCTGAGGAGGGGATCGGACTGCGAGCCGATCGGACTTTGCCAGTGCAAGTCCTTCGCTGGCATCCGCTTTCGGAGCGAACGACGGTAACGCGATCACCGAGGCTCCCAAGACAGCGAGTATAGCGAAGGTGGCTGCAAATGATTTGATCATTGTGGGCGGCGGACGGTGGCTAAATCAATCCCGCTTCGCTTGGGGATTATCAAGCCAACAACCCTTGTTACGAATTGTTCCAATCCAACAACTTATATTTGTGGCTTAACGGCGGGTAGCCGCGACAATCCGCCGCCTGAGGTCCGAAGTGGGGTCAAACTCGGAGTGGCGGCGCTTCCACGCGACTTCTGCTTTGCCCCGATGAACGGACATCGCGAGACGCTGAGAGGGAGTCCGGGTTGCCGCCGGACGTAGCGGCCGGGATCAACGGGCGGTGGCTCAAATGTACTTGGGTACGCAGATTAGGGCGTCCGGCGTCTCCCAGGTCGCCAGCAGTCCCTGCTCGTACGACTCGAAGACCTTCAACTGATGATCTATCGCCACCGATCGTTCGGGCTCCCCTGTGCCGAGCAGCAGCTCGATGTTGGAAGCGGCCTGTGCAGCAGCGTCGGCCATCGAAGTCTCCAGCCACCCGATCTGCGACGAAACGGCCCTGACCCGGAAGACCTCCCCGTCCGACGCGTTCGCCGACACCGCTCTGGATTTGGCGCGCAGTTTCGGAGCCATGAGGAGCCGGTCATGCTCGTCCACGCAGAGGAGTTCGTTCGCCAGCATCCGGGCTTCGAAGGACCGGTCGAACGCGCTTGCATCCTGTGACGCCGGAGGCTGAAACCGACGCCAGAACTTGGTCGTCCCAATGTCGAGGAGCGCGTCGAGTCCGAACCGGCTGAGGTGGTCGAACGCGTCCGTCGGACTATCCATCCATTTTATAACAAGAGGTTTGGTCCAGCCCGAAGCGTCGCTGAACTGCCGGATCGTCCGTTCGACCCGAGCCCTGTCCGGGAGCCCACAACCCCGGTTGGCTCTGCGTGACCGTTCAAGGAGGGACCGGGTCAACAGGTGCCATCGACCCTCGCCCGGGATGGAGGGGAGGGGACAGGCACCCAAGGCCCCGAACGATCCGGCCAGGGCGACGCAAGTCCCGCCTATCAATAGCTGCCGACGGTCGATGTTCACCCTGGGCCTCCGATCGCTGAGGAGGCTGGCCGTAAACTGAAATCCTCGGGAAGGACATATGGGGCCAGCCGGTCTCAAGTGATGGGCCGGGCCGGCAGGGGATCTAGTCGGCCTTCCTGCGAGAGCCGGACCTGCTGGGCCGTCGGAAGAACTCTGCCGGATCGACTTCCAAGATCGTGGCCAGCTTCTCGATGATCTCCAGCCCCACATAGGTCGCGGCCCGCTCGACCCGGCTGAGATAAGCCCGGTCGACCTCGGCATCGTGGGCCAACTGCTCCTGCGAGACCCTCCTCTCATGCCGGAGGCGGCGGAGATTCGTCGCGAAAAGTTGGCGCAGGTCCATGTACCCAGCCAACCAACCTGTGGTTTATTAGCCCACGGCTTTAAAGCCGAAATCCGACTCGATCTCCTCTGTTCGTCGATCACGGGAGGAACGATTGGTGTTTAGAAAAATGACCGTGGTTAGGAAAGAATTGCCATGCACTTGTTCTGCAAGAGAGCGTCCAGCCTGTTCGGCTGGGGTCGTCTTCTGGTTGGCCATCGATCTGATCGCCACCCTGATCGCCGTCGCGCTGGGGAAGGGCTTTCCCCTCCTGATAATCCTGATTACCGTGCACCCGACGTGGATCGCGTTCGTCCTCTGGTTGCTCCTGGGCTTCCTGGCATGGTGTAGCCGGCCGGAGTACGATTCAGAGTAACATCTACCTGCACTTCACGCTCGACCTGTGGTTTGAAAAGAGATTCAAAGCACAGTGCCAGGGCGAGGCATGAAGTTTTTGATATTGCTCGCCATCGCCATCGGTGCCGTCGCGCTTGATTACAAGACGGGGCCTATCTTCCCGGACGGATTCTATTGTCTCGGCGGCGCCGGGATCGAGGACTCACGACCAGCCAGCGCGCACCAAAAGCAGTCTACCTCCAATGGGGTTCACGACTGGGAGTTTACGGAGGCCAGCACCTATTGTTTGCAAGGGACGCTATGGGGTGCCTGGTCCAAAAAGTTGGGATTGGTCAAGACGACATCGGACCGTTAGTGACACGGCTCGACTCCGGACGGCGAGACCCGCTTCGCCGCCCGGAAGTTCTGAGGTTACTTTTCAAAGGCTCCGTACACGATGTTCTTCAGTGCCACCCGAAGTCTTCCGCGCTGCGAGACCGTCTGCGCCATGAACACCACGAACATGTCCTCTTTCGGATCCACCCAGAACGTCGTGCCCCCGGCCCCTGACCAGTTCATCTCGCCGACGGATCCTTCGGCCGGACTGACGCCGGCCTCCGTGCGCACAGCAAAACCAAGCCCGAATCCGAAGCCAGGTCCGGGCAGGTAGTACGGACCTGGTGTCACCCCTGAACCGGGTCCGATATGGTTGGAGCCCATGTAGGCGACCGTCTTCGGGCTGAGATACCTGCGTCCGCCCAGCGTGCCGCCGTTCAGAACCATCTGCGCGAAACGGGCGTAGTCACCTATGGTGGATACCATGCCGCCGCCGCCGGACTCCCACTTTTGCACCTCCCGCGGGTCATTCATAACGGCGTCGTTGCCGATCGTCCGGTCGTTCGGGAAGGGCTCGGCTACGAGGGACTTCTTGGCCGGATCGGTCACGTAGAAGGCAGTGTCCTTCATGCCCAGTGGGTCCAGCAACCGCTCCTTTTCGAACTGGTAGAGCGACTTCCCGGAAACCACCTCGATGACGCGGCCCAGGATGTCGACCGAATGGCTGTAGTCCCACGTCGTGCCCGGCTGATAGGCGAGCGGCAGTTTGGCGATTCGTTCAGCAAACTCGGCGTTGTCCACGTCCCCGGAGAACAGGTGAGCGTCCACGTATGCCTTCTTGACCAGACCTTCGCCGAAGAAGCCGTAGGTGATCCCCGAGGTGTGCCGCATCAGGTCCTGGATGGTGATCGGACGCTTGGCCGGGACGGTATGCAGGACCATCGTACCGTCCTCGTCCTTCTCGACGCCGACCTTAACGTTCGCAAACGCCGGGATGTACTTTGATAACGGGTCATCGAGTTGCAGCTTACCCTCTTCGACCAGCATCATGGCGGCCACCGTGGTGATCGGCTTCGACATCGAATAGATGCGGAAGATGCTGTCGGATGTCATGGGTTGCTTCGTGCCGGGATCCCTGACGCCGAAAGTACTGAAGTAGACAGTCTTTCCGTGGCGTTGGATCATCATGACGGCGCCCGGAATCTTGTTTCCGGCGACCTCGTTCTTGAGATAGGCGTCGATCCTTGCCAGTCCGGCCGTCGTGAACCCCGCCGCCGCGGGTTCGACGGTGACGGGACCCTCGGCGAAAGCGGTGGGGAGGGCGAAGATCAACGTCGCGGCGACGACAAGACTGTGCAGGCGTGTGGAAGAGAGCATTTGTTTCCTCATTGTGCCGGGTCTTGAGTATCCGGCGACCTCGGCGTCGCCAGATGGCGAGCGATAGGCTGATACTTGCTTGGTCGGTCATCCATGGCAAGTCCGCAAGACGCGCGACAGCAAATGGCGCGTAATCCTTGTTTGCTCAGATGATCGAATGCTTCGCTGTTGGGTCTTCCGCGCGTCGGTCAACTCGTAAATGAGGCCTTCGTTCTAGCCCTATTGGTCGGTCCGTCCGTAGGACTGCCTCGCCGGGCCCGGTTTTTCTCGTAGTGTTCAAATGGGCACTTCACCATTTTTCCCGGTCTGGTGAGCGCGCACTTGTCCGTGGCAATAGGTTGATATCGGATGCTGTAAGCGGACCTTAGCTCTTCACCTTCGGTGAAAACGTGGATGCGTCGCGGCAAAATTTGCCGCGCTAGGCAATTTCGTCCTTTCCGAAACTTGAGTTTGTAACTTTCGCCTCTGAATTTGTTACAGAATGTTTCTGGCACAGAGCTTGCGTTGCTTCGATGACGGCATGGTGCTAGCCGGTCAGGCGCAGCGTCGAATGTGGAGACAATGTTATGGGTATCTTCGATGCACTGACTACCGCGGTTGGCGGCCTGCAGGCTCAATCCTTCTCGCTGCAGAATATTTCCGGCAACATCGCGAATGCCTCGACCGTCGGCTACAAGGGCATCAATACCAGTTTCGAGGATCTCATTCCGGACGCAACCACGCCCAGCCGGCAGGTGTCAGGGGGCGTCACCGCCTACGCCCAAGCGACGATCTCGACGTCAGGCACCGTCTCCGCATCGACCGTCGCCACCAACATGGCGATCAACGGTGACGGCTTCTTCTCGGTGCAGGCCTCCACCGGCACGGTGGACAATCAGCCGGTCTTTAGCGGCATCACCGACTACACCCGCGCCGGCGATTTTCAGGTCAATGCCAACGGCAATCTCGTCAACGGCGCGGGATATTATCTGATGGGCGTCACGGTCGATTCCAAGACCGGAAACCCAACCGGCAGCGTTGCGTCGGTGCTTCAATTCCAGAATAACTTCGTTCCCGCGCAGGCCACCAGCTCCATTCAATATGCCGCGAACCTTCCGACGGTGCCGGCGACCACGGCAAGCACGACCGCGGCCGCGGGCACCATCACCGGGTACGGAGGGCTGAACACCGCCGACTTCACCCAGAATCCCCTGGTGTTGGGCACGCCGGCGACGCCTTTTGGCGACAACGCAGTCACCGGCTCCGCCGCGTTGAACCAGGCGGCAACGCCGGGCCCGATCACAGCCGCAACGACGCTATCCGGGACGGCCCCAAGCAACTCGCTGACGTCTGGCTTTGTGGCCGGCAACACCATCACGGTGGACGGCCAGGTTATCAACTTCGTGAACACCGGCTCCACGGCCGGCACCACCGCCGCCGGCGTTACTCCTATCAACATCGACATCTCTGACACTGTCGGGACACTCCTCGGGAAGATCGCCGCGATCACCGGCGTTGCACCGACCATCAACACAAGCACCGGCGCGATTACGCTGCATACCGGCACGACGGCGGATCTGAGCGTCGCCAGTAACAACGCGTCGGCCTTCGGCGCGCTGGGATTCCCGACCACTATGACGGCAGCACGCACCGGCGGCGGCGGCATCGGCACCGGCTTCGTGGTTGGAAACGACCTCACGGCTTTTAACAATGAATCCATCAGCGGCGGCGCGGTGACGGGCTACAACGCGGCGGGAACGCCGGTCAACGTGCAGCTGCGCTGGGTCAAGAGCGACAGCGCCGCGCTCGGCAGCCCGCATCAGGACACCTGGAATCTTTTCTATCAGACCGATCCTACCGCAACCGGCACGCAGGTCGGCTGGGTCAACGTTGGTCAAAACTTTACGTTCAACTCCAATGGATCTCTGTCGAGTCCGTCGGGTACCGCCATCACTATCCCGGGAGTGACCGTGAGCGGTCAATCCCTCGGAAACGTTTCGTTCAACCTCGGCTCCAACGGTTTGACGCAATTTGCCAGCACCGGCGGCACCGCGACCATCAACACCATATCGCAAAACGGTTATGCCGCCGGCCAGCTTCAGTCGGTTGCCATCAACAATAACGGCCTCGTGGTCGGCACGTTTTCCAACGGTCAAAACCTCGATCTTGCCTCGGTGACGCTGTCGCACTTCAACGGTACGAATTACCTGCAGGCGCTCAGCGGCGAAGCCTATGCTCCGACCGAACAGTCGGGAGCGGCCATCGCCGGCGCCTCCGGAACCATCAGCGGTTCGTCGCTCGAAGGATCGAACACCGACATCGCCGACCAGTTCACCAAGCTGATCGTCACTCAGCAGGCCTACTCGGCAAACACCAAGGTAATCACCACGGCCAACGACATGGTTCGGAGTTTGCTGGCCGTAATACGCTGATCGGCGCGCTGGCTTGGAATGAAGATGGGCTACACCCGCTAGACTAGGCTGGCCCCGCAAAATGCTAGGATCCGGCCCGTCCGGAACGGCTGGATCTGGATGGGGCGGCCGCAGCGGCTCCAGAGACGGACGGGTCCTGGTAGCGACCCTCCAGTTTCTCAAAATAGGTGGTCCTTGTGGTTTCCACCGCGATTACCGTCCTCGGCCTCTCCGTGAGCTTCCGGCGGCGTCTGGCGGCATTGTTTAGCCGGCATCGTGAGGCCATCCGGTCCAAGACCGAAAACAGGATCCCGCGAACGGAGCCGCTCCCGCACGGCCGGACTGAAAATTCCGGCTCTCCGGAGCCGCGCGACATATGCCGACGCGGGTTCAATCATCACCCATGCTACGCCGTAATCACGGCAATGCTCCTTGATACGTGCGCCTCGCGCCGTTCAATATCTGCCCAGCATTGAGTCTGGAACCTTATCTGATAGTTTGAGCCGATTGGAAGGGTACAACTGCGTTCAGGAACCAACGTAAACGTGCGGACGTCCGAGGTGGTCAAAAGCTGAAAACCTCGATGCGAGCATATGTTTTCTGGTTTCCCTCTGAAAGGAAAGCGGACATCGTCAGCTAACGAGCGACCTTCCTTATCCGTCCTTTGCCGAAACACTCCTTGCACGGCGCTGGGTAGATTTTGCGGCCTGGTTGCATCGACCGAATGTTGGTGGGAAATCCAGTGCCGTTACATGCAGGACATTTGATCTCTGTCCAAACTTCGTCAGGTTTAGAGGAGGCCTTCTTCATAGCAATCACTTCTTCGAAATGAAGTCCCACATAACAGATCGGGACAAAATGGAAGTTGCAGAACTCCGTGTGCACCCGAACCTAAACTAGGTCCGCTTTTCGTCCAAGAAGGACGTCACCGAACGCGGTGACCCAGTCGGGAGTAGCCCGGCCCACCGAATCCAACGGATTGGCAAACGGCTTAAACCCGGATCCTCGGCACGCAGACTAGCGCGGCCGGGGTCTCCCACGTGGCCATCAGGCCGTGTTCGTACGACTCGTAGACATTCAACTGATGATCTATCGCCGCCGAACCCTCGGACGCTCCCGAGCTCAGGAGCCGCTCGACGTTCGAGACGGCCTGTGCCGCGGCTTCGGCCAGCGATGTTTCCAGCCAGCCGATCTGAGCCGAGGCGGCCCTGACCCGGAACACGTCTTCGGTCGGCGCTTGCGCCGAGATCGCCTTGGACTTCGCCAGCTGTTTTGGCGCCATCAGGGTCCGGTCGCGCTCGTCAACTCCGAGGAGTTCGTTCGCCAGCATCCGGACTTCGAAGGCGCGCTCGAACGCTTCCTCGTCGGGTGGTACCGGAGCATGAGCCCGCCGCCAGAAACTCGCCGTTCCCATGTCGAGGAGCGCGTCGAGGCCGTATCGGCTGAGGTGGTCGAACGCATCCGTCGGGCCGTCCATCCATTTTATAACAAGAGGTTTGGTCCAGCCCGAAGCGTCGCTGAACTGCCGGATCGTCCGTTCCATTGCATCCAGCGGTATGAAACGGAGGTCTTCGCAAAAGTCATCTGGGGAGCCCAGTGCAGGAAATCTGCACGCTGGGTTCTGCTTGGTAGGCCCGAGCCCTGTCCGGGAGCTCACAGCCCATGTTGGCCCTACGGGCACGTTCGAGGAGGGACCGGGTCAACGGGTGCCATCGATAGTCGCCTAGGATGGGCTGGAGTGGACATGCACCCAAGGTCCTGAACGATCCGGCCATGGCGGCGCAAGTCCCGCCGATCAATAGCTGCCGACGGTCGATGTTCACCCTGGGCCTCCAGTCTCCTGAGGAGGGTGGCCGTAAACTGAAATCCCGGGGAAGGACATATGGGGCCAGACGGTCTCAAGTGATGGGCCGGGCCGGCAGGCGGGCTAGCCAACCTTCCTGCGAGAGCCGGACCTGGAGGGCCGCTGGAAGAACTCGGCCGGATCGACCCCGAGGATGGAGGCCAGCTTCCCGGGCGTTCATCCTATGGCTTCGTCATGCGTGACTGATGACGAATAGGGACCTGCGCTGTGGCCTGCGAAGCTAGAACAGCCACGGCGAACTGCTCGCTATATTGCGATCGAGCGCGACGTCGTCGGGAGAGGCCAATTTGCGCCGGCCGTCACGGCCGCCGCACTCCCCGTCCATGCGACACGATGACGTGTTGCGGCCGGCAAGCGAAAGGATGAAGCTATCTCATTGCCCGCGAGAACTCCCATGGCTGTTAGGCGCCAGGATACCTGGTACGTTTCATTTGAACAAAAAAAATGCGACCTGGCGAAACGAGCTTTCTCTCGAGCGACCGAGACATTTCGCAGCGAGCTAGAGGCGAAGGAGTTCGCGAAACAAAAACTAACCGAGACCCAAAACATCAGCGCGGGCACGCTCAATCCTCATCTCCCGAAACGTGTGATATCGTCGGCGCAGATGAGCCAATGGCTCGAGGAACCTACCGGTACCGACACGGCGCCTTGATGGCACCACCTTCACTTCACCTGCAGATTTTCCGCACTCTCTTTGCCCTTGTTTGGAACGACGTCGTAGGTGACCTTGTCGCCCTCACGGAGGTCATTCAGGCCAGCCTTCTCAACGGCCGAAATATGGACGAACACGTCCTTATTGCCACCGCCATCCGGCGCGATGAAACCATACCCCTTAATCGCGTTGAACCACTTCACAGTACCTGTCGCCACGTCCGCTCTCCCTTTGAACCGAATGGGCAACAAACCTAGATTGGTTGTGGGAGGCACCGCAAGAATCTATGCGACGGCGAAAGGTCGCATGCTGTCAGCCGGCGGGGCCTGCGCGGGTTTATGTCGATCAGCCGCAGTAGTGAGCGGAATGGCGGCGGCGTCGGCAGACAAGCCCTTAGCGAAAATGCGGGCCCATCACGCAATGTTGCTGGCGGATGTCCATCTTGGCTGCCATCGACCAAGTGGCTAGGTGGACGCTGCTAATCAATCCTGAGCCTCAGTGTTTGTTACTAGCGGAAGCCTCTCGATCGAGCCTGTTGAGCAGATCGGTAAGGTCGTCGGCGTCATCAAGATCAAGGTCGATCTGTTCCACGTCGTTCACCAACGCAGGCCGGTGCCCACAGGTCGCGACCCGGCAACTTTTCCATCGTGTACCGCATCATACAATTAAGCCTTTGAAATCGACTGTTGGCAAGCTCTGGACTAGGTCTGCTCCACTCTCAAGAGCGGACATTCACAGGCGGGGTCTCGATGTCCGTTTCGTGCCAACAAGGGAAGTGACCTAATCGATCACCTCATCAGCGATCGCGAGGACCTTATCCGGTACAGCTACGCCAAGCGCACGCGCGGCTTTGAGGTTGACCACCAGATCGACCTTGCTCGCCTGCATGACTGGCAGGTCGCTCGGCTTTTCGCCTTTGAGGATGCGACCAGCATACTCGCCTACCTGCTGATAAGTATCTAAAAAGCTTGGCCCGTAACTCAAGAGCCCGCCCGCCTCAGCGAACTCTCGCACGGAGTAGACTGCTGGTACCGCACGCTGCGCTGCAAGGGTGACGATTCGTGTGCGCAGATTGGTGAACAACGCATCCGGACCAACCATTAATGCGGAGCCGGAAACTCCCGACAGTTTCGTCACAGCACCCTCGATCTCGTCCGCGGTATCAGCATAGAGGATTTCTACCGGCAACCCGAGCTGCGGGGCTTCTGCATGCAGGTCTTTCAACGTGGCTTGCGTGAGCGGCCCATCGTGAGTGACAAGCACTGCAAAACGCTTTGTCTCAGGTGCCAACTCACGCAGCAGCCCAAGCCGCTTTCCGGCAAGCCGAGCGCTCGTATTGACGATTCCGGTGACGTTTCCGCCTGGCCGATTGAAGCTGACAACGAGGCCGAGCGCCATCGGGTCGCCGCCAGTGCTAAAGACAATCGGAATCGTCGTGGTCGCGGCCTTAGCCGCGAGTGCTGCTTGCGTCGTGCCAGGAGTCGCTATTACCGCAACCCTGCGGCGGGCCAGATCGGCTGCAAGTTCGGGCAGTCGATCGTCGCGATTTTCCGCCCAGCGGTACTCGATTGTCACTTCGCGCCCGTCGACATAGCCGGCTTTGCTCAGACCGTTGCGGAAAGCCGCCACTTGCTTGACATTAGCCTCCGGCGAACCGGCATGGAGGAACCCAATCACCGGCATCGGCTGCTGCTGCGCTCGCGCAACGATTGGCACTGCCGCCGAGACGACGAGCAGCCCCATGAACTCACGGCGTTTCATAAGCTCACTCCCGATAGGACAGATTCTCTTTTTCATCAACGTTACCATGAACAAATTGTGCCAGATAAAAAATGGGTTCTCTGTCCGAATCGGGTCAAAAGCGTCGGGTTGACGACCTCTCCGTCACTTCCGCTTTGCCCCTCATAGCCGACCTTCGTCGAAAGGATCGGCACGTCCGAAACGTGCCACAACCGGACTCGTGCTACGCCGCATTGCGTCCTATTCGATCACCTCATCGGCACGCACGAGAAACGACTCTGGTATGACGAGACCCAGCGCTTTGGCGGTCTTAAGGTTGATTGCAAGGTCGATTTTGGTGGGCTGCGCCACCGGAAGATCGGCTGGCTTTGCACCCTTGAGGATCTTATCAACATAATCAGCGGAGAGCCGGAATTGATCCACCTCATTAGGGCCGTAAGATATGAATCCATCCGTGCGTATAAACTCGCGCGCACCCCATAAAGTCGCGACGTGAGCGCTACGCGCCAAGGCGTTGATATTGGCCGCATTGGTAACGACGAGCGACTCGGTGCACACGTAGAGCGCTTGTGAGCCGCCATTGAGCGACGCAATCGCAGGTGCAATATCTACGGCACGGTTGATCCTGAGAGCGTTAACCCCAATTCCAACCTTGCCGGCAACTTTCTGGACGATCTCGGATTCTCGGGTAGAGGGCGGATACCCTGCATTAGCCAACACCGCGATGCGGCTAAGGCCCGGGATGGCCTCGCGTAGAATTTCAATACGCTTTGGCGCGATATCCCTCGACTGAAGCGAAAGCCCCGTGACGTTGCCACCGGGGCGGGCGAGGCTTTCGACGAATCCACTGGCGACAGGATCTACGGCAACAGCAAAAACGATCGGAATCGTCGAAGTCACCTGTTTAGCTACCGGAACAGCGCTTCCCGCCGTAAGGATGACGTCAACCTTCAGCTTGACAAACTCAGCAGCAATATCCCGGAAGCCTTCGCTCTTGCCTTCTGCCCACCTGTAGACGATCGCGACGTTGCCTCCATTGATCCAGCCGAGTTCGCGAAGGCGTTGCTCGAACCCCGCGATCATCGGAGCCCACGCGGCCGCCCCGCCAGCGCCGAGGACCCCGACGGTCTTGGTCGGCTGTTGCGCGTGCGCCATAGCGGGCCACGCCACCGCGCCGCCCAAAACACCGAGAAAATCCCGCCGCCGCATGCTCGCCCTCACCCTCAGACAAGCCATCCTAACGGCTCAAACAAGTACTTTAAACCAGCATAAACACGATTGCCGCAATGCGAGAAATGTCTCTTTGGGTCAATCGCGTCGTTTTGACCATCGACCAGCCACTTCCGGTCTACCCCGATCAACGGACATCGCCGGACCAGCCGATCTGGTCCGTTTCGTGCCATGTGTGGACGGCTCCGTGTTGGCAAGAGCTTTTTCACGTTTTGCAGCATTGGTCGGTGCAGCCATGTGTTCGGCCTTTTAATGCGGCTCACATGGCCGCTGGCCATAATGCCCTCCGCGGATCAGGTCCCGACCAACAACTCGCATTCAAGAATGCTTTGGCACGAGTGGGTTGTCCTGATCGCCGAATCGACCGGCTCTGCATTACGTGCTGTTCGCCCTCCCAACCAACACATCACGCCGGTTGTTCGGCGCGATTTCGTTTATCGCGCAAGCGCGACGGGTTCCTTGTAGCTCTCGCCTCTGGCCATCATGGCCCAGACCATTCGGGCGATCTTGTTGGCGAGCGCGATAGCCACAACTTTGGTCGGCCGCCGCGCCAGCAAGGCCGTCAGCCAGGGCCGATGGTTGGTGCCATGGATCTTGGCGTAACGGATGACAGCAAGCGCGCCGGCCACGAACAGGCCGCGCAGATAGCGGTCACCTTGTTTGCTTATATTGCCGAGCCTGTTCTTGCCCCCACTTGAATGCTGTTTAGGAACCAGCCCAATCCATGCCGAGAAGTTGCGACCTGATCGGAAGGACTTTGGATCGGCAACGGCAGCGACCAAAGCAGTGGCCAGCACCGGACCGACGCCAGGAGCTTCATCGAGCCTCATGCTCATCTCGTTGCATCGGTGCCAGGCCCTGATCAGACGGTCGAACTCCAGGATCTGCTCCTTGATCCTGCGCAATTGAGCCCCGAATGCCAGGAGACACACGCGGGCCATTTCCGGAACCCGCCTGTCGCTTGGATCGGCGACGACATTGAGCAGTTCCTCGACACCGTGACGCCCGACCGGCGCAACGATCCCGAACTCGGCAAGATGGGCCCTGATTGCATTGATCACCGAGGTCTGCTGGCCGATGAACAGATGGCGGGCGCGGTGGAGCACCAGGCCGCTCTGCTGCTCGGCAGTCTTGGTCGGCACGAACCGCATGTTGGCTCTGGTAACCGCCTCGCAAATGGCCTCTGCGTCAGTCGCGTCATTCTTCTGCCGCTTGACGTAGGGCTTCACATAGGCCGGCGGCATCAGCCGCACGGTGTGACCCAGTGCCTGCAGCTCGCGCGACCAATGGTGCGCTGAGGCGCAGGCTTCTATACCGACCAGACATGGCGACAGCTTCTGGAAGAACGCCAGCACATAGCGACGCTTCAACTGACGGCGAACGACAGCTTTGCCGCCAGCGTCAACGCCGTGGACCTGGAAAACCGACTTGGCAATGTCTAAACCGATTGTCGTTATCGTCTGCATGGCTCGCTCCTCTGAATCGTGGGAGCACTAACAGCGCCAACATCCATGGCGCCGATGTGCCGGTGGAGGAGCCGTCCACAGCATCAACAACGGAAGTGACGCGCCTATTCAATCACCTCGTCGGCTGTCGCCAGTAGCGAAGGCGGAACGGTGAGGCCGAAGGCCTTGGCGGTCTTCAGGTTGATAGCCAATTTGAAGCGCGTGGGCTGTTCGACCGGGATATCCGGGGGCTTTGCGCCTCTCAGTATCTTGTCGACGTCGGCCGCTGCGCGGCGGAAAAAATCGGGGAAATCCTGTCCGTACGACAGCAGAAGACCGTGTGGGACCATCTCCGCGATAAATGACAGCGCTGGCAGCCTGTGTGCCAAAGCCGACGAACCAATACGTGCCCGCTCATTAAAGAGCATCGATCCAGCTCCCAAGATGACGCCGTCGGCGCGGTCTTGAGCAATTTTGGAAAACGCAGGCTCAATGTCATCCGGCGTCCGTACCTCGGTCGGCCACAACGAAATTCCTAGCGCCTCGGCCGCAGCCTGATTGGCCTTGACCGCGCGTTGCGTGAACGGATCTGTCGGATCGACCAAAAGTGCTACACGCGACAGGTTCGGAACCGCTTCCTTCAATAACGCCAAACGCTTCCCGCTCAGGTCGATTGCCATCAGTGAGAGACCGGTGGCATTGCCGCCGGGTCGCGCAAGACTCTCGACAAGACCGCCACCGACTGGATCGGATACGATGACAAATACGATCGGAATGGTGCTGGTGGCCTGTTTAGCCTCCTTTGCGCCCAACCCAGTTACCGCGACAATCGCGTCGACTTTGTCCTCGGCAAGCTCGCGTGCGAGCGTACGAAACCGTTCCGGTTGCTCGGCAGGAAATCGATGAAGGAACTCAATGTTCTTGCCTTCGACATAGCCAAGATCGCTGAACGATTTTGTTAAAACATCTAAGTAGATCTTCTCTTCATCCGCATTACTGGCGTGCCACAGGACACCAATTCTCGATTTTTTTGCGCTCGTTACATTCTGCTGCGCGCGCGCCATCAAAGGCCAAGCCGCGCCTATTGCCGCAATCGCGATGAACTTCCGCCGTTCCATATCAGCCCCCCGAGGTGCTGCCATCTTAGCATCCGTCATAGGAACCTTGGAAGGTTTCGGGAAGGTCCGAGTTGGGTCAGACTTGGACCTGACGGCCCCGAAATCCGACTTCCGTTCTGCCCCCGAGACCGGACATCGCCGACCAGGCCGCCCATGTCAGTTTCGTGTAGAGTCGAGGTGTGACGCGGTAGCTTTAGGTTCGAACATATCTGTTTCCGCCCCTTTCGTTTGGCGGTGCCTCACTGGTTCGACCATTGCCCGTTTTCACACCCCGCTCATCGAACCGGACAGGCAGATTTGTCGGGTAGCTCGGCCATTGCTGGCTTTCGCCCCCACAGAACCCACCGTGCGGCGTTACCGCAGTGGGCTCTTCCGAAAGGACCTGAGGCGGGTTGATCATTGCCGCAGATTTTGGATTTGAAGAATTTCCGAATCCGGCGTTTCTCGGATATTGCCCATGCCAAACGGCAAATGTACATCCGGGCAAAGGCGATGTTGGCGCGGATCGATCTCGATCATCCGAAACGTCAGCTTCAGATGAAAGATTCGAAGGCCGGTCTCGCCGCTGATGTTTTGTCCGACGATCGCCGGCCCGGGCGGATCGATGCTGCCAACGCGCACATCGAACACGCTTCCCCAGGCGGCGGGCTCTATGAGAACCCACACGACATCGACAGGTGCATTGATCGCGGCGGTTGGACAGCTCACATAGCGCATCGTCGCCTCTTGAAGTGTCATCTGCGAACGCTTCTTAGTTGAAACTGACGCAAGCTTTTTTGCGACCGGCTTGCACCAGGTGCACGGATCCGCGGCGTAGCGTCACAGATACTTCGCGATCAGGCTGAAGTCCCTGAGCGCAGCCTGACCTTTCGAGCCGGCAGCCTTGAGCGAGCGTTCGAGGCTGTGGCTGATGTGGTCGTGGATCAACGCCTTCTTGGCGCTTTCGATGGCGCTCTCCACGGCCTGCAATTGTTGAGCGATTTGAGCGCAAGGCCGGCCTTTCTCGATCATTTCGATAATGGTTTCGAGGTGGCCATTGGCGCGTTTCAGACGACGGGCGATCGCGGAATGCGAGGTGTCCATGAAATTCTCCTATCCTCCTGGCAGGATATCAGAGATCCTCCCCGGAGGATAGAGAAATGGCGCTTGACAGCGAAACAGGTCAGGCGTACTTGCCGATTGATGTCGAGAGCATACGTTCGAGACAAGCGTTTCAACCCTAATGAAGAGCACATGGGCAGTACCACCTTTGGCAACGTCACCCCGGCGATCATGACCGGGCCAGCGATGCCGCAAGACATCAAGATCAATCGCGCCGGCCCGGGCCGCGTGAGAAGTGATGGTCGCGCCTAGCTGACTGTCTCGCTCACTGGCCTGCCGCGCAAAGCGGAAGTGGAGGTGAGCGATGTTCAAAAGACTCGCTAAATCCAGACTTGCAGACTTTAAATTCGGAGGATTCCGGCCTCTGCAGTCGCGGCGCATTGCGCTGGGCGGGGCCGGGCTTTTCAACGAACCGCATTCCAATGACAACCTTCCGGGTTTTCGCCGCCCGAAGGGCCAGCGCCGGATTCCAACCCCGGCGCTGGTCTGTCATTGGTTCAATCATCATGGCCGGCTGGAATGCCGCTGGCAGGCCGAGCCCAACGGCGATGCACCGATCAGCGACTTCGATGAACACGCTGCGGCGGGCCGGACTTCCGGCCTGTCGTCGACGCGACCGCGCGGCTGCGGCTTGGCGCTGGCCGGATAAGCAAGGGAACGACATGGACGAAGGACCTAGACGTCCCGCCGCCCACCGCTCCGGTGCCGCGACGGGAGCCCCTTTGGGGAACAACCGCACTGAGTTTGTAGAGGCCGTGATCCGATCCGGCCGAGGTGGCGTGGGCGTCTAGCTGCTCCGCTCGCTTCGTGCCGCCGGTTACCGGCACCGAGGCGACTACGGAGGCAGAGGATGACGGACGCCGTCAAATTTTCCGATCTGAAATATCACGATTTGCACGGCGATGGCTCTCGCCGCAGCGAGACACGCCGTCGCAGTAGCGGCCCGCGCCAGCCCCGCGCCGTGCGCGCGCAAGCCCCCGCATCGTCTCCACGCGAGACCGAAAACCCGCTGGCGCCGGATTCACTTTCCGGCATCGCGCCGCCAAGCCAGCAGCCGGGCGAACTCGATCGACTCTACCGATCGCTTGCAGAGGTAACGCCCGAGAGTCATCCGCGCACGGCGCGCTTGCTCGCGTCGAGCACCCGCAAGACCGCGCAAAAGGTCATCGAGGAAGCCGGAGAAGTGGCGCTCGAGGCGGTCAAGCATCACCCTCGAGGCATCGTTCGGGAGAGCGCCGATCTGCTCTACCACCTCGTCGCGCTGTGGCATCGCGCCGGCATCGATCCTGATGATGTCTGGACCGAGATGCGCTGCCGCGCCGACACCCTCGGCATTGCCGAAAAGCGTCCCAAAGCCCGTAGCGACCATCGTAATCCGCCCCCGACCAAGACCGAACAGGAATGAACATGACTGTCATCAATGACCTGAACGCAGTAACGCTCGGCAACGAAGGCGGCGCGCCTGCCATCCACACCGCCGTACTGGACAAGGCCCATCTCGGCGACATCCACGGCGCGCTCGGCAGCATCGCGGAGGACGATTTCGGGCCGAGGCTAACCTTGAGAGCGCGGCTCAAGACCCTGCTCGCCATTCTGGGACCAGGACTCATCGTGATGGTCGGCGACAATGACGCCGGTGCCTTCGGTACCTACACCCAGGCTGGCCAGAACTACGGCACGACACTTCTGTGGACTCTGGTGCTGCTGATCCCGGTTCTCTACGTGAACCAAGAAATGGTGCTGCGTCTCGGCGCGGTCACTGGCGTCGGCCATGCCAGGCTCATCTTTGAGCGCTTCGGCAAATTTTGGGGCGCGTTCAGCGTCATCGATCTGTTTCTTCTCAACGCGCTGACGATTGTCACCGAGTTCATCGGCATCACGCTGGCGCTCGACTATCTCGGACTGCCAAAGCTGTGGGGCGTCGTGGCAGCCGCTGCGCTCGTCATGCTCGCGGCAGGCACCGGTAACTTCCGCCGCTTTGAGCGTTTCGCGCTCATCCTCGTTCTCGGGAGTTTTCTGCTCTTTCCGGTCCTCCTTCTCATCCACCCGCCGGCGGGCCAGATGATCCAGGACATGCTGGTGCCGAAGATGCCGCAGGGGGCGCCGTTGAATGAAGTGATGCTGCTGATCATCGCCATCGTCGGTACCACGGTGGCACCCTGGCAGCTGTTCTTTCAACAGAGCTATGTGGTCGACAAGAGGATCAGGCCGCGCTTCATCAAGTATGAGCGCGTCGATCTCATGATCGGCATCGCGATCGTGATCGCGGGTGCACTGGCGATCATGGCGTTCACGGCTCAAACGTTTGCCGGCCACCCCGAATTCGGGAATTTCGTCGATGCAGGCGCGGTCTCCGCCGGCATGGAGAAGTATTTCGGGAAAGCTCCGGCGATATTCTTCGCGCTTGCGCTGCTCGATGCCTGCATCATCGGTGCATCCGCTGTGTCGCTGTCCACCGCTTATGCCCTCGGCGATGTGTTCTCATGGCGGCATTCCCTGCACCGCAAGCCGACCGAGGCGCTCGGATTCTATGCGATCTATTGCGGCCTCATCGTTCTCGCGGCCGTGCTCGTCCTCACTCCCGGCATCCAGCTTGGGCTGCTGACCAGCGCCGTCCAGACGCTCGCCGGCGTATTGCTGCCAGGCGCCACCGTGTTTCTCCTGCTGCTTTGCAACGACAAGCCGGTACTCGGTCCGTGGGTCAATTCGCGCAGGCTCAACCTCTTCACCGGCGGCGTCGTTGCCGTGCTCGTGATGCTCTCGGTGATTCTCACCGGATCGGTTCTCTATCCCGACATTTCCGACACGGTCATCTTGAGCATCCTGATCGGGGGCAGTGTCGTCGGGCTTCTAGTGGCTCTTGGGGTCTCGTTTGCCCAGCGTGGCTTGAAGACACTGGAACCTGAGAACATCGGGTCGATATCCAGGGCGGTGAACGTCGCCGCTGACAAATGGCGCATGCCGCCACTGGACCAGTTGCCTCCGGCCCGCCTTTCGCTTGCATCTCGCATCTGGATGATCGTGTTGCGTGGCTACCTTATCGCCGCCGGTGGCCTCGTCCTGCTTCGTATTTTCCAACTCGCGACGGGTGGGGCTTGATCAGGGCCCCGATTGCAAACGCGAGACGATGGGGCGCCATCGGAGTTTTCCGGCTGGCAAGCAGCATCTTGCGCTGCGCGATGATCCTGCACCGGCAGCGCAGGATCTCACGCCGCGGTCTTCAGACCGCCTTGTCAGCGACGCGATTGCTGGAGCGGGCCGGAGCATTGCTGGCTCTGGGCCGCCGCCGGCGAACGCACCAGGAAGTAGAGAAGGATTTCCACTGTGAGCGCATCGATTGATCAGGCGGCTATCGGCCTCGCAGCGGCAACGCTGCTGGGCGCGAGCATCGGGTTCGAGCGCCAATGGCGTCAGCGGATGGCGGGCTTGCGGACCAACACGCTGGTCGCAATCGGTGCCGCAAGCTTTGTGATCTTCGCAGGTTTGTTTCCCGATGAAGGAAGTCCCACACGGGTGGCGGCGCAAGTCGTCTCCGGAATCGGCTTCCTGGGTGCGGGAATCATCTTTCGCGAGGGACTTCATGTCACCGGCCTCAACACCGCGGCCACTTTGTGGCGCTCGGCGGCGGTAGGAATGCTCGCAGGCGCTGGGCATTCGTTGCATGCGGCGCTGGCGACCAGTTTTGTCATTCTCGTCAACCTGCTGTTGCGACCATTGGTTCGGCTCATCAACCGGCAGCCGATCGCGCAGACCGAAACGGACTTCCATTATCGCGTTCGCGTTGTCTGCCGAAATCCGGAAGAGGCGCATATCCGAGCGCTGCTGCTGCAAAGCACCAGCAATGGTCAGCTCAGCCTACGGCGGCTCGACAGCACCGATCTTGCGGACTGCGGACGTGTTGAAGTCAGCGCGCAGCTAACGGCGCACGCGAAGAGCGACGCTGTGCTTGAGCAAGTCGTTGGTCGCCTCAGCCTTGAACCAACCGTTTCGGCCGCGAGCTGGAGCGTCGGACCAATCATCGAATAGCGGTCACCCACAAAACGATCAAAGTAATGAGAAACGTGATGAAGCGGATTTGTATAATTGGAAGCACGACATCGGTTGTTCTTGCGACTTGTCCTTTCGCGGCCGCCGCCGATTTACCGCCGAGCAAGCCGATCAAGGCGCCGGTCCCAGCCGCTATATACAATTGGACCGGCCTTTATGTCGGAGGGCACGTCGGTTACGGCCAAGGTAGCCTTGGTCCCGGCACCAATCCTATTCCCGAGCAGGCGGTATTTTTTCCCCACAGCCTCACGGGCATGATCGCTGGGTTTCAGGCAGGCTATAACCTTCAGTTGCCAAATCGAGTGGTGCTCGGCGTAGAGGCGGATGCGTCATTCACAAGCCCAGTTGATCGTCCGAAGCTTGATCCGGCGCCATTCAATACGACGCTGGAATACGCAGCGACGGCGCGAGGTCGGATCGGCTACGCTTTCGGAACGATTCTTCCTTATGTCACCGGCGGATTGGCGTGGGGTCAAACCAGGGTCAATATCAACGCGGGTGACGGCAGCCTGCTGTCGTCACAGTTGCTTCCGCACGTCGGCTGGACGGCCGGCCTCGGCATGGAAATGGCCGTTGGCGGCAATTGGAGTGCAAAGATCGAATACGACTATATCGACCTGGCGCGCAGGACGTATGGTCTCGGCGAGGCAATGCTTTCGGTCATCAACGTCGATCCCAGGATTCACACCATCAAGGTCGGGCTGAACTATCAGCTTGGGGACACGCCGCACTGGGCTCCGTCCGCCACGTCCCCCATCAACGGGATGCAACTACCGGAATCGCCTGATTGGAATGTTCACGGGCAGACCACGTTCATTGCGCAAGGGTATCCGAGCATCCGCTCGCCCTATGAGGGCGCCAACAGCCTTCCGGGAGGCGGCCAGGGCCGAGAGACATTAACGGCGGATGCGTTTCTCGGATGGCGGTTGTGGGACGGCGGCGAATTGTATTTAAACCCGGAACTGGCGCAGGGATTCGGCTTGGACACTACGCTCGGGCTGGCAGGCTTTTCGAATGGTGAAGCGCAAAAGGGCGGCACGGATTTTCCGAAATTCCGCCCGCAACGCTATTTCTTCCGCCAGACATTCGGCCTCGGCGGCGAGCAGGAAGAGGTTGCGGATGGTCCGCTTCAACTCGCCGGAAAGCGCGATATCGACCGCGTCACGCTGACGGTCGGGCGATTCGCCGTCGGCGACTTTTTCGACGGCAATTCTTACGCCAAGGATCCGCGCGCGGATTTCATGAACTGGGCAATCTGGTCCTCCGGTGCCTATGACTTCCCGGCCGATCTGCCGGGATTCACGCGCGGCGCGGTCGTCGAACTCAATCGCAAGGATTGGGCTGTGCGTGCCGGCCTGTTCCAGGTTCCGTCAGCCCCCAACAGCGACGTTCTGACTTCCAAGGGTGGTGGCGCGGTCGTTGAACTGGAAGAACGCTACGCGATATCAGATCGACCCGGCAAACTCCGGCTCGGTGTCTTTGGAAACCAGGGGAACACGGCCAACTATAGCGAGGCGCTGGCCCTGGTGGCGGCCGACCCTTCGCTCGATATTAATGCCACGACGGCAAGCATCCGTCATATCCAGCTCAAATATGGCTTCTACGCCAACATGGAGCAGGCGATCACCAAAGACATCGGCATCTTCGCCCGCGCCAGCTGGAACGATGGCCAGACCGAGACCCTGTCCTTCACCGACATCGATCGCAGCATATCAGGCGGTGTCTCAATCAAGGGCAGCTCCTGGGGGCGGACGAATGACACAATCGGAATTGGAGGGGCGATCAACGGACTTTCCGCCGCGCACCGTGACTTCCTGGCAGCGGGTGGCATGGGCTTGCTGATCGGTGATGGCCAATTGAACTACCGCGAAGAGAAAATTCTCGAGGCATACTATGCCTATAACCTCAACAAATGGAGCACGCTGACGTTCGACTACCAGTTCATCGCTGATCCCGCCTACAACGCTGACCGGGGACCGGTTTCAGTATTTTCGGCGCGCGCGCATGCGGAGTTTTGAGGAATCAGACAAAGGTTCCTCGCTTAGCGTCGATGTTCCGATCAGATAATGTGCCATAGTTGCTTTTGACGACGAAACGAACATGGACATGCTGGATTTGAAATCAGGACAACGAGAAAGCCCCGCCGTGGAGAGAGTCACTACGAATTCCGTCGATCCGACGCTACTAACTGCAACGTGAAGGATAGCTTATATTCCTGCTTTGACCGGCGCGTTTTGCGTGTCACGATACCCTTTGAAACGGGAGGGCCGCCATGCGCTGGTGTGTCTCGATCGGGGCGTTGCTTGTCGCGGGGGCGATGGCCGCTGGTGACGTTGCTGGCATTGCCGCGCCGGATTCCAGACGCCAACTGACCGACGCCAAAGACAATTTGCAGTCCGTCGATGTCGAACTCGTGATCGCCGTCGATGTCTCCTATTCGATGGATTTGGACGAACTTGCCGTCCAGCGCGAGGGGTACGCCCGGGCGATCGTGTCCAAGGAATTTTTGCAGGCGTTGAGGACTGGTCCAAACAGCAAGATTTCCGTGACTTATTTCGAATGGTCCGCGTCCAGCGATCAGAAGATCATTATTCCCTGGCGCGTGATCGACGGTCCCGAGACGGCTGACGCCGTCGCCGATGAAATCATGAACACACCAGTCCGCCGGGGATCGCGCACCTCAATCTCAGGCGCGATTTCGTTCGCGATACCGCTGTTTGATGAGGACCCCTACCGGGGATTACGGCGTGTCATCGACATTTCCGGCGACGGGCCGAACAATAATGGCGTGCCGGTCACGCCCGTTCGCGATGAGGCGCTGGCCAAAGGCATCGTCATCAACGGCTTGCCGATCATGATAAAGGAGCCATCCTATTCGACGATGGATATCGATAATCTCGATTGGTACTACGAGGATTGCGTTATCGGCGGCCCGGGCGCCTTTGTGGTGCCGATCAAGGACCGCGAGAATTTCAAGGAGGCGATCCGCACGAAGTTGATCCGAGAGGTCGCAGGCCGAACTCCCGAGCGCCCGGTCAGGCCTGCATCGGACAAGGAGCCGCGCGTCAGCTGCACGATCGGCGAAAGATTGTGGCAGGATCGCTGGGGACGCTAATCCGAAATTCGGAGGACTTCTATGGGGCGAAGCGGAAATCGGTCGTGAGACCGAAGTCGCCTTAGGGTCTTGGTTGCGTGATAACGCGCTGACGCGGGCCGGGAACGTCCACGATCCGGTCGGCGTAGTCCGACACGGCCGATCTGAGCAATTTTTTCCTGTTGGGCGATCAGGGGCCGCCTCCGAGTCGTGGCGGGGAATGCTGGGCATGGTCTGGCTCGGTATCGGCACGCAGTGGGGTCTCCACACTCACGCTCTGATCGCTGCCAGCAACGCCCTTGTACCGACGATATTCATGACCCGCGTCAGATTGTAGGCGAGTACGCTGAGCGCCATCTCGCTCGCGACCTTCGGCAGCGTCTTCATCAAGAAGTGCGTCGCGCCCATTCTCATCTTGAGCGTGCCGAAGGGATGCTCAACCGTCTCGCGCCGGCGGCGCATGGCCTGGGGATCTTGATCCAGCCGCTGCTGCACGATTTCGAGAACGTGCTCATGCTCCCATCGCGTGATGCGGCGTTCTTTGCCTGTGGTGCACTGATCCTTGATTGCGCAGGTCTTGCAGGCGTTCGTCCAGTACCGGCGCATCTTCTGCCCGTGTTCCTCATTGGCATAGTGGAATTTGAGCTTCTCGCCGGCGGGGCAACGATAGACATCCTCCTCCGGCACATAGACGAAGTCCTGCTTGCCGAAGCGGCCTTCCGACTTCGCGCCCGACGTCATCGGTTTGGGCAACGTCACGCAAATGCCTGCCTGCTCGCAGGCCAGGATCTCTTCGCCATTGAAGTAGCCGCGGTCGGCGACGGCTTCGAGTTTATCGACTTGCAGAACGGCCTTGGCTTCCCGCGCCACGTTCGCCAGTTGTGAGCGATCCGAGCCGATATTCGTCACATCGTGCGTCACGATCAGATGGTTCACGGTGTCGACCGCGACCTGCACATTGTAGCCGACGACGCCCGAGCCACGCCCACTTGTTGCCATCGAGCGGCTATCGGGATCAGTGAGCGAGATTTGGTGATCCGGCGAGGCCAACATTTGCTTCTCGTAGGCTGCGAGTTTGCCCATTTCCTCTTTCAGCTTGTCGAGCTTCTCCTTGAGCCGCGTCGTCTTGAGCACCAGCACTTCGGACGGTTCCTGCCTATCCGCCGTATCGAGCTGGGAGAGATACCGCGCCACACTCTCCTCGAGTTGCGCGCGCCGGCGATCGATCTTCCCCCGGGTAAAATTGCGATCTCGATTATTGACCGCTTTGAACTTGCTGCCGTCGATCGCGACGCTCGCCTTCGCCAACAGACCCATCTGGCGACAGAGATTGACGAAGCTCGCGCATGCCCTGCGGATCGCCGGGCCATTGTCCTTGCGGAAATCGGCAATCACCTTGTCATCGGGAACGAGCCGACCGAGTAGCCATATGACTTCCAGGTTTCGGCCGGCTTCGCGCTCAAGCCGGCGGCTCGACTGCACTCGGTTGAGATAGCCGTAGATGTAAAGCTTCAGAAGAACCGAGGGGTGGTAGGCAGGCCGGCCTGTCGCTGCAGGCTCGACGCCTTCGAAACCGAGATCGGCCAGATCGAGCCCGTCGACAAAGCAATCCACCACACGAACGCAATTGCTCTCCTCGACCCACTCATCGAGGCATTCCGGCAACAACGTCGATTGTCCGCGATCGGCACCCTCAACGAAGCGTTTCATGATTGCCCCCGGCAAATCGCCAAGCGAATCATAGCAGACAGTTCGTTTTCACGCAGCCAGGGTCAAACTCAGACCTCGGGGCGGATCTGAGCTAGGTCCGCTTCTCCCCAACAACAGACATGAGGCGACTGCTTCGGCATGTCCGTTCGGTGCCAGCCGAAGTTCACGCCTCCGCGCGGCATGGCGGGGTTTTTCGTTTGAGGAGTCGGCTTTACGTTTGCTTGAGACGAATGGTGTAGAACGCCGAGATGGACGAGAGGCGTCAACATCCGCGTACAGAGATTGACGAACCGGCGTATATTTCAATCGGCGGATCGAGTCACGAGCTGTCGCGTGATAAACGTCTCTGCTGAAGGGGCCGCGATCGAAGTTCCGAGTCCCTCCTATGTTCCAGATCGGTTTCAGTTGATGATCAAAAGGGATCGTGTGATCCGGAACTGCCGGGTCGCTTGGATAAGTGCAAACAGGATCGGTGTCGCATTCGAGTGAATGCAGCGCCTTCGCTATTTTTCGGCCGCCAAACCCGATGGGTTAGGCTGCGATACTCTGCATCCCAACGACCGTGACAATCCAACGTGTGGGGCTGCTGGACCTATCTTCCATCACCGACCGGACCATCCCCGTGATGGTGGATCCCATTAACGCCAACGCGCTTTTTCGCCTCGGTACTGGGCGTATCGGCAGCGTCTCGCTTCTTTTGGATCGGTCGTTTCGATCGTTTGCATGCTTGTCACCAATGGCCGCGGCACGCGAAAGCAGTTCCGGGACAGTCCGCAAGATATCAGCGAACCATTAAGTAAAAATTGCCCATGTGCTGCAAACCGTCAGCATTTTTATTTAGGCTTCATTTGTCGCATGCAGCGTCTACGAACAATACTTCATCGAACCAAAGGGCGATGCTCATGAAAGCTCTCGGTGCAACAGCGCTATCGTCTGCGCTGTTCTGTGCCCACCTTCCGGATGATACCCTGATCTGGAAGTCTGCGGTCTGGTTTTGATCGTTGGGCTTAGAATGGACACTGAACGTAGTGCTATCACCGAGCCGGCGCCGGTTGGAAACATTTACCGGCGCCGGGCGGCGGCGGACGTGGCGTGAAGAAGACAAGGCCCGGATTGTCGCGGAGATCGCGACGAGCGGAGATTCGGTCTGTGCTGTAGCTCGACGCCACGAATTATCGCCACAGCAGTTGTTTGGCTGCCCGTTGCCGGCGGCGGCTCGGTTTTGATAACGAACCTTATTTATATTTAGAGTAGCAGGTAAGGCACACGCGAACCAAGCGAACTATTTCGTTTATGCCGCGTCAGTCTACAGAACGGTTACCAATTTGCACTAACCCTAGCTTGTCCACATCGTAAGCAGCCGAAAGTTCGGCTTGTTGCATCTGATCGGGCGAAAACATTGTCAGCTCGATTTCTGCATTTTCGAAGTGCGCGTGACTCAAGTCGCAGCCATCCACGCTTACATCAGAGAACTGAGTCCCAAAAAAGTCAGTGTTGCGACAGTCAGAACTGTAAAAGCTTGCATTTGATATGCGGCAGTGTCGGAGTTTGGCGCCCCTCATTCGAGCGCCACCAAAGCTCATATCGAAAGAAAAGTTCGGACCCACGAAATCGCTAAAAGATAGATCAGCTTCTACAAGCGATGTGTTGCGAAGATCTGATCCATAGAAAAATCCACAAATCTGCGCTTTCGTGAGGTCGGCATGAGTCAGTCTGGCATGACTGAAGTCAGCAGCAACACGATCGTCTGAATCGCGGTCACCTGGGGTGCCCCACTCGACCGCTTTGGTCGATATTCGGGCCATGTCTGCATGCGCGAAAACTGGACGTGTCCATCGGCAGCCGTCAAATTTGGCTCCATTAAAACTAGAATGTTGAAGCAGAATTCTGTCGGCCTCTGTCGCGGAGAGATCGGCTTGCGAGAAGTCCTGTTTCAACTCGTTGCCAAAGCACACTAGATTGCGCCGAAACATTCAGTATAAAGGGCCTTTCGTAGGGCAGGTTCGACGGCCGCTCGTGTCCACCAAATGGCCACTAAAATAGAAGGTCGAACTTAGCTAAGTCATTGATTTGCGGGCGTAGTTCAATGGTAGAACGGCAGCTTCCCAATCTAATCAGCCGATTTTTTACCACGTTACGAGATACGCCCGAAACCATTGACTAAAGCCCATGTTTCGCAGGCTTCTAGTGTTATCTGTGATGCCTCGGTGGCTGAAAATCCCAGCATCCGAACTAGTCAAATGGCATCATAGTGACATCACGATGGCACAACATTTTCCGACCACGCACAACGGCAAAGCTCCGCAGCATTCCGACCCGAACGCGAAGCGAAAACCGAGGTTGCTCGACGATCAGCAAGTCGAATGGTTGCGCGATCTCGCCGACGATGACGAGGCCCAGCGCGGCTACTATCCCGACAGCAAGGTCTTCGGCCTGACCATCTTCCTCGGCGCGAAGTCGAGTGTCTGGCGCTTCCGTCAACAGAGCCGGACGAAAGGTAAGCGGTCGTCGGTCTTCAAGACGCTCGGCAACTGGCCTGCGATGGACGTGGATGAGGCGCGCAAGCAAGCCCTGATCTATTCGGGCGCTGTCGCCGCTGGCACTGCTGCCCCAGGCAAGCGCCAAGCGATGCCATTCAAAACGGCCTTCGAAAACTACCTCGCCCATCTCAAGGCGCAAGCCGAAGCCAAAGGCAAGCCGCCGCGATGGTGGGCCAATGCGAGCAAGCTTTCCGAGGCGCACATCATGCCGCAATGGGAGGGGTGGACGCTCGCCGAGATGTCGCAGAACCCGCGAGCCGTGAAGACGTGGCATGCGAAGCTCTCGAAGGCCACCCCGACGACGGCAGACCATTGCGCCCGGCTGATCAGAGCTTGCTACCGCGAAGAGGCGCGGCTTGATCGCACGCTCAACCCGGCAGCCTCGCCGACCTCGGGCATAAGGCTGGGAAAGATCAAGGTCTCAAAAGCTGTGCTTGACTTCCCCGACTTCTCGGCGTGGCGCAAGGCGTGGGACAAGATCGAAAACCCGGTTCATAAGGGCTATCATCTCGCCGCGCTTTTGACTGGCTGTCGTCCGACCGAGCTGGCCATGATCCGCGAGAGCGATATCGATCTCGACGCGCGGCGCATGATCATTCGGAACGCGAAAGCCGGAAATGATATCTCGCTGCCGATCACTGGCGAGATTGCTTTCGCGCTGGCGATGGCCATCAACGCGCCTCCACAAACCATCACAATGAAGGGCCTTCGCGGAATGAAGTCCGGCGAGGTCCGCGTGATCGAACGAAAGAAACTGCATCACGAGATCGCGGCTCCCGATCTTGTCTTCCCGGGCGTCCGTCAGGCTGGCCATCGCGCGGGCATTCCGGTCTCGGGCAACGCGCTTCGGCATACGTTCCGCAGCATCGCGGTCTCGCTGGAGATTTCCGAGATGCTGATTTCGTTCCTCATGGGGCACAGTCTGCAAGGCGTCTCCGCGAGGTACACAAACGAGTTGATGATCGCGAACTCGCAAGCTCTTCGAGAGGCGCAAGAGAAGATCAGCCGCCGGATTTTCGAGTTGCTAGGGCTTACGCTCGGACCCCATCACGATGCCCCGCTCGTGCCAGACACGCCGACCCGGGTCGAGGCGACCCGGAAGAAGAGCAAAGCCGCTGCTCCAGCCCGCATCGCTTGAGGCGGGGGCAGGCGAGGGCGCTGGAGGGCATTAGGACGCTTGCCCGGGCTCATAGGGCAAGTCAGCGCACCGGGCGCGGGAAGCTACAGCCTATCAGGGTTGCCGGTGAGAATGTCTGCTTATCGGGGAAGACCGGAAGGCGGAGGGTCAAAACGACGCTTTTGACCCAGGCTGTGTGAAAACTCCGACGTCGAACTTGCGCGTAGAAAGTTAGTCTCGATTGCGTTCAATAAGAGAAGAGGCGATCTGCCGGTCACCGTCGGAAGAAGCCCATATGCGACATTAACTGTTACCAACGCCGAGGCCTCCCGGGGTCCGGCCAAAGAACATTTGGGGCCGCTCGCCAACCCGAGCGCAGAACGGCATTATAGTCTGAACGTAGCTAAGGTGCTAAAGAGATGTTCAATGAACCAACAGAGGGGCAGCACTCATGACCTCGATCAGCGCAATTGCTAACGATTTCTTTGTCGCCTGCGAGACCGGAAAAGGTTGGGAAGTCTGCAAGACCTATTGTGCTCCAAACGCGACCTTCGCCGCTCAGGTCGAGCCGCTGGCGGGAATTAAAACTCTCGCGGAATACGCGGATTGGATGAAGGGACTACTGACGATAATGCCGGATGGCACCTATGAGGTGAAATCCTTCGCCACCGATACCGAACGAAACAACGTCGCGGCGTATGCAGTCTTTTCGGGTACTCATACCGGAGCTGGTGGTCCGTGTGCGCCGACCGGCAAGAAGACGAATTCGGACTACGTCTACGTGATGCAATTCACTGACGGCAAGATCAGCCACATGACGAAGATTTGGAATTCCGGTGTCGCGTTTAAGGAGCTGGGCTGGGCTTGAGCGGCAGCGCTCGTACCGGTTGCCCCGCCGTCGCAAAAAGTGAGACATTCCACTACGTCCGCGTTCGGTCGCTTTCGGGACTACCGCTACCCGAAGGAGATGATCGGTCAGATGGGCTTACCGACTGGGTACGACCAGACGCCTCGCAGCTATTCTCGCCGCTGACGTGGTTGGTTTCTCCGCGCTGATGGAGCGCGATGAGGAAGGCACATACACACGTATTGGAAGCCTGCGGCGCGGCTGGCGCGAGCGCGGGGCAAGCTGGAGCATCGTCGCTGCCGGGCGCTACCTGACCTTCTTGCAATTCTGACAAACGAGCCGCCCGGCGAGGTCGTGCACCTATGTCTTGGCACGTGGCGGAGGATGCAGAGATCAACGTCGCGCCGGGCCTTGCATCGCGAGCATTCGAGTTCAAGCCATGGGTACCCTCATCGCACTAACGCAACTTCACCGTTCGGATCTACAAGCGGCGCACGTTCGCGCGATCTATGATCCTCTGATGATACGACCGAAAGCCGGGAACTCTCGCACTGGCTCCGCCGTGCCCTCTCGAAATGCCGACCTCAACGTCGCGATATCGCAGAGATCAAGCATCGGGTCGGGTTCGATATTCGTGGTCCGGCTGCGCTCGTGCTGCGGCGTCATGGCAAGCTCGGCGTTCACCGTGGCAAGCCGGTAGCCGCCGCGAAAGAGCCAATTCATCGCCTGAAGCAGGAACGCACGTTCCCATTGGTCCGGTTCGCGGCCCTCGCCCTCAATCTTCGAAAGAGCATGTTCAATTGCTTCGACAGTGTCAGTCTTTTCGCGAACACGTTCTGTCTGATGATGGGTCGGCATGGTCATAGGGAGGTCCCGAAGGTTGGCTTCAACCCAACGTAGCGGAGCCGCCCGAATGCGCAAGCCTCATGCAGCAAGACAAAGCCGTCGCCGGGTTGAGGTCGGCGACGGCTTTCCAGAACGGCGGGCGTGATACGCAACCCGTGCGCCAATGTCGCCGCATCCCGCGAAGAAAAGGTTAGCCCAAAGCAGATTTCCGTTGGTTCCGTCCGGCGAAACAGTTAGATCAACATGCAACGTGCCGTTGAGGCGAGGTTTGCATGAGCACCGAAAGCACTCTGGTCGATATCGCAATACATTTGAAGGAGAGCTTTGAGGCTCGTGAGACTGCATTGCATCGGGAGCTTCACGAGCTTGAAGCGCGCCGGAGCGCGATACACGCGGATTTAAAGCTTGCGGCGGATGCAAGTGGTCGTCTCGGGAAGTATCAGCCGAAGGTCAGCGGTGAGTACAAATGCCCATACTGCTGGATGCAAAGGGAGCAACGGCCCCCGCTCTATCCCATCGGCGGCGGTACTCGCCACGAAGACTACTTCCGGTGCAGCGAATGCAATCGGGAAATAACGGTCGAGAGTTAGTTCATATCGCCGATGGCTGTTGGCGATCTATGATGATCGCGAAACTAACGAGGACCCTACGATGGCGACCCTTTCTACCGTCGACATGAAGCTGATCGACAGCCTGTTCGGCATGTATGGTGGATACGTGCTCAATTTCAGCAACAAGACGTTCGCATCGTTCTTCTCTCGGGACATCGGCATTAACATCTACGACGATGCTTATGCCATTCACGGCACTTCGAAAGGCAAGCGCTTATGGCGCTTTTTGGAAGTCGGTCAGACCAATGCAGTGACTAAGGCGCTGTGCGCGCTGTGGGAAATCCGCGAGGCCGAACGCATGGAGCGCGGTGAGGAGGACAAGGTACTGCAAGCCCGCACCCGGCTCAGCGCGCTCATTGTGAAACTAGGCGGCAGACCGCTCGCTGCTGATCCGTCAACCGAACCGCCGCCGGGACCGGCACCTGAGAAACTGGCCGGACCGACTGAGACCATTCTAGCCGCGCTGGAGGCCGAGTTCATGGCGCTAACCCAGATGGGAGAAGCGCCGCAGCAACGCGGATACGCGTTCGAGCGATTTCTTAAGCGCTGGTTCGACACATGGGGTCTCGACGCGCACGCATCGTTTCGGACCATCGGCGAACAGATCGATGGCTCGTTCCAGCACGACGGTGCAACGTATCTTGTCGAGGCCAAGTGGCACAACAAACCGGCCGACGCGAGCATGCTTCACGGCTTCCAAGGCAAACTGCTTGAGCGCCCGGATTGGACGCGGGGACTGTACGTCAGCTATGGCGGCTTCTCGGGGGAGAGTTTCAACGCCTTCACAGCACGGCGCTTGATCATGATGGATGGGACCGACGTCTACTTCGCCCTCAACCGCAGGCTCGATCTGGGCCGTGTGATCGGCGCGAAGGCGCGGCACCACAGTGAGAAGCGGCAGCCGTTCGCTAAGGTGACGGATATCTTCCCCCGCTGAGGTATCTTTTTTTTTTGCCGCCGTACGCGCCCGCGTTCATCCTATAATTGCATCGCAAATTTGGGGTAATTGGAGATGTCGCGAAGCTCGATTGGGTTGCTGTGTTTTTACTATCTCGTCGCGGCAATCCTATTTGCCGGTTTTGAAGCGTGGCTGGACCCATTATTAAGCTCCGATCCGGCTTTCCTTGTCGGGCATGTCGTTGGCGGCGGTGTTGGCCTTTACGTGCTCGCCGGGATACTGCCAATGATCATATGGGCTTTCCTGCGTTTTCGTTCCGCCAACGCAGGCGGCATCTTCGTGTTGTGGGCGATCCTCGCGGTCGTCATGGCGTTTTTCTCCGACTACGGCGCACGTTACGAACGCAACGAGAAAGTTGCCAACGCTATGCCCAATGGGGTTTTTTCCGGAAAGGACCGCGATGACTTCATTCGGTCGTCTAAACTCAGTTGTGCGCAGAGCCAGAAGGCCAATCCGCTGACGCCGAAGATCGGTCTGACCGATGCCAAGATCGCTGCCTATTGCGACTGCTACTCCAACGGTATGGCGGCGTCGATCACGGTGGACGAATTGCGGACCATGGTGACCACTGGAAAACAACCCTCAAGCATTGTGGATAAGGCCACCGCACTAGGAAGTTCCTGCGGCAAACAGGTTATGCTGACGAAATGAACGAAGCGCAAAAATACCGGCTTTTGATGCTGGCTTATCACCATCTGGCCGACGGCAAAGACCTCATCCATCGTATTGCCAACGAGAACAGTCTGGTGGTTGGCAGCACGTCGTCGATTGGCGAGATACTGGGTACGGCGTTCGTCAGCCGAAAGACTTTCGACCCGAACGATGCGGAAGTTGTGAAGGCAGCATTTGCCAAGTCAGGAAAGCGATATCCTGGGGACGTTATCAGCGATTGCGCCCGAGTGATGGTCGGATTGAAGCCGTGAGCCTCACGCCATGGGCGAAGCCAAACTCAAAGAAACTCGAAGATTGCAGTTCTTGAAACTGCATCCTTCATGTGTCTATTGCGGCGACGCGGCCTCAACGACAGATCATTGTCCTCCCCGCTGCTTTTTCGTGAGACGGCATTGGCCGGAGACATATGAGTTTCCTGCTTGCGAGAAGTGTAATGCGGAGGCGCGCCTTGATGAACAGGGCCTTGCCGTACTGATCCGGACCCCATTGAGGGAAACCCTAAACGAACTTGACCAGCAAGAATGGGGGAAGCTCGTTGACGGAGTAAGAAACAATCAGCCGCGCCTACTCGCCGAGTGGACCGACATAAGCCGAAATGAAATCAAGCGAGACCTTCGCTCGACGTTTGGTCGCGACGTGGGGGATTTACTCCGGCAACGGGGATGGGGAGCGGCAAATATCGGGCTGCTGACGGAGGGTATGATAACGCGCTTTATGATCAAGTTGGGCAAAGCTCTCTACTACAAGCACAACGCTCATATTTTTGACGGCATCCTCTACGTCAATCACATCGATCTCGCTGCTAGGGATACGACGCCGGAGTACATTGAGAGCATTTTAAGAATGGCTCCAGCGTTGGCGGCAATTGAAAGAAACAGAAAGCCCTTATCGGAACAATTCGTTTATCGTTTCAATAATAGCCCCGAGGGTCAGGTGATGTACGCGGTCGTCCAGTTTGGTGACCAATTCATCTTTCAGTTAATCGCGATGGGGCGAGAAATGCACACAAAACTAGTTGAACTAAACAACGGGGACGACTTACCGAAGGCTGGCAGGCATGAATGTTTTTTGATTGGAAAGCCATGACTGCTAAGCGCAAGGGAGACATCTTGGGAAGAGGCTCAAAATAAGGTCCATGCACATGCGCCCCGGCGGCGCCGCCGCGCGGCGCGCTTAGTATTTTTCGAAGCTTGGATTGTAATCCTGACTGGCGAACTCCCCGAGCACCGAACCCGCCGTTCGAAGTGCCTTGAGGGCTAGCGGGCTCGCAATCTCTTTCAGCGAAACATCTTCTCTAGAGAGTTGAATTACGATCCGCAAGAGAACAGCCATCGCCTCGCGCACGAGATCAAGCGTGGGCTCATCGGCCCAGAAATCACCGAACTCTCGCTTGCGTACCTCGCCATGCCATCTTGGATTTCGCGCGTAAGCCAGCGTGTTAGGAAATTTCATCGCAACACCATGTGTGATGTTGTGCCTGATTGTGAAACCAGAGCGCGCTGACTTGCACCAACCTTCAAGCAGTGTCTTCTCTTTTTCCGGTGCCAGACTGGCCGCGAATGTTTCGAGCATCGCGATCAAATCGGTGATCATTCTTGCATCCGTGTCGGGTTTTACGCCCTTCGGGTCGATGCGCCGGAGTTTCCACAGCGCGCGCTCTAAATGATATTCGATGCTGCCCGCAAAGGTGATGATGGCAGCGAGTTTCTGGCCGACCGACGGACTTAGCCCCAATAGCTCCTGAATTAGATCGGCCCGGCCGTATTCTGTCATTTCTTTTGTCATCGAATACCGTCCCCACAGTCGCGCCTTTGAAGGCTCACTGCCACCAAAGAGCGAAGCCGGACTTCCACCACCTCACGGCTAGGAGAACCACCATCGAGACAATAACGGCACGGACAAGTTCATTGAGTGCACTTGTGAGGCTGCGAACTTCCTGCAACAGCGTCCGACTAGTTGCGAGCGCTTCAGCTGCGTCTTTGCGGGCATGGGCCAAAAGGATATCGCGGTGCACCTGATCAATCTCATAGGGCCTCGGGCCTTCGGCGTAGAGGCCTAGGTCGTCTTCCATCAAGAGGCGCGCATAAAGTGCGTTGTTTCTTCGCGCCTCGTCATCGCCCGAGATTGCGAAGCGACGATACCAATCTAGCTCGCTCTCCAGAGCTTCAGCCATGGTCGGCCGCTTATCTTCCCGCTCTTCGCGGCGTGCTTTGAGCGTCGCGCGGTGTTCGGCCTCCCGCTTTTCCCGTGTCCTTTTGCTGAAGTGATTTAGTATCAGCTTTATTCCGAGCGCGAGACATGCCCAGAGGACGATCCATCCAACAGTGCTGCTCGTGGCGCTCGGCATGTTCTCAACCTAGACGGGTCGGACAGGGCAGGCAAGTCTTCAGCGCGCTTACTAGCGGTCGCGCGCCAGCCGGAGCCGTGTACTCGGCTTCGGGAAACTTGATGATGTAGGTCGCGGCGTCCTTGAGGGTGAACAAGCTGCCGACCTTTCCCCAGCGGGACCGGCTCATCGAATTTCCGGGACCAATCCGGCGTCACTCCGCACCCTTCACTCCGACATTCAACGAAATTTCTGAAACAACACCACATTCCTTGCACGTCCAACATGTCCCCGGTTTGATCTCATCGGGCCACAGGGAAACCTTGGCGGTGCAATCACTATTGGCACATGGCGCTTCGCTCACGACAGGCGACCATAGTACCTTGCCATCGGCCTCGTCCTTGACGGCATATTCCGCTTTGCATTCGAAGCACACGGCTTTTAGAGTTTTCACGCCGTGCGGCAGTCGTCTCCGCATCGGAGTTTTACAGCGAAAGCAATCGATGTGACTGCTCACATTGAACGTGCTGTTCCACACTTGCGAAGTGAGTACGCGATCAATTATCGAAACGATCTCGTCACAGCGCGCACGAAGGATAACAGGGTCAGGGAGTTTGTCTTTTTGGAATTGGGCCATCGTCGGAATATGAAGTCCACCTCCCAACACATCGTAGTGATCTTTGATATCGTCGGCGGTCAAAACGAACTCAGTGCCAAGGATCTCCATGTTCGTTGAGGGCACGCCCGGCTGATCTTCAATACCAATCCGAAGCGTCGAAGTTTTCATAATGCTGGGGTCGATGCCCGCCAGCACCGCGACCAACTTCCTCGGCTGCCACGTGCTGTATTCTTCGTAAGGAAGGTCATCCTTGAAGGCTTGCGCCCGATCATAGGTGATCGCCTCCATCGCGAACCGCAATTCCAAGACCGCATAGGGAAGTCGCTCATCATCATTCGAATTGAGTTGGCCCCGCGCTCGTTCAAGATTGCGGCGAGCCCTGTTGCGATAGTCAATATTTTGGGGCGCGATCTTTGCCATGTTCGTTTCGGCTATTCGAGCGCCAGCGCGTAAGTCTTCTCTTTGATAGCTTTACTCATTGTCGTTGGTCCTTTGTGCGCACGCGGATTGCGTTCGCTCAGGTAAAGCTAGGAGTATGAGGCCCGCGATTGCAAGCGAACCGGCCTTCTACCGTAGCGCACTGGAAACGAGGTTAAAAATTAACTGTGCGATATCGTTTTGACGCGGTGACGAAGCCATGGCAGGGGTTGCCCCATGACTGAGATCATCACACGCGACGCGGCCCGGGCGCGCGGTAGTAGACGAGGTTCCGCGTAAAGACTGGGAATGGAGTACATACTGTGACGAATTTAAGCCCACACCAAAAGACACTTATGACCGCCGAACGCCAAGCGGTTGCTCAGGCCCTTTTCTTGGCCCTAGAGCCGTTTGTGAAAGAGAGCCCGACCATTACCCTAGGGAACTTTATGACGTTCCTGCGGGTCGCCAGTGCCGAGGGAAAGGGCGTGACGGAATACGCTGACGCTGCTGGCGTCTACAAAACGGTGATGACGCGGCACCTATTAGACCTGGGTGACCGCGACCGCCACGGTGAGGACGGGCTTGGATTTATACAGCAAGTCCGCGACCGCAAAGACATGCGCATCAATCGCGCGTGGATAACGCACAAGGGCGCGTCGTTCCTAGACAGTGCATACAAAGCTCTAAGCCTGCTCCTGCGGGCCTAGTCTGTTCATTTTAATTATCAACGACAACAACCGGTGAAGGGGTAACAGGCGTGAGTAACAAAAACAAAACGACAATGCTTCTACAACGAGCGCCGCATCAAACGATGGGAACACGAACACGTCGTCGAGGCCGCGCAGACGCGGCTCGATCAGAACCCGCAAGCCATGCGTGTGCGCCGCGAAACCGTCGAGCATCCGTTCGCCACGCTGAAGATGCGGATGGGTGCGACGCACTTTCTGATGAAGACGCTGCCGAAGGTGGCGACTGAGATGGCGCTGCACGTGCTCGCCTACAACCTCACGCGCGTGATGAATATCGTCGGTATCAAACCGTTCCTCGCGGCGATCCGGGCATGAGGAGTGTTGTGTTGTACGCGCTTTGTGACCGTTCATCTCGCTCAGCGCGGTCCTCAGGTTGACTCCAGGCTCGATACAGCAAAAATAGGCTCAGACGGCCGCGTCGAGGCCCGTCGCGCCCGGTTGCGTGGGAAACGAAAAACGTTTCCACACGACCTGGACCCAACTCGGACATTCGGCCGAATCAGCTTCTGAGGCCGGTTGGGTGCAATTTCTCCCGCACTCCCAACCGCAAAGTGCTAGGCTTTAGCTACAGCAAATGGCGCGTCCGTTTGGGGGTACTGAAACGGCGGGCATTCATCACGCTGCTGGAGGCGCGGCAGCAAGTATTCCGCTCGCCGCGCCTCCAGCAGTCCGATCGGATACAGCGCATCGGCTGGCTGATAAGCTTGACCACCGACGATCCGGAGGATCACCGTCGCGGCGCGGCGTTTCAACGGAAGCAGTTAGGATGGACCGACGGTCGCAACGTCCCAATCGAATATCCGGAGTGAACAAAGAACCAGCTCTACTGGAATCATCAATTCGGTAGAAAGGGAAACAGCAATGCTGCAAGACCAACACGGACTGACGATGTCGACATCGTCCATGGAAGCAGCTGCAAGCTTTGACCGCACAATCCTGGCCTATCTAAAATTCCGCGCCGATACCCCGCAGCATCTCGCCCGTACCCTCGCTGCCGATCCCGAGTTCGGTCTCGCGCATTGTCTGGCCGGCTACTTCGCGATGCTCTCGTACAAACTGACCAACGTCCCGGTCGCTGCCGAGGCGGCTCGAACCGCCCGTGCGATGACGATGAAGGCTACTGCACGGGAACGGGCTCACGTCGAGGCACTCGATGCCTGGATCGCCGGCGACATCGACCGTACCCTGACGATCTGGGACGACATTGTCACCGAACATCCGATGGACGTACTCGCCTTCCGGCTTGCCCACTTCAACAATTTTTGGCTTGGCCGACGCGAGGCCATGCGTGCTTCCGCCGAACAAGTCTTTCCGAAATGGGGGCGGGACATGCCAGGCTATGGCACCATCCTGTCCTGTCGCTGCTTCGCCAACGAAGAGTGCGGCGACTATGCTGCGGCAGAGCCGTCTGGATGGGCCGCCCTAGAGCTCGACCCAGCAGACTTCTGGGGTATACACGCCGTTGCTCACGTTATGGAAATGCAGGGTCGTCAGCCCGAAGGCATCGATCTGCTTGAAAGGCACGAGCGATACTTCGCTGGGGGCAACAATTTGATCCATCACATTTGGTGGCATCGCGCGATGTTCCATCTGGAGCAGCGCGAATTCGAGGCGGTTCTTGACCTCTACGATCGGCGGTTCCGCAACCTCGATTCGCCGCTCACTCAGGCGCTGCCCGATCTCTATATCGATGTGCAGAATGCGGCATCGATGCTGTTTCGCCTTGAGCGACAAGGCATCGACGTGGGCGATCGCTGGATCGAGATTGCCGACAAGGCCGAACAGCGGATCGGCGATTGCCTCTCCGCGTTCACTCAACCGCATTGGATGATGGCGCTGGCCGCGACCCGACGCGACGGCGTGGCACACCGAATGCTTGATGCGATGCGCTTGTTCGGTCTTGGCGACGGAGCCGTCGCGCAGGTCGTTGGAACTATAGCTTTGCCTGTATCTGAGGCTGTGCTGGCGCATCGGCGAGGTGAACACTCCCGTGCAGTCGATCTCATGAAACCAATCCTCGACGGGATGCACCGTCTCGGCGGCAGTCACGCGCAACAGGACTTTCTGGAGCAGGTCTTTCTGGATTCAGCAGTCAAGGCAAATCGCGGCGACGACGTCCGCCTGATGCTCGCTCGGGTTACTGCGCGGTACCCGACTCCGCCCGAACGCCGGATCGGATATGCCCAAGCGGCACGGCAATTTCGGCACTAAGCAATTGTCAGGGCTTAGCCCAACCGCCTTCGCTGCTCGGCGCCGCCGACGAGGTGATTGAACGACGCGCTTTGTTTGCTGCGGTGCATGAGTCCGGTTGTGGCAGCCGGCTCAACCGGTCGATGCAACACAGGCGTTAAATCTCTCTGCTGGGGTTTCAAATTGCATGGTCTTACGCGGCCGTTCGTTAAGCTGGCGAGCCACTTTGTTCAAGTGGGCTTGCGAGTGCACCGACAAGTCGGTGCCCTTCGGGAAGTATTGTCGCAGCAGGCCATTGGTGTTCTCATTCGACCCGCGCTGCCACGGGCTTTGCGGATCGCAAAAATAAACGTCGATGTTGGTCGTCAACGTAAATCGTCGATGATCCGTAAGTTCCTTGCCCCGGTCCCAGGTTAGCGATTTATACAGTTCGGTCGGCAGCTTTCTAGCTTGCTTGATGAGCGCGGAGACGACCGATTGGGTGTCTTTGTTGGCCACCTTTGCTAACATCACGTAACGGGTATGACGCTCGACCAAGGTCGCGATATAGCTGTTCTTCGAACCGGACAGCAGATCGCCTTCCCAATGGCCAGGCACCGCTCGATCTTCAACTGCTGCCGGGCGCTGACGGATCGAGACGGGATCCTTGATTTGTCCCCGTCCATCGCCGTGAAGACCTGCCTGTTTCGATCGACGGATCGTGCGCTTCGATCGAAGATGGCAAAGTAGCTCTTTCTTAAGCACTCCGCGAGCTTGAACAAAGAGACTGCGATAGATCGTCTCGTGTGACACCTGACAATTCTCATCTTCAGGATGGGCTCTCTTAAGCCAGCCGGCTATCTGCTCGGGTGCCCAATTTAATCTCAGCTTGCTGGTTACCGCCTGTCGCAACCCGGGATTAGTCGCCAACTTGCAATGTTTCGGACGGCGGGCTCGGGCCCAGGCCTGGTCATCCGCCAGAGCCGCTCGGTATCGATCATAGCCGCCATTCCGGCTAATTTCTCGGCTCACCGTCGAAGGCGAGCGGCCCAGCATCTTGGCTATCGATCGGGCTGATTGATGCGCTGTAATCCCTCTGGAAATCTCCTCCCGCTCCGAAAGCGCCAATGCCAGCCTTGAGCGATGCCTTGCTGCAGGACGGATGCCCCCGTGCGGGGCCACCTGGAAATAAATCGACGATGACGGCTTCCCAAACGCTCGCCCGATCCCCTTCAAAGACTCCCCGCGTTGCCAGCGATCCCATAACTCCGTCTTCTCGGCCGTTGTAAAACCTCGACGAAATCTCTGTTCCATCGTCTCACTCCATCTTTTCCCTCTAAGATAAAGTGTTGCATCGACCGGTTGAGCCCACCGCACAAAACGGACATGCCGATGCAGTCGCCGGATGTCCGCTGTTGAGGGGATGAACGGACCTAGCAAGGACACGGCCCAAGTTTGACAAATCCAAGTGTCGCGCGAGGAGGACGTTTCTACCTTTGCACCCCGCTAGAAAAGCTATGCGCTGCCTTGTGGCCGCTACTTCGCGCGAGCGGCGCAAAGCCTGCGGGCGCTTTGCCATGGGCGGCTCCCATGATGATGAACAGGAACATCATCGTCATCACTACTTCCACCAGGAAGCACGCGACGAGGCTGTACTGGCCCGGCGAATGCGCCTCATTATCGGCCATAAAAAGCAGGTCCGCAGGTGGACATTCCCGCCTTTGTCTGATACATGCGCGCGCTCAAGGTTGAGGCTTGGCCTTTCGCCAGCCGTGCGCTTTACGAGGAGGATGCCGCGTGCAGGTTCTCGTTCGCGATAACAATGTCGATCAAGCCCTCAAGGTGCTGAAGAAGAAGATGCAGCGCGAGGGTATTTTCCGCGAGATGAAGCTCCGCGGTCATTATGAAAAGCCCTCCGAGAAGAAGGCCCGTGAAAAGGCCGAAGCCGTGCGCCGTGCGCGCAAGCTCGCCCGCAAGAAGCTGCAGCGCGAAGGCCTGTTGCCGATGAAGCCGAAGCCGGTGTTTGGCGCCGGTCCAGGCGCCGGCCGCGGTGGTCCCGGTGGCGGCCGTGGCGGTCCTGGTGCCGGTCCGCGCGGGCCGCGCTGAGCTTTTCTCTTTATCGTTTCGATCCATGACGCGGGCCGAAAGGCCCGCGTTGTTGTTTTGACCCTGCATTTGGGAGCCGGCGGGCTTGTCCCTGTCGCAAACTCAATCTGACTAGCAGTTGATCGAGAATCGGGCGATGCTGTTACGGGATGAGAGATCTTGTCAGGCTCGTTGTTTGGATGGTCGCAGATCTGTTTCGGTCGCGGGCAGCGCTCGAGGCTGAAATTTGGATGTTGCGGCAGCAGATAAACGTTCTGCGGCGAACCGCTCCTAAGAAACAAACCTTCAGCTCGATCGACCGATTGATTTTTGTTTGCCTCTATCGGCTTCTCCCTGGCGTTCGCGATGCGCTGGCGATTGTTAAGCCGGAGACCGTAGTCAAATGGCATCGCGCTGGCTTCCGATTATATTGGCGCTGGAAATCGAGAGCGCGGGGTGGCAGGCCAACGGTTCCGTTGCAGATACGCAAGCTTATCCGCGAGACGAGCATTGCCAATCCGCTGTGGGGAGCGCCGTGTCGCGCTCATGTTCAATCCGGCGACGTCTCCCGAGGGTGGATCGTATTTCCTAAAACCGGTGGAGGCTGCAGCCCCGTTGCTCAAGATGGCGATGGTCGCCGCGCCCGTTCACAATTCTTCCGATATTGATTCCATCATGGCATCGCTCGCGCGCGAGCCGAACTCCGGCCTGATCGTCATGCCGGATATTTTCATCCTGGCCCACCGCGACCAGATCATTGCATTGGGATCGGTATCGCTTGCCGGCGGCTTACGCCTATCGCCTTTTTCCGGTGAGCGGCGGACTGATATCATACGGGACCGATCTTGCCGATCCGTTTCGCCGCGCGGCACCTTACGTCGACCGCATCCTGAAGGGCGAGAAACCCTCCGACCTTCCGGTGCAGACGCCCACTAAATACGAGCTGGTGGTCAATCTCAAGACGGCCAGGGCCTTCGATCTCGACGTGCCCCTGTCCGTCCAGCAGCGTTCCGATGAGGTGATCGAATGAGATTGGCCACTTCCGTTGATGGCAGATAGTGTTGCAAAAGCCGTCGTCGTGATGAATGTCCGCTTTTAGCGATGAAGCAGACATGGGAATCTGAGCTAGCGGGCTTCCGATGATCGTTTGTTCCTGCAACGTCCTAAGCGACACCCAGGTGCGAACTGTCGCCAACACTGCGACGCGCCGAACCACCAGCTATGTCTATAGCTGCCTTGGCTGCAGAGCTCAGTGCGGTCGCTGCGCGCGCACCATCCGAGAAATCATGGACGAGGTATTGGACGGAACGAAAATCGGTCGTGCGGATGGCGGCCCGGTACTCGCTGCGCCCGCGGACAAGCAGCCCTAGGCTTCAATGGTGCCGCCATCCAGTGGCATCGCGCGCTGGTGCTGCTAGAAAGTTCAGAGTAAATTTTCTAGAGTTTGAGCCATGGCCAGAACAGGAGCGTGGTTATGAAAGGGTGATGCAAAGGTCGTCGAATTTCTAAATAAGGCGCTGCGGCATGAATTGACCGCGGTCAACCAATATTGGTTGCACTACCGGCTGCTCGACAATTGGGGTTACAAGGATATGGCCAAGCAGTGGCGTAAGGAATCGATTGAAGAAATGGAGCACGCTGACAAGCTGGTCGTGCGTATCATTTTCCTCGAAGGTTTCCCGAATCTGCAACTGCTCGATCCCCTCCGCATCGGTCAGAACGTCAAAGAGGTGCTTGACTGCGACCTGGCGGCGGAGATTTCCGCCCGCACGCTCTACCAAGAAGCCGCGACGTACTGCCACGCCGCGCAGGACTATGTGACACGCGACCTGTTCGAGAAGCTGATGGCGGACGAGGAACACCACATCGATTTCCTCGAAACGCAGCTCGATCTCGTCGGCAGGCTCGGGCTTGAGTTCTACGCGCAGCATCATATCGGCAAGATGGGCGGGGGCGAAGACTGATAACGCTGAGGTTTTGCGGCCACGACGCGCGGCTTCATGAGCATGGGTCCACTCCGCAAATATCTTTTGTCGATAGGCCATTATCTATCTGGCATTTTCGCGCGACAACAAGACGCTCCGTCGGTCTGCGGCGTCTATTCATAGGGCCGCCGGTTCGCAACTCCAGGTGATCGAAAGCGATGCTATTTGCTGCGGTGCATGAGTCCGTTGCTGGCACTTTTCCGACATGCCGAGGCGGTCTGACGATGTCCGTTCATCGGGGTAGACCGGAGTGCGCCGGGAGACCGGCAAGGAGTAGATGGTGCAAGTCCATCACGATGAAGGAGTAGCGACCCGCATCGACCCCGAGTCATGCGCAGATGCCCGCGAGGGCATCGGCGAAGCGTTGACAGGGGAGCGCATAGGCCAGCCATTGAGCCGCGATAGTACCCTCATCCTGGGTGCCGACGTCGTTCCGGTGACGGAAGGCAACACGGATGGGCGCGATAGTGCGAGCGCCCAGACGACCCGGCGTGGTCTTAGACACTGGCATGTGCGGACGCTCTTTGCTCGGGAACCGGGAGATCTCATGGTCGGCCAGCGCCACATGCGTGTAGCACTGGTCCGTGTCGGGAAGGCGAGGAGCCGTAGCCGATGATGTACGATCATGAGAAGTCTGACCCCGCCATAGTAGCTGTGAAGCCGACGAACAAGGCCGGGCAACCGGCTGCGGAGTTGGTGGAGCCAAGGGCGGGGGCCGAGGGGAATGTGAGTCAGCAAAGCACGGGCCGGGCACAGTACCGGGAAACCGTGTCACAGGCGCTGAAGCGCATACGGAATTTCGTGAGAATATCACGACGCGCCGTTACACACCCGAGGTGGGAGCCGTGTGCCCGAATTGGGCTCGCACGGATCTGTGCGGGGGGCGCGGGGTAACTCGCGTCCCTACCGCGAAAGTGACGAACCACGGTCGAAACGACGCGATTGTGACCCTGGCTGCGTGAAAACGTGCACGAGCCAGGAACGCGGAGAATTGTTTTCTCTGTCGTCTTCTCCTAGTAGTGGCCGCAAGTACTTTTGGTGTTCTGATTTACCGAATCGAGGCGAAATTTCTACGCGCAGATTGCACGTCGGAGTTTTCACGCGGCCAAGACCCCCAAAGCAGTCATCCCGCCGGTCCAAATCGGGCGCAAGTTGCCTTCGCCAATGGCAGCTATTGGCTTTGCGGGCCCGCCACCCTAGAATTGCGGCGATCGCAGGACGGGCGAAATGCAGTATGTTTGCGACGCGCCGAAGGGTAAGACCTGGTTCCGTATCGAGACGGAAGGTGAAGCGGCGCATGAGTCGCGCCTGATGAGCCACACAGTCGAGAAATATTTCTGCCGCGAGCGGGAGAAGGCAGTCCAATCCTGGCGTCCGGTGTGGCCCAACGCGATCGAGCGCGACATCGGCCTCGAGGCCCATGTACAGCGAGAGATGCCGCTTTTCCTCACGTTGCGCGACAGGGAGGGCAATGCACTGGCTACAGCGATGCTGCCACCGGGTGGCAAGGATCGCGGCGGGTTCCGGATCATCATCGTTGCCGCATCCAATGCCGATCCTTATCCTGAGCAGGACGCGGCCATCGCTGCGCTAGGAGCGCATTTCGGTCTCACACTCGATCGCCACCGCTGCTTCCCCTACGGCCGCTAAGGAGCCTGACAAGTATCGCTGCTTGATTGGAGCGATGTCGGCTCATGGCACTTTTCGGACATGCCCGGGTGGTCTGACGACGTCTGCTCCTGAGGGTAGAACGGACTTGCCGAGGAAGCAGGGTCATTTCCGTTTTTGACCGATATTGTTGCAAAAGTCTTTTTCGGGTGAAGTGCGAAAATTCTAAAGACCGCTGATGCGCTTCGCGCGCGGCGACGTGAGGGACCACATCGTTTCACCCAAAATCGACCACGGTCTTTCGTAGCGGCGCTACAGAACGTGACAGCGGAAGAGAAGTCTAAAAATCAACTTTCGCGAGATTTTTGGTGTTGTCCAATTTTCGACTTTTGCAACAAAATCGACCCAAAGCGGAAGTCGGCTTGACTGACGGGATAGCGCGAGAGCATAGGCGAATTTTTCCTCTCCTGCTGCCATTCGATAGCTATTTCTCTCTAGCGGCAAAGTGCTGGCCCTCCCAACAGGATTTGCCACACCCTCCCTTCTAGATTAGATATCTGCGGGTCAGCAATTCCAACAGGATGTGTGCAGCAATGGATCCCACCCAGGCAACAACGCCGATTCGTTTTGTTTCCAGGGAGATTCTTGTCCGTGTCTGCTTCCATCACCATTTCCAATCTTTCATGGTCGACACCTGACGGCCGAACCCTTTTTTCGAACCTTGACCTTGGATTCGGCGCGGAGCGGGCGGGCTTTGTGGGTCGAAATGGCATTGGCAAATCCACACTTCTCAAGCTCATATCTGGCGATCTAACCTCCCAGTCAGGAAAAGTGTCCGTCAACGGCAATCTGGGGATCCTTCGTCAGGCCGTAGAGGTGAGTCCGGATGGAACGATCGCCGACCTGTTTGGCGCGACCGAAAATCTGGCCATTCTTCGTCGGGCAGAAGCCGGTGAAGCCACCGGCGAGGAGCTTGCAGTCGTGGACTGGACTCTTGAACCACGCATTGCTGGCGCCCTCGGACGTGTCGGATTGAACACGGAACACGAAACTCCTCTGGCTGCGCTGTCTGGTGGGCAACGCACGCGGGCCAGTCTTGCAGTCCTTGTTTTTTCTGAACCTGATTTCCTCCTGCTGGACGAACCGACCAACAACCTCGATCGCAATGGCCGCCGGGCAGTGATCGACCTGTTGGCCGGGTGGCGAGTGGGTGCGATCGTCGTGAGCCATGACCGGGAGTTGCTCGAAATAATGGATACCATTGTCGAACTGACCTCGCTCGGTGCCACGCGCTATGGCGGCAACTGGAGCCACTATCGCGAACGCAAGGCGCTCGAACTCGCGGCGGCGCAGCACGACGTCGCGGGCGCAGAGAGACGCGTCGCCGAAGTCGCACGCGGCGCACAGGCGACAGCCGAGCGGCAGGCACGCAGGGATCAGGCGGGCCGAAGGAAGAGCGCCAAGGGCGGCATGCCGCGCATTGCTCTTGGAGGTCTAAAGGATAGAAGCGAGGGCACGAGCGGCGAGAACGCCCGTCTGGCAGAACGCCGGCGCGCGCAAGCGATCGAAGCCGCGGCCGCCGCTCGCGAACCCATCGAAATCCTCCAACCTCTGTCAGTTGTTATTCCGTCAACGGGGCTTTCGGCCAACAAGACTGTTTTGAAGGTGGACGCAGTAACTGCCGGCTACGAACCCGACTGGCCTATTATTCGCGACCTGTCTTTTGCGGTCACCGGTCCGGAGCGTCTTGCCGTTAGCGGCCCTAATGGCTGCGGAAAGACGACATTGTTAGCGATCATCACCGGCAAGCTGCAGCCCTGGAGCGGAGCTGTTCGGATCATGGTCGACTACGCCATGCTCGACCAGCGGGTGAGCCTTCTCGATCCCTCGATCTCGATCCGCGACAACTTCCGGCGGATCAACCCGCAGGCGAATGAGAATGCCTGTCGGGCGGCTTTGGCCCGCTTCATGTTCCGCGCCGACGCAGCCCTTCAGGTTGTTTCTTCGCTCAGTGGAGGTCAATTGCTGCGCGCAGGTCTAGCCTGCGTGCTGGCGGGATCAACGCCGCCTTCTCTCCTGATCCTTGACGAGCCGACAAATCATTTGGACATCGACTCCATTGAGGCTGTCGAGGCCGGCTTACGCTCCTATGACGGTGCTCTGTTGATCGTCAGCCACGATGAGGCATTCTTGGAAAATATCGGGACTTCGCGGAGCCTCGAATTATCCCCGGAAAAACCGGATTGAAGAAGCCATTCAGCCTTCCCTCCGCTGACGGAACCGTTTCGGGCTCAAACCTTGCCGAAATTTCCTTTGAATCAATCAGAGCGTCTAGATTTATCGGGCGAACGTCCGGATCGTTTGAGACATCCCCGCGGCCGGTTGGCATGTCCGCTTACCGGGGAAGATCGGAAGTAGCCCGCGCACCGCCAAAGTGGCGCGATTGACCCAAAAGGGACCTCTGGTCCTCGCAAATTGCCTGCTCAATAGAGCATGCCGGTGAGAACAGCTATCACTCCATACCGAGGGCCATCCGAATCTCAAGAGCCGGTGTGACTCTGGCGTCAACGCTTTGCCTCAGCGACATTGACGGCCGCGTTCTGGCAACAAGCTGCGACGCTATCAGAGCGCCCAAGCAGGTTCGCCGCAATTCCGCTTGGCATCTCATCTACCTCAAATAAAATCCAAGCATTTCTGCCCGCATCAAAGAATTGCTGGAGGAGCGCGAACAAATCCGCGCGAGGCGACGCCGCCGGAGGCTCAAGAGGACAAGGACTTCAGCTCCGGCGGCGGGGCGCCCTTCCCCTCGAGCATCCCCAGCGCTAGCGCGGCCTCCACCCGCACGCTCGGATCCTTATCACCCGCTAGCTGTCGGAGGGGGAGGAGGGCTTGTTCGATCCCCGGGAAGGCCGGACCGAGGCGCCCGAGGTGCCAGGCCGCCAAGCTGCGGACGAAGGCGAGCTCGTTGCCCAACTCCGCGATGAGGACGGTGACCGACTCTCCACCTGGCGGCGCCACCCGGGCGAGGGCCGCCGCCGCCCAAACGCGCACGAACCCAACCGGGTCCTGGAGGGCCGCGGCGAGGTCGGACACAGCCTCGGTTGCCGCGGGGCCAATCTCGCCTAGGGCATATGCGCCGAGGCGGCGCTGGAGCGGATCGCTGCTCGAAAGCTCCCCCACCCAGTCTGCGGTGGAAGTCCCTAGGTAAGCGACCTGCGCGCTCATGGTCCGACCCTACTCAAGGCCCCACGGCCGAGCCGGCGGTCCAGGTTGAACGCGGCGCTGATCAACCCGATGTGAGTGAATGCCTGGGGGAAGTTGCCCAGCGCTTCGCCACACGGACCCGTCTCCTCGGCGTACAGGCCGAGGTGGTTGGCGTAGGTCAGCATCTTCTCGAAGATGAAGCGGGCCTCCTCGGCGCGGCCCGCCCGGGCCAGCGCTTCCACCAGCCAGAACGTACACATATTGAACGTCCCCTCGCTCCCGGTCAGGCCGTCGCCGGCTCCTCTGCCGATCTCGTAGCGGTGCACTAGGCTGTCGGAGACCAGCTCCGCCATGGTCCGATCCAGCGTCCCGCGCATGCGGGGGTCGGTCGGCGACAGGAAGAAGACGAGCGGCATGATCAGGTTGGACGCATCCACCGCGTCGGTGGCGAAGTGCTGCACGAAGGTCTGCCGCTCCGTGTCCCAGCCGCGCGTCATGATGGCCTCGTAGATGCGGTCTCGCTCCGCGGCCAGGCGGGTGCGGTCCAGCGGCAGGCTCCGCTTCTGCGCAAGGCGGATCGCTCGGTCCAGCGCCACCCAGCACTGCACCTTGGAGTAGACGAACTGCTGCTGTCCACCGCGCACCTCCCAGATGCCATCGTCGGCTCGCTCCCAGTTGTTCGCCACCCAGTCGAGCATCTTGCGCAGGTGGCACCAGAAGTCATAGGCGGTCGGCGTCCCGTACTTGTCGTACAGGTAGACGGCGTCCATCAGCTCGCCATAGATGTCCAGCTGCAGCTGCTCGGCAGCGGCGTTGCCGACTCGCACCGGACGCGAGCCGCGGTAACCGTCGAGGTGGCCGAGGACCTCCTCGGGCAGCTCGTGCCCGCCGTCGATGCGATACATGGTCTGCAATGGGTCGCCCCGGGCGCCCTCGACGGCCCGCTGCTCCAACCAGGCCATGAACTGCTCTGCCTCCGACGTCAGCCCCAGGCGCAGGAAGGCGTAATTGGTGAAAGCGGCGTCGCGCACCCAAGTATAGCGATAGTCCCAGTTGCGCACCCCGCCGATCTCTTCCGGCAGCCCACAGGTCGGCGCCGCCACGATCGCGCCGGTCGGCGCGAACGTCAGCAGCTTCAACACCAGCGCCGAGCGGTGGACCATCTCGCGCCAGCGACCTGAATAGTTGCACTTCCTCAGCCACTGCCGCCAAAAGGCTTGGGTCTGCGTCAGGGCCTCCGTGCCGACCAGCCGCGCCTCGAGCAGGACGCCGTCATGAACGCTGTCGTGGCCGTTCTCCTCCACCTGGCGGAGGATGAACGTGGTCGTCTCGCCGGGGTTGAGGACGAACTCGGCAGCGACGCCGTCGCCCTGCCGACCAAGCGGGAAGCGGCTGACTAGCGAGACCTTCATGCCTTGCGCCTCGAAGATCGCTCCCCGGCCCTCCAGGACGACCTGGTGGGGCCGGCGGGCGAAGTCGAAAGCTGGCCGGCAGTCGAGGCGGAAGCGGACCGACCCGCGCACAGCCCGCACTACCCGGACGATCTCGTGGATCTTTCTGATCTCGCGCGGGCGTTGGACCGGCATGAAGTCCACGACTTCACCGACGCCCTGGTCGCTAAGAAAGCGCGTCACCAGGACGTTGCTGTCAGGCATGTACATCTGTTTGTGCTGCGCCTCGTAGAGACTGGCGATGCGGAATGAGCCCCCTTTCTGGTCGTCGAGGATCGCCCCGAAGACGCTCGGCGAGTCAAAGTGCGGCAGGCAGCACCAGTCGATGGACCCGTCGATGCCGACTAGGGCAACGGTGTGCAGGTCGCCGATGACGCCGTAGGACTCGATCGGCTTGTAGCCCATGATCTCGCCTCCTCCGCTCGCTCGACGCTGATCGAGCCCCACGATGGGCGTATCGTCAATGCCCTGAGGCGGCGAAAAGCGACACCGGATATTCAACTTTTTTGCTCGCAACCTCGCTCCCGCGGCCCCTCGCCAGTAGAGTTTCAGCCCCGAGCGAATGGCGCACCCACTAATTGGATGATCTGACCCGACGCCGGTATATTGACGGCTTAATCGATTGGAGATGGCCGGGGGTTGAGCCTTGAGGCGCTTGACCAAGGTCTTGCTTAAGTTGGCGCGATTAGGAGCGCTTTTGGTCGCGAGGGAGCCGGAGTGGGAGGTCAACTTCTGGCACTTTTGAGACATGCGGACCGGTTCGGAAGATGTCCGTTCATCGGGGTAGACCAGAAGTCGTCGCCGCACGGTCAGTTGCGAACCTGTTCACTGCTTGCCAGGAGTTGATCGTACAATCGGTCGATCTCGCGCGCCTGACCGGGCGTGACATCCTCCTTATGCAAGGCTCTCAGCTCATGCTCGGTTGGCTGGTAATTGCGACCATTGCGAATCGGCCATGGTCCCCTGTGAAGTGGCGGGGCGGCAAGTGCCGCGGGGGCAGCAAGCGCGATAGTGCTGACTGCTAACGTTGCGAAGACGAGAGCAGTACGTCGTGATTTTCCAAAGGTCATTTCGATTCTCCACTCATGAGAAACTAGGGCGAATGACGCTTCGGCAACCCCATGCGGGTCGCGTTGTGTGTGTGTGACCGTATCGCGGCGCATCCTATTCCGTCAGGTCGCCCAAGATTCTCGAGCGATGAGCCGCAAATTTTGAAAAGTGCAGCCGTTGCAAAGACAAAGGACCGCCCAGAGACTGATCACATAAACGTTAGCTTTTGCTGGCGCGCGTCGGAGACAATTCCCTTCCGACAGCGGCGGGGAACTGGGCCGAGCTATGGAGACTTCTGGGTTTGACCCAACTGTATGGACCGGCCGTGCGTTGCAAGCCGAATGTGAAAAATGGAGGGGGTTGGTCTTGCGCATCTGTATCCGGCCCTTGCATGGAGCGTTTGTGCTCCTGGCCATCATGGATATCCGCGCGCACCCGATCTCATTCTGAGAAAGGCCCTGAGAGGCCGCTTGGGTCACCAGATCACGTGTGCGACGGCGAGACCATTTCTCCATCTCCTCAAATCCAACTCGCAGACCTCGGCAGGTATAGCTGTAACATTCCTCGGTTGCGCCCAGGGATCAGCCTTGGACATCCCCTCGGCGGGTCCGAACGCGTTGATCTTATGCGACCTTTGGTTCGACGCGCGCTTCGTAGCTGCGACCTTGTGCCAACACAGTCCAAGCGATCCGCGCCAGCTTATTGGCGAGTGCGGTTGCTAGGACGTTATGGTGTAGGCGTTGTGCCGCAGCCGTGAGCCACAACCCAAAACTATGCTTCGCCCAGTTTGCTGGTCTGAGCAGAATAACGCGAGCACCCTGCATTATCAGCGTGCGTAGATAGCGATTGCCGCGCTTGCTGATGCGCCCAAGGATCGTCCGATCGCCAGTCGACATCTGCTTCGGCACTAAGCCGAGCCAGGCGGCAAAGTCACGGCCCTTGGCAAAGGCGGTGCCATTGCCAATGGCCGCTACCGTGGCGCTGGCGATGAGCGGGCCGATGCCCGGAGCGGTCATCAATTGACGGCAACTCTCGCTGCCATGCGCCAGAACCTCGATCTCTTCGGTGATGTGCTTGATACGCTCATCAAGACGCCGCCAATCGCCGCTGAGATCTTCTATGATCCTGGTCATGCGAGGTGACAACACGTCGCCGCGTTTAGCCAGGATGTCCGGAAGCTGTTGGCGGAGGAAGCGAAGCCCCTGACGTACCGCAATGCCATGCTCCAAGAGAAAGCCGCGGATCTGATTGATCACGGCCGTTCGTTGGCCGACCAGGCGAGATCGCACCCGGTGCAGCGCTTGTAGATCAAGCTGATCGTCGGTCTTCACTGGAACGCAGCGTGTCGACGGCCGCTGCACGGCTTCCGCGATCGCGTGTGCGTCTCTGAAGTCGTTCTTGTGGCCTTGCCGGAACGGTTTGGCATAGGCTGGCGGTACCTGCCTTACGTCATGACCGAGCGCAATTAGCTCGCGAGCGACGTAGTGCGTTGCCATGCCAGCTTCGATTCCGATCAGGCACCGCGGCGCATTGGCGAACCGAGCTGCGATCCGGCCGCGTGAAACCTTCTCCCGCAGAACGATTGCCCCCTTGTCGTCGAGGCCGATCAAATGCAGGGTGTTCTTGCCCGTATCGATGCCAATGGTTTGTGCGGCTGCAGCGGCTGTCTTATGGGACATAGCGATGTGCTCCTCGTGCTTCTAAGCCCCCCGCTCATGCTCTGAGCGGTTCTGGGCGGAAGCACGGCCGGTCCATCCCATTCTGAGACATTCCGATTTGGCGCTCGATAGATGATCCACGCCGCTGATGGCTGGAAGAAATGGAGCTGCATCGGCTCGGAGGCGCCCTGAGAGGAGAACGCTAATGGACGAGCCGCAATGGACCGGACCGTGTCAATGCGCGTGACATCAGACTTGCACTGGAGCGGGCTGCGGCGGAGACCAAACCATGATCACAGCTTTGAATTGAGGAGCCGTCTTCGGGCGGCTTTTCCTTGGAAAACTTCGCGACGAAAATATTTCAGCGAAAAGGGAATTTTTAGCCGGTAACAGGGCTCACCTTATCAGGCCTCACTAGATGCAAGATTGCTAATTCCGCTCCCGGTCCGGCGGCGGGCGTCAACTGTACGTTCGCCAATCCGAGCGCGCCGTGCGAGCGACACAACGGGGGGGCAAGATGAGGATAGTTTTGGCATTAGCCGTTCTTGCAGCGTCGTCATCAGCATTTGCAAAACAATCGCCGCTAACGGGAGAGCCTTACCGACTGCCTTTGCTGTGCAATAAATCTGGAGAGAAAATCTCGGGACTAACCAAGATTTGCTACTATAGCTGTGCAAAATCGGAAGGTGCCATGACGGCGACGACGTACGAGGCTTGCCCGCGATGGACCACACGCTGGCGGTTGAACCGAAACGCGCAATTCGGCCCAAAGGAAAATTCACGGTAGTTGAGCACGCGATTGCTAACTCCACTCAGGACCGCCAAGGCACTCGGGCTTGATGTGCCGCCGTCGCTGCTCGCCGCCGCCGACGAGGTAATAGAATAGAGAAGCTGTTTTGTTGCGGTGCATGAGTCTGGTTGTGGCACGAAACGGATAAGCCGGGGCGGCCTGACGATGTCTGTTGTGGAGGCTAGAACGGACATGTCGTTCCAGCGCGGCCATTTCCGTTTTTGACCCGAAGGCGACCTTAAACTCGCAACCAGCGAGAGGCTGATCGCAGCTTAGCAGAGTCCTTGGTGAGGCCGGGCCGTTAGGTCGTGGGACTTAGCACAAGCGGCACGCTCCCCAGGATGCGCAGCAGCCACCGTCTCCCCAGCCACCGAACCCGATGTCGTCATCGAACCCGATGCCGAACCCGCAGCCGCCGCAACCGCAACCACGAAAGCCACGGCAACCACGGAAGCCACCGCAACCTCGGCAGCCAACAAACCCGACACGACCGCCACCACGGAAGCCGGCACACCCGCCGCCAACATGGGCGCATCCGCCGCCAACATGGGCGCACCCGCCGCCACCATGGCCGCAGCCGCCGCACCCACCGCCTCCGCGCGCTAGCTGCACGCCGCTGCCAACGTTTTCCCTATCGAAGACATAGAACGTGGCGAGACTGACGTCGGTCATTTCCTCTTCGCTGAGAACGAAGCGCTGATTTGGCGGGGTATTGTCAGATTGCGGGATACTGGCAGTGGGCATCGTGGATGCGGGTGCACCACTACCCACCAGCGAAAAACTCAGTCCGGCGGCACCCAGCGCCTTCACGGCGGCGGCTTTGGTTGTGCGTTTCTGCTTCGAAGCTTGCTTGACCCGTGGCATGGTCGCATCCTCCGTAGGTTCTTGTGAAATCGCCTGGCAAGCGTGCGCTTGGCGAAACCGGCGCGCAAGGGTTAGCTTTGCCAAAAAACGCGAAACATCTCACCGAGTTCCCAATCATCTTCATGAACGAGATCGAGACATAACCGCTTTTGGTTGAGCCATCCGCGCACATGCAGCAGCATGAACCTGTATGCCTGAAATTGGCACTTTTCAGACATGCCCGGGTAGTCTGACGACGTCTGCTCCTGAGGGGATACTGTTGCAAAAGTCGAAAATCGGACAACACCAAAAATCTCGCGAAAGTTGATTTTTAGACTTCTCTTCCGCTGTCACGTCCTGTAGCGCCGCTACGAAGGACCGTGGTCGATTTTGGGTGAAACGATGTGGTCCCTCACGTTGCCGCCTGCGAAACGCATCAGCGGTCATTAGAATTTTCGTACTTCACCCGAAAAAGACTTTTGCAACAATATCGGCGGCATAGCGGACATGGCCGGACTTGCTGCGGGCTCGACCAAGTCGCGAATGATCCCATTACCGGACATGAAACCTGATCACCGCCTGAGACTGGTAGCTGCCATTTATCACCCACAGGACGGCTATAGGCTGCTATAGTTCAGGGATTGCGCAAGGCACGTCCTCGGCGAGGCCACATGCGACGGCGCGAGTTCATCACGTTTTTTGGCGGCGTGGCGGCAGCTTGGCCGCTCGCCACGCTTGCGCGGCAACCGGACATGTTGAGACGGCTAGCCATGGCGGCTTGCCTGGTCCTGCTGGCATCGCATCCTGCCGCTGCGCTGGATCAAGTGTCGATGCAGCTCAAATGGAAGAACCAATTTCAGTTCGCCGGCTATTACCAGGCACTTGAACAGGGTTTCTACCGCGACGCGGGTCTCGACGTCACCATCCGCGAAGGCGGTCCCGGCATCGACGCCGCCGAAGCTGTCGCCGGCGGCAAGGCGGATTACGGGGTCTGCACCTCAAGCGTTCTGCGTGGCTGGGCGGCGGGCCGCCGGCTGGTCGTGTTGGCCACCATCTTCCAGCGTTCCCCGGCCGTCATCCTGGTCGCGCGCCGGGCTGATATCAGCAACGTGTCGGAACTGCGCGGCCGTACGCTGATGGACGCGCCGGGAAGCGATGAGATCGCCGCAATGTTGGAGCGCGAAGGGGTCGACTATCAAGCCCTGCCGCGCGTTGATCACGAGGGAAATCCGCGCGACCTCCTGGCCGGCCGGGCCGACGCGATGGTCGCTTACAGCACGAACGAGCCTTTTGTCCTTGAACAGCTGGGCGCGGCGTACCGCACCTTCGCGCCCGCCGCATCCGGCATCGATTTCTACGGCGACAATTTGTGCACCTCTGAGGCAGAGGTGAAAGCCCATCCGGACCGGGTCGCGGCGTTCAGGGCAGCTAGTGTGAAAGGCTGGGCCTACGCCCTCGCGCATAAGGAGGCGACGGTCGATCTGATCCTTAGAACCTATTCGGCAAAAAAGAGCCGTGAGGCCCTGCTGTTTGAGGCGGAGCACACGGAGGCCTTGGTCGGACGCGACCCCGATCGGATCGGCGAACAGGATCCTGCGCGCTGGCGAAGTATCGCCAAGACTTACCGGCAACTCGGGCTGTTGACCGACGATACGCTGCCCGCCGCACTGATTTGGAACGGAAATGACGGCAGCCTGCGGCGCTGGTTGATTGTGCTGCTGCTTGTGACGGCCGGATTGGCGACTGCAGTCCTGGTTGCCTACCGAAGTCGCCGCACTCTGCGCGGCACAATAGCCCGATTGGGCGCGCTTCCGCGGTTTGTCACGATGAGGCGGCCGAGGCTGAGCCTGATCATGTCGTTGCTGTTCATCGGCCTCAGCATTCCCGTTCTCATTTTCATCCTGATCTACAATTATAACAAGAACTCGGCCGGCATGGTGGCGGTCCTGAACGACGCGGTCGCGCAGACCAGCCAGGCCGGCATCGAGCGCACCGAGAATTTGATCGAGAGCACGGAAAGCCCGCTGCGCTTTCTCGCCGAAGTAGCAGGCGCCGATTCCGGGTATTTCCGTACCGAGCAAAGCAATGACCTGCTGTACCGCGCGCTGACCTCGGCCGCGCATATCGACGCCATCTACGTCAGCTTCGAGGATGGCTATCATCGGGTCGTGACGCGAATTGACGAGGATCGTCGGCGCGCGGATCCCAAGATCCCGGCGGCCGCGAACTGGCACGCCAGCTACATCGATGCGATCACCTTTGCGTTCTCACGGGTCCGCCACCGCAAATTCTTCGACATATGGCCCCATCAAGTCGGTGCCTATGATGTTCCCACCGATACCGACATTCGCCGCTTGCCCGGCTATCAGGCCGCCAAAACGACGCGGACGCTCGCGGTGACCGAGCCCTCCATCAACCCCGACACCGGTTTTCCTATTCTCTTTTTGCGTGTTCCAATATTCCATGGTGTCGACTTCGTCGGCTGCGCAACTGCCAACATTACCGTGGATGTCCTGTCGCGCTATCTCGACAAGCACCGAGCCAGCGCGCGCAGCACGACCCTCATCGCCCACCGCAGCAACGGCAAGATCATCGCCTTCCCGGATAAGCAGAAGGGCGTTCGGATCGAGAACGGAACCCTCAAGATCGCAACCCTGGCTGATATCGACGATCCCGACGTGCGCGAGGCTCACCGCCAGCACGCTCGTACCGGTGCTGACAGATTCACCTTCCAGTCACCGACGAACGGAGAGGATTTGATCGCGGCCTTCGCCAATTTCCCGGGTGGCTTCGGTCAACCCTGGCAGGTGATCACGTTGACGCCGATCGACGATTTCGTGGGCACGTTGAAGAAGACCAATCGATTGATGATGGTCGTCATCATTGGTCTCACCATGGTCGAGTTGTTCTTCATCTTCTTCGCCTCTCGCCGGCTGTCGCGTCCGGTCGAAAATGTGTCCCGGCAATTGCAGGCGATCGAAAGCCTCGATTTCGATACGCCCGCGCGTCCACCATCGAATATCCAGGAGATCGCGAAACTCGAATCGGCGGCCTCGCTGCTGCGAACGTCGCTGAAATCGTTCTCATCCTTTGTTCCGCTCGATGTGGTGCGCCAACTCATCAAGTCCGGCATTCCGCTGACGCTGGGCGTAGAGCCGCGATTCCTCACCGTGTTCTTTTCCGATCTGGAGAATTTTTCCAGCCACTCCGAAACGCTCGCGCCTGATGACCTGCTTGTCCAGATATCGACCTATCTCGAGGAGGTCTCGTCCGCGATCTCGGAGGAAGGTGGCACCGTCGATAAGTTCATCGGCGATGGCGTCATGGCTTTCTGGAATGCCCCGGTTGAACGCCGTGACCACGTTCTACGCGCCTGCGCCGCGGCGGTGCGGGCGGTACGCCGCATGGAGCGCGTCAACGATGCCTGGGAGGCGGAAGGACGGCCGCGAATCAACGTCAGGATCGGGCTCAATTGCGCCAACGTCCTTGTCGGCAATGTCGGGTCTTCAAACCGGCTGAGCTACACGGCCTTGGGGGACGGCGTGAACGTTGCCGCCCGCCTTGAAGGCATCAACAAGCAGTTTGGTACCACCATCTGCATCAGCGACAGCATTTACGACCAGGCAAAGGCCGACATACTCGCGCGGCCGATCAAGCCGGTTCAGGTAAAGGGCCGCAAGACCGAGTTCATGATCTATGAATTACTCGCTCTTCGTACCAGCGACGACCCTGACCTAGGAGTTCGGGATCGGGATGAGGAGCTGAGCGCGATGACCTGGCAGGCCTCGCAAAAGTTCGAGATCGGCAATTTTCCTGCGGCAGAGCGTGCCTACCGTGACATCCTGAAAGAGTTTCCCGAAGATTCCCTGGCGAAGTTCATGATGGCGGAATGCGCGGGAAAACGACGATCAGATCTTGCCGTCGTTGCCCCCAACCGTGACGACAGCTGAGCAATAAAACTGTAGCTGCCTGTGTTTCGACCGGTCCACCATCATGCGGAGAACGAAACGATCGCGGCAATCAGCGAGCCTGCTTTAGCAGCGGCCGCTAACTGCCGTGGAGAAGGTAAGGCCGCCGCAGTTGGCGGCTTCTTTTATCGCGTCGGCTGTTGGCACTTTTCGGACCTGAGTGGCCAGCCTTACGATGTCCGCTCACCGGGGGGGGTTAGAGCGGACCGCACGCTTACGAGCGCCGACGTCCGAGTCTGACCCTACGGACTTCGGTGAACATTTCACGAAACCGCGCCCAACGTCTTCCAGATGTTGGGACAGATACACTGTCGCATTCTGATGGGATCGCGCATGCAGCGACGCGAGTTTATTACACCTATCGGCGGCGCAGCGGAGCATTAACGTGCTTATGGAGCTGACTGCAGGGTTGTGACAAAGTTTTATCTTCGACACTTTAAAATTTATCTTCGACACTTTAAAAAGCGTATGCAGATCGAATTCCGTCAGCCCCGCTTTCGGGACTGAATGAAATTTGCTTAGCCTGCGGCGCGCAGATTGTCGGCCGAAGGGAACAGAGCGGAGGACTAGCTACCAAGGTGATTGGTTGTAGTAAGTCGACCTATGCACTTCAGCGCGAAGGCAGGCGTCAGCAGGATTTATAGAGGTGAGCATCCACTAGCATTGGGAGGACGCGAATGACGTTTCATACAAGGAGCATGTGGTTCGGTCTGTTGGCAGCGGCGACAGTGGCAATCTCGCCCGCAGCGGCGCAGAAGAAGGCCAACGTCGTCATGCTGATGACCGATGATACCGGATGGGCCGACTTCGGTTGCTACCTCGGTGGCTCGGCCCTCGGGCACCCGACGCCGAACATCGATCGCGTTGCCAAGGAAGGAGCGATGTTCACCAATTGGTATGGCCAGGCCAGCTGCACCGCGGGCCGAGCTTCGTTCATAACCGGGCGCATTCCGATCCGCTCGGCCATGTCGGTCGTCGTCGTTCCCGGCGACCCGAACGGCCTAAGGCCGGAAACACCCACCATCGCCGAGTTCTACCAGAAGAACGGCTATTCCACTTACTACTCCGGCAAGTGGCATCTCGGCGATGTGGAGAAGTTTTATCCGATCAATCATGGCTTCGACGAGATGAAGGAGTTCGCCGCATACTATCCCGGCGTCTACGGCTACAGCGACACGGCTCACGACGCTCACCCGTGGTTCCCGAAAGGTAACGCCGAATACTGGAAGATGTACCAGAGCGTCGTGAACCTCTACGAATGGGAAGGCACGGCGGGCAAGCCGGCAGTGAAGGGCAACAACGGCGCGGTGATCACGCTCGAAAATCTCGCCGATTTCGATATGCGACAGACCGATTCGGCGATCGAATACATCAAGAAACACGCAAAGGACAGCAAGCCGTTCTTCATGGACGTCAATTTCATGAAGATGCACCAGCCCACCAGCCCGAACAAGATGTTCGCGGGCAAGTCGCACCTTGGCAACTACTCGGATTCGATGCTGGAGCTCGACTACAACATCGGCCGGATCATGGACGTCATCCGCGCCGAAGCGCCCGATACGATTGTCATCATCACCGCCGACAACGGGGCCTGGCAGGACGCGTGGCCCGACGCCGGCACCCATCCGTTCCGCGGCGAAAAGGGCTCACCGTTCGAGGCCGGCTGGCGCGTTCCCGGTATCATGTGGGCGCCGGGCAAAATTCCGGCAGGGCTGGTCCTCCACGAAATGATGTCGCACATGGACGTGTGGCCGACGACGGCCGCGATGGTTGGTCTCAAGTCGCCGACCAAGGGCGAGACGTTGGACAACAACGGCAAGCCGATCTATTTCGATGGCATCGACAACAGCGCCTACGTGACGGGTGAAGCCAACCACTCGGCGCGCAACGGGTGGATCTACATCGACGGCGAGAACTTCTCAGGCGTTCGTGCCGACATCGCTCTGGACCCCGAGGCGCCCGACGTAAAGATGGCGTGGAAGGCACTCTATTCTTCGAAAGATACCTGGATGGGTGCGACGTTGAGCATGGGCGCCGTGCCTTCCATTTACAACCTGACCATGGACCCCTACGAGAAATACGACATGATGTTCAACGGTGCGGTCGCGACCCGCAACCCGACCTCGTCGCCGGGTCGCTACGCCGGCATGGACAATGGTTGGGCTCTTTCGCTGATTGACATTCCGCTTAACGAGTTCAACCAGTCGATTATCAAGTATCCGAACATCGAGCGCTTCCCTGGCGGAGCCTCGACTGACATGCTCCCGAATCTGCAGAACCCGAAAAACCCGTTGCCCTACGATCCGCTCAAAGTGCCGAAGACCGTCGGAATGGGGGGCGGCTAGATAAGGTAGTAGCCCAGGTTGGTCTGTCATGACGGCGCGGGTGGGCGCGGGGTAACTCGCGTCCCTACCGCGAAAAACATATGCTCGCAGAGAGCTTTTCCGGTTTTGACCCAGGCTGTGTGAAAACTCCGACGTCGAACTTGCGCGTAGAAAGTTAGTCTCGATTGCGTTCAATAAGAGAAGAGGCGATCTGCCAGTCACCGTCGGAAGAAGAAAAGAGAGAAAACAATTCTGCGAGTTCTCCGCGCGTGCACGTTTTCACACAGCCTTGTATGAGGACTTTCGTGTCAAGTGTTACTGCAACTCTATGTCCTTCGTTGTTCGAGGTTCGGTATAGTTGATCCGAGGGGAGCCCACGCTCGGGCGCGATGGTCGCGCCGCAACCTTGTATTCGGTTGGGCCATGCGGGACCCGGACCATGAAGCAACTATTCGCTTCTGCGGTGAGGCTCCGAGGCGGCGGGCCCATTCTGGACACGGCTTCAAAGCCATGGCTGTGTTCGGGTCACCACCACCTCGGATCATGATCAGCGGCTGTCGCCAAGGCGCAAAGGACGCTGAAACTGGATTTGCTGCTCCTCGATAAGATGTTCAAGCCGCCGCCGTCCGCAACGCGACACCAGCGGGGATTTCTCCGGTCGTAACCATGCGCCACAGTGCGATCAGAAGCTTTCGGGCAAGTGCAACGATCATCGTCGTTTTGCGCTTTCCCGCCGCACCTTCGGTCCTGGCTCGATACCATTGCCCCAGTGCGCTTTCCTTCTGGAAGCGCAGGAAGCGCCACGCCAGCTGAATGAGGCCGCGCCGCACGCGTGCATTGCCCGCCTTCGCCAAGCCCTTCTCACGTCGTTTGACCCCGCTCTCGTCAGGAGACCCGGTGAGGCCGGCGTAACGAGCTACGGCCCGTCGATCTCGAAGGTTTCGCGACAGGATCTCCTGCACCAGCATATCCGCTGTCTCGACACCAACACCGATGATGCTTGCCAACATCCGCACCATTGCATGCGGGCCAGTGCTCGGCGCCTGTTCCAGGCGTTCAAGCCGAGCCTGCTCGATTGCATTGATCTGCTCGCGGACCCAAGCCAGCCGCGCCATATCGCGCCGCAATTCATCAAGCATGTTTGGTGGGATTGGCACGCCCTCCGCTGTATACTGTGCTTCAAGGCGCTGTGGCGCCTTGAGCAGTTCTGGCTTGAAGCCGCGGATGCCAAGACGGATCAGCGCCGCTTTCATGCGATTGATAATCCTAGTGCGTTCACCGATCAGGCTTTCGCGCTCGCGGCTTGGGCGCCTGGCGTCTTCTTCCTCAAGCGTTGGGATCGCGACCATTTTGCAGTGACGAGGCTCACCACGCAGCCATCCTAAGAACACACGAATGAGCATCTCGGTGTCGAGACGATCTGTCTTTGCCCTGCGATGCTCGCGTGACACTGCGACGCTCGTCGAATGGATGACAAAGGGCTCGATACTGCGAGCGCGCAACCAACGGGCCAACCAGAATCCATCCCGGCCGGCCTCGAAAGCCAGAACGATCCGAGTGATCATTCGACCGGCTTTCATCGCATGATCGCGCCAACCCTCCACCAAACGCAGGAGCGCCGTTGGATCGGGATTCAATTTCTTCAAGGGTCGTCTTTCAATGCCAGGAACAACTCCGGCGGCGAGCCAGCTTGATTGGCTCATCTCCAGTACTACAACCATGGTGCTATTCTGTTCGAAGGCGATCAGAGAACGGCTCAGGTCATCGGTCATGGGGGCACCTCCATCGGTTTTCGCACAACGACAACGGTGCCAGACCTTTGCCGCCGTCCCCATAGCTTCTGGACGACCCAACTCGGACATTTCGCCTACGCCGTAGACGAGGGGTCTCATCCGCATCATGTTCACCGCCGGCATCGGCAGCCTAACGTCACTTCACCGCTTCGATGTCGCCGGGCTTCCAGCTTTTGTCGATAGCCGCTTCGGTCGGGCCGTAGAGTCTGATGACCGCGAAATACCCTTTGTCCGGCACAGTCGCGAGCCAGTTTCCGGTCTTGCCCTCGGGGGCTCTGGGGCCGAGGTAAAGGTCTGTGCTGCCGTCGGCATTCCGCGCTGGTTTGTCGCGCGAGCCGAGCGAAGGGAAGGGCTGGCCGTTGGCCAGTCCCGAGCCGGTATACGCATCGTAGAGCGTCACCGACCAGAAGATTTCGGCCGGGACATTCGGCGGCAGCCTCAGGCGATAGTTGGTGCCACCCAACAAGGGCGCGCCCTCGCCATCCGCAAAGCCGACCATGTAATTTGCGCCTTTGCCAGGCGTGTATGTGATCATGCCGGGGCTGATCGAGTAAACGTAGCTGAAGAAGTTGATCCGGGCGTCAAGTGCCAGATAGCCTCCAGCGGTGTTTAACCAGGACAGATTCAGTACACCTGATGGCTTTGATGGCGTGCCGTCGGTGAAGGGCCTGATCCAGTGCCGATCTGGGTAGATCACGTAGGACATGCCACCGACAACTTGTTCGAAACCGATGACGCGCGCCGTCTTGTAGCCGGTCTTCGCGGCCCGATCGAGAATCTCCCGTGTGTGCGCATCTGGTGTGAACGGCTGGCCCTTGACGATGCCGATCGCCGCCAGCATGCCGAGCCAGTCGGGACCGGCGAGGTTGTCGCCCTCCCTGTCTACGAGCAGCTTGAGTTGATCGAAGGCACTGCCGTCGCTGACCGGTAGCATGTCGGCCGGGACGCCGGAGGCGTCGGGGAATTTCATCGGCTTCGCGCCAGCCTGGCCGTTCAGCGGATAGATTTTCGTCTGTTCAAGGTGTGTGACGGCCGGGGTCAGATTCTTCGGGTCCTCATAGAAACCGCGCAGGAAGACGAAGACGTTGTTTGTGGCTGAACGGTAGATGAAATAACCTTGCGGCACCGATCCCTTATAGCCGGGTGGCAACAACAGAAACTTGCCGCCCTTGCCGCCGTCCGGTCCAGCCAGGCCGACGTCGCCGGAGAACTGTTTTCCGCCAACAGAGGGTCCAGGGATGGGGCGTTGCCAGAAGTCGAGCAGGATGCCTTGCAGCCCACGCGGTGCTTCCATCACCAGCGGACCATCCTTGCCTAGGTCTAGGTAGCTCATCGCATAGAGGACATCGGAGTTTGGTGTGGTCACCAGAGTCCTAGCATCGAGACGCTGCTTCCAGATCGGTAGGACGTTGTAGCCGGCGCCAAACGTCTTTTCCGACCCGACCTGCATGCCGAGCGTATTGATCAGCGGCATCGCCCAGAGATAGGTCTGCGTCGCCCGCTCGAAAAGCAGTTCGTCGCGCAGTGTCTGCGCGGTCTCCTTCGTCGGTCGGCCTTCCGCGAACGGCAGGTTGGCGAGTTCGTCGAAACGGGCAAATTGAGCAAGGGCTGTCCCCTGAACCGCCAGCGCACCGACGAACCCTGCGGCAAGGAGGCTTGTTTTGCGCATGGTATTCATGCTCGTCGCCTTTTCTGCTTGATCGGATTTTTACTCACGTCACGCGCTCGATCTTTGGCGGCTGCCAAGTTCCTTCACCGGGGGGCAAGATCGAAGGTGGTTGAACCTTCGGCCAGTAAAGACGCATGACGAGATAGATCAGATCGTTCGGCGCGGGGAGCCAGTTCGATTCCTTGTCGGCGCCCGGCGAATCCTTCTGGATATAAAGCGTCAGAGAGCCGTCGGAATTCTTCTTCATGCCTGGCAGCATCGGCGAGTTGATCAGATACCGGTCGATCGGGTTTTTGATCAGCAATTGGCTTTTGCCGTCATACATGGTCACCGACCAAAAGGCGTCCACCGGTGGGAATTGTCCGGCGGGGAAAGTGATTGTGTATTTGTGCTTGGAACCATCGAGGACCTCACCATCGGCAAGCGTCTTCGCCATGGGATAGACGGCCTCGACCGCGTCGTTGCCATAAATGCCGCCCTTGGCGGCGGCGGCCCGCTTCAGCCAGTCGCCGCTATAGAACAGCCGGTCCCCGAACAGCGATCCGATTTTCCATCCATTTACGTCTTTCTGTCCGCTGGCGAGATACTTTTCAACCTTCTCTTCGCCGTCTTTCATACCCAGTCCGATCTCAACTTTGTGCGTCAACGGAAGATCCTTGAAGTCGAAAGTCTTGCCAGGGCCGACGCCGATACGGGCGAGTTTCTCGCGAATGCCGCGCTCTTCCGGCCCCGCCGGCGCGAACTGGAGAGCGAAGTCGAGATATTCGAAGAAGTTCTTCTTCACCAACTCCGCATTGGCCTTGGGAAAGTCGATGGCGGCTGCGGCGGGCGGCGCGGGCTGCTTGAGATAGGCCGACAGGGGCTGCACTTTGTAGCCAGCCTGGACCTTCTCGACATTCGGCATGTCTTGCGGATTGAAAAGCTGGGTGCGGTAGGCAGCGGCAGAAAACTGCGTCGAGGACTGAAATACCTTCTTGATACCGGACGGGGTTGCCCCCTTCCAATCGGGGCCGACAACCATGTAGTCACCGGCCTCGCCGCCGGTCGCGCGGCTACCGATATATCCGTAGTTGAAGGTGTTGCCGTCGCACAGCATCACCGCGTAATAGCGCGTCTTCTCCACAGCCGGCACCGAAAGAACTATAGGTTCGGCACGCAGATCGAGAAATAGCAGGGAATACGGCGTGTCGCTGTTGGGGGTTATGATGGCTGTGTCCTTGTAGGTGAAGACCCGCGCCTCGTTCTTGATCTGGTTGAACGGCGCCTTGTATTGCCCCGAGTTCCTGTCGACGGAATATTCGTACATCACCGCGTAGTTCATCACGATGGGAAGCCCGTAGATAAACCCTTCCTCGGCGATGGCCTTCGCCTCAAGCGGGTTGGGCCATTCGGCTTTCGCGAACCCGTTGGATAGCAACAGTAGTGCGCCGGCCAGACCGACAGACGCTGGCTTCAGGAAACGTGGCGTCGCACGAAGGGGTACGGTCATCGCAAATCTCCCATTTGTTCGATTTGTAGGTAGCGAGAGTGATCCGTTTGAGCGACTATGCAAAATCAGACACTCGCTCTTGGTGTAGATTACGCTCACCACAGCGTCCCCGCTAGCCGCCAATTGTCCGCTTGTGGCACAAAACGGACCTGCCGATGCAGTCGCCGCATGTCCGTTGTTGGGGTAACAACGGAAGTCGGATTTCAGTTTTGCGTTTAGTTTTCCGGCGGCGGCTGGCGCGAGCGCGGGGCAAGCTGGAGCATCGTCGCTGCCGGGCGCTTTCCGGCCTTCTTGCACTTCTGTCAAACGAGCCGCCCGGCGAGATCATGAACGCGTGTTGTCGAGACGTGGGGCAGCGCGCATAGATCGACATCGCGGCGTCTGGCAACGCGAGCATTTTATTTCGAGCCACGGGAAGCCGCCGTTGATGGCTTGATCTATCGTCGGGCTCGGATCGATGGGGCCGCCGTCGCTCCACATCTTTTCATTCCAAGACTGACAGGCGAGGTTATCGGCTTCCCGGATCAGCGCCTCGCCCTCGCGTCGCTTTTCCGCCGAGCGCTCGGCGAAAATGTGCATCATCGCCCGCGACTTCGAAAGCTCTTTCGTGAGGGCTTTGCGGTCGCCGCCGGACAGCGGCATGTGATGGTGCTTCCGAGCCATCACTCATCAGAGCGCGCCGCGCCCGTTTTGCGCAATCACCCTATATGTCGGGGTCGGGCGATCATGGTCCCTACACCCCGTCGCGGTTAGTCGGGCAACCGCCGTCAAGCGTTTTAGAAACACGAAAGCCGCCGCCGGGGTCGAGAGATCGGCGACGGCTTAGGCATGATACGCGGCCCGGGGCGGAGTGTCGCGGCACCGGGTAAAGAAACCATCAACGATCATGCGGATGATGGGGACCCCTCCCGGAGCGCGTAGCGGCCCGGGAGAGCCATGGTTCCCGAGGAAGTTGTCTGTTACTTGACGGCGCGCAAGGGCAGAGCGCGCCCAGTGATCTCCCGCATGGTGCGGGCGTCGATAGGCTCACAGGGCAGAACGTCCTCGTTCATGAACTGGATGCTCTGCGCCTCTTGAAGCAAGACCTCTTCAATCGCCGCCTCAATGCCAAAGCGCGCCAAGGTCTCGCCGATCGCAGCCAGTTCACTACCCGGCTCGGCGCCCGCGATGTCCTCTCGGAGCCATTGGGCATGTTGAGCGGGCGACAGCATCGGATTTCCGAGCACCTGCTGTTGCACGTACAGCATCGCGGCACCTTCCCCATGGGCCTGCGGCCCGTGGGCTTCCTCGCTAACAGGATTGGCGGCCTTCTCATTCGCGATCTTCTCAGACAAGTCCGATTGGGCCTGCCTAAGATTGTTAATCGCGACGCTGAACGCTGCCAAACTTTCAGGCGCTTCATAGAAAGAAGGACTACCGGACCGGACCCTAATTTTAGCGGCGCTAAAATTATGGACACAGTTGTCGAGCACGGCCGCAATCGCGTCCTCACGCTTTTTGGTCGCGGCGGCTATGGCTTGCGAAGCGCACACTTGCTCTAATGCTGCTTTCCAGCCTGCTTCGAGCAATATGGCTTCCACTTCCTTCGGGTGCTTCTGCTTCCGCATGTAGCGAAGGGACGCGGCGCGATCCCGCATCTCTTGCGTCCGCTGCGGATTGGCAACGCCGCGCCGCTTGCGCTGCGCTTCCGTCTCCGCCTTCTTACGTTTCTTTGAGATATCGATCATAGCAAACCTCCTATGGGTCGGAGGCTAACGAGGTCGCATCATGCGGCCCCGTCGCGCTGGTCCAGTTCTTTGGGCGTCCAATCGGCTCTAGAGATAGAGCCTGCCCCGGTAGCGCGATGCTCGCGCCCGGCTGGACTAACATGTCCGGCCGCAACTAAACTTCCAACTCGGGGCCGATCATCGCATGTCGCGGCGCCAGTGCCTAGCTCAACATGAAGTTGTAGTTAACCATGCTCTCCCGTAGAAACGTGTTTGCCCTTGTCGGTTGAAAAATTCAATCCCAACACTTTTTCGAATTTTTCTAAATTCAGTCATCAATCGAAGCGTCCGACAAGAGCTAGGGGGCATCACGTTTTTGGTTAATGATCCTCGATTTCCAGACGACGCCTTTGTTCTCAGCGCGTGCTCCAGCACCTCATCAAGGACAGATGCGCTGAGCAAGTTGGGCAATGCTGCCACGTGGTCCCAGCAAGCCATGAGTGAAAAACATGCGAACAGACCGGGTGCGGCTATCGGGAAATGGAATCTGGTCTACGCCGACCGCTTCCCAAAATACGGAGCCTGACCCCCAAATGGCGCTAACGTCGCCGCTTGTTCTAAGGAAGAGGCAAGGACGCTGACTATCCCGTGCCCTTCACACCGACGCGCAATGAAATCTCTGAAACAGCGCCACATTCCTTGCACGTCCAGTAGGTCCCGGGTTTCACCTCATCGGGCCACAAGGCCATCTTTCCCGGACAATCCGCGCTCGCACACGGCGCTTCGTCCATCACGGGCATCCTGCATCAGAGCGCGCCGCGCTGCTTCGCGCAATCGCCCAACATATCGGGGCGAACCAATCCCGGCCTACAGCCTATCGCGGTTGCCAGCGCAGAGACGGTTATAGTGTGATGTAATGATGGGAACCTCGGTATGGACCCCGAACCGCGCCCTAGAGCGCGGACCGGAGACCCCGGGGCTCGTATGCCCCGAGGCGAGTTGTCCGTTACGAAACGGCGCGGAGCTTGCGAGCGTTGCTGAGCGCGGCCTCGTGAGCGAGAGTGGTGCACCTCTTGGTGCTCTCGCGCTCCACGTTCTCGGCTTGCTGCGCTTCAATCTCGGCAGCCACCTCGGCTTGCGGCCTACCAAGCCATTCCTGGAGGCCCGCTTCGAGCTTCGAGCGATAGACGCGCTCGAAGGTTTCCAGCGATGCCTTGGCCGCCGCGATCAGTGCAGCGGTCTCGGCCTCTTCTTCGAGCGCGTTGCTCGACCCGATATAGCGCGAGCCGTCATCGTCACGCTTGGCGTAACGATCTGCCAAGTCGAAAGCGACTTGAGGGCCGCTGTTGTGGTCGTGGCCCTCTTCGTCTTCCCATGCCGTCGAGCCCGGGAAGAACCGCTTGGCCAACTCATCATCGACCCGTTCCATGATCGGCTGAAAGTCTTCGACCGCGTTGCGAAGCTCGCGGCGTTCGGCCCAGTATTTGGCTTGCTCGCGCTCGCGCTCTTTACTCTTGGCGCGGGCGGCCTTCTCTTTCGCACGATCAAGCGCGGCCTGCGCTCTCTCGATGCTCTGCTCAGGAGTGAGCTTCGTTTTACTCATCGTTGTCTCCTATCTGTTGATGTGATGATGGTGGTCCCGAGGCCATCATGATTGACGGCTCCGGGTCGCTGTTAGCGGCTGCGCCGCTCAAGTTTTTGCTTGGCGAGAAGGCCCAGCGTCTTCGCGCTGGTTTCGTTGACAGCCTCATGAGGCCCGATAGGGATCATGGTTTCTGTCTTGCCTTCGATGCTCCGCACGTAAGGCACGGGGCCGTCGTCATTGATCTGTGGCATGGGGATGCCCTTTCACTGTTAGGTTTTGCCGCTCGGATTATTCCGGTGGCCGCGTGTCGCTGCACCATTTCCACAAGGCTCTCGCTGCTATGAGCAGCGGAGCGTCAGAGGCCCCGTGAGAGCGAAAGGGCCAAAGGGACATTTGCCGATGAAGCCCCGCACGTCGTTGTGTGCGGTTGTCATCCTTCAATTTACGCAAGGTGAATGTTGGTACGACGTAACGCCGAGCGCAAGCCTGTTGAGTAAAGACGCGCAACAGCGGTTAGGAATTAAGTTTAACGCGGCGCACGCTTCCGAGTTTTTTCGCCTTGGCCGTGATTGAGCAAAGGCTTCCTGGAACGTGCGCTGCCGATGACGGTCTAAAACCAAAGTCGGCTATTGGAGCGGGAAGGGGCCTCGCGGAGCTCACCAATTCATTAGCAACGAGATCACATTAGGTCGGCTAAATCGTCGATCTCATCGGCTGACCGGACGGCGCGCCTTATCGCCATCACTTTCGCGGCCCTTCCGGCTTCCCTGATTAGAGCCTCAGCAGCTGTGTATTGAGCGTTGATCGAAAGTTCTTTGCGGGCATAGATGACCTGCCGCTTCCGGTTGACCGCCCACAATCCGTCTTTGCGATCACCCGGGTTACGAACGCTGACGTAACCTGCGCGCTCAAATCGGCCCGGCATGGTTCGCCGGCTCTTCTTGTCGGTAATCATCGAATAGAATTCACCGAACTCCGTCAGGTTCTGTGCTGCCATGGCGGCGACTTGTTCGACGGTCACCGCGTCCAGTTGCTCAAACGGTCTTCCGATCATCGTCAGCAGTGACGATAGCTCACCGTCCTCCGGAGCTTGGTTCGCGCCGACGATTTCCCAGAACGCGCTCGTTTTCGGCGGCGATGCCTTGGGATCAAACGCGGTTACATCGACTCCCCTAAGATAAGCAGCGACGTGAGCGAAACCGTCCTCTTTGTTGTACCAGTCCCAGAGCTTGGTGAAGTAGCCGGCTTCGAAGTCGGCTTCCGTCAGCGGCGACCATGCCACAAAGTGTCGGCGGTCGTCGCCTTTCAGGTAAAGACCATTCGTCTTGTTGTTCGTCGTGATGATGATACAGACAAGGTTCATGATAGAGTAGCGCTTCAGATATTTTTCTTGCACGGTTAGCGTTTCGGGTGGGGATGCCATCAAGGTTTTTGTGCGCTCGTAGAACTGATAGCGATCAATTTTAGATTCCCCCATATCGCGCGCTTCATTGATGCGCAGGATTACAGACTGCAAGAAGCTCGCGTCGAATGCTTCGAACAGCTGCGGCGGATTGCACTCCTGAAAATTCCACGCGCCAATCGCTTCGCGAACGCCAGCGATCAAGGTATCTTTGCCGGTCCCGGGGCCGCCACCCATGACGATGCAGTGGTTGATCTTGACCTCGGGACGCTGGACGCGGTAGGCGAACCAGTTTCGAATGTGTTCCCAGTCGTCAGGGAAGACTTTCTTGAGGTGGTCAAGCCACGGGCCAACCTTGTCTTTGTCGCCATTCTTGTTCGGCAACGGTGGCCGATAGAGATTGAAGCACGAGGTGCCCCGCTCTGAAACCCATGCGCCGTTCGCAATGAGCTTATCTCGTATCAAAGGCGGGGAACCCGGCGCCCATGTAGCTTGCTCAACTCCGCGATTACGCTGGAGCTTGTTGGCTGCCCCTCGTCCAAAGCGACCATTGATGGTGCTCGGCGGCCACATGTCATGGGTTGGGCGGTAAATGAAAGTATTGGTTGGTAGATGGCAGTAGAAGTCCTTTGGCGATGAGCCTGTCGGTATGTCGGTGAAGTCGCCGCCAACATCGCCGCCCTTCCCCTCGTCATCCTCTTGCGGCGGAAGATCGGCAGTCAGATCCTCTGCGGTGAGCTTATACTCCTCGATGAGGTCAGTTGCTTTGGCCATCGCCGATGCAGCCTCCTCCTCAGTGCAACCGTTTGCAACCGTCTTGTCTAGCATCGCGCGGACCTCGCGGACGATGGCGGTGCGTTTCCTGGCCGCCCTGATGCGCTCGCGTTCGGTGGCATCTTTTTGGGCTTTGGCCCTGGCCTTGGCTTCCTCCTCTGACTTTGGTGGCGGCAGCATAAAGTCCGCTTCGTCAGAACCCGCAAAGTCATCGACTGCCGTTGTGTCTTGAGATGCATCGGAAACAAGATCATCTTGCCCGAAGTACAGCAACAGCCTGTCCCATGAAGCGCGCGTGATGCCACTACCCTCGTCGCAGTCGAAACTTTCCCAGCGGGCTTGGATGCTCTCGGTTGACCAACTGTCTTTTCCGTTCGGATCGTTTTGGCACCACTCAATGAAAGCGTAGAGATAATCGGCGCAATCACCCCGCGCCGCTTCGTGAGCGGCCATTGCAAATTGGAGCCAACCCTCGTCGCCGTTTCGATCGTCGAGTCCTTCAGGTCCGCCGGTATAAGGCGTGGCTGCCAGCATGCGTTTGAACAAATCGAGCGGCACGGCTTCGTCCGCAACATCGGCAAGAGGCCGTCGTTCAATAGCTATCACCGGGAAGTCGCGTAGTGTGTATCGTACATTGTTGTATGCAATGACTGTGGCTACAACGTTAGTCTTAGGGTTGATTGAAGACGGCAGCCGAGCGATCCGATTGATATTCTTCACACTGCGGTCACCGAATTCCCCAAATGTGTTTGCGAGGCCGCGCAATACTGCTTCGAAGGAGCGCGTAGCATCACCGTCCCGACCGTCGAAGACGTGGGGGGCCTCAAGTCGCCAGAATGCCCAACAGCCACGACCGCTATCCACGATAAACGTGGGTTCGGGGACGTCGATGGGAAGACCGATCGTAAGTATGAAAAGCATCTCGGCGCGTTCCGACTCTAGGGGCTTACCGTCGCGAGGATCAAGATCGGCCCATACCCACTCGCTTGACAGCATGTCGGCCTTGGTCGTGGTATCGCTGCCTAGTTTAATCGACGCCGGCGAAAAATAGAACTTACAGCCCTTCTGCCCGTCAATCCACCTGCGGGCGGCCGCTATCCATTGCGTGGCGTCGGGCGGAGGATCCCATGTGCGCGTTCCACCCTTTGGCGGTAGCGCATGAATGCGATGCCCGCGGAACGCGCTATCAAAGAGGCGCTGTAATCTGGCGTCGGCGCCGGTAGGGAGGTTGCTAACTTCTGACATGTTACGTGATCCTTTTGGCTTCGGACTTCAACGCTTTTGGTACGAAGCCCGGCAATGAGCCGAGCTTGTTCCTGTCTCAAGCGCCCCCATCCTCCGACCAAGCGAGGATTTCTCCGTCCACACACGAACCAGGCATCACAATCCCCGATCCGTCATCTACTAGGCACTTTTCGCCATACTTGAGGACGTATCCGACCAGACTCTCGGGTACCATCCAAAATTCTCGAGTCCGCACTCCAGACCCGAGCATTCTCACGATTGTAACGGTGATATCTTTCTCAATATTCCGCTCGTTCGCCGTCGCCCTCCTAAGGCGAAGTGTGTGGTTCATGTTCAACCAGAACCACGCGGCATCAGCATCTCCATCCCCGCCCGCGGGGCCGACCTTCGCCTTCATGATTTCGGGCTCGTCGTTGATCGGATCGCGATGAGGGTTTTGGTAGAACTGGTGCGTTCCGCCGGTGGTCACTGTTACAGTGACGGGGCGAAGGCCATGATCGGCAGGGGGCTTGCGCGCTTGGGTAAGATCCACAACGGTGATGCAAGAGCGATCAACTTCGATTGCCCAATTGCAATCGGGAAACTCTTTCGCCCAATGTTTGACCCGCGCCGGGTCGTTGGATCCGATGTGCGCACGCGGTTTCCGATAGCGGGTCATGATATAGACTCCCGCGCTTTGATCGAACCGTCAGCGCCCTCAGCGAGGTTGCCCGCGGCTGACGTCGACAAGTTATACGCGCGAACCTTTGGTGCGGCCTTTTGGTCCGTCTCCCAGCGCTCCAGATCGCTGAGCTTCCAAAACCTGATACCGCCCAAGATGGTCGGTGACGGGAAGCCAGAATCCTTTTGGCGCCTGACAAGCCACATGTGCGAAACGTCGCCGTAGCGTGCACGTACTTGGCGGGCCTTTAGGAACAAAGCTTGTGGGATTTCGACTTGAGTATTGATGGACATGATTCGACCTTCCGTTAGGAAGGCCACCAATCCCGCTCATTGGTTACGAGCGGATGCCATCGTTTTCAATTCGCCGTCGCGCCCGAGGGGGCCGGGGAAAAGCCACCGGGTATAGGCTTCACGTTGCCTATCTCTTGCGGTGGCCCTTGACGCGGGGCCGACGTTCTCTGGAGGGCGCGGTTGACAACTGTCGAGCGTCGCAGGAACAAATGATAAGTAGGTCAGACCGAATAAGTTCAATTGATTTGTGAGAAAATGTTTTAACTCGGAAGGGGCGGCCGAACTATGCCCCCGAGCCCGGCGCGAGACGAAGGCGCCCAAGGACACCTGAGCTTCTCAAGCTATTATTGACGCGGCTGCGGCGGCCTCACTATTTCTTAATTCAGATAAATGCCTGCTAGGTGTTTTCGAACCGAACTCAGCAGGACGAGCAAGAAGCGCACCCTGATGACGATCAGTCGGATCAGTCGGATCAGTCAAATCTCTCTGTCGCTCCTTTCATCTTCTCCGCCCTTGCTCCCTCATTCTCCTTCTTGGAAAATCAACAAAAGCAGGGAGAGCGAGGACATAGAGAAATCACTGATCCGACTGATCTGACTGACTCTAGGGTGGTGATGGCCGCGGTGTTTGCGGTCCTCTCTGGGCTTGGAGTATCGACGCCTCATCGTCCGTTCTCGGTATCCAGATTAAGATAAATAGCATTCGAGGGCGCGTTAACCTTTTTTGTTAACCTTACACGCGCACGCGAGATTTTCCTTAATTCATAGTCTCGGATTCATAAAAACCTAAATTTCCTTGTCATGCGAGCTACCGCCTAATGCCCAATGCGCTCGGGCTGTACCGGCCATCCGCTTCTAGGACACACAGCGCCGGAGAATAAACCGGAATTGAGATTTGGGAGTCCGCGCGTTGTTGTCCCTGCGACGCTCCGTCGCGAAGCTCTTGAAGCCCGTCGCCGCGATCGAGACGGCAAGGTGTATGGGCGCGCGAATTTGCCTTAGCTCTTAAACTCTCCGTCGGGCCTAGGCGAAGGCGGACTATGATCACTTCATATACCCTTGTTCTCAACGGCGCTCGTTCTTATGTGATGTCCCAGCGTATCGAGAGGGGTCGATCCTTTGGATCGATCTCCACCTAAAGTAGCTCCAGCCCAGACCGGAGCTAACTTGGTGGCCAACTACTGGCCAGCCTTACGCGGTCATCGAGAATAGTCTCGGCGGCAAAATACAAATAGGAAGGGATTCCACCATGAGTAAGACTGCAACAGCCAAGAAGGCTGCGACCTCTAAAGCGGTGTTCCAAACTATCGAGGCAATTCGCGCTTGTACCGCGGATGTTCTCACGAGGGCGTGACGACCCGTCCTGCTCCAAAGAAGCCCGCGCCACCTTCGACGAATTGGCGGATTCCGCCCCCATTCTGAGGGCTTCAATACAAGCCCTTAGACTCGTACGAAGCGGATTTTCAGGCGAGCGTTGAGCCGCCCACTTGCTACCTCTTAGCTCGCGGTTCGGAGTATGTGCAATGGAAGATTCAACGATGAGAGAACCCGTCAATCCTCATATTTTGCTCGAAAGGACCCATGAGCCTGACTGCCGGTTTGTCGCGGCTTGGCTCATCAAGGTGGCAGAGGCTCAAGAGTTCTGGTCTGAAGCGCTGACCGACCCTGAGTTTTCGGACCAAATTGGCTTGATTCATGTAATGGCAACCCCTCACCTTGCAGCATTTGGGCTCGAAATCTTGGGAGAATTAGAGCGCTCGCGGCACGTCGCGGCACTTGGTTTGTACTCGGACGAAATTGGACTTTTTTGCAGTGAATTGACACTGCTTGTGCGACTCGGATTCTTCGTGTGTGCGGGGACGAGCTATCACATGACCGTGCCAGACACGATCACGCTTGCAAAGGTGAAGCAGGCGGCTCTAGACAGCTATCAACGGCAGAGGATGAGGGCGATGGCGTCGAGATACTTTTGCCGGAGCGCCTGTTGCATACTCTGCCTCAAGCGGAAGCTGAGGCATGGCGATCTCGATTGATCGCAATGCGCGATTTCAGCACTCACGCTCCTTCTAATCGAAAAATGCACTAGCTTAAAAAACGCACTCGATGTCCTCACCGTAGCCCATGCTGCAGCGATGTCGATTTTGCTAGCGGATCCGTTTCTTCGCAAAGTGGAGCTTCACAGCGCCGGAGAATAAACCGGAATTGAGATTTAGGAGTCCGCGCGTTGCTGTCCCTGCGACACTCCGTCGCGAAGCTCTTGAAGCCCATCGCCGCGATCGAGACGGCAAGGTGTATGCGCGCGCGAATTTGCCTTAGCTCTTAAACTCTCCGTCGGGCCTAGGCGAAGGCGACTATGATCACTTCATATAGTCGCGCAGGCGCGGGCAGAAGGGTGACTTCCACCTTCCAGTCCTACAATAGGCTTGGCAGCCGCTGGTCCATTTCTGGATTCCGAATAAACGGAATTCAGATTTATCAATCAGATTGCTCTCGCAGCTGCGACACTAATTAAACATGCAACTCGATCACGTCGAAACTGTTGAAGTCGACGCCTCGATGTGCAAATACCACGATGCGTAAAAGCTGAAGCACCAAAGACGGTGACTTCTACCAACCTACCTTATGGCCCTCATTCCTTTTCACGGGGCCACGGACGGATCACATCGGCGCAAATGCGGTGTGTGCAAGATGGCAAGGTGTAGACGTGGGCGACCGACTATCTGTCGTCAAAAATCTTTCCCTCACCGGGTCTTTACCGGGGGATAAGTGAAAGGGCATTCCCATGCCAAAGCTTAGTTATGAAGACATGATCGCCCGCCGGATCGATCTTCCGGCCAAGAAGCCTGCGACCTCCAAAGCGGAGTTCCAAACCATCGAAGCCGTCCGCGCTTATACCGCCGGCATTCTGAGGGGCTTCAAACCGGAACTGATTATCCTGGTGCCGTGGAGAATCTTTTTCATCGAAGGTGACAGCTTCGAGCGCCCGATTTCCTCGCAGACCTATACCCATGCGTGGATTGTCTGGCCGGAGCGCAGCAAGCGCGCCGGCAACGAAGAGACCCGGATCGAATGGGCCTCGCAGCATGTGGAGGTGCAACCATGGCATTGAAATCACCCGGCAGCGGACAGCGCGCTCGTGCGAATCCGACAGAGGCGCTGATTCCCGACAACCTCCGCGACTATCGAGACCCGTCTGATCTTCGCTGGAGGGGCGACAAGCCATACATTGGCCTGGGCAACGCCGTGCGCAACAAAATCACAGGGGACCTCCGGACGAGTGTCCGGTGGATGCTCCCCGGCGATCTGCTCGACTGGAGCGGGCTACTGCGATGGGCTGATGCTCACTTTCCTGGTTATGATCCCGATTTAGATCATGGCGTATACGAGGAAGTAGGCGACGCCATAGGCTACTTGATCAAGCATGGATTCCTTCAACGCTGCAATCAAGAGAACCCCGGTTTCATCCGCACTGATAAGCCGCCCCAGGTCGCCTACTCGGTTTTCGGTAACGGGGCGGTCAAGTATCAACTCAAACGGATCGCGGCCGACCGCGAGATGCTACGCGGCGACATCACCGCCGAAGTGGTGAACACCGCATACGCCGAGGGACCGACGCGAGAGCAGTTTCGATTTCTCAATCAACTGGAGCAGTGGGAAAAGCACGGGCTGACCGACGCGGACTTTATGAACCCGTCACCGGAGTTGCTTGCAAAGGTCGAGGCCCGGAACGAGCACTATCGGCTGATCCGAGAAAAGAGCGCTGCGGAGCTGGCGGAAACCAAGCGCTGTCACGCCCTCATCGAGCGACACAAGCAGGCTTACCTGGCGAGCCCCAATACGGACTGGGCGCCGGCGCTCCAGAAGCTCCTGGCGAACAGAGGACTAAGCCTCCCCGCGTATGTACGGCAACAGCGGCGCGAAGATGAGACCTATATAGACGCGCTCGTCCGCGTCCTGGATGGCATCGAGACTAAAACCCAGCAGGAGGAGTCCGCACCATGGGAGTGACAAGCGAAGGTCTCTCCTACGCGGAGACACAGATGAAAAACTATCGTCACCTCGCGTCGCTCGGCTCGCCTTATCACGTCGCGGCGGTGCGCGGCTGGAGCGACGCGGAATCTAAAGCAGTCATTGCGAAGCTCGACGCGGAAAGGAATCGGAACGATGAACGACCGAATTAACGTCCTGACCCCAGGCGGAAGCCTGGTGCAACGTACTGGAGCGCGCACACGTCGAGCTTGTTGGGTCAATCGTCGCGATTGAGCATTGTTGCCTTCACGCGCGCGGGTGGATCATCATATTCTCCGTCGCGGATTTATTTCTAAACCTAAATTCCGTTGTCATGCGAGCTGCTAACCTAATGCCGGCATGCGTTTGAACAGCACTTGCTAAGCGGGCCTACGACACTCATTAAGCACGCCACTCGATTACGTCGCGAAGCTCTTGAAGTCGGCGCCGCAATATGCAGATATGACCATGCGTAAAAGCTGAAGCACCAAAGACGGTGACTTCTACCAACCTACCTTATGGCCCTCATCCCTTTTCACGGGGCCACAGACGGATCACATCGGCGCAAATGCGGTGTGTGCAAGATGGCAAGGTGTAGACGTGGGCGACCGACTATCTGTCGTCAAAAATCTTCCCCTCACCGGGTCTTTACCGGGGGATAAGTGAAAGGGCATCTCCATGCCACAACTGCACACGAAGCTGTCCGAGAGGATGGCCAATAAGCGCCGAGTGAAGCCAGGCAAATTCATGATGGCTTTCGACGATCTGACTAAGATGGTCGATGTTCTCTTCATCGGTCTTGATGGTGAGCACCTTGGTGAAGTCCAAGTAGCGGCCTCTCCGGCAGGTCGCAGAACTGTCGAGAAACTCTTTCCCGAGTACGTTATTCATTGGTTTGATACCTTCGGCTCCGCTCGACCGTTCTTTCCGGACGATTGGAAGACTGTCACTCTCGTGCTTCCCTGTCTGCTTCAAGAGATGGCAGGCATGGGCCTGCAACACAACTTGCCGAAGGATCTGCTCGGACAGGTACCAATCAACGAGCTTTGTCCTGATCAGTTCGCGGCCTTGATGGCGGCCGGGGCCGACGATCAAGGCGTTCGTTCGGCGATGTGGTCTCTGAGCGAAAATAAAATCGAAATCATCGGTGATTCGAGCAAATTCAACTAGAAGAGCTACCCCGAACTGGCGCGATGAATCGGCTTTGGCGGTCGATTACAAAAGATCGTTCGGCTGCCTATTCGGGGAAGGTCCATGTGGCCGAGCGATCATAGCCACGCGCAACAGACGCGACCACGGCAAATTCGTTGAGACGGGTGACGCTGGAGAAACGAAGTCCGGGACGGGATAGCAACCGCCCCGGGCTGATCATCGAATCTCTTGGGAGCGACGCGAAGCTGCCGATTTCATTCTAGCTTGTCGGGTCGTTCTATTGCACAACCGCCAAATCCGAGACTCGCAATGACCGTCACTGACTCCAGAATGACGCGCAGAATTGTCTTCTTTGGTGCTACCGCTTCCCTGATATGCGCGCCCTCGATTATTCGAGCGGCAAGTCTAATGCCGGTACGTACCTTGCAATTAGGGGCTTTGAATCCAGAGGGAGAATTCTACCGAGGTTGCTTTTATCGCTCGCTCGACAGTGACTTGAGGGCGGGCCGCGTCATGACGACTGTGCTTAACAACGGCAAAATAATATCTGTAGCCGAAGCCCACCAAATGGTCGCGCGTGCGCGGGCAAAAGGATGGCTTCCGCCTTACCGTCCTACAATTTAGGCCGCTCACCGAAACGAGTTCTTGTCACACCGAAAGCGGCGAAGGAGAAATCGGCAAGCAAGAATCGCCTGCTTGATCTCTCCCTTTGAGCGTCACGCCTTGGCCATGCCCTCCGGGTTGGCATCGGCCAAAACCGCCGTATAGCATTCGGTCACGATATCGTCGCAGGCGACACCCATCGTCGTATCAAGCTCGACGAGTACATCGACCTTTGCCTCGTACTCGACCTCGGTGGCATTGATTTCGGCTTGGGTTGCGGTGTCTGAATCCACCATGGCCTCAAGCGCACCTTACGCCACTGACAGCATTAACGTTATTTCTTTAGCTTTGTTGTTTACCATGCGAGCCACACATGGCCAGTTAACAACTAAACTTGTCTGCACGTCTTGCGTGCGCGGGGCAACAAGACTGATGTCATCGGACGAGATGGTCCCGGACAATATTTTTCCCGAGGGCGTCTCCAGATTGGACGCCACTAGATGCAGACGCGATGGTTAAGCCGTCAGTTGGCACGCTTCTTGGGGGTCGCTAAAAAGATTCCATAAGGCACATTACGCGAATCTAAATCCCATTTTGACTCACCTCTCCCCTGGCGAGCCCCAAACTGACTTGAGAGCGTGGTTAAGATCGAAGGAGCGTTGCTGCTCTCGATCAGGTCATTCGGCTCGCCTGGAACGAGCTATGGGGTCTTCCCCACATCGAGGCCCTCTCGCAAAAACGCGATGTGCCCTTCGCTGCACTCACTCACCTGAATTTGAGCCTAAATCTAGAAAAATAAAAAAAGCGCTCTAAGAAAAATTTTCATATTGTGGGCGCATGAAATCCATCGAGGCAAAAAAGCGAAAGCGGCTGGCGCGAAGAAAGTCAAATCCGTTTGACCGCGAGGGTTGGCGACGGTTCGTCATGCGCGGCGTTCGCGCAGATCAAGCAGCGCGTGCTCACGTCAGAGCGACTGGTGAGACGCTGCATTAGTGGGACCATACCCGTCGGTATTCGTGTCCAGACCATCAGGAAACATCGCCGGAAGGCCTGAGGCTCGCTCAGCTTAGAAAAGGCTCCTCAGCTCATGCGAGTACTTCGCCCAAAATGCTTCAGCAGAAAATAACATTCGATTTGCGAACGGCGGCTGTTGGCGCAAAGCGGCCGTTCGTACGCAAACAGCATCCCGTGAGCGATAAGGAATAAGTGGAGAGTCTATCGGTTTGAAACAGGCTCGGGAGAGGGCGCTTAGCCGTTCACAGTGGGAAGCCGCGACATCAATGCTTCGGTGGCGTGTGCGAACATCGGGGCATTCGTCGCAGCCGCTTTCATCACCTTCGAGCCGAACGCCGCCGTAGCATCGGTGACCAATCTGACATCATTCCGAATCCGTCGGCGGCTGCGTCGCAGGATGTCGCGCCATATCGCAGAGTTCGGCGGGATGTAGGACGTGGAGGGTTTCGAACATAGTAAGCATTGCTATGCGGCGAGCTGGGGAATCGCCTGTTCGACCAATCGCAAGAATCGGGTGTTACATGTCCGGGATTTGAACCTAATAGCGGACAGTTCAAACGTGCGATGATAGCGCACAAATGGCGGCTTTTGGTGAACTATGCCGATGTCGCCTAGCGAGTTAAGCTGCCCGCCGATACGAAAGCAGGGCTTCCGGGATAGTGGGTATCGCGATGTAGCGCTCCCGCTACCAAATTCTACGATCTTGCCCGCTTTGTTGCGATTTTTTGCGACCCTGCTCGCCCGGTGTTAGGGCCTAGCCCAACAGGGCTTGAGCGGTTCTGATTGAATCAGACGGTTCGTATCCCTTCCGGCAAAACGACCAAAGTCACGTTGACTCGCTCCGCAGACCAAGATGGTCGAACAGATTCATCGGGAGCGGAAAGACCACGGTCGAGGACCGTTCGCCAGCGATGTCATGCAGCGCTTCGAAATAGCGTAGCTGCATCGCCTGCGGCTCCTGGGCGAGGATCCGGCCGGCCTCGACGAGCTTTTCAGCGGCCTGCTGCTCCCCCATCGCATTGATCACTTTGGCGCGTCGCAGTCGTTCCGCCTCGGCCTGCTTGGCGATCGCGCGCACCATGGTTTCGTTGAGATCGACATCCTTGATCTCGATCGCGGTGACCTTGATGCCCCAGACATCGGTCTGCTTATCGAGGATCTCCTGGATGTCGGCGCTTAGCCTGTCACGTTCGGCGAGCATCTCGTCGAGTTCGTGCTTGCCGAGCACCGAGCGAAGCGTGGTTTGCGCGAGCTGGCTGGTCGCGGCCATGTAATCGCCGACCTTTATGATGGAGCGCTCGGGATCGACGATGCGAAAGTAGAGAACGGCGTTGACCTTGACCGAGACGTTGTCGCGCGAAATCACATCCTGGGGCGGCACGACCTGCACCATCACCCTGAGATCGACCTTTACGAGTTGCTGTACGACCGGAATGAGGATGATGAGGCCCGGGCCCTTCACTCCGGTGAAGCGGCCGAGCGTGAAGACGACGCCGCGCTCGTATTCCCGCAGGATGCGAATGGCCTGGGATAGAAATATGATGACGAGCAGCGCAAGCGCTGCATAGGTCAAATAATCAAGCATCATGATGTACCTCCCTCGCCGGTTGGGACCGGCGCGCGCCGCACAACCAGCGTCAGATCGACGATGTTGGCGACTTCAACCACCTCGCCGGGCTTAAAGGCTTCGGTGCCGCGCGCTTGCCAGCGTTCACCATGCGCAAAGACGTGACCTTCATTCTCGGACCAATCGAGGATCTCTGCAGACAGGCCTCGCATGGCTTGCGCGCCGACTCGTACTGGACCGCTGCGAGCGCGTCGAAGCGCGCCGAGCACGACAAGAACAAAGCCAGTGAACAACGCCGCAACGATGCCGATGACCGACCACGACAGTCGGTAGCCAGGCGCTTCGACCCTGAACAGCATGACCGCTCCCAGCACAAAGGCGATGACCCCTCCGAGGCCGATCACGACGGTCGGGTTGAAGGCCTCGATGGCGAGGAGCGCGATCCCGACCAGCATCAAGGCGAGGCCGGCATAGTTGATCGGCAGCAGATTGAGGGCATAGAGGCCAACCAGCAGGCAGATCGTGCCGACGACACCCGGGGCGACCGCGCCGGGGGACATGAATTCGAAGATCAGGCCGTAGATGCCAACCATCAGGAGAATGAACGCGACGTTGGGATCGGTGATGACGGCCAGGAATCGGGAGATCCATCCGGGATCGATGGCTTCGACGAAGGCATCCTTCGTCGCCAGGCGTTGCGTCTTGCCACCAGCAACCTCCACCACGCGACCATCGACCTGCTTGAGCAATTCGGCCGGATCGCGCGCGATGAGGTCGATGACATTTGCCTGCAACGCGCCGTTGGCAGTGAGGGTCGCAGCCTCACGGACCGCCTTCTCGGCCCAGTCGGCATTGCGGCCACGCAGTTCGGCGAGGCTGCGGATGAAGGCGACGGCATCATTCGTCGCCTTTGCCGTCATGGCGTCCTTCGGCTCGGGCTGGCGGTCGCCATCCTTCTTGTCTTTGCTTTCCTTGTCAGGGGTGCCGCTCGGCAGACCCGGTATCGAACCACCGATCTGCACCGGCGTTGCAGCGCCGATGTTGGTGCCTGGCGCCATCACAGCGATATGGGTCGCATAGAGAATGTAGGTGCCGGCGCTCGCCGCATGCGCTCCGGAGGGAGCGACGTAACCGATGACAGGAACGGGTGAAGCGAGCACATCCGTGATGATCTCGCGCATACTGGTGTTGAGACCGCCCGGTGTATTCAGACGCAGAATGACAATCTCGGCGCGTCGTTCGCCTGCCCTGGCCAGGGCGTCCTTCACGTAACTGGCCGACGCAGGTCCGATCGCTCCGTCGATCGAAATAGTCAGTGCAAGACTGCCGCTCTCCTCCGCTAAACCGGGATGGAGGGAGACAACCAGAGCGACGATTGCTATCGCCGCAACGAGGGCCGCCTTTACGGTCTGCACGGCAAGGACTCCCTTGCCGAAAATATGGGGTTCCACTCCGGAACCTCAATGCCCGTGGATAGAGATCAGGAAGTCCCCGTAGGCCGTTGTGCAATGCAATGGCGCGGAAGACCCTTCTTTGGAGCACACGCAAAACAGTTGGGTCACGACATCAGCTCAAGCTCCGACTTGAGTGCGACCAGGAAGCGAGCGGCTTCGCCGCCGGTCACGATGCGATGGTCGAAGGTGAGCGACAACGGCAGCACACGTCTCACCGCAGGCTGGCCCCGATGCGCGACTGCCCGCTGGGAAATCCGCCCCGCTCCTATGATTGCCACCTGCGGTGGCACGATGATCAGATTGGCAAACCGGCCTCCGATCATCCCGAAATTCGACAGCGTAATGGTCGCGCCGCGCAGCTCTTCAGGGGGTATCGAGCGCGCGATCGAGTCAGCCCGCAGGCGGTCGAGGCCGGCCCACAAGTCCGACACGCTGCGCGCTGCGACATTGCGCAACACAGGAACGATGAGGCCGCCCTCGGTATCGACGGCATGCCGAGGTCGACGCGCGCGATGAGGCGCCGTTCTCCCGTGCTGGAATTATACCAGGCATTGAGAGCGGGTTCTGCCTTGCAGGCGGCAGCAATGGCCCGGATCAGGCGGATCGTCACGTCCTCGCCAGTCGGCCAATCGTCGATATCGGCTTCGTCGGTCACGGTGGCGGGGACGATTTGCGCATGGGCTGCTGTCATGCGTTGGGCCATCGCGCGCCGCATGCCTCGCAGGGGCTCCGCGGGACCGGTTTGGGACATACGCTTCGCAGCCCGTTCGACATCGGCCCGTGTGATGGTGCCGCCGGGTCCGGTGGCCTCGACGCTCTCAAGATCGACATCGAGCTTGCGCGCGAGTGCGCGCACAGCCGGAAACACCTGAGGCTGCTGCCTGGTCGGCCGCTCGGAGGAGATTCCTGCCGCGGGTGGATGTTCGCCGCCGCCGAGTTCGCCGACAATTGTGCCGGTGTCCTGTTCGGCGCCTTCGGCAAATTCGACGAGCGGCATGCCGACCTTCACGATATCTCCCTTGGCGCCAAACACGTGGGCGATGCGTCCGCTCGACGGCGACGGTATCTCAACGACCGCCTTGTCGGTCTCGACGGAAACGAGCGGTTGATCGGTGATGACGTGATCGCCTTCGTTGACATACCAGGTGACGATCTCCGCCTCTTCAAGACCTTCTCCTAGATCCGGCAGCATGAAATGGCGCATAGGACAAAGTCCGTTGGGATTCAGCTGAACTGACACACCCTGCGCGCCCCGGTGACGATGCGTTCGACCGAAGGCATATAGTATTGCTCGAGGCGTGCCATCGGGATCACGGCGTCATAGCCGGTGACGCGGGTTACCGGCGCAAGCAGCGAGGACAGACCACGTTCGGCGATAAAGGCTGCGATCTCGGCTCCGAATCCGCCGGTGTGTGCCGCCTCGTGCACGATGAGGCAACGTCCGGTCTTCGCGATCGAACCGAGCACGGTGCTTTCATCATAGGGCTTGAGCGTGGCAAGATCGATGACCTCGGCAGCGATGCCTTCGGCGGAGAGCGCATCGGCCGCGGCCACGGTCTCTTTCAACACCGCGCCCCAACCGATCAGCGTGATGTCGCGACCTTCCCGCAGGACAAAGGCACGATCTAGCGGCAAGGCTTCGCCATCGTCCTGCACCTTGCCTTTTGCCGCGCGGTATAAGCGCGTTGGTTCCAGAAACACCACCGGATCGGGATCGCGGACCGCGGCGAGGAGAAGTCCATAGGCACGTTCCGCCGAAGAAGGGATGACAACGCGCAAGCCAGGAATATGGGTGAGCATCGCCTCGGTGCTTTCGGAATGATGCTCGGGCGCTCGAATTCCAGCCCCATGCGGCGTACGCAGAACCATCGGACAGGTGAGCCGTCCCTGGGTGCGGTTACGCATTCGGGATGCGTGGTTCACCAGTTGATCCAGGCAGGGATAAATAAACCCCATAAACTGGATCTCGCCGACGGGCTTCAGCCCCTGCGCCGCCATGCCCACGCAGAGCCCGCTGATCAGGAGTTCAGCAAGCGGCGTATCGAGGACGCGCTCGGCTCCAAAGCGCTTCTGCAGGCCCGCGGTCGCGCGGAAGACGCCTCCGTTGACGCCAACGTCTTCGCCAAGCACGACCACATCGGGATCGTCCTCCATCGCGCGTCCGAGCGCCAGATTGACGGCTTCCACCAGCGTTACCTCAGGCATCGCGCTCTCCCGCGAGTTCACGGCGCTGTGCGGCATAGACCTCGGGCAGATCGGCGTAGAGGTGATCGAACATGGCTTCCGGACGGCGCGGTGCCGTTGCCAGATAGCGCTCGACCGCCGCCTCGACGCGCTCATGGCACTCGGTGGCGAGCCGCTCTTCGTCTGCTTTGCCCCACATTTTTTGACCCACAAGATAAGCCCTCAAGCGGGCAATCGGCTCTTCCTTCCAATGAGCCTGGACTTCGTCAGCCGAACGATAGCGTGATGCGTCATCGGAGGTTGTATGGTCGCCGAGGCGGTAAGTGACCGCCTCGATGAAACGGGGGCCTTTGCCGTCACGGGCTGCGGCAATAGCCTCTTCGGCAGCGGCGCGCATCGCCACCGCGTCGCTGCCATCGACCTGCTCGCCGGTGAATCCTGCAGCGATAGCTTTCTGCGCCAGCGTTTCGGAACCGGTCTGCAGTCGCAACGGCACCGATATGGCCCATTGATTGTTGGTGGCGACGAACACGACGGGCAATTTGTGCACGCCGGCAAAATTCATCGCTTCGTAGACGTCGCCTTTCGAGGTGGCGCCATCGCCGAACAGGCACACGGCGACATGCGGCTCCTTGCGCAGCTTAAACGCATAGGCGACGCCGGCGGCATGAGGCGCCTGAGATCCCACGGGAACGCAGAATGGAAAATCGTGAAGCGGTCCGGAGAAACAATTGCCCCGTTCGTCCCCGCCCCAAAACAGCAGGATCTCTTCAAGCTTGACGCCGCGCCAAAGCAGCGCGCCATTGTCGCGATAGGAGGGCAACAGCACGTCTTCTTCCCGCATCGCACTGGCTATCCCAACCGATACCGCCTCCTGGCCGAGCGAAACGGCATAAGTCCCAAGCCGGCCGGTGCGCTGCAATGCAACAGCCTTCTTGTCAAAGAGGCGCAGCAGCACCATGGCCCGGTAGAGTGCGATGAGCAGGTTTGCATCGGAGGCGAAGGCGGGGAGCGGCCGAGCTATCGAGCCGTCTGGCGCGAGGTAGTTGCGATGGCGCACCTCAAAGCGCGCGATCACGGGGAGATCTTGGTTTACCCTTCGGCTGGCCACGCGCTCACTCCGGAGCGATTGTACCTTCTATAGCAATTCAGTTGGTGTTTGTGCCGAGTCGATGCAAGACCACGGCGGGTCCGCCTTGATGTGTGCCCAGTTGTTGCTGCACTGCAGGTTTGCGGGGATAGATCCAAACGATCGTGGAAACGAGGCAGCGACTGCGGTATGCGAGAGCATGGCAAATGGTCAGGTTGTCCTGGTCACAACTGAGCCGTTAGGTGGCGGCCCACCGGTTCGCTCGGTCTTTTTCGTGGCCGAAGGAGATTCGGCCAAGGCCGTGGCAATCATTGCGGCCATGATGGCGCCGAATGAAAGAGTTGAGGCGTACGGACCGCTTCCGGAAGTTGCTGTCAAAGCACTCGGATTGAAACCCGGCGACTTCACGCACGGGTGACCGGCGCCCGGCGATACGAAAACAGGGCCTCTGCGATAGTGGGTATCGCGTTGTAGCGCTCCCCCGCTACCAAGTTCGACGATCTTGCTCGCCTGCCTACGATTTCCTGCGATCGCGCCCGATCTTTCGTAGCCCTCGTCAGCACAGAGGGAAAAGTCGGCTCTGCGAGCCATGATCCTATTGGATGCGGGCCAGCGTGTGTCGGGCCGGAGGATAATGGCAGGCGCCAAACAGCGCAATCCTGGCGGCCGCCGCACCGGCAAGCGCGAAGCGGGCACGCTCCTTCACCGCGCCGGAACCGAATGCGAGAACGACAGGGACAATCGCGCCGGCGCCGGTTTAACGATCTGAGATCCACTTGTGCTTTCCCCGCTAAAGCTACTCCTCTAGTGTGAATCCAACTCGCAAAGTGACCTGATAATGTCGGACAGAGTCTTTTTCGATATGGCCTCTCGTTTGCACGACTTCGAACCATTTCATTTCGCGAATGGTCTTTGATGCGCGGGTGATGGCATTTTGAATGGCATCCTCGATACTTTTTTCGGAAGATCCTACGAGTTCTAGGATCTTATAAACGTGATCCTTCATTTCGGTGACTGGCATGGCGAACCTCCGCTGGTGAGCCAGGTCTATTCTGAACGAGTTCTGCCCTCTCGAGTTCCGCTGCTTCTGCGAGGGAAGCTGGCGCGGACCGCAGGGATCGAACTCTACATCTTCGGAATAGCCGCAAGGGGTCAAAAGCGCCGACGGCGGAAGGCCCGGTTTTGGCGCGAAGCGGCCGTTCATGCGCCACGTGGCTGAAACAACGCATCGACGCCTGCAGGGTCCCAGATAGGGCGGAGCCATGAGTCGCCCGGCTTCGACTCAAGGCCCTGGTCATTGGTCGGGCGGGGAATTGGGCGGCGCACATCGATGGTCTTGAAGGTGGCTATCACGAGCGCCCAGGGAGCCTCTGGGTCGCGTTCGATTACTCGCAGGCAATCGAGGGCGGATGCTTTTCGCATTCGTCCACAGAGTGTTGGTCGTGGGACATCGGGCGACGACCGAGATGCTGCGGCCCCGCGGAATGATGATCCGGCTCTGGGACAGCCGATAGCTGCTCTGTTCGATGGCGTTCCGGTGGCGATCCCTCATGCTGGCGACAAATATTGCTTATCGGCCAGCCAATCTGCATCAGGCCACAGGCCCTCTGCCACGGTCGTTCTAATCAGCGTGAACAGCGCCTCGCTCAACGCGTGGATCTGCGCGGAGGTATGGCGGCCGGCGCGTCTGGCCAGTACGATCTTCCGGCAAAGAACGGAATCGGCGATTGGGGAAGCGCTCAACCTGCCTTGCGCCAAATCCAGATAAATCGCGGCGCTCGGCAGCAGGGTAAATCCTTGGCCTTGAATCACCAGATCCTTCTGCACGCTCATCGCATTGGTCTGCGCCGACACGACGAATTTCATTCCGGCCATCGCACAGGCATGCTCAAAGAGGACGCGCAGCCCATGAGGGGGCGTGGGTAAAATGAGGCGATGGTTGACGACCTCTTGAAGCGAAATCGGTATGTCGGCCCGCAAGCCGGCCTGGCTGGGACCAACCAAATAGAGCCTTTCCTCCAATAGCATTTGGACTGCAAGCGCAGTGGAAGGCCTGATATCGTATAGCAGTGCAACATCGGCTTCGCCGTTATCCAGCCATTGCCGCAAATGCCCGGCGTAACCCACGGTTACGTTGACCTGAAGATACGGGTGCAACTCCTTCAAACGGCAAACCAAGGGCGCCGCCAACAGATCGCTGGTGCTCGGTAACAGCCCCACTGAAACAAGTCCGGTCAATGCACCCGGTTTTGGTCGAATTTCGTCGCGAGCCTGATCGAGTTCGCGAAGCACGCGTCGCGCGCGGTCGATCAGAATGGAGCCAGCTTCGGTCGGTTCCATGCCGTGGCGGCCGCGATGAAACAGCCGCGTGCCGAGGTCTTCCTCCAGCAGACGCAGTTGACGCGAAACTGCTGGCTGCACGATGTGCAGCACCTCGGACGCCCGCGTGACGCTCCCGGTCTCCGCGATCGTCAAGAACGCCCGCAATTGCTTGAAATCCATCGGCTCTCCGCATGGGCGCGCGCAGCCATGCCCAAAGGAGATAGTTAGATCAGAAATTGCTATTATGGAAGCTCAGCCATCACAGATTAAGATGATGACAGGTAAAGCTAGGGATTGTGGCGATGCGTGGCGAAGTTAAACCTCTGGCGTGGCAGGAGGAAATTTATTCAATCCTCAGGGCGGGGCAGGTGAAGCAGATCGCTTACGTGCCGGACGCCGGGCACTCTCATGTGATCCGCAGCGCGATCGCCGACCCCGAGATGCGCGCGGTAGTGCTGACAACCGAAGAAGAAGGTGTGGCGTCGGTGTGTGGAGCTTGGCTTGGCGGCGAACGCGCGGTTCTTTTGATGCAGAGCAGCGGCGTCGGCAACTGCATTAACATGCTTTCTCTGGTGCAAAATTGCCGCTTTCCGTTCCTCACCATCGTGACCATGCGCGGCGAATGGGCCGAGTTCAATCCGTGGCAGGTTCCGATGGGCAAGGCGACGGCGGCCTCGCTGGAACTGATGGGAATTACGGTGTTGCGCGCTGAACGGACTCAGGAAGTACGCGACACCGTGCAAGCCGGCTTCGATCTGGCTTTCGGCAGTGAGCAACCCGTGGCCGTGCTGCTTTCGCAGGGGCTAATCGGACGCAAGAACTGGGAGGCAAAGTGATGGAGGTCGCACAACAAGGAACCATCGATCGGCGCCTCTTCGTCTCCAAACTGGTTGCGGAGTGCCGCGAGGCGCTGATCGTCACCGGACTGGGCTCGACCTCATACGACGTGTTCGCCGCGGGCGACGACGCGCGCAATTTTTATCTCTGGGGCGCGATGGGCGGAGCCGCGGCCCTGGGGCTGGGGTTGGCGATTGCCCAACCGCAAAAGTCCGTTTTGGTGATCACCGGGGATGGCGAACAACTGATGGGCCTCGGCGCCATGGCGACCATTGGTGTTCAGCGCCTGGCTAACCTGTCGCTGGTCGTGATCGACAATGGGCATTTCGGTGAGACGGGGATGCAACGCAGCCATTCTGGTCTCGGCACCCGGCTGACAGACATCGCGCGGGGTTGCAATTTTGACGACGTGACTGAGGTGACCGAGATGGCCGGTATTCCGAAGCTTGCCGAGCGCGTCAACGCGCGGGCCGGCAGCACCTTTGCGCAGGTGCGGGTGAGTGCCGTCGAAACGATAAAGGCTCTGCCGCCGCGCGATGGCGTCTTCGTCAAGAACCGTTTCCGCGAGGCGTTGGGGTTCCGGCCCATCTGATCGCTTTTCCGGCGGCGTTGCGGTCGCCGGATCAGTCTGAATTCGCGGCAAACAGATCAACCTGCCGCCGCCAACAATAAAAAACTACGTTGCAGGGAACGCTTCATGAGCAGTGCTCATCCTCACCAAGATCAGGACAGCGCACCGGCATGCCCAGGGCCTGATCCGCAGCCGCGTGCACCCACCTCCTTCGAGGTACCGACCGGTGCGGTCGATACCCACGCGCATGTGATCGGCCTGCCGCCCTACTATCCGTTCGTCGCGGCGCGCTCATACACGCCGCCTGAGGCGAAGCCGGCAAAATATCTCGAAATGCTCGATGCCATCGGGATGACCTATGGCGTGCTGATCCAGGTCAGCGTACATGGAACGGACGATCGCCTGATGCGTGAGACGTTGCGCGCTAACCAGCAGCGTCTGCGCGGCATCAGCGTGCTGCCGCTCGGTCTTCCTGCCTCGGACTACGACAAGGCCGCGTCGAGTGGAGTCGTTGGATTGCGCCTCAACGTACTCTATGGCGGTGGTATCGGCTATCAGGACCTCGACGAATTCGAAGCGCTGGCGCGCGACATGAACTGGCATCTGCAGTTTCTGCTCGATGTGCGCGAATTGCCGGACCTGGCGCCGCGGCTGTCGCGGCTGAAGGTACCGTTCATCATCGACCATATGGGACATTTTCCCGCAACCCTCGGCGGCCAGACGCCCGGTTTCCAGACGCTGATCGGATTGGTTCGCGACGGCGGTTGGGTCAAACTGTCCGGCGCCTATCGCTTGGCCGAAGCGCCCCCTTACAGCGAAACGATCCCGCTGGCGCGCGCGTTGGCCGAAGCGGCCCCCGGTCGCTGCGTCTGGGGCTCCGATTGGCCGCACGTCGCTCATTGGAGTTCGATCATCAATGTCGGCGATCTGCTCGATACGCTGGCGATGTGGGTTCCCGACGAGACGTTGCGAAACCGCATTCTGGTTGACAACCCGCAAAGGCTATATGGGTTTCGAGCATCGAGTGACGGCGTCAACGACAAGGTGATGAGATCATGAGCCGAGATATTGCAAAAATTTCCTGGCCGACTTCGGCGGCATCGCGTCGATGGATGCCGAGCTTCGCCTCTGCCATAGTGCTCACGCTGGCGTTCAGCGCCTACGCTAGTTACGTAAAAGCAGAGGAATTTCCCGAGCGCCCGGTACAAATGATCGTTTCGGTCGGTGCCGGAGGCAGCACCGACACCTTAATGCGCGCACTGGTGCAATACGCCGCGCCGCTACTGGGGCAACCCATCGTCATCATTAACCGTCCCGGTGCCAGCGGAATGATCGGCGTAGCGCAAGTTAAGCAGGCGAAGCCCGATGGCTATACAATTGGCGGCACATGGAGCGGTCCTTTGACGATGGCGCCGCATGTCAACATGCCCGACTATAAGCCGGGCGATTACACGATCGTCGCCATGGTGAGCGAGGCTCCCGGGGTGCTTTGTGTTTCCAAGGGTTTTCCGGCCAACAACGGACGCGAACTGCTCGACGAATTGCGCCGAAATCCTGATAAATACACTTACGGGGCAGACGGCATCGGTGGTTTCGTCCAATTCGCCACCGAGCGCGTCTTCGCTGCCGCGCATGTCAAGGCACGGATGATTCCGTTCTCGGGAGCCGATCAGACCGTGACGGCGTTTTTATCAGGCACCATCAGCATTTATGGCGGCGCGATCATGTCGGTGCTGCCCTATGTGCAGCAGGGAACCGCCAAATGCCTGCTGGTGACCGCGGCATCGCGTTACTCGGTGCTGCCAAACGTCGACAGCCTCAGCGATGTGGGTCTGGCGGACACGCAGACATTGCTGTGGCGAGCGGTGATTGCGCCGGCGGGGGTGCCGGCCGATCGACTGGCTAAGTTGAAAGAGGTGTTCAGCAAGGCCGCGCAAGATCCGGAATTCCAGAAGATCGCATTGGTGCGGGGCGAGCAACCCTGGACCGTCGATACCGCCAATATCGACAAATATGTCCGCGACGAATACGCAACGATGGGCACCTTGGCGGATGCCCTCAAATTGACCACGCTGAACTGAAATCATTTCGGTTTTCGCAAAGATCAGGAGAGAACATGCCGCTTATTAAGGCCCGCGACGGCAGTCCGTTGCATTATGCGGTTCACGACCATACCGACCGGTGGCGCCAAGCCTCTACCATCATCCTGGTGCACGGCTTTGCGCGCTCGGGCGAGTTCTGGTTCAACATGGTGCCGTATCTCAGCCGTTTCTTCCGCGTGGTCTGTGTCGATCTGCGAGGACTCGGTAAATCGGCGCCGCTGCCGGATCCGAAGACGGTGACGATCGACGCCTATATCGATGACCTGCTGGCGGTAGCCGACCACGCTAACGCGGAAACCTTCCACCTTGTCGGCGAGTCGATTGGCGGCGCGATCACGCTCTCGTTTTCCGGACACCACCCTGACCGGGTGCGCACGCTCTCGGTCATTGCGCCGGCCATTTTCGCCAATGACTGGATTCGTTCGACCTATGCGGTAGGCTATCCGACCTGGGAGGGAGCGATCCGTGACCTCGGGGTCGAAGGCTGGACCCGGAAATCGAACACGCTTGCGCGCTTTCCCAAGGAAATCGGCCCGGCATTTCTCGAGTGGTACGCGAAAGAGGTCGGCAAGGCGGACCTCGAAGTCGTCTGCGCTATGGTGAATTTCGCAGCCACCGTCGATGCCCGTCCGCTTCTGTCGAAGATTACGGCGCCAGTGCTGGCGCTGTATCCCGATGGGGGCGATATCGCGACCAAGGAGCAGTCGAGCATTCTGACCAACTCGATCGCCGATGCTCGCGTGACCTATCTGCAATCGCCGTATCAGATGCTGGGCCTGCTGCATCCGGCGGCGTGCGGCGAACAAATTCGGAATTTTGCTGCGCTGAAAGACGGCTTTGTTGCACGTGAATAGAATACATGCCGGCGGCATGCCGGATAATGCTGAAGGCCGGAGGAAGCATGATCATTGACCGCAGAGTTCTGTTCGCGGTGGCATCGATATTTCTGGCGAGCGTCGACGGCTCTGCGGCCACCGAGTTTCCTCAGCGAGCCATAACCCTGGTGGTGCCTTTCAGCCCCGGAGGCAATGTTGACTCGACCGCGCGCATCGCCGGACTCTCGCTTGGCACGGTCCTGAAACAGCCGATTGTTGTTCTCAACAAGCCCGGCGCCGGCGGGGCCATAGGGGCAAGCTATGTCGCCAAAGCCGATCCCGACGGAAACACCCTGCTGATCACGGTGCCCGATACGTTGACGATCGTGCCACGCATGATGACGACGTCCTACAAAATGGACAGCTTCAGGCCGGTTGGTACGGTCGCCACCACGACTCCGCTGCTGGTGGTCCGGAGCGACAGCCGATTCAAGACGATCCAGGATTTCCTTTCCGCGGCCGAAGCCAAGCCAGGATCAATATTGGTGGCCCACGATGGGCCAGGTTCAGCCAGCCAGCTTGCGCTGCTGCAATTCGCCAAGGCGGCTAACCGCAGTTTCAACCTGGTGCCGTATCAGGGCTCCGCGCCGGCGCTGACCGATCTGCTCGGCGGTCAGGTGGACGCGGCGGTGGATCAAATGACGAGTTCGCTGTCGTATCTGAAAGGCGGTCAAATGCGCGCGCTGGCGGTAATGTCGCGCGACCGCGACCCGCTGCTGCCGGACGTGCCGACGCTAGAAGAGGCCGGCGTCAATTTGAACGTGATGACGACGTTGGGGATCTATGCTCCGGCGGGTGTCCCGGATGCCATTGTCGACACCCTCGAGCAGGCTCTAGTAAAGGCGCTGGGGAACGGTGAACTGCAAAACCGGATGCATTCGATTGGTAGCAACGCGCTTAAGTCCTCCGCTAAAAATTTTCGTGAACAGATGCTGGGCGAAGACAAGCGCGCCCAGGCAATGGAAGCTGCCGGATTGCTAGCAACTGAATAGCTGTCAGGATGAAAGCTCGTCTTATTCAAAAACGCTTGGGCTTTCGGCGTATAATTCGTCGAGTCCATAAGGACCGCTTGCTCGTGTTCTTTGAAACGCGATGATGAGCTTCCGCTTTGATGTCGCGACTCCATAGCCTGCTTCATCTGAGCACTGAAATCGCCCGAAGCTAACTTTTCATCTTTAAGTCCTGGAGTTCCTGAAACAAAAACCAGGCTGCCAACTTTCACGGCTGAAGAGACCGGGATGTTACGTACCGCTACCGCTACTCGGCCGTGCCAATGAAGTTATTGATTGACTGTGATTGCCCCAAGTCGGAGTCGGGCCAATCGCATTCTTGTGGGAGCGTCCGGTTGTGGCGCAAAGCAGCGGTTCGTCGGCATCGATAAGGGAAGAGGTCCTGTCCGAGTTGTGGCGCGTTCTGACCAATGTTTCATGCGCTTAGAGAATGCGAGATCGCGAACCTGTTGAGAGATTGTTCGGATCGTTGTCCGAGCCGGGAACGCGTAGCAATTTATTCTCCGTTAATTCGCTCCCGGTTTTGCTGGGCATCGCTCGTCGACACCCACTAGTCCTAGGACCAATGGTTAAACGGCGCGTACAACCTGACGCTGGCACGAGCCTTGCTCATCTAGACAATTCGCGTTGCGATTCGCTGATCGGATGTTACGGAATCTCGGGACGCCCATTCATTGCTTCGGACAACTTATGCGCGCGATTTTCCTGAGATCGTCGTTAATAGCCACGACCGAGCCCCAATACGGACTGGGCGCCGGCGCTCCAGAAGCTCCTGGCGAACAGAGGACTAAGCCTCCCCGCGTATGTACGGCAACAGCGGGCGCGAAGATGAGACCTATATAGACGCGCTCGTCCGCGTCCTGGATGGCATCGAGACTAAAACCCAGCCAGGAGGAGTCCGCACCATGGGAGTGACAAGCGAAGGTCTCTCCTTGCGGGTCATTTTCCTGAGATCGTCGTTAATAACCACGACTTCGATCGCTCAGGATTGGCACTATCGAGATTGGATCTACGTCGCGGCTGGGCGAGACATGGGGTCGTTCGGAAATGGCGGCACCTTTCGCAAATGGTCATATGCCCTAGCGCATGCACACTTGCTCGAAATTTGAATCAGATTTCAAAAAAAATGAAAATGGTCTGAGTAAAAAGTTAGGTGGTTCTCGCCGCTTATGCCGGGTTCGTGAAGACTGTGGCAGGAAGAACGATCGCAATGTCGGTCTGGCACTAAGTCGCCCAGATGAGCGATGGCCGCATCCCGCAACTGACGGCCTCTTGGACAAGCCGAATAGGTCCTAACTCCTACGCGCTAGCCCCTGTTCTGAAAGCGGCTTTGCAAAAAAAAATAAAGGCATGGGGGAAGTTCCAGGCGTGCGGCGCGGTAGAGTTAAAGTCCGTCTGCTTCCAGGGCTAGGCTTGGGCGGATAGCGCAGCGCGAGCTCGTGTCGCGTCCATCGTTGTGACGTTACGTAGTTCGCGGCACCGCCGCCTTAACCATCAAATAGATTCGGGCTCGTGTCCGTCGCTTCGCAGTGCTATATCTCTCAATATGCACCGAGTGGTGGCCCAATTTGGGCTGTCTGCCAACCTAGGTTACTTCGACCCAAGGTGGACCTCTTGCGCGGCTTCCGGATGTCCCGGCAGCAAAATAAAACGGAGAATTCCTATGGCTAACCCTCGCCGGCAGTATCGCAAGGTATGCGGCAAGGATGAATATCAGCGCCGGCCTGAGGCGAGCCCGGCAACCGAACGCACTGAGGATCAGCAATGGGACGATATCGGCGCGTCGCTGCATCACTGCGACGAATGCGCCGAACCCCGACGGCGACGGGCATCCCGCCCCAGGAGTTGATCACATGACGGAAGAAGCCAAACCACCGGCATGGGCCGCAAAGACAATGACCGCTGCCGACCTCGCATATTTTTGCTTGAACCATATCACCTTCTCGCAAGCGTTTTGCGAAGTCGAATACCTGGCTGGCCAGTTGGCCGAAGAGCTAGGACTCTCTGATCAAGAGAGCGGCGAGTTTATGAGCGTGGCCCTATCCAGCAAAAGCCATGAAGCGGAAGACGCATGCGGGGCAAACCCAGCTCTCACCGCTCTTATGCGTGGCCACTTCCCGAGTCGGGCATTCATTGAAGAGCAGGAAGACAAGCGGCGGCGGCGGCAATCCATCATTGATGGCTTGACGGCGCCCGGCGACGAACGGGCGCCGGATGAATTACAGCCCTAGCAGTTCGAAGACGCGGCGGGAAATTTTCTCGCCTCGCGAAGCGCGATTGAAGAAATGCCCGACAATCGGGCTCCGCTGTTCAAAACGGCTTGACTATGGCCGTAAAGATATAGCCAACGCCGCGCTCCGTCTCGATTACACGTGGCGCATTCGGGTCGATCTCGAGCTTGCGTCGCAGACGCAAGACTTGGACATCGATGCTTCGGTCGAAAATGTCCTCGCGGACTCGCGTTGCTTGGAGAAGCATCTCCCGCGTGAGCGGCCGTTGTGGCGCTTTGAGAAACGCGAGCAACAAGGCATATTCGCTTTTGGTCAGCAAAACCGCCGCGCCGTCCGGATTGACGAGGCGACGGGTGCGACGTTCAAGCGACCAGCCGTTAAACCGGTACCCGCCCCTCTCCGGGTTGCGGGTTCGCGCTGCGCGGCCCATTTCGTGCCGCCGTAAAATGGCGCGGACGCGCGCCAGCAATTCCCTGAGGCTGAACGGCTTTGCCAAGTAATCGTCCGCACCGAGTTCGAGACCCACCACGCGGTCCACCTCCTCACGGCTGTGGCCTGTCATGATGATGATAGGGACGTCGGAATGAGACCGGATCTGTTTCAAGACGTCCAGCCCATCTTCTTGGCCGAGCCGCAGATCCAGCAGGATCAGGCCGGGATGTGCCTTTTCGAGGTGGCGACTCAAGTCCTGCCGGCTGGACACGGAAGCCGCCGGCACATTGTGTTCCTCTAGATAATTGGTGATCGTCTGCCGCACCATCGCGTCGTCATCGACTACAAGAATGTGGCCCACCGCGCCGGTGTCGCCGGGCATTCCTCCGCTCCTAGTTTCGATTGCTGACTGTTTGCTAGCGTAAGGGTTTGGACGACCGAATGCAGCTTGAACAAACATTCGGCTGTCCTTGGATCATGAGATTTGCCGGTAGTTGGACTGAATTATAGATTTCAAAAATTCAGCCCGCGCCGCTTTGAGAGCATCGCTCCACCGCTGCGCAACGTCGGCGTCGAAGCCGCTAAATTCGGCGGCACTGCCTACGACAAGGCACCCGCGTTTGCCTTCGACGCCATGGTATCAGCTTTCCGCCAGTCTTGAGCCCGAGACACGTTACAACCGTAACGAAGTTTTTCTCCCGATGGCACTGAGCCGCCACATGGCGCCTGTATCTTCCGGATGGCATAGAGTATTGAAATGGGACAGATCAGTCCGGAACCACGCTCATCCGACGCTCGTATTACGGCCGGGACAAGGACCATCGTCGAGCGTATCACCTATAGCGCTTCGCCGTCGATCGAGGAGAGTTCAGCATCGCTCCCCCAGATGGGCGAACGTTACATGATTGGGGTCAGCTGAAGTGCCCCTCTTATCACGCCTATTCGTGCTGGTAGCTGTCGCGCTACTGCCCACGATCGCAATCCAAGCATACAATGAATTCGACCTGCGCCGCGCGCGCCAAGTCGAAGTGCAGAACCAGGCGCTCAGCCTGGCTAAGCTCGCCGCGGCAGAACAGCAGCAGATCGTACAAGGAATTCGTCAGGTCCTGATTGCGATGTCGGAACTCCCCTCGATAAAAACGAGGGACAGCCAAGCGTGCAATGCTTACCTGGCAGCGATGCAGCGGCGATTTCCGGCGTTCATTACCTTTCTCGTTGCCGACTTGAATGGCCAGTCCTTCTGCGACACGAACAGCGACCATAGACCAATCACCATCTCTGCGCGTACCTACTTTGCCAGCGTCCTGAAGACCGGCGCATTCACCGTCGGAGAATTCTCGAAAGGTCTGTCAACCAACCGGAACGTCATCCAGTTTGTGTTGCCGTTCTACGGCGACAATGGCCGCATGGGCGGCGTCATCGTAGCGGGTCTGAGCCTGGATTGGCTCGCTGACTACATCGCTCGGAAGGGTGTTCCGGAAGGAGCTGCGCTCGCCATTACGGACCGCAACGGCACTTACCTCGCGCGTTACCCCCATAACGATCGGTTCGTCGGCACTAAGATGCCCGGTGACAAATACCTGAAAATGGACGACGGCGGCGCAGTCGATATCCTCGATATCGATGGCGTGGAGCGGATCGACGGCTACTCAGCCTTGCGGGCTGATTCCGGGACCCTTGTTGTCAGCTTCGGCCTCAACAAGGCGCAGGCTTTCGCCGAGATCCAAAATCACACGCAACGCGACATCCTCCTGATCGCCCTGAGCGCCTCGCTGGTATTGGTCCTGACATCGTTGGGCGCCCGGCGCTTCATCCATCGCCCGCTGGGTCAATTGGTCGACGCCGCGAACCAATGGCAGCTCGGCGAATTTGGCCGGCGCGTGGACATCCAGGATAAATCGGAAATCGCTGGGGTCGCCGGTGCGTTCAACACCATGGCCGATGCACTGGAGCATCGCGAGCGCGAATTGTTCGAGGCGAAGGAGAAGGCCGAGGAAGCCGCGGCTCGGATCACGACAATCTTTGAGAGTACGACCGACAGCGTGCTTATCGTCGATCGAGACTGGTGCATCAGCTACCTCAACGGGCGGGCCTGGGCGCAGGTCGCCGGAGGGCGCGATCTGATCGGCGCGAAACTGTTGGAGGCCTTTCCGGAGACTGCCGACACGGAAATTTTCCGCCAACTTCGCGAGGCTATGTCGGAGCAGCGCCCGGTCTCGTTCGAAACGTGCTGTACTCGCCGCGGTATCTGGTACGCGATCAACGCGTTCCCCTCCAGCGAAGGGCTCGCGATCTTCTTCCGAGATGTCACTGAGCACAAGCACGCAGTGGAAGCGCGCCGGCTGACCGAGGAGCAGCTTCACCAGAGCCAGAAGATGGAGTCCGTCGGCCAGCTCACCGGCGGCATCGCGCACGACTTCAACAACCTGCTTATGGTGGTCTCCGGAAACCTCGAGCTCATCGAGGAGGCGGCACATAATGGCAGGGTCCGGCAGCTCGCTGCGGCCGCACGGGGTGCCGCTAATCGGGGAGCAAAGCTAACGGCGCAGCTTCTCGCCTTTTCCCGGCGGCAGAGACTGAGCCCAAAACTGGTCAACGCAAACGAGCTGATTTCTGAATTCCAGGGGCTCATCCGCCAAGCGGTCGGAGGAGCTTGCGAGGTCAAGCTGCTGACCGATGGGCCACTGTGGCTGTGCCACGTCGATCCGCCACTGCTGGAGACTGCTCTCCTTAACCTAGCCCTGAATGGGCGCGATGCCATGCCGGATGGCGGCGTACTCGTGATCGAGACGCGGAACGTCGTGCTAGATGAGGGAACCGCGACCGGGTGCTTACCCGGATCGTATGTCAAGGTGTCCGTCACGGACACTGGCTGCGGGATGCCTCCTGAAGTACGAGATCGGGTTTTTGAGCCCTTCTTCACAACCAAGGAGGTTGGCAAGGGTACCGGGCTCGGCCTAAGCATGGTCTATGGCTTTGTCCGACAATCCGGGGGGTATGTTGCCGTCGAAAGCGCGCCCGGCGCGGGGACCACGGTCGCTCTGTACCTGCCTAAAGCCACGCAAAAACCCGATGGCGGGGTGGAAGCCATCCAACCGCAGGCCATACCGGGAGGCTCGGAGCGAATCCTGGTGGTTGATGACAATGAGGATCTCCTGAAAGTCTCATCGGCAATGCTAACTTCGTTCGGCTATCGGGCTCTTTGCGCCCGGAATGGTGCAGAGGCCATCCAGATGTTCGAGAGTGGCCAAGAATTTGATCTCTTGTTTAGCGATGTAGTGATGCCAAACGGAATGAGCGGTGTTGAGCTTGCCCGCGAAGCGAGGCGGCTGAGCAAAGGCATCAAGGTCCTGCTCACCTCGGGCTACGCGGGAGACGTGTTGGAGCGACATGGAGCGGCAGACGAGTTTCCGATCATCGACAAACCTTACCGCCTGGCGGACTTGGCGTGGCGCCTGCGGTCAATCCTGCACGAAGCTTAAGATCCTCGTCCGGCCTTTGTCTGCTCTTGCGGGGATTGCTAGAGTGAGCAGCATCCCAAGAAAGCGCGTCAGCACGACACGATAGGTATCCTCAATGAACATTCGGTTCCTCTTCTGCGCGCTTATCACGGCTGTGAGCGCAGTCATAAGTCTCGGATTTTCTGTCGCGGCGGCCTTCAATACTGCAAACGAAGCCCGCAACATGGCGCTGTACACCGGTGGGCGAAGTGTAGCCTTGGTAATAGTGAGTGCGGTCTCGTTTCTGACTGACTCAACTCCATGGTTGGAGGCGAGCGCTTCCAGCATGATCAATGTTCAGATCTGTGAGGCCGGTATAGGAGCGATAATTAAGGATCGGATGAGGAACCGCGCTCCTGAATTTTGCAGCAGTGATCTGATTGCTGAGCTAACTTTGCTCGTTGAGCGCCCCATGTCGATTGCTGGCGATTTCATCGCCCGCGTCCGGACCGTCAAGACATCGGCAGCTCACTGGTCGCAACCTTTATTCCAGATGAAACGCGAGCGCGAGGCGCCGAAATCAGATTGTAGTTTCGAAGCATAAGGATATTCCGGCAACAACGTCGATTGTCCGCGATCGGCACCCTCAACGAAGCGCTTCATGATTGCCCCCGGCAAATCGCCAAGCGAATCATAGCAGACAGTTCGTTTTCACGCAGCCAGGGTCAAAAGCTGGCTCTGAGGGAATGTCCGGTCTTGGCGCAAAGCGGTCGTTCATGTAGCAGCATCTCGCCACTGCCGTTCACCACAATTCTCGGGTATCCAAATGGATAGCGCGGGCGAGCGATCAGTGCCCTTCGACCGCAAACAGGATATCGACGAAGCCAGGAACCGTTTCCTTGCGCAGCCAGTCGCGTTGCAACTCGCAGATCAACTGCACCCAGCTCGTCGGTTTCGCACCAGCCTGAACGATGCGCTCCAAACCCGCGCGATGGGCTTCAGCCGATGTGCCCGCGACGGCATCCACCACCGGATAGACCTCGTAACCTGCCTTCAGGGCGTCGAGCGCCGGGAATACCAGGCAGACCTCGGTCCAGAGTGCCGCCATGATCAGCTTCTGGCGACCCGCAGCCTTTACGGCCGCGACGAAGTCGTCATCTTCCCAAGCATTGATTGCTGTGCGATCGATTGGTTCGACGCCGGGCAAGATGTCCACTAGCTGGTGAATGAGAGGCTGGTTCAAGCCCGTCTTCACGTTGACGGTCGTAACCACGATTGGCAGACCGTACAACTTTGCAGTTCTTGCGACCGCGGTGATATTTGTCACCAGCGCGCGGCGGTCCATGGAGGCGACTGACGTAACTTGCACCGGTTGAAAGTCGATAATTAACAGCGCGGCGTTCTGCGGTGTGAGCATGTGATCGGCGAGCGGGTCGCGAATGGCTCTGGGAGAGGTCATGGCAGTTGTCCTATCGATAGTGAGATAAGGGTTAGGGACGTCGGGGATCGGCGGCGGCGTCGATGTAGTGTGTGTCGGTGGGACCAAATCCGGTAATGTAGACGACCGCAGGCTCATCACGGGTCATGGCAAAGTGCGGTGCATCGGCCGGCTCGGTGTAGAAGCTACCCGGCTCCAAAGCCTTGACCTCCGTCTCGTCGGCGCTGGAGCCGTAGCCGAAAAACCACACTCCCGAAATGACGACTGCGGCGCGATCGTCCCTGTGCGTATGGGCCGCGATCTTCATATGCGCCGGAACGCGAAGCGCGATGGTGTAAGGCCCCGCCGCGGTTGGATCTCCGGACAACACCGTGGTCTGTATTCCCGAGACACCCGAGGTGCCGGCGCCCGCGCCGCTCTTGGCCATGGCTGCGATGTCGGACGGTGTCAGCCGGCGCCGCTCTTCCTGCGAGCCGGCGAGCGCGGCGGTGGCGCTGGCGAGCGCGAGGATGATGCTCACGGTTGTGCTTTGCATGCATTCTCTAAGTGTCATCATTGCAGGAAATCCTTGAGCAGCTTGACGGTGTCAGCTGGATTCTCTTCCATCAGCCAATGTCCAGAGTGGGGGATTATGGCCTGCTGCACATTTGTGGCTGCGAAACGCATGACGGTTGCCATCATCGGACCGAACGATTTCTCGCCGCCCACCGCCAACACCGGCATGACCAGCATGCCTTTGGTCAGAAACGCCTTGTTGTCGATGGCGTCCTGATCGAAGGCCTTGAACTGTTCGAAACCGAAATGCATGGCTCCGAGGCGGGCATAGAGCCTGGCGTAGTGTTCGCGCGAGGCCTCATCAAACTTCTTCGGATCAGCCGAAAACTCGTTCCAGAAGCGGTCGAGGTAGATGCGCTCGCGGCCCTTGACCAGCCGCTCCATGTCCGGACCGCCGAAGCGGAAGTGCCATAGCAACGGATTTTTCAGAATTTCTTCCCACGGGCCGACACCGGGCAGGGGTGCATCGAGCAAGGCGAACTTTGTCACGCGGTCTGGATGCTCCGCCGCAAAGGCGTAACCGACCATGTTGCCGATGTCGTGGGTGACGAGTTCGACCTTGTCGATATGCAACGCGTCGAGCAGGCCTGCGATGTCTTCGCCTTGGGTCTTCTTGTCGTAGCCGCCTGCCGGATGTGAGGATAGGCCCATGCCGCGCAGGTCGGGCACGATAACCGTGTGGTCATGTATCAGCGCGGCGGCGAGCGGCGCCCACATGTCGCCGGTCTCGCCATACCCATGGAGCAGAACGACCGCCAGCCCGTCGCCGCCGACGCGAACATGAAGCGTTACGCCGTTGGTCTCGATTTCCTGCGTGCGGAATGATGCAGGGAAGGGCTGCACCTGCGCCGCCGCCGGGAGCGCGATAGCGAGCGCCCCAAGAACCCCGATGACAAAGCTGAGCATCGCACATCTCCCTCCATTCGGGGGGCGGTCGCTCCGACCGACGCCATAAGCCCCGCTGGGCGAAACGTCGGTAGCATTCATGCATTGTCGGGATTAGACTTACATTGGTGGAATTGATTTCCGGAAAACCCGAACGATGCTGAAGCTCGATGGCTTAGCCACTTTCGTTGCGATCGCTGAGGCCGGGTCGATCAGCGAGACCGCGCGGCGGCTGCGATTGTCCAAGTCCGTGGTGAGCGACCGGCTGACCGAACTTGAAAGAAGTCTCGGCGCTAATCTTGTGCACCGCAGCACGCGCAAGCTGACGCTGACCGAGGACGGGATCGCCTTCCTTGAGCGGGCCTCCCGCATCGCGCAGGAGGTTGAGGAGGCCGCCGCCGATATGGCGGAGCGACGCGGAGCCCTGGTAGGCCCGTTGCGCATCTCGGCGCCCGTCACCTTTGGCCGCATGCACCTGGGGCCAGCCATCTACCCGTTTATCGCCAAACATCCCCGCATCGAATTGACGCTCGATCTCGACGATCGCCGTGTCGACGCAAGCGCCGGTGGTTACGACGCCGTGGTTCGGCACGGTCCAATCGCGGACTCGCGTCTGATGGCGTGGCGCTTGGCATCGAGCCGCCGAGTTCTCGTCGCGTCACCGGACTATCTTGCGCGACAAGGTACACCCGGCTTGATGACCGATCTCGATGGTCATCGTGGGATCTTCTACACGAACCGGGGCGTCGGCGACTGGCGCTTCTCAGGATCGAATGGAGCAACGATCGTGCGCGGCCGACCAGCGCTGCTCGTGAACAACGGCGACATGATGCGTGACGCGGCGCTCGCCGGGCTGGGCATCGCGCTTCTGCCGATGTTTATTGTGGGCGCCGACATAAAGACTGGCAGCTTGCAAGTCGTCGACGTCGGGGTGCGACCTGAGGAGGAGTTTATCTATGTGGCCCACCCGGAGGGTCGGCGGCCGTCCGCCAAGTTGAGGGCCTTCGCCGATTGCTTGCGCGATGCGTTTGCTGATCCGACCTATTGGGAGCGATGAAAACTCAGCTCGCTCGATCTTTCGGACGATGAGGCCGACAAGAATCGGCTGATCGGGGAGATCGACATTCCAGAAACGTTTGATGAGCGAATAACTGCTCGTGGAGGCAAAGCGGTCGTTCGCATAGTATGGATTCGGAATGTCCTCCCGTTTTCGCCTTGTGAGGATGTCAATTTCGTTGTGCAGTCCAGTAACCCGAGCATCGCGCATTTCCTGCGTAGCCGCTCCATGTCCCGCGGCCAGAGCTGCTGGAGAGTCTGCCTGAGCCCGATGCGTATTTGTCTTGAACGGTCACCGAAGCGCGAACTGCGCCGGATTTCGCGACATATCCCCTGAATCTTACGAGATTAGGCTCCGTCACAACTCCGTTAGAAATATTGACAGTGAAGTTGTAGGTGGGATCGCACGCACCTCGTCGCGTCACGAAGGCGAGGTCCCAGGAACCATCATAGGCCGATCGTGCGTGTGCGGTACTTGCTAGAGCAACTAAAAAACATGTTGTAATTGCCCAAAGAGAAGGCCTTTTCATGTCATTTCTCCGGAGCAAACTAACGGCGTCTAGGTTCGCTATGGAAATGGTGAAGCGATTGATCCGCTAGAAGAAAACATTTTCTCACGTCGCATCAACACCGCGCGAGGCCGGAGGGTCGCACCATCGCGAGCCGCCGCATCTCATCACTTGGCTGAGCTCGGGCGGTCGACGGCGCCGCGAGCCAGCGTCGCCAACCTCGGAGGGAGGCACCCGAAAGTCGGCTCTGCAGACGCGGCCGAACTAACCACGAATATGGGCACGAAGAGTATAATAGGCACCTGGGTCGGAATTTGCGCTTTCATAGCTATTATGCTCAGCGGCCTAGAGCACGCGTCCAAGACTGATCCAAGCCGCGTCGATACAGCGTCAGAGGGATTGTTATTCCCCCTCAATTGAACTAGCGCCTCGCAGACTAGGCCTATCGCCGGGCCAGTCAGGTGCCGGCGGTTTCGGGCCGAGCCCGACTTTCAGGAACGGCCCTTCTTGGCGCCAAGCGGACATTGGTCGATTTACGATATCGGCTAAGCGCGCCAACCGGGCAGACCAGCCTCAGCCGGAAGTAGCCCGACATCGAGTTATTCTAGGCGGCTTCGCGATCGACTGGGCCGAACGCAACTGCACGATCTCGATCGTCCTTCCATCTCCGCTCGCTCGCACCAAGGGTTTTCAATAGCTTACAGCTGACCGGTGATGCAATTCCGAGAAGCCGGGTCAGCGGCTGTTTGATCAACCGGCTGCTTTTGTTGCTGCCCACGGCACGCTTAGTGGCGCAATTTTTTTTTTTGCGCGTGCGGCACGGACGCGCTTTTCCGTTCGAGAAAATTGCGGGCGTGCAGGCGCGCGGAGTTCCTCTACCATATGCATTTCCTAAAGCGGAACATTGAGGCGATCCCCTGCTTCCGAGCGCGGCCGCTATTCCACGCTGCCTCGGACAGATCCACGCAAGAGGCACACCGCAAGAAGCTGGAATGCAGCAATGACAAGAGGTCCAATTGATTTTCCTAGTTCATGTTGCAACAGTCCAACCCCCGCATCCAGCAACTGTATGAAACCTGCCAGGGTGCCCAATAGCAATATTGCTGATTCCGAACGTTGGTAGATCGCAACCAAAGCAATCACGGCGAGTGGTATGGTGCGAGCTGCAGCGTATAGGGCGAATATGAACGAGGCTTCCGTTGGAACATAGCTCGCCGGCAGTATCCACTTCGGATTGACGAGTCCTGCGACAGCAAACCCGACCGCAACCAGAACGTTGATCGCCGTAATCAGCGAAGCCACACGCATAGCTGTCGTGCGCGACGAAAGGCCGGACATGGAGGTAAGTGCTGACATTGAGAAAGGCTCCTCGGAGATAGGCATCAGATAGATGTTTAGGATACCGCGTGCGCGGTCTGCTGATAGGCCGGCATCGATCGCGTGTGGCGCGAGACTGCGGGACGAGCCCCGCTAGGGGGCAGGTCGTCGATTTGTCCTTTGGGACAAATTTTGGTCCTGACGAGATTGTCCAACTCGACATGATACCGACACAAAAGATCACTCGGACGTCACCTCGGGATTGGTTCCAAGCTTCTTGCGGGCGGTATAAGCGGCGAGAAATTCCTGAGAGGCGACTTGATCCGCCAAGCTTCGCAGCTTCTCGGCCGAGACTGGCCCTAAGACAGTTTCCACGCGGCGGTTCGCCGCTGCCCACAGCAGGTACGCCTGCCGGAGCCGGGCCTTTCCTAAGCGGGTCAGAATACCGCGCTTCGTGCGCCCGTCCTGGGGGTCTTGTCGCAGTTCAACCAGTCCGTCCCTAACGAGCGGCCGCACGGCGTGCGTTAGCGCCGAGATTCCAATTGCTAACCGCTCCGCCAAATCCTGCAGCGTCGGCCCTTCTTGACCGCGGGCTAGTTCGCCGATCTGGGCGAGCAGACCGGCCTGGGTGGCCTTTAGTCCAATCGGGGCAAGCGCCTCATCATACAATTGGCCGAGGCGACGCGCCGCACGGCGCAACGCGTTGTTCGTGCAAGCAAATTTGGCTGGCACAGCGACCGCCTCCATGCCCCTGTCATCCAGATCAACTGCCGGAGAACCACGCATCTTTCCCATCTGCGTAAAATATAGTTGAGCACTGTACCATTGAAAAGGGGCTAAGCCCGCCCAAATGGTTTAGGGCTCAACCAATGGAGAACCCCCATGTCTGTGGCCACTTTCAAGAAAATCGCAGTCGTTACCGGAGCATCCTCAGGCATCGGCGCTGTTTATGCCGACCGCCTTGCCGCTCGGGGCTACGATCTCATCCTCGTGGCGCGACGCGCCGACCGCTTAGAGGCCCTCTCGGAAAAGATTTTGAAGACCTATGCTGGCGCCAAAGTTGAGGTGATCGCCGCTGACCTCGCGAAGGAATCTGACCTTGTGCGTGTCGAAAAGGTCCTCGCAACGAATCCGGCGGTGCACATCCTCGTAAACAATGCCGGACTTGCTAGGCTTGCGGCGATTGCGCAGGCGCCCGTGCAACAATCCCTGGCCCAGATAGCGCTGAATATCACTTCGGTGACGCGCCTCACTCATGCTGTTCTTCCCGCACTGCTGTCGAGAAATGACGGAGTGATCATCAACATTGCCTCCGTGTTAGCCATCCATTCGCTCCCGGTCAGCTCCGTGTACAGCGGCACCAAGGCCTTTGTGATGAACTTCAGCCGAGGCCTTCAGGACGAACTGGTCGGGACTGGCGTAAAGGTCCAGGTGGTCCTTCCCGCCTCGACGGCAACCGAAATTTGGGATGCATCAGGCCTTCCGCTATCAGCCTTGGACCAGGACACCGTGATGTCGGCGGAGAATCTGGTGGATGCCGCCCTCGCCGGCCTCGACAAGGGTGAAGCCATCACGTGGCCCACGGTGGCGGACGCGAGCCTTTGGGACAAGTACGACGCCGCCCGTTCGACGCTGTTCGCCGCCACCCAGACCAACAAGCCGGCCGCGCGCTACAACGCCATATGACATCGCTCACGGAGCGCAAGTCGCTTCGGCTTTGGTCAAACTCCCGACTCCCTAGACGTGGCGGTCTCTTCTGCATGAACGACGGCAAGCTCCGTCGCACGCTCGCGCAAAAAGCTAGAGTTGCGATGATCGACGAATCTTCTACGAGCCCCTCGATCGCAAGAAGCGGGTCGAGTGGTCAGGAATCACTACGGTCTATCGAGGGACGCCGTCGGCGCCAGACAGGGACACAGGTTCTGGCGATCCGCTGCTTAAGGAAGATGAGGCCGACGCCGACGACCCGCGCCGTCACTTTCATTCAACATCAGGATAACATCATGCCGTTCACTCACCTGGACATCGGCGGTCCCGTCGCCACGCTCAGCCTCAATCATGCCGACGGCAACCGGATCAACTTCGATATGCGTGTTGAGCTTAGGGAGGCTATTCAACGAATAGAAAAGAGCCCGGCACGGGCTCTCCTCATCCGGGGCGAAGGCGGCGACTTCTGTCTTGGCGGGGATGTACGGGACTGGCCAGGCACTCCCACGGAGATCCTGCAGCCAAAGATACAGGTGTTCGCCGAAGCGCTGGACCATCTAGAACGCCTGCCGATTCCAGCCATCGCTGCTGTGCAGGGCGGATGCATGGGCGGCGGGTTCGAACTCGCGTTGAGCTGCGATCTGATCCTCGCCGCCAGGTCCGCCCGTTTCGCATTTCCGGAAGCGCGTGTCGGCATCGTGACTTTGCAGGGCGGCATGATGCAAATCGCCGAGCGCGTCGGCAGCGCGAAAGCCGCCGAGATGGTGTTCCTTTCCGAGCCGGCGACTGCCGAACAGATGCGGCAGTGGAACGTGGTCAACTGGGTCGTAGACGACGCCGAGTTAGAGTCGCAAGCCGCCGCGCTGGCCACCCGCCTCGCCGAGGGACCGACAAAAGCGTTCGCTGCGACCAAGGCGCTCTGGCGCATGCAAGCCGAGCAGGGCGTGAAGGCCGCCAAGGCGAAGCTCTACGACCTTTCGATGCCGCTTTTCGAGACCGAGGATGCGCGGACAGCCCTGCGCAATGCCGCCGAGGCGATCAATGCGGGCAAGCCGTTTCCCAGGGCGACTTTTGCCGGCAAGTGAACCCGGCGGCGACCGGATTAGCGATAGTCAATGAGGAACGCACCTATGAGCTTCATAGACGAGAGGTCAACGCAATGAATATCACCCATGGACTACGGCGTTCCTTGCAGGTCAATTCGCGCGGCACTGCCACGATCTTCGAGGGCCGCCGCCGCACGTGGCAAGAGATCGGGGACCGCGTGTCACGCTTTGCGCGAGCGTTGCGCGCCCATTCCCTCGGCCGCGGCGATCGCATTGCGGTCCTCATGCTCAACCAGGATCGTTACATCGAGTGCTACCTGGCCGCCAGTTGGGCGGGAGCCGTGATCGTTCCGCTCAACATCCGCTGGAATATCCAGGAAAAAGCGGATGCCCTGAGCGATTGCGGCGCCAAGCTGCTCGTCGTCGATAATGCTTTCGCGAAAGCCGGAATGACGCTTGCAGCAAATGCGTCGGGTAGCCTGATGCTGATTTACGCGGACGATGATCCCGTACCGGATGGAATGTTCGGGTACGAAGCGCTGATAGCTGCGAGCGGGCCGATGCCGGATGCTATGGCGGCGCCCGACGATCTCGCGGCCATCTTCTATACCGGCGGCACCACCGGCCGCTCGAAAGGTGTGATGCTCAGTCACCGCAATATTGCGGCGAACGCGTTCAACTGCCTGGCGGAGGGCTATGCGGCGAAACCGCGGTTTATCTGCATGCAGCACCCATGTTCCACATGGCGAACGGCGCCGGAATGTATTCCCTGTTTCTGAGTGGCGCGACCAGCGTAGTCATCAAGGCATTCACGCCGGAAACCGTATTTGACGCGATCGAGCAACAAAAGGTGACCGAGACCATCTTGGTACCCACCATGATCCGGATGATGGCGGACCACCCGGCGGTGCGTTTGCGTGATCTCGGTTCGCTCAAGCAGATCCTATATGGCGGCTCACCGATCAGCGAGGCCGTGGTCGACCGAGCGAGTGCAGCCCTGCCGCGGGTCGCGTTCATACAAGCCTACGCCCAGTCGGAGCTGTCTCCGATCGCCACCATTCTGCACGCGCGCGAGCGTCTCGGCGAAGGGCGCTCTCGGGGACGCCACCGGTCGGGCGGCCGGGCGACGCTTGGCGTCGAAGTCCGGATCGTCGATGAGAACGATCGAGAGGTGCCGCGCGGCACAGTCGGTCAAATCTGCGCCCGTGGCGATGTGGTCATGATGGGTTATTGGAACCGTCCCGAGGAGACCGCCAAGGCAATCGTCGACGGCTGGATGCACACCGGGGATGCCGGCCACATGGACGAGGATGGATTCGTCTACATAGTGGACAGGTTCAAAGACATGATCATTTCTGGGGGGAGAATGTCTACTCTGCCGAGGTCGAGAACATTGTGGCGCAGCATCCTGCCGTGGCGCAGTGCGCGGTCATCGGCATCCCGAACGAGACCTGGGGCGAACAGGTGCACGCCATCGTGATGCGCAGGCCGGGCGCCAAGGTTGACCCAGTCGACATAATCGCGTTCTGCAAGGAGCGCATCGCCCACTGCAAATGCCCGCGCAGCGTCGAAATTCGCGATGAACTACCGATGTCTGGCCCTGGCAAGATTCTTAAGCGTGAACTGCGTGCACCGTTCTGGGAAGGCCGAAAGCGGCTGGTCAGCTGAATGTCATCGCATGGGCCGCGGTGATCTATGCAAAGGGGCCTGGCGATATCGACGATAAGGCTCAGGCGGAGGAGGCCAGCCGGCCGGAGGGCAATAATGTTTCGTAGCACTCTTGGACTTTCGCTCTTCTAAGCCTGAGTGGGTATTCGATTGGCCGGACTTGTCCCTGGTGCAGGATGGCGGAATTACATCGGCACTTCTCGTAAGCGACCTAAGCGACAAATTTTGACACGATCTGATTGAACTTGGTCGGGTTCTCCACGAACATAAAATGGCTTCCGCCCTCATTTTCCTCAAAGATCTCCAGCTTGGCGCCAGCTATCTGCTTCGCAATCCATGCGAGTGACTTCCAGGGTATGAGGCTGACCCGCCCCCCGATCACAAGAGTGGGGAGCGTGATGCGTGGAATGATGTCGCGCCAATCCTGACATCCATGATTAACGAACAGAGTTGCGGCGTCCTTGCCGGCCATGCGCAAGGTGCACTGGATGATCCATTCTTTCACATCCTCCGGACAGTTTCTCGACACGCAGTGCTCGATGAAAACGCGGGCGGCTGCTTCACCGTCTGGACCCGACCGGGCATTGGCCGTTTCCCACAAGGAGGCGGGTGTGAGAATCGATCCGGCCGCCTCAACTTCTTCGGGGGTCCAGGCAGGGTTCGAGGTCAGCATCGGCGGTTCGTCGGTCAGCACGATCTTGCCAAGGCGATCTGCGCCGAACAATTCCCAGTAGGCCCAGATGACCGAGCACCCCATCGAATGCCCGAGCAGGGTGACATCGTCCGCATTCGCGGCGATCAGCGCCTCGCGCAAGTCCTGGGCAAGGCGGTGTATCTTGAGACCGAAGTTTGGCTTCTCCGATTCTCCATGGCCGCGTAGATCGAGCGCAATCACCTGATAACGATCTGCCAGGCCTTCGATCTGAAACGTGAATTGCTCCGCGGTTTGCGAGAGGCCATGAATCAGAACGAGCGGTTTTCCCGCACCCGCCTCCAAATAGTGCAATCGAACTCCGTCATTTGTTCTGAAGTATTTCGAAGCAATTTTGATGTTCGATGCAACCGGCATTCGATCGGGCCTCCCAATGTCAAGGACACGAAAGTATACCGACCACACAACAAGATCATTTCATGATTTCGCGAGTGAGTTACGACGGTAACAAAGCTCGAATCTAAGTGCTTATCCATCGAGACCGAGCGCCCCTTGCAGGCCGTCTTATCCTGACGCGCGCAAGTGGAGCAAGTGTAGTACTTGTGGACCCTTCCGGTACGCTAGTCCACGACCCGGACGATTGAGCATGAACGGCAAATCGGAGCCTCCACACCAACGCTTCAAAGAGCGTCAAGCACTGAAGGATACGACCGACGAGGTTGAGAGGCCGACTGCTCTGCCGCGATTGGTGATGCATTGCTGCATGACCGCTCGGCATGGACACGCAGTTCGAATTGCACACGCCGCTGATGTGGCTCGACAAGGCCTCTACGTGGTGGCTCGCAAGCGAACTCGGCGGGGCAGGGCTGGTCGATTTGATCCGCGAACACTCCCACACCTGCTATCTCGGCGAACGCGGCGCGCGGCATGACTGGGGTTTTGGTTGCGGCGAATGCCCGGCTTGCGCTTTGCGCGCGAAGGGCTGGCGCGCATATGCGGGGCGCACGGCGAACTCGTAAGCTGCTGGTTCACCAAGCCCACAGTGTCATCATCCTCGAAAGCGGATGATCGAGTATTCCAGAGCAGCCGGAGATCAATCGCGAAGCCACGGCGTACTGGATAACCGCTTTCGCGGGTATCACGGCCATTCTTGGAGAGGCGTAGCTCCTCCGCACCGACGGTACTAGCCAAAATCCTCCGGCTTAAGTTCGATCGGCGAACCATGTGGCGTGCGGTCGGCGGCGGCGTCCCAGGCATCGCGGTAGCGATGCAGCGTTTCGGAGGAGGCGACGCCCTTTTCGGCAACCAGGCGTTCCAACGTCGCCAGCCAGTGCTGGTAATAGGTCTCGCCGGTGTCGGGATCGCCGTTTGCTTGCGCGCCTGCAATTTCGTCGGCAAGCGTTGCTGCCCATTCGTTCCAGTGAACAGGCCCCGCTTATGCAGCGTCAACGCCATCGCAAAAGCCTGCGCTTCCCAGGGTTCGCGAAATACCGGGCCATTTTCGTCGCGGGGAATGCCCGGCACGGCGCGGGCCGCATGCGCGGCAGGCTGTTCCCAAACAAAACCGCGAGTGGAAACAATGGCCTCAGGAAATTTTGGTTTGTCGGTCATCGTTCCCCGATCTGTTCGACTTTGGTTTTGGTGCTTATATCAGCCACGTCATCGCTGTACACCGGTCCGCTTGGTTGGGTGCCGGCGCCCATGTCGAACAGCCTGCGCGCTTCCTCGATATCCTTGGCCTCGATCTCGGTTATCCAGGTCACAAGACACCGGCTGGTTTCAGTCTGTCGAAACTTAGGCATCGTCTTCCCCATCCAACATGAGATTGAGATCGTCCTCGAAGCCTTCGATCAAGGCTTCCAGCTCAGCGATATCCGGACCGCTCTGATCGCTTGTGATCAAGCGCAGGATCATATTGTCCCAGGCCGCGATGTCCTCGCGTATGCGTGCGACGATCTCGGCGGCGCTGTGAACCTTGTTGACCCGCTGAACCGGTTCAGCCTTCGGCTTCTCTTTCGGTTCGAGCGACCAGTAGCGCCACAGCTTCGGGTGCTGTTCGTTCCACTTCTCGATTAGCACATCCATATGCCGGCGGCTGACGAATGACTCCTCACGATGGAGCGCCCGGTCGAAGACAGTTGGTGATGACCGGCCCCTCGCCGGCCGCATTTGGATTGCGACCACGACCGCGAAGAGACCGGCGACGACAGCGGCGGTAAGCAGCGCGGCCACGAAACCCGTGGCATAGCCGCGATGAGCAATCTCGTTGGCGATCGTCGGCGAGACTGGGGACATCAACGCGACGGCCTTCGGCACATCGCCGGCGGCGACGAGCCTCGCGAACTCCGTAGCGGCCTCGCAACGGCTCGCAATAGACGCGCAGATAGTTGTCGTCAGAGCGGCTCGCGCGACGATCGCCATTATGGTGCTCAGCACCACAAAGCCCAAAAGGATGCCGCTGAATCGCGACGTCGTGCTGATGCCGGAGGCCATGCCGGCTCGCTCGCGCGGCACCACACCCATGATCGCCCTCTGAGTGTCGCCATTCAGGAGGCCTCCACCGCTGCCGAGGATAATCATGCCGAGAATGAGGAGCGGCCACAGTCTTCCTGCCGCGCCCCAGGCTGTGACGAGGTTACCGAGACAGACAACGCTGAGCCCGAGCGCAAGGATTTGGTGGGATGCGAGATAACGGCCGAGCCATTGTCCGATCTGCGGCAGGACCAGCATGGCGATCGCGAAGGGGAACATGGCCAAGCCGGCATCAAGCGGCGGCAACCCGAGACCGTTCTGCAAGTAGAGCGGCAGGAGCTGTGCCATGACCTGCGCCGAGGCCGCATAAGCGAACATGGCAAGCACGGCGCCGATGAAGCGTGGCAACCGAAAGAGCGCGAGGTCGAGCATCGGCCGGGCCTGGTTGGTCTCAGCCGCGAGAAACCCGATGAATGCAGCGAAGCCGCCGGCAAAGCCCGCGAGCGCGGAGGTCGATAGCCAGCCCTGCGCTTGGCCGTGGATCAAACCCCAGGTCAGGCCGAACATGGAAGCCGCGAAGAGGATGATGCCCGCCGGGTCGAGGCTGCGCGCCTCGCTGTCGCGCGACTCCTGGATGAGCGGAAGGACAGCGGCGCCCAAAAGCGCGCAGACCGGCATGTTGACATAGAAGGCCCAGCGCCAGCCGAGTCCGTAGGCGATGACGCCACCGATGATCGGCGCAAGGACCATTGTGAGGCCCATGATTCCGCCCCAGATCGCCCAGGCACGTGCGCGCTCGGCCTCGCCGTGGAAAGCATGGCCAATGACCGCGAGCGCAGGTGCGAGTAGAAACGCGGCCCCTACTCCTTGGGCGCCGCGAGCCAGATAAAGTGCCGGCGCGCTCGGCGCGGCCCCGCACAGCAGTGAAGCGAGGGCAAACAAGCCGATCCCGCCGAGAAACACCTTCCGCCGGCCGAAACGATCGGCGATTGAACCCGCGGGGAGCAACAGTGCGGCGAAGCAGAGAACATAGGTGCTGACCACCCACTCGACATCGGCAAAGGAAGCATCCAGGTCGCGCGCAATCGTCGGGAGGACGACGGCGACGACATTGGTGTCCAGCACGGTCATCGCGCATCCAGTCGAAGCAGTCAGCAGGACCGCCAGGGAAGCACCGGGTTTCAAGCCGCTTCCTCCCCGAGTGACCAGCCCAGTTGCGCGCGGACTGCCGCTAAAGCATCGACCAGATGCTGCACAGCCGGATAACGACCGGGCTTCGCGAACAATCCCTGTGCAAGGTCACCTGGGAGGTCCGTATCCACTTCCAGGTAGCCCTGCAAAATTCCATGGGTCTTGGCGTGCACACTTCTGAGCGCATGACCGCCATCAGCGAAGGTCTTTTCGTTGATATACCGCATGGTCGCGATCAGAGCCTGGGTGGTTTTATCCTCATCCGCGTCTGGCCGTTCGACCGATGGACTAAATCGGACGGGAGCCTCGAGTTGAACGTTCATAATGGTTGATGGAAGGCTCATGGAAGTCTCTCAGTATTCCTAGAGTACCCGGCCGGTGCGGCTGACACTCCTGTTACGTGGGGTTTGCACCGTTATCGGCACCCGCCGGCGATCATTCGGACGTTTGCTTCCTCAACTCCGCCACGTCCTGGGCGGTAAGCTGCGATCCCTTGCCGCCGAAGCGTGAGGTGGCGTAGTTGGCCACGGCCGCAATCTCGTCGTCGGAATACGCGTCACCGAACGCAGGCATCGATATCGCGCCTTCCGGCGCCTGCCGCTTGGTACCGGCGATCACGATCTGCGCGACATTGGTCGCGCCGGGATCGTTGACCGCCCAGGCGCCTGGTTATCGTCACGATAGTCTCCTTGATGTTCGGTGATGTTTGCGCCACAGCAACGCGCAATTTTTGTTACAGTTGATTCCCGAGCTATGGAGGAAGGTGCGTCGAATAATGATTTCTGCGTCCACCACAACTCCAATTCGGGTGCCACCCCTCCGGGTTCATAGATCGCCGGTCAGAAATTGCGCCCGGCCTGCGCCGAATGACCAGTCCTCATCAGCGCTCGTCACAAAATTCACGACCACGTCGGTTGGTGAAATTCCGCAACTGGCGGAAAGCCTTTCGACCAGCAAACGATAGAAGGCCTGCTTCATTTCGCGTTTTCGTGGACGACTGGTGATCTGGAGCACAACTATTTTGTCGGATCTGGCAAATCCGAGCCCAGTATCCTCGATCACCATGCGAGAGCGCTTGTGCTCATGCACGACCTGGTAGCGATCGTGTTTCGGTACCTGGAGGGTGTCGAGCAACACCTCGTGCGTGACGTCGAGGATCTTCTTCAGCTCAGATTCCGAGCGTCCCTCGATGAGGTCGAAGCGCAGGAGCGGCATGATGGCTTTCCTTATTTGAGCGTCGGCGCAGGAACGTGTACCGAGGATTTCACTGGGGCGAGCTGCAGTTCGACGACGTTCTCGCGAATCCGCTGAACGCTCCGCACACCCCCCATGACGCCGTAGCTCACGAAGCTTACGCTAGTCCACGACCCGGACGATTGAGCATGAACGGCAAATCGGAGCCTCCACACCAACGCTTCAAAGAGCGTCAAGCACTGAAGGATACGACCGACGAGGTTGAGGGGCCGACCGCTCTGCCGCGATTGGTGATGCATTGCTGCATGCTTCGGGAGAACAGCACCGCTCGGCCCCTCGTTCCGCCTGGTCGTTCTACTCTCATTCGAGAGTTGGATCATGCTGTTCGGGAGCTAAACAAATTCACCTCAACCGGCATCGCCAAAGTTGGCAGATCAGATCGGATGAAATCGTAGCCCTTTTTCGAAGGACTCTGTATCAGCAGGAATTTTAGCGGCTCCGTCGTGCTGGCATTGACGATTTCATGGATTGTGCCGGGTGGAACAAGGTGCATGGCATGCCTGCCACAACGGATGGACGGCCCGTTCCTGCTGTGGGATGCCTCGAATTCACCCTCTATGACGAAAAAGATGTCCCAGTTCTTGGTGTGGTAATGGCTCTTGATACGGCCGCCCGGTTCGAGCACGTAGACGTGGATGTGAACCTCGTCTTGCTGGTGGACAAGCGCCTTACGAACCGACACGCTATTATCCTGACGCAGCACATGCTGTATCGCGTCATTTTCGCGAGGTGGTGCATCATTCCCATTATAGGAGAGCTGTGAAAGATCGGGGATGGTAGTCGGCTCGATTTGTTGCATGACTTTTCTCCATACGCTGGGTGGGTTGCGATTTAACTGATAGCCACTCGAATAGGGATATGTGCTCCACTTGGTGTTTGAGAATTGGGAAAAGGTGCAAGCCCCGTCGCGCTGAATCACGGTCCCCGTGCAATGACGAGGCCGCTGATGCGCCCGCTGCTGCGAAGCGACGCAGTCGGCATCACGCAGCTTCACGGTGCTCAGGTCACGTCGGGTACCGCACGGAGAAAGAACGGAGTATATTTCCAGACCTTAGCTGATGCGATTGCCACTGCGATGTCCAGGATCGACACAGTGACAACGCGAGAGGCAAGGCGGTGTTGGTGTCTTCGCACCAGCAGGCCTCGCCGCTGTAGGATGATCATTCGCATGCCGCCGGCCAAGTACGCGAATATTCAGGCCGCATTTTGCCAGTGCATTGACGCCAATGGTACCGTCACACAAAGGGCCGCTGGTCGAGCACTGGACGCCAACCATGATCTACGTACCTACGCATGGAAGGCACCACGCGGTTTCATGCCAGTTGGTAATTGCTGACGCACCGTCATGTGCACACCGACGTCCCGTTGGCGGCTTTGGCGATGAGGCTATGCAACGACTAACTCGCCGTCTGCATCAGCCCTGCTCCATCCGCATCGCTCTTGATTCCACATTTCTTTCGAGCGCCGCAGAACAACAACGCGGAACAATGCGAAAGGGAAGGTCCTGAACTTATGTGTCTTGCATGAGGAAGTCACGATCCGCTGCGACCTGCTCTTCCAGTATACGTACGACCGCGCGCACGCGCGGGATCCAGGCCAGATCCTCGTGCACGCCGAGGTAGATCGGCCGCTCCGTTCGCACGGATGATTTGAGCACCGGGACGAGGCGCGGGTCGGTTTCGCCGGCGAAGGAGGGGAGAACCACGAGACCGGCCCCGGCAGCAGCAGCAGTCGCCTGAGCATACAGAGAGGAAGAGCGGAAGCAAACGCGGGGGCAAGAAACGAATTCGTGTAGCCAAAGCACCTCAGGAATTTGTACGACGTCCTCGATGTAGTCCACAAATACGTGCGCGGCGAGGTCTTCGGGCATAGCCGGGGTGCCGTGTGCGGCGAGGTACGCTGGTGCTGCGTAAAGGAACAGGGCGAAGGACCCGATTTGCCTAACTTGCAACCGCGGCCCGCGCGGCGGCATGAAGGACAGACTGACATCCGCCTCGCGCTTGGTCAGGTTGATCGGATTAGGCGAGGTCACGAGTTCGACGAGCAGCTCGGGATAGCTTGCCGTCAGGGAGGGCAGGTACTGGGCAACATATTGGCTACCGAATCCTTCCATGCTGGCTACCCGCACGCTGCCAGCGGGGGCGGCGGGCTTGCCGGCCGCGATGACAAGCGCCTGCTGTTCCATGGCCTCGGCGAGTGGCTGAAGGCGGGCGCCAGCTTCGGTCAGCACGAAGCCGTCGTCGGTCCGGTCAAACAACTTTTGGTCGAGCGATCTCTCGAGTTCGGCTACGCGGCGGCTGACCGTGGTGTGGTCTACGCGTAAGCGCCGCGCTGTGGGGGCTAGTCGGCCCTGGCGTGCGAGTTCGAGAAAGACGTGCAGGTTGTTCCAATCGAACATGGGATGCTTATGCTCGGCAAGTTTGGGACGCTCATCAGGTGAAAAGGACGGCCGCATTGATCAACCACTAACGCCAGGCATTTGCGCTGAGGTATTCGGTCAGCAGTCACGGTCCGTCCTGGTCGGCCCTCGACGGCATCCATACATCTGGCATTCTCGCGTCGCTATGACGAGAATCCCGATCAGGATGCCTGATGTGCTCTCTTGGACCTCTATAAGGTAGGGAATGGATTTCTCTCCGCAAATCCCTCCTGGTGCCAATAAGGATAGGTCGGGATGACCCGGCTGGCCTTATCCAGGCGCTGAACCTGATCGGGCGTGAGGGCCCAGCCAATGGCTCCGAAATTTTCCGACAGTTGCGTTTCGTTGCGCGCGCCGATGATGAGGCTCGCGACGGTGGGACGTTGAAGGAGCCAATTGAGCGCGATCTGCGTCACCGATTTCCCGGTCTCGCCGGCGATCTCATCGATCGCCTCGATGATCGTGAAGAGATGCCCGTCCTGCACGAAAGGACCGTCTTCGGGCCTCAGGCCGCGTCGGCTGCCCTCAGGCACGGATAGGCCCTGCCGGATCTTGCCGGTGAGGCGCCCCGACGCCAAGGGGCTCCAGACGATCGCGCTGACCCCCTGGTCGAGCCCGAGGGGCATAAGTTCACTTTCGTATTCGCGGTTGGCCAGCGAATAATATGCCTGATGCGCGACATGGCGTGGCAAATTGTAACGCTCCGCCACCGCCAGCGACTTCATCAGATGCCAGCCTGAAAAGTTCGAGCAGCCCACATAGCGGATCTTGCCGGCGCGAACGAGATCGTCGAGGGCGCTCAAGGTCTCCTCAATCGGCGTCCTGGCGTCGAAGCCGTGAAGCTGAAAAATATCGATATAGTCGGTCCCCAGGCGCTTCAGGGCTTTCTCGCAAGCGTTAATCAGATGATAGCGCGAAGAACCCACGTCGTTGGGGCCCTCTCCAAAGCGGAAAGTGGCCTTCGTTGAGACGATAACGCGATCACGCTTGCCTTTGATCGCCGCGCCGAGGATTTCCTCCGCAAGTCCGGCGGAATAGACGTCGGCGCTGTCGAACATGTTCAGGCCAAAGTCGAGGCACATGTCGACGAGGCGCGTCGCCTGTTCCGCCCCGGTATCACCCCAAGCGGCAAAAAAATCGCCCTTGCCGCCGAAGGTAGCTGTTCCAAGGCTTAGTGCCGGAACGCGGAAGCCGGAACGGCCGAGATATCGATAGTTCATTAGGTTTCTCCAACTTGTTTTTCAATTCGACGGGCTTGTTCAAGCCGTGGCCGGAACGACGTTCGGCTTGCCTGGCTTGGGCAGGGTCACAACGAGAAGCGATGCCACGAGCAAGAAGGCGCCGGCAACGAGCAGGGCAGGAAGATAGGTCCCAAATTCTGTCCGCGTGCGCCCGGCCCCGAAGGCGTCGGCCGGCTGCAGGTGTCGCTTCTCAAATCGATCATCAAATCGATCATAAGATCTCCGGAATATTTATCGGCCGGTCGATGCCAGCGCCTTTTCGAAAGTTTCAGTGAAGTCGTTCGCTACGAGAAGCTGCATCACCACGCGCAAGTCCTCGGATCCGGTGGCCCCAAGGGCGGCTTTGAAGCTCCGCTGCGCAGCCTCCCACAGGGCATCCGATTCACGGAGCTTGGACCGTCCCAAGCGGGTCAGACTGATCAACCGGTTGCGCCGGTCCTGCGGATCGACAGCGATCGTGACCAGCTTTTCACGGGTGAGCGGCTTCAAGGTGTGAGCAAGACCGCCGGCGTCCATCACCAACGCGTCGGCCAGTGCGCCGACCGTCGCCGGCTCGGAACGCCCGATTTCCGCCAGTATCGCGCGCTGCGTCGTCTTCAGGCCGCTCGGCGCGAGCGCCGTATCGTAAAGCTGCGAGATTCGTCGCGACGCCTTTCGCAATTCCGTGCAATGGCAACGTCCTTCGCTTTCCGGTCGTGCGTACCGGGTTCTCTCTTTCACGTGATGATCTCCGTCTTGATTTGTAAGCATATGCCGGCATCGTTCCCAAACACAAGCATATGCTGGAATCAACTGCATGTGATTTGCGCCCGTCTTGATTTATAAGCATATGCTGGTTAACACAAGCATATGCTGGTATTAACTCAAGGAGCGCTCAAAATGCAGTTCATGACCCTGTTCTCCTGGCATCCCGATAAGGGGGAAACCCCTGCTCCCGCAGACCTCAGGGAGGCGGAGTTCGAGATGATACGTGGCCTCTACGCGGCCGGTTTGGTTCAACAAATCTGGTTTCGCGGTGACGCCGGAGGCGCCTGCGCAATTGTGGAAGCCGCTTCGACTGACGAAGTCGCGGAAAAGTTCAACGCGCTTCCTCTCATCCGCGAAGGCTACCTGCAGCCTCCGATGATCGTTCCACTGAAGCCGTATTCCGGCTTCGCTCCCCGAAACTGATGGTTCAACCAACAAGCTTGAGGAAGATATGCCGAAACTCGATGGAAAGATCGCTGTCATCACTGGTGGAAACTCTGGGATCGGCCTGGCGACGGCCAAGGTTTTCGTGAAGGAAGGCGCGCGCGTTTACATCACGGGCCGCAGGCGGGCAGAACTCGATGCCGCCGCTTCCCTTCTTGGACCGAGTGCTAGGGCCGTCCAGGGCGACGTCTCCAAGCCGGCTGATCTCGACCGCCTCTACGACCAGATCCGCAGTGAAGTGGGACGTGTCGACGTCGTTTTCGCAAATGCCGGCGTGGTGATTCCGATTCCGCTCGGCGGCCTGACGGAGGAGCACATCGACCGTCACCTGGAAGTGAATGTGAAGGGCGTGATCTGGACCGTCCAGAAGGCTCTGCCTCTGATGGGGCCGGGCGGCTCGATCATCTTGAACGCCTCGATCGTCGCCTCAAAAGGCTGGGCCAATTGGAGCGTCTACAGCGCCTCAAAGGCGGCGGTCCGCAGCTTCGCCAGGACATGGTCGTCGGATTTGCGGGGCCAGGGCATCCGGGTCAACGCGATCAGCCCTGGCGTGATCCCGTCACCCGCGCACGAAAACGCCGCCGCCAGCCGTGACGCGCTGAACAGCTTCATGGAATACGCGGCAAGCATAACGCCCCTTGCCCGAACGGGAACCGATGAGGAGGTTGCGAAGGTCGCCGCTTTCCTGGCCTCCGACGACAGCAGCTTCATCGCGGCCAGCGAGATCTTCGTCGATGGCGGCATAGCCCAGATCTGACGAACGGCGGTCCGCTCTCCGATGTGAAAAACGATCTCTTCGTAGAACCGAAGACGTCGATGCTGTTCGGAGATGCACGTCAATCTCTCTTGGACCTTGGACTGCAGGTCAAAGGGGCTTGAGGCATCGCATCCAACGTTTCGCACAAAATCCATCAACATTGAGACGGAGCCTATGTCCATGCTCTTTGATTCAATGAAAATCGGTCGACTGGACGAAGAGGCGCAGCCCTCCGCCTACCCGCGACGCCGCATTATAAAGGCGTGTTTGCTGATTGGGGCGGTCGTGGGTATCGCGATGAAGGCGGGCGCGGCGGCTCCGCTGCGCGCGCTTGATGAGCAACAAGTCGAGACTGTTCGAGACAGGCAGAGGAGGTCAATGATGCCGTTAGCGAGAATAGACTTGAGTAAGGACGCGCCACCCGAGCGTGTCCGGGTAGTGAGCGAAGCGATCTATCATGCCATGGTTGAGGTCGCCAATGTACCGTTGCACGACAAGTTTCAGGTAGTAACGCGTCATGCTCCCGACGAAATCATATACCCGGAAGAGGGTTACCTAGGCCTGAACTATACACGCGACCTCATCATCATACAGATCACCTGGGTCAGCGGGCGTTCGGTCGACGTGAAGAAGAAATTCTTCCACCGGATCGCTGACGAGATCCACGAGAAAGCTCATGTGCGAAAGGAGGATATCTGGATCAACTTGGTCGACACAAATCGCGAAGACTGGTCATTCGGCGACGGCGAAATGCAATATGCGCCCAAGTGAAAGCTATCCGCCAAAACATGCACCTGATGTGAGGAGAATATCATGACAGATGTTTCCAAGGTTGTGCCTCCGTATCGTTGGCTCCGGGGCACCAGCAGGTTTTGGTCATCATGGCCCATTCCGCCATCTCATCGCCGAGTCGCCGCCATCGTGCCAGGATCGCAAGTTGCCAAGTGTAGCTTATGTGCGTGTGCCGGCTATTACATGCAACGCACAAAGTCGCCTCGGGCCAAACGGGGTTCGTTCGAAAAGGAATTTCATTCGTAAGGAGATATCGATGCCAACCTACGTGTGTTACCTGCCAAGAGACAGGTTCAGCCAAGATCAAAAACATCAGATTGCGGACGCGATCACCTTTCGCCATAGCGAGGCGACAGGCGCCCCTTCTTATTTCGTGCAAGTGGTGATCGAGGAGGCCCGAGCGGATCGCTATTTGGGGGGCGAACACACGTCTGATCACATCTGGGTCCGCGGTGATATACGTGCGGGTCGCACCGAGGAACAGCGGACCGGCATGATGACGAAGATGATGCAGGACATCAGCCTCGTCACTAGCGTTAGGCAAGAAAACGTCTGGATCTATCTTTGCAACCTGGACCCCACAGATATGATCGAATACGGACACGTTTTGCCCGCGCCGGGGCGGGAGGAGGCCTGGTTTGAAGGTCTTCCCGGGTCCGTCAGGACCTATCTGGCGAAGCTGGGAACAATAAAGGCAAACTTTAAGCTTTGATCCTTCAACGGCGAGGGGCCGCGCAAACCGCCTCCAATGTTGGCACAACTCGGAAGCGTGCCCACAAGTCAACGCGAGAGGATGACACCTTCTCGCGCAGCGACTTTCGATATGATCCGACAAGCAACGTCTATGCTGGGCGAACTGATTAAATTACGTCATTATTTCAATATTATAAGAGTTCGTGGTTTTGTTCTGAATGGCGCGCCATTCGCTAATGTTGTCCGATACCTAAGCGATCCCGCCGTTACCATAAGCGATCGCTATTAGGCTTGTGATGCACAAGCGAACGCCCGCGGGCGTGAAATGCTCTTCGATGGCGAGACAGAGTTTCGTGCGAGGCCAGTGCCATGCGCGGACGTCAGTCGAAGGCTGATTCAAGCCATTGGACGCTGCCGACCTTGTTGCTAAAATGGCGACAATGAAAACCGGCCAAAGAGTCGGTTCCATGCCGGGAGGCGAGCCGTGTTCGTGACCAGAGTACTTGCACGGTTGACGATATTTGCCGGCTTGATAGCGCTGCCAGGTACAATCCCCACCGCAGCCTATGCGCAGCAGGCCGTAGCGATCGGCGCCACCGACATCGGCGGCACTGTTGTCGGCGCGGCCGGCCCTGAAGCCGGAGTCTGGGTGATCGCCGAGACCACCGAACTGCCGACGAAGTTCGCGCGCATCGTCGTCACCGACGACCATGGCCGCTACCTCATCCCCGATCTGCCGGCCGCGAATTACAGCGTCTGGGTGCGGGGTTATGGCTTGGTGGATTCGGCCAAGCTCACCGCAAAGCCGGGCCAGCTTCTTAATCACACGGCGGTGCCGGCACCGAACGAAGCGGCAGCGGCGCATTATTACCCGGCGATTTACTGGTATGCGATGATAAAAATTCCGCCTGCCGGCGATTTCGGCGGCAAGAGCGACATTCCCGAAAAGCTGACGCAGACTACTGGCTGAAGCAGATGAAGAATATCGGCTGCATCGGGTGCCATCAGCTCGGCCAGGAAGGCACTCGCACGATACCAGCTGCTTTCGGCAAGTTCGATTCCGGCGCGGCGGCCTGGATGCGGCGCGTCCAATCGGGGCAGTCCGGCGAGCAGATGACTAACCAACTTGCCGGCAATTTCGGCGGCGTCCCCTTCAAATATCTCGGCGACTGGACCGACCGCGTCGCCAAGGGCGAACTGCCCAAGAGCAAGCCGCCACGTCCACAAGGCGTCGAACGCAATATCGTGATCACTTCATGGGAGTGGTCGACGCCCGACAAATACCTGCACGATCTGATTTCGTCCGACCGGCGCAATCCGACGGTCAATGCCTATGGCCCGCTTTACGGCTCGCCCGAATATTCGACCGATAATATGCCGATCCTGGATCCGAAGACCAATGAAGTGTCGTTCTTCAAGATGCCGGTCGCGGACCCAGAGATGCCGGAGTCGATGGGTCCCGGGCATGCCGCCAGCGTGAAGCCGCTGGAGCCGTCCGCCTATTGGGGCGAGCAAAAACTCTGGGATACGCGAGCCAATAACCACAACTCCATGTTCGACGAGAAGGGCCGGCTCTGGCTCTCCGCCACCGTGCGCGGCATCGATAACCCGGCGTTCTGCAAACAGGGTTCCGACCACCCGTCGGCCAAGGTGTTCCCGCTGGAAAAGTCGGCCCGTCAGGTGGCGATGCTCGATCCCAGGACGATGAAGTACAGTTTCATCAACACCTGCTTTGGCACCCATCACCTGCAGTTCGGCTACGACGCCAACGACACGCTGTGGCTCAGCGGCACCGGCCCGGTTGCCGGCTGGATCAACACCAAGATGTTTGACGAAACCGGCGATGCCGCAAAGTCGCAAGGCTGGTCCCCGTTCGTGCTCGACACCAACGGCAACGGCAAGCGCGACGATTATGTCGAGCCCAACGCCCCGCTCGATCCGAACAAGGACAAGCGGATCGTCCCGGGTTCGGGACCTTACGCGGTGATGCCGTCGCCGGTCGACGGCTCGATCTGGTACACCGTAGGCATCTTCGGTGGGCCTCCGGGGTTCCTGCGATTTGACCCGGCTACCGGACTGTCGGAGGTGTTCAATGTTCCGGCGCCGGCATTCGGAATCCGCGGCGGCGATATCGACAAGAACGGCGTGGTCTGGGCGTCGTTGTCGAGCGGCCACCTCGGCAGCTTCGATCGCCGCAAGTGCAAGGGCCCGCTCAATGGGCCGACCGCCACCGGCAATCATTGCCCCGAGGGCTGGACCATCTATCAGTATCCCGGCCCTGGCTTCGACGGCATCGGCGAGAACAGCGCCGAGTCGAGCTATTACACCTGGGTCGACCAGCACAACACGTCCGGACTTGGCGAGAATATCCCGATGTCCACCGCCAATCTCGGTGACGGCTTCGTGGCGTTAAAGGATGGCAAGATGATCACGATCCGGATTCCTTATCCGCTCAGCTTCTACGCCAAGGGTTTTGACGGGCGTATCCTGGCAACCGATGCGCCGGACTACGAGGGCCGGACGGATACGCCGGGACGCCGGGGCCGCTCCCAAAAGATGCGGGTCAGCTTGTGAAGTACGACGCTTGGCCTGTCAGGAAACGCGCCTGAAAAGACGCCTTGGATGGCATCAACGAGCTAGACCTGACCCATGGTAAACGTGCTATTCCGTGCGCCGGCAGGGGAGCACAATCTGTGTTGGCGTTGGATAAGGTTGTTGCGGGAGCGAAGATACGGGGGGTGGCGGGCCCAGCGGTCGTCGAGGTCGTGCGCGTCCAGTGGATCGGCTCGGACGCCCTAAATATCGTCTACCGAGGCGCCGACGGTCCGGCGGAGGTACTGCTTTATCGCGATGCCGAGCCTCGACTTGAACTGGTCCAGGCCAGCCGCGCCTTCAGCTTCGACGGTGATGGCGAGGCGTTCCGGATCGCCTCCGAGGCCCAACGCATCAGGCTCGCACACCTCTTCGACCCCTACCTCGCAGTACACAGCTCCCGTATCGAGCCGCTGCCGCACCAGATCACCGCTGTCTATGGGGAGATGTTGCCGCGGCAGCCGTTGCGCTTCCTACTGGCCGATGACCCTGGCGCCGGTAAAACGATCATGGCCGGGTTGTTCATTAAAGAACTTATCATTCGTGGCGACCTGGAGCGCTGTCTCATCATTGCGCCCGGCAGCTTGGTTGAGCAGTGGCAGGATGAGCTGAAGGAAAAGTTCGATCTCACCTTCGATATCGTCTCGCGCGAGCAGATCGAGACCTCGGTCACTGGGAACCCTTTTGTTGAGCGCAATCACCTGATCATGCGCCTCGACATGGCCGCACGCTCGGAGACGCTGCAGGCGAAGTTGCAGGCTGCTTCGGATTGGGATCTCGTTATCTGTGATGAAGCGCACCGCATGGCAGCGAGCCTATTCGGCACCGAGGTGAAGTACACCAAACGCTACAAACTCGGTCAGCTCGTCGGCGGTCGCGCGCGCCACTTCTTACTAATGTCCGCGACGCCCCACAACGGCAACAATGCCGACTTCCAACTGTTCATGGGACTTCTTGACGCTGACCGCTTTGAGGGGCGGCCCCGCGAAGGAGCCCGCAAGGCTGATGTGTCTGACCTCATGCGGCGCCTCACAAAGGAGGAGCTTAAAAAATTTGACGGCGCGCCGCTATACTGAGGGCATTTCGTCATCCAATAACTGCGGACGAAGTTGAGATTGAACCCGGCGGCACGGAGACATCAGGTCATTTTCTTCACTACCTGAAGGCAGATTGAAACGTTGGTTTCTCGCCCCGCAGCTTGGGCGTCAGGCGACGAACGACCTCGACCTTCTCGCGTTCGGCTTCCATGGGATCGATGATCGCGATTGTTTCGCGGCAGCTTGCTGACACCAATCGTGGCCCCAGGCTGTTTGATACGCAACCATGGGCTGGAGGCTGTCTTGAGCCACCTTCCCTGGGGCCGTCCTCGTGCGTGTGGCTGACGGGGTCTCAAAATCGATTTTCGCCGCGATCCCGGATCAGGTCAGCCAACTCGCCTGGCTTGGAAGCAATCCAATTACAGAATAGCCCGTCGAGTGGACGCGTCATGTTCGGTTTGACCGCTCCCACCCAGGCTTTGAACTCGTCTTTTGGCAAGCAAGTCGCACCCATCAAAAACGCCATCTTCTCGAAGCCGTTTAGTTCGTCGAAGCGAGTTTTGTTGCGACGAAAGAAATTAACATCATTGTTGAGACCTCGAATAATCAAACTGTGTCGGTTACTGAGCGTTTCATCCTTTGCGATTTCAACCAGCCCGCGGTGGTCTATTTCCAAACATCCCCTTAGGAAAAGCTCCATCAGCCATACCCGTATTGTTGGCACAGACGACGCGGGACCGGCTTTTAGCTGCCCTACGATGGCCTGGCGTAGGGCTTCACTCAAAAACGGTGCTCCCCGAGGAAGCTCATGCAAAAGTAAGACAACCTCCTTAATAAATGGAATTAGATCATCCAAGCGGGTGACAATAAAGTCCGCAGCATTTTCGTCTTCGGTCAAACGCAACCCCAGAAAAATAGCGCGTATCTTACCGAAGTCCCACATCTCCTCGGAAAGTTCTTTCTCCAGAACTTCAAGAAGATTGAGTGCCTTGAGCTTTTCTATATCCTCTTGAGATGGCTCTTCCTCAAAATACAAAGCATGATTGAGTTGATATAATGCCGATTGTTCAGCCTCATCGGAAACGTCAACCAATTGAGAAGATAGAAACTCATTGAAATCATCAATTTTCAGCAGCTTTGTTTTTTGGGCATTAAGTGACAGACCTTCGCTGGTTGCTAATTGCTCCGCTAGAAATGCCAAAGCACTATACGGCGACTGATTGCCGTCTAAAAATAGTCGATAGTCATCCACATATCTAGTAAACAGAAACCCTTCATCAGCTAGCGCACTATCCGCGTCGCTTAATACGGCCTCGGCCAACAAACGAGATGCGCTTCCTCCCACTGGGATGCCGTATGACTGTCTCGACCGAATTTGCTTAATCAAAGTTTTTATGAACGCATTGATGCCCTTTTTTGTGGTCGCGACATCTAGTATGTTTTCGATACGATGAAAGTAAATGCGCTGATAAAAATCCGCTATGTCGGTTAGGACAACGTGAGTGAAATGATTTTTCGCCACGAAAGCGCGCTGCCATTCCAACCAAGCCCTATACGAGTGGTCTTCGACAAAGAGCGATGAACTAGGCTTGGACGAGAAGCGGTATGCAAATGGTCCAAATTCATCAATCGGACGCTTGAGCTTTTCTAAGTCCGCTCCAATCTCGACCACAGCCGCAGTAAATAGAATTGTCTCCAGAACGGGCAACTGATGCACAATCCTGAAACCCAGGCGACTTTTTGGAGCAATTGTTTCGATAGCTTGGGCAGGCTGAAACAAATCAAGGTCCAGCTTCGAGAGTTCATCAATAATCTTGTCTCGTCTAGCCGAAAGGAACGCGATCTCTATGAGGTGCGGGAAGACGTCCGTGTCCCCGAACGCTGCTAGATGGTCAATAGCTCGACCAATGCTCAATTTGCTAAGCCGCGTCGGCATTTTGCACCAGATTTTCCGGGGGATTTAATCGAGCGTTATGTCGGGACAGCTGCGTTTGGCAACGTTTGAGGCGGGTGCGCAGCTCTGAAGGAGGCGACGAAGGTATCTCTATCGTTTAATCGGATCAGCACGGGATTTTCACAGGAAGATGCCTTGCCAAACAAGACGGCGTGACGAGCCTCAAGACTGGGTAGGATTTTAGCGTAATCGCTGCCTATATAGTTTGAAAGGAAGTCCTTTCCGGTCTCATCAAATGTACGCATAGCAAAGATCGTATTGCACTGATTAAGAATGGTCTTCGTAACGTTGGCAGTGCGCTGCGTGATCAGCAAGCATCCAAGCCCGTATTTTCGACCTTGAAGTATAGCGCGTGCCGTCGCTGCCGTCGCCGTTCGGTCGCCCTCGGATGCCACCGAATTCCACTCTGGTACGATGGAGTGGGCTTCCTCGAACACGAGACATATGCGAGCCGTATCAGTCATGCCTCCTTGTTGAGCAATATCAAGCGTTGCCTCTGAGATAATGGCCGTGATCTCACATGCTGTTAGCGACGCCATCGCTGCGCTGCCCTGGAACAGGCCGCCCGTCTGATGCCATACGTCAAACTGGGCCGGATTGTACACCCGCAGCAACCGTTGGTTTTCGTTTTGCAAGAATTCCGTCAGCTGCGCCTTCATTGCTTCCTTGAATGCTGGCCGAGTGCCGCCTTGTTCTTTATTCTGATGTGGCACACCGCGTCCTTCGGCAAGTCGCAGCAGATCGAGCTGCGCGGTCTCATGCGCCACGTCGAGGAAGGTGTTGAGCAGGTCTGAATACTGGTTCGTAAGGTCGAGACAGATTACCTTAATCCCGGCAGCAATCATTCGCTCCACGAGTTCAATGGCTAAAAAGCTCTTCCCAATCCCTAAAATTCCGAGCACTGCGGTGTTGTGCGTCACTGCTTCTGAAATGTTTATGTCCACACCGTACGCGGTGCGAGGAAAATGGCCGACGGCAGTCGGGGAATGCACGAAATCCTCTGCCAACTTTAGGAACACAGGGCTATTGATCTTGGGCAACCATTTGACGGGCCTGAAGCAAGCATCCGTGACATCCCAGCGCCCGATTTTTCGTGCCCTCGCGCGAGCATATCCATACTTGTTCTTCTGTTGGACTATTTCCTCACGCGTGAGACCTTCAATCACTTGATAGAGCACAGGCTGCCCGGCGATGTTCGTTTCGACAAGGCAGCCCTCTGTCATTTCTCGATCTTCGATGACTTCAAACTGTAGGAAGTCGAGCGAGGTGTCCTGATCTACAATTCCACAAAATTGATCCATCCGCCGAATGATACTGGCTGCGTGCGCTGCCGGGATGGCCGCCTTCTCATCTGGCGTAAGTGTGAGCTGCACAGCAACGCCGGTGCCAACACCAGTAGCCACAGCATTTGTACGTTGGGCCAGTAGGGCAGGCACGGGAACGGTCAGGACACGAAGCAGATTGCCTTCGTCACGACCCACATAATTCAACGCGACCCCTAAAGCCTGAGGTCCGCCATCATCGCAAACTAACAGTGGACATCCCGCAGGGATGGCGGCCCCATCGGTCTGTCGAATGAGTACTATGCCTGGCGATTGATGCGCCGCGATTAATCCAATTACTCCCTCAGGCGCGGTTCTAGTGCCGAGATCATTGAGCCAAGAAATAAAAGCGAGCAACCGGTCAATGGGCGCAAAGGCGACAATGAACAAGGTCGCTGTGAGTATTGCGAACACTTGAAGCGGCTGCGAGCGGTGAAACACCCATACGGCTGCCACGATTACTACTGTGAAAATGACATTTGGTGCACCCAAGGCGCGGGCGAACCGTTCTGATGCGATCAGCCAAGGAGGGCTACGCATTCCCAGAGGCGGACGAAGAAGAAGACTGATGATCGAAATGATGAATACGGCAACGCAGTAAGCACCAGCCCAATAAAGTGCGGCCAGAGGCATGGATTTTTCATGCGCCGCTTCCCATGCCGCGAGGATGGATACGCAACTGACGAACGCATTGGTCGCAGCGTCACCCGGAGGGGTGAAATACGGGTTGAGAAGCCGGCTTCCCAACAGCAGGCTGGCTATGCCGCTGTAGAACCAGAGGCCATTTATTGTGCCAGGCGGCAGATGCGGCTCAACAATCCAGTATTGGATCGCGAGAAGCGCCCCGCAGTAGATAATAAGAGCGATGACCCTCTGCCTCGGGCCAGCTTCGGGGAAAACTGTCATAGAAAGCCCTGATGCGAGTGTATGTATAGGCTTGAGCCACTCCATCTTGGCTTAAATTCAAGGTTGTGAGGAGAAAAAAGTAAACTTGCTTGGAGGCAGCGCAGGTTTGCCACAAGAAAGACGCTGCGCAGATGTTCGAAGCACTCCTCGCCGAATGGATAGCCATCTCTAAAGACAATCGTGCCTCGATAGTTCCGATCGGCTGCAGTCCAATGCAGCCTTATGGCTTCGCCAAAGATCGGTCTAGCCATCCGCCAAGTCGGCTTACGGCTGCTATTCCTCGGTCGGTAGCTTTGGCAATTTCTTTCGCGGCTTTTGCACCTTCGGTGATGGGATCAGCGGTCATTCTGCGCTCACGAGATTTCGGCCGCGTAGCGGTCGTAAATTTCAAAAAAAATTCCTCAAGGGAGACGATGTTGAGGGAGGAGCCCTCGCAACATCACGAAGTTCATACAGCCAGACATTCTTGAAGGCGAAGAGGGGGTACGGGGCGAAGCGTCCTCGTGGGCTAGGCCAAGAGGGTGGCTCGATGGGTTAATGACGAGGACCGGGGAACGGGATCACGTCACCCTCTGCCGCCTTGATGACCGCCTTGGCCATCTCCATCGGATCGAACCCAAGGCTGGCCAGAGCCTCGGCAACACCCTGTCGGTCCAGCTCATCGACCACAGCCTCGGCCACCTTCATCAGGCGGGCTGTGTTGGCGATCTCATCAGTCATGATGATCCGTGTCCTATCTTCGGGGGCCCACCAGTCATGGGGGAGCCATCAAGGTACCCCATATCCCCTAGCCATGTTCAGGACAGCTTCAGTATCCCCTATAGCGTAACGGCGAACGTCAGCACTGTAGGTTCAAAGGACCGGGACTTGGGGTCCCGCTCGCGCTTCAGAAACTCCGGCTGCGATCTCTCGTACGCGGTCATTTATTGTGCGCATTTTCCGGCCTCGTCGGCAGGTTGCGCGTCCCGATTTTGACCATCGAACGAAAACTGAACATCTTGCTACCATTTTGCTACCCGACCCGGTAGCAGCGCGTGACACAAAACGAAATGTGGTGGACGGCGATGCCGAAATCCTCAAAGAAAACAGGATCGAGCCGAACGGGCCATTACTGGCTGAGATGGCTGCAACCGAATTTCGAGTGCGGTGCATTCGACTGCCTCCCGCAACGCGACACGTTCCAGCTTGGCAACCATTGATCGCCCCCCATCGCCAATTCCCCGGGACGGGATCATCGGGTAAATGGCATTTCTGTCAATCAGCGCATGCGCTCGCTTGACTTGCCGCGTGACGCTGGAGCGGTCTATAGAAAGCGGGCCGGGTAGTCAGCCGACATCACGATGACACAATGATGCGAGACGAAAATCGGGTCAAAAAGTGCGAGAAGTACCTGATTTTATTGAATAAGTTCGCGGGCGTAGTTCAATGGCAGAACGGCAGCTTCCCAAGCTTTAGCGTCGGCGCGGCTTGATCCGGCGGCATCCCCGCGGCTGCTATCTGTTTCAATGTGTATTCGACCATAATCAGGCCCTCCCTTTCAGGCCGGCTCGGGATAGTCGGCACCAATGCCCGGCGCTGCGCTTCGCGATGCTTCGCTCATGCCGCCGCGTCGTGCCCGTGCGGCTCGCGGGCCTCTTCGGTTTGGTCGTTCCTATCGGACACGTGATCGGCTCCGGGTTTTATCGTGCCCCTAACGCACGGTCACGAAGTCGGCCCAAGCTTGCATGATGAGCCGGCGCTTCGGCAAGAGGTCGTCGCGCTGATACGCCTTCCGAACTTTCGATCTCCGCTCGTGCGCGATGCAGCGGTCGGCGAGGTCGTCCGGCCAATCGGTTTCCGCAGCAACCCATTCGGTGAACGAAGTTCTCATCCCGTGCACCGTGTAGCCGTCGCCGCCGTTGGCCTTCAATGTGTTGAGCAAGGCGTTCACACTGGAGACCTTGAACAGCGGGATGTTGTCGGCGCGACGCTCGCCGAGCAGTGCCAGCGCAGCCGGCGACAGCGGCACGCGATGCATCTTCCGGCCCTTCATTCGGGTTTTTGGGATGACCCAAGTCGGCTGCCCGTCAACGTCCGTGATCTCGCCCCACGTCGCCGGAGCCTTGTGCTTAGCGCCGATCACTTCATCGGTCCGCGCGCCGGTCAGAATGGTCCATTGCAGCGCCCGAGCGTCGTCACCGTCGAGCTTGGCAATCCGTGCGTAGAAGCCGGGCACGTCGCGCCAAGGCATGGCCTCGTGGTGCTCGACCTCATCGTCGGCCGGGCCGCGTTGGATAATGACCCCGGTCTCGGCGTACCGGATGACGGCTTCAATCCAGCTTGTGGCTTTCCGCCGTGCCGACTTCCCGAGCTTTTCGAGTGCGTCGTTTTTGGCTGCCTGATCGATGGCCTTGACGGGCAGGGCCGTGAACGCCGGCAACTGCTCGAAGGTCCGTTCATGGTCCCGCCGTTCCCGGGCGCGATTGGAGGGCGTCCATTGCACCTGTTTTTTGTCGAGGTACTTGCTGAGCCATTCCCCGAACGTCGCGCCCACGGGCCGCGCTCGCCCGGCAGTAAGCATCTGGAACGGGTCGCGCCCCTCGTGGGCGGCTTCCCGGAGCTTGCGGGCGATCTCACGGGCCTTATCGATCTGGTAGACGCTGGCCGGGCCAATGCTCCGCCATGTCTCTTTGTGACGCCAGACCCACGACGCCTGACCGGGAGATGCGACTTGCAAATAGAGCCCGCCTCCGTCACAATGTTTACCCTTTGTTCGCATGAGCCGGGCAAGCTCGCCTTTCTTTTCGTTCCCCGTGATAAGTTCGATGGCCATGATCTCTTTCCACGTTTGTTTCCACGTGCGTTGTCATATCCCGAGATATCTTAACGCATCCATAATAGTCATAATTGTGGACAAATCAACGAGTTAGTGATCTCGAGTAGTCCGGAGTTATCCTGAGATATAAAATCCAGAGGTCTACATGTCCACCATCGCCTTCGATCAATTCGCGCTCACCCGCATTGCCGACTTCGCCCGTTCGCTGTCGCGGCTGCATCAGGCTTCCCGCCGCCAGGCCGTTGACGACGACGCGATCGACCGTGAATTCAACGCGGTCTGCCAATCGGTCTGGGGCTACACCACCGACGATTTCAGCGACGACCTGTTTTCCGACAAGGACCACGCTTGGCTCGATTCGCTCGACGAGGCGCATGCGCGGATCTTCGCCGCCGAGCAGGGCTACGACCTCGTCGACGACGAGGGCATGCTGACGGACTGGTGGGGCTATTGCTGGATGATATTGGCCGAAAAACGCGGCCTGCTGACGCCGGAAAACCGCGCCGCGGCGCGCGCTTCCATTGAGGAAAAATATCTGTCGGCGCCGAACGTGATCGGCGTCATCGTCGGGCGGTGATGTTGCTGACGTTCCGCATTCTCCGTCATTCCGGGATGGTCCGAAGGACCAGACCCGGAATCTCGAGATTCCGGGTTCGATGCGGAGCCTGTCATCGGGCCGGCCAGAGGCCGGACCCGTTGGCATCGCCCCGGAATGACAATTCGACTCAGTCCGCTTCCGCGCGCTTGCCCCGCGGCGAAGTGGCCTTCGGCGCCGTGCGTGCCGGTAGCGCGACGTCGCGGCTGGTCTCGGGCAATGGTGCTTCACTGGTGATCATTTCGGCGTTCACCGGCGCCACCTTCATCTCGCCGAGCCGGGCGCGGACTTCGGCGGTCAGGCCCGGATAGGAAGCGACCGGGGTGAATTCCGCGGTCTGGCCGCTGCCGGCCTTGGCGCTGGAATAGGCCACCAGCCCGCTGGTGGTGGCGATCACATCGCCCGGACGCAGCGAGGTGTCGAGTGTCAGATCGACCGGCGCCAGCCCCGCGGCGTCGCGGCCGTTGCAGGTGCAGTCCGCGCGCAATGCCTTGCGATAGGCGTAGGCATTCTCACTGTCGGCATAGCGTTCGCCATTGCCGGACGAGGCGCTGTCGATGGTGCTGCCGAAGAAAACTTTGGTGACGCTGGCCGGGCAAAACGCCTGGCACATCTGCACCGGCGTCGCGTTGCCGCGCGACAGCGGAAAATACCGGCCATCGCAGCTGCGCACGCAAAATGCGGGGCCGGAGCCGCTGGAGGCCACCGGGCGCGGCGGCGGCGCCGGCGGCTGGTTGAGGCCGAACGGATCGGCGAAGAAACTGGCCTGCGGTGGGGCCTGGCGCGCTTTCTGGGTGCCGCCAAAGAAAAAGTCGAACAGGCTTTCGGCGGACGCCATGCGCGGCGCCAGCGTGACGGAGCCAGCGAGCGCGACGGTGGCAACAAGCATCATGCGGCGCCGCACGCGCTGATAAGGCAACTCTGTACGCAACGCTTACTCCACCCGACGCCGCAAAACCGCTGGGCGGGAAGTGCCTCAGCCCGGAATCACATTAGTTCGGGATGGTAAACGAGCCATGAGCGCGCGCCGGATGGCGAAAAGAAAATGCTTCTTTTCACCTCGCCCCGCTTGCCGCCGCGAAGAGCGGGCAGACCGGCAGGATACAGCCGCACACGCCATCAATCCTACAAGAACTCGCCGGCCTTGTAGAGCGAGCGAAACGGAAGCCCGGCTTGCGCAAAGGCTTCAGTAGCGCCTTCGTCGCGGTCCACCATGGTGAACACCAGGACGATCTCGGCGCCGGCCTCGCGCACGGCTTCCACCGCCTTGAGCGCCGAGCCGCCGGTCGTGGTGACGTCCTCGACGATCACCACGCGCTTTCCTTGCAGGCTCTCGCCCTTGGCGAGGCCCTCGACGGCGAGGCGGGCGCCGTGCTCCTTCGGCTTCTTGCGCACGAAGAATGCCGCGATCGGATGGCCCTTGAGCCAGGACAGCTGCGCGATCGCGCCGGCCAGCGGCACCGCGCCCATTTCGAGACCGCCGACATAATCGAGGCCATCGTCCTTCAGCGCTTCGAACGTCAGCTCAGCCAGCAAGGCAGCGCCTTCGGGATCGAGCATGGTCGGCTTGAGATTGAAATAGAAATCGCTCTTGCGGCCCGAGGCCAGCGTGATCTCACCGCGGCCGAACGAGCGCTTGCGGATGATCTCGGCGAGGCGGGCGCGGGAGGCTGATTTGGACAAGGTTTTTTCTCGGGGCGGAAGGTGGCGCAATCTATCGGCGGACGGACACAGATTCCAGAGCGGAATGGCGCCGTCAACAGCGCTGGTGTCATCATCCGCCAACGCGTCGCGCGAAGCGCGCGCCCGATGACAGGCTTCAGCGGATGATCCACTATTCCGCGACGGTGGTTGTAAGGCCGAGACATTTGGGCGTACTGGATACCCCGCTTTCGCGGGGTATGACAAAGATCGGGGTATGACAAACATGACCATCGAACTCCACACCTGGAACACGCCGAACGGCCGCAAGATCAGCGTCGCGCTGGAGGAGATGGGGCTGCCGTACAAGGTTTTCCCGGTGAATATCAGCAAGGGCGAACAGATGGCGCCGGATTTCCTCGCCATCAGCCCCAACAACAAGATTCCCGCGATCATCGATCCCGACGGGCCGGGCGGCAAGCGCGTCAGCATCTTCGAATCCGGCGCGATCCTGCTTTATCTCGGCGAGAAGACCGGCAAGTTCCTGCCCGCGCCGCTGATCGAGCGCATTCCGGTGTATGAATGGCTGATGTGGCAGATGGGCGGCTTCGGACCGATGCCGGGGCAGGTGCATCACTTCATCGCGCTGGAAAACGAAGCGGAACGCGCCTACGGCCTGAAGCGTTACATGGCGGAGACGCGAAGGCTCTACGGCGTGCTGGATCGCCGGCTTGCCAACCACGACTTTGTCGCAGGTGCGCTCTCGGTTGCCGATTTCGCGATTCTCGGCTGGGCGTGGCGGCACGAGCGGCACAAGGTGTCGTTTGCGGACTTCCCAAATGTCGGCCGCTGGTACGACACGCTGATGGCGCGTCCCGGCGTCAAGCGCGGCATGGAAGCGAAGCTGGATTGAGGGCACCGCTGTCATCGCCCAAGCCGGGCGAAGACAGCGGTGACGAACGACAGCGGCGGCGTCTAATGCGCCTCGTCCCAATTGTCCGCCGCTCGTGCATCGACATGCAGCGGCACCGAGAGCAGCACCGCGGGAAAGGGCGCGTCCTGCATGGTGTGCTGGACCACCGGCAAGGTCGCGGCGACCTCGTCGTCGGGCACCTCGAAGATCAGTTCGTCGTGCACCTGCAGCAGCATCTGCGCCGAGAGCTTTTTCTCCGCCAGCGCCGCTTCCATCCGGGTCATGGCGCGGCGGATGATGTCGGCTGCGGTGCCTTGAAGGCGCGCGTTGATGGCGGCGCGTTCGTTGAAGGAGCGGACCGAGGCGTTGGAGGCTTTTATGTCGGGGTAATGACATTTCCGGCCGAACAGCGTCTCGACATAGCCATGGACCCGGCAGAAATCCCGCGTCGCGTCCATATAGGCGCGGATGCCGGGAAAGCGCTCGAAATATTTCTTGATGTAGGCGGAGGCTTCCTCGCGGGCGATGCCGAGCTGGTTGGCGAGGCCGAATGCCGAGATGCCGTAGATGATACCGAAATTGATCGCCTTGGCGCGGCGGCGCACCTCGCTTGGCATGTCCTTGATCGGCACGCCGAACATTTCCGACGCGGTCATGGCGTGAATGTCGAGCCCGTCGCGGAACGCCTGCTTCAGCACGGGAATGTCGGCGATTTCAGCCAACAGCCGCAACTCGATCTGCGAGTAGTCCGCCGACACCAGCTTGTGGCCGGGCGAGGCAATGAAGGCGCGGCGGATCTTGCGGCCGTCCTCGGTACGAACTGGAATATTCTGCAGGTTCGGCTCGTTCGACGAGAGCCTTCCCGTGGTGGTCGCCGCCAGCGCATAGGTCGTATGCACGCGATGGGTCTGCGGATGCACATAGGTCGGCAGCGCGTCGGTATAGGTCGATTTCAGTTTCGAGACCTGCCGCCATTCCAGAATCTTCTTCGGGAATTCGTGGCCCTGCTCGGCGAGTTCGTCGAGAATCTGCGCCGAGGTCGACCACGCGCCGGTCTTGGTCTTGCTGCCGCCGGAAATTCCCATCTTGCCGAAGATGATGTCGCCGATCTGCTTGGGGCTGCCGACATTGATCGGCTCGCCCGCGATCTCCTGAATTTCGGCTTCGACGCGCGCGGCGGTCTGGGCGAACTCGCCCGACAGGCGCGACAGCACCTGGCGGTCGATCGAGATTCCGCGCCGTTCCATCCGCGCCAGCACCGAGATCAGCGGCCGCTCCAGCGTCTCGTAGACCGCGGTCATGCGCTCGGCGATGAGGCGCGGCTTCAGCACCCGCCACAACCGCAGGATCACGTCGGCATCCTCGGCCGAGTACGCGGTCGCCCGGTCGATCGCGACCTGATCGAACGTCAGCTTGCCCTTGCCGCTGCCGGTCAGTTCGCCATAGCTCAGATTGGCATGGCCGAGCCATCGCTCGGCCAGTGCATCGAGCCCATGGGCATTGCGACCGGCGTCGAGCGCATAGGACAGCAACTGCGCATCGTCATGGTTGCAGATGACGACGCCATGCTGGGCGAACATCACGGCGTTGAATTTGATGTTGAAGCCGATTTTCAGGATGCTGGCCGATTCCAGCAGCGGCCGCAGCGCGTCGAGCGCGTCACTGGCCTTGATCTGGTCCGGCGCGAGGCCGGCGGCGAACAGGCCCGAGCCATCGCCGGATTGTTTGTGGCTGAGCGGAATGTAACAGGCGTCATTCGGCCCAAGCGCCAGCGCAATGCCGCAGATCTCCGCCTGCATCGGATCGATCGAGGTCGCCTTGGCGTCGATCGCGACATGGCCGACCTCATGCACCCGCGCGATCCAGGCATGGAGCTCTTCGAGGCTGCGCACGGTCTGGTACTTGCTGCGATCGACCGGGATTTTGCGCGCAGCTTCGGCGCGCGCTGACGCGAGCGAGATCGGGGTGAGGGGCTGTTCGTGGGCTGAAGTTCGGCCTCTCGCAGAACTCGGCGCGCCCCCTCTCCCGCTTGCGGGGGAGGGCGGCGTGGGGGTGCCTCCGCGAACGCCGTCGAAGAGGTCGCCACCCGCTGTGCTCTGACGCACCGGTGCGTTGCCATTTTCGTCGACTTTCTCCGCCAGCGGAAGCGACGCAAACGCGCTCGCCCCGCTCTTGTTGCCCGCATCCGCCTCGACATCCGAAGGATCGATCTGCGCATAGTCGGCGACGCGGCGGGTCAGGGTGGAAAATTCCATCGCCTTCAGGAACGCGATCAGCTTGCGCGCGTCGGGCTCCTGCACCGCGAGTTCGTCGAGCGGCACGTCGAGCGCAACCTTGTCGTCGAGCAGCACCAGCTGGCGCGAGATCCGCGCCTTCTCGGCATTCTCGATCAGCGCCTCGCGCCGCTTCGGCTGCTTGATCTCGCCGGCCCGGGCCAGCAGCGTTTCCAGGTCGCCATATTCGACGATCAACTGCGCGGCGGTCTTGACGCCGATGCCCGGCACGCCCGGCACGTTGTCGGTGGAATCCCCGGCCAGCGCCTGCACCTCGACCACCTTTTCCGGCGGCACGCCGAATTTCTCGATCACTTCGGCAATGCCGATGCGGCGGTCCTTCATGGTGTCGTACATGGTGACGCAGTCGGTCACGAGCTGCATCAGGTCCTTGTCGGAGGAAACGATGGTCGCGGTGGCGCCGCGTTCGCAGGCCAGCCGCACATAGGTCGCGATCAGATCGTCGGCCTCGAAACCGACCTGCTCGAGGCAGGGCAGGTCGAATGCGCGCACCGCTTCGCGAATCAGCTGGAATTGCGGGATCAGGTCGTCGGGCGCCGGCGGTCGGTGCGCCTTGTAATCGGGGTAGAGTTTGTTGCGGAACGTGATTTCCGATTTGTCGAAGATGATAGCGAGATGGGTCGGCCGGTTGTCCGGCGGCATGTCGCGCAGCAGCTTCCACAGCATGTTGCAGAAGCCCAGCACGGCATTGACCTGCAAGCCGTCGGATTTGCGATTCAGCGGCGGCAGCGCGTGGTAGGCGCGGAAGATATAGGAGGAGCCGTCGACCAGAAAGACGTGGTCGCCTTTCGCAGGGGCTTTGACGGCAACGGGTTTTGCAACGGCTTGTTCTGAGGTTTTGGGCATGGCCGCAATTTAGGGATTTTTGCGCTGATTGACAGCCTTTGAGGCCGGAATGAGTCGTGATTTTTGCTCTTTCCAGCGCTCCCGGATTGAATTGCATCCGCAGCCGTTCCATGCCCCCCGTGCGGTCACCGGGCAGGCCCGTGGCGATGACAGCTGTGGCTGTCGTGCGAAAATTACTCCGCCGGCTGCAGCGCCGCCTGCGGCTTTTTCGGCGCGATCCAGAACGTGGCGGGACGCTCGAACAGGAAATCGGCGCCGAGCTTCAGCGCAATCCGCCACAGCGCCAGCGCACCGGTGACGCCCACGATCGTGACCACAAGCGAGATCGTCCCGATGTCGGGGATCAGCCCGGCCCGCAGCAGCAGCGTCCGCGTCGCCGCCATCGGCAGGAAGAACGCCAGATAGATCACGATGGAATGCTCGCCGCAAAAGCGAAGGAAATTCAGCCAGTGCGCCCGCGCCAGCAGCGTGCCCAGCGTGACGATGGCGCAGGCGCCGGAAAGCCCGAGCATCAGCGAGATCAGCGGCCATTCGCTGCAACCAGCATAAACCAGGCTGCCGTCGATGAACGCCCACAGCGCCAGTCCCGCGAGCGCCAGCGCAGGGCGCGCCCGCGCGCGATCGGACAATGCGAACACATATTGGGCGAACAGATAGCCGGAATAGAAATAGACGAAGCGCGCGCCAAATTCATCGATCACGGTCCAGCCGGTCGCGACATGCGCGCTCTCCAGCAATGCCGCCACGCCCCAGATGAAAAGCGGCGGCATCCGCCGTGTCGCCTTGGTGACGACAAAGAATACCGGCAGCAGATAGATGAACCACAGCGTGCCGAACGGCTCGATGAAGGATTCCAGATACAGGAAGCCGACATGACTCCAACTGGTTTCGGCCGCGAACGACGGCGCCTTGAAGCCGAACTGGATCGTCACCCACAGCACATAGAAATAGGCGAAATGCACAACCTTGCGGTCGAGATAAGTGCGCCAGTCGCGGTCGATCACGATCGACAGGAACAGGCCCGAGATCAGGAAGAAGTCCGGCATCCGGAACGGCTTTGCGAACGCGACCAGAAGATGCATGAATCCGGTCTGGCCGGCGGCCAGCTCGACGCCCAGCACCGAATGCATCATCACCACCATGACGATGCAGATGCCCTTGGCATAGTCGACCCAGTCGATGCGTCCTGCCGCCGATGGCACGGAATGCAGGGAATGCTGGGTGGCAGCGGATGTGCCGTTTTTAGTCATCGATGTCCCTTTTCGGCCCGACGTGGCGGCATCATCGGGCTTGGTGGTTTCTTTCTTCTTTATTCATACAAATGACATGCCGATTTTTGAAACCTTTCTGGGTTTCCCCTGTGCGGGGAAATGCTTTAAGACGCGCTCACCATCGATCGCGTTAACCATTAGAGGCAGGTTGTTTCATGCGGATTGCCATGATTGGCACAGGTTATGTGGGGCTGGTGTCAGGGGCCTGTTTTGCGGATTTCGGCCACCAGGTCACCTGCGTGGACAAGGACGCCGACAAGATCGCAGCCTTGCGCCGCGGCGAAATCCCGATTTTCGAGCCGGGCCTCGATTCGCTGGTGGCTTCCAACGTCAAGGCCGGGCGGCTAGATTTTGCCACCGATCTGACCGCTCCGGTCGCCGAGGCCGACGCGGTATTCATCGCGGTCGGGACGCCGTCGCGGCGCGGTGACGGCCACGCCGATCTGAGTTATGTCCACAGCGCCGCGCGCGAGATCGCCGCTGCGCTTTCCGGCTTCACCGTGGTCGTCACCAAATCGACCGTGCCGGTCGGCACCGGCGACGAAGTCGAACGCTTGATTCGCGAAACCAATCCCTCCGCCGATGTCGTGGTCGCCTCCAATCCGGAATTCTTGCGCGAGGGCGCCGCGATCCGCGACTTCAAGTTTCCGGACCGCATCGTGGTCGGCACATCGGACGAGCGCGGGCGCAAGGTGCTCGGTGATATCTACCGGCCGTTGTCGCTCAATCAGGCGCCGGTGATGTTCACCGCGCGGCGCACCGCGGAACTGATCAAATACGCGGCCAACGCGTTCCTCGCCACCAAGATCACCTTCATCAACGAGATCGCCGATCTGTCCGAAAAGGTCGGCGCCGACGTGCAGGAGGTCGCGCGCGGCATCGGGCTGGACAATCGCATCGGCGCTAAATTCCTGCATGCAGGGCCGGGCTTCGGCGGCTCCTGTTTCCCCAAGGATACCCGCGCGCTCGTCAAGATCGCGCTCGATCATGACGTGCCGCTGCGGATCGTCGAGGCGGTGCTGGCGGTCAACGACAACCGCAAGCGCGCGATGGCGCGCAAGGTCTCCAACGCGGCGGGCGGCGGCCTGCGTGGCAAGACCGTCGCGGTGCTCGGCCTCACCTTCAAGCCCGATACCGACGACATGCGCGAGGCGCCGTCGATACCGCTGGTGACCGGGCTGCTCGACATGGGCGCCAAAGTGCGCGCCCACGATCCGGTCGGCATGGAGCAGGCGCGCCGCGAATTGCCGGATATCGAATATTGCGACGACCCCTATGCGTGCGTGCGCGGCGCCCACGCGATGGTGGTGGTGACCGAGTGGGTGCAGTACCGCACGCTCGACCTGGAACGCCTGAAACGCGAGATGGCGCAGCCCGTGATCGTCGACCTGCGCAACATCTACCGGCCCGAGGAGATGGTCGCGCTCGGCTTTACCTACGAAAGCGTCGGGCGAGGTCCAGAACCGCGGCAATGACGCGCTTTCTTCCCTTCTTCCCTTGTGGGAGAAGGTGGCTCGCTTTGGAGCGCACTTGTGCTCCTGAGCGCGCCGGATGAGGGGTCTCTATCCGCGGAGACAGACCCCCCACCCGTCGCCTCACTTCGTGAGACGCCACCCTCACCCACAAGGGGCGAGGGGAAGAATCCGAATGCGAGTCTTGATTGCCCCGCTCCTTCGACATCCCGCTTCCGATCGACGCCGTACTCGACGAACTGGCGCGCACGCTCGCAGGCCGTAACGCCGCCGTGCTGGTGGCGCCGCCGGGCGCCGGCAAAACCACGCGGGTGCCGCTGGCGCTGCTGGATGCGCCGTGGGCGAAGGGTAGGAGAATCATCGTGCTGGAGCCGCGGCGGATCGCGGCCCGCGCCAGCGCCGAGCGCATGGCGCAGACAATAGGAGAAAGGGTCGGCGAGACCGTGGGCTACCGCGTCCGCTTCGGCTCGAAGATATCTCGCGCAACCCGGATCGAGGTCGTCACCGAGGGCATCTTTTCGCGGCAGATCCTCGACGATCCGGAATTGTCGGGCGTTGCCGCGGTGCTGTTCGACGAGTTTCACGAGCGCTCGCTCGATGCCGATCTCGGCCTGGCGCTGGCCCGCGATGCGCAGGTGGGCCTGCGCGAGGACCTGCGTATCCTCGTGATGTCGGCAACCCTCGACGGCGCGCGCGTGGCAAAACTGCTCGGCGACGCGCCGGTGATATCAAGCGAAGGCCGCGCCTTTCCGGTCGAGACCCGCTATCTCGGCCGCAGGGCGGACGCGCCGCTGGAGCGGCAGATGGCGGATGCGATCGCGATGGCGCTGCGCGCCGATCCGGGTTCGGTGCTGGCGTTTCTGCCGGGTGCCGCGGAAATTCGCCGCACCCAGACCTTTCTCGGCGAACGCGTCCACGACGCTGCCATCGAAATCGTGCCGCTGTTCGGCGCGCTCGATGCCGCTGTGCAGGACCGCGCCATTGCGCCTGCGCCGAAAGGCCGGCGCAAGGTTGTGCTGGCGACGTCGATTGCCGAGACATCGCTGACCATCGAAGGTGTCCGCATTGTCGTCGACTCCGGCGTGGCACGGGTGCCGCGCTATGAGCCTGATATCGGGCTGACGCGGCTGGAAACCGTGCGAGCCTCGCGCGCCGCGGTCGATCAGCGCCGCGGCCGCGCCGGCCGCACCGAGCCTGGTGTGTGCTACCGGCTGTGGGATGAGCCGCAGACCGCGTCGCTGGCGGCCTATACCCAGCCCGAGATTCTCAGCGCCGATCTCTCCTCGCTGCTGCTCGACGTCGCGCAATGGGGCGTCAGCGATCCCACCACGCTTTCGTTTCTCGATGCCCCGCCCGCGCCGGCGCTTAAGGAAGCGCGCAGCCTGTTGCGCGAACTCGGCGCGCTCGACGGCGACGGCCGGATCACGGCGGAAGGCCGGAGCCTGCGCGCGCTGGCGCTGCCGCCGCGGCTGGCGCGGATGATCGTGGATTCGCATCGCCTCGGCGCCGGCGAGGAAGCCTCCGAAATTGCCGCCGTGCTCACCGAGCGCGGCCTAGGCGGCGATGGCGTCGACCTCGATTTTCGGCTCGATCAATTCCGCCGCGACCGCTCGCAACGCGCCGCCAGCGCGCGCAGCCTGGCGCAACGCTGGGCGTCGCAGGTGGCTGCGAGTGAAAAGGCTGCCAGCGAGACAGTCGGCGCGACCGCCTTTTCTTCTCCCTCCCCCCTTGTGGGGGCGGGGCGGGGCGGGGAGCAGAGAGGCTTCCGCTCGGATGAAGAAGAGCTAACCACCGGCGTCATGCTGGCCTTCGCCTTCCCGGACCGCGTCGCGCGCAACCGCGGCAATAGCAGCTTTGTGCTGGCCAACGGTCGCGGCGCCGCGGTTGACCAGGCCTCGGCGCTGGCGCGCGCGCCCTATATCGCGGTCGCCGAACTGACCGGCGCGGCGGCGCAGGGGCGCATCCTGCTGGCGGCGCCGATTACCCAAGGGGAAATCGAACAGCACTTCGCCGATCAGATCGAGACCGCGGATCAGATAACGTTCGACCGAAGCGCGCTCGCCCTGCGGGCGCGCCGCAGGAAAACATTGCACGCGATCACGCTGTCGGAGGCGCCGATGGCGCTGCAGCCCTCGGCGGAAACCGCGCGTGTGCTCGCCGATGGCCTGATTGCTTCCGGACTCGACAGGCTGCCATGGTCGAAACCCCTGAAACAGTGGCGCGATCGCGTGATGTTTTTGCGCGCCGCGGAAGGCGCACCCTGGCCTGATCTGTCCGACGACGCGCTGGCGGCGCAGCGCGAGGCATGGCTGGTGCCTGTGCTCTCCGACAAGACTTCGCTGAAGGACATTTCAGCCGGCGATCTGTCGGATGCACTGATGACGCTGTTGCCCTGGGAATTGCGGGCGCGGCTGGAGCGCGAAGCGCCGACGCATTTCGAGGCGCCGACCGGCACCCAGCTCGCGATCGATTACGAGGCCGAGCAGGGGCCGACAATTGCCGTCCGGTTGCAGGAACTGTTCGGGCTCAACACCCACCCGTCGATCGCGAAAGGCAAAATACCGCTGGTGCTGGAACTGTTGTCGCCGGCACACCGCCCGGTGCAGGTCACGCGGGACCTGCCGGGTTTTTGGCGCGGCAGCTATGCGGCGGTGCGTTCCGATCTGCGCGGGCGCTATCCCAGACATCCCTGGCCAGAGGATCCGGCGAGTGCGATGCCGACCCGGCGCGTGAAGCCACGCGGAACCTGATTTCCGCTCCATCCGGATGAAGTTTGGATGACAGAAATATGGCGGGGCAGTGAACCCTTTGGAGCTCCGCGCGTTCCCTTCCGGAAGCTGTCGCCGGTAGGTGTCGGATGAGCGCGGCCTATATCTTTGACGTCGAAGGTACCCTGATCGACTGCGTCGCAGAGATCCTGCAATGCTGGGGCGAGACACTGGCTGCCTTCGCTCTGCGGGTGCCGTCGGCGCATTTGCAGCGGCTGTCGGGCATGGACGGCGACGAGATGCTGGCGATCCTGGCTCCCGGTCTCGACGAACATGCCCGCAAGGATGTCTTGAAAGCGCAAGGCGAGCGCTATCGCGCGCTCTATCTGCCGCGGGTGCGAGAGTTTCCCGGGGTGCGCGCGACTTTCGCCGCCATCAAGTCGCGGGGTGGGCGCATTGCGCTCGCCACCGATTGCAAGGACGACGAACTGAAACGCTATCGCGCTCTGATGAACGTCGACGATCTCTTCGACGCGGTCGCGTGCGGCGACGAGGTTTCCAAAGGCAAGCCCGATCCAGCCTTGGTGGAACTGGCGCTGCGTCATCTCGGCGGTGCGCCGGCCGAGTTCGCCACCATGATCGGGGATACCCCGTTCGATGCGCAGGCGGCACGGCGCGCCGGCGCCTCGGCCTGGGGAACGCTGAGCGGAGGCCATACCAGATCATCGCTGATCGATGCCGGTTGCTCCCTGGTGGTTTCCTCGGTTGGCGATTTCGAGCGATATCTGGCGCGAGAAGAACCGCTGGCCTCGCCGGTTTCGATGCACGAACATTGACTAAATAACTGCCGGCACGGGTTGCCCGCGCGCCCGCTCTTGCGGGAGAAATAGCGGGCCGCGTTAACGCTTCGCTCATCCTTTTCGCCAAAATGGCAGCGTTCGTCGCCTCCGTTAGTCGCGGCTTGGCGGCCGACGTGGTGATATCGGCCGGTCTTCTCATCGAGTGTGGCGTAATGCGTAACATTATGATTTTTGCCGCTGTCATGATTGGTCTCGGCACCTACATGGCGCAGATGGCAGACAAGATGACGGCGACGACGCCGGCGCTCGCCGATGCCGCCTCGCGCAAGGCTGACTCCGTCGAAACCGTCGGGCAGAGCAGTTCACGCACCCTCAGCATCCCGCGCGACGCCCGCGGCCATTTTGAAACCGAAGGCCGGATCGACGGCCAGCGCATCGGCTTCATGGTCGATACCGGCGCGTCGGTGATCGCGCTGAATGAAACCTCGGCGGCGCGGTTCGGGCTACGTCCGTCCCGCGGCGATTACAACGCCACCGTCACCACCGCCAACGGCACCGTCAAGGCGGCGCGCACCCGGCTTGCCATGGTCGAACTCGGCGAACTGGTGGTGCGCGACGTCGATGCCATGGTATTGCCCGATGAGGCGCTGTCGGAAAACCTGCTCGGCCTGTCGTTTCTGTCGAAACTGAAGCGGTTCGAATACGCCAACGGCCAGATGGTGCTGGAGCAATAAGGGCTCTTTTGCTGCCAATCCGCCGCAATCAATTTTCAAGATAAGGCTGTCCCGCCTTCCGCTGCGCCCATGCATTCGCTATGGCTTCAGCGTATTCCTTTTCCGTTTCATGACGAGGCCATTTGAATGTTTCCGAAGCCGAAATCCCTGCTGGTTCCGAACACCTATGCCTATGAATCCGAGCCGATGGTGAAGGCGACCGGTTTTCGCGAATACGACGCCCGCTGGCTATTCGGCAAGGAAATCAACCTGATGGGCATTCAGGCACTGGGCATGGGGCTGGGCGCGCTGATCGCCGAACTCGGCGCCAGCCAGGAGGTCGTTACCGGCCATGATTTCCGCGGCTATTCGGCATCGATCAAATACGCGCTGATTTCCGGGCTGCAGGCATCGGGCTGCAGGGTCCACGACATCGGCCTGTGCATGACCCCGATGGCCTATTTCGCGCAATTCGAACTCGACGTGCCCTGCGTTGCGATGGTGACGGCGTCGCATAACGACAATGGCTGGACCGGCGTCAAGATGGGCGCCAACCGGCCGCTCACGTTCGGCCCCGACGAGATGAGTCGCCTGAAGGAGATCGTGCTCAATGCCGACTTCAAGAACAAGGCTGGCGGCTCATATCAGTTTCACGAGAATTTTCCGGCGCGCTACATTGCCGACCTGACCAGGCGGACGAAGCTGAAGCGCAAGCTGAAAGTCGTGGTCGCCTGCGGCAACGGCACCGCGGGCGCCTTCGCCCCGCAGGTGATGGAAGCAATCGGCTGCGAGGTGGTGCCGCTCGATACCGAACTCGACTATACCTTCCCGAAATACAATCCCAATCCCGAAGACATGGAAATGCTGCACGCCATCCGCGACGCCGTGCTGACACACAAGGCCGATGTCGGCCTCGGTTTCGATGGCGACGGCGACCGCTGCGGCGTGGTCGACAATACCGGCGAGGAGATTTTCGCCGACAAGGTCGGCGTGATGCTGGCGCGGGATATGTCGGCGATCCATCAGAACGCGCAGTTCGTGGTCGACGTGAAGTCGACCGGGCTGTTCATCACCGATCCCATGCTGCAAAAGCAGGGTGCGAAAACCACCTACTGGAAGACTGGCCACTCCTACATGAAGCGCCGCACCAATGAACTGGGCGCGCTGGCGGGTTTCGAGAAATCCGGTCACTTTTTCTTCAACGCACCGCTCGGCCGCGGCTATGACGACGGCCTGATCTCGGCGATCGCGATCTGCGAGATGCTCGATCGCGCGCCCGGCAAATCGATGGCGGATTTGAAAGACGCGCTGCCGAAAACCTGGTCGTCGCCGACCATGTCGCCGCATTGCGCCGACGAAGCCAAATACGGCATCGTCGACAGCGTGGTGAAGCATTTCGAGGCGATGCAGACCAAGGGCGAGAAGGTTGCGGGGCAAAACATCCGCGATCTCGTCACCGTCAACGGCGTGCGCGTCACGGTCGAGGATGGCAGCTGGGGCCTGGTGCGGGCTTCCTCCAACAAGCCGGAACTGGTGGTCGTGGTCGAGAGCCCGGTGTCCGAGCAGCGCATGCGCGACCTGTTCGAGGCGATGGATTCGGTGCTGCGAACGCATCCGGAAGTCGGCGCGTACAATCAGAAGATTTGAGCCCAACCCGTCATTGCCGGGCTTGACCCGGCAATCCATCTTCTTCGCGAGAGTCTTCAAAGATGGATGGATACGCGGGTCAAGCCCGCGTATGACAACCGCAATTGCCGGTGTCGTCGGGATTTGCCCGAAGCTGAAAAAAATGCCTACGCCGCCGGCACCGGCAGCGCGGTGACCGACTTGATCTTCTCCATCGCGAAACGCGAGGTGACATTCTTCAGCGGCACCGCGCCGATCAGCTTCTTGTAAAACACGTCGTAGCTCTGCATGTCCGCGACCACGACGCGCAGCATGTAGTCGACGTCGCCGGCCATTCGGTAGAATTCCATCACCTCAGGCATTGCGCTGACGGCGTCGGCGAATTTGCGAAGCCAGGTCTCGGAATGGTCGGCGCTCTCCACCGACACAAATACGGAGATGCCGAGCCCGATCTTGTTCTGGTCGACCAGCGCGACGCGGCGCAGGATCACTCCGTCGGCTTCCAGCCGCTGGATCCGCTTCCAGCATGGCGTCGATGACAGCCCCACCCGGTCGCCGATCTCGGCAACCGATAGGGAAGCGTCCTCCTGCAGCACCGTCAGAATCTTGCGGTCGATGGCGTCGAGGCGGCGATTGGGCTCGTGGATTTGAAGGGCGAGTTCGGTCATGAGAAGAACTTTGTTCCATTAATAGGGCTTATTACCCTCATATAGAGAAAATTCTTCTAATACAAGCCCCTCATTGGTCGCTCCGGACCGGGTTGGCCGCCGGGGCATGCCTCAAAAATTCCGAGACTTCGGCACGTTGCGGGGCAGCAAAGGCGCCGCCGAACCGGGTGCATTTCAGTGCCGCGGCGGCGGACGCGAACCGCAGCGCCTCCCGCAGATCCTGCTGCTCGGTGATGGCCAGCGCGAACGCGCCATGGAACACGTCGCCGGCGCCCAGTGTATCCACGGTATGCACCGGGAAGGCCGGCGTCTGCTGCAGGTTCTGCTGTTCGTCGAGCCAGAGCGTGCCTTGCGCGCCGCGCGTTCCCGCCAGGAACGACGGCGTCAGCTTCGCCACCTTTTTCAGTGCCTCGGCGTCGTCGGCGACCCCGGCGGTCGATTGCAGCGCCTCGCTGGAAAAGATCAGGTGCGACGAAGCGGTGAGCAGGCCTTCCCGCAGCGACATGGTGCGGTCGACATCGACGATGACGGGAATGCCGCGCCGGCACGCCTCGACGCAGAGATCGGTGCAGAATTCCGCGCAGCGGTTCTCGGTCAGGATGGCGCTGCAGTCCGCGAGCAACTCGCCGGCATCGGGCAGGTGGACCTTCCACAATTCCGGATCGCGGAAGGTGACGATGGTGCGTTCGCCGCTGGGATCGATCATGATGGTCGAGATCGGCGTCACCAGGCCCGGCATGTGCACGATGTGCCTGAAGTCGATGCCCTCATCCGCGAGCTTGTCGAAAATATACCGGGCTGAACTTTCGCGGGAATCGCCCATCGGCCCGCAGATCGAGGCACGGCCGCCGAGACGTACGATCCCGACCGCTGCGTTGAGCGCGTTGCCGCCGCAGATTTGCTCGAAATGGCTGGCGCCGACCTTGTAGCCGCGCTGGGGCAATTCCCCGATCCGGAACGTGAGGTCGCGCACCGGCATACCGATGCAGAGGATGCGCGCAGGAATTTTCGGCGCGGCGGCGTGAAAGTTCATCGGCTCGTCCATCAGGCCCGCCCTGCCACCCGACGGAACCGGCATTCCTAATCGACGAGCCATGATCGGGTTCCACCTATGCGCGGGGCCCGGGGATGGTTTGCAGCCAACGCCCAACCAGATGATGGGCGATCGCAAACGGGTGCGGCCCCGCCAGGCCATCCGGATGTTCCCGCTTCAGCATCAGGGTCGCCTCGGCGCGGTCGAACCAGCGGGCGTCCTCCAGTTCGGTGCGATCGACGACGATGTCCTCGTTGGTGGCGCGCGCGGTGCATCCGATCATCAGGGAGGACGGATAGGGCCACGGTTGCGACATGTAATAATTCACATGGGCGCAGTGGATCCCGGATTCTTCGAAGATTTCGCGGCGGACCGCGTCCTCGATGGTCTCGGCGACTTCGACGAACCCGGCAAGACAGGACCACATGCCGGCAGGAAATTGTTTCTGCCGGCCCAGCAGGCACTTGTCGCCGGAGGTCACCAGCATGATGACGACCGGGTCGGTGCGCGGAAAATGTTCAGCCTTGCAGTTCGGGCAGTCGCGCTTCCAGCCGCCTTCCTTCATCGCGGTCCGGGTTCCGCAATTGGCGCAATAGCCGTGGCGCTGATGCCAGCTCACCATCGATTTGGCCATCGCGATCGCGGAGAGCTGGTCTGGCGGCACCACGCCCTGCATCGCCATGCCGCGCAGTTCGGTGACGGCGACGTCGGTACGGGGCAGCAACTTTTCCGCCGCCGCCGCCGAGATGCCCATGCCGAACACCGGGGCATCCTCGCGCAGGCCCAGGAAGATGGTGCCGGGATTGGCGCCGAATTTCAGTGCTTCGTCGATCGTGAGCAGGGCGCGCGGACCTTCGGCCTCCTGCTTCACCACCAGCGAGTCGCGATAGACCACGTAGGCGCGGGCGTCGCCGCGCCCTTCCAGTGCCAGCAGTTTGGCGTCATCGCCGCGCAGATGCGCGGTGCGATCGAGAATATGCGTGACAAAGCCCGGCTGCCCCAGCGGAAACGAATCGAATGCTGTCATGCGTTCAACCTAGTCAAGATCCCAGCCAGATTTTACGGCGAAGCGCACTGATGAAGGCCTGCACTTCCTCGGCGTCATGGGGCAGCGCCGGCATCACCCCCCAGACCGGACGCGGCCAGGCGACATCGCTGGAGCGGCGCGCGATCACATGCACGTGCAGCTGCGGCACCAGATTGCCGAGTGCTGCGATATTCAGCTTGTCGCATCGGGTGATCTCCTTCAGCGCGCGCGCGACGCGGCTGATCTCCGTCATCAGCTGCGCCTGCTCGACCTCTTCGAGGTCGATGATCTCAACGGCTTCGTCCCGGCGCGGCACCAACAGCAGCCAGGGGAAATGCGCATCCTTGATGACAAGCACCCGGCACAGCGGCAGATCGCCGATGTCGATGGTGTCTTTCTTGAGCTGGGAATGCAGCGACCAGGCGGCGGTGTCAGAAGGCATCAATATTCCCTCGTCATGTCCGGCCTTGTGCCGGGCATCCACGTCTTCCTTGGTGTGGCAAGAAAGCTGGACGTGGATGGCCGGGACAAGCCCGGCCATGACGGCAACTAATGCCTTTCCGCGTTTTTGCACAAGTCCCGCAAACCTCTCTCGCACCGCTTGCTTTCCGGGGCTTTTGGCCCCAAATAAGGGCCGGGAGATTGGCGGTGGACGAGCCACTCGCCAACCGGGTCAGGTCCGGAAGGAAGCAGCCCTAACGAGGTCCGGATCGGGTCGCTCGTCAGTCTCCTACCTGTTTTTTTGAGCGAATCGCGCAAAAGGCAGCGAGCCGTCCTGCGCCAGGATTCGCCCGTTATTTATTCCGCAAGCCGGCCTCGAGAGACAATTCAAGTGCGGATCGATCGATGACCGACGCTGGCGCTCCTTCAATGCCCTCCACCGATCCCGACAGCGTGCCCCAGGGCGGCTTCGGCCTCGCCGGCGAGCCGCAGGCCGGCAAGCCCTATCGCGTGCTGGCGCGGAAATACCGCCCGTCCAGTTTCGACGATCTGATCGGCCAGGATGCCGTGGTCCGCACCGTTTCGAACGCGTTCGAAACCGGCCGGATCCCGCAGGCCTGGATTCTGACCGGCGTGCGCGGCGTCGGAAAAACCACCACGGCGCGGATTCTCGCCCGCGCGCTGAACTACGAACTGCCGGACGGATCGGTGAAGGGGCCGACCATCCACATGCCCATGCTCGGCGTGCATTGCCAGGCGATCATGGAAAGCCGGCACATGGACGTGCTGGAAATGGACGCCGCCTCCCATACCGGCGTCGACGACGTGCGCCAGATCAACGACAGCGTGCGCTATGCGCCGGCCAGCGCGCGTTACAAGGTCTACATCATCGACGAAGTCCACATGCTGTCGACCGCGGCGTTCAACGCGTTCCTCAAGACGCTGGAGGAACCGCCGGAGCACGCCAAATTCGTGTTCGCCACCACCGAAATCCGAAAGGTGCCGGTGACGGTGCTGTCGCGCTGCCAGCGTTTTGATTTGCGCCGGGTCGACGCCGACGTGCTGATGGGGCATCTGGCCAATATCGCGGCCAAGGAAAATGTCGACGCGGAACCGGAGGCGCTCGGCATCATCGCGCGGGCGGCGGAAGGCTCGGTGCGCGATTCGCTGTCGCTGTTCGATCAGGCGATCGCCCATGCCGCCGGAACCGTGCGCGCCGATGCGGTGCGGCAGATGCTCGGCCTGGCCGACCGCACGCGCGTGATCGATTTGTTCGATTCGCTGGCGCGCGGCGACATCGCCAGCGCGTTCAGGGAATTTCGCGAGCAGTACGACACCGGCGCCGATCCGATCGTGGTGCTCAGTGATTTGGCCGAATTCGTCAACTTCGTCACCCGCGTCAAGATCGTGCCGGCGACGGCGGACAATGTCGCCTTCGCCGAAACCGAGCGGCTGCGCGCCCGCGACTTCGCCGCAAAACTCTCGATGCGGGTGCTGTCGCGGATGTGGCAGATGCTGCTCAAGGGCATCGCCGAGGCGCAGGCCGCGACCCGGCCGGCGGCGGCCGCGGAAATGGTGCTGGTGCGCATCGCCTATGTCGCGGACATGCCGACGCCGGACGAAGCGATCCGGATGATCGAGCAGAACGGCCGCGGCGCAGCGGCTGCCATCGCAGGAAACGCGGCGCCGCGCGGCGCACCGGCCTTTCCCGCATCGTCGATGCAATCGTCACCGGCGCGCGCGGCTTCCGTGCCGCGCTCCGGCGCCGAGGCCTCGGCGCGCTCGCAGATGATTGCGCCGGTTTCCGACGCGCAGTCCGCGCCCGCGGCCCTGAAGATCTCAAGCTTCCCGGAACTGGTGGCGCTCGCTGGCGAAAAACGCGATCTTTTGACCAAAGCCGCGCTGGAAGCCGACGTCCGTCTGGTCCGCATCGAAGACGGACGGCTGGAGGTTGCGCTGGAGCGCAGCGCCTCGCGGATGTTGATCAACGATCTCTCCCGCAAGCTGGAGCAATGGACCGGGCGGCGCTGGACCGTGATCGTGTCCAACGAAGCCGGACAGGCGACGCTGCGCTCGCAAAACCAGGTCCAAAAAGACCAGCGCGAGCGCGCCGCCGAATCCGATCCGCGCGTGCAGGAGGTGCTGGCGCGGTTTCCCGGCGCCAAGGTGGTCGAGGTACGCAAGCTTGCCCCCGAGCCGCCGGAATCCGATGCTAGCGGTGAAGACCTCGCCGAGAGTTCCGACGGCGACGATCAATAGCAAATTCAGAGGAATGGTTCATGGCTGATTTTCTCGGCATGATGAAACAGGCGGCGCAACTGCAATCGAAAATGCAGGCGATGCAGGAAGAGCTCGGCCACGTCGAGGTCGAGGGCATCTCGGGCGGTGGCCTCGTCAGCGTGCGCATGACCGCGAAGATGGAAGTGAAGGCGGTCAAGATCGACCCTTCATTGATGAAGGCGGACGAGCGCGAAATCCTCGAGGATCTTCTGGTCACCGCGCACAACGAGGCGCGGCGGAAGGCCGAAGCCGCGATGCAGGACAAGATGCAATCGCTGACCGGCGGATTGGGTCTGCCGCCGGGGCTCGGTCTCACCTGATATGCCCACTGCGGTTGCCGGTCCCGAAATCGAACGCCTGATCCAGCTGCTGGCGCGGCTGCCGGGGCTCGGCCCGCGTTCGGCGCGGCGCGCGGCGCTGCATCTGATCAAGAAGCGCGAAGCGCTGATGACGCCGTTGGCCGGCGCATTGCAGGTGGCAATCGACAAGATCCAGGTCTGCAAGACCTGCGGCAATATCGACACCCAAAATCCCTGCACGGTGTGCACCGATCCGCGGCGCGACCCCACCATCATCGTGGTGGTCGCCGACGTCGCCGACCTCTGGGCGCTGGAGCGCGCGCACGCCACCAATGGGCTCTACCACGTGCTGGGCGCGACGCTGTCGCCGCTCGATGGCGTCGGTCCGCAGGATCTGACCATCGATGCGCTGGTGGCGCGGGCGCACGATTCGCGGGTGACGGAAATCATCCTGGCCTTGAATGCGACCGTCGATGGCCAGACCACGGCGCATTACATCACCGACCTGTTGCAGGAGGCCGGCGTCAAGGTGACACGGCTCGCCCACGGCGTACCGGTCGGGGGCGAACTTGACTATCTCGATGAAGGCACGCTGTCCGCGGCGATGCGGCAGCGAACGTTGTTTTGAAACTGGAATCAGAGGATACATGAGAAGCGATTTTAGTAAACGATCCGCTCTGGCCGCGGCTGTTCTGGCGATCTTGGTTGCGGGCGCGGTCGACGCGCAGGCACAGCAGGCGATCCGGAATGGCGATGTCCTGACCGGCGAGCTCAACGCCCTGCGCAGCCGCGCTGTCAAAGGCAAGCGCGTCAACACCTTTCAGCTTGTCAGCGAACCGCACCGGCTGCCGCCGCCGAACGGGCTTTGCGGCCTGGAAACCGGGCCGGAGACGTTTCAGATTGTTCCCAACAACGCTGCGCAGGCGGCGCAGTTGAGGAGTTTTGTCGGCAAGGAAGTCTCGGTCAAGGTCGACGAGGTCGCCTGCGCGCAGGATGCCGCGCAGTACAGCGAAGCCGTGGTGACGAAATGGAGCGTGGTGACGAAGCATTGAACTCTTCGTCATGCCCGGGCTTGTCCCGGGCATCCACGTCGTTACTACGACAACACGGATGGAAGACGTGGGTGGCCGGGACAAGCCCGGCCATGACGATTCTTAAACCCTCGCCTCCAGCGCCGCAAAATGCCCGCGCCGCTGCAGCCAGGCCAGCAGCATCAGGCTCGGCACCGCGACCAGGACGCAGATCGCAAAGAACAGCGGCCAGCCGGTCGCCTTCGCCACAAAACCCGCGCCGGAAGACAGATAGGTGCGCCCCACCGCGGCGAGGGCCGTGAGCAGCGCGTAGTGCGTCGCGGTGTGGAGCGGGTTCTGGCACAGCGCCGACAGGTAGGCGACGAAGATCACGGTGCCGATGGCGCTGGTGAAATTTTCCGCCGTGATGGCGAACGCCAGCGCCCATTGGTTGACGCCGGCCAGCGCCAGCCACGAGAACGAGAGATTGGCGACGGCCTGCAGCACGCCGCCGATCCACAGGCTCGCCGCCAGCGAATACCGCCGCGCCAGAAAGCCGCCGGCGAAACCACCGATCAGGGTCGCGGCAAGGCCAACGCCCTTGACGATGGCGGCGTAATCGTTGCGGGAAAAGCCGAGATCGATCACGAATGGCGCGGTCATGGTGCCGGAAAACGCGTCGGTGAATTTGTAGAGCACCACGAAGGCGAGCGCCGCGAGAGCATCCTTGCGGGCGAGAAATTCGGAGAATGCACCGGCCGCGGCATGGATCACGCGTGCGAAGGCGGTCTCGGTGCGCGTCGCGGCCTCCGCGCGCGCCGATTGCTCGGGCTCGGTGGCCGACAGCGCCGTGGCGGTGCCGATCAGCACCATCGCTGCCATCACCACATAGCCCCACGTCCATGCCGAGGAACGCGCGATGCCGGTGCTCTCGAATGCGCTCACGAGAAACAGCGCACCCGCGGTCGAGACCAGCATGCCGATGCGGTAGGCCGCGACATAGGATGCCATGCCGGCGGCCTGCTCGCTCTCGGGCAAGCTTTCGACGCGAAAGGCGTCGACCACGATGTCCTGGGTCGACGACATCGCCGCCACCAGCAGCGCGCCGAGTGCAACGAATAATGGCGAGCGCGCCGGGTCGGTCAGCGCCAAGAGCAGGATCGCGACGATCAGCAGCAATTGCGAGAACACCAGCCAGCCGCGCCGGCGGCCGAAGGCGCGGGTGAAGAACGGCACATGCAGCGCATCGACCAGCGGCGCCCAGAGGAATTTCAGCGTGTAGGGCGTCCCGACCAGCGCGAACAGTCCGATGGTGCCGAGGTCGACGCCGGACTCGCGCATCCACACCAGCAGCGTGGAACCCGACAGCGCCAGCGGCAGCCCGGAGGAAAACCCGAGCAGCAGAACGATCAGCACCCGCCGCTGCAGATACACGGCAAGCCCATCGCGCCAGGAGGCGGGAGAGGGGGGAGTTGCGGTGTTTTCAGGCGGGCGGTCTGGCGCGTTGATCATACCGCAGTGCTAGCAGATTCGCGCTTCTTCCCCTCTCCCCTTGTGGGAGAGGGTGGCTCGAATGAGCGCAGCGAATTCGAGACGGGTGAGGGGTCTGTCTCCGCGGGTAGAGACCCCTCATCCGGCGCGGACGCTGTCCGCGCCACCTTCTCCCACAAGGGGAGAAGGGAAAGAAGCCGGGCGATGACACCTGGTATGTCGCGGGACAACACCTTATTTCGCCTGCCCTACTCCCCCGCCTGCAACTTGCGCGGCAATGGAAACAACTCGGGCGCGGCTGGCTTGACGACGCGCGGCGCCTCGGCGGGGGCCTCGGCCTTGCTGAAGTCCAGTTCCTCGATCCGCCCCGCCCGCTTTTCGATCTTGTCGGCGGAGATCAGGATCTGCCTGATATCCTCGTTGGCCTGGCCGAAATGGTTCTGCAGCTTCAGTACGCGATCGCGCAGCCGATCGAGGTCGTCGCCGAGGTTGAGGACCTCGGTGCGGATCTGGTCGGCGGCGTCGCGCATCCGCGCGTCCTTGAGGATCTGCTGCATCACCTGGATCGCCAGCATCAAGAGCGACGGCGATACCAGCACCACGCGGGCGCGATAGGCCTTCTGGATCACGTCGTCGAAACCGTCGTGAATTTCGGCGTAAACCGATTCCGACGGCACGAACATCAGCGCGGTATCCTGGGTCTCGCCGGTGATCAGGTATTTCTCGGCGATGTCGCTGACATGCTTCATCACGTCGTTGCGCAGCCGCTGGGTGGCGGCTTTCTTCTCTTCATCGGAACGCGCGTCATGCAGCGCCGTTACCGCCTCCAGCGGAAATTTCGCGTCGATACAGAGCGGGCGCTGGTCGGGCAGGAACACCACGCAATCCGGCCGTTTGCCTGACGAGAGCGTGAACTGGAATTCGTAAGACCCCTTCGGCATGCCGTCCTGGACGATCGCCTCCATCCGCGCCTGGCCGAACGCGCCGCGCGACTGCTTGTTGGCGAGCACGTCGCGCAGCGTGGTCACCTGCGACGTGAGATCGGTGAGGTTTTTGTGCGCATTGTCGATGATGCCGAGCCGCTCGTGCAGCACGCGCAGGGAGTCCATGGTGTTGCGCGTGGTCTGCTCCATCGACTGGCCGACGCGATGGGTCACCGAATCCAGCCGCTCGTTGACGGCGCGCGCCATCTCGGCCTGGCGGCCCGCCAGCGCCTGCCCCATCGCATCGACACGGCCGGTGGCCTCGCTTTGGGCGCGGAGCATCTCGCTGAGGCGCTGCTCAAGCTCATCGGCGCGAATCGCCTGCGCCATCGCCAGATCGGCGCCGCGCCGGCCGGACCGGGCGATCGCGATGGTAATGATCAACAGCAACAAAAGCGCCGCCGCGCCGAAAGCCATCAGCGCGCCGCCTGTGCGAACCGGGAGGTCGCCGATCGTGAAAAGAATCTCGTTCATTCGGCCCTTGTAGCCGATTCGCGCCGTAACGCGAACGAAGAGGGAACAGTTATGGTTAATCCCGGACTAATTTTCGTGGTTAACGCCTGCCTAAGATTCGTGGTGAGTGAGACGTTAACGCGCGGGTGGCAGCGGATTGACCCCGGCAAATCAACCGCTTAAATCGCCGGCCATGGCATTAAGAGAAATCATCATCCTTCCCGACAAGCAGTTGCGGCTCGTCTCCAAACCGATCGAGAAGGTCACGGCGGAGGTGCGCAAGCTCGCCGACGATATGCTCGAGACCATGTACGACGCGCCCGGAATCGGGCTTGCGGCGATTCAGGTCGCCCAGCCGTTGCGGCTGATTACGATGGATCTCGCCAAACGGGACGAAGACGGCGAGAGCAAGCCGCGGCCGCGCGTCTTCATCAATCCGGAAATTCTGTCGTCGTCGGAAGAAATGTCGATTTACGAGGAAGGCTGCCTGTCGATCCCGGAATATTACGAGGAAGTGGAGCGGCCGGCGAAGGTGCGCATCCGCTTCACCGATCTCGACGGCAAGGTGCAGGAGGAAGACGCCGACGGCCTGTTCGCCACCTGCATCCAGCACGAGATCGACCATCTCAACGGCGTGCTGTTCGTGGATTATCTGTCCAAGCTCAAGCGCGACCGCGTGCTGAAGAAATTCGCCAAGGCCGCCAAGCGCGCGGCGGAGTGAGCCCACGAAACTCTCAGCCGTCATGCCCGGGCTTGTCCCGGGCATCCACGCCTTTCTTTCTCGCGGACGCAAAGACGTGGATGGCCGGGACAAGCCCGGCCATGACGAGTAAACTGAATTCCCCGGGATTGTTCACTACATGCCCCTTCGCCTGATCTTCATGGGCACGCCCGATTTCGCGGTGCCGACGCTGCTGGAACTCGTGGCCCATGGCCATGACATCGCAGCAGTGTATACCCGCGTCGCAAAACCGGCCGGGCGCGGCATGAAGCTGCAACCCACTCCGGTCGAACGGGAGGCGCGGCGGCTCGGCATTTCCGTGCTGAATCCGGCTACATTGAAGACGCCGGAAGCGCAGGCCGAATTTCGCGCGCACAACGCGGAAGCGGCTGTGGTCGTCGCCTACGGCATGATCCTGCCGCAGGCTATTCTCGATACCCCAAAGCTCGGCTGCTTCAACCTGCACGCCTCGCTGCTGCCGCGCTGGCGCGGGGCGGCGCCGATCAACCGCGCCATCATGGCCGGCGATAGCGAAACCGGCGTGATGGTGATGAAGATGGATGCCGGGCTCGATACCGGCGACGTGGCGATGGCCGAGCGCCTGGCTGTTACAGACGCCATGACCGCGGCCGATCTGCATGACGCGCTGGCGCCGCTCGGGGCTGATCTGATGATGCGCGCGATGGGTGCGCTGGAGCGCGGCAAGCTGCAGCTCACCAGGCAAAGCGATCAGGGCGTGACCTATGCGGCCAAAATCGAAAAGACGGAGGCGCGGATCGACTGGAACAAGCCGGCGCGCGAAGTGCTGCGCCATATTCACGGACTGTCGCCGTTTCCCGGCGCGTGGTGCGAACTGGCCATCGACGGCGAGCCGGCGCGGGTGAAAATTCTGCGCTGCGAGGTGGCGAAGGGGTCGGGTGCGCCGGGTGAATTGCTCGACGATCGTCTCGCGGTGGGTTGCAAGGAAGGCGCGATCCGCATTCTCGAATTGCAGCGCGCCGGCAAGGGCGTGATGAAGGCGGAAGAATTTCTGCGCGGTACGGCGCTGAAGGCCGGCGCGCGAATGAGTTAACTGGAACGCCAAGCCGTCATACGCGGGCTTGACCCGCGTATCCATCTATCTTCACGTGAGTCTTTCAAGAGCGATGGATTGCCGGGTCAAGCCCGGCAATGACAACCGAGATAGATCGTTGCATTGATGCCCCGCTACAAACTCACCATCGAATATGACGGCGCGCCGTTCTGCGGCTGGCAGCTTCAGGACAACGGCCCTTCGGTGCAGGGCGCGCTGGAGACCGCGGTCAGGGCGATCTGCGGCGAGCCGGTTCGGGTTCATGGCGCGGGCCGCACCGACGCCGGCGTGCATGCGCTGGGGCAGGTCGCGCATTGCGATATTGCCAAGCATTTCGTGCCGGGCCGCTTTCGCGATGGCCTGAACGCGCATCTGCGGCCGCATCCGATCGGCGTGCTCAGTGCGGAGATCGTGCCCGATACCTTCGAGGCGCGGTTCTCCGCGAAACGACGGCATTATCTTTACCGGATCGCCAACCGCCGCGCCAATCTGGCGCTCGACATCGGTCACGCCTGGCGGCTGCCGCGACCGCTCGATACCGATGCGATGCATATTGCCGCGCAGCGGCTGGTCGGCAAGTACGACTTCACCACGTTTCGCGACACCGAGTGCCAGGCGAAGTCGCCGGAAAAGACCCTCGACCAGCTCGACGTCATCAGAGACGGCGATGCCGTCAACATCGTAACCTCGGCGCGCTCGTTCCTGCACAGCCAGGTGCGCTCGATGGTCGGATCATTGGTGTGGGTCGGCGACGGCCGCTGGAGCGCCGACGACCTCGCCGCCGCCCTGGCCGCCCGCAACCGCGCCGCCTGCGGCCCCGTCGCGCCGCCGGACGGACTCTATCTGGTGCGGGTGGAGTATTAGGCTCCAGTTTTCAAAAGCCGTCATGGCCGGGCTTGCCCCGGCCATCCACGCCTTTTTGCTGTCGCCGCGCGTGGATGCCCGGGACAAGCCCGGGCATGACGAGCTTTTGGGCCAGACTCAAAGAACGTGGATGGCCCGGACAAGCCCGGCCATGACGGAATACTTTATCCGAAATACCGATCCAGCACGCCGCGATAGATCCTCGTCAGCTTCTCCAGATCGGAGACCGGCGTGCGCTCGTCGATCTGGTGCATGGTCTGGCCGACCAGACCGAACTCGATGACCGGACAATAGCTCGCGATGAAGCGGGCGTCCGAGGTGCCGCCGGACGTGCTCAATTCCGGTTTGCGGCCGGTGACCTGCTCGATCGCCGCGACCGCGAGATCGGTGAAGGCGCCGGGCTTGGTCACGAACACGTTGGAATTGGAGGGCTCCCACACGATCCGCGCGCGGATCCGGTTGCCGGCCGCTGTCGTCAGGCGCTGCTCGACCAGCGCGCGCAGCGAATCCTGCGTGTGGAGATCGTTGAAGCGGATGTTGAATTTCGCCCGCGCCTGCCCGGGGATCACATTGCCAGCGGTATTGCCGACATCCACCGAGGTAAATTCGAGGTTCGAGGCCTGAAATTGCGCGCTGCCGTGATCAAGCGGCTCATTGCTCAGCGCCACGATCAGCGCCGAAATATCCGGCACCGGGTTCGAGGCCCGGTGCGGATAGGCAACGTGGCCCTGGACGCCGTCGACATACAGCGTGCCCGACTGCGAGCCGCGGCGGCCGACCTTGATGCAGTCGCCGAGTACCTCGACATTGCTGGGCTCGCCGAGCACGCAGTGGTCGAATTTCTCGCCGCGCGCCGCGGCCCATTGCAGCAGTTTGATGGTGCCGTTGACCGAGAGGTCTTCCTCGTCGCCGGTGATCAGGAACGAGATCGAGCCTTTTGCCTTTCCACCGTTGTCGGCGAGATAGTCCAGTACCGCCGCGACGCTGCAGGCAATCCCGCCCTTCATGTCCACGGCGCCGCGTCCATAGAGAAAGCCGTCCTTGACGTCACCGGAGAACGCGCCATGGGTCCAGGCGCTCTCGTCGCCCGGCGGCACCACGTCGGTATGCCCGGCAAAGGTGATGTGGGGAGCCGAGGTGCCGATACGGGCATAGAGGTTGTCGATATCGGCGGTGCCGGGTTCGCCGAAGGTGACGCGATGCACCTCGAAGCCGGCGTCCTTCAACACCGTCTCAAGAACACCGAGCGCGCCGGCGTCGGCCGGGGTTACCGAGGGACAGCGCAGCAGGTCGCGGGCAATGGAAAGGGCATCAGTCATGCCCCCGCTTAACATGCGTCGCCGCCAGTGGACCAGCGGTGCGAGGGATAAATTCGACCTCGCGGTGCTGCCTCCAGGACGATGCCGAGCGCGGCCGGGTCTGAACCTTGGGCAGCGGGTTGGTACCGAACCGGTTGGTCCATCTGGTGCCCCTCAGGCAATACATTTCGACGAAGCCCCAGATGCCGAGAACGAACACGGCAAGGGCGAGCGGAAATACGACGTAGGAATCAGGCAACCGATCCACAAACTGGCTGTACAGGCCTGGGACGACAAAGAACGGCAGCATCCACCAGCCGCTCCTGTCGCGATCGTGCAGCCGCTTGATCGAGATGGCCAGATAGACCCACAGGAATAACGGCGTGCCGATCGCGCTAAGGACCATCGGAATGAGATGGCCCGCGGAGGCGAGGTTTCCCTGTTGAAACGCTGCGACGGCGGCGCGGAATGACGCGGGATCGACGACGCTGAAAACGTCGTTGACCCCCAGGTGGAGCGATTTTGGGGGAGCGCCGACCACCTTTGCGACTGCCAGCGTCAGCAAGCCCAGGAACATCATCCAGCACACGACGATCAATATCGCGAGCCAGTATTTGGCGCGGTTGATGCGTCCCCCAAAGCCGAACAGAAACCAGCTCCAGTCCATGGCTTAACCCCCGAATGGCGGGAAATTCCGCGATTCGGTGCATTGGTCGGTGGAGGAGGTGGCTAGGTTCGATTTCAGTCCCGCAGCAGTTCGTTGATGCTGGTCTTGGCGCGGGTACGCTCGTCGACGCGCTTGACGATGACGGCGCAGGCGGTGGAGGGTCCGGGCTGGCCGTTCTTCAAGGGGCGGCTCGGCAAATTGCCCGGCACCACCACGGCATATTCCGGCACTTCGCCGACAAAGGTCTCGCCGCTGTCGCGGTCGACGATTTTTGTCGAGGCGCCCAAGAACACGCCCATCGCCAGCACCGCGCCCTTGCGCACGATGACGCCTTCGGCGACTTCGGAACGCGCGCCGATGAAGCAATCATCCTCGATGATCACGGGTTCGGCCTGCAGCGGCTCCAGCACGCCGCCGATGCCGACGCCACCGGAAATGTGCACGCGCTTGCCGATCTGCGCACAGGAGCCGACGGTGGACCAGGTATCGATCATGGTCGATTCATCGACATAGGCGCCGAGATTGACGAACGATGGCATCAGCACGACATTTTTGGCGATGAAGGCCGAGCGGCGCACGATGGCGCCCGGCACCGCGCGAAAACCGGCGTCGCGAAAACGATTTTCGCCCCAGCCGTCGAATTTCGACGGCACCTTGTCCCACCACGAGGCCTTGCCGGGGCCGCCGGAAATCGCGCTCATGTCGTTGAGGCGAAACGACAGCAGCACCGCCTTCTTCAGCCACTGATTGACTTTCCACTTGCCGCTCGTTTCGCGCTCGGCCACCCGCGCCTCGCCCTTGTCGAGCAGCTCGAGCGCATGATCCACCGCGTCGCGGACTTCGCCCTTGGTCGCGGCCGAAATGCCGTCGCGGGCATCGAACGCGGCGTTGATGGTGGATTCGAGCGCGGGCAGAGACATGGGATTTCCTTAGAGCGGATTTTGTTCGGGCAGGCGAGGGGCTTTTGTCGGGATTTGGCGGGGGAGAGTCAAGGCTCACTCTGCCGTCGTCCCGGCCGAGCGCAATTCCTTCGTCTGCGAAAGCAGGGACCCATAATCCCCGGTGTTCGAAGTGGAAAAGACAACCGGCGGCGTGCTCTGTGCTCTACCGATAGGCCGCGGCGTATGGGTCGCCGGGACGACGAACTGAGTTATGACTTCGCGCTCAGCCCTTCCAAAAATCCCGTCAAATCGTCCGTGACATAATCGACATGCTCGTCGTCGCGGCCTTCCAGCTCCCAATCCTCGCGCACGACTTCCTGGCTGCCATCGGGCACCACCAGCACCGTGGTCATGCCGAGCCGGTGCGGGACCACGAGGTTGCGCGCCAGATCCTCGAACATCGCCGATTTCGCGGGATCGACCCCGTGATCCCGGAGGAATTTCCGGTAGGTCTGCGGCGCCGGTTTCGGTTCGAGCTCGGCGGCGATGATATCGAAAACCGCTTCGAAGTGCGCAGCCAGGCCGAGTCGCTGCAGCACCTTATCGGCATGGTCGATCGAGCCGTTGGTGAGGATCAGCTTGCGCCCCGGCAGTCTGGCGATGGCCGCGCCCATCGCGGGATTCGGTTGCAGCGGCGAATGGTCGATTTGGTGGACATAGGCGAGGTAGTCGTCGGCGTGCACGCCATGCTCGGTCATCATGCCGCGCATGGTGGTGCCGTAGCGGAGGTAATAGTCCTTCTGGATCCGGCGCGCCTCCTGCGGCGAAACCTTGAGCCATGCAGCGACGAACTCGCCGATCCGCTTGTCGACCTGCTGCCACAGATTGACGTGATGCGGATACAGCGTGTTGTCGAGATCGAATACCCAGGTGTCGACGTGGGCGAATGTATGCATCATGGTCCTTTCTTCACCTCTCCCATCGGGAGAGGTCGGCGCGTAGCGCCGGGTGAGGGGCTATGATTTAACGATAGACCGTACGCCCTCACCCCAGCCCTCTCCCCACGGGAGAGGGAGCGCATCGTGCGTCTGCGCGGCGTCTCGCTCAATATCAAACGTAATTTTTCCATCACGGTATCGCAAAGCGCAGCGTCTTGCCGCCGCTCGACATATCGACGGCGGCAAAGCCGGTGGCGGCGAAGCCGCGGCTGCCGCAGTCGCCCTGTTCACTGGTCTCGAACTTGTTGTCGCGCGTGCAAAGCGGGGTGGTGCCGCCCCAGTTCAGCGGCCTGTCCTTGAGCTTGATGGTGCGGTTTTCGGCATCGACCGCTTCGGCGAAGGAGAAGATCTGCCTGGGCTGGCCGGTGACGTCGGGATGCAGGCATTTGCCGGGATCGATCCGGTACCAGCCACGGCTGATCACGGTCTTGCCGTCATCGGTGCCGACCGCGGCCATGACCTTGTGCTGCGTGTCGTTGCACCAGGTCAGCCCGGTGGGGGACGGCGCTTGCACCGCGTCGATCATGATCGCGAAGAAATTCGGCGCCTGCACGATATCGGGCGCCAGGCCGCGGCTTTTCAGGAACGCGGCTAGCGCGGCCTGCGTCTTCGGACCATCGACGCCATCGATCGGGGCCGCATCGTAGCCCGCGATCACCAGCAGCCGCTGAATGCCGGCGAGCCGTGCCTGATCGTCGTCATATTCGCTGTCCTCGGCCAGATACGCCACCAGGTTGCCGTCATCGGCTTGGGTCGGGTTGATCTGGGTAAAGGGCGCAGGCGTCTGTCCGGCGCGGCACTGGCGGGCCGCGGCGATCACGAAATCGGCGGGCGCGACGCAAAGCGTGTCGCCGCCGTTCTGCGGAATCGGGGAGGAGCCGTAGACGCCGAGCGCGCGGGCGTTGAGCAGGATGCGGTCGGCGGTCAGCGTGCCCTGCGCCACCACGCGGCAGGCGGCGGGATCGATGCGAAACCAGCCGCGCGTCGCGGTGGCGGCCTTGTCGTCGATGCCGAGCGCGACCTCGACCACATAGCTCATGCGGTTGCAGAGCTTCAAGTCGGCATGGGCCGGCGCGGCGCTTGCGAGCAGCGCGAGCAAGGCCGGGACAAGCCCGGCCATGACGGTTCTCATTCGCGTGGCCGCTCCGGTCGTCACTTGTGTATCAGCGTGCCCGTGCCTGCATTGGTGAACAGTTCGAGCAACACCGCGTGCGCGATCTTGCCGTCGATGATGACGACGCCCTGGACGCCCTGCTCGAGCGCGTAGATGCAGGTCTCGACCTTCGGGATCATGCCGCCGGTAATGGTGCCGTCGGCGATCAGCTTGCGTGCGTCCTTCACCGACAATTCCGGGATAAGCTTGTTCGACTTGTCGAGCACGCCGGGAACGTCGGTCAGCAGCAACAGCCGCTTGGCCTTCAGCGCGCCCGCGACCGCACCGGCAAAGGTGTCGGCGTTGACGTTGAAGGTCTGCCCCGTCTTCGAGGTCGCCAGCGGCGCCAGCACCGGTATCAGTTCATGGCCGATCAGCTGGTTCAGCAGCGTCAGGTCGACCTTATCGGGTTCGCCGACGAAGCCGAGATCGACCACCCTTTCGATATGCGAATCCGGATCGACCATGGTGCGCGTCGCCTTCGACGCCATCACCATGTTGCCGTCCTTGCCGCACAGGCCGACCGCCTTGCCGCCGGCCTCGTTGATGTAGCCGACCAGCTGCTTGTTGATCGACCCCGCCAGCACCATTTCGACGATCTCGATGGTGGCGGCGTCGGTGATGCGCAGGCCGGCGGCGAATTCCGACTGAATGCCGAGCCGCTTCAGCATCGTCGCGATCTGCGGCCCGCCGCCATGCACCACCACCGGATTGATGGCGGTCTGCTCCAACAGAACGATGTCGCGCGCGAACGCTTTCGCGAGCTCCTCCGCGCCCATGGCGTGGCCACCATATTTGATGACGATGGTTTCATCGTCATACTGCTGCATGTGCGGCAGCGCCTCGGACAGGATTCGGGCCTGGTCGAGCGGACTGATATGCGACAGGTCGGTCATGAAGGGGGTCTCGTGGTCAGCGGGGTGGGGCGGTTTCTATCCGATTGGCGGGCACCACGCAAAGTGTGTCGGTCGCGGTCTCTTCACCTTCCGGTAACAACGGGCCATTCCCCGGATGCTGCGCAGCGCGCCGCACTTCGCGGCGTGGTGCGCTGCTGATCCGGGGTCCATCTAACGGGATGTGGGTCCCGGAGCAGCGCGAAAAGCGCTGCACCGCGTCCGGGACACGAAGCCTTCACACCTGCCGCGGCCAGGCCGCCGCCACCGCGAGCAGCAGCCAGCTCACGATCAGCAGCGTGCCGCCTGTCGGCGCGGCCATCGGAAACAGGCTGTGGCCGGCATATTGCCGCAGCGTCAGGTCGGTCGCGAACAGTGTGGCCGCGATCACGAAACCGAATCCGGCCGCGATGGCGATCCGGAGATGGATGACGCCGCGTTCGCTCAGCGCCACCACCGCAAGCACGGCGGTGGCGTGAAACAGCAGCATCGATGACGCCGACGCCAGCCGCGCCGCATCGGGCTGATGCGCGGAGGCCGCCGCCAGGATGATGCCGTCGGCGCCCATGATTCCGGCCAGAATGATCAGGATGCGAAACAGGCGAGGAGCCATCATCGGCTGCGCTCGCCGAGCAGCCGCACCATCGCGGCGCGCAATTCCGCCATCCCGGCGCCGGTGCGCGAGGAGGTCACCAGAACTTCCGGAAAGGCGGCGGGGTGTTTGGCCAATGCGGCGGTGACGGCCGCGAAAGTTGTTTCCAGCTCGGCCGGCTTCACCTGATCGGCCTTGGTGAGCACGACCTGATAGCTCACGGCTGACTTGTCGAGCGTCTTCAGGACATCGAGATCGACTTCCTTGAAGCCGTGCCGCGCGTCGATCAGCACATAGACCCGCGCCAGGCTGCTGCGGCCCTGCAGGAATTGATGGATCAGCGCGGTCCACGACGCGACCTTGGCCTTCGGCGCCGAGGCGTAGCCGTAACCGGGCATGTCGACCAGCCGGAAGCCGGCTTTGTCGGGACCCTCGAAGAAGATCAGTTCCTGGGTGCGGCCCGGCGTATGCGAGGTCCGCGCCAGCGCGTTGCGTCCCGTCAGTGCGTTGATCAGGCTCGATTTGCCGACATTGGAGCGGCCGGCGAAGGCGACCTCCATGCCCGCCATCGGCGGCAGCGTTTCGATCGAGGGCGAGGCCCAGAAGAACTGCCAGTCGCCCGCGAACAGTTTTCGCCCTTGTTCCATCAGCTTCGCATCGGATTCGGCGGTCATGCGAAGGCTTTCATTCGTCGTCATGCCCGGGCTTGTCCCGGGCATCCACGTCTTGTGGCCTTAGCGAGAGGAGGACGTGGATGGCCGGGACAAGCCCGGCCATGACGGGTTGGAAATCCCGCGTCCTGCACCCACCCATCGAAAGCGCTTGTCAGCTTTTCGACACGGCCTTCTTCGGCATGAAGGTCGCTTTCAGATTGTCGAACAATTCAACCTTCACGCCATTGCGGCGCATGATGAAGCTCTGCTGCAGCACCGAGAGCGTGTTGTTCCAGGCCCAGTAGATCACCAGGCCGGCCGGGAAGCCCGCCAGCATGAAGGTGAAGATCAGCGGCATCCACGAGAAGATCAGCTTCTGGGTCGGATCCGGCGGCGTCGGGTTGAGCTTCATCTGGAACCACATCGTCACGCCCATGATCATCGGCCAGATGCCGAGCGCGAGGTAATGCCCGAACACCGGCAGCGTGGTCGGATCGAAATGCAGCAGGCCGAACAGCGTGAACAGGTTGGTCGGATCGGGCGCCGACAGGTCCTTGATCCAGCCGAAGAACGGCGCGTGGCGCATTTCGATGGTGACGAACAGCACCTTGTAGAGCGAAAAGAACACCGGAATCTGCAAGGCGACGGGAAGACAACCGGCGATCGGGTTGATCTTCTCCTTCTTGTAGATTTCCATCATCTCCTGCTGCTGCTTCACCTTGTCGTCGGGATAGCGTTCCTTCAGCGCGGCCAGCTGCGGCTGCACCGATTTCATCTTCGCCATCGACGCGTAGGACTTGTTGGCAAGCGGGAAGAACAAGAGCTTCACCAGTACCGTCACCAGGAGGATGGCGATGCCGAAATTGCCGACCAGATGGTAGAAAAAGTCCAGCGCCAGGAACATCGGCTTGGTGATGAAATAGAACCAGCCCCAGTCGATCAGGAGATCGAAGTGGTTGAGCCCGAGCTCCTTGTTGTAGCCGCCGAAACCGCCGATCGGGAAATTGATGCCGACGACGCTGGCTTCCTTGGCGCCGGCGAACAGCCGGGCGTTGGCGCTGCCGGTGCCGCCGATCGCGATGGTCTGCGGATCCTGCAGGTAGTCGGTCTGATAGGTCCTGACCGTGCCGACCAGGTTGGACGAGAACCGCGCCTGCAGCTGCGCTGACGTGTCGGGCAATAGCGCCGACGCCCAATATTTGTCGGTGATGCCGAGCCAGCCGTCGGTGACCTTGAAGCTGACCGCCTTGGCGTCGTCGATCTTCTTGTAGCTGTATTCCTGCAGGCCCTGGTCGCCGAGATAGCCGATCAGGCCTTCGTGCAGGATGTAGTAGCCCGCAACCTTCGGGGTGCCGTGCCGCGAGATCAGCGCGAACGGGTAAAGCGTGACCGGCGCATTGCCGACATTGGTCACGTCGTCCTTGATGGTGAAGAGATAGCGGTCGTCGATCGAAATGGTGCGGTGGAAGGTGAGGCCCTCGCCATTGTCATATTTCAGCGTGATCGGCGTGGACGGCGTCAAGCTGCCGGTGCCTTCCTGCTGCCACACGGTATTCTGGTCGGGAATCTTCGCGGTCGAGCCTGACGCGGGGACCCAGCCGAATTCGGCGTAGTAGGGCGCTTCCGTGCCCGAGGGCGAGTACAGCACGATCGCGGGCGAGGACGGATCGACGGTCTCGCGGAACTGGACCAGCGACAGATCGTCGATCCGCGCGCCCTTCAGCGAGATGCTGCCGGAAAGCCGCGGGGTGTCGATCTTGACGCGCGGTTCCGAGGCAATCGCGATCTGGCGGTCGACGACGGGCGCGGCCGAACCGGGCTGATTTGCCGCAGGGGCGTTGGCAGGCGCCGGCGCGCCGCCGGCCTGCGGCGTGGTCGTGGTTCCCGCCTGCGGCGCGGGCTTCACCAGTTCGCTCTGGATCTGCTGCGCGGCGCGCTGCTTTTCCATCTGCGGAATGTTGAAGAAATATTGCCAGCCGATCAGCACGAGGCCGGACAGAATGACGGCGAGGATGGTGTTGCGATTATCGGTCATCGTTCAAGCTCTCGTCATTCAATGTGGTTTGCGGCTGGCGTTATCGTCTTTATATGGCGCGTTTTCTTTACGCGAACCGGTTTCCACTTCGCTCGAAACCGCTTTGGACGCTTTCAATGGCGGCCGGTCGAGGCGACGGAGCGCCGAGCGGAGATCGTCGAGCATGGTCGCGAAGTCACGGTTCAGGGCAGCACGACGGCCGACTAGCACATAATCACTGTGCGGTCGCAATGATATGATCTCCAGCCGCTTCACCAGTTCGCGAAGTCTGCGCCGGATCCGATTGCGCTCGGTGGCGGTGCCGTTCTTTTTGGTAACGGTGAAGCCGACCCGGACCGGGCCGTCATCGGCGCGGTACCGGCTTTGTACCACGAAGGCGGCGCTGTTGATCCGCGCGCCATTGGCAACGGCGAGAAAGTCCGCCCGCTGCCTTAGCCGATCCATGATGGTATCTCCGGGAGGCCCGGCTCAGGCGCTCAGGCGCTTGCGGCCCCGCGCACGGCGCGCGGCGAGGACCTTGCGGCCGCCGGTCGTGGCGAGGCGGGCACGGAAGCCGTGACGGCGCTTGCGCACCAGTTTGCTGGGTTGATAAGTCCGCTTCACGGGTCGTTCTCCGCTGACAATCGGCCCGAAAGGCCGACAATTTGCCTGATATTGAGGTAAGTCCGCCGATGCTGGCCGGCCCAAAGCGGGCCGTTTCCGGCCCAAAACGAGCCGCCCCGGTCGGGCCGGGTCATCGCGGACAGTTGGCGCGGCTTATACGGGAGCGCCCGGTTTTCGTCAATGTGGCGGGGGCATCCGTTCGGAGCCCTTCGAAATGGCGTAATTTCGTCGAATATATTGATCTTCGCGGTGTTTTTAAACGGACGAGCATGGCGGGGCCGCGCCCCGCGCACTGGATTCCGAGCCGGCGCGCATTAGATTCCCGACCGGCAGACATTATCGAACCGTAATTTGACCGGTTCGGGCGCACGACGCATCGTCACCACGCGAGGCATCGAAGGCAGATAGATATAGTGTCAGAAACCGACGAACAGCCGACCATCCGATTGCCGCGGCCAAAGCCGTCGCGCCGGCTCGGCTTGTCCGGCAAGCTTTTGCTGCTCACCATTCCGCTGGTGATGATCGCGGAAATCCTGATCTACGTGCCCGCGATTGCGAATTTCCGAATCAACCGGCTAAATGACCGGCTGGCCGCGGCCAACACCGCGGCGCTGGTGCTCGATGCCGCGCCTTCCGGCATGGTGCCGGATTCGCTGGCGCGGCAAATCCTGACCAGCATCGGCGCCCGCGCGGTGGCCATCAAGATGGGCCAGCAGCGCCGTCTGCTGGCCAGCGCCGGCCTGCCGTCGGCGATCGATCACGATGTCGACATGCGCAGCATGACGGTGTGGTCCGCGATCGTCGATTCCTTCGAAATCATGCTGGAACGAGGCAACCAGGCGATCCGCGTGATCGGGCCGGCGCCCGGCGGGGCGCAATTCATCGAGGTCGTGATCGACGAGGCGCCGCTGCGCCAGGCGATGTACCGGTTTTCCCGCAATCTGCTGCTGATCTCGCTGGTGATCGCGGTCCTCACCGCCGCGCTGGTCTATCTGGCGCTGCATTTCCTGTTCGTGCGGCCGATGCGGCGGCTGACCGCGAGCCTGGTCGGCTTCCACGAAAATCCTGAAAGCTCGGCCCGGATCATCGTGCCCAGTCAGCGCGGCGACGAGATCGGCGTCGCCGAGCGCGAATTGTCCGACATGCAGCGCGACCTGGTGTCGATGCTGCATCAGAAGAGCCGGCTTGCCGCCCTTGGCCTGGCGGTCTCCAAGATCAACCACGATCTGCGCAACCTGCTGGCGTCCTCGCAGCTGCTGTCGGACCAGCTCGCAAGCGTGCCCGATCCGCGGGTGCAGCGCTTCGCGCCGAAACTGATGCGCTCGCTGGAGCGCGCCATCGCGTTCTGCCAGTCGACGCTGTCCTATGGCCGCGCCCAGGAGGCCGCCCCCGACCGCCGCATGATCCTGATCGAGAGCGTGGTCGCCGAGGTCCGCGAATCAGCAGGGCTAGCTTCGGATGCGTCGATCACCTGGATCAGCGCGATCGAGCGCGGGCTGACCATCGACGCCGATCCCGATCAGCTGTTTCGCGTGCTGCTCAATCTGGTGCGCAACGCCGCGCAGGCGCTCGAAAACCGCCCCAGGGGCGACTTCGCGAGCACGCAGATCCGCATCACCGGCCGCCGCGAAGGCACCGTCGCGATCGTCGAGGTGTCCGATACCGGCCCCGGCGTGCCGCAAAAGGCCCGCGACCACCTGTTCGAGGCGTTCCAGACTTCCGGGCGGCCCGGCGGCAGCGGGCTCGGCCTCGCGATCGCCGCCGAACTGGTCCGCGCCCATGGCGGCGAAATCCATCTGGTCGAAGGCACCATCGGCGCCACCTTCCGGATCGCGATTCCGGACCGGCCGGTGGAACTGCTGAGCGTGCGCAACGAGCGGGCGCGGGCGTAGCCAAAGGCGGCCTGTTCCGCCGACGGTCGTCATCCGCAGGGCACCGCGACCTGTCTTCGTCATTCCGGGGCGCCTCCTCATCGTCATTCCGGGGCGATGCGAAGCATCGAACCCGGAATCCCGAGGTAAATCGCGCGAGATTCCGGGTTCGCGCCGCCGCGCGCCCCGGAATGACGGGCACATCAGGCCCCGGCAGATCGCGCTTTCCGGACCTTGCCAAGCCCGCTCCAAGCCGGTAGCTATGGCGCGCTTTCGCGACCTCTCACATGTTTGTCGAATGCATGCGGCATCGCCAGGGCCCTGCGCCCCGAAATGCCCGCGAAACACGCGCCCGTAGCTCAGCTGGATAGAGCACTAGACTACGAATCTAGGGGTCAGGAGTTCGAATCTCTTCGGGCGCGCCATTTCTGGACGACTGGTTGTCTTGTCCTTCGATTACCTGTCTTCATTGCGCGTCGCCGGAGGCGAGGTGTAATCTCCTGACATGAAACAGCCGATCATCTCACGCAGCCCCGAAATCATGGGCGGCTCCGCCGTGTTTCACGGGACAAGAGTTCCGGTGCAAACCTTGCTTGACTATCTCGAAGCAGGTGAGTCGATCGACGATTTCCTCGAAGGGTTTCCGTTGGTGACGCGGGAGCACGTCATCGCTTTCCTGGAGGAAGCCAAGACGCGAATGGTTGAAGCGGCCTCGTGAAGGTCCTGCTCGACGAATGCGTCGATTGGCGTCTCGTCCCCTCCGCGCATCACCGGGCCCTCGACTGAATACCGAAGGACAAGGAAGCGTACACAACGACGCTCCTCCAGCGTTCTCCGCAACCGGCTCTAAGCCGCCCGGCTATGCCCCTCGTCGCCGAACAGATGGACCTTGTTGCGGCCGGCGGCCTTCGCATCGTAGAGCGCAATGTCGGCTTCCGCGAATAATTCGGTGATCGGCCGGCAATGCGGGCGGCCGACGAGAGCAGCTCCGATCGAGGCGCTGACCTCGAGGCGAAGACCGTTCCAGAAAAGCGGTCGGCTCAACATCACGACGGTCTGCTGCAGCACGTGTGCGATCCGGGCAGGGTTTGTCGGAACGCGCAGGATGATCGCGAATTCGTCGCCGCCGAGCCGGGCGACCGGGCCGGCATTGCGGAAGGCCCGCCCCAGACGCAGCGCGACCTCACACAGGCATGCATCTCCGGCGGCATGGCCGAACGTATCGTTGAGCTCCTTGAAACGATCGAGGTCGATCAGGACAAGTGCCGACGCGAAACCATGATTCAGGCTGTCGCCGACAACCTCGCGATAGCGCGCCTGGAAGACGGAGCGATTGGCGAGCCCGGTGAGCGGATCGGTTTCGGCTCGCCGCCGCAGGTTCTCCATGGCCTGGCGGTCGGCGGTGATGTCCTGTTTGGAGCCGAAGATCCGCGCCCGCCGTCCGCCGCCGCCGTCCGTGTTGATCAAGAGGCGCATCCAGCGGCTTTCGCCGCGCCAGGTCCTGATCTCGGCATCGAGCGATACCGCGCGGCCGCTCCGGATCACCTCGGCACGAGCGAGTTCCATGTTGCGCCGGGACTCCTCGACATAGAGATCGACGATGCTCGCGCGCCGCAGCGGGTTGCCCATCGGATAGCCGAAGATGTCGTAGACGCCCGAAGTCCAGGTCAGGCGCTCCGTCTCGAGCTCACATTCCCATGCGCCGATGCGAGCGAGATCCAAGGCCTGATCGTATAGACGTACACGAACCTCGGGCCGCAGAGGCCCGCCAGCATGGTCTGCTTCATCTCTCATCGATGATCCAGCGGCATTTCGGGATTTTGCCCTTGTCTCTATGGTTTAGGGCGGCCGCGTTAACGAATTCTGTACTTCCGCCTGCAGCCGGCCGGTGCGGGCCGCAGATATCGAGGACGGACGCCTTCCTCGACCACCGCTTGGCCGCTATGCGTGTGCGGAATTCTACCAGCGTCTTTCGGGAGGAAGCGGGGATGCAGTCGAGCTTGCCGCGACCAAAGCCCGCCGGCGAACCGAAGCTCGCTCTCGCCCAGGCAGAGAATGTGCTGTCTTGAACTATAATTATTTCAATTATCGGCTAATCCCGGCAAGACCGCGACGTCGTCGATCGCGACGATAAACCGGTCTTTGCGATGGGAGCAGTCTAAATGCAATCGATGGGCCGCGGCGAGGACCGCTTCCGCCTGCGCCCGTGATGGTCGCGCAACGCGACGCAGATCGCGCGGCCATCATCGGCTGGGGACAGAGGTGACCAGGCGGGAGCTTTCGTGCGACGCCAAATGGACGTTCAGAAGAACGCCCATTGGCTTCAACTCATTGCGGCCAGTTGCAGTCCGGATAAGCCCCGCCGTACGGGTAGCAGGAGCCATAGGGTCCATAACCCCAATACCCTCCACCCCAATCGCCAGCAAAGCGGCCGCCGTCACGCCGCAAGTCGCGGCCTCGGGCGACGCGGGTCCCGCCAACGTGCACATGGGTGCCGCCAACGTGCACATGGGTACCGCGTCCGCCGAAGTGACCCCCGGCAAAGTGACCGCCGCCGAAGTGGCCCCCACCAAAGTGACCGCCTCCGTGTCCGCCGCCTCCGTGTCCGCCGCCTCCGTGTCCGCCACCTCCATGACCGCCTCCACCACGAGCAAAGGCCATTGTCGGGATTGCAGAACCACCCAAAAGGATAGCGGTGGCGGTTATGAACAGTGCTTTTCGCAGCATCAGGATCTCCATCATCGTGTTTCGAGCACCAAACTTTGCAGGCGCATTTTTTCCGTCATCGACGCGATCTTCAGGGCAATGCCCGTCGACGACAGGTTACGACCTGCGCAATGAGGAAAGTGAGCGCGAGCGCTTTGAGCGCAACTAACTTCGGTGTTAGACTCGGATGCTCACGCAGATATCGTCGTGCGATTCCGCAATCATCGGAGATGCCGAGCAGACCCAGTATTCCAGAGACGCCAGCGATGAAATCGATAAGCCGCGGCGTACTGGATACTCCGCTTTCCCGGAGTATGACGACCGTCATTGGTCCGCGCTCGCGCATACACTCTCGCGTCATCCCCGCCACCGGGTCTCGCCTTCGGCGAGCCCGATGACAGGCTCCGGCGGGTGACCCATTATTCCAGAGAGGCCAGCGATGGAATCGATAAGCCGCGGCATAGAGCGCGGCGGTCGCCTGCTCCGAACATTTAGAAGACAAAGCCTGTGTTGATAAATTTTGATCGGTGGTTTTGTATGATGTCTTCGATGAGTAACTTGCTTGCATCGGTGGCCTTGGCGGAGATCATCGATCTGATGGAGAAAGAGCGTAGTGCATCGGTTACCGAAAGGGTTCCCTCGGCGGAATCCTTGCGGCCCGTAAATGGGAAAACGTCGGGACCCCGCTGACATTGACAGTTGATGTTGACACGCGAAACCTGATTGACGAGTGGATCTACCAATTCGCCGATCTGAGCCGGGTTGGAACTGAAGATGCTGACTTGCTGGCCATGCTCTGAAGTAATCACATAGTTGAGCGCCGTCTCAATATCGTCAAAGGGCATGATCGGAACGAGGGGACCGAATTGCTCCTCTCTAAAGAGTCTCATGCCATCCATAACCGGGTAGATGGCCGCAGGCGTGAAAAGCGATGCACACTTCGTCGCGCCATCCGGATTCATGACGCGGGCGCCTTTCGATATCGCGTCATCGACCAGACTCTGCATTTGGGTGGCCTTGTGGGGCTCCGGCAACGGGGTGATGTTCACGCCCTCCACCCACGGCATGCCAACCGTCAGCTTGTTCAGCCCGTCAACGAACCGCCGCAGAAACTCGTCCGCGATCGAACGATGAACCATCAGGAACTTAAGGGCCGTGCAGCGTTGTCCGTTAAAGCTGAGGGAGCCCAACAGGCACTCTTTGACGGCAAGGTCGATGTCAGCGTCGGGAAGAACGATGGCGGCATTCTTTGCGTCGAGGCCGAGGATCGCGCGAAGCCGGTTGACCTTTGGATGAAGCTTTTTGAGATGGTCGGCAACCTTGCTTGATCCGATGAGCGTCAGTGCATTCACCTTTCCGGATTCCAGCATCAGCGGTATCACTTCCGCTCCCTTGCCATAGACGGTATTGACGACGCCTTTCGGAAAGGAGGTCCGGAATGCCTCAAGCAAGGGCTGGAACAGCAGCAAGCCGAACTTCGGTGGCTTGAGTATAACGGTGTTTCCCATGATCAGGGCAGGGATCAACGTCGCAAATGTCTCATTGAGCGGATAGTTGTAGGGGCCCATGCACAGCACAACTCCCAGGGGTGTACGGCGGATCTGTCCAATCGTGCCTTCCACGACGAGAAATCTGGAGTTTTCGTTGTCCTGCGCCTTCAACGCATCGATCGTCGCGCGAATATATTCGACCGTGCGATCGAACTCCTTTTCGCTGTCCACCCTACCCTTTCCGATCTCCCACATCAGCAGGTTGGTGACCTCGCGACGAACCGCGATCATCTTCCGGGTGAAGTCCTCCATGCAGGAAATTCGTTCAGCGACGGTCGCAGTCGGCCACGCGCCCCGGCCATTGTCGTAGGCCCGGAATGCGGCCATCAGCGCATCTTCAGCCTCCGGAACGCCGCACAAGGGGTAACTTCCGATCTCCAACGCCGCCAACTCGCCGGAGTCGTCGCGCAGGTGAATTGGAGAATACACCTTCTGAGAAGGGCCTGCCCACGCCTTCAGTTCTCCATCGACGAGGTAGCATTTTTGATGGATTGGCTGAGCTAGCCGATACGCCAGCGGAATATCCTCTGCTCTCGGGAACAGCAGTCTCAGATCGTCGATCTTGGTCATGATGGCCTCGTGCTACGTTGCGGCACTTGTCACTCGCCGCCTGGTGTTTCGGTTCCAGTCGCAAGGGATTGCATTGTGCGCAGCAGATCATGGCATTTTCGCAAGGGCGTTGCCGGGCACGCTCCCTATTACGAGGAACCAGCGGAGTTCGGACGCATTCTGAAGTCCGAACTTGCTGCCATCGCTAACCAGCAGACTGATGAAAGGACTGCCCCGTGAAGAGACATCACATCAATTTAACTGAAGATCGTTCGCGGGGAATGGCGGGTCTTTCTGCGGACGGGACACCAGCGGTGTTCTCCGATGCCGTTCGTGTGGATCTCGCTGATTGCTCTCTCCTGTTTATATCCGGAAAGACGCCGATCGACGCGGAACACCGGTTGGTGGGAAAGACGATGGCCGAGCAAACGGATCAAGTTCTGAAAAATATTAAGCAAGTGCTTGAGCACGAGAATGCAACCATGGACGACATCGTTCGCGTTCGAGTATTTACGACGAAGATCGATGCCAAATCGCTCCATGACATTCACGAAGTGCGCTCGAGATATTTCACGAAGGGGAAATATCCGGCAAGTACTCTCGTTCAGATTGTCTCGTTGGTACGAGGCGGCGGTCTCATAGAGATCGAAGCTGATGCCGTCATTGCCAAATAGTCCCACCGAAGCCGCGTGCATTCCAGACATATGGCGGCGGTTCTAAGCAACCGCACCGTCCAACCCGGAGAATGGAAGTTCAACCAGCGGGCCGATGCCAGGGAGAAAGTCCGCCGGGGTTTCCGATGAAGGTTGGTCGGGGCCGCCACGACGGCCGTTCGAAACGGACGGATTACAAATTGGTAACGGCGCATCTCCCGATTAACTCGCCTGGGGTCGGCGCCGGCGAAGTCGTTGTGAAACGACCGTGCCTTGCCGGGCCACGTTGACAAGTCCACCAACAGGCCGCAATGTGGACTAGTCCACATGACCGGGCCCTCAATCGCCGGCGGTGGCTCGGGAGGAAATGCATGTCGACGGGGCGCCCGCTGCGAAAACGCGCCGGTGACACGATTGCAAGCCCGGAGCCTGCGGCTTCGCAGCCTGCGGCGCGCCGATCCGGCGCCCGCGTCGATGCGAGCCTGTCCGATCCCTGGAATGCCGCCCTGGAAGGCGGGCGCCAGCTCGAACTGGCGGAATATCCGAGCTCGCTGCTGTTGCGGGTGGCGAATGTCATTCACCAGGAAGGCACGGCGGTCTACGCCCGAAAGCACGGCCTGGCGCTGCCGGAATGGCGAATCCTGGCGCGCTTGCGCGAATCGGCGCCGATGCGGCTGGCCACGCTTTGCCGGGTATCGCACTTCGACAAGGCGCAGGCGACCCGCGTGCTGCGCGGGCTGACCGCACGGCGGCTGGTGCGGACCTCCGCCGACGCCGCGCATAAACATCGCCGGATCGTCGACATCACGCCGAGCGGGCGCAAGCTCGCCGAAGCGGTGTTGCCCCACGCCATCGCCGAACAACAAAAACTGCTTCGCGCACTTTCGCCGCAGGAGCGGCGGGTGACCTTCAACGCGCTGCGAAAGCTGCTCGCGGTCTACGGCACCGAGATTCCCGCACCCATCGCCGCCTCCAGGGACGAGCCATCATGAAGATAACTGATATAGAAACCCTGCACGCCGACGGCGGCTATCGCGTCTGCTGCTACGTCAAGATATCCACCGACGAAGGCATCGTCGGCTGGGCCGAATATTACGAAGGGCTGTCCGGCATCTCGGTCACGCCGCTGATCAAGGGTCTGGCCAAGGTAGCGATCGGCATGGATCCCCGCCCGGTCGGCCGGCTCAGCGAAAGCCTGCTCGCGACCACACGTCTGTCGTGGGGCGGTCTCGCCCATCAGGCGGTCGCGGCGATCGAGAATGCCTGCCTCGACATTCAGGCCAAAGCCCTGGGCGTGCCGGTCCATGCCCTGTTCGGCGGACCGTTTCGCGAGCGCATACCGGTGTACTGGACGCATTGCGGTAGCTACCGGGTCCGCTACCCCGACTTTTACGAAAAAGAGCTCGGCCTGGAGCCGGTTCGCACCCTCGACGATTTCACCCGGCTGGGACGCGAGGCCGCGCAACAGGGATTTCGGGCCGTGAAGACCAATCCGGTCTTCTTCGACAAGGACAAGCCCCGGATGTTCAACGGCGGATTCCGCATCGAGCCCGGCTTCCTCGACCGCAGCATCGGCGATCACCATATCGGCGCGATCGTCGACCAGCTCCACGCGCTGCGCCAAGGCATCGGTCCCGACCGGGGGCTGATGCTCGATGTCAGCTTCAGCCAGCGCACCGAAGGCTATCTGCGTCTCGCGCACCGCCTCGAGCCGCTGAATCTGTATTGGCTCGAACTCGACATGCGCGATCCCGAGGGTCTCGCACTGATCCGCCAGTCGACCGCAACACCGATCGCCTCGCTGGAATCGCTGCACGGAATCCACGATTTCCGTCCCTATCTGGCGCAGCGCACGGTCGATACCGCCATCGTCGACCCCATGTGGAACGGGGTCTGGCAGTCGGTGCGCGTGGCCACGCTCGCCGATGCGTTCGAGACCCATGTCGCGCCGCATAACCCGGTCGGCGATCTGGCGAACCTGATGAGCGCGAATCTGTGCGCCGCGATTCCGAATTTCCGCATCATGGAGCTGCGCCCGGATGAAGCGCCGTGGACGCGGGATTTCCTGACCCATCCCTCGACCATCGAAAACGGCGAAATGCTGGTTCCCGTGCGTCCCGGCTGGGGCTCCGACATCAACGAAGAAGCGCTGAGGGCACACCCGCCCCGGTCGGCGCGATAAGGAAGAGCAAATGCGCGTTGTCTATTGGGCGCGGCTGCAACTGGCGAGGCAACAGGTCCTCGACGCACTGCAGGCCGTACCGGGAGCAGACCTTGTCGTGGTGGAAACGCTTGCCGAGCTACTCGGCGCGCTGAACGGCGCGGAAGCGCTGATCTTGTACGACGCGCCGCCCCATCAGGCGCGACAGGTCGTCGACGCCCTGTCGGCGCCCGATAACACCGTGCGCTGGATGCATTTCCTCACCGCGGGCCGCGAGGGTTTTGACGCGGTCGGACTGCCCGCGAGGGTCGCGGTCAGCTATCCCCACGGATGCGTGGCGCCGACCGTGGCCGAACACGCCATGACGCTGCTGCTGGCGCTGGTGCGGCGCGTTCCCGCGATGCTGGAGCAACAGGCCAAACGCAATTGGTCGCGGCTGGATGTTTCGGCGAAAGCGACGTCGGTCGAGGGCAAGGTCATGGCGATCGTCGGCTACGGCCAGATCGGCCGGGAGATCGCGCGGCGCGCCCGGCCCTTCGGCATCAGGACCGTTGCGGTTTCGCGCGCGCGCAAGTCCGACGAATGGCTGGATGAAAGCCATACCCTGTCCGAACTGGATCAGGTGCTCGCGCGAGCCGACATCGTGATGCTGACGATCGCGCTGACGCCGGAAACCCATCACCTGTTCGACCCGCGAAGATTGGCGGCCTGCAAGCCCGGCGTTGTCCTGATCAACGTCGCGCGCGGCGGATTGGTCGACCAGCAGGCGCTGGCCGCGGCGCTCACCTCGGGCCAGGTCAGCGCGGCGGGTCTCGACGTCGTCGACCCCGAGCCGCTGCCCGCCAGCGATCCGCTCTGGGGCGCGCCCAATCTCTTGATCTCACCCCACTTTGCCGGAGGCGGCAGCGAGGTCAGCCAGACGCGCCTCGCCGAAAGCGCCGCCGGCAATCTCAAACGCCTCATCAACAACGAGCCGCTGCAGCATCTCGTCAGCTGAGGCGGCGCGGAAACTCAAATCGAGGGACGAAACATGCATACGCGTCGAGATGTCCTGTCTTTCACCACGGCCGCACTTGCGTTGCCCCTTGTCGGGATCAGCGGCGCCGCGCGCGCGCAGAAGCCGCTGGAGCTGGCGACATTCGTCGTCGGCTTTCCGGCGGGCGGAGCGACCGACACCGTCGCGCGCCTGGTGGCGGATGCGGTTCGCGGCACCTATGCGGCCGCCGTGGTCGTGCAAAACCGAACCGGCGCCGGCGGCCAACTCGCCGCGGCCGACGTCAAGGCCATGCCGCCCGATGGCGCCACGCTTTTGTTTACGCCGGCATTCCCGATGGTGATCTATCCGCACGTCTACAAGCAATTGCGCTACGACACCCTGAAGGATTTCGTCCCGGTCGCCACCACGCATTTCGGAACGCTGGCCTTTTCGATCGGACCCGGCGTCCCCGACGATGTAAAGACGTTGAAGGACTTTGTTGCATGGGCGAAGAAATACCCGGACAGGTCAACCTTCGGCGCACCGGCGGGCGGTGCGCAGCACTTTACCGGTCTGATGTTTGCGCGCGACGCCGGCATCCAGTTGCAGCTGGTCTCCTACCGCGGCGGCGGGCCGTCGGTGGTGGACGCGCTCGGCGGGCATATCGCCGCGGTGGTCACGCCGCTTGCGGAAGTTCTCCCCAGCGCCCGCGAGGGCAAGCTGCGCATTCTCGCCACCACGGCGCGGCAACGCTCGACGCTCGCCCCCGATATTCCGACGTTCTTCGAACTGGGTTACGAGAAAATCGTGGTGCAGGACTGGTCCGGTTTTCTGGCGCCGGCCGGGACGCCGCCCGACATCGTCGCCCGCGCCAACGCGGCCATCAACGCCGCGGTGGAATCCCCCAGCGTCAGGGAGGCCATGGCCACGCTCGGCATGGAAGTGGGCACCCAGACTCCCCAGGCATTCGCCGCGACGGTCCGTGAAAGCTGGGAACGCTATCGCGACATCGTCAGGGAATCGGGCTTCCAGGCGGAGCCATAAATCGCCCGACGCGAGAGCGCCTCGTTCGGTGTGCGCCGATAGCGGACCAAATTGCGCATCGCAGCGAGACGACGCCAACTGCCAGCAGCGGATATCAGGCGGCCTGCTTGAATGCAGCTGCCCTAGCATTTTCCAGTTGTATCGAACCACCATCAGTCACCCAACAGGCCTAATGGTTCGAGACGCGCGGCGTTGCCGCGCTCCTCACCATGAGGGTCTCAGACCTCATCCTGAGGAGCATCGCGAAGCGATGCGTCTCGAAGGATGATGCCACCGAACTGGAAAGTGCCCTAGCCTCTGGATTCCTTCCCATTGACCATCGAGAGCACCGTGCGGGCGAGATCGGCAGGGGAATCCACCAGCTGGTCTGCGCCAGCAGTTTCAAGTTCGTCGCGGGTACCATAACCCCAGAGCACGCCAAGACCGCGCATTCCGACCGCATGGGCGCCGGAAATATCATGGCGGCGATCCCCGACCATCAGACTGTGAGACGGCGAAAGACTGTGTTTGGACAGAATATGGGCGAGCAGTTCGGGTTTGTGATCCAGCTCGCCGCCCGGCACTGAGCCATCGATGCCATCGAAGTATGTGGCAAACTTCAGATGGTCCAGAATGCGGCTTGCGAAAATCGCCCTCTTTGAGGTCGCAAGATAGATTCGCAATCCGGACTGCTTCATCTCTTCAAGGGATTTGCCAATTCCCGGATAAGGCACGCTTCCGAGCAGCCCACTTTCACCGTAATGTTGACGATAGGCAGCGACTGCTTCACCGACCCTGTCGTCTCCGTATGACTGTAGCAAGATCTGCATCACATCTTCGAGCGGGAACCCGATGGTACCTCTTATATCGACGGTTTCATCCGGCTCATGTCCAAGGGCGCGCAGTGCCGCAAGGCAGCTTGCCAAAATGCCGGGGTACGAATCGATTAGGGTGCCGTCGAGGTCCAGAAGAATGGAGCAAGTCATGATCCGAAGATAGCGGCCAAAACCAAACGAGTACACGTTCGTTTGGTTTCGTTTCTGCTTCGGGCCATTCGCGACAGGGGCGACCCGGCGGCTAATGAGTCCACACCTGGGGCACTTTACAGTTCGGTGGCATCATCCTTCGAGACGCATCGCTTCGCGATGCTCCTCAGGATGAGGTCTGAGACCCTCATGGTGAGGAGCGCGGCAACGCCGCGCGTCTCGAACCATCAGGCCCGTTGGGTGCCTGATGGTGGTTCGATACAACTGGAAAATGCGTTAGTACTACTGTGTCATTTATCGGGTCTGCCTTGCATACGGTGCGTTGAGAGAGTGGCAGCAGGGACATCGTGGCAGGCGTTTAACGATGGCGTCGATGAGCCTACGGCGCATCGTTGCGATTGAGTTCGGGATGTGTCGCTCAGGCCGCAATGGAGGATCCTCTGGGTCGATAGCCGTCGGATACGACAATCTCCGGGAACAGCCGGGCGCTACGTAGTCCTGAGGGGGGAATCGTCTCCCGTTCGGAGATCAGGAACCCGTAGGTAGCGATGCACAGCGTGGCGTGATGATGAAAGCCTGGCCATCCTCGACCTTCAAAATGACCGAGACCGAGCTCTTGCTTGAGTTCCTGATAGTCACGCTCCACGCGCCAGCGCAGTTTGGCCGTGTCGACCAGATCGCGGAACGGAATGCTTTTTGGCAAGGTCGACAACCAGTATTTGGTCGGCGCATCCTCTCCCTCGGGCCATTCGATCAGCAGCCACTCTTTTGCCGGCTTCTCAGCCTGTTCATGGCTCGATGCAACGTGAACCCGTACGCGGGCAAACCGCGAGCGGAGCCGTGCATTCGTGCCCTCCCGCCATTCGATCGTATGCCATGCTTTCGCACGCAGCCCGAGGGCAAGCTCTTTGACCGAGATCGTATCAGGCGCATCCCGGCGGCCCTTCTTCGGGGCACGGCCCGGCCGTATGCCCGGCGCCCACACCAAGGTCTGCGGCTGTATAGCTGCCGCATAGGCCTTCCCGAGAGCTGTGATGCCGGCGCGCAGTTTGGAGTCGTGGCCGTAGCCCGCGTCCAATAGCACCACATCGCCAGGAAGGCCGGTCTCACAGGCCCAGTGGATGTGCTCAAGCGCTATCTCCGGCTTGGTCTTGAAGCAGATCTCTTCTGGCACCTTCGCCTTGAGCCGACGCGCCTCGTTCGAAGCCCAATCCTTCGTCAAATACAGCCGATAGGCCACAGGAAGGCTCGCCGCGTGGTTGGCAATCGACAACGATACGGCGACTTGGCAGTTCGCCTGCTTGCCAAGTTGTCCGCAGTATTGGTGCGCTACCCCAACCGAGTGCTGCCCCTTTTTGGGAATGCCCGTGTCGTCGATAATCCACGCCGTGATCGGTCCGCGCCGTTCAATCTGTGGCAACACCATCTCGCGAACCTTGGCCAGAACCACCTCGTCCGACCACGGCCCTTGGCCGACAAAATGCAGCAAGGACTGATGCTGTGCGCCCGTTCGATCCGGCGCTGTGATCGCCGCCATCGGCTCAACGCTCTTGCGTGCTTCCGACACAATTAGGCCCGTGCAATAGTCGCGCAACGGGCCTGCCCGATCTGCGTGGCCGATCACGCTGACAAGACTCTCGATATACCGCGTAAAACGCGCTTGAACACCCTTCGCTTCCCGAAGAGCCATCCCAACCTCCTGTTTCTCAATGGGAAGCTCTACGTTAAGTGATTCTCAAATCAGACGGCCGCGACCTTCTGACTCAGTAGTATTAGTAGCACCGCATGATATTGATGGTTTGTTCTTCACCGTTGCGCCCGGGAACCGTCACGGTCTCCTCGGGGCAACTCGGCACATAAGGCCGGTCGGAAGGTACGACCTGCGGTGGAAACCGATGTACCCAGTCCCAGGGAACATCATTCGTATAGGTGTAATGGATATCGCCTGATGGAGGTTGCCCAACATCTCCCAAGGGTCCTCCCAGGCCGCCGCCATAGGATTCGCCATAGGATGGGTCGTAGAAGAAGGCCCCGTTTGACCAGAAGCCGCCCAGACGGCGTCCCCGGTGATGCCCGAACGGTCGGGGGCCTGACGGACGGAACACCGGATGCGCCGCAACAGACGCTCCCCCAAGGGCTGCTCCCGACCTGGCGAATGTCGCGTTCGCGGCCAGCATGAGCGCGACCACGCCGAGCGAGGCGATGAATGCCCCATACAATCTATACGCCATGGCACGCACCAATTCGTTGGTTACTGAGCAGCAAAGCGAACGCTAGGCCGGGCCCTTCGTGCCCGCAAACGTATACTTAATTATTAGTTAAGGCTTAAGCTTAATGCAGAGCGATTGTTTCAAATCATCGGGATCGTGGCTGTCGATCGATGCAACCGAACCGGCGCGGCGCGTTGTTGAAAGAGCCGAATTTTGGGGTCCCTGAGGGCTAAATCGGACGCGGCGGCGTCAGGCGCGAGGACGGAATGGTGCAACTCGCGGCGAGGTCCGTTACAGCTCATGCCTCCTTGGTTCTTGGAGACGTTGCCAGTCCAAGGAATACGAGCACGGCGCGATTGAGGCGAAGGACATCCTCGTCGTCCAGCCGCCCGATATGCGCACCGACTTTGGATTTCGGGACGGTTGTCACCTTGTCCACCATCAGGCGGCATGGGACGCGCAATCCATTGCGCTCGTTCGGCTCGACAGGAAGCCGGAACAGGGGTGCGTCGGTCTCGTCGGTCGTGAACGCGCAGATCGTGATGGATTCAGTTCCGTCGAAACTGTCATCCTGAAGGATGACGACGGGCCGCGCCTTGCCCGCATAGTCCTTGCCGCCCGCAACCGTCCATACGTCGCCGCGTCTCATTCATGCCCATCCACTTCGTCAGTGAATGTCGATACTGCGTCGATGAACGCCTGATCCTCGTGGGCGCGGGAGCTTGCGGCCACGGCCAGCGACTGACGACGCGCCTCCGAGCGGAACGCAGGCGCACGCACATCCGGGACCCAAATCTGAATGGGACGCAGTCCTTGCCGGCGCAGCCGTTCGCGATGCTCGCGAACTTTCACACGAGAGGGTCTCGGCTTCGGTGATGACACTTGGCAATCCTCCAAAATAGTTACATGTAACCTAATATGGGTGAGGCGATTGGCCAAGCCTCCTTTGGAGAGCAATTGAATATTGCAATAATGAAAATAATTTCAATAGCTTGCGTGATGGCAGTCTATTCTGAGGGGAGCGCCGGCTTCAGCGACAGCGGGCTTTCTCGACCACGACGCAACCCGATCTGCAGATACAGTCTGGTACTTTCCCATCAGCCGCCGATACCGGCGGCTCCGGCGATCAGTTCGAACGAGCGCAGCCGTTTCGCGTGATCGTAGACATCGGACACGACGATCAGTTCGTCGGCGCCGGTTTCTGCGACCAGCGCATCGAGACCGGAACGAACCGTGTCGGGCGATCCGACGATGGAGCGGGCGAGCATCCCCATCGCCTGGGTTTTTTCCGTCGGCGACCAGTAGCTTTCGATGTCGTCGATCGGCGGCTGGCTGAGGCCGCGCGCGCCGCGGAAGATGTTGGTGAAGGACATCTGCTGCGTCGTCGCGAGCCGGCGCGCTTCGGCGTCGCTCTCCGCAGCGATGATGTTGACGCCGGCCATCGCATAGGGACGGTCAAGCTGCTCGGACGGTTTGAAGCGGCTGCGGTAGATCTGCAGCGCCGAGACCAGCAGTTCGGGCGCGAAATGCGAAGCGAAGGCATAGGGAAGCCCGAGCTCGGCCGCGAGCATCGCGCCGAAATGACTTGATCCGAGAATCCACAACGGCACGTCCGTCCCCGCCGCCGGCACCGCCTGGATGCGTTGATTGGGAACGGCTGGAGCCAGGAAAGCCTGCACTTCGAGAACGTCCTGCGGGAAATTTTCGGCCGCTTCATTCGTGCGGCGCAACGCGCGCAGCGTCAGCTGGTCGGTCCCGGGTGCGCGGCCCAGTCCGAGATCGATGCGGCCCGGAAACAGCCGCGCCAGCGTCCCGAACTGCTCGGCGATGACGTAGGGAGCATGGTTGGGCAGCATGATGCCGCCTGCGCCGACCCGGATGGTCTTTGTTCCTGCCGCGATATGGCCAAGCACGACCGAGGTCGCTGCGCTGGCAATGCCCGGCATGTTGTGATGCTCCGCCACCCAGATGCGGCGATAGCCCCAGGCCTCGGCATGAACTGCGAGATCGCGGGCATTGTCGAGCGCGCCGCGCGCATCGGTGTCTTCGGTGACTCGGACCAGATCGAGGATGGACAGTGCCGTCATGGGGACTCCCGAATGAAACCGTTTGCGAAGGACGCCGCCCGGGATGCCCGGCCGCGTTCACGCTTGTCGGAAAAGGGAGACCCCGTGCATTTGCCTCGCCCCATATGGGGACTGCCTCGATGGGGGTCAATCGGCTGGGTCCCCGGGAAGGGCGATGCGTACCTTGCTGCGCGCTTTTGATCCCCGGACTAACACCCCGCGGACGGCGACGGTGCTTTCAAACCGGGCCATGACGATATCAATGGCTCTCGCGCTCAGGCTCTTCTTCCAACGTGTCCTCGCCGTGCGCCGCCGGCGGCGGCGATGCGCCGCGGAATCGAATGACGATTGCGATGATGTCGACATCGACCTTGAGCAGATCGAGGTCGCGCGTCATCTCGCGCAGTTCCTGACCCTTGCGGGCAATCTCCTCGGAGACGTCGATCGCCATGTTGCGCTCGGTAACGCCGCCCGAGCTGCCGACGAACATTTTGGCCCTGATCCATACCAGCCGCGCCCGATTTGTATCGCGCGTGAATTTCTTTTCCAGGAATTGTCGCCGGGCTTCGCCATAGGCCGCCAGCAATTCCACATCGGACATCCTGTACAAGGCTTCGGCTGAAACGCTCATGGCACCAGGCCCGGAACGTTGAGGTCATGGCAAAACTCGCCGGGCGGAGCGGCCGCCCTGCAATTTCGATCGGAGCTTGTCCCCAGAATATTTGATGTGCCGCCACTCCACCAAGTGAATCTTGGCCTGTATCATGCAGCAATTCCGAATCATCGGAGGAATCGGCCATGGCACCGAACATGGCGCTGAAGCGCGCCAGGAAAGCGCAACGGCGGAAACAGGTGGTGGCCCAGAAACGGCGGGCCGAGGTATTGGAAGCAAGCCTGCCCGCCCGTGTGCTCCGGGCTGCCATTGCGCCCATTCGACACTGCTTCCTCACCGAATCCGTGTTCGACATCGGCATGGGGACGCTGGTTCTGGCGCGCGGCGCCACGCCCCATCACATCGCGCTAAGTTCGTTTCTGATCGACGTGTTTTGCCTTGGGATCAAGGATGTGATGTTCGAATCGGTCGAGCGCGAAGATTTCGAGATGTACATGGACGCGACGGATGCCGGGTCGCCGATGGTTTCCGTCGATCCCAGTTACGCCCGCAAGCTGCTGCGAGATCTTGCCGCGTGGTCGCAATCGATCGGTTTCGCGCCGCACCGGGACTTCGCAGCGGTGGAGCGGTTGTTCGGCGACGTCAGCGCTGACGCAAGCGACGCGGGCTTTCGGTTCGGTCGCGACGGCAAGCCTTTCTATATTCCCGGCTCGAACGACACCGCCCCCCTCATTCACCGGCGGATCGAGCAACTGCGGAAGTCGCTCGGCGATGACGGGTTCGGTTTCGAGATGGCGGCTTGAGGCTGGTCTGCTTTCGCCGGTGCGACCATGGAATCCCGTCGCAACTTCACCGGTTCTCGCGCCCGACAGGCAAATCAGTCACAGGCTGTCCAGCCCCTTTTGAAAAAATATTCCGCTAAGTATTTTTGGCGACATCGCCGTTGAGAAGAATGACTGCGAGGCAATTCCTCTCCAAACCGAACCCGGCTATTTCTTTAAGCACGGCGACCAATCCGATGAGGGCACCTATGATACCGATAGCAAGCGTTGCCCATATGCGGAAATTCTCCGAACGTTCCTTCTGCTCCTTACGAACCGAAGAGCGGAGGGAGGTCAATGTGTTCTCGTCGAAATAGTGGAAGCGTCGGTCCAGCTTTGAAGGAATGTACGCTTCGTCGTTCGGTGTAAGGAGCAAGTAACGCTGCGCTTGTTCAAGCCAGTAATCGCTCTCAAGGATGGCGATTTGCTCGTCTATCTGGCGGTTCAGTTTGACGGTGCTAAGTATCTCCTTCCCTATGGCCTCCTTGTCCGGAATCTCGCCGGTCTCGTAGGCGACCTCGCAAATAGCCTCGAGTGTCACGCCGATGTATTGGCCCTTTAGCCGCTTGAGCCGACGGATCTTCCAGTTGAGCCGTAATCTCTCAAACAACATGACTATCCCCGCCCGTTGCAACGGTCTGTGCTACCGGACGGTATTGTAGGTCTCACGTCGAAGGCACCAACGCGTCCGAATGCGTTGTGATGCGTACGAAACCCGTTGTAACCGGGGCGAGGAGTCGAAAGTCTTGCAAAATCATGTGTACGACTTTTATGCCTCAGGCGACTTCGCTATAGATGAACTGGCTACAAAGTAGCAGCCTGCCCATCTAACAACCGGGGACTGAGTCGTCGAGATGGGAGCGTTTAAATCTTCCCCGCTAGCGTAGTTCACCATACCAAATTTGGTAACTGAGAGCGGTCGCCCGCAAAAATCGAGCGCGCCCGAAGGAGCGCCATGACGGATCAATACAAACTCACTGGCATTGTTTGCGCCCGGCCTCAGCAGTTCGCGTGGTTTCTTGGTGCTGGAGCATCCGCCGCTGCCGGGTTGCTCACCGCATGGGATATCATCTGGGACCTCAAGCGCCGCTATTACCGCCGCGAGGAAAGCCAGGACATCTCGCGTCAGGACATGCAACTCGACGCCGTCAGGGCACGCGTTCAATCTTACATGCTGTCCAAAGGTTTTCCGGAGGAAGGGGACGCAGGCGAATACACCACCTATTTCGAGAAGGCTTTCGGTGACGATAAGGAGAAGCAGCGCCAATATCTGGCGGCGACTCTTTCAGAAAAGAACGTCACGCTTTCGATAGGCAATCGAATCTTGGGTGCTCTTCTAGCCTCCGGAGGGGCGCGTAACGTATTCACAACCAACTTCGATACGGTGGTTGAGCGTGCCGTCGCCGAGGTGAGCGGGCTGTCGCTTGCAGCGTTCCATTTAGAGGGGGCGGCGTCCGCGAACAAAGCGATCAGTAACGAAGAGTACCCGGTATATTGCAAGCTGCACGGGGACTTCCGCTACGATAGCATTAAAAACCTACCAGCGGACCTTGTTACTCAAAACGAGGACCTGTCGAGGGCTCTCATAAATGCAGCGAACCGGTTCGGCTTCATTGTAGCGGGATACAGCGGGCGCGACGACAGCGTAATACAGCTGTTCCGCTCGGCGCTGACTACACCCAATCCCTTTCCGCACGGCCTGTTTTGGACGGGTATGAAAGGATCGCGGGTACTGCCTTCCGTAACAGAACTCATCGAGGATGCGAAGCAATCGGGCGTCGATGCCGCCTTCGTTGAGGTCGAAACATTCGACGCATTCATGTTGAGGCTATGGCGCAACCTCGACAATAAGGACCCCGCGCTCGATGCAAAGGTGCGGAAGTCTGCACAAGCCCAAGTCAGCATCCCTTTGCCGAAATCGGGAAAAGGCGCGATCGTCAGAATGAACGCCGTGCCAATCTTTGATCTACCGCTACATTGTCAATCGCTCTCGTTCAGAAACCCAAAGGAGTGGACGGACTTGCGGGCAGCGACCGGGGCGACCAAGGGACGGCTCATTTTTACAGAGGCAGAATCGATTTTATGCTGGGGCGCGGAGGCGCTGATCCGGGACCAGTTCAACGACCTCGTTTCGATATCGCCTCACGACCTTTCGTCGCAGATCGCCGATATCAGCGATCATCTCTATGTCAAAGGCTTCCTTGAAGAAGCGATTTGTCACGCACTCTCGCTAGGAAAACCGCTGCTCACCCGAACCACCAAATCGGGCTCGTACCTCATCGCCGATGCGCACAACAGGGATCAATCGCCGTTCTCCCGTTTGCATGACGTCGTGGGCAAAATCTCGGGTCAAATCCCCGGTCTCTTCACGCCCGTCGATGAGGATCATCCGCATCCCGAGAAAGTTCACTGGGCTGAGGCGGTCCGGATTTCCATAGGCATGATCGATGACAGGAATTGGCTTCTTCTCGATCCTGATGTTTGGATTTGGCCGCCGCGAGCGAGAAGGGATGCTACCAACTTCCTCGATAGGAGAAGGGGCAACCGATACAACAATATCTATAACGCTCTTCTTGAAGCATGGCTCTCGGTCTTGCTCGGAAGCGACCGCCCAGTTGAAACCAAACTCTCGGCTTTCGAAGCCGGCACTCCTGCGGAAACTCCCTCGTTCAGCATTGGCTCAAGGACTGCCTACACCCGAGGGTTAGCATGACGGCAGACCGTAGCGAGCTACCGGGGTTGCTGACCATTCCGGAACCAGCCCTGATGTTTGCAAGCGGGAAGCTCGACAAGCATCCATTGCGGGGTCTCATAGACCATGGCCCTTTTGGCCTTAAATACGGAACACCTTCTTCGTTGCGCCTCGCGCTTCTCGCGCCTAAAGCGAATGTCCGGCACCTACGCGGGCTCATCAACGAGTTGACAGGCGGCGCGAAGACAAAAGACGTTCCCGCCTATTATCCCGACTATCCTGGCTTCGAAAAAGTGTTCCGAATTCCGGTTGCACCGATCGACGAGAACCTTGTGTTCGCGTTTCCTGACGAATTGGACGAGCATGCCAGGCGACTTGATAAACGGGCGCTTGCCAGCGGTCTGTTTCAATGCATCGCCCAATTAAAGGGTGTCCGTTCCAACTTCGACGTGGCATTCATTTACTTGCCTCCAGCGTGGGCCGCTTGCTTCGAGGACGAAAGCTTCGATTTCCACGATTATCTCAAGGCTTTCTGCGCTCCTTCTAATATCCCTGTGCAAATCGTGCGGCAATCGAGCTTCGAGCGTGAATGCCGCGCGAATGTCATGTGGGGCATAAGCGTTGCTTTGTATGTGAAAGCGGGCGGCATTCCATGGAAGCTGACCGGCCTTCACCCTGACGAGGCATTCATCGGAATCAGTTATGCGGTGAAACGGCTCACGTCTGGAGCCGAATACAGCACCTGTTGCAGTCAGATTTTTGATCCGGACGGCACAGGATTCCGCTTCGTTGCGTATGATGCCAAGGAGTTTACGCAGGATCGGGCCAAGAACCCCTATCTGTCGTACTACGAGATGCAGTCAGTACTGTCTCGCAGCCTTGAGATTTATCAGCGGGCGAATTTCGGCAGGCTTCCAAAGAAGATAACGGTCCACAAGAACACGGAATTCAAGGAACAGGAAATTCTTGGCGCGCTCGACAGCTTTCGTGATGGGACCGAGGTGGAGCTCGTCCAAATTGTGAAGGGGGTTGGATGGAAAGGCATAAGATTCAAGCCGGGAAGGAACCCGGAGCCGCATGGCTTTCCTGTCACCCGTGGATCCTACCTTCCTATCGACGGCAACGAAGCCCTCCTTTGGACGCAAGGCGGCGTTCGAGCTGTAAATCTCAAGAACTCCGGATATGAGATTTACAAAGAAGGAGCGCTCAAGCCAACGCCTTCGCCAGTACTCGTCCGGCGTTTCACCGGCGCAGGGGGCTGGCACGACACCTGCGCCGGCATCATGGGCCTCACCAAAATGGATTGGAACAACAACACGCTTTACAAGAAGCTGCCGGTCACACTTGTTTACTCGAAGGCGTTTGCGGACATCATTCAACAGAATCCGGACATCGTCGATAACGTGTACGACTTCCGCATGTTTATGTGACTCAGGCTGAGTTTGTCTGTTCGGCATCGTCGATGCAGGCCGACCTAACATGTCGCCATGGGTGGCGTTAGCAAGGCCGGGACTTATGCTGATAGACGACGCCGTCGATATCATGTTGCATCAAATTTCAAGGGATACGCAGAGGGAGTGTAACTGCGGCCGCGCTTTAACTCGGCTCTCCAATATATCTTGACGCACGGAGTATTACCCAAGCCGCTCGTGCGACTCCTGCCATCCTGTTTCCCACAAGAGGAGCGCAAGTTCACAATCGACCGAATTATCATTTCAAGGATTGTCTAGCACGGAGAGCTTCACTCCGGGCAACTTCGTCGGTTCTCGCGCCTGACGGGCAAATCACTTCACCCCTGTCCAGCCCCTTCGCGAAAAATATTCTGATTTTCAGAATACCCGAATCACCGCTATATCCTTTGCCGTCCTGTTCCCACAAGAGGGGCGCTTCGCGGTCGTCACGGACGTTGGGAGCGGGATGCGATGGACGCGGCGGCTCATGCGCGCGAAAGCGTGCGGACGAATGATGCTGAAGCGGACGGCGAAGACGTGTGGTCCTGACACCCCGACGCTGGTGTCAAGTCGGTGGAGGCAACTCCGCTGGCGACGGTGGCAAGAAAGCCGATCACCGGGGAGAGCACGGTATAAGCCGTAAACCATTGCGTGCGGGAATGTCGGGTGTTTTCCGATGGCTCGCTGTGAATGCTCGTGTGCATACTTACTACCCCATGCGCACACGAGGCTGCGGGTGCATCGGGCGCCCGGCATTCCCCACGCCCTCTGTTTTCAGGGCGGAGATTAATGCAAACCTCGGACGCACTGCGCCGCGAGATCGCGGACGCGTATCTCATCGTCATTGCGAGGAGCGGAGCGACGAAGCAATCCATATGGCGGCAAGCAAGAAAGCTGGATTGCTTCGCTGCGCTCGCAATGACGCGGGGTATCGATTACCTTTTGTACGGCGCTCGAACCGTTAGCCACGGCGGTAGCTGAATCCGGCTTGAACGGCTGTGCCTGAGGACCATATTCGCCTTCATGGCCTCCAGGCGCACCAGCCGGAACTATACGATCGAGCCCTTTCGGATGGGGCCTGACCAAAATGAGATCGGCCTTCTGTATTTGAACTTTCGGGCTGAAAATCTCGCGTCAGCCCAGGCGCAAGCCATGATCTATTTGAGGAACGATGCGTTCGTGAAAGATATCGACGGCGTGAAGCTTCTGCGTAACGCCGCGGAGGTTTGGCGCTGGTCCAAAGCGAAAGCTGCCCCATGACATGGGCGAGGTCTGGCGGGGTCGCCGAACACTCAAGCGTGATGAGCATGGTACTCGTTTCATCCTACATCCGGGAATGAGAGCCGGCTTGCCCTGGGAACGTCGGGTTGGCGAGCTCTCTCAGCGACAGCCTCCTCGCGTCGGATCGAAATCAACTCGCCATGATGAAACCTGGAATCATCGTTGGACTCCTGGCGACGGTGCTCTGCCTGCCCTTGGGGGCGCAGACCATCAAGGTCATGACGCTCGATCAAGCCGGAGCCCAGACGGTGCTGCAGGCAGCGAAGGAGAGCGCGCAGCAGCGCAACGCGCCCTCGGCCATCGCGGTGGTCGATCCCGCCGGAGATCTGCTGGCGTTCCAGCGGATGGACGGTGTCCGCCCGGACAGCGCGGACCTCGCCATCCAGAAGGCACGAACGGCGGCGCGGCTGCGGCGGCCGACGGCGGAGATCGAGGACAGCATCGATCGCGGCCGGACCGCCTTCGTTACCGCGGACATCGCGGCGCTGCGTGGCGGCATGCCGATACGCGTCAACGGCGAAGTCGTGGGCGCGGTGGGTGTTGCCGGCTTGAACAAGGACACCGATACCGAAATCGCAAACACCGCGGCGGCGGTGCTCGGCCCGTCGGCGAAGACACAACAGCAGAATTGACGGCGTTGAGGACGCCCGCCGCCTCGGCTCAGTCCTCCGGGCCGCATGTCTGCTATTTCGGCGCACCAAACCAATGGCGCTTTGGCCTCGAATGGCCTAAAGGACAACCAACTCACCGAAATCCGTCGGGCCACGCGGCTGCGCATCTTCTTTGGCGGCAGCTTCGACCGTTCGAGGCCCTCAATGTTCCGGCGCCAGGCGCCAACCAAGGTTTTTCATCCCGTGACATTCCTACCCACACATCCGCCGCTCGCCCGAGCCCTGGCGGAGCGCAACTACGATCAGCCAACCCCCGTCCAGACCGCGGTGCTCGCGGACGCCGCCGCCGGCCGCGACCTGCTTGTTTCGGCGCAAACCGGCTCGGGCAAAACCGTCGCCTATGGGCTCGCGATTGCAAAAAATCTTCTTGATGGCGCCGAGCGGTTCGAGCGGGCAGCCGCACCTCTCGCCCTGATCGTCGCGCCGACCCGGGAACTTGCCCTGCAGGTGCAGCGCGAGCTCGCGTGGCTTTATCAATATGCCGATGCGCGCGTCGTTTCCTGCGTCGGCGGCATGGATCCGCGCCGCGAACAGCGCGAGCTTGCGGCCGGAGCGCATATCGTGGTCGGCACGCCGGGTCGGCTGTGCGATCACCTCCGGCGCGGCCGTCTGGACGTCTCGGAATTGAAGGCGGTGGTGCTCGACGAGGCCGACGAAATGCTCGATCTGGGTTTTCGCGAGGATATGGAGTTCATCCTCAAGACCACGCCGGATACCCGCCGCACCCTGCTGTTCTCGGCGACCCTGCCGCGCGGCATCGTCGCGCTGGCGAAGCAGTATCAGCAGCAGGCCTTTCGCGTCGAGGTCGAGGGCGACGAGGGCGGCCACGCCGATATCGAGTACCGCGCCATCCGAATCGCGTCAGGCGATGTCGAGCACGCGGTCGTCAACCTCTTGCGATTCTTCGAATCGCCGAGCGCGCTGGTGTTTTGCAATACCCGGGATGCCGTCAGGCATTTGCAGGCGACGCTGCTGGAGCGCGGCTTCTCGGTGGTCGCACTGTCAGGAGAATTGACTCAGAACGAGCGCACCCAGGCGCTGCAGGCGTTGCGGGATGGACGGGCCCGGGTCTGCGTGGCGACCGACGTGGCGGCGCGCGGCATCGATCTGCCCAACCTCGACCTCGTGATTCACGCCGATCTGCCGAATGACGCGGAGGTGATGCAGCATCGCTCCGGCCGCACCGGCCGCGCCGGCCGAAAGGGCGTCAGCGTGTTGCTGGTACCGCCGGCGCGCAAGCGGCGCGCGGAATTGCTGCTTAACCTGGGGGGCATCGATGCCGCCTGGGGCGCTGCTCCCACGGCGGATGAAATCCGCAAGCTCGATCAGGAGCGCATGCTGCGCGATGCGCTGTTCGCGGAGGAAACGACATCGGACGATCTGATCCTGGCGCGGGCGTTGCTCGCCGAGCGGTCGGCCGAGGATATTGCCGCGGCGCTGGCGCGGCTGTACCGGGCGCGGCTGCCTTCGCCCGAGGACATTCTCGACCCCGGCCAGGGGGCCGGCCGGTCGCGCGAAGATCGCGGCCGGGGAAAAGACGGCCGAACGCCGCGCGGCGAGGATCGCGCTACTGAGCCGCGATCGAAGCCCGGGAAATCATCGCCGCGTCACGGCATGGCGGAAGGCAGCGTGTGGTTTCGCGCCGCGATCGGACGAAGAAAGAACGCCGAAGCGCGCTGGCTGTTGCCGATGATTTGCCGTCGCGGCGGCATCGACAAGCAAGACATCGGCGCGATCCGCATCATGGACACCACCACCGAGTTCGAGATCTCCGAACGGGTCGCCGAATCCTTTGCCGTCAAGATCGGGCGTCCCGACAAGGAAGACAACATCCGCATCGAGGCGCTGGCAGATGGTCCCCAGCGGCAGGCGGCTTCAGAAAACCGGTCACACCCGCCTCGGCGCGAAACCAGGGAGACCGACCGCAACGGGCACCGGTACGAAAAATCCCGCGATGAGAGAGCGCCGAAGCAGCATGGCAAACCTCACGGCGAAAGCGGGCCGGGATTTGCCAGGGAGCAGGGTTTCGAGAAGAAAAAGCGGCATCAGGACAGGCCCGCCTATGTCGCACCATCGCGGCCAGCCGGCGCGTCGCCAGCGAAACCGGCCTTCGGCAAGAAGGCAAAGAAGAATCGTCGCGGCTGATGCAAGCGGATGGCGCGGATGGAACTAGTCGGCCATCCGGTGCGGCGTGAACAGCCGGCCCTTTTCCACCACCGCAACGACCGCAAGCGCCGCCAGTGCGCAGAGGAAAAACCCTGTCGCAAACGGCAGCAGCGTGCCGTCATAGTCCTGGCCGATCACGGTGCCGATGCCGATGCCGAGCAGCGTGGTGATCGACCCGTACAGCGACGAGGCCGTGCCGGCGATATGGCCCTGCGGTTCCATTGCGAGCGCGGTGAAATTGGAGAAGATCAGCCCGAACACGAACATCATCAGCGCCGCGAGCACAATGAACAGCGGCAGCGGCAGCATCTGCGCCTTCGCCGCGACCAGCATGATTCCGGCCACCGCGACAAAGCCGACCAGAGCGCTATGCGAAATCACCCGCATGCCGAGCCGGCCGACGAAACGGGCATTGAGGAATCCGGCGATCGCGATGCCGATCGCGATCGCCGCGAATGCCATCGGAAAATAATTCCCGAGCTTGTAGATCCCGGTGAATATTTGCTGCGAGGAAAACACGAAACCAAAAAGCGAGCCCTGCACGCCGCCCGCCGCCAGCGCATAGCCCAGCGTCTGCCGGTTAATTACGGTCTGGCGAAAAGCACCCAGCACGTCGCGAATGGCGAGCGACTTGCGCTTCGATATCGGCAGGGTCTCCGGCATCCGCAGCGCGCTCCAGAGCAGCGCGAGCACCCCATACAGCATCAGCACGATGAAGATGCCGCGCCATTGCGTCAGCAGCATCACCGCCTGACCGAACGACGGCGCGATGATGGGGACGCTGATGAAGACCATCATCGCCAGCGACATCACGCTGGCCATGCGGCGGCCTGCATAGCAGTCGCGAACGATCGAGGTGGCAATCACGCGGGTGGCCGAGGTGCCGAGGCCCTGCAGCGCCCGCGCCAGCAGCAGGGTCTCGAACGACTGCGCCGTAACCACGAGCATGCTGGCGATGCAATACAGCGCCATGCCGTCGACCAGAACCGGGCGGCGGCCGAAGCGATCGGACAGCGGTCCCATGACGAACTGGCCGACGCCGAAGCCGATCAGGAACGTCGACAGCACCGCCTGCGGCCGGTTGGCGGTGACGATGTGGAATGTCGAGGCGATCTTTGGCAGCGCCGGAAGCATCATGTCCGTCGCCAGCGGATTGAGGGCCATGATCGAGGCGATAACGATAACGAATTCGGGAAAGCCCATCGGGCGGTGGTTCGACGAAACCCCGGCGTCGGCATTGATGTCAGTCACTTAGCACCTCATGGAGGACGCCCTTGTATCGGCCATGTTGCGCTGCACAACCCCCTTTCAGGGATGGCAGCCCCGTCAAAATTCGTGATGGAACCCGGTTGCACAGCCGATTTTGGTGGCGGCCTTTCCGTGATAGACGCGCGCACGGCAGGGAACGTCAGGGCGCCACGGAGAGGTCGAGTGAGCAGTCTGCGGGTTATCGGAGACATCGGCGGCACCAATGCGCGTTTTGCTGTTGCCGAAAGCGGCAGGTATCGCGACCTCCTGCACGTCGAGGTGCGCAAGTTCGGATCGCTGCACGATGCGCTGGCTGAATACCTCAAGGGATTGCCGCCGGCGTCGCGGCCAGTGTCGGAAGGCGCGATCGCCGTCGCCGGACCGGTTTTGGGCGATCGGGTAGCCCTGACCAATCTTGCCTGGTCGTTTTCGGTCGCGGAACTCAAGAAGAGCCTGGGGCTGAAGTCGCTGGCGGTCGTCAACGATTTCGCCGCCACCGCGATGGCGGTGCCGCATCTGCCCGAGGGCGACCGCTTTCTGGTCGGACCCGCGTGCCCGCAAGCTGCCGGCCCGATCGGGATCATCGGGCCAGGCACCGGCCTCGGCATGAGCGCGTTGATCCCCAACGGGCGTGAATGGGTTCTGGTCGCGGGCGAGGGCGGCCACGTGACCTTGCCGGCGTCGACCCCGGAAGAGGACGAGATCGTTCGGGTCATGCGCACGCGCTGGGACCACGTGTCGGCCGAACGCGCGCTGTCCGGCGCCGGTCTCGTCAATATCTATCAGGCGCTCTGCACGATCGATGGCAGGGTGCCGGAGGCGCTGACGCCGGCTGACGTCACCGATCGCGCCATCGGCGGGCGCGACGCGACTTGCGCGCGAGCATTCGGGCATTTCTGCGCAATGCTGGGCGCCGTCGCCGGCGACCTCGCGCTGACGGTTGGTGCGACCGGCGGCATCTATATTGCGGGCGGCATCTTGCTGCGGTTCAAGCAGGCGCTCGCGGCCTCGGCATTTCGCCAACGGTTCGAGAGCAAGGGCCGCTTCAGCAGTCTGCTCGCCAAAATTCCGACCCATCTCATTTTGGAGGAGTCGCCGGCGCTGCTCGGTCTTGCGCACGTACCGATCGCGCCTTGACGGGCACAACCAGGATTTAGATAGCTATCGCGCCCCGCGGTTTGGCGACCTTGATCTGTCCTGCAACAATCACTTTATAACCGTCTATCCCACCAACCTCAGGCCGGACTTCCATGACCATACACGAACGCAGCATTTCGGCACCGATTGATCCCGTCAAACTCGACCGTCTGGCCGAGGTCGCGATCAAGGTCGGGTTGCAGCTCAAGCCGGGACAGGATCTGCTGCTGACGGCGCCGACCGTGGCGCTGCCGCTGGTGCGCAAGATCGCCGAACACGCCTATCGCGCCGGCGCGGGTCTGGTCACCCCGATCCTTTCGGACGAGGCGGTCACGCTGGCGCGCTACCGGTTCGCGCCGGACGACAGCTTCGATCGCGCCGCCGGCTGGCTCTATGAGGGAATGTCGAAGGCGTTTGCCACCAACACCGCGCGGCTCGCCATCGTCGGCGATGATCCGATGCTGCTGGCCGGCGAAGACCCGGCCAAGGTCGCGCGCGCCAGCAAGGCCAACTCGATCGCCTACAAGCCGGCGCTGGAAAGGATCGTCAACTTCGATATCAACTGGAACATCATCGCCTATCCGAGCGCTTCATGGGCGAAGCGGGTGTTTTCGGGAGACGAAGAGGATGTCGCAGTGGCAAAGCTTGCCGACGCGATCTTCGCTGCCTCACGCGTCGATATCGATCACCCCGTCGCGGCGTGGCAGAAGCATAACGCGACCCTGCGCAGCCGCACCGAATGGCTGAACGGCCAGCGATTCAGGGCGCTGCATTATTCCGGACCTGACACGGATCTCACGATCGGGCTGGCGGACGGTCACGAATGGGAAGGCGGCGCCTCCACCGCCAAAAACGGAATCACCTGCAACGCCAATATCCCGACCGAGGAAGTGTTCACCACGCCGCATGCAAGGCGGGTGGAAGGACACGTCGTCAGTTCCAAGCCGCTGTCCTACCAGGGCTCGCTGATCGACGGCATCGCGGTGCGGTTCGAGCAAGGACGCATCGTCGAGGCCAAGGCCACGCGCGGCGAGGAAGTCCTCAACAAGGTCCTCGACACCGACGAGGGCGCGCGGCGTCTCGGCGAAGTGGCGCTGGTGCCGCATTCCTCGCCGATCTCGAAGAGCGGACTGTTGTTCTTCAATACGCTGTTCGACGAGAACGCGGCCTGCCACATCGCGCTCGGCCAATGCTATTCGAAATGCTTCGTCGATGGCGACAAGCTGACGCCCGAGCAGATCGCGGCGCAGGGCGGCAACAAGAGCCTGATCCACATCGACTGGATGATCGGTTCGGACAAGATCGACATCGACGGCGTTCACGCCGACGGCAGGAGGGTCCCCGTCTTCCGCAAGGGCGAGTGGGCCTGACAGGTCCTTAGCCGCGGAAGCTTGCGTTCTGTCGCAAAACCCAGCCGGTTCTGCTGGGATTTGCGTTGCGGTCCGTCGGCGCTCATATCTCTTTCATGACCTGCGCATAGGCGATCAGCGCAAACAGCGCGGTGCCGCCGATGATATTGCCGATGAGAACCGGGACGAAGAAGTCCGTCACCATCGGCAGGACACCGAGATGTCCGTTCAGCACCAGAAAAAACGCCTCCACGCTGCCCGCGACAATGTGCATGAATCCTGCCGCCGCGATCAAATAGGTGATGATGACGATGACGTGGAATTGGGCGGCTTCGGCGCTCGGAATCAGCCAGACCATGGTCGCGATCAGAAATCCGGATGCGATTGCACGCACCATCATTTCCATCCAGGTATGGTTGGTGATCTGACCGGCGATATCGAGCACCGCCGCTTTCAGTTCCGGTGTCAGTACAGGGGTGAAGGTGCACAGCAACGCCGCGGCGAACGTGCCGGCCATGTTCGCAACCAGGACCACGCTCCAGAGCCGGCCGAGCCGCCAGAGACTGGCCAACGTGAGGTTGGCCATGACAGGCAACACCGCGGTGACGGTAATCTCGGTGAAAAGCTGCTGCCGGGACAACACCACCATCACGAACCCCACGGAATAGCCGAAGCTGGTGACAAGATGCGTCCACGAGGCTTCCGGCAGGTGCGACTGCAAGACGGCCTGCGCCAGCAGCGAGAAGCTGATCGAAAGTCCGGCGGCCACCCCCGACCACCACAACGAGGTGATCGGCCGGTCCATCTCCTCGTCGCCGAGCCGGCGCACGATTTCGTAGATCACCGGCGTGCGCGGGCTCGACATCTCCTCGACGTCGCCGGCTTCCTTTTCGGTGATCTGCTTGTTCCCCTGTTTGGCGTGCGGCTGCTCGTCGCGCGTTTTGGTCGTCTGGGGAAGTTTGCTGCCTTTCTTCAATTCAATTCCTCGACCAACGCCAAGCGCGCCGCGCCTATGCTTCCGTAGCGGAGCAAGAAATAAGAGGTGGAGGGGTCAAAAGGTTCCAGGGGGCCAGGCGAAGGAACCGATTCGATCAATGTTGAATCTACGCGATTTGAACGCGGGCACCGCCATCACTTCAGCCTGAGCCGGTAAACCTCCGTCGCCGTCTTCGAGAACAACGCGGTCTTCTCGGCCTCGCTGCAGGGCGCGGCGATGCGCTTGAAGGCGTTGAAGATCACCTGATAGCTGCACTGGCCCTTGTCGGGCGGAAAGTTGCTCTCGAACATGCAGCGCGCAGGTCCGAAGGCCTCGATGCAGGTCTCGATATAGGGACGCCACGCCGCCGCCACGTCTTCCGACGATGGCGGCACCGGGCGTTCGTGAAAATCATAGCCGAGCAGCCGCATCGCCAATCCGCCGAGCTTGACGACGACATTGGGGCATTTCGCGATGTCTTGGATCGAGGCCTTCCACCCCGTGAAAATTTCCTGACGCCGGCTGGCATAGCCGCCGAGGCCGATCGGGCCGCCGCAATGGTCGAGCACGATTTTGGTGTCCGGGAAAATCCGCGCGAGATCGGCCAACTCGCCGATCTGCGGATGATACAGCCACGCATCGAAGCTCAGGCCGAGCGGCGCGAGGCAGGCAAAGCCCTTGCGAAAGGTCTCGTCGAGCAGCAGGCCTTTCGGCCGCATCGCATAGATGCCGGCAACCTCGGGATCGGCATCCCACGGCGACGAGTGCCGGATGCCGCGGAAGCGGCCGTTGCCGGCGGCCATTTCCGCTTCGAGAACGGCGCGCGCGCCTTCGCCGAGCAGCAGATTGGCGTGGCCGACGATGCCGGCGCAGATCGAGGCGGTACCGTAGCCGCCGCTCGCGCTCATCGCCGCGGCGCCATTGGCAAATTCGACTTCGCCGACGGGGCGCAACGCTTCCGGCCCGCCGGCACGGTACATCGAGCGGGCCTCGACATAGACGGTTGCAACAATATTGTGCCCGGAGGCGATATCGTCGGTGATCTCCTCGATCAGATAGCGCTGGCCGCCGCGATCCCACAAATGGTGATGCGGATCGACGATCGGGCGCTGCGGGTCGATCACTTCCTCTTTTCGCAGCGCGAGCCAGTCCGGGCGCGGATCGGCATAGAGCCCGCTCTTCGATGCGGCGGCAGTGCTGGTGGCCATCGGTCGTCGCTCCCCTGCGTACTATTGGCAAAACCGTTCTCGCCCGCAAAGCCCCATGATCCCGGGGACGAAAGCTTGCGCGTCGTCGAAGCGGCCTTAGCCTTTCAGCGGCGATCGTACCGCAACACGGAGGAGACTGTCATGGCCTGGAAAACGCCCGAGATCGTTGAAGTGCCGGTCGGCATGGAAATCAATATGTACGCCTGCGCGGCGCGCAAGTAGGAGAGACTTCGCGCCTGGCCCCGCCGGTTTTTCTGAAACGCGCGGTGGACGGCAATTGGCCGGCACGAGCGGTTGAATGCTGACGCCGACGAATTTCTCGCACTCTAGAACGCGAACGTGGGCAACGTGCCAGAAGGCCGGCGCGATCCTCGCATGGGCAACGATCCACAATGTCGGATGCTGCACCGTCGCAGCCTGCATCGCGGTGCGGCGCAGGGGCGCTATCGACTGCCGCATATGACGCCTGCCATTTGACAATTGTCCGGACCGGCGCATTGATATCGGCATTCCCCTGACAGCGGGTGACCACCCGTTAGAATTGGGGGCATTCCAGGGAGGTTATTCATGAAGCTTCGTTTGAAGACGACGGCGGCATTGTTGACCATGGCCGCGTGGCCGGCTGCTGCGCAGCCGGCGCCACCAGCGCCCAGCGCACTCGAAACGTTGGGCGCAATGCATCAGACGGGCAGTACCGCCGATTGGCCCGCAGTCCCGCAGACCGGTCAGAAAGCCGATCAGGTCAAGCAGAACCTGACCAAGATCAAGTTGCCGCCGGGCTTCCACATTTCTCTCTACGCCCTGGTGCCGGATGCCCGTCATATCGCGGTCGGCCCGCAGGGCGTCGCGACATTCGTCGGCACGCGCAAATCGAAAGTCTGGGTAGTGACCGACCGATCGCGCGGCGGCGTCGGCGACGACGTGAAGGAGTTCGCGCCGACCCTGCCGAAGAAGATACCCAACGGCGTTTGCTTCTCGAAGGACGGGTTCCTGTACATCGCCGAGCAGAACCGCGTGCTGGAATATGCCGCGGCGGAGTTCTTCTATGAAAGCCCAGACGTTGTCGCGGGGGCTGTGGTCCCGGAGGGCGATCTGATTCCGAAATCCGAGGAGAGCTATAATCACACCGCGCGCGTTTGCCGGGTCGGACCCGACAACAAGCTGTATATCCAGCTCGGCCAACCCTACAACGTTCCGGCCAAGGACAAATTCGATCTGTACCGCAAAGTCGGCATGGGCGGCATCATCCGCATGGATCGTGACGGCAAGAACCGCGAAGTCTATGCCGTCGGACTGCGCAACCCGGTCGGCATGGACTTCAATCCAAAGGATAAGTCGCTCTGGACCAACGACAATCAGGTCGACGGCATGGGCGACGAGCAGCCCCCGGGCGAAATGGATCGCATTGCCAATGCGGGTCAGGATTTCGGCTTCCCATGGTATGGCGGCGGTCATACGCGCACCAACGAATACAAGGCCGATACGCCGCCGGCCAATGTAGTTTTCCCGGAGGTCGAACAGGCTGCGCATGCGGCGGACCTCGGCCTGATATTCTACACCGGCAGCATGTTTCCGAAGAAATATCAGGGCGCGATCTTCTCGACGCAGCACGGCTCGTGGAATCGAACCGTGCCGGTCGGCGCTCGGCTGATGGTGACATTCCTCAAGGATGATGGCCACGTCGCAGGAAAATCCGAGCCTTTCGCCGAAGGCTGGAACGAGAACGGCTATTATCTGGGTCGGCCGGTCGATGTGGCCCAGCTGCCCGATGGTTCGCTGCTGGTCTCGGACGATCTGGTCGGAGCGCTCTATCGGATATCTTACGACGGCAAGTAATATACGATCTGGCTGATGGCCCCCTGTCAAAGGGGGCCATCACGCCTTGCAGGGTCCAAATCGGTGAGGGTTTAAGTGAGGTCTACGCGTCCCAAGGCGGTACAGCTTTTGCTCAGCTCACTGGCAGCGCTTTCCCTTCTCGCGGCCTGCGGCAACGTGTGCGTCGCCGGCGACGTCAAGGCCGGCCGTGCCAAGGCCCTGATGTGCCAGGCATGTCATGGCCTCGACGGCCTGTCCAAGGTTCCGGACGCGCCGAACATCGCCGGCCAGCCGGAGCCCTACCTCGTCGCACAGATGCAGGCCTTCAAATCCGGCGCACGCAAGAACGACGCGATGTCGGTGGTCGCTCCCTCGCTGTCGGACGCCGACATCGAGGATCTCTCAGCTTATTTTTCGGCAATCGAGATCAGCGTCGGCAAGTTGCCGGGCGGATAGCGGGCCGACGCCATCAAACGCCGTCGAGAATAATGACTGTCGGGGTGCCCGGCAGCGTTTCCCGCGAAATCGTCAGCGTTCGCTCGCTCCGCACGTCGATCGTGAATTGCTGGCCGATCCGGCGCATGAATTCGTCGAGCGGCGTCATGAAGCGATGCATCGGCAGCACCACGGAGGCGCGCAGCCGCCGCGTGATATCCGAAATACCGTTGAGCGACATCGTATAGGTGCCGTCGATCGGCACCATCACGATATCGAGCCGGCCGATCGCCGCGAACTGGCTGTCGTCCAGCTTGACATGGAGGTGCCCGAGATGGCCGATGCAGAGGCCGGCGACCTCGAAGATGAAGATCGAGTTGCCATCCCTGATCATCTCGCCGCCGGAATCCTCACCGAAATAGCGCCGGATGTCGGTCGTCACATTGCGGATATACACGTCGCCGATGCGTTGCGCGATTTTTTCAGGTGCTCCGTCGTCGCCCCAGCCATGCAGTACATGGGGAATGCGGGGATCGGGGAACAGCGTGTAGTGCGTGCTGTGGGCGCGGTTCATGGTGACGATGTCGGGCAGCCGCCCCACGGTGTAGGTGCCGCTGAAATCGGTCGCGATCCGCAGCCCGCCGGGCGTGTCGATGTAATAGGTCGAATGGCCGGCATAGGTGATGGCGACCTCGTTGGTGGTCGCGGCAGCCTGGCGCAGGCTGACCGGCGTGGCGCGCGGCGGCGCATTGGACATCGCCAGGCATTCGCTGCTGCGCGGAGCTTCCTGGGCGACAGCCGGCGCGACCACCGAAGCGAGCAAGGCGAAGACGGCGGAAAACAATCGCAGCATGGCGGGGCCCGTGTCCGATAACGCCGGCACTTTATCGCGCAACGCCATCGCCGTCATGGCGGCATTTTTCCCCTTCGCCGCGGCGTGACTTAAACGATAGACTCGGCAAACAGAGCGGCCGCCGGGTCACTCATTCCCGGCCGCGGCCAGATCGGGAGTTACAGCCATGGAGTTTACTGCGACACCACGCGCACCTTCTTCGTTTCGCCTGGAACCGCTGCGCCACGTCGACGCCGGCGTACTCGATATTGCGTATTACGAGGCCGGTCCTGTCGACGGACCGGTCGTGATGCTGCTGCACGGCTTCCCCTACGACATCCACTCCTATGTGGACGTCGCCCCGATGCTCGCGGCTCAGGGTTGCCGCGCCATCGTTCCCTATTTGCGCGGTTACGGTCCGACGCGTTTCCGTGAGCAGGCGACGCCGCGCTCGGGAGAGCAGGCGGCTGTCGGCGCCGACCTAATCGCGCTGATGGATGCGCTTGGTATCAAGCGCGCGGTATTCGCCGGTTATGACTGGGGCGGACGCGCCGCCTGCGTGGCGTCGGCGTTGTGGCCGGACCGCTGCGCGGGACTGGTGTCGGCGAACGGCTATCTGATCCAGGATATCGCCAGGGCCATGGTCCCGGCGAAGCCGGAGCGCGAGGTCCCGCTCTGGTATCAATATTATTTTCAACTGGAGCGCGGCCGTGCGGGTCTTGCGTCCAACCGGCGCGAGATCGCCCGGATTTTATGGCAGCAATGGTCGCCGAACTGGCATTTCGACGAGGCGACCTTGGAGCGGACGGCGGCGTCGTTCGACAATCCCGATTATGTCGACGTCGTGATCCACAGTTATCGCCATCGCTTCGGCCTTGCCGACGGCGATCCGCGATATGCCGAGCTGCAGCGCCGGCTGGCGGCGCTGCCTGCCATCACAGTGCCCGCCATCACGCTGGACGGCGACGCCGACGGAGTTGTCCCCGCAACCGACGGCACCGCATCCGCGGCAAAGTTTACCGGCTCCCGCGCGCATCGCGTCATTCCACGCGCAGGCCATAATCTTCCGCAGGAAGAACCGGAAGCGTTCGCATCTGCCGTGATGGAGTTGATCAAGGCGTAGGCAGAATCGCGGAAGCACTTTTTGACATTACGATAGCAACCGCGCGGATTCGCCTTGCGCTTCCATCAGTTTCACAGCTTTTTTGTCGAAAGAGACGAAGATATCAGCGCCGAGCCAATTTCCTTCATAGGCGATAACGCCGTCGGCAAAATCCCCGCCTGCATCCAGCATGGCCAGTCCAGCTTCCGCCGCCGGTCGGTTCACCACGGCGTTCGCGCCATTTATAAAGCGCCGGATCGCCTCCGCGATTTCGGAGAGCGGTACTTTGTAACCCTGTGACAGAACCCAGACCAATTCGCAGAGGGCGGATATCGGGATTGCCACCAGTTCCGCCTTTTTTAAAGCTGCTTGGGCGGCTCTGCTTTGGTGCTCGTGATCTTCGGTAACGGCTCGGACAAACACATTGGTGTCGGCCGTGATCTTCATCGTTTACCGGCCCAGCCTCGAGCAGCGATCTCGTTCATTTCTTCAATCGACAATGATGGGCCATTTTTCCTTTTCAGGAAGCCGAAAGCATCCGAAATCTTGCCCTTAGGCCGGACGGCCTTCACCTCGATCCGGCCGTCAGGAAGCTTGTCCACGGTAATTTTCTCCCCGGGGTGGACACCCAGATGTTTCAGAAGATCTTTGCGCAGGGTAACTTGCCCTTTGGCGGTTACGGTAAGCGTGCTCATAAATCGAACCTTCATTTCAACCAGATGTAAGGCAGAATTTCCTTACATTCAAGTGGCCTGAGACTGGACCGATCGGAAACAACAAGCCGGCGCCTCACCCCCGCCGCGGGCTGATCTTCCAGGTCGCCGCCAATATGGCTGTGGTCATCAGGCCGCTGATGACAGCGGCCATCGGGATCGCCAGCGCCAGGGCCGCAGTCGCGGCCCATCCGATCGAGGAAAAGGCTTCCGCGAAGGTCGCCAGCCGCGACGAGGTCTGTCGGCGGCGAAACTGGCTGCGCCGGGCCTGCACCCGAAACCAGAGCTGGATCGAAGTGGCCGAGGCGGCGGCGATGGCAACGCCTGACGCGGTCACCGCCGCCTGCAGCGGTGAGGCAAATACCAGGGCTATGACCAGCGGCGCGAAGATCGCGCCAATCGCGATCAGCACCACCTCGATCTTGGCGCGGATCACGCGCGAAGGCGGCAGCGGCGCGGTCGCCACCAGGTCGGCCGCGTCTTCGCCCGATATCGTCAGCCATGCGAGGCCGCCGGAGAGTTGGCCCGCCGCCATCACGATCACAGGCGTGATCAGCACGATGGCGGTAGAGCTGTCGGAAAAGCTTCGCCACAGCATCAGCGCCGGCGGCACCAGATAAAGCAGCTGCATCAGGGTCTGCGACACCAGCCACGGATCGCGCCGCAGCAGGACGAATTCCTTCCAGCGCAGCGCCTGTTGTCGCGAACCGGTGCGAAACGCCGTTGTGCGCGAGCCTCTGGACGGCGCGGCGTTCGCAGAAATGCTGACGACGGTGTCGGCGAACCGCGGGGAGAAGATCGCCATCACCGCGCCGAGCAATACGAGGCCACAGGCCAAGAGCAGCAACAGCGCCTCGCCGTCGCCGAGTGCCGCGCGTGCCGGCCACCAGATCATGCTCGCGGCGTCAGGCGCGAAGGCTGCCGCGGCATCCGAGGTCAGCACCGCGAATCGCGACAGCGTGCCGGTGGACAGGATCGCGGCGATCTGCAGCGCAATCACAAAACCGGCGCCGATGATCGCCGCGAGAATTTGCGCGACCAGCCGGGTGCGGCTCGGGCCGATCAGCCGAAACAGTATAATGGTGATCGCGATCGCGACCGCCGCGGCCGACAATCCGATCGCGGCTACGACGCCGTAGGCGGAAAACCACCGGATACCGCCGCCGATCACGAGCACGTCGACGAAGGGCGTCGACAACAACAACGCCATCGCGATGACCGACAGCGCGATCGCGGCGATCCGGATCGAAAACACATTCGCCAGCTTCACCGGCGACGACATGATCAGATCGAGATCGGCACGGGCGTAAAATACCCGCGTCACCGATTCGATCGCCTGCGACAGCATCAAGGCCCAGGCCAGGAAGATGGTCGCTGTCATCACGATGAGGCTGGATTTGTCGAGCGGCGCCTGCAGGCCGGCGAAGCGGCCGATCACGGCATAGGCCGGCAGGTGCATGAACGCGGCAAGGAAAACCAGCCCGATGACCGCGCGGCGCTTTCGCCCCAGCCGGCCGGCCGTCATCATCGCGAGCCACTCGCGCCACGCCAGCCGGAGTTCGTGCCGGGCAAACCAGGTAAGGGCCGCCGCGGAGCTCATGCGGCGACGGCCTCGGTATCGACCAGCGCGATGAACAGGTCTTCGAGGCTGGTATCGTGGTGCCCGTTCTGCTGGCGCAGTTCGGCGAGTGTTCCCTCGGCGACCAGCCGTCCCGAGGCGATCACGCCGATCCGGTCGGCCATGCGTTCAGCCACTTCCAGAATATGCGTGGTCATGATGATGGTGCAGCCGGCGCGCACGCGATCCCCGAGCAATCCCTTGACGTGACGCGCGGACACCGCGTCGAGGCCGGTGAGGGGTTCATCCAGGATGATCAGGCGGGGGTCATGCACCAAGGCTCCCGCCAGCGCCACCTTCTGGCGCATGCCCTTGGAAAATCCTTCACAGCGTTCATGCAGATGCGGCTCGAGTCCGAGCGAGACCAGCAGATTGTGCGCGGAAGGCTCCGAAACGATGGGATCGATCCCCCACAACCCCGCGACGAAGGCGAGGTATTCCAGCGGCGTCAGCTTGTCGTAGATCATCGGCTCATCCGAGACCCACGCCATCATCTGCTTGGCGGCGACCGGATCGCTCAAGGCGTCGATGCCGAACACCGCGACCGAACCGGCGTCGGGCGGCGAGAGCCCGGCCACCATGCGCAGCGTCGTGGTCTTGCCGGCGCCGTTGGGGCCGACTAGCGCGTAGAATTCCCCTGTTCGGACGGTGAGATCGAGCGAATCGACCGCGAGGCGGTCAAAACGCTTTGTTAACCCTCGCACTTGCAGCGCGGACTCTTGCGGCTTCATGATGGCGGAACAATCCCGGTTTCACATCGCGTGCGAACCATGGACCCAAGATATTGCGGCGCGGTGAATCGCGGACGGCAAATCCCGCCAATGCCCGCAAGAATCTGCCTGCACCAGGCAAGCGGCGCCTCATTGCTTCCCAAGCACCTTCATCATGGCGTCGCCGAGGATCGCCGGCTCATGCGGCGGCAGATAGGTGAGACCGGCCGCCTGACCGAGCTCCGTGATGGTTCCTGCGGCTTGCAAGTCGGAGAGCGCCTTGTCGACCGCGGCGAGCAGAGCCGGGTCGTCGGCGAGGCCGACATAGCCGCGATTGGCGCCGATCGGATAAAAATATCCGGAGGCCGCGAGCCGGGTGTCGGGATGGGCGGCGCGGTAGGCATCGAACCGGCGCAAGTCGAGCAGCGTAGTGTCGAAGTCGCCACGCTCCAGCGCACCAAGAAGATCGTCCCGGCCGGGGACCAGATGCGTGATGTCGTCGATCAGCCGCCCGTTGCCGAACGTCATCAGGATCGCGTCGGCAACGGTGCCGCTTTCGATGCCGATGCGGAGACCTGCGAGGTCGCCGACGCCGCCGATGCGGCGGTCGTGCGCCTTGGGACCAAGCACGATGGTCAGCGGCGAATAGATGTAGGGCCGGCTCGGCGCAAGCACGCCGAGCGGCACGCGGCGCCTGTGGTCGGGGCCGGTGGCGCCCTCGAAATCGGGCAGCTTCGCGGTCTTGACGCGTGGCACCACCAGCGAGTCCGTCGTCAAGGCGTAGCCGCCGACCAGGGAACAGCGGCCGTCCGAAAGCAACGCATTGATTTCAAGCGCGGGGCTCGAATCCTCGTCGAGTTTGCTGCCGAACCATTGGATGCTGAGTGGTCGGCCGAGCTTGCTTGCGACGGCCTGCGCCAGCGCGACATCGAAGCCGCTGTCGGGCTCGCCGCGATGGTGCGCCGAAAGCGGCGGCAGATCCTCGTCGAGACAGACTTTCAGCACCTCGCCGCCGGCGGCCGCCGGCATCGTGAAGACCGCGATCAACGCAGCCGCCGCTCCCGATGCTTTGAGCCAGGTTCTCATGGCTTCCTCTGGCTCGAAATATAAGCCCACAGACTAGCTATCTGGTCATCGCTCAGCAGGTCGCCCCAGGGCGGCATCTTGCCGCTCTTGCCCAGCTTCACCGTGGTGAGGAAACGCTGCTTGTCGTCCGGAAACCTGCGCAGGTCGGGCGTGATCGTGCCGGCATTGATCATGTTTGGGCCATGGCAGTGCGAACACTTCTCCGCGTAGGTCGCCTTGCCCTGGTCGATCTGCGCCCGATCGCCGCCGGCATCTTGCTGCGCCATGGCGGGATGCGTCGCCGCCAGCACGCTTGCCGTCGTCGCGACGGCGGCGAAATACGCCGCCGTCCAGCTGAAGCGTCCCTCGATCATGCGCGAAACCCTACTGGGTTTTTACAGCGAAGACCCACAACGACCCACCCGCCGGAATATTGGCGAGGCGTTCGTCGCCGGAAAACAGCGAATAGACACCCCCATAGCCGCTGGTCACCGCGACATACTGGATGCCGTCCTGCTGCCACGTCACCGGCTGCCCCTCGATGCCGGAGCCGGTCTGGAACTGCCACAATTTCTTGCCGTCGCTGGCATCGAATGCTTCGAACTCGCCGGTGAGCTGGCCCGAGAACACGACCCCGCCGGCGGTCGACAGCACGCCGGAGAAGCGCGGGATATCGCTCGGCACTTCCCACTTTGCCTTCCCGGTCATGGGATCGATGGCCGTGAGGTGGCCGCGCGGCCCCTGAGGCCATTCCCATAAGTCCGTCAGGTCGATGCCCACATACCATTCGCCGGCCTTGTATGTCGCGGGCTCGGTCTTGTAGTGGCCGCCGATTGAGAGCGTATTGGCATAAGCAAGGCCGGTCTGCGGATCGAACGACATCGGCTCCCAGTTTTTGCCGCCCAGAATAGACGGGTAGACCACGACCTTCTTGCCTTCGCGCGCATCCTTGACGACGTCGGTCTCGACCGGGCGGCCGGTTTTCATGTCGATGCTGGAAGCCCAGTTGACCTTCACATAGGGATTGGCCGCGAGCAGTTTTCCGTTGGTGCGGTCAAGCACGTAGAAGAAGCCGTTTCGATTGGCATCCATCAGGACCTTGGTCGGCTTGCCCTCGACATTGAGGTCGGCGAGCACCATCTCGGCGACCGCATCATAGTCGAACGGATTGTTCGGCGAGAACTGGTAATGCCATTTGATCTTGCCGGTCTTCGGTTCAAGCGCGAGCACCGCGCAGGTGTACAGATTGTCGCCGGGACGCACCGCCGCGTTGAACGGTCCGGGGTTGCCGACGCCCCAATAGACCGTGTTCAGCTCCGGATCGTAAGAGCCGGTGATCCAGGTCGATCCGCCACCGAGCTTCCATGTGTCTCCCTTCCAGGTGTCGCCGCCGGGCTCGTCGGGGGAGGGCACCGTATAGGTGCGCCACAGATGCTTGCCGGTCTCCGGATCCCAGCCGTCGATGAAACCACGGGTGCCGAACTCTGCCCCGGAGATGCCGGTGAGGACCACCCCGTCAGCGACCAGTGGTGCCACCGTCATCGAGTAGCCCTCCTTGATATCGGCCGTCTTCTGACGCCAGAGTTCCTTGCCGGTCTTGGCATCGAGCGCGATGACATTGGCATCGAGGGTGGTGCGGAACAGCTTGCCCTCGTGGATAGCGACGCCGCGATTGATGATGCCGCAACACACGATGCGCGGCGTTTCCGCGGGGTATTCGACCTTGGTCTTCCAGATCTGCTTGCCGGTTTTTGCGTCGACCGCCATCGTGGCGCTGTTGCTGGTGACATAGATGACGCCCTGGTAGACCAGCGGCTGCGACTCCTCGCTTCGGTCGTCGGCCAAACTGTAGTTCCAGACCGGAACCAGATTTTTGGCGTTATCCTTGTTGATCTGGGTGAGCGGACTGAACCGCTGCAGATTATAGCCCATGCCGTAATTGAGGACGTTCGAGGTGTCGGTCGCCCCCTTGACCAACTGATCGGTGGTTTGGGCGTTCGCGCCGAGCGGAGCGAGAACGGCAAGGCCCGCGGCGAGCGCGAGACGCGCCGGCCAGTGGCAGCCGGATTTCGCGTCAAGACGGATTTTGGCATCAAGAAAAAAAGGCGAACAGAATTGACGTGCGACACATGTCATCTCTTCCTCCCATCGATCTCTAGCGGATCTGTCGGGATGCTATGCCCGCGGTGAGGACGGCGTCAATCAAGGGACGACGCGAAGACAAAAAGAGAAAATTTGCATCGTCATCTTTTTCCGCCAAACGAAATCCCGCCCACTTCGGATGCGCTGCAGCATCGGAAAAACGGTTCAAATTGATTCAGTTGGCAGGCGTCAATCGATCGCCAGGCGTATTCGAGCAAACCCAACCTGCGGCTCAAGCAATCAAGGCCCGCTCAGCGCAGTGCCGAAATCGATCGGCTGAAGCGTGGTCGTATTGCAGCGCCAGAGGCCGCCTTCGGTTTTCTCGAACGCGAACGCCTTCTCGATTCTTACCCGGTGTGCCACCGACAAACTCTCCCGGCTTCCCGGCGACGGCTTCGCCTTGCCCGATTTCAAATCCCAGCAGGCTCCAGTGCAGCTTGACGCGACCGGACTGCAGGCCGCAAACGGCGAGAGCACGACCATTTCGACATCGGCCGTCACCACGGCGCTCTGCTCCGCCACCTTGTCGTCAATCTGCGAAACGCGACTGACCGTCAAAAAATCATCGCAACTATTGGCCGAATGAATTTGCGCGACACATAAATCAACCGCGTCGGCATCGGGAGAGGAAGAGACCAGATGCCGTCCAAAAACCCGTTTCGGATCGCCCTTGGCTGCGACGATCTCGGCGGTCTTCTGACTGATATATTCCGCCAGACAATCCGCGGATGACGATAGCTCGTCCAGCGGCACATTATCCTTGTCCGCCAGGCCGCACTTCCGATCGCGTTCCCGGCTCCATCGCTCATATTCGGCCAACGCCTGTTTGGCGTCGTCTGCTTTCAGCCTGGCGACGAGGCCGAGAACCTGGTCATTGAGTTCCGTCTTGGCGATAGCCAACAAAGGATCGCTGCATATCAGCATGCCGGCGGTGGTATTCGTCGCCAGGCAATCGAAATTGGGATCGATCAATATTGCGATTCTTTCCTCGGTTTCTTTCAGCAGACAGGCCTTGATCGATCGGAAGTTCTGGTTCGAAATATTCAGTGTTCCAAAAATACCGCAACTCGAATTGCGCTCCCTGACCCATCCCGCGTTTTCCGCGATCGCGAGACGACGATTGGCAAGCCGGTTCAGCCTGTCCTGGATCGCGCTGTTCAGCTTGGTGGAGGCCGCGTTCAGTTCGGGGTCGCCACAGAATAGTTGCTCGGCCGGGTCCCTGAATCCCGCACAATGATTGTTGTCAAACAGCGGCAGCGCCTCGCTGATCGGGCGGCCGGGTGAGTCTTCTGCAAGGGCGGGGTGCCCTGATCCAATCAGGATTGCAACGATAACCAGCGCGATTGCCCGCATCCCCATCTCCGCCCCGAAGTAACGACGACGACATTATTGTGGCGGCCATGGTAGCTGCTCAAACCTCGCGGCGAAATGAAATTATCGGCCGGGGTTTCCAGATTGCAGCGTCAGGGGCTCGCCGCAACCTGTCTTTGAATCCGCACCTTACTGGTTGGAGGGCGAAGTCATGCCGGGCTGGACGGCCGAATTCGGCGCTATCGGCGGCACATCCTGGCCGGTCGCGCTGGCCAGCAGTGGCGTTTCGTCATACCGCATGGCGCCATATTGATCGATGACAAACATCGGCCGGTAGTTCCTGACATCGCCGTCTTCGACCATCGCCATGCGGCGATTGTCCAGCATCAGCCAATGGCCATCCAGCCGCGCCGCGGCGACGGCGTGGTCCTCGCCGCGGATGGTGTCGCGCATGATGACGATCCGCAGATCGTCGGGCGAGATGCCGGCCAGCCGCAAGGCGACGAATTTTGCGATCGCGTAGTCCTCGCAATCCCCGGCGCCATGGGCGAATGTGACCAGCGGCGAACTCCAGACGTCGACTTCGCCGTATTGGGCCAGATCGCTCATCGGCCTGATCGCAAGGTTGATCGCGCGATTGATCTCGCCGAGGCGGGCGCGTCCCTCGCGGGCTCTCCCGTCGTCCACGATGGCAAGAAGCTGAAGGGCGGCCGGAGACGCGCAGCGATCGCGGTCGCCGTCGCAAAGCGCCAGCTGCACCCGTTCGTCGTCGAGCTTGCGCTCGACGTCAAGCCACTTTTCCCGCAAGGCCCCCCAGGACAGTGCCGAAGCGAAAAGCCCGAAGGGTTCGGCGGATTTCCGGATCAGACCCGCCGCGCCGGGTGACATCAGCGTTCCGGCTGCGAGGTCTGCCGCCGGTCCGATCCAGGTCAGGCCGCAGGCAAGTATGACGGCACGCCATGCGTGCGAATGACTGAAAAACCCCATCTGACGCCCCATGTCCGGGCATCGGCGAGGCTGGTTAGCCAGCTCGTGACCGGATCGTTTCGCAGGCGATGATGGGAGGTCGGGCTTTTATTCTGCTTAAAGCCGGACGCCGGGCCGCGGAAACCGTGAAACAGGCTGAAATCCGTCTCGCCAGTTTGCTGAAAATTTTACACAACACCCGTTCAGGGGGCGAAAGTCCCCTTGCGAGGCGCGACAAGGACCCGCGGAGGTTGTGTCGCGGCGACTTCCGCTCGGTATGGCTAATTCGCCGGAATCGTCCGCTTTGTTATTTAGATCACAGTATTGGCGCCGAAATCGGCGCAGTATCCTGCAAGGAAATGCAGGTAAAGGTCGAACAAGTACATCTGCTTGATTTTTATACTCGGATTTACACGAAAGGATCCGACGAAACCTGCCAATGGCCGAGGTATACTTGGGTAGTAGTTATATACTACTTGGATTTTTGAAGGATTGTACAGAAGAGTCGTTCGTGGCGGCCTTGGCCGATCGCAGTTCTGCAAGCAGGAGATGGTTTCGCAATGCATCTTGCAATGGTATGGACGTTTAGACTTCTAAAATTATTTCAATATTAACCATTTGCGGTGGTCATTTGAAATTCGAAGGTAATTTTGGCGGCGAGCTTGCTGCTGACGGTTTGGATGCGCATTCCCACGCGCAGGCCCATGTCGAGACGGTTTCCCATCCCCACGCTCCTTCGGACGCCATTGTCGTCCCGGACGCGCATTTGCTCTTTACCGGGGATTTCAAGCGGTCCGGCGTCGACCTGATTCTTTCCAACGACGACCGCGAACTGGTCCTGCACGATTACTTCAAGGGCGAGAAGCGCGCTCCGCTGGCGTCACCCGACGGCGCCCACCTCACCGGCGATCTCGTCAACGCGCTGACGGGCCACGTCGAGTACAGCCAGGCCGACGGCAGCGCGAGCGCCGGCAAGGTCATCGGCCATGTGACCAAGCTCGCGGGCACCGCGACTGCGGTTCGTAACGGCGTCTCGATCATTCTCAACCAGGGCGACAACGTCGAAAAAGGCGACGTGGTCCAGTCCGGATCCGGTTCGACGCTCGGCATTACCTTCATCGACGGCACCGTGTTCGGCTTGTCGTCGAATGCGAGGATGGTGCTGAACGAAATGGTCTACGACCCCAACGGGTCGAACAATTCGTCGCTGCTCAGCCTGGTGGCGGGCACCATCTCATTCGTCGCCGGCGAGACCGCAAAGCACGGCGACATGAAGATCGACACCCCGGTCGCCACCATGGGTATCCGCGGCACCGCGGTGCTGGTGGAGATCGACTTCGACGTGCCGGGCCAGGGCGGCACGCCCGACGCCAAATTCCAGGTTCTGGTCGAACCGGACGGCCATACCGGTTCCTACATCCTGTTCGAAAAGGGCACGCTTACGCCGCTGGTGACGGTCGACAAGGCCGGACAGTTCGTGTCGATCCACAACGGCGATGTGAGTGTCGGGAACGCGCTGATGTCGCCCGACATCCAAAAGCTCATCACCGACGTGTTCGCCCTGAAGTTCACGGATAACACCAACACCAACACCAAAACGGCCGGACTCTCGACCGATACGGTCACGCCTCAGTCTTTCGGGCTCATCAGACTGCCGGATGGAACGGTCGCGGCTCCGTTTTTTTTGAATCCGATCCAGCCCAACAACTCGCCGCCTCCGTCGACTCCGACCGGCACAGGATCCCCTAATCAGCACGTTGACCTGCCGCCGGCGATTCATGCCTTCGGCAACGGGTTCACCGAACATGCCCTCCTTACCGGCAGTTCCGTGCTCGATACCGTGACCGGCATCATCAACTTTGTCGACATCAATCCCGGCGATGCGCCGTCGGTGAAGACGTCGTTCGATTCGTTCAGCTACCAGAACGCCCAGCACATCGACGTCACCGCGACGCTGAACGCGCAGCAACTGGCGGACATCGCGGCGGTCGAAGTCAAGCTCTCCCTGGTTCCCGACCCCGGCAACAACAATAACGGTTCGGTGGCCTGGACCTACAGCGTCGCGGACGGTGCGTTCGACTTCCTCGCCGCCGGCGAGACGCTGACGCTGACCTATCAGGGGCGGGTCGACAACAATTACGCGCCCAACGACGAGGCGAGCGTCACGTCGTTCACGATCACGATTACCGGCACCAATGACGTCCCGGTCATCACCGCCGGGCCGGAAAGCGTGGCGTATTCTGGAGGCAAATTCACCCCCGGCGGAAACCTGCCGACGATCGGAAATGCACCGACCACGGGAACGCTTTCGTTTACCGATGTCGATCTGACCGACACCCATACGGTTGCCGTGCAGCTGACGGACGCGTCAATGTCCGGACCCGGTGCAGCGACGCTTGATATGGCGGCACTTGATGCGCTGGCCCCCGCGCCCATGGCGGCATTCGAAAAAGCCCTCTCCGCGGTGGTTGCGAACGACAGTACGTTGACGGGCAGCGGGACGATCGACTGGGCGCTTGCCGACCTGCCCGTCTACCTCGCGGATTTCATCCCCACCGGCGAGGTGCTGACGCTCACCTACACGGTGACGTTGACGGATTCGCAGCAGGCCACATCAACTCAGACCATCACAGTCACGATTACCGGCACCGACGCTGCGGCTGTGGTCTGGATCGCCACCACGCAAACCGGCTCGACCGGGGACTGGAACGACACGGCCAACTGGGAAACCGGAACCGTTCCGACGGCAACCGACGATGCGATCATCATTACCGATCAGCTGCAAACGCTGACGCCGTATTATCCGGTCACGATCAATGCCGCGGCAGCCGCCAAGTCGCTGACGATGAATGATTACGGAACCCTGTTCACCAATTCTCCGAAGTTGATCAACAACAGCACGCTGACCGTTGGCGCGGGCGGAGTCAGTCTCAGCGCCGATTCCATTGTCAATAATTCCGGAACCATCAGCGTTGCCGGCCAAATGGAAGTTCTGGATCAAAGCTCGCTGCAGAACTACGGCCAGATCACACTCCAGGATGGCGGCGACTTCAAAGATAACAGTACGATCACGAATTTTGGTTCAGGAACCATCGAAGTAGCCGGCGGCACGCTCAATGTTCTGGTCGGTGTCGCCAATTCCGGCCAGATTGCCGTTGATGCAAACGCGACGATGGCGCTGAACGGCGCCACCATCACCGGCGGCATCGTCACCAACAAGAGTGGCGGCATCGTCGACCTCACCGGCACCGCGGTGCTGAAGAACGGTTCGCTGGGCAATTCCGGCCAGATCAATGTCAGCGGCATCGGCAACGAGCTTTACGGCGAGACCGTCACCGCCAACCATGCGCTCGAGGTGCTTTCCGGCGGCGCGCTGCTGATCGACCAGGGCTCGACGGTCGCCAACACTGGCGCCATCACGGTTGATGCCACCGCCACGCTGACGGTAAACGACGCCGGCATCAGCGGCGGCACCGTCACCGACAGCGGCACGCTCGACCTCACTGGGACGGCGGTGCTGAAGAACGGCTCGCTGGGCAATTCCGGCCAGATCAATGTCAGCGGCATCGGCAACGAGCTTTATGGCGAGACCGTCACCGCCAACCATGCGCTCGAGGTGCTTTCCGGCGGCGCGCTGCTGATCGACCAGGGCTCGACGGTCGCCAACACCGGCACCATCACGGTTGATGCCACCGCCACGCTGACGGTAAACGACGCCGGCATCACCGGCGGCACCGTCACCAACAAGAGTGGCGGCATCGTCGACCTCACCGGGACGGCGGTGCTGAAGAACGGTTCGCTGGGCAATTCCGGCCAGATCAATGTCAGCGGCATCGGCAACGAGCTTTACGGCGAGACCGTCACCGCCAACCATGCGCTCGAGGTGCTTTCCGGCGGCGCGCTGCTGATCGACCAGGGCTCGACGGTCGCCAACACCCAGACCACGGTGGACGGCGCGCTGACGCTCAACAGTGCGACGATCAACAACGGCACGGTGACGGTCGACAGCGGCGGCGAGATCGACCTGACCGGGTCGGGCGTCCTGAACGGCGGCCACCTCGGCAACTCCGGCCAGATGAAGGCCACCGGCAGCGGCAACGCGCTGCACGGCGAGACCGTCACCGCCAACGCCCTGCTGGAGGTGATGTCCGGCGGCGGGCTGACCATCGACCAGACGTCGACGGTCGCCAATACCGCCACCCAGATCGACAGCGGCGGCACGCTGACGCTGAATGCGGCCACCATCACCGGGGGCACCGTGACCAATCAGAGCGGCGGCACCATCGACCTGATCGGCGCCGGGGTGATCCAGACCGGCTCGCTCGGCAACGCCGGCACCATCAATGTCACCGGCAGCGGCAACGCGCTGCACGGCGAGACCGTCACCGCCAATTCGCTGCTGGAAGTGATGTCCGGCGGCGCGCTGACCATCGACCAGACTTCGACGGTCGCCAATACCGCCACCCAGATCGACAGTGGCGGCACGCTGACGCTGAATGCGGCCACCGTCACCGGCGGCACCGTCACCAACAAGGCCGGCGGCACCATCGACCTGACCGGCACCGGGGTGATCCAGACCGGCTCGCTCGGCAATGCCGGCACCATCAATGTCAGCGGCATCGGCAACGAGCTTTTCGGCGAGACCGTCACCGCCAACGCGCTGCTGGAAGTGATGTCCGGCGGCGCGCTGACCATCGACCAGACTTCGAGTGTCGCCAATACCGCCACCCAGATCGACGGCGGCGGCACGCTGACGCTGAACGCGGCCACCGTCACCGGCGGCACCGTCACCGACAGCGGCACGCTCGACCTCACCGGGACGGCGGTGCTGAAGAACGGTTCGCTGGGCAATTCCGGCCAGATCAATGTCACCGGCAGCGGCAACGCGCTGCACGGCGAGACCGTCACCGCCAATTCGCTGCTGGAAGTGATGTCCGGCGGCGGGCTGACCATCGACCAGACGTCGACGGTCGCCAATACCGCCACCCAGGTCGACAGCGGCGGCACGCTGACGCTGAATGCGGCCACCGTCACCGGGGGCACCGTCACCAACCAGGCCGGCGGCACCATCGACCTGACCGGCACCGGGGTGATCCAGACCGGCTCACTCGGCAATGCCGGCACCATCGACGTCACCGGCAGCGGCAACGCGCTGCACGGCGAGACCGTCACCGCCAATTCGCTGCTGGAAGTGAAGTCCGGCGGCGCGCTGACCATCGACCAGACTTCGACGGTCGCCAATACCGCCACCCAGGTCGACAGTGGCGGCACGCTGACGCTGAACGCGGCCACCGTCACCGGCGGCACCGTCACCAACCAGAGCGGCGGCACCATCGACCTGACCGGTGGCGGCATCGTGAAGGGCGGCTCGCTCGGCAATGCCGGTACCATCGACGTCACCGGCACCGGCAACGCGCTGGATACCGAGACCGTCACCGCCAACACCATGCTGGAAGTGATGTCCGGCGGCGGGCTGGCCATCGACCAGACTTCGACGGTCGCCAATACCGCCACCCAGGTCGACAGCGGCGGCACGCTGACGCTGAATGCGGCCACCGTCACCGACGGCACCGTCACCAACAAGGCCGGCGGTACCATCGACCTGACCGGCACCGGGGTGATCCAGACCGGCTCGCTCGGCAACGCCGGCACCATCGACGTCACCGGCAGCGGCAACGCGCTGCACGGCGAGACCGTCACCGCCAATTCGCTGCTGGAAGTGATGTCCGGCGGCGCGCTGCTGCTCGACCAGGGCACCGGCGTCACCAACGGCGGCACCGTTACCGTCGACAACACCGGCACGCTTTCGCTGAACACCGCGACCATCTCCGGCGGCACCGTCACCAACAAGGCGGGCGGCACCATCGACCTGACCGGTGGCGGCATCGTGAAGGGCGGCTCGCTCGGCAACGCCGGCACGATTGATGTCACCGGCAGCGGCAACGCGCTACACGGCGAGACCGTCACCGCCAACAACATGCTCGAGGTGATGTCCGGCGGCGGGCTGACCATCGACCAGACGTCGACGGTCGCCAATACCGCCACCCAGATCGACAGCGGCGGCACGCTGACGCTGAATGCGGCCACCGTCACCGGGGGCACCGTCACCAACCAGAGCGGCGGCACCATCGACCTGACCGGCACCGGGGTGATCCAGACCGGCTCGCTCGGCAATGCCGGCACCATCGACGTCACCGGCAGCGGCAACGCGCTGCACGGCGAGACCGTCACCGCCAACAACGTGCTGGAGGTGATGGCCAACAGCGCGCTGCTGCTCGACCAGGGCACCGGCGTCACCAACGGCGGCACCATTACCGTCGACGGCACCGCCACGCTGACGCTGAACACCGCCAGCATCACCGGCGGCACGATCAACGATTACAGCCTTGGTACCGACGGCATCACGGTCCTCGCCGGGAGCATCGACGTCAGCGGCGCGAGCACGATCAACGGTAACGCCAGCCTGAATCATGGCGGCGTGACGGTCGAGAGCAACGTGACATTGACGCTGGACAATGACACGGTGACGGGCACCACGTTCAACGACGTTGATGCCGCCACCAGCATCATTCAGATCGACGACGGCACCACGCTGACGCTGTCAGGCGCCATCATCAACGGCGGCACCATCAATGACGGCACGACCGGCGGCACCGGCACACCCAAGACTTTCGGCAGCATCGACGTCACCGGCTCGAGCAAGATCAGCGGCGCCAGCCTGAACAATGGTGGTGTGACAGTCGAGAGCGGCAAGATCCTGACGCTGGACAACGTCACGGTGACCGGGACGACGATTGCTGATCCCGGCACCATCAAGGTGGAGACCAACACGACGCTGACCCTGGCCGGGACGGATACCATCACCGGCGGTCAGTTTGCGATCGGCCAGGGCAAGGTGGCCCAGGCCGCTCCCGGCAGCGTCCTTCTCAGCGGCGTTTCGATCGGAAATCTCAAAACCGGTAATCCCCAGGTGACGTTGACCATCACGGCAAGCAGCGGCTCGCTTGCCGCGCTGTCCGGCTCCGGTCTCACGGTGGTCGGCGGGCAGAACGGAACCAACGGCACGATCGAGGTCACGGGAACGCTCTCGGCCGTCAACGCCGCGCTCGCTAGCGGGTTGACCTATAGCCCGGTCGGCACCTCGAATACGCTGGCGATGACGATCGACGACGGGTCCGGCGATACGGCATTCCGGACGGTGACGATCAATACCGCGGGCGTGTCTCCCACCTTCCAGGTTACCGACGCAAGCGGTGCGATCAGGATCGCGGGCCCGAGCGGCCAGAATAGCGGCCTGGTCGACATCACCGGCACCACCACGCTGAGCAGCGATGAAGTGTTCAGCGGGTCGGCAAACCTGAAGGTTGAAGCCAACGCGACTCTGAAGCTTATCCATACCGGCACCCATGGCGGCACGATCACGAACAACGGCACGATCGAAATCACCGGCGAGAGCGGGATCAATGGCGGCCTCCTGAACATCGGCGCCAACGGTGTTCTGCTGGTCGACACCGGCAAGCTGCTGACGCTGAACACCTCGACCGTCACCGGCGGGACGGTGACGGACAACGGCACCATCGAGGTCACCAATTCGAGCGCCATCAATGGCGCGAACCTGAGCCATGGCGGCGTTACGGTCGACAGCGGCCAGACGCTGACCCTGGACGGCACCACGGTAAACGGGACCGCATTCACCGATACCGCGACCGGGGCGGCGCTGTCGGTCGATGGCGGCGACACCCTGACGCTGCAGAACGGCGCCAGCGTCAGCGGCGGTACGTTGTCGATCGGCAGCAGCCTTGGCGTGCTCGATATCGCCTACGGCACCGCCGGCACCGGCGCGACGCTGGATCATGTCACTGTCGGCAACTCCGGCACGGTGCAGGTCGACGCCGGCACGACGCTGACGCTCCTGGACGGCACGGCCATCACCGGCGGCACGATCGCCGACCACGGCACGATCGATGCGACCGGCGACAGCAGCATCGGAACCGGGACGACCGTCAACAATTACGCGACGATCGAGGCGACCGGCGGGACGCTCAAGATCCATGACGCCGTAAACAACGCCGGCACGCTGGAAGCCAACGGCGGCACGCTCGTCGTCGATGGTGACATCAGCGGCGCGGGAACGGCCACGATCGGCGGTGGCGGAACGCTGGATCTCGGCGGCGCCGACGCGCAGGCGGTCACGTTCAACGGCCTCGGCACGCTGCAGCTCGAAGCTTCCTCGAATTTTACCGGCACCGTCAGCGGCCTTGCGACCGGCGACGTCATCTACCTGACGAATACGGCGGTCACGAGCGCGTATTTCGAGGGCCCGACGCTGATCGTGAACGGTCAGCCGACGTCGTTCCAGATCTCGGGCGTGCCCGCCGGCGACACTTTTGCCTTCAAGAGCGACCCGTCAGGCGGGACCGACCTCAAGCTGCTGCCGCAGGTGCTCGCCGTCGGGTCACCGGCTGTGGCCACGGGCGTCGAGACCCAGGCGATCCAGCTTGACTTCTCGGATTCGGTCACCGGCGCAACCCTGTCCAAGTTCGTGATCAGCGGAATTCCGGACGGCGCCATCCTTAGCGACGGCAGCAACAGCGTCGTCAGCGATGGCAGCACCCCGATCGACGTCAAGGGCTGGACGCTGTCGAGCCTTACGGTCACGCCGACCAACGACGCGAACTTCACGCTGTCGGCGATGGTGACCGCCGTCGACGGCAACGGTTATGACTACACCTTGCCGGAGAGCGAGAGTGTAACGGTGAAGCCGACGGCGCCCGCGGTGACGTGGTCCGCGAACGGATCGGGGATCGAGACCCAGATCACGCTGGGCAACGATCTTGCGGTCGCGATCGCGAGCCAGACCGGCGACAACAACACCCTGAACACCCTGACAATCAGCGGGGTGCCTGATGGCGCGACGCTGAGCGATGGTCACGGCAACAGCGTCATCAGCGACGGCAGCACTCCGATCAACGTCAAGGGCTGGACGCTGTCCAGTTTGACGGTCGACACCAGCCATGCCGCGGTTCCGGACGGCAACTTTACCCTGACGGCGACGGCGACCGAGAAGGACGGCAACGGCGATATCAGCACGACCGGGACGGCGAGCGAAGTCGTGACGGTCGACCCTGCGGCACCGACGGTGACGTGGACGGCGACGGCGTCCGGGGTCGAGACCGCGCCGATCGTGCTCGGTAACGACCTTGCGGTCGCGATCGCGAGCCAGACCGGCGACAACAACGCGCTGAACACCCTGACCATCAGCGGCGTGCCGGATGGCGCGATCCTGAGCGATGGTCACGGCAACAGCGTCATCAGCGACGGCAGCACCCCGATCGACGTCAAGGGCTGGACACTGTCGAGCCTGACGGTGGCGCCGACCAACGACGCGAACTTCACCCTGACCGCGACTGCGACCGAGAAGGACGGCAACGGCGATATCAGCACGACGGGGACGGCGAGCGAAGTCGTGACGGTTGACCCAGCGGCGCCGACGGTGACGTGGACGGCGACGGCGTCCGGGGTCGAGAATGCGCCGATCGTACTCGGCAATGATCTTGCGGTCGCGATCGCGAACCAGACCGGCGACAACAACACCCTGAACAGCTTGACCATCAGCGGCGTGCCCGATGGCGCTACCCTGAGCGATGGTCACGGCAACAGCGTCATCAGCGACGGCAGCACCCCGATCGACGTCAAGGGCTGGACGCTGTCGAGCCTGACGGTGGCGCCGACCAACGACGCGAACTTCGCCCTGACGGCGACCGCGACCGAGAAGGACGGCAACGGCGATATCAGCACGACGGGGACGGCGAGCGAAGTCGTGACGGTCGACCCGGCCGCGCCGACGGTGACGTGGACGGCGACGGCCTCCGGGGTCGAGACCGCGCCGATCGTGCTCGGCAACGACCTCGCGGTCGCGATCGCGAGCCAGGCGGGCGACAACAACACGCTGAACACCCTGACCATCAGCGGCGTGCCGGATGGCGCGATCCTGAGCGACGGCACCATTGCCCATACCATCACCAGCGACGGCAGCACCCCGATCGACGTCAAGGGCTGGACGCTGTCGAGCCTGACGGTCGACACCAGCCATGCGACAGTGCCGGACGGCAACTTCACCCTGACGGCGACGGCGACCGAGCAGGACGGCAACGGCGACATCAGCACGACCGGGACGGCGAGCGAAGTCGTGACGGTCGACCCGGCCGTGCCGACGGTGACGTGGACGGCGACGGCCTCCGGGGTCGAGAATGCGCCGATCGTACTCGGCAATGATCTCGCGATCGCGATCGCGAGCCAGGCGGGCGACAACAACACGCTGAACACCCTGACCATCAGCGGCGTGCCCGATGGCGCTATCCTGAGCGACGGCACCCTTGCCCATACCATCACCAGCGACGGCAGCACCCCGATCGACGTCAAGGGCTGGACGCTGTCGAGCCTGACGGTCGACACCAGCCATGCGACAGTGCCGGACGGCAACTTCACCCTGACGGCGACGGCGACCGAGCAGGACGGCAACGGCGACATCAGCACGACCGGGACGGCGAGCGAAGTCGTGACGGTCGACCCAGCCGCGCCGACGGTGACGTGGACGGCGACGGCCTCCGGGGTCGAGAACGCGCCGATCGTGCTCGGCAATGATCTCGCGGTCGCGATCGCGAGCCAGGCCGGCGACAACAACGCGCTGAACACCTTGACCATCAGCGGCGTGCCTGATGGCGCTATCCTGAGCGACGGCACCATTGCCCATACCATCGCCAGCGACGGCAGCACCCCGATCGACGTCAAGGGCTGGAACCTGTCGAGCCTGACGGTCGACACCAGCCATGCTGCGGTTCCGGACGGCAACTTCACCCTGACGGCGACGGCGACCGAGCAGGACGGCAACGGCGACATCAGCACGAGCGGGACGGCGAGCGAAGTCGTGACGGTGCATCCGGCCGCGCCGGCGGTGACCTGGACGGCGACGGCGTCCGGGGTCGAGAACGCGCCGATCGCGCTCGGCAATGATCTCGCGGTCACGATCGCGAGCCAGACCGGCGACGCCAATGCCCTGCACAGCCTGACGATCAGCGGCGTGCCTGACGGCGCGACCCTGAGCGATGGCACCAACAGCGTCATCAGCGACGGCAGCACCCCGATCGACGTCAAGGGCTGGGCGCTGTCGAGCCTGACGGTGGCGACGACCAACGACGCCAACTTCACCCTGACCGCGACGGCGACCGAACAGGACGGCAACGGCGACATCAGCACGACCGGGACGGCGAGCGAACATGTGTCGGTCAACCCGACCGTGACGCTGACCGGCCTCGACGGCAACAACGACGCGGTCGAAGGCACACAACTGGTCGCGACCTTCGACGATCCGAACGCCGGGAGCGACATCACCTACACCTGGACGGTCGGCGGCCACGCGGTGCAGGGCGCCACCGGCAATACCTACACCCCGACCGAGGCGGATGAAGGCCAGGCGATCAGCGTGTCCGTGTCGTTCCAGGAGACCAACGGCGATTTCAAGACCGGTTCGGCGTCGGCCGGCACCGTGCAGGAGAGCGCCGCGGATCAGACGCTTTCGCTGAGCGGACTGGATACCAACCACAACGCGGTGGAAGGTCAGCAGATCACCGCGGCGGTGAACGATCCGGATGCGGGCAGCGGCATCACCTACACCTGGACCGTCGGCGGCCAGACGGTGCAGGGCGACAGCGGCAATACCTACACGCCGACCGAAGCCGACGAAGGCAAGACCATCAGCGTGTCGGCGTCGTTCACCGACAGCCACGGCAATGCCGAGACGCCCTCGGCGTCGGCCGGCACCGTGCAGGAGAGCGCCGCGGATCAGACGCTTTCGCTGAGCGGACTGGATACCAACCACAACGCGGTGGAAGGTCAGCAGATCACCGCGGCGGTGAACGATCCGGATGCGGGCAGCGGCATCACCTACACCTGGACCGTCGGCGGCCAGACGGTGCAGGGCGACAGCGGCAATACCTACACGCCGACCGAAGCCGACGAAGGCAAGACCATCAGCGTGTCGGCGTCGTTCACCGACAGCCACGGCAATGCCGAGAACCCCTCGGCGTCGGCCGGCACCGTGCAGGAGAGCGCGGCCGATCAGACGCTTTCGCTGAGCGGCCTGGATGCCAACCAGAACGCGGTGGAAGGTCAGCAGATCACCGCGGCGGTGAACGATCCGGATGCGGGCAGCGGCATCACCTACACCTGGACCGTCGGCGGCCAGACGGTGCAGGGCGACAGCGGCAATACCTACACCCCGACCGAGGCCGACGAAGGCAAGACCATCAGCGTGTCGGCGTCGTTCACCGACAGCCACGGCAATGCCGAGAACCCCTCGGCGTCGGCCGGCACCGTGCAGGAGAGCGCGGCCGATCAGACGCTTTCGCTGAGCGGCCTGGATAACAACCAGAACGCGGTGGAAGGTCAGCAGATCACCGCGGCGGTGAACGATCCGGATGCGGGCAGCGGCATCACCTACACCTGGACCGTCGGCGGCCAGACGGTGCAAGGCGACAGCGGCAATACCTACACGCCGACCGAGGCCGACGAAGGCAAGACCATCAGCGTGTCGGCGTCGTTCACCGACAGCCACGGCAATGCCGAGAACCCCTCGGCGTCGGCCGGCACCGTGCAGGAGAGCGCGGCCGATCAGACGCTTTCGCTAAGCGGCCTGGATAACAACCAGAACGCGGTGGAAGGTCAGCAGATCACCGCGGCGGTGAACGATCCGGATGCGGGCAGCGGCATCACCTACACCTGGACCGTCGGCGGCCAGACGGTGCAAGGCGACAGCGGCAATACCTACACCCCGACCGAAGCCGACGAAGGCAAGACCATCAGCGTGTCGGCGTCGTTCACCGACAGCCACGGCAATGCCGAGAACCCCTCGGCATCGGCCGGCACTGTGCAGGAGAGCGCGGCCGATCAGACGCTTTCGCTGAGCGGCCTGGATAACAACCAGAACGCGGTGGAAGGTCAGCAGATCACCGCCGCGGTGAACGATCCGGATGCGGGCAGCGGCATCACCTACACCTGGACCGTCGGCGGCCAGACGGTGCAGGGCGACAGCGGCAATACCTACACCCCGACCGAAGCCGACGAAGGCAAGACCATCACCGTGTCGGCGTCGTTCACCGACAGCCACGGCAATGCCGAGAACCCCTCGGCATCGGCCGGCACCGTCGGCGCCGCGCCGCCATCCGGCGGCAGCACCCAGCCGGTGGTTGCCTTCTCCCCGGCGACGCTCTCGTTCGCGCCGGACAATCTCCAGCATTTCGTCTTCCCGGCGTTGACGATTTCAGATCCGGGGACGGGCATCGACCATGCGACGGTGACGTGGACCACCGGTGACGGTGGCGGCATCTCGTTCAACGGGCTGTCGTTCACGGGCAATGTGGTGGACGACATCAGGGTCACCCCCGATGGCAACGGATACGACTTCACTGCACTTGCCGGGGCCACGACGGCCGACTTCGTCGATGTGCTCAGCCACATCACATTCCAGTCGTGGAATCCGCAGACGGCGACCTTCACCGTTACCGTCAGCGACAGTGGCGACAGCACCACCGACAGCGTCACCGCGACGTCCACGGTCGATGTTTTGGTGCCGCCGACCTGGGAAGTGTGGACCGGCGGCGGCGATGGCGGCGACTGGAATGACCCCACTAGCCCCAACGGCAGTAACTGGAGCCTCGGCCGTGCTCCGATCTCGACCGACTACGTCTATATCGGCGGGAATGCGACCGTCAGCGACGATCTCAACGAAAACGGGACCGATCAATCCGTCACCCAGCTGCATATTCTCTCGGGCACCACGCTCGACCTCTCCAATTCCGGCGCTTCCGGCGGCTCCGGCCCTTCGTACACCTTCGACGTCACTGGCGCTCAAGACCCCGCCAATGACGTCTATGAAGCAGTGCAGAACGCCGGTCTGATCGATGTCCAGAATGCGACCTTCGACATCACCGGCAACACCTTGAATACCGGAACCATCCAGGCCGATGGGACAGGCGCCGTCGTCACCTTTGGCGCGGTCGATGTCGACGGCAGCGGCGGCACCATCGCCGCTCTCGGCGGGCTGGTGAATCTGGACGGGACCTATGTCCAGTACGGAACGCTGTCGATTGACAGCAACAGCACCGTCGATGTCGAGACGGCCAATCCCACCACACTGGATGACGTTGCCGTCAACGCCACCGATACCACCAGCATACTTGAAGTCACGACCACGGCGTCGCTGACTCTCGAAGACGGCACGACGATTACCAACGGCACCTTGACGATCGACAGCGGCAGCACGCTCTATATAGAAGCCGGTCTGACCAACGGCCTCGGCGCCACGCTGGATGGCGTCAGCGTCAGCAATTCCGGAACCATTCAGGTCGACCTCAATTCGTCGCCCACGACTAGCACATTGACGCTCGATGACGGGACCACGATCACCGGCAGCGCGCTGTCGATCGGCAGCTCCGGCGTGCTCGACATCGAGGCCGGTCCCAACGGCCCCGTCTACGGCGCTACGCTCGACGGCGTCGCGGTCAGCGATAAAGGCGCCCTCGACATCGGGGACGTGACCTCCGGCGCGATCCTCACGCTTGACGACGGCACGACGGTGACCGGCGGCGGCACGGGTACGCTGACCATCAACTCCGCCAACACGCTCGACATCGAGGCCGGTCCCAACGGCCCCGGCTACGGCGCTACGCTCGACGGCGTCGCGGTCACCGATAATGGCGCCCTCGACATCGGCGACGTGGCCTCCGGCGCGATCCTCACGCTCGACGACGGCACGACGGTGTCCGGCGGCGGCATTGGGACGCTGACCATCAACTCCGGCGATACGCTCCACATCGAGGCCGGTACCAACGGCCTCGTCCACGGCGCTACCCTCGACGACGTCCAGGTCAACAATTCCGGCACGATACAGGTCGGAAGCACAACCGTCGTCGTCGATGCAACGCTGACGCTCGACGACGGTACCACGATCACCGGCGGCACGCTCTCGATCGACAGCGGCGATGCCCTGACGCTCCAAGACGCTTCCATCGTCGGCACCGCGATCACGCTCTCCGGCACCGGCGACACGCTTGCACTGGATTCGTCATCGACCATCACCGGTACGGTCTCCGGTTTTACCAGCGGCGACATCATCGATTTTACCGGAATCGCTCCCGGCCAGCACCCGCAACTCAGCTACGACAGCGGCTCCGGCGTCCTGACGCTTGGGTCTCAAAGCATCACGCTCGCCGGCACCTACCAGGCGTCGGACTTCGTGCTTGTGGGAGATCATAATGGCGGCACGGAAGTACTGTTCCAGCCGACCGCCACGATCACGGTACTGACGTCAGCCGGTCTGGATTTCCAGACCAAACCCAATCCGTTGACGGAGATGGGGTCGGGCACTATCCAGTCCGGCGCGGGCGGTTCGACATTCACAATCGTCGACAGCGGCTCGTCGAACGAGTTTGTCTTTGACGGATATAACTTCAGCTATGACGGCAGCGGCCACGTCACCGGCGGCACCATCACCGCGATCCACGAATTCGACGCCGGCGGCAACCCGATTGTGGACTTCACCGGCCAGTTCGATGCCGCTTCGTGGATGGCCGACGTCAAGGACGCGGCGGCCGGCGATTTCAGCGAGTTGAATACGCTGGTTTCGTCCTACAATTTCAGCTTCGTCGGCAACTCCGGACCCGACGGCTTTGGCGGCGCCGGCCATAATGAAACGCTCAATGGCGGTGCCGGCAATGACCTGCTCGATCCCGGCGCCGCCGACGGCGGCCAGCACACCCTGACCGGCGGCGCCGGCAGCGACACGTTCGTGTTCGGCGCCGGCTACGGTGCGGTCACGATCACCGACTTCGATCAGGGCAACAGCGGCTCGTACGACCCAACCGAAGCCGATCAGATCCAGCTGAAGAATCTTGCCGGCGTTACGCCGAGCGTGAGCGATGATGGCCACGGCAACGTCACGGTTAATTTCGGCAACGGCGACATTCTGACGCTGCTCGGCGTGACGACGGCCGAACTCAACGCGTTCAATCCAGTCATCGCTGCGGGCGTCAGCCAGCCGGGAGCGATCCAGATACCGGCCGGCACACCGGACGGCAAGGGTGGTTACGTTCCGGTCATCTCGAGCAATAACTTTACGTTCAGTGATCCGGACCCGTTCAACACGCACACCGTCAGCAGTTCGTTTGACAGCGCTGCCAGCAATCTCGGCGCGCTCGATGCGCCGATCGGCGAGTTTTCCGCGACACTGCTGAGCGATTCGAGCAGCGGAACTCCGGGCGTCGTCAACTGGAGCTTTACGCTGAACTCGACAGACCTTCTGCTGCTCGACAATGCCGGCCTGATGCCGAGCTTCGACGAAGTCTACGATGTAACCGTCAATGACGGTCACGGTGGTACGGCTACGCAGCAGATCTCGATCCAGTTCGATGGCGCGGCATTGCCGGCAACCGTGGACGTTATCTCGGGAGCGATCGCGCCGGTCAGTGCAACGACCGCGACGAGCGAACTCTTCCAGCTTCAAGGTGCCAGCATTTCCGGAAGCTCCGGAAATGGCCTGTCGATTTCATCGACCGACAGCAATTCGTCGGACCATATCGTTGTCGAGACAGATCCCCTCTCTTCCATTTCGGTATCGGGTGGTTACGACGGCATCAGTCTTAGCGGCGGAGCCGCAGGTCTCGTCGTCTTCAATGCCGCGTCCTCCATCTCCGCGACTGGAATCGGCAGCGTCGGAATATATGCATTCGGGACCGGCAATGTCGCGGTCAACGATCTGGCGAACACCAGCGTGTCGGGCGGCAAATACGGTATTTTCGCCGATTCCGGCAACGCCGGCAACGGCACCGCAGACGTAGCGGTCAACGTTTACGCGAATGCAACGGTCACCTCGACCGTCAGCTATGGAATCCTGGCACTCAACCTTGAAACCGGGAACATCAACGTCACGACCTCGTCAGGGGACCTGATCACATCCGGCAGCGCCGGCATTAACGCGGTCAACGAGGACACGTCGATCGCGCTTTCGGCAAACAGCGTCATCGACGTCAATGCTTCCGGGACGATAAATTCGGGCAGCACTGCCACGAACTCCGGAAATCCCCCCGCGGGTATTTTGGCCGGTTATTTCGGACCCGGCCCAAATAATCCCGCCACCTATCCCCTTTCCGGTCTTTACGGCACGGTTTTCGTCAACAACTCTGCCAATATCAACGCGGCCGCCGGGGATGGCATCCGAGCCTACAATTATGGCGACGGCAACATCACGGTAAATGACACCGCGGGAACGATCACGGCGCTCGGCGGTACCAGCCCGACCAATGGTTATGGCTACGGCATATCGGTGGACAATTTCGGCACCGGCAACAGCTACGTGACGACCGCGGCGGGCACCGAGATACACTCCGGTGGCTCCGGCATTTACGCCAATGATGCGGATGCGACGGCTCCGCCCGGCGGCCCCGGCGTCATCTCCATTGTGGCCTACGGCACCATCATATCGGGCGACATTCCGACCGGCAGCGGAAAGGCAGCAGCCGGTATCCTGGCGGGCTACAACTTCAACTCGACGGCTGATGCCAGCGATCTTGGCAATGTGAGCATCGATGATTTCGCCGCGATCACCGCTGCCGCCGGTACGGACGGAATTCGCGGCTACAACTACGGCACCGGCACCGTGACGATCACGGTCGAGTCCGGCGCGACCATTGACGGACCACGCTATGGCGTGGACGCGTTCGGGCAGGGCGGCAACGTCAGCGTGACCAACCATGGCTCGATCACCGGAGGTACCGACGCAATCGATGCGACGACCACGGGCGCGGGTACTGCGAACGTCGATAATTTCGGCGATCTGACCGGCGACGTAGTTACGTCCGGCGGTTCGACGATCACGAACGAAATCGGCGCAAACTGGTCCCTTAACGGGAGCAACGCATTCGGAGGTTCAAGCAGCCTCACCAATGCCGGGACGATCGACAGCAATGGGACGTCGAGCTTCTCCGGACTTTCGAGCCTCATCAACACCGGGACGATCGAGGTGCAATCGGGCAGCCTCAAAATCGGTTCGACGAACGGGATATCGGGAACGGGTTCGTTCAAAATCGATGCCGGCACGACCCTGGAGATTGCGTCCGGAGCGTCATCCGGTCAGACCGTGACCTTCAACAGCACAACCGGAATGCTGAAGCTCGACAACGCCCAGAACTTCCACGGCGTAGTCTCAGGCTTCAGCACAACCGACGGAACGCAGGCACACTCGGACCAGATCGATCTCGCGAACATCAATCATGACTCGCTCAGTTTCAGCGAAACGTTCAATACCGCGAATGATGTGCTTACCGTCACCGATGGCACGAATACCGCCAATATCCAGTTCACGGGCAATATCGGCAGCCTGAGTTTCGTAGACGACGGAAATCCGATCAACGGCGTGAGCGGGACGAGCGGCACGATTGTCTTCGATCCGCCGGCTGCCAACAGCTCGCCGCCGAGTGCCGCGGTCGCGTATGGTCCTGGTCCGGCGACCAGCAATACGATCGTCGCAAGTGTTCCGAACCAGACCTTGACCGGCGGCAGCGGCAGCAATGCCTTTGTGTTCAACTTCGCGGGCATCGGCCAGGACACCGTGGCCAACTTCCATCCGGCTACAGATACGCTTCAGTTCGGCGGTGCGATTTTTGAAACCGCGCAGGCGGTCCTGAACGCGATACAGGATGACGGCCACGGAAACACAGTCGTCACCCTGGATGCCCACGATGCGATCACCTTGTCAGGGGTCGTGAAGGCGCAACTACACGCCGCCGACTTCCACTTCGTGTAGGGTATCTGCCGGGCGAAACCCGGCAGGCGCACCTTGCGGAAACAAGAAACGTGATCAACCCGCCCGAACCTGATATCCAGACCACATGAAACGGCTGAGGATATTGCGGCGTTGGTTCGCCCGACGGTTCGGGTATGCGAGGCTGGTGTGCCTGGCGCTCCTGATCGGGCTCGCGGCGCTGCGCATTGCCGATTTCGCGCCGATCGAAGAGCTTCGGGTGCGGACTTTCGACACCTTCCAGCGCATCGATCCCCGCGTGAAGACCGTAAGGCCGGTCAGCATTGTCGATATCGACGAAAAGAGCCTGGCGAGATTCGGCCAGTGGCCGTGGCCGCGGACGCGGATCGCGGACCTCATCACCGATCTGACCAGGCTCGGCGCCGTGGTCATCGCCTTCGACGTGGTCTTCTCCGAGCCCGACCGGCTCAATCCCGACGTCGCGGCCGACACCTTTCGCGATCTCGACGAGGAAACCCGCGCCAAGCTGCACGCGCTGCCGAGCAACGATCAGGTCTTCGCGGATGCGATGCGGCGCTCACGCGTGGTGCTCGGCGAATCCGGGCTTCCCGAGATTATCAAGGAGCTGGACAAGACGCTTCCGGTGACGGGCCTGGCGATGTTGGGCGAAGATCCCCAGCGCTTCATGTTCGAATTTCCGGGCCTGCTGCGCAACACGCCGGTGCTGGAATCGGCGGCCGGCGGCCGCGGCCTGTTCTCGATCAATCCCGAACGCGACGGTATTATCCGGCGGGTGCCGATGATCATGCAGGCCCAGGGCACCATCATGCCGTCCCTGAGCTTCGAAATGTTGCGGGTGGCCACCGGCACCGACACGATCTTCATCAAGACCGATCAGGCCGGTATCCAGAGCATCGGCGTCAAGGGGTTCCAGATTCCGACCGACCGCAACGGCCAGCTCTGGGTCCATTTTGCGCGTAACGATCCGTCGATCTATGTCCCGGCGGTCGACGTGCTCGAGGGAGACGCGCCGCCCGAAAAGATCAAGGGCAAGCTGGTGCTGATCGGAACGTCGGCGGCGGGGCTCAACGACATCAAGACCACGCCGGTTTCGCGGGCGATGCCCGGGGTCGAGATCCACGCCCAGGTGCTCGAGGCGGCGCTGACCAAATCGCTGCTGTCGCAGCCGCCCCACGGCCCCGCTCTCGAATTCGGTGCGGCTCTGCTGCTCGGAATTCTGGTGATCGCGTTCGCGCCGATGTTCGGGCCCGTCACCCTGGTGGCCGTCGGCGCGCTGTTCGCCACGCTTCTGGTCGGAACGTCCTGGTATTTCTACACCCACGACCGGCTGCTGATCGATTTTACCTATCCGCTACTGTCGACCACAACGATCTATCTCACGCTGATCTTTACCAGCTTCGTCAGGGAGCAGGCACAGCGGCGGCAGATTCGCTCGGCGTTCGGCCAATATCTGTCGCCGGCGCTGGTCGCGCAGCTGGCGCAGTCGCCGGAAAAGCTCGTGCTCGGCGGCGAGGAGCGCGAGATGACCATCATGTTCTCCGACGTCCGGGGCTTCACCACCATTTCGGAGTCCTACAAGCACGATCCGCAGGGCCTGACCGCGCTGATGAACCGGTTCCTGACGCCGTTGACCAATGCGATCCTGGCGCGAAAGGGCACCATCGACAAATACATGGGCGACGCCATCATGGCGTTCTGGAACGCGCCGCTCGACGACGGCGAGCATCAGCTCAACGCCTGCGAAGCCGCGGTCGACATGCTCGACCGGATCGACGTGCTCAACAAGATACGCAAGCAGGAGGCGCAGGAGGGCGGCCATCCCTACATTCCGCTCAATGTCGGCGTCGGCCTGAATACCGGCACTTGCGTGGTCGGCAATATGGGTTCCGACCTGCGTTTCGACTATTCGGTGCTGGGCGACAGCGTCAACCTGGCGTCGCGCCTGGAGGGGCAATCCAAGGAGTATGGATTCCCGATCATCGTCGGCTCCAAGACCGCGCTCGCGGTCAAGGACAAGTTTGCGATCCTCGAGCTCGATTTCATCATGGTCAAGGGCAAGAAGGAGCCCGAGGTGATCTATGCCATCGCCGGGCGCGAGGACACCGCGCAGTCCGGCCGGTTCCAGCGCTTGCGCAACCTGACCATCGAGATGCTGGCGTGTTATCGCAGCCGCGACTGGGACGGTGCGCTCGAAGCGATCGAGCGCGGGCGCCGGAGCGATGACGGCGGCACCCTGGAGCTCCTCTATAATCTGTATGAGGCGCGGATTCTCGGTTACCGGAAAAATCCGCCGCCGGACGACTGGAACGGCGCCTATGCGCTGCTGACCAAGTAGGTGCGCGGCGAGCACGAGGCGGTGGGGTTGCAATCCCGGTTCAGGCAAGGCCTGGCGCTGCATCGGCAGGGAGAGTTGACGGCCGCCGAGCGCATCTATCGCGAAGTCCTCGAGCAGCAGCCGCGGCACTTCGATTCCCTGCACATGCTCGGCGTCATTGCGCTGCAGACACGGCGCGCCGAGCGCGGCATCGAACTGATCAGGAAAGCGATCGGCCTCAACGAAAAGGTCGCCGCCGCCCACAACAACCTCGGCAAGGCACTGCTGGATCTCGGGCGTCCCGGCGAAGCGCTGGCGAGTTTCGACCAGGCGACAGCGCTCGACCCCGGCTTCGCCGAAGCGCATGTCAACCGCGGCAACGCGCTGGTGAAACTGTGGCGTTTGGAGGACGCGCTTGTTGGCTACCAGCAGGCCGTCGCACTGCGGCCGGACCATGCGGAGGCCCATCGAAACTGCGGCAATATTTTTTCGAAGCTCCGGCGCTACGACGAAGCCTTTGCCGCTTATGACAAGGTGCTCGCGCTGAAGCCGAATTTACCGGGCGCCGAAGGTCACCGCCTGTATGCCAGGATGCATCTGTGCGACTGGAGCCGTTGGGAGGCCGAATGCGCGCATCTAATTGCCTCGATCAGGAACGGACACGCCAATACACAGCCGTTCATCTTCCTCGCTATTCCCTCGTCTTCCGAAGACCAGCTGCAATGCGCCAGATTGTGGGCCGCGAACAATTATCCGGCTCATGAAAAGCCGGTCTGGCAGGGCGAGCGATACCATCACGACCGGATTCGGGTCGCCTATCTCTCCGCCGACTTTCGCCAGCACGCACTTTCATTCCTGATGGCCGGAATGTTCGAGTGCCATGACAAATCACGTTTTGAAGTAACGGCGATCTCGTTCGGCGTCGACGACAACTCGGAAATAGGCCGGCGCGTGAAGGCATCGTTCGAGCGCTTTGTCGACGCCAGGAGCTATAGCGACGAGCAGATCGCCGATCTCATCAAAGCGCTGGAAATCGACATCGCGGTCGACCTGATGGGTTTTACCACGGATTCGCGAACCGGTATTTTTGCCCGCCGGCCGGCGCCCGTCCAGGCGCATTATCTCGGCTATCCCGGCACCATCGGCGCCCGCTATATCGATTACCTCATTGCCGATCGGGTGGTCGTCCCGGACAATCAGCGCGGGTTCTACTCGGAAAAGCTGGTCCTTCTGCCCGACAGCTATCTGGTCAACGATCGCAAGCGTTCGATTGCCGACCGAACCTTCACGCGCACCGAGCTGGGACTACCCCTGGACGGCTTTGTGTTCTGTTGCTTCAACAACAACCACAAAATCACGCCGCGCGTTTTCGATGGCTGGATGCGGATCCTCGGGCAAGTCGAGGACAGCGTGCTTTGGCTGTTTCAGGACAATGCGAAAGCCGCGGATAATTTGAAGAAAGAAGCTTTGGCACGCGGCGTCAACGCCGAACGGCTGATCTTTGCCGGCCGCATGCCGCCGTCGGACCATTTGGCGCGGCATCGCGCCGCCGATTTGTTTCTGGACACGCTGCCCTATAACGCCCACACCACCGCCGCCGATGCGCTGTGGGCGGGCTTGCCGGTGCTGACCTGTCTCGGAGAGACATTTGTCGGCAGGGTAGCGGCGAGCCTGCTCAACGCCGTCGGTCTTCCGGAGTTGATAACGACCACGGTGGAGGACTACGAGGGATTGGCGATCAGGCTTGCCACGCACCCGGACGAATTGGCGGCCATCAGAGCGAAGCTGGAGGCCCATCGTCTCACCACGCCCTTATTCGATACCCAGCGCTTCACGGCGCATATCGAAGCCGCTTACACCGCCATGCACGCGCGGCATCAAGCCGGCCTGGCGCCGGACCATATCGCGATTTCGAACGCGGATGAGGCAAACTCCTGAGTCCTCGTCATGACCAAGCTTGTCCCGGCCATCCACAGGATCGTAGGTGAGGTCGAAAATCGGCTTGCCGAACCAGGAGGGCTCGAAGGATCGACCTGACCCTTGGCAAGCTTGGCCAAACCGTTCATCAACCCGACCACGGCGTCGCGGTCGGACACCGTCCGTTCGCGGAGCCGCTCTGCGCAAATGCCGCCCCAAAAACTCGCCGCGCCCGATACAATGGGTCACCAGGCCGCCTGCTACATGGCCATACCGGGCTCAGGCCACAGCCGCGCGCCCGCAAAGGAGATAGACACCGCATGACAAGACCGAGCCCCAAAGCGATTCACGCCATGGCCGATGTCGCCGGCGTGCCCGTCAGCGCCGAAGTCGCCACGCGCATCGCCAATTCCATCGGCCCGGCGTTCGAGGGTTTTGCCGCGGTCGCCGGCACGCTGCCGTTCGATCTGGAACCTGCGACGTTCCTCGTCGTGCAAGCCGCCGCGCGCAGCAAGAAGGCCTAGAACATGAGCACCGAACCGGCCCTGATGTCGCTGACGGCAGTTGCGAACGCCATCGCGCAGAAGCGTTTCTCGTCGCGCGAGGCGACGCAATCCTGTCTCGAGCGGATCGCGCAATGGCAGCCTCGTCTCAATGCCTTCATGGCGATCGAAGCGGACGCGGCGCTGGCGGCAGCCGATGCGGCCGACGCGCTGTTCGCAAAAGGCAATTTGAGCGGCGCGTTGCACGGCGTGCCGATGGCGCACAAGGATATGTATTATGACGCCGGCAAGGTGGTCACCTGCGGTTCGAAAATCCGGCGCGATTTCGTCGCGACCACGACCTCGACCGCGCTGCAGCGCCTGAAGGATGCCGGCACGGTTCGGCTTGGCTCGCTGCAGATGGTGGAATTCGCCTATGGACCGACCGGCCACAATTCCCATTACGGGCCGGTGCATAATCCGTGGGGCCTCGATCACATCACCGGCGGCTCGTCGTCGGGATCGGGCGCGGCGGTGGCGGCGCGGCTGACCTTTGCGGCCTTGGGTTCGGACACCGGCGGCTCGATCCGGATGCCCGCGCATTTCTGCGGCGTCACCGGATTGAAGACGACGGTGGGACGGATCAGTCGCGCCGGCGCGATGCCGTTGTCGCAGTCGCTCGATACCGTCGGCCCGCTGGCGCGCAGCGTGGAGGATTGCGCCTTGCTGCTCGGCTTGATGGCGGGTGCGGACCCCGACGATCCGACGGCGGTGGCCGGGCCGTTGCCCGACTATGCGGCGGCGGCGCGCGAGTCGATCAAGGGCCTCACCATCGGCGTACCCACCGCCTTCTATGTCGACGACCTCGATCCCGAAGTCGCAGCGATTCTCGACGAGACGATCGCCGTTCTCAAGCGTGAGGGCGCCAATACCGTTCAGGTCGAACTGCCGGACCAGCGCCAGCTCACCGCGGCGTGTCAGCTGGTTCTGGCCGTCGAGGCGGCGGCCTTCCACAAGCGATGGCTGATCGAACGCCCGCAGGATTACGGCCCGCAGGTTCTGATGCGGTTGCAAAACGGGCTCGCCATACCCGGCGTGTCCTATCTCGAAGCGATGCGCTGGCGCGGCCCGGCGCTGGCGGCGCACCTCGCCGCCGTTGCCGGCGTCGATGCCGTGATCGCGCCGGTGGCGCCGGTCGCGGCTCCGACCATCGCCGAAAGCGACGTCGGCAACAGTCCCGACGCGGAAGCCGTGATCCAGCGGCTGACGCGGTTTACCCGCCCGGTCAATTATCTCGGGCTGCCGTCGCTTTCGATTCCCACAGGGTTTACGCGCGGCGGTCTTCCCGTCGGCATGCAGCTGGTCGGCCGTTCGTTCGACGAAGCCATGCTGCTGCGGATCGGTGCCGCGTTCCAGCGCGCCACCGATTTCCATGATCGGGTGCCGAAGCCGGCATGACCCATCTCGTCGAGATCCGCGGCTTACCCTCCCCTGGAGGGGGAGGGTCGCTTGCTTCGACGATGCTCCGCATCGTCGAAGCAAGCGGGGTGGGGTGACAGTCTCTCCCCGCAAACGGTGCCCGAGTTGAGAGACTGTCACCCCACCCCGTCTCGCATCTCGCTGCGCTCGATGCGATCCGACCCTCCCCCTCCAGGGGAGGGTAAGTGGCGCGCATGTGCGCACGTTCCAAGGATGAAGCCGCTGAACTGGAAGGAAGGAACGCGCTGGCGGCGGCGCGGCGCCTCAGCCGCCGAGGCCGGGGGCGGCCCAGTGCTCGATCTGGGAAGACCCGACGACTTGCTTGGGCTGATGAGGATTGAGCGTGCCCGCGCTGGCCGTCCAGCCTTTCGCCAGAATCTGCATGGCGAACAATTTGGCGTCGACTTCCGATTTGAAGGTACGGGTCGAGCGAATAGCGCCGGTGGTGGCGCTGTCGTCGATTTTCACCGCTTTGTCGGGCCCGAAGGCCACATACCATGTATCGGGTTGCGTCATTGAAACATAACGCTAAACGCGGTCGAAAGTTTCGTTGGCGCCAAAGACGGCCCGTATTTCGTCAAGCGGACGCCGATTGAACCAAACGCCCCGCAGATTGTAGTCGTCACCTCGGGCAATTATCGATAGGTTCGGACGCGGCGCCGAGACGCGCACCAACAGGGGGTTGTTTCTGATGCAGATGTCTAATGAAGGCATTCTCGTTATTCTGTTCGTCGGCCTGGTTGCAGGCTGGCTGGCCGGAAAGATCGTGCGCGGCACCGGCTTTGGGATCATCGGCGATATTCTCGTCGGTATCGCCGGCGCGCTGGTCGCCAGTTATCTGTTTCCCAAGCTCGGCATCCATCTCGGCACCGGCCTCGTATCGGAGATCATCTATTCGGCGATCGGCGCTGTCGTGCTGCTGCTGATCGTGCGGCTGCTTCGAACCGGCGGCCGCTTCTGACGCTGCGACAGAGCGCTCGGGCTACGAAATCCCGGATGCCAAAAACCCACCAAAGCAAAGGGGCCGTCCCTACGGACGGCCCCCTGAACGCGATCAATACGTCGTCGTGTTACTCGACGACCTCGACAATGCGGTGGGTCCGCGGATCGACCAGAACCGTACGGTTGTTCACGACCGTATAGCGATAATCCCGCACGCCATATTCCGGCGGCACATCGTAATAGGTGACGCCTTCTTCGGGCAGAACCGCGCCGATCCGGACGTCCTCGCGGTATTGATAGGAGGGGCGATGCTGTTCGACGACGTAGCTGCGAAAGCGGGGACGTTCATCGACGCCCAGAACCCCGTTGACGCCACCGACCACGCCGCCAATGACACCTCCGACGACGGCGCCGACAGGGCCGGCAGCCCTTTCGCCATCTCTTGAGCCTCGCTCAACCCCGCCGGGAACCCCTTGGGCCTGCGCCATGACAGGGAGGGCGACTGTGGCGACAAGGGCGGCAATTCCGATAAGACGGCGGATCATGATATCTCCTGTGAATAATGGCTTGGGTGGCAGGACAAGTGTTGGGACCCGATTAGGTTCCTTCGGCAGCGGGGCGGGGTGCGCGAACCCGGAACCGGCAATGCCCTTCGCAATGACTATTCCCGCTGGCAGACCGCGCCACGCCTGCCTTCCACGTCCAAGACGGGGTCAACGGTTGTCGCCGGGCTTCGTTCATTTGTCCGCCTTGCATGCCAGGCGGACAGGCCGCGGATGGCATTTAGGTTAACCGCGACTTCGATAGACGTTCGCTGCAAAAATCGGTAGGTTGCGAATGGCACAACGCCCGGTGAATTAAGGGAGGTGTGCATACCCCTTGTGAAGAGATCAGGATTAATGACAGCCGTCCCCGGTGTCCGGCGTTCCGAACTCGGTGATGCGCTGCGCGCCTGCCGTAGTGCATTCATTGGCGTCGGCGTCATGAGTTGCATGATTAACCTGCTTTACCTGACCGGCTCGCTGTTCATGCTGGAGGTGTATGACCGTGTGCTGCCGAGCCGCAGCGTGCCGACCCTCGTCGGTTTGGCTATTCTCGCCGGCGGGTTGTACATCGCCCAGGGCGGTCTCGACCTGATCCGCTCGCGAATCCTGGGGCGCATCGGAACCTCCCTCGATGAAGCCCTCAATGCCCGCGTGTTCGACACCATCGTGCGGCTGCCGCTGATGGTCGGCGGACGCAACGAGGGCCTGCAACCGTTGCGCGACCTCGACAATGTGCGATCGTTCCTTGGCAGCATGGGGCCGGGCGCGTTCTTCGATCTGCCGTGGTTGCCGTTTTATCTGGCGATCTGTTTCGCGTTCCATGTCATGATCGGCCTGACGGCGCTGATCGGCGCGGTCATTCTGATCTCCCTCACCATCGCGACCGAGTTCATGTCGCGCCGGCCGGCGCGTGAGGCGATGGGTCTGGCGGCGCGCCGCAACGATCTGGCCGCCACCAGCCGGCGCAATGCCGAAGTGCTGGTCGCGATGGGAATGTCCGGGCGCCTCACCAAGCGCTGGGGCGAGGCCAACCAGAACTATCTCGCCGGCAACCAGCGCGCCAGCGACGTCTCCGGCGGTCTCGGCGCGGTCGCCAAGGTCATGCGCATGACCCTGCAATCGGCGGTGCTCGCGGTCGGCGCTTACCTGGTGATCCATCAGGAGGCGACCGCCGGCATTATCATCGCGGGCTCGATCCTGAGCGCGCGGGCGCTGGCGCCGGTCGATCTCGCCATCGCGCACTGGAAAGGCTTCGTCGCCGCGCGCCAGAGCTGGCACCGCCTCAACCGGCTGCTCGAATCGATGCCGGCGCGGGCCACGCAGACGATACTACAGAACCCAACGAGCCGGCTTTCGGTCGAGGGCGTCAGCATCGTGCCGCCGGGCGATCAGAGAATTATCGTGCAGGACGTGACCTTCGCGCTTGTGGCCGGAAACGGGCTGGGCATCATCGGACCGAGCGGGTCGGGCAAGTCTTCGCTGGTGCGCGCGCTGGTCGGCGTCTGGCAGCCCGCCCGCGGCAAGGTGCGGCTCGACGGCGCGGCGCTCGATCAGTGGTCGTCCGACGTGCTCGGCCGTCACGTCGGCTACCTGCCGCAGGATGTCGAGCTGTTCGCCGGCACGGTGGCGCAGAATATTTGCCGGTTCGATCTCGAAGCCGGCGCCGACTCCATTATCGCGGCCGCCAAGGAAGCCGGCGTCCACGAGATGATCATCAAGATGCGCGACGGCTACGACACTCAGATCGGCGAGCAGGGCACCGCGCTCTCGGCCGGTCAGGCGCAACGGGTGGCGTTGGCGAGGGCGCTGTTCGGCAACCCGTTCCTGATCGTGCTGGACGAGCCGAACTCCAATCTCGACACCGAGGGAGACGAGGCGCTGTCCCGGGCGGTTCGCGCGGCGCGCGAACGCGGCGCCATCGTGGTGGTCGTTGCGCACCGGCCGATCGGGATCGAGGCGGTCGACCAGCTTCTGGTGCTGAAGGACGGCCGTGTGCAGGCGTTCGGCCCCAAGGAAGCCGTTCTCGGCCAGGTGCTGCAGCGGGTCGCGCCGCCCACGCCGATCAAGATCGTCTCCGAAGGAGGAGTGACCAAACCATGAGCGGCAGCGAGCTGCGCGGCGCGCGGCAATCGATACGGCTGCATTTGATCGTCGGATTGTCGGTGGTCATCGTTCTGGCATGCGGCCTTGGCGGCTGGGCCTCGACCGCCGAGATCTCGGGTGCGCTGATCGCGCCGGGAGCGATCGTCGTCGAATCCAACGTCAAGAAAGTCCAGCATCCGACCGGCGGCGTCGTCGGCGAATTGCTCGCGCACGACGGCGACATCGTCAAGGCCGGCGACGTGGTGGTGCGGCTGGACGACACCGTGACCAAGGCGAACCTCGCCATCGTCACCAAAAACCTCAACGGCTTGTGGGCGCGGGCCGCGCGGCTCGAGGCCGAACAGCAGGGCCTCGACAAGGTGGTATTCCCGCCGATGCTGCTGGATCAAGCCGACGATCCCGACGTCAAGAACATCATCGCGAACGAGACCAAGCTGTTCGAGGTTCGCACCAATGGCAGGGTTGGGCAAAAGGCGCAGTTGCGCGAGCGAATCACGCAGCTGAACGAGGAGATCGCCGGCCTGGTGGCGCAGGAGAAGGCCAAGGACCTGGAGATCGACCTGGTGAACAAGGAACTGGTCGGGGTTCGCACCCTCTACGACCAGCATCTGGTGCAGATGACACGCCTGACCACGCTGGAGCGCGACGGGGCGCGCCTCGCCGGAGAGCGGGCGCAATATGTCGCCTCGAAAGCCCAGGCCAAGGGCAAGATCACCGAAACCGAGCTTCAGATCATCCAGGTCGACAAGGATATGGTCAGCGACGTCTCCAAGGATTTGCGCGAGACCAACGACAAGATCGGCGAATACGTCGAACGCAAGGTCACCGCTGAAGACCAGTTGCGCCGGACCGACATTCGCGCTCCGCAGGACGGCATGGTCGAGCAGTCGACGGTTCATACCGTGGGCGGCGTGATCACCGCCGGCGACGCCATCATGCTGATCGTGCCGCAGGCCGACGACCTGCAGGTCGAGGCCAAGGTCAATCCGCAGGATATCGACAAGCTGCAGATCGGCCAGAAAACCCTGCTGCGGCTGTCGGCATTCAACCAGCGCACCACGCCGGAATTGAACGGCGTCGTCACCCGCGTCTCGCCCGACGTCACCACCGACCAGCGTACCGGGCAATCCTATTACACCATCCGCGTCTCGATGCCGCCGGAAGAGGTCGCCCGTCTCGGCGAGGCCAAGCTGATCCCCGGCATGCCCGTGGAAGCCTTCGTGCAAACCGGCGACCGCACCATGCTGTCCTACCTGATCAAGCCGCTGCACGACCAGCTGATGCGCGCCTTCCGCGAAAAGTGACGCCCGTCGTCCCGGCCTTGAGCCGGGAGCCACCATCACAATTGTTTGTGGTGCGGCAAAGCCCTCGAACAACAAGCGTAGCCCACGCCCTCTTTTCTTAACGACGGAAAATTCATGCACAACTCGGGCGAAATCGCGCCGCGAGATCGCGAAGGTGTATTTGCATTCGCCGTCATTGCGTGGCCCGCAATGACGGTCTTGCAATCATTTTCGCCTTGGCTGTTGAAAAAATTGAATCCGATATGGATGGTGCACGCGCGTATGCGCGTCACCTCTCCCCTTGTGGGAGAGGTCGGATCGCATCGTCAGATGCGATCCGGGTGAGGGGTTACGGTCGATCGATAGACCTGAACCCCTCACCCCAACCCTCTCCCGCAAGGGGAGAGGGGGCTCACCGCCGTTGTTGCGCGAAAATCGTCGAACGGCATAGCTCGCAACAAGCGACACGGCGCATGGATCCCGGTCGCGCTTCGCTTGGCCGGGACGACGAGTGTGGGCTCCTCACCGCGACAAATTCTGCAGCAGAAAATTCAGCGCGGTTTCAGCGAACACAAGCATGTTCGCAAGCCGGTCGGCGCTGCCGGTCTCCAGCGTCATCGCCGTTGGCTCCGGTCCGCCGGCGACGCCCATGCAGCTATGGCCGGCGGCGTCGCCGTAGCGGTTGCCGGCAGGTCCGGTGGCGCCGGTCTCCGACAGGCCCCAATCGGTGGCAAAGCGCTGGCGGATCCGGCTCGCCAGCAATTTTGCATAAGGCTCCGAGGCCGAGCGGATGCCCTTCATCGCCTCATCGGGGATGTCAGCCAGAATCCGCCGCGCGTCGCGGGTATAGACCACGGCGCCGCCGAGGAAATAGGCGGACGCGCCGGGCACTGCCAGCAACGCCGCCGAGATCAGGCCGCCGGTCGAGGATTCCGCGACCGCGATGGTCTGGCGCCGCTCGATCAGGCGAGCGGCTATCTTCTCGGCGATTGCAACCAGCTCTTTCATCACGCACCTTTCCCGGTGCTGCTCCCGGTGTCTTTTTTGTCGGCGAGCGAGTGATAGACCACGCGAATAAAATTCTTGCTGGCCAACTCGCTGGGCGCCCATTTCGCATCGAGGTCCGCGAACGGCTTGGCGGCGACCACATCGTCCTCGCTCTTGCCCTCCTTGACGAGTTTGGCCATGCGGTCGCGCGCGGTTGTCAGCATGGTCCGGTATTCCATCAGCGCCGCCTTGTCGGCGAGCGGCCCGTGGCCCGGCACGATCCGGGTCTTGCCGTTGGTCAGCTTGAGATAGGTGTCGGCCGCGGCGATCATGCCTTTGATGTTGCCGCCATTGGCGAAATCGATATTGGGATAGCGGGCATTGGTGAAGGTATCGCCGGTCGACAGCACGTTGGCGGTCTTGAACCAGACATAGGTGTCGCCGTCGGTGTGCGCATTGGCGATATGCTTGAGGTCGGCGACGCGGCCGTTGAGCCGGATGTGAAACGCGCCGGTGTAGGTTTTTGCGGGCAGCGCGTCTTGCGGCGCCGGCGGCGTCTTGACGCCGGTCAGCCCGTTGGTGGTGCCGGCCGCGAGCCGATTCCTGACGTTGACCTCGGCGACGACAACGGCGCCATCTTTGGCAAATGGTTCATTGCCGCCGGTGTGGTCGCCGTGAAAATGCGTGTTGATGAGATATTTGATCGGCTGATTCGAGACGTTCGAAATCGCGGCCTTGATCTTGTCATGCAGCGGGGCGAACTCGCCGTCCACCATGATGATCCCGTCCTTCGCCACCGCGACGGTGATATTGCCGCCCTGGCCTTCCAGCATATAGACGTTGTCGCCGAGATCGGTGGTCTTGATCTCGACCTTGGAGAAATCGGGAGGCGGCGGCGCTGCGGCCGGCTGTTGTTGCTGTTGCGCGACGGCAGCCCCCGCCAGCAACATGGTGGTTGCAACCACAGCTATTCCAGTCCGAAGCATGAAAACCTCCCTTGCGCCCATTTTCCGCTTTTCCTAGCACACGATTGGTTCGTTGGCGCCAGTTGCGAGCCCGCGGCGAGCCTGCTTGAATGGCGATCAAGAACCAAGCGGCGCGGCATTACAAGATGCCGTGATCGAGCGTCCCTCAAGCAGCAGAGGAAACCAGGCTCATGACGTCACCGATCGCGGGCGGCGTGGATTGCGATCTGCACCCTGCCGTTCCGCATTTGACCAGCCTGCTGCCCTATCTGAACGATTACTGGCGCGATCAGGTCACGACCCGGGGCATGACCGATCTGGTGTCGCAATCCTACCCCCTGAATTCGCCGATCTCCGCCCGGCCGGACTGGCGCCCGGCCAGGGGCAAGCCGGGATCGAGCCTCGACGACATGAAGACGCAGGCGCTCGACCGGTTCGGCGTCGCTTGCGGCATCTGCAATCCGCTCTACGGCGTACAGATGGTTTTCTCCGAGGATATGGCGGACGCGTTCTGCCGCGCCTTGAACGACTGGCTGGTGAAGGAATGGCTCGACAAGGACGCGCGGCTGCGCGGCTCGATCGTCATTCCCGTGCAGAGCATCGAGAAATCGGTCGCGGAGATCGAACGCTGCGCGCAGGACAAGCGGTTCGTCCAGGTGCTGATGCTGGTCATGGGCGACATTCCCCTCGGCAAACGCGCCTACTGGCCGATTTACGCCGCCGCCGAGCGGCTGGGACTTCCGATCGGCATTCACGCCGGCAGCAATTATCACAATCCGCCGACGTCGGTCGGCTGGGGCTCCTATCACATCGAGGATTATGTCGCGCAGGCGCAGGCCTTTCAGACGCAATTGACCAGCTTGATCGTCGAAGGCGTTTTCGCCCGGCACTCGAAGCTTAAAATGGTGATGCTGGAAAGTGGCTTCACCTGGCTGCCGTCCTATCTGTGGCGGCTGCATAAGTTCTGGCGCGGCATCCGCATGGAAACGCCGTGGGTAGATCGCGCGCCGCTCGAGATTGTGCGCAGCAACATCCGGTTTTCGCTGCAGCCGATCGATGCGCCGCCCGATCCGCAAGTGTTAAATCGCCTGTTCGACCATATGCAGTCGGACGAATTGCTCCTATTCTCGACCGATTATCCGCACTGGCAATTCGATGATGATGCGGCGCTGCCGGAGGGGATGTCATCAGATCTCGTGCGCAAGATCATGATCGATAATCCGCATGCGACCTATCCGCGCCTGAAGCAGCCTGCGGTCAAGGAGGCAACGCCATGAACATCCAGTTCCGCGACCGTCCCGATCAGGCTTCGTCGGCCGGCGTCAAAACCGCCATTGCCGATTGCGACATCCATCCGGCGCGCGCAACCAAAACGGAATTGTATCCGTATCTCGCCAAACGCTGGCACGCGCATCTCGAAACCTACGAGAAGCATCCTTACCAGGGGATGATGGAAGGCCCGCCCTATCCGAAGGCGCAGCCCAACGCGTCGCGCCGCGACGCCTATCCGCCGGAAGGCGGCCCGCAGGGTTCGTCGCTGTCGTTCATGCAGCAGCAGCACCTCGATCCGAACAACGTCGTGCTCGGCGTGCTCAATCCGCTCAACACCGGGCAGGGCATCCGCAATCACGATCTGGCGGCTGCGATCTGCTCGGCTATCAATGACTGGCAGATCGACAAATGGACCGGCCGGGATAGCCGGCTGAAGGGTTCGATCGTGGTCGCCAACGAGGACGGACCGGCGGCGGCCGCCGAAATCCGTAAGCGCGCCGGCGACAAGAATTTCGTCCAGGTGCTGCTGCTGAGCCGCAACGTCGAGCCGCTCGGCCAGCGTCGCTACTGGCCGATCTACCAAGCGGCGGAGGAGGCGGGGCTTCCGGTCGGCGTGCACGCCTTCGGCTTCGGCGGCAATCCGATCACGGCGTCGGGCTGGCCGAGCTACTACATCGAGGAGATGGTCGGCCATTCGCAGTGCCAGCAGACCGCGCTCGCCAGCATCGTGCTGGAGGGCGTGTTCGAACGTCACCCCAAACTCAAGATGATCATGGTCGAGGCCGGGTTCGGCTGGGCGCCGTCGCTGTCGTGGCGGCTCGACAAAAGCTGGCAGCGGCTGCGCGGCGAGGTGCCGCATCTGACGCGCCCGCCGTCGGAATATATCCGCGATCACATCTTTTGGACCACCCAGCCAATGGAAGATCCTGAACGGCGCGATCATCTGTTCGACGTGATCGATTGGGTCGGCTGGGACAAGCTGTTGTTCGCGACCGACTATCCGCACTGGGATTATGACGAGCCGTCGCGGGTGCTGCCGGCCGGCGTCAGCGATGCCAACCGCGAGGCGTTCTATCTCAACAATGCGCGGAAGCTGTACGGGTTGGCGTAGCATGATCCGAAAAAGTGGAAGCCGGTTTTTCGAACAGATCATGCGTCAAAAAACATGACCCGCCACGTCATTGCGCCGGTGGATGAGCTGCCGCCGGGCACGCGCAAATTTCTCACCATCGATCAACGCCCGATTGCGGTGTTCAATATCAAGGGCGAGTTCTTCGGCCTCTTGAACCGCTGCCCGCATCAGGGCGCGGCGCTGTGCGAGGGGCCGCTGATCGGGCTCGCGCAATCCTCCGATCCCGGCGAGATCGAATACACCAGGCTCGGTGAAATCATTCGCTGCCCCTGGCACGGCTGGGAATTCGATATCCGCACCGGCCAGTCCTACTGCGACCCCAAGCGATTCCGCGCCAGGGCCTATCCGGTCAATGTCGAGCCGGGCTCGAGCGTGGTGAAGGGACCGTATGTCGCCGAGACGTTAGCGGTGTCGGTCGAAAGCGATTACGTGGTGGTGGATTTGTGATGACATCGTCATTCCGGGGCGGGAGCGAAGCGAGCGAACCCTGAACCTCGAGATTCCCCGATGTGCAATTGCACATCTGAGGTTCGCGCTACGCGCGCCCCGGAATGACGGTACTAAACAGTGTGCCCCATCATCCGTCGCTCTCGGGCATACCGCACCAGCGCGAGATGCCGATAAATTCCGCGCATGGCGCTGTACCGCGCGGTCGAGTCACGACCGGTGATGACGGCGGGCATGATGACGCGGGAATGCGTCGGGCGCAAAAGCATAAGAGTCTTCGTGCCGGGTGCCGCAGTAAGTGATACCGCCGCCGATCGCCGCACAGGCCCCCTTCAACGCGGGCCAGTCGGGAGACAATCTGGCAGCAGGAGTTGGAGCCCCACCACGCAGAACGTCCAGATTGGGATAATAGAACGCGAACTCGCCCGGCTCCTGGATGGCGGCCCTTATGGTCCCGTTCGGATTGTAGTCGTTCTCCGGATTATACCCGGAGTCGTGTAGGTTTTTGAGATACAGGGCGCGGTCTTGCGCCAATGCCGGCGCCGCTGCGGTCGCGGACAGCAGCACCGCCGCTGCAAGAGCTTTGAATGAAATCATTTTCGTTTCTCCTCTATGGATCGATGGTAGACCCGCGTAGGACGAGACGAATTGATCACGCTTCGTGAGGCGAGCGTGCTGTCTGGAGCGCGAGCTATCTGCTTGCAGCATCCGATGCGGATGCCTGACGCTAGATGTAAGGGAGACCGCGCGCCCGCCCCACTAAATTCCACTTCACTAAACTCAACTCGGCTTGAAACGCGCGTTACCGAGTCAATCGCCAGCGGACCGGCATTCGAGGACAATAAAGCTGATTGCGGCGCGACAGGACGTCGTGACGAAATCATGCCGCGAGAACACGGGGGTGACTCGACTCCTGAAGGGTCGTCGATCCCTCGCGCTGCCCGGCTCAACCAGTCCGACATGGTTTTCATTTTCACGATCCGGTTGGAACCGACGAAAACCTTGCAAGGGTCTGGTTAGTGCCTGATGCGAGGCACGTCTGTGAGCTGTCTCACTCCTCTTATTTTCGTGATGTTTGCTTTTCTGCCGGGCCGCTGCGACTCAATGTCACTGCGGTTCGCAAGGGACATTGTTCCCGCCCCAGGGCGCTGTTGCAAATGCGCCGACGCGCGGCGCTGGAATGCAGACACGGCCGTCAATATAACGGGCAGTGGGGGAGGCGCTCGCATTGGCGTCCAGTACGAGGTGCCGCGAGGCTACATGGCTCTTGCGAGCCATAGCGGGAGTTGCGAGCGTGGCGGTTGCGATCAATGCAGCCGATAGAAGTTTGAGCGTAGTCATTCAATTCCTCCATTGGATATGAAAAGCCAATACCACTTGGCTCCCTCCGATTGCGGGTTTGGCTTGCGGCGATTGCCGAGCCACAGCGTCGATGAGATGGCTTTGCTATTGCGCATCAAATCAACCAACCAAGAGACCGGACGGCCGATCGATTTATTCCGACGAACTGCGCTTGCCGGGATAAGCATCGGCATCGACGACCTAACATTCGCGTGACTACAAATCGTCGATCACAGAAGCTGTGTCGTTGCATGAGGCACGTGCATACTCATCGACGGCCGGAACGCCGCAGTGCATGAGTCCGGATATGGCACGAAACGGACCAGACCGGCTGGTCTGGCGATGGCAGTTGATCGGGGTAGACCGGAAGTGGCTGGTCGATGGTCAAACTGACACGATTGGACCCTAACCGGACATTGGGACCAGGGCACTTTCCAGTTCGGTGGCATCATCCTTCGAGACGCATCGCTTCGCGATGCTCCTCAGGATGAGGTCTGAGACCCTCATGGTGAGGGGCGCGGCAACGCCGCGCGTCTCGAACGATCAGGCCCGTTGGGTGCCTGATTGTGGTTCGATACAACTGGAAAAAGCGTTAGCAGGACATCGGCCCGGAATGGACATCGGGTCTCGCGGTCAGGTCGGGATCGTCTCTTTGCCCCGCGCTTCGAACACGGCGCACATTCGACTGACGAATGGCCGATTTGTCATGGTGTATCCCCTCGTTTCAATGAACGAGGCGAGAGCGGGATTCGAAATATCTTGAAGCCTGCGATTTCGGGAAACTGATCTGCCGCTTCCGCAGACACCAAAGTCAGAACCGCAGCCGGCACCTCTCCGCGGATCAGCCGGTCGATCGCCTTTGCTTTACCCTCGCTCAGTTGGACTTCGGCCGCACCCGCTGCCACGATCGCGGTCCTGACATTACCGTTGGATGCAGAATACCTGTCATCTATCGCAATGATTTTACTGGTTAGATCCGATAGTAAATTGATTTCGGGGCGAGCTATTAGAACGGCAACCAGAAGGTCCGTGGTGTTTGGCGACGCAGGTGCGCTCTTTTGGGCATCGCCACGCAGCACGGTTTCGGAGTGATTGGAACGGTCCTTATTATTCGCTTGCGGTTCGGACGCCGGGGCCACAGTAGCGATCGTCATTCGCTCCGCGACCGCCGTAGCGACCGCCACCTTCGCCTGTATCGCTCTGGTATCCGAATTCGCAACTGCACCGCCGCCTGTGGCATCCGAAGTCGCGATGTTTGCTCGCGTCGTATCGGAATCGGCAGCGGGCGGTCGTGTCTTCAATGAACGAGGCGACACCGGGATGCGAGATGCTGGAGGCTCGACTTTCGCTGCAATCTTGGTGGACTTTCCCTTTTTTCTGGCGAGATGGGCCCTATCGCGGACGCGAGCGGACGACGGCTTTTCGGTCTTCGCCGCGATCGTGGATTTGATTTCTATTGCCGCGGAACTGGTCTTGAATGACGCTGGCTTTGGTTCAATCGGCTGAATGCTAGCCGTCCTGTCGAAACAGGGGAACCAGTTCGCGTCCGTGCACGCATCCATGCTCGCTTGCGGCGGTAAAAGGCAGCTACAGCCGACCAAGGTGGCCGCCAGCACGCCGATGAGAAGCGTCCTCATGCAATCCCCCCTTGGAGGCTTGAGTTCCGCTCGCAATTCTTGCTGCGTCGTAATGTTGGCGCTGGTCGTCTATCTGTTGTGTAAAAATGTTAATCACTCATTAAGCGTCCGACCTTCGCCGCGAGAAGCTCTTGCATGGTTAATGTCGGCGCAGCGCGGTTCCGCGGCAGGTGATTAGCTTTGCCGGCGGGTCGAAGCGTCTCCGCGATGCTTACGAGCGACGATCGCGACGTCCGCGCCTACGTCGCGACGCTGGGCGAGGGGCCGCTGATCGGGCTCGCGCAATCCTCCGATCCCGGCGAGATCGCATGTCGCGGAGACGTTAGCTGTGTCGGTCGAAAGCGATTGCGTGGTGGTGGACTTGTGATTGTCGTTCCGGGGCGCTTGCGAAGCGAGCGAACCCGGAACCCAAGGATTCCCCGATGTGCAATTGCACATCTGAGGTTCGCGCTACGCGCGCCCCGGAATGACGTGCTCAGGCGGTATACGCCAACATCCGTCGCTCCCTCGCATACCGCACCAGCGCGATGCCCGTAAAACCGGTCAGAAACAGCATGGCGATGAACGCGACATCCATGCCGGTGCGGGTCTGAGCGACCATGCCTGCGGGCAATCTGCCGCGTCTTACCACCAGCCCTGTTGCCTCTGAGGATAGGGCTGGCCCTGAGGATAGGGTTGGCCCTGAAGATAGGGCTGGCCGCCGCGCCGGCGCACATTTGCAGGTTGGGGCCCCGGATTGGGCTGGAAAAAGAAGCCGAAGAAGCCGTCGCCCTGGACGCTATGGTCCGCGACGAGGATATCGGCCGTGGGCTTGCGCGTTATGAAGCCGCCTTGCGGCTGATTGCTCAGCACCGCGACGAACTCGGTGCGATAATTGGTCTCGCTGCTCAGCGGCTCGTCCGAGATGACGATCGAGGATAGCGGCAATGCGGTCGGTGCGATGCGATCGAGCACCGCCTGCGGCATGGTGATGCGGTCGAGCGCGGCCTTGGCGTCGCTGGCGTCGTCGATCGTGACCGCGGTCCAGCGCAGGCCGCCATCGTTGCGCGCCAGCGCGGTGAACACATGCGTGCCGATCGGCTTGTCCGGATCGCGGATCGTGACCGGGACCTCGATGCTCGCATCGAACACCTCGCCCCCGTCCGGCCACTGCTTATGCGTGTTGCGCCGCACGTAAAGCTTCTGCGTCGCGCGGCTGATGAAGATCGACGCCGGCTCGAGCGCGAGCTTCGCCTCGCTCGCCGCTTTGGCGGTGTCGACCTTCCTGATTAAGGCCGCCTTGGCGGCGTCCTTTGCGGCGGCGGCGGCGTCAAGCTTCAGTTTCGCGTCGGCCCTGGCGGCGTCGAGCTGCGTCCCCGCTTCCGCAGCCTTGGGAGTGGCCTTCTGCTTCAGATCCTCGGCTCGCGCCCTGGCTTGGTCCGTCTTTGCGGCGGCGAGCGCCTTGCCGGCGAACGCGAGCTCGGCTTCGGCGCGGGTCTTGAGCCCCTCCAGCTTACGCAGCGACGCCGTGAGCGTTGCTGTCTCACGCGACGCTGTCGCGGCGGCTTTCTTCGCCTCGTCGGCTGTTGTGGCGGCCTCGGCCGCCTCGCGCGCCAGCGCCTCGGCCTTGGCCGGCGCGGCCGCGATGGCCTCCCGGTTTGGTACGAACAGCGCCGGATGGGAGAACTCGACCGGCTCGGTGTCGTTGGGCGAGATGATCACGCGCATGCCGATCCACGTCTTTTCGAACAGCTTCTCGGCAAAGCCAAAGGGCATCCGCACGCAGCCGTGCGAGGCCGCATATCCGGGCAGCGGCCCGCCGTGTAGCGCGATGCCGTTCCAGGTGATGCGCTGCATATTCGGCATCCAGGCATCGTCATAGAGGCTCGAGTGGTGGTCCTTGTCCTTCTCCAGGACGGCGAAGACGCCGGCGGGCGTCTCGCGCCCCGCGATGCCGGTCGATACCGGCGCGCGCAGGATCCAGCCGTCGGCGTCGTAGAAGGTCACCTGCTGGCTCTTGATCGACACGATCGCCATGATCGGCTCGCCTGCCTCGCGCGGCGCCGTCGCCTCGGTGGGCTGCGCGGGGCGCGCCTGTCTCGCCGCTGCGCCGGCGGTCAGCGCCGTCAGTGCGGCCATCGACGCGAGCGTTACAATGGCGGGAAGCCCCCAACGCCGCATCGCCACATTGGGTTGCGCCGTCATAAATCGATTTAACATGCCATGCCCCGGTTGAAATGCCTGTCGGCGCGTGCGTCGATCAAGTGATTCTCTAATATACAACAGCCCGCGTAGGAATAAGGGTAGTTCGCGGCCGAAATTGGCACATTGCGGGGCACGACGCGATGCCCGATTTGAGTCCGAAAATGCGTGGCAAAGCGGACGTCCGCCCACCAATCCGAATTCATGGGTTCACGCCTTGATGGCAACCGTGGCTGCGGCAAAATAACCCGACGGGCAAATTTCGCTTTCGACGTCGGGCAAATCGCCTTTAGGACTCCCGCCATCCTGTCCCGGAGGAAGGGGCGTTGGCCATCGTCACGAACGTTGGGATGGGATGCGGTGGACGCGGCAGCGTCGGGCGCGCGATGGGATTGCAGGGCGAGCTTCACGGCTCGTGAGCGATCACAGGACGTGCGGACGAACGGTGCTGAAGCGTACGGTGAAGTCGTGTGGTCCTGACGCCTCAGTGGTTGGCGTCAAGTCTGCGGAAGGCAAGTCGGCCCGACCGGGCGCGGATGAGCCAGCTATCCGCAGGCGACGGAGACAACAAAGCCCGATTCTCCGGGGAGAGCGCGAAATAAGCCGTAAAGCCATTGCGCAGGGAATGTCGGATTGCCTCCGCTGAACCTGTATGCTCGTGTGCGTTTTCCTTTGTCCATTTGCACACGGGACCGCGGGTGCAGCGCGCATCCGGCATTCCCTGCTCCCTCATGTTTGAGGGACAACGACACGCAAACCCCGGGCAAAATCGTGCCGCGGGATGGCGGACGTGTATCTGTTGTTTGGCAGTTGAATCTAAATGTCACCACGTCATTGCGAGCGCAGCGAAGCGATCCATTTCACCAAGCAAAGAAAGACTGGATTGCTTCGCTTCGCTCGCAATGACGTTGATAGGCTAAACCGTGTGCCCATCTGGTGCGCTCTTCTCCCCTCCCCCCCGCGAAGCGGCGGGGAGGGGTCGGGGGTGGGGGGTCTATCGGCGGTACGGACCGGATAGATTCCCGACATTTTAGACCGGGATGATTCCCGACAGGTTTCAGAATGCGCCGGAGGGAGGACCCTTCGATGCCATTTAGAGAGACCGGTCGGATGGAAGAGCGTATTCGGATGTTTTTGGAGTACGAGAGCGGGAACTGGAGCGTATCGGAGGTGTGCCGGCGCTACGGGATTTGCCGCGACACGTTTTACGAATGGCGCAAGCGGAAAGAGAGCGGCGATCCGGCCTGGTTTCAGGACCGCTCGCATGCGCCCTTGCAGTGTTGGCAGACCACGAACGGTGCGATTGCAGAGAAGGTGATCGCGGCGCGGCGGCGATTTCCGTATCTGGGGCCGCGCAAGCTGTTGGCGGTGCTTGATCGGGATGCCCCCGAGATCGCCTGGCCTGCCGCCTCGACGATCGGGGACATTCTCAAGCGCGCAGGCTTGGTCTCGCCGGTGAAGCGGCGCCGTCGCCCGCTCGACCAGCGGCGGCCCTGCACGCCGGTGACGAGCGCCAATGATGAGTGGAGTACGGACTTCAAGGGCTGGTTTCGCACCCGCGACCAGCGGCGGATCGATCCCTTGACGGTAGCAGACAGTCACAGCCGTTTTCTGATCGAACTCCGCATTGTCGCCCCCACTATCGAGGGCGTTCGCCCCTGTTTTGAACGGGCTTTCCGTGAGCATGGCTTGCCACTTGCGATCCGCTGCGACAATGGCTCGCCGTTTGGCTCGCGTGGCCCAGGCGGTCTCACCCGGCTGTCGGCCTGGTGGATGAAGCTCGGCATCACACCGCACTTCATCCATCCCGCCTCGCCGCAGGAGAATGGCCGACACGAGCGCATGCACCGCACGCTGAAGGCACAGACCTCGGTCCCGCCAGCCAGCAACGCACCCGAGCAGCAGGCCCGCTTTGACATGTTCCGAAAGCATTACAACGAGGAACGTCCGCACGAAGCGCTGGACCAACGGCCGCCGGCAGAGGTCTACAGCCGCTCCCCGCGCACCATGCCGCCGCGCGCGGAAGATCCCTGGTACGACGCCGATCATCAGGTCCGTCGCGTCCGCGGCAACGGCGAGATCAAATGGAAAGGCGAGTTTGTATTCATCGGTGAAGCGCTGGTGGATGAACTTGTTGGCGTTGCTGAGCTCCAGACCGGTGACCACATCGTGCGCTTCTGCGATCTGGACATCGGCCTCATCGATCGCCGCGGCCTGTTCACCCGGTTCGCTCCGCTTCGTGAGCGGCTCCGCGACCCGGGTGAACAGGCCGCTCAACCCAAACTGTCGGGGATCATGCCGGTCCAAAGTGTCGACAATCATGCCGGTTGAACCGGCAGGAACCGCTGCTTCGGTGCATGCCGCGCCACCCCCGACCTCGAGAGCGAGCTTCGCTCGTCTCGACCCCACCACGCGCAAGGGCGCGTGGAGGGAGGGGAGTTCAAGAACTCGCCAGGCTCTAGATTAGATTAGACCGTGCCCGCCATCATCCGTCGCTCCCGCGCGTAGCGCACCAGGGCTACGAAGCGATAGATGCCGTGCACAAACTTGCCGTAGGGCATCGTAATGAACAACGAAAACACCACGCCGAGATGCAGCGCCAGCAGCGGTCCCATCGCAGCGGTGTCGCGCCACAGCAGCAGCGCGATGCCGGTGAGGCTGGTCATAAACAGCATGGCGATGAACGCGACATCCATGCCGGTGCGGGCCTGATCGACCAGCACCGGATCGCGCTTGAATCTTTCCGCCAGCAGGCCCGCGGGCCCGATCAGAAGCCCGAGGCCGCCCAGCGTGCCCAGCACGACCGGCAGGTCCCACCACGGATAGGGCGCCTCGCGCGCGAACAGGTAATGATACAGCGTCCCCACGCAGGTCGCGGCGAAGCAAAGGATGAAGCCGTAGAACGTCAAGTGATGATAGACCTTGCGCCGGTCGGTCGGCCGCTCGTCCTCGTTGACGCAGCCGACGCCGCCGCCGTCGAGATAGCGCAATTGGCTCGCGTCCTTCATGGCCTGCCAGAGCGAGGGCGGATCGGCGAGCATGCCGATTGGCTCGCCGATATCGCGCCAGAACGCGCGCACGCCCATCGCCAGCGCCAGGATCGCGTAGAGGAACGCCGCGCCGAACAGCGCCGCCATCGCGTTATGCGGCATCAGCGCGTAGAAGGCGCCCGGCCCGGTATGGATGCCGAACAGCACCTGCCGGTCGTTAAAGGCGGTAAAGCCGAAGATAAACGCTGCAACACTCAGCGCAGCGATAATGCTGATGGCGAGGCCATTCCGCGCGAACAGGCCCGAACAGCCGCGCGGCCAGGCATAGGCGGCATAGGAGTCGGCGCGCGCGATGGCCAGCGTCTGCGGCACATTGACGTTGTATTCATGCGGCGGCGAGAACTGGCAGTCGGTGTAGCAGGCGCCGCAGGAGTGGCAGAGATTGGCGAGATAATTGAGGTCGCCATCGGAGAACGAGCGGCGCATTTCCATCGCCGGAAACACCGCGCACAGCCCCTCGCAGTAGCGGCAGGAATTGCAGACCGTCATCAGGCGGTCGGCCTCTTCGAGAATGCTAGTTCCGTGCATTTTGCGCCGCTTCCCGTCCCGCAACCCGTCCGAACACGCTGCCGATGGTCATGCCGATGCCGGCCGCATAACCCTTGCCCAGCACGTTGCCGGCCATGATCTCGCCGGCGGCGAACATGTTGGCGGCGGGCTTGCCGTCCTTCATCAGCATGCGCGCCTGCTTGTTCACGCGGGTGCCTAGATAAGTAAAGGTGATACCGGGCCGCACCGGATAGGCATAGTAAGGCGGCGTCTCGATCTTGCGCGCCCAATGGGTTTTCGGCGGCGTCAAACCCTCGGTGCGGCAGTCGTCGAGGATGGTGTGATCGAAGGTGCCGGGGCGCACGGCGGCGTTGAACTCGGAGATGGTTTTTTCCAGCACGGCCGGATCGAGACCGAATTTGCCGGCCAGCTCCGCGATCGAGCCGGCTTCGATCGGCGGAAACAGCGTTGGCATGAAGCTGTTGCGCGAGGTCGCGTCGAAAATGATATAGGCGATCTGGTCGGGCTGGGCTGCGACCAGACGGCCCCAGATCGCGTAGCGCTTGGGCCAGATGTCTTCGCCTTCGTCGTAGAAGCGCAGTGCCTGGTTGTTGACGACAATGCCGAACACCACGGAATCGTGCCGTGTGATGATGCCGCCATCGAATTTCGGCGCGCGGGCGTCGATCGCGACGGCGTGGCACTGCGTGGGATCGCCGACCTCCTGCACGCCGTTGGCGAGCAGCAGTTTGAGGATCGAGCCGCGATTATAGGGCGTGCCGCGGATCAGGAAATTGTCGGCGGCCTCGCCCCAATACTGCTTGAGCCATTCGATGTTGGCCTCGAAACCCCCGGCGGCGGCGACCAGGGTCGAGGCGCGCACCTTGATGCGGCCGTCGCCCTGCTTGAGCGCAGCGGACAGGAACATGCCGTTGTCGATCTCGAGATCGAGCACCTCGGCGTCGTAGAGAATGTCGATGCCGAGCTGTTCGGCAGTGAGGTAGAGGGCATTGAGCATCGCCCGGCCGCCGCCGAGGAAGAACGAATTGGTCCGCCCCAGGCTGAGCGTACCGCCGAGCGAGGGCTGCCAGCGCACGCCCTGTTCGACGACCCAGCCCAGGATATCCTTCGACTCCCGGATCATGAAGCGCGCCAGCTCCTCGTCGGTCTGGCCGCCGGTGACGCGCTGAAGGTCTTCCCAGAATTCCTGCTCGGTATAGGGCCCGGTGAGGATGTCGGTCGCGGCGTCGTGGGCGCAACGCATGTTGCGGGTATGGCGGGTGTTGCCGCCCCGATAGAATTTCGGCGCGCCTTCCAGCACCAGCACGGATGCACCGGCCCGCCGCGCGCTGATCGCGGCGCACAGCGCGGCGTTGCCGCCGCCGATCACCAGCACGTCGAACTTACGAGTCAAATCGACCATGCTGTGTTGTTATCGTTGTTTGCATGGAAATCAAACAGGCGGGCCAGGCAATTGCCTGGCCCGCCATGTGAGGACTCAGGCGGCGACCGCCTCGCGGGTCTCGATGGTCCGGCCGCCGCGATAGACCGCAAGTGCTGCGATGATGCCAAGCGTCGCGGCGAACATCAGCCAGTATCCGGGAGAAGCCTTGTCGCCGGTATGCTGGATCAGCCATGTCGACGCGAACGGCGTGAAGGTGCCGAACAGCGCCGCGGCAAGGGCAAAGGCCAGCGAGAAACAGGTGGTGCGGACATGCGCCGGAACGATCTCCACCAGGCAGCCCAGCATCGTGCCGCTATAGACGCCGAAATAGAACGAGAACATCATCTGGACTGCCAGCAGCTTTCCAAACGTCGGCTCGGCCACCAGCCAATGCAGCGCGGGATAGGCCGTCAGAAACGACAGGCCCGCGATCGTCAGCAACACGGGTTTGCGGCCAATCCGGTCCGACACGGCGCCGCCGACCGGATTCCAGATGAAGTTGGTGACGGCCACCAGAAGCGTGACGAGAAGGGCGTCCTGGCTGGAAAGCTTCAGCACGGACTTGCCGAAGGTCGGTGTATAAACGGTGACGAAGTAGAAAGTCGTGGTGGTCAACACGGCAATCATCATGCCGAGGATGACGATGCGCCAGTTTGCCAGCGCCGAAGCAAATACCTCGCTGGCGGTCGGATGTTTCTTCATGGCCAGGAACTCCGGCGTTTCTTCCAGCGTCCGCCGCAGCACGAAAATAACGGGGATGATGAGGCAGCCGACGAAGAACGGAATGCGCCAGCCCCAATCCGCCACCGTATCTGCCGGCATCATCTCGCTCAGCACAAAGCCGAGGATCGAGGCGACGAAGATCGCGACCTGTTGGCTCGAGGACTGGAACGAGGTGTAGAAGCCCCGGTTGCCGGGGGTAGCAATCTCGGCGAGATAGACCGAGACGCCACCGAGTTCGACGCCCGCGGAAAATCCCTGCAGCAGGCGGCCCACCAGCACGATGATCGGCGCCGCTAGTCCGATGGTCGCATAGGTTGGGCAGAAGGCGATAACCACGGTGCCGATCGCCATGATCCCGAGCGTGACGATCAAACCCTGGCGGCGGCCGATACGGTCAATGTAGGCGCCGAGCACGATCGCGCCGACGGGGCGCATCAGGGCGCCAAGCCAGAACACGCCAAACGCGTTCAACAGCGCCGCGGTTTCATTCTGGGCCGGAAAGAACGCCTTGGCGATGGCGCTCGCATAAAAGCCGAACAGGAAGAAGTCGAACTGCTCGAGAAAATTGCCGCTGGTCGCCCGCAGGATGGCGCCGATGCGCGACTTGATTTGAGGCGGTGGTGACGTTGTTTGCGACATCGCGAGTCTCTCCCCGTTTTTGAATTGGCCGGTGCGGAAAGGTCTCTCGCTAGCCGACATTTGCCCTTGTTGGTGCCGCAATCTGCCATGCCTGCGCGGTGCGACCAAACGGAAAACGCCGGTCGAACCTGATATCCCCTCGCGCGTGGATCGTCTTTCAGGTTTTGTTCTGCGCCGAGGCAACCAGCCATTGCCGGAACGCCCTGAGCTTTGGCGAATCCGCTTTGGCCTCGGGCGAGACCAGATAGAAGCCGGCGTCCGCCGGCAGCGTGATCTTGAACGGAACCACCAGACGGCCCTTGGCGATATCGGCCTCGACATAGGAGGTGCGGCCCATCGCGACCCCGAAGCCGTCGATCGCGGCCTGGACCGTCATCAAAATCAGGTCGAAGGTCAGTCCGGGTTGTTTCGAGATATTGGCCGGCAGCCCGGCGGCGGTGAGCCATAGCCGCCAGTCGTCGTCATAGCCTCCGCTGCTGTGCAGCAGCGTCTGATTCGCCAGATCTTCCGGGCACCGCAGCGGCTTGGCTCCGGTGAGGAGCGCCGGGCTGCATACCGGAAACAGTTCGTCGGCCGTCAGCCAGTCGGCGCGCAGGCCGGCCCAATTTCCGCGACCGTAGCGGATCGCGGCATCGACGTCGCCGGCCCTGAAATCGACCAGCGCGGTCGAGGTGGTGATGCGGACGTCGATGCCGGGATGGGCTTCCTGGAACGAGGAAAGCCGCGGCAGCAGCCATTTTGCGGCCAGCGACGCCAGCGTCGAGACGGTCAGGACATGGTCGTTATCCCGGCGCAGCACCCGGTCGGTGGCGAGCCGCAAATCGTTGAACGCGGCGCGGACCCCGGGCAGGTAATCCCGGGCTTCCGGCGTCAACGCCAGCGCCCGGTTCTGCCGGACGAACAGGCGTATCCCCAATTCCTCCTCCAGCCGCCGGATCTGGTGGCTGATCGCGGTCTGCGTGACGTTCAGTTCGGACGCCGCATTGGTGAAGCTGAGATGCCGGGCCGCGGCTTCGAACGCGCGCAATCCATTGAGCGAGGGCAACCGGGCGGTCATTTCGCGGACCCCTGATGCATGAGGTTATATCATCTGAAGCGGTACAAAGTGTCGTTTGTCGAAAATCCGGATAGCGCCGATATTCCCTACAGCAAGTTAGCTTTTGGAGGCGAAAATGTCCACTTGCACACATCAATCGATGATAAATCATCATGGGTCGGGCTTTCTGGCCCAGATCGGCGAGACCCTGCACATTTGGCGGCTGCGTCGGCAACAGCGGCTTGAACTGTCCCACTGGACCGACCGCGACCTGCACGACGTCGGACTCTCCTGGAGCGATGTCGCTCGCGAAGTCGAAAAGCCATTTTGGCGGGCTTGAGTGCAGCCAGGCCGGCGTCGCCTCGTCCGGGGGATGCCGGCCATCGTCTTTTCGAAAGCACGGGAGGCTTGCCATGATGGCGATTCGTTTGGATGATCTGCGGCAACATTCCGACGTGCTGCGGTTGCGGACGGGCAAGACGTTGATGGTGCGTTTCGTCGAGCCTGCTGACGCCGACGCGTTGCAGGGTTACTTCCGGGCGCTCTCGGTGCGCTCGCGCTACAACCGCTTCCTCGGCGCCCTGAGCGAACTGCCGCCAACCGAACTCGCCCATTTCATCCATGCCGGCGAAGCCGACCGCTTCAGCGTGATCGCGACCATGATGATCGACGGCATCGAGACCATCGTCGGCGAAGCCCGCTACGGGTTCGAGGCCGACACTGCGAGTTTCGAATTCGGGCTGTCGATCGACGACCGCTGGCAGGGCCAGGGCATCGGGTCGGCGCTGCTCGGGAATCTGCAATGCCGCGCCGCCGCATTTGGCGCCACGCGTCTGTTTGGCGATACACTGCGCTCCAACGACGTCATGATCGGCCTTGCCCGCAAATCCGGTTTCGCCTTTACGCGCAACCCGGACGACTGGAAGCTGGTGCGCTTCGAAAAACATATCGACCTCGCGCCGCAGGAGATTCCCTGCGCCAGTTGGCGTCTCGCGGCCGAAAGTCTGGCGCTGAGTGGTGCTGCGGCGAACTGAGCCCGCGCGACCGCTCAATTTCCCCTAAACACCGCCTTCCGCTTTTCGATAAAAGCCTGCACCGCCTCGCGGTGATCCGCTGTCATCGTGGTGCGGATCAGGCGCTCGGCCTCATGGTCGCGCGCCGTTGCAAAATCGAATAGCAAGGCTTCGTCGAGATTGTCCTTCATGTAGCGCAGCGCGATGGTCGGGCCTTCCGCGATCGACTTGGCAAGCGCAAAGGCCTCGTCCTGAAGTTTTGCGTCCGGCACCACGCGGTTGACGAGGCCGATGGCTGCGCATCTCGCCGCATCGACCTTGTCAGACGTAAACATCAATTCGCGCGCCCGCGATGTCCCGACCAGCCGCGTTAGCAGCCAGGCGATGCCGTAGTCGCCGCTGAGGCCGACCCGCAGATAGCCGGTCGACACGAACGCCGATTCCGCGGCGATGCGGAGATCGCAGGCCATGGCGATGGCGAGGCCCGCGCCGACCGCGGGGCCGGGCAAGGCCGCGATGGTCGGCTTGCGCACCGCGACCAGCGCGCCGGTCAACAGGCGCTGGCGTTCCTGCAAGTCGGCGACCTTCTCGTCATGGGACATGTCCAGCTTCTTCTGATCGCGGTGCGCGCCCATGCCCTTGACGTTGCCGCCGGCGCAGAACGCGGTACCGGCGCCGGTAATCAGAAGCGCACCGACGTCCGGGTTCTCACCGCAGGCTTTTATCATCTTCCGCAACGCCGGCGTCAGGTTGTCCGACAGCGCGTTGCGGACCTCGGGCCGGTTCAGCGTGATGACGGCGACACGGTCGCGGATCACGCACAGCAATTCGCTGGTGCCGGTGTCGATAGTGATGTCGCTGGTCATGTTCCCCCCTCGCATCGCCCCGGAATGACGGCGATGCCTAAAACTTCTCCACCCACGGGCGCAATTCCAGTTCCCAGGTCCAGGCGCTGCGCGGTTGCTGCAGCACGTTCCAATAACTGAAGGCGATGGCGTCGGGATCGAGCATCGAGTCCGGCCGCTCGGCAGGCTCGACGCGCGCGGCGCTGCGAATGCCGCCGTCGATGACGAAATGCGCGACGTGAATGCCCTGCGGCGACAACTCGCGCGCCATGCTCTGCGCCAGACCGCGTAGCGCGAACTTGCCCATCGCGAAGGGTGCGGACTGCGGATAACCCTTGACGCTGGCGGAAGCGCCGGTGAACAGGATCGCGCCATGTTTTCCGGGCAGCATCCGCTTCACCGCCTGCTGCGCCACCAGAAAGCCGCCGAACGCGCTGACCGCAATGGCCTGCGCGACATCCGCGGCCAGCAGATCGAGGAAGGCGCCGCGCGCCCGGCCGCTGGCATTGTAGACGACCACGTCGGGCACGCCGATCTCGCGCTCGACCAGGCCGAACAGGCGTTCGACGTCGTCGGGATCGGTGGCGTTGCAGGCAAAGGCGCGGGCGCCGGTCTCATGGCACAGCGCGCCAAGCTTTTCGATCTGGCGCGCCGCCAGCGCGACGCGGATGCCTTGCCTGGCAAACAGCCGCGCCAGCGAGGCGCTGAGGCCTTCTCCGGCACCGACGATCAATGCGATTTTGTATTTTGGCAATTCCATGAGCCTGCTCCTCATTAATGGGAATGGCGTTTCAGCCGCGTAATCCGGCAAGGCAACCGGCGGCCTCCAGCACCGGATCAAGCGTGGTCTTGTCTTCCACGGCAGCGTATTTGGCGCGCAGCATGCCGAGCGAACGCGCGTGATATTTTTGCGGTTTTTGGGTCCAGGTTTTGTCGGCGAGCGTGACGCCGAATTCTTCCTGCTTCTCCGCCAGCGCCCTCTCGTTGGCCAGCGTCCACGGCAGGAATAGCGCGCCAACCTGCTTCTGCAGGATCGGCATCAGGGTCGGCTGCAGCGTGGACCAGGCCTCGAACGGGTCCTCGGCCTTCGGCCACAACATGCGATGCACCCAATCGAGCACATGCGGCGCGCCGCCGCCGATGATGCCGCCCGCGGTCGGGTCGGTCCACATTTCGTAGATCTGGCCCCAGAGACCAAAGTCGGCGAATGCCGGCCGTCCGCCGAACAGATAGGGGCGCGCCGAGAGATGGGCGTCCAGCATTCCCAGCATATCGATAAAACCTGCCTCGATCTGCGGCGCGGTGACTTCGTTGGAGCCGACGAACCACACCCGATCCACCATGCGGGCGCGCACCTGACCGGCGAACGCCGCATGCTCCGGCTCGCCGGCCTTGGGGCCGCGCATCCGCGCGATGCGCCCCGCGGAACTGATCTGATCGACATCCCGCGCCCAGCGATAGTGGAACATCCATTTGTTGCCCCACTCGTCGCCGAATTCCTCGACCAAGGCGGAAACGAAGCTGGCGATGGGGTCATCAGGATGGATCGATGGCTCCGGATAGAGCTTTTCCATCGCCTCGATGATCGGCGTGGAGTCTTGAATGCCTGTGCCGTCGGGCGTAACGACGAGCGGGATAATCGGTATCTTGGCGTATGTCTCGAATTCCGCCTGGCTTGCTGCGTTCCGCAAAATCCATTGATGCGGAATGGCTTTGTAGCGAAAATAGGAGCGCACCTTGACCGAATAGGGCGACATCTCGGCGCCGAAGATGCGATAGCCGTCCGCCATGGGGGTTCCTCTGATTGCGTTTTCGACGGCTTTATCGCCTGCTTGGTCCTGACATGATCTATATCATCTAAAACACGGGGCGGAACGTACAAGAGTTGCAAAATGCACCAGCCAGCCAAGCACAGTGATGTGACAGCGCCAGCCGAGCCGCCGGGATTGCTTGCACCGGATACATCCGGCATGAATTTCTACCGCGCCGATCCGGCGCTGACGGATCTGCTGCGTATTCATCTGCCCGATCCGCTGTTCCGCCATATCGAGCCGCATCTCGACCGCCTGGGGGCGCTCGCCGGCAGTCACCTCGACGAATGCGCGCGGCTTGCCGACCGGCACGTGCCGGTGCTGCATCAGCGCGACCGCTTTGGGCGCGACGCGCAGTGGATCGAGTATCACCCGGCCTATCGCGAGTTGGAGCGCGCCGCGTTCGGCGAATTCGGCATTCACGCGATGTCGCTGCGCAAGGGCATCATGGGCTGGCCGCAGCCTTATCCCGTGGTGGCCAAGCATGCCTTTACGTTTTTGTTCAACCAGGCCGAGTTCGGTCTGGGTTGCCCGATCAATGTTACCGATGGCTGCGCCAAGCTGCTTTCGAAATTCGGCAGCGAGGCGCTGAAAGAAAAATACCTTGATGGCCTGACCCAGACGGACATGAACAAGCTGACCCAGGGCGGCCAGTTTATGACCGAGAAGGAAGGCGGCTCCGACGTCGGCAAGCTCACGACAACGGCGGTAAGGGAAGGCGACCACTGGCGTCTGTCGGGCGAAAAATGGTTCTGCTCCAACGCGGACGCTCAGGTGGTGATGCTGCTGGCGCGGCCGCAAGGCGCCGAAGCCGGCACCCGCGGCGTCGGCCTGTTCCTGATGCCGCGGCGGCTCGACGACGGCTCGCCCAATCACTACCGGATCGTTCGGCTGAAGGACAAGCTCGGCACCCGCTCGATGGCCTCGGGCGAAATAAAGCTGGAAGGCGCGATTGCTTACGCGGTCGGTAATCTCGATCGCGGCTTCGTGCAGATGGCCGAAATGGTCAACTCGTCGCGGCTTTCGAACGGTGTCAAGTCCACCGCGCTGATGCGGCGCGCCCATCATGACGCCATGACCGTGGCGCAAAATCGCGTGGTGTTCGGAAGCCGCATCATCGACCTGCCGCTGGCGCGGCGGCAATTGATGAAGATCATGCTGGCGACCGAGCAGGCGCTGTCGATGAGTTTTCTCACCGCCGATGCGCTCGACCGCGCCGAGGCCGGCAGCCAGGACGCCGCCGCGCTGCTGCGCATCCTGACGCCGACCTTGAAATTCCGCGCCACCCGCGATGCGCGCAAGGTCTGCGGCGACGCTTTGGAGATGCGCGGCGGCATCGGCTACATCGAGGAATTTGCAACCAGCCGGCTGCTGCGCGACGCCCATCTCGGCTCGATCTGGGAAGGCACCGGCAATATCGTCGCGCTGGATGCGCTGAAGCGCGCAGTCGGCCGCCACGGCGCCGATGCCGCGCTGGCAGCAGACCTGCATGCGCGCCTCGATGACAGCGCCAATGTGCCGCAAGCCTGGCTTGATACCTTGCGCGGTCTCACCGACCGCGCCATCGGCTTTGCCCGCGAGGTGGCCGCGCGCACCGACAATGAAGCCGAAGCGCGGCGCGCCACCAGCCTGCTCTATCATGTGGCAAGCGCGGTAGCGCTGGCGTGGGAGGGCGGACGCATCCACGAGATGCGCGGCGATGCCCGGCGGCTGTTGCTGTCGCGCATGGTGATCGATCACCGGGTCTCCGCGGGCGATCCGTTCCGGCTCACGGAAAATTCAGTGCAGCGCGCCATCACCGACCATCTGCTCGGCGAGCGCGCCGTCGGGATGGTCAAGGTTGGCGAATTGCTCATCGCAGCGTAGGCTCGATCTTGCCGCAGGCGTGATCTCACCTCTCCCATCGGGAGAGGTCGGATCGCTCTTGCGATCCGGGTGAGGGGTTAAGGTCTCTCGATAGACCGTAACCCCTCACCCCAACCCTCTCCCGCAAGGGGAGAGGGAGCTCACCTCCCGCGCTTTAAGAGTGCGCGCACATAATAAAGACGCGTAACAAAGAGACACGTAACAAAAAGAGGAAACACCGATGAAGGCCGCCGTCCTGCATGAAGTCAACAAGCCGCTCGTGATCGAGGATGTCAGCCTGCAGAAACCCGGACCCCGCGAGGTCCTGATCCGGACGTCGGTCGCCGGGCTCTGTCACTCCGACCTGCATTTCATGGAAGGGCTTTATCCGCATCCGCTGCCGGCGGTGCTCGGCCACGAATCGGCCGGGGTCGTCGAGCAGGTCGGCTCCGACGTCACCTATGTGAAACCCGGCGATCATGTGGTGACTTGTCTTTCGGTATTCTGCGGCACCTGTGACAATTGCTCGACCGGTCGGCCGGTGCTGTGCACCGACACGACCGTCAAGATGATGCCCGGCGTGTCCAACCGGCTGTCATGGGCGCGATCGGAGAAACTGAACCAGTTCCTCAATCTGTCGTCGTTCGCCGAGCAGATGCTGGTGCACGAGAATGCCATCGTCAAAATTCGCCAGGACATGCCGCTGGACCTCGCGGCGCTGATCGGCTGCGGCGTCATCACCGGCTACGGCGCGGTGGTCAACACCGCCAAGGTCGCGCCCGGTGAAACCGTTGTCGTGATCGGCTGCGGCGGCGTCGGCATGGCCGCGATCAACGGCGCCGAGATCGCCGGCGCCGGCCGCATCATCGCGGTCGATACCAATCCGGCCAAACTTCAACTGGCGACGAAACTGGGCGCGACCGACATCGTCGATCCCAAAAACGGCGACGTGGTGCAACAGGTCCGCGATCTCACCAAGGGCGGCGTGCATCATTCGTTCGAAGTGCTCGGCCGCAAGGAAACCGCGGAGCAGGCCTTTGCGATGCTGGCGCCCGGCGGCACCGCGACCATCGTCGGGATGATCCCGTTCGGCCAGAAGATCGAACTCCACGGTTTTGACTTCCTGCGCGAGCGCAAGATCCAGGGCTCGTCGATGGGCTCGAATCATTTCCGCGTCGACATGCCGCGGCTGGTCGAATTCTACATGCGCGGGCGGTTGCATCTGGAGGACTGGATCTCGGCGAAGCTGAAACTGTCCGAGATCAACGAAGGCTTCGCCGCGATGAAGGCCGGCAAGACCGTGCGCAGCGTGATCATGTTCGACGCGTGAAACGCTCGGTCGTCATGCGCGGGCTTGACCCGCGCATCCATTAACTTTCTGAAAAGGATGGATTGCCGGGTCAAGCCCGGCAATGACGATAACCGTTCGTCATTCCGGGTTCGCTCGTTGCACTCGCGCCCCGGAATGACGGCCTCCGACCTCCGCCTCATGGAGAGGAGGCGCGCAAGCGCCGTCTCGAACCATGAGGCCGGCGCGGCCATGCTTCGAGACGGCGCTGACGCGTCTCCTCAGGCTCAGGCCGTCTCTAATCATCAAAATCAGGCGGCGGCACGAACCCGCCGAATTCGCGCTCGATCAGTTCGGCCAGTTTCAGCGGTGTGCGGTCTTCCAGCCAGGGACCGACGATCTGCACGCCGATCGGCAATCCTTCCGGCGACAGGCCGATCGGGATCGCGGTGGCCGGCAGTCCCGGCAGCGTCGCGATGCCGGGCCATGCCAGCTGATCGGGGTAGGGGTAGTCCTTGCCGTCGATATCGATGCGGCGCTCTTCCTGATCCTCGGAATGATCATGCGGGTAAGCCGGCGTCGGCATCACGGGGCAGATCACGGCATCAAAACTTTTGAATAGCTCGCGCCACTGCGCCCGCAGGCGCGCGCGTCCGCCGTCAGCCATCACCCAGTCGCGGTGGCTGAGCACGAGGCCGCGCAAGCGCTCCGCCGCCAGACTCAGATCGTCCGGTGGCAGATTTGCCGCGGCGGCCTGGGTGCCGGCATACTCTTCCGGGGCGGACGATGCACCGAGGAACGACATCAGCAGCCGCATATAGAGCCGCGACGAGGCGGCGAAGTCCGGCAATAGCGGGCTGTCGCGCGTCACGGTTACACCTGCCTTGCCGAGGTTGGCGGCGAGTCTCTCGATTGCTCCACGCACGCTTTTGTCCGTCGGCAGCACCGGATCGGTATCGATCAGCAGCACGCGGAAATTCTTCAGATCGCTGTGACGCGGCGGCGGCAGCGAAAGCCTGTAGGCAACGCCGGCTTCCAGCGGATCGGGGCCGGCCATGGTATCGAGCAGAAGCGTCAGGTCGGCGGCGCTGCGCGCCATCGGTCCGATCACCGACAGGTCGCGGTCGAAGGGCAATGGCGGCAGCGGCGGCGGCGTATTGCCGCGCGTCGGCGCCAGCGCAAAGGTCGGCTTGTGGGCATAGACGCCGCAATGGAATGCCGGCACGCGCAGCGAGCCGCCGATATCGGAGCCGATCGAGAGTGCCCCGTAACCCGCCGCGAGCGCCGCCGACGATCCGCCGGAGGAGCCGCCCGGCGTGCGGCCGAGATGATACGGATTGTTGGTGGTGCCGTAGATGTCGTTGTAGCTCTGCCAGTCGCCGAGCCCGAGCGGCACGTTGGTCTTGCCGAGGATCACGCCGCCGGCCTGCTTGATGCGGGATACCGACAGCGCGTCTTCCTGGGGCTTGAAATCCTTCTGCGCCGGAAAGCCCCATGTGGTGGGCAACCCCGCCACATTGCAGGATTCCTTCACCGTCATGGGGATGCCGAGCAAGGGCCTGCTCTCGCCGCGCCCAAGTGCCGCGTCGGCGGCACGGGCGGCATCGAGACCGCGGGCGAAATCGCGAACGCAGACCGCGTTGATCTTGCCGTCGTGACGCTCGATGCGGTCGATCGCGTCCTGCGCGAGCTCCACGGCAGAGACTTTTTTCGCTTTCAGGGCCGCCGACAATTCGGTCGCGGTCTTGAAGCTCCATTGCGATTTGGCCAAGGCGTTTCTCCTGAAGTTACTGGCGTTGTCCATCGGATGATGCGCAGTTCCGGCGCGGGCCGCAAGACGATGCCGAGCACGCCCACGGAATCTGTCGTAACGTTTGCGAGGGATATCTAAAAGAATCCGATGTCACCGATCGCGAGCCGGAAATTCCCCGTTCCGTCCACCGAGCGGCTGACATTGCGCGCGCCGACGCTGAAAGATGTTACAGAATTCGGCGATGTCGCCTGGGAATCATCCCGGCAACATCCGCTGCATGATGCGGTCGCGATAGACAAAGATGTGGGCCAGCGCCGCCGCCACATGGATGCCGATCACCACCAGCAGGCTCCATTCCATCGCCTGATGCCAGCCATCGATGATCTTGCCGGCCGCGGCATTTTCCGAAGCTAGCATCGGCATCGGCACGAGAAAAAAGAAGGACACCCCCCAGCCGCGGAACGACGCGAACAGCCAACCGGTGATGGTGGTCGCCAATACCAGCACATAGAGCAGCCAATGCACGCTTTCCGAACTCAGCCGCTGCCATGCCGGGAGCGAACTCTCGGGCGCCACGGGGTGAGCCAGCCGCCACGCCAGGCGCATAACGATCAGGATCAGGATGACGATTCCAAAGGAGATATGGAGCGTCATGCCGGCGCCGGGTTTCATGCCGCGATGAATGTCCGGCATCAGCCAGCCGAGCGGATATTGCACGAGCAGAAGCGCCACGACGAGCCAGTGCAACACCTTCGCGGTGGTGCCGTATTGCAAACGATCGGTCATGAGGTTCCCTAAGGGATTGGAGGAGTTTCTTCGAGAAGGTCGCGAATCCCGAAGCCGGAGCATTACATGCGCCGATTCGCTAGGGCTGCGGGAGTCGCATGGTGGAGTGCGACATCGGATTGACAGGCCCCGAAGCCGAGGCGCGTTCGGTGCCGGAACTGCTTCCAGGTACCGGAAACGCGTATCCCCAAATCGTCTTGACGACGAAGCGATCGGATGCCGGCGTCAATCCGTAGCCAATCCCCAAGTTCACGTCAAAGACGCCGAGCTTGAAATCCGTCACGGCAAACAAAGTGTGCTGCTGATCGGCAAGCTTTGCGAAGTTCCCGATCTCGCCGAAATCCGCATAGTATTCGAGGCCCACGAACAGATCGGTGTCGAGCCTTCTGGCGACGCGTGCCGCGGGGGCAAAGTCCGCCTCGCCATATTTTCCAAAGCCGACGTCCACGATCGGGTTGACGATGAATTCGTAGTCCGCGTTACGGACGCCGATAATGGGGCGTATCTCAAGGCCAAACCTGGTCTGCGAGAATTTCGGCGTTGAGTTGCTCAGCTCGAAATTGACGCCATAAAACAGGCTGCGCTGCTCGGCATTGGGCGAGACAAACAGGGTCCGCAGCTTGAAGGAGTCCGACAGGAATTGCTGATCCTGAATCGCGAAGGGCAAATAAAGCCCGACTTCCCACCAGTCGGTCACGCCATAGGCGAATTCCGGCGTCCCATTGATGCTGTGATTGGAGACGAGGCCGCCCGGAAACGGCGGCGGCGTCAGGCCGGCGCCGACGTAATTGAGGTGCTGCTGAATCGTGAATTGGCCTGGCGCCGCAATGCTGGCGTTATAGACCTGGATTTCGTCGACAGCTTTCGCGGGCTGCCCCAGCGCCGCCCATACGGCGGTGCCGGCCAGCAGACGGAACAGGCGCCGGGGGCCACACTTGAAACGATGTTTCATCGTCGCCGCAAACGCTTCCTAAGCCGCTCCGATGAAAATGCCGACGGCAAGCACGATGACGCCGCCGAGCACGATCTGGAACACCGCCTGCAGGAACGGCGTGTCCATATAGCGCGCGCGAATATAGGCGATGGCCCATAATTCGAAGAACACCACGACGCCTGCGATCGCGGTCGCGATCCAGAACGCATTGGCCCATGAATCCGGAACCAGATAGGGCATGGTGTGGCCGAGACCGCCGACCGTGGTCATCAGCCCGCAGGTCAGTCCGCGCAGCCAGGGCGAACCGCGACCGGTCAAGGATCCATCGTCGGACAGCGCTTCGGCAAAGCCCATGCTGATGCCGGCGCCGATCGAGGCGGCCAGTCCCACCAGGAAGGTCTGCCAGTTATGGTGGGTGGCAAAGGCTGCGGCAAACAGCGGCGCCAGTGTCGATACCGACCCGTCCATCAACCCGGCGAGCCCCGGCTGGACGTATTGCAGCACGAACACGCGCCGGCGCGTTTTGTCCTCCTCCGCGCGCACGTCCGGGCTGAGAATCTGGTCGGTCAGCTTGGCCGCGACCTTTTCGTGGCCTTTTTCCGCGTCCGCGAGGTCGCCGAGCAGCCGGCGGACGCCGACATCCTGGGTCTGTTGGGCGGCCTTGGCATAGAAGCGCTCGGCTTCGAACTCCATCGTCCCGACCTCCTTGCGGATGGTGTCGAGCGGCAGGTTCTTGGTCAGCCAGATCGGGCGGCGGCGCAAAAATCCTTTGACGTTGTCTCTTCGAATCGGCGGAAGGTTGGGGCCGAAGCGCTTTTCGTACATTTCCAGCAGCATGTGACGATGGCCTTTTTCCTCCTCCGCCATCTCTTCGAACAGCTTGGCCGAATCCGGATAGCGCTCCGCGAGATCCTCCGCGAAAGTCATGTAAATCCGGCTGTCTTCCTCCTCGGAGGCGATCGCGACCGCCAGCACTTCGCGTTCGGTCAGATCGGCAAAATTCTTCATCGGAACTTCCTGAGTGAGTTTTTAGAATGGTTCTAAAGATATAGGGGCTGAACCCGGCGGGGTCAAATCCGATCGGCGGAGAGCTGCTTTCGGGGTTTCTCCCCTGTCTTGCAGGCTGGAACTGTTGCGGTCGGTGTTCGTTCGAGTTCCTATAGCAGCGTCACATCGATCCGGAGCTTTTATGGACAAGGTCAAATACCGCTTGAACGATCCGCGGCTGGCGCCGCGCCGAACCAGGCTCGAGATTCCCGGATGGGCCGGCAAGCGCGAACCGCGCGCGGACGGATCGCGCGAACAGGTGTGGCATTGCGTTCCGTTCTCGGAGGGTGCGCAATACGGGATCGAATTGTTTTACCCCTACGACAACGAACTGCACGTCAGCACCAGGGACGGCCGTTTGATACTGGAGGGCGACTGGGGACCGGCGCCGGAGGGCGGCGTGCAGTGGCCGCCGTTTCGAAACTTCGGCGATCATTTTTATACTTACCAGATCCTCCTCGATCTCAAGGTCGAAAAGGGCATGGCGATCAGGACCGAGCCCCACCCCCGGTTCTATACCGACCGCACCGACACCGTGCCGATCGCGGTGCCGGCGCTGGTGCGCAATTGGTGGCCGATGATGTTCTTTACGGTCTTCAAGGCGCCGGCCGAGGGCCGCACCCATATTTTCCGTCACAACGAGCCGTTCGCGCAGATCATCGTCATCCCGGAGGAAGCCTCCTTCGACCTCGAGCCGATGGGCGAGGAGGAATCCGCCGAGCGCGAGCTGCAGGCGCGACGGATCTATGCCAACCGGCCGACGCTGGCGGCCGGCACCGAATGGACTTCCTCGACCGACACCGTGTTCGACGGCATCTACCGGCATCTGCATCGCGCCGCGAAGGAAAAAGCTCGCGAGGATTGAGCATTCTCCAGCCCCGTGGCTTCATCCTTCGAGACGCATCGCCACGCGATGCTCCTCAGGATGAGGTCCTCTAAACCTCCTATGGCGAAGGGCGTGGCAACGCCGCGCGTCTCGAACCATGGGGTCGTTGAATGCGCGATTATGATTCACGCGCCCTGGACAGCACAAAAAAACAGGACCCGGAGGTCCTGTTTAAATCGTCATCGATTGCACAACCTCAATAGCGGTAGAAGCTGTGATGATGGTGGTGATGGTGATGATGGTGGTATCGGCGGTATCGCGGCGGCACGATCACCACCCGGGGCGCATACCTCGGATAGAAGCTATGGTGGTGATGATGATGATGATGGTGGTGGTGAGGGTAATAGAACTGAGCAAGCTGGACATTTTCGTCCGCTGACGGGACCGGCGCAGATTCATCGACAGCCTGCAGCAGCGCAGCGGCGTTCGGGATCGGCTCGAGAAGGTCGGCGAAGGAATTGGCCCTCAGCACGTCTGTCGGTGCCGGACCAGGAATTGGCGTGGCTTGCGCGGCGTTGAATGCTCCGAGCGTCGCCATCGCTCCCAAAAGTCCAGCGATCTTCTTTTCCATAGTTCTTCTCCAGTGACTGTCGCCGAGCGCAACGCCCGGTAGTCGAAAAACGTTGCTACCCGGAGATCGTTCCAGCGACGATCTCGCCATGATGTCAGACCGAAATGAACAGGTGATGAACTAACGAGCCAGACGTTCTCTGGCCTGCTTTACGAATTGCAACAATAAGTCACTCACCTGCTCGGGCTGCTCCTGCTGGACCCAGTGACCGGCGCCGGCAACCAGATGACAGCCGAGCATGCGGGTGCAGGCGGTCGCCTGCATCGCCTCATATACGCCGGGACGTTGATAAGTGCCCCAGTCCTGTTCACCGGAGATGACTGCTTTTTCGGTCAGACTCTGAGGAGCGGCTCCTTCGCCGCGCGTCTCGAACCTTGGGGCGGTTGGATGCGCGATGCGGATTCGACCCAGCCTGAAACATCCTCGCCAGCTCAAAAAACAGGACCCGGAGGTCCTGTTTCTCATCATCTGATGGCACGCGACTTCAATCGTCGCGTCGATTATCAGTAGTGATTGTGGTAATGATGGTGGTGGTGATGATGATGGCGGCGAGGCGCTATGATGATGCGGGGAACGACCCGGCGATAGGCATGGTGATGATGGTGGTGATGATGGTGGTACTGCACCAGCTGGACGTTTCCGTCGGCTGACGAGACCGGCCCTGATTCGTCGACAGCCTGCAACAGCGCCGCGGCGTTCGGGATCGGCTCGAGCAGGTCGGTAAACGAATTGGCCCTCAGCACGTCGGTCGGCGCCGGACTTGGAATGGGCGCGGCCTGGGCGGCACTGAATGCTCCGAGCGTCGCCATCGCTCCCAAAAGTCCTGCGATCTTCTTTTCCATAGTTCTCTCCAATGACTGTCGCCGGGCGCATTACCCGGTAGTCGGCAACGCCGGTATCCGGAAAAGGTTCCCAACGCAATCTGCGGTTGATTCAGGTAACAATGGCTTGGCGGGCGGCGCGCTGCCGGGCCTGCTTCATGAATTCCAGCAGCAGCCGGCTCACCTGCGCCGGCTGCTCCTGCTGCACCCAGTGGCCGGCGCCCTCGACCAGATGACAGCCGAGCATCCGTGTGCAGGCGCTTCTTTGCATTGTCTCGAACACGCCTGGGCGCTGATAAGTGCCCCAATCCTTCTGGCCCGAGATGAAGCACGAGGGCACGTCGATTTGGCGGCCGGAAAATGTCTCAAGCTCGGCCGTGAACGCGCCGGAGGTGCCGCAGCGATACCATTGCAGTCCGCCCTGGAATCCGGTGCGGGCATATTCGCCGCCGTAGAAGGACAGTTCGCTGTCGGGCAGCCATTTATTGGCAGCGATGGCCTCGGCCGACGGCATTTCCTCAGCCACCGTCTCGGCCATGTTTTTCGAAAAATCCATCACGTAATAGGTCGGCAGTTTTGCCAATTCGTTCGCCGACCATGATTTCAGCGGGTAGGGCGTGTTGGCTTTCCAGTCCGCGCTCTTGTGATGATAATAGGCGCGCAGGAAATCGTGCACGCCCTGCGGGGCGCGGTGCATATCGGCATTGGCCTCAGGGGTCGAGTAGTACCATTGATAATGTTTTCGCGGACGCGGCAGCGCCGCGAGTTCGCGGTGCACGGGATCCTCCGGCTTGGGCCTGAAGGGCTTATCCGCGGTATCGAAGGCGAGCTGTGGCGGGCCGGCGAACGGCGCGCTCATCAGCGCGACCGATCGAAACACGTCGGGGCGCACCAGCGCGCACCATGCGGCGACCGAACTGCCGAAATCATGTCCGATCACGGCATCGACGCTGCGATAGTCGAATGCCGACACCAGGCCAAGCGCGTCGCGCACCAGATTGAGCAGCCGGAACGAGTTGAGGTCGCCGTCATAGTTGGCGTCCCAGCCGGTGGTGCGGCCGTAGCCGCGCTGGTCCGGCGCGATCACGTGATAGCCGGCCTCTGCCAGCGCCGGCATCACCTTGCGCCAGCTAAAGGCGAGTTCGGGAAAGCCGTGCAGCAGCAGCACGCAAGGCCGGCCTTCGGTTTCGTAACCGGCTTCGAGCACATGCACGCGCAGGCCGTTGATGTTATCGACGTAGCGCGAGCGGATGCCGGGAGGAAGCGGGACGTCGGGAAGATCAGTTGTGGTGTTCATGGGCCGTGCACTCCGATCCTCATGGTGAGGAGGCGCGTCAGCGCCGTCTCGAACCATGTGTGGAATGTATCGCTCATCCTTCGAGACGCGCGCAAGGGCGCGCTCCTCAGGATGAGGTCCGTGCTAGCCGTAAGGCGGGCGAAAGCGCAGCGCGCCTCATACCCGCACCACCGTCTTCGGCCAGTATTTGTCGCGCAGATGCCGCTTCACCAGCTTGCCGGTGGGCGTGCGCGGCAACTCGGCTTCGAAGTCGATACTCTTGGGGCATTTGATCGGCGACAGATGCTTGCGGCAGAACAAGATCAGTTCGGCTTCCAGTTCCTTCCCCGCGCGCGCCATGTCGTGCGGCTGCACCACCGCCTTGACCTCCTCGCCCATCTCCTCGTTCGGCACGCCGAACACCGCGACATCGGCGATTTCGGGGTGGGTGATCAGCACGTCCTCGGTCTCCTGCGGATAGATGTTCACTCCGCCGGAGATGATCATGTAGGACTTGCGATCGGTGAGGTAGAGAAAGCCCTCGTCGTCGAGATAGCCGACGTCGCCGAGCGTCGACCAGCCCCTGGCGTTGTAGGCCCGCTTCGTCTTCTCGGGATCGTTGTGATAGGAAAACACCGGGGCGTCGGCGAAATACACCGTGCCGATCTGCCCCGCCGGCAATTCCTGGTCGTTCTCGTCGGATATCCTGACCTTGCCGACCACCGCGCGGCCGACGGTACCGCGGTGATCAAGCCATTGTTGCGAGGTGGAAACGGTGACGCCGTTGCCCTCGGAGCCGGCGTAATACTCGATCAGGATCGGTCCCCACCATTCGATCATCCTGGCCTTGACGTCGACCGGGCAGGGTGCGGCGGCGTGGATCGCGCCCTTCAGCGACGAGACGTCGTAGCGCCGCCGAACCTCTTCGGGGAGTTTCAGCATGCGCACGAACATGGTCGGCACCAGTTGCGACTGCGTGATCTTGTGCTTCTCGACGAGGCGCAAAAACGCCTCGGCGTCGAACGATTCCATGATGATCGAGGTGCCGCCGAGCGTGATCGCCATCATGTTGAATCGCAGGGGTGCGGCGTGATACAGCGGCGCCGGCGACAGATAGACGCTGTCGGCCTTCATGCCGCACATATCGGCGCAGAGAATTTTCAGGAACGGATTCGGCAGGTCGATCGGGTTGTGCTCGGACTGACGCTTGATGCCCTTGGGCCGCCCTGTGGTGCCCGACGAATACAGCATGTCATAGCCGGCAACTTCGTCCGCGATTGGCGTGGTCGGCTGCGCCATGGCTTCCTTGTCCCATGAGCGAAAGCCGGGCAATGGCTCATCGATCATGTAGAACACCGGTTCATTAGGCGCGCCCGTGACCAGCCCCTTGATCTGGTCGGCGCATGTCGGCGAGGTGATGACGACGCGCGCGCCGCAATCCCGGACGATGTAGGCGATCTCGTCCTGGGTCAGGTAACGGCTGATCGCGGTGTAATACAGCCCGCTGCGCTGCGCCGCCCAGCAGATCTCCATGAACGCCAGCCGGTTCTCGATCAGGAACGCGACGTGATCGCCCCCTTTCAGGCCGAGCGATCGAAACAGCTGCGCGCCCTGGTTCGACAATTCATCGAGCTCGCGATAGCTGATCGCCTTGCCGCTGCCAGCCATCTGATAGGCGATCTTGTCCGGCTGGGTGCGGGCGTGGATCGACGGGTGCGTCATGGGGGTTCCTCAAGGGGGCGAATGGCGAATAGCGAATGGCGAATAGGGAAGAAGGGGATCGTGTTCCCTTCACCCGCTCACCATTCGCTATTCGCCACTCGCTATTCGCCTCTTCCTACAATCGCTCCACGATGGTCACATTGGCCATGCCGCCGCCTTCGCACATGGTCTGCAGGCCGTAGCGCTTGTTGCGCTGCTTGAGGGCGTTGACCAGCGTGGTCATCAGCTTGGTGCCGGAGCAGCCGAGGGGATGGCCGAGCGCGATGGCGCCGCCGTTGACGTTGAGTTTTGCCGGATCGGCGCCAGTGGTCTTCAGCCATGCCGTCGGCACCGAGGCAAAGGCCTCGTTGACCTCGAACAGGTCGATGTCGTCGATTCCCATGCCAGCCTTCTTCAGCGCGCGCTCGGTGGCATGCAGCGGCGCATCCAGCATGATCACGGGGTCGCCGCCCATCATGGTCATGTGATGGACCCGCGCCATCGGTGTGAGCCCGAGCGATTTCAAACCCTTTTCGTTGACGACCATCACCCCGGAAGCGCCGTCGCAGATCTGGCTGGCGCTGGCGGCGGTGAGCTTGCCGTTCTCCGCAATCAGCTTGACGTTGCGGATGCCCTCGAGGCTGGCGTCGAAGCGGATGCCTTCATCGATTGAATGGGTGTCGGTCGAGCCGTCAGCGCGGGTGATCTGCAGCGGAATGATCTCGTCCTTGAACCTGCCGGCCTGGGTCGCCGCGATGGCGCGCTGGTGGCTCTCATAGGCGTAGTTGTCGAGCTCGTCTTTGGAGAGGCCGTATTTCTCCGCCATCATTTCCGCGCCGGTGAACTGGCTGAACACGATGTTCGGGTAGCGTTTCTCGATGTTCGGGCTCTTGTAGGTGCCGAAACCGTTCTTGGCCGGCAATTGCGAGGCGAGGCCCATCGGCACCCGCGTCATCGCCTCCACGCCGGCGGCGATCACGATGTCCATGGTGCCGGACATCACGGCCTGGGCCGCGAAATGCAGCGCCTGTTGCGACGAGCCGCATTGGCGGTCGACCGAGGTGCCGGGCACGCTTTCCGGCAGTTTTGAAGCCATGATGGCATTGCGCGCGATGTTGTTGGACTGTTCGCCGGCCTGCATCACGCAGCCCATGATGACGTCTTCGATCTGCTCGGGATCGACACCGCTGCGCTCGACCAGCGAATCCAGCACCGAAGCGGCGAGATCGGCCGGATGCCAGCCGGCGAGCCGTCCTCCCTTGCGGCCGCCTGCGGTGCGGGCGGCGGCGACGATATAGGCCTCGGCCATGAGCGTTCTCCCTGATTGTTATGGGTGGTGTTTGAAGGTCGGCGCGGATTTAAGTGATGCCGCGGGATTTAGTCAATCAATCAATTAACTCTTGAGTGCGGCTCCCGCATCGGGTTATCTGCGGCGCGGATTTCCCGGCAGGCAGGTGATGGGATCACAGTTGAATACCAGCGTACAGAACAGGCTTGTGGCGGCGAAAAATACCACCGCCGAGAAGCTCCTCGTCGCCGCCAGCGAGTTGATGATCGAGCGCTCCTCGATCGAGGTGTCCCTGAGCGACATTGCGCAGAAGTCCGGCGTCAACGCTGCGTTGGTGAAGTATCACTTCGGCAACAAGGATGGCCTGCTGCTGGCGCTGTTGGCGCGCGATGCCGCCACCGAAATGGCGCAACTCGAATACCTGCTGGCGCAGCCGATGGCGCCTACGGCGAAACTCAAGCTGCACATCGCCGGAATCATCCGCGCCTATCACCAGTTTCCCTACATGAACCGGCTGAGCCACTATCTCTTGCATGAGAGCAGCGCGGCAGCCGCCGACGAGGTCTCGAAATTCTTTGTCGCGCCGCTGCTGGACTTCCATCGCCGCCTGCTCGCCGAAGGAATCAAGGCGGGCGAATTCCGCAATATCGATCCGGTGCTGTTCTACACCAGCCTGATCGGCGCCTGCGACCACCTGTTTTTCGGCCGTCACGCGATGTCGCGCGCGACCGGCGTCGGGCCGGTGACCGATGAGGTTTGCCGCCAATATATCAGGCACATGGAAGCGCTGATTTGCGGGGGAATGGCGAATAGTGAGTAGCGAATGGCGAATAGGGGAGGAAGAAATCAGACGTAGATAGTGAGTTCCGATTTTTCCATTCGCCATTCGCTACTCGCCATTCGCCACCTTTAGAAGAAACGTCCAAGGAAAGGTTTTTGTCATGCAGTTGAAAGATGTTGCCGTTCTCATCACCGGCGGGGGCTCCGGTCTCGGTGCCGCCACCGCGCGCGCCATGGCCGCCAAGGGCGCGAAAATCGCCGTGCTCGACCAGAGTAAGGAAAATGCCGAGAAAGTCGCGGCCGAAGTCAAGGGCGTCGCCGTCGTTGCCGACGTCACCGACGAGGAGCAGGTCAAGGCTGCAATCGCGAAGGCGGAAGCCGCGCACGGCATCGCCCGCGTGCTGATGAACTGCGCCGGCATCGGCGGATCGCAGCGCATCGTCGGCAAAGACGGCGTCTATCCGCTGGCGAAGTTCGCGCGCATCATCAACGTCAACCTGATCGGCACCTTCAACGTGCTGCGGCTGTTTTCAGAACGGCTGCTGACGGAAGCGCCCATCGGCGAAGAGCGCGGCGTCATCATCAACACCGCGAGTGTGGCGGCCTATGAAGGCCAGATCGGCCAGATTGCGTACTCGGCCTCCAAGGGCGGCGTGGTCGGGCTAACCTTGCCGGCGGCGCGCGATCTCGCCCAGCACAAGATCCGCGTCAACACCATCGCGCCCGGCCTGTTCCTGACGCCGCTGCTGATGGGATTGAACGAGGAAGCGCGCAAGAGTCTCGGCGCGCAGGTACCACATCCGGCGCGACTCGGCGACGCCTCCGAATACGGCAATCTCGCGGTGCACATCGTGGAGAACGCGATGCTCAACGGCGAGACCATCCGCCTCGACGGCGCCATCCGCATGGCGCCGAGGTAGTTTAATTGTCCCCGCGAAAGCGGGACCCATACGCCGAGAACGATCGATGTCAGGCTGGAGTTAGTTCCGGGGGAAACCCAAACGCCGGTGGATTGGGTCCCTGCCTTCGCAGGGACGACGCATTCGAAAAGATGTCTCTCACAACAGAGTAGCGCCATGAATTTCGATTTCTCCGACGAACAAAAGCAACTGCGCGACGAGGCGCGAAAATTTCTTGCCGAGAAATGTCCGCCCAAGGCGGTGCGCGTAGTGCTCGACGGCAAGGAACCCTATGACCGCGAATTGTGGAAGGGGCTTGCCGACATGGGTTTTCTCGGGGTCGCGATCCCCGAGGAATTCGGCGGCGCGGGTGCCGGGCATCTCGAACTCTGCGTGATCGCCGAGGAGATGGGCCGCGCGCTGGCGCCGGTGCCGTTTTCGTCGACGGTTTATCTCGCGGCCGAAGCGATCCTGCTCGCGGGCAGCGAGGGACAAAAGCAGAAGTGGCTTCCCCTGATCGCATCGGGTGCCGCGATCGGCACGCTGGCGCTGTTCGAAGGCAAGGGCAATCCGTCGCCGGAAGCCATCAAGCTCGCCGCATCCGGCGGCAGTCTCAACGGTGTCAAGAAACCGGTGCCCGACGGCGCCATTGCCGATTTCGCTATCGTTGCCGCGCGCACCGGCTCGACCGGCCGCGAGACCGATATCTCGCTGTTTCTGGTCGACATGAAAGCCGAAGGCGTCGAGGCCAGGGCGTTGACCAATGTCGATCCGTCGCGCGGCCAGGCCGAACTCACCTTCAGGAATTGCAAGGCCGAGCCGCTCGGGCCGGCCAATGAAGGCTGGAGTATTCTCTCGCAGGTGCTCGACCGCGCCGCGGTGCTGATGGCGTTCGAGCAGGTCGGCGGCGCCGATCGCGCGCTGGAAATGGGCCGCGACTATGCGCTGGATCGCATCGCCTTCGGCCGGCCGATCGGTTCGTTCCAGGCGGTCAAGCACATGCTCGCCGACATGTACGTTTCGGCGACGCTGGCGCGGTCGAACTGCTACTACGGCGCCTGGGCGCTCTCGACCAACGCCTCGGAATTGCCGGAAGCCGCCGCCGCGGCACGCATCAGCGCGACGCAGGCGTTCCAGCATTGCTCGAAGAACAATATCCAGGTCCATGGCGGCATGGGCTTCACCTGGGAATTCGACTGCCACATGTACTACCGCCGTTCCAATGCGATGGCGCTGTCGCTGGGCTCTCTCTCCTATTGGGAAGACGCCCTGATCGACCGCATGCGCAAGCGGAATGCGGCTTAGTTTTTACGAGTCATTCCGGGGCGCAGCGGGACGCTGCGAACCCGGAATCTCGAGCTGAGTAACTTCTGGATTCCGGATCGATCCGCGGGGCGGATCGTCCGGAATGACGAGCAAGGGCAACGTCCATGAACTTCGATGACACCCCGCAGGAGGCCGCGTTTCGCGCCGAGGCCAAGGCCTGGATCGCAGCCAACGCGCCGAAGCAGTATGAGGAGGAACTGAAAAAATCCTCGCTCGGCCGCACCCAGCTCAAGGGCGCCAATATCCTGGAGGTGGCAAAAGCCTGGCAGAAGAAAAAGGCCGACGCCGGCTGGGCCTGCCTGCACTGGCCAAAGGAATATGGCGGCCGCGGCGCGACCCCGATCGAGCGGGTGATCTGGCAGCAGGAAGAGGGCGCCTTCGGCAAACTCAGCGGAATGTTCATCATCGGCCACGGCATGTGCGGCCCGACCATGATGGCCTTTGCCGGTGAAGACCAGAAACGAAAATATCTGCCGCCGCTGGCGTCAGGCGAAAAAGTCTGGTGCCAGCTGTTTTCCGAACCCGCCGGCGGATCCGACGTCGCGGGCTTGCGCACCCGCGCGGAAAAAAGTGGCGACGACTGGATCGTCAACGGCCAGAAAATCTGGACCTCGGGCGCGCATTACTCGGACTACGGCATCCTGCTGACGCGCACCGATCCCGACGTGGCAAAACACAAGGGGCTCACCATGTTCTTCCTGGACATGAAGAGCCCGGGCGTCGAGATCAAGCCGATCAAGCAGGCCAACGGCCAGTCCGAATTCAACGAGGTGTATTTCACCGACGTCAAAATTCCCGATGCGCAGCGACTCGGGGCGGTCAATGACGGCTGGAACGTGTCGCTAACCACACTGATGAACGAGCGGATGTCGATCGGCGCCGGCGTGTCGACCGGCTTCCCGGAATTGTTCGAGTTCTGCAGCAACCTGATGCTGGAAGATGGCCCTGCGATCGACGATCGCAGCGTGCGCTCGAAGCTCGCCAACTGGGCAGTGCGCGCCAGCGGGTTGAAATACACCAGCATGCGCGCGATCTCGGCGCTGTCGAAAGGCGAACGTCCGGGGCCGGAAAATTCGATAGGCAAGCTGGTGGCTGGCGCGATGATCCAGGATGTCGCGGCCTATGCGCTGGATCTGCAGGGCGCCGCCGGCGTGCTGAGCGGGCCGGAGGACGCGGAAGCCACCGGTAAATTCCAGGCGATGCTGCTGCGCGCGCCCGGGACCCGGGTCGAGGGCGGCACCGACGAGATCATGCGCAACATCATCGCCGAGCGTGTGCTCGGACTGCCCGGCGACATCAGGGTCGACAAGGATGTTCCGTTCAACAAGATACCGACCAGGGGAAGATAGTTCGTGTCCCGGACGCGGAGCAGCGCGTTTCGCGCTGCTCCGCGTCCGGGACCCACAATGCGCTCAAAATTGATGGACCCCGGATCAGCAGCGCACCGCTTCGCGTTGCGCAGCGTCCGGGGAACGCTTCAAGGACAGGAGAAGCCCGATGAATTTCGACGACACCCCGCAGGAAGCCGCGTTCCGCGCCGAGGCGCGGAAGTGGATCGACGCCAACGCGCCCAGGGAATTCGAGGAGGAACTCTCCAAATCCTCGCTCGGGCGGATCAAGCTGAGGAAGCACAATATCGTCGAAGTCGCCAAGGCGTGGCAGAAGAGGAAGGCCGAAGGCGGCTGGGTCTGCCTGCATTGGCCCAGGGAATATGGCGGGCGCGGCGCGACCCCGGTGGAACGCGTGATCTGGCAGCAGGAAGAGGGCATCTACTTCAAACTCACCAGCCCGTTCCAGATCGGCGAAGGCATGTGCGGTCCGACGGTCATGACCTATGGCAGCGAAGCCGACAAGCGGCGCTATCTGCCCAAGATCGCTTCCGGCGAGGAGATCTGGTGCCAGCTATTCTCGGAGCCCGCCGGCGGATCCGACGTCGCGGGCCTGCGCACCCGCGCCGAGCGCGATGGCGATCACTGGATCATCAACGGCCAGAAAATCTGGACCTCGGGCGCGCATTATTCGGACTATGGAATTCTCATCACCCGCACCGATCCCAATGTGCCCAAGCACAAGGGCCTGACCATGTTCTACATCGACATGAAAAGTCCCGGTGTCGAGGTCAAACCGATCAAGCAGGCCAACGGCATGCAGGAATTCAACGAGGTGTTCTTCACCGATTTGCGGATTCCCGATTCGCAGCGGCTGGGCGCGGTCGGCGACGGCTGGAACGTGTCGCTGACCACGCTGATGAACGAGCGGATGTCGATCGGCGCGCGGCTTGCGACCGGCCTGCCCGAGCTGTTCGATTTTTGCTCCAATCTGATGACCGACGACGGGCTCGCCATCGACGATCGCGCCACGCGCTCGAAGCTCGCCAACTGGGCGGTGAAGGCGAGCGGGCTGAAATATACCAGCTACCGCGCGATCTCCGCGCTGTCCAAGGGCGAGCGCCCGGGGCCGGAGAATTCGATCGGCAAGCTGGTCGCGGGCTCGATGCTGCAGGACATCGCGATGTATGCGATGGATCTGCAGGGCGCCAGCGGCATGCTCACCGATCCCGAGACCGCCGAAGCGGCCGGTCAGTTCCAGGCCATGCTGATGTCGTCGCCTTCAACACGTATCGCCGGCGGTACCGATGAGATCCTCCGCAACATCATCGCCGAGCGGGTGCTGGGTCTGCCCGGCGATATCCGCGTCGACAAGGATGTGCCGTTCAACAAGATCCCGACCAGGGGGCGGTAGTAATCTATCGTGTCCCGGACGCGGTGCAGCGCCTTTCGCGGTGCTCCGCAGAGCCGGGACCCACAACACTCTTATGGGCCCCGGCTCGGCAGCGCACCGCTACGCGCTGCGTCCGGGGAACGAATGCGGTTATCAGAAAGTTTCGTCATGACATCCGTTGCCACAAACCAAAAGCAAGAACCGATCGCGGTTCTCGAACACCTGCTGGCGTCACGATTTTCCTGCCGGGCCTTCAGGCCGGACCCGGTGCCGCGTGCGACCATCGAGCGCATATTGGCTGCGGCGCAGAAGACTGCGTCGTGGTGCAACAGCCAGCCGTGGCAACTGGCGATCACCTCCGGCGCGGCCACGAAAAGATTCCGCGACGTGATGTACGGCGCCGCCACCAGCGGCCAGCCCAACAGCGGCGACTTTCCGTTTCCGCGCGAATACCGCGGCGTCTACCTGGAGCGGCGGCGCGAAAGCGGCTTTCAGCTTTACAACTCGCTGGGGATACCCCGCGGCGACAAGGCGGGCTACGCCAGGCAGGCGCTGGAGAATTTCAATTTCTTCGGCGCGCCCCACGTCGCCATCGTTCATACCGACGAGGCGCTCGGCGTCTACGGCGCGATCGATTGCGGCGGCTATGTCACGAGTTTCATGCTGGCGGCGCAGGCGCTGGGACTGGCCACGATCCCGCAGGCGGCGCTGGCGTTTCATTCCGAATCGGTGCGCCGGCATTTCGGGCTCGGCGATGACCGGCGGGTGATATGCGGCATTTCATTCGGATTCCCCGACCGCGAGCACAAGGCCAACAGCTACCGCACCACCCGCGCCGGCATCGCCGATACCGTTACGTTCGTCGACGAGTAGCGGGCGGGGACAGCCATCGATGTTAATGCGATCAAGATTTCAATCCGCCCTCATCCTGAGGAGGCGCACTTGCGCCGTCTCGAAGGACGAGGGCAGCCCCATCCTTCGAGACGCGGCCAAGTGGCCGCTCCTCAGGATGAGGCCGAGAGAGTTTGCGCAAGCAAATGCCATCTAAAACTTCGGCGGGCGCTTTTCCGCAAACGCCCTGATGCCTTCTTTGATCTCGGCGCTGCGCATGCTGTCGCGGGCACGCCGGTCGGCGGCTTCCTCGTCGAGCGCGCCGCGGGCGAACTCGTTGATCGCGCGTTTCATGCCGCGCATCGCGACCGGCGCATTGGCCGCAAGATTGGCCGCGAGTTGATCGACCTCTGCGTCGAAACCTTCCGCCGGCGCCATCGCGGTCAAATAGCCGATCCGCAACATCTCCGCGGCGCCGATCTTTTTGTGCGGTGAGGAACAGTTTCTTGGCGTTGTCGACGCCGAGCCGCGACACATAGCGTTTGATGCCGCTGCTGTAATAGTGCAGCCCAAGCCGGGCCGCCGGCATGAACATCTCGCAAGTGTCGACGCCGATACGGAAATCGCAGGCCAGCGCCAGATCGGTCGAGCCGCCATAGACGCCGCCGTTGATCCGGCAGATCGTCGGTATCGCGAGGTCTTCGAGCCGGTTGACGACAATCTCGAACGCCGATCCGGCGGTCTGCTCCTCGGCGCCGCCGGCGCGTTCGGCGATCGAGCCGAGATCGTATCCGGCGCTGAAGGCGCGGCCGGTGCCGGTGAGAACCAATACCCGGATCGCCGGGTCGGCTTCGATCCGGTCGAACAGTGTCAGCAGCGCATCGAGGTCGTCGGGCTGGAGGCGGTTCAAATGCTTCGGCCGGTTGAGGCGGATGGTGGCGCGCGTTCCGTTGATTTCGAGCACCGGCGTGCTCGCCGTCCCGGCGGCGCCGGAAGCATGTCCCTGCATTATTTGTTCTCCAGCGCGCGCCGGCTCGCCTCGGCATCGATGGTCTCGGCGAGATCGGGATGCCGCGCCATCAGCAGGCGAAAGTCCACGAGATCGAGCACCAGCAGCCTCGACACCTGCGTGGTGGTAATATTGGCGGAGCGCAAATTGTTGCCGAGCAGCGCCATTTCGCCGAAGAATGCGCCCTCCCCGAGCGTCACCTTCTTGCCCGGCAAATCGACCTCGACCTCGCCGGCGGCGATGAAGTACATGCAATCGCCGGTCTGGCCCTTGCGGATAATCATGGTGCGCGCCGGCAGGTCCATGGTGCGCAGCACATGGGTCACATCGGCGATCGCCGCCGGGCCGAGCGCGGCAAAGAACGGCACCTTGCTCACCGATTCCCAGGTCTTGAGGAAATTGTCGCGGCGGGTTTCGGCGGCAAAACCGGTGGCGAGGATACCGGTCCAGAGCCCGAACACGCCGAGGCCGCAGATCATCACCACGGCCGCGACCAGCCGGCCGAGCGGCGTGATTGGCACCACGTCCCCATATCCCGTCGTGGTCAGCGTCGCGACCGCCCACCACAACGTCGCCGGCACGCTGCCAAAGGCGACCGGTTGGACGTCGCGTTCCAGGAAATAAACCGCGACCGAGGCCACGAACAGCACCATCAGGAAAATCACCAGCACGCTCAAAAGCGGTCCGGATTCCCGCACCAGCACCCGGCGCAACTGGCGCAATCCCGGGATTCCCGGAACCACCTTGAGCACCCAGAATACGCCGAGCAGCCACGCCGTTTTGGGCGAAGCGCCGAGGATGAGGGCGAGCGGCACGGCCGCCGCGGCGACGGCGTCCACCAGTCCGCGGCCGGATAGCGCGTAGCTCCAGCCGCGCCGCAGCAGAAAGGCGTGGCGAAGCCGGACCACCCATTCGAACACGAAGAAAGCCAGGCACGCCCACAACAGCGCATCGACCGAATGATGGGCGGCCTCATAGGAGGGATCGACCGTCAGCAGCAGCATCATGACGACGCCGATCGCGACCGCGGCATAGGCCGCCTTGGTCATGTTGCGGCCGGCCGTTGCGGCCACGAATTGCGCCAGACCGGGAAAATCGAGCGGCTTAGACATCAGAAGGGGCGCCTGCCGGTGGAGGAAATCAGTACACGGCCATGCGGTGCGTGACCGGCCGCCAAGGTGCCCAAGCAGGGGGAGGCCGTCAACGACGTGAAGAAAACAGCGTTATCGCCGGGCCGGATATCGCTCAGTGACCCCAGGGGCGGGACCGGGATTTTGGCCGGGATTGGCCCAAATCCGGACAAAACGCCGCTTTTTCCCCATATATCAAAAGCTCCCGCGGACATTATGATGACGGGCGAGCGCCGCAACACGACCCCCGCGAATTATTCACTCTGGAAAATCGGTTGGCTCCTCATGGATACATCACATTTAGCGGAACATGCCGGCACTCTGTTCGCATCGATTTTCGTCGTTGCGACCGCGACGATGCGGACCATGATCCCGTTGCGGATCTTCGGCATTCTCACCAACATCGTCCTGATCGCGACTTCGATTCCAACCCATAATTACCCGACCGCGCTGGTGCATTCGGTGCTGCTGGTGCTCAATTCGTATCGGCTGCACCAGATGTTGCAGTTGGTGCGCGACGTCAAAAAATCGGTCAACAGCGACCTGTCGATGGAATGGCTGAAGCCGTTCATGACCGAGCGCAAATGCGAAGCCGGCGAGGTGCTGTTTTACAAGGACGAGAAGGCCGAGGAGATGCTCTACATCGTCAGCGGCCGCTTCAAGCTGGTCGAATCGGGCATCGAGCTGCCGGTCGGCGCCATTGTCGGTGAACTCGGCATGCTGTCGCCGTCGAACGTGCGGACCCAGACGCTGGAATGCGTCGAAGCCGGTGTGATCCTGAGTGTCAGCTACACCAAGGTCGAGGAACTCTACGTGCAGAATCCGGCCTTCGGGTTTTACTTTCTTCGCCTCGCCAGCGCCCGGCTGTTTCAGAACATCGGAACGCTGGAGCAGCGGCTGGCGCAGCAGGCGGCCCCAGCCTCCGCTGCGCCGAACCCCGCTTAAGGGCCGGGAGCGCGGAAGTGGGAAGCGTCATGTCCTCGCTGCGCTATCTGTTCGCCGATTTCATCGGCGAGGACGACGCCGCGCCGCCGTTGCTGCCCGACGGTCTGCCCACCGGCGCTGCGGCGACCGTCAGCGACGGCATCCACCGGCTGATCGACTATCAGGGCCCCAGTTATGCGCAGCTTTATGTCAACCGGGTGCGGCGGTTCGTCGGACGTCGCGGAGTCGATGACGCGATGGTCGGTGAAATCGCGCGCCTGATGGCGCTGCGCATGAGCTACGAGGATCCGATCCGGATCGCACAGTTGAAGCTCGCCGAATTCGAGGTCGGGGGCGGCCAACCGCTGGCTCGATCCACCGACAATATCGCCAAATTCCGGGTTGATGAACTGATCGGTGCGCTCCCCGCTGTTGTCGCAGACCCAGTGCTGGACGTGCTGGAATGGATGGGTTGGACGCACATGCCGATCTCGATCCGCTTCAGTGCAAAAAACCGGTGGGGCATTCGCCGGCTGAAGGCCGAGGCGGGCTTGCGGCGATGGCGGCGGCTGTCGGTGCGCTATGCCAAGGAGCGGGTCTGGGTCGAACGCTGGCTGCACATGATCGACCGCAGCCTGACCAAGCAGCCAAAGTCCGCGTCCGCCATCGTGCAGACCGCTGATATGATTCGAGGCTACGGCGACGTCTATCGCCAGGGCCTCGCGGACTGGCATGCCATTATCGATGGCCTTGCCAAGCCGACCTTCGACGGCGTGCTGCCGCTGGCCGATCTTGCCGGCGCCGTCGCGGAGGCGCGCGCCGCCGCGATGCCCGATCCCCGCCAAGTCGCGCTCAAGCGCACCATCGCCGAGATCAGGGCGCGGGCACTCGGTGCCGGCGCGAACGCGGCGGCGGGTTAGAGTTTAAGGCTACGCGCTTTGCGCGGTCTTGACGATGACCACATTGTCGTCATGGCCGGCGCGGCGCTTCAGGCTCTCGCGCCGCATGGCGATCTCGTCGCGGACGAATTCATAGCCGAGCTTGAACGTATCCAGCCCGTCGCTCGAGATGGTGCCGTCGCGCAGTCCGATCACCGCGCCGCGCAGGATGGCTTCGAGTTCGTCCTGCAACGCGTCGAGCGCATCCTGCGAAGTGGCGTGTTCCATCCGCTCGCCGATGTCGAGAATGGCGGTCGCGAGTTCGCTGGCTTTCTCCGGCGCAATGCGGGTGACCTTGGTGTAGATCCCGGCAAAAATCGAACCGATAACGCTGAGCGCTGCCGCGCCGAGATATAAAAGGTCGCTGTAGCGGTCCATGAACGACTTGGTTTCGTCATTGATGTATTCCGCCGCTCCCGGGTGCGCGACGACGAAGGCGTCCTTGTCGGTGTCAGCCGGTTCGATCCTGGAGGCGAAGCCATCTTCCAGCGCAAGCTCCGCCTTGTTCTCGTAGATGGTGCGGGCAAGATCGCCCGCGGTGGTCGATGACATCCTGGATTGCGTGACCAGAAGCCATTGCAGTCCGATGGTATCGAGATCGTCGTCGGGAAGCGCAGGGGAGGAGGACAGCACGCCCGTCGCCAGCGTTTCCTCCGAAATGCCGGGATTTCTCCGCGCCAGCGCTTTCGACTCATCGATCGCGTTCAGGGTAAATCCGCCGCGCTTGGCATATTGCTCAAAACGCTTGTCCTTGACGATCGTGGAGGCGTGCGCAATCGCGATCACGGCGCCATAGCCGCCCGACGCAAACAATTTGTCGAGCGTCGAATCCGGCGGCGCCATCTGGACCCGCGAGGCAGCGTCGGAGCTGTCCGAGATTTCCAGCAGATTGCGGACGAACGCGGCGCTGTTGTCGCCGTCGGCCAAAACCGCAATTTTCCGCTTCTTCAGGTCGGCGAGCGATTTGATCTTTTTGCTGCCGGGGCTGATCAGCAGCAGCACATCGTGTTCCAGGATCGCCAGCGCACGGGCGCGGGGCGGGACTTTGGTGTCGGTGCGCAGCACGGCAAGGTCGGCCTGCCTGCGATCGAACTCTGCCAGCGCCTTGGTGCTGTCGCCACTGGGTACGATCTTGAGCCGCAGCCGCGAATTGGTGTTGTTGAGCACGGCGGCGAGCCTGGCGGCAAAACGGGCCTCCACGCCGTTGCCATCCCCGACGGCGAAGATCAACGTCTCGGAATTCCTGAGCCAGATGCGGCCACCCCATACCGTCGCGACCGTCAGGATCACGGTCAGCGCGGCGAACAGCAGCACTTGCCGCCGGTTGCTTCGCACAACCCGCGAACGCGCGGGCGGCTTCTCCGGTTGCGGTGTTGGCACTTCAGCGCTCATGGCTCAAACCCGCCGCCGGGGCGCTTCGCGGCCTGACCGGCTCGAAAAGGATCGTCTGACGAGATCGCAAATATCTAAAAAAGAACTATAATTTTCAGGTTTAAGCATGATATCCGCCTGCTGGCGGAATGCAAATCCGGGTCTTTCGGTAACCTTACCGGGCACGCCTGGATCGGTTCGCCGGGCTATCGCAGTTCGGCCACACCTGATGTTTTTCGGGTTCGCTGGAGGTGCATTCTGGCCCGGGAGGTGTCATAAATGACCGACACCCTTTGAATTGTTCGGGTTGAGGAATTGCGCTGATCGCCTGAATTTCAATTGTGCCATTCAAAATCAGTCCCAGCGAAGGGCGTCCGCATTGTTGTTTCCTACCTTATCCTCGTCGGTTCCGGTTGGTGCGCTCGTCGGCTGGATGCTGCTGCTGACCGCCAAGCATGTCGTTGCGGATTTTTTCCTGCAAAATTCCTGGATGGCTCACGGCAAGGACCAAAAGACCGGCTGGGCGCTGCCGCTCCTGGTTCATTGTCTGATACACCTTGCGGTTGCGATGGTGCTGATCCTGATTGTCGCGCCGCGGTTCTGGTTCGTCGCCCTGATCGATTTTGCGATTCACATCACGGTCGACCGCGCCAAGGGATTTTGCGTTTCCAACTTCGGCGTGACGCCGGAGCATCAATGGTTCTGGTGGCTGATCGGCATCGACCAGGCGCTGCACCATCTCACCGGTTTTGCGCTATCGATCTTCATGGCGGCGAACGGTTGATCTTCGTTTCGGGGATCGCATCCCGGATGAACGCGCTCGGATGGCGCTCCCCGACGTCCCGCTCGATCGGGATCCCGCCCGGTCTTTCGTAAAAACCCGAACGCTCGGGCCACACGCACAGATAGACGCGGCCGACGCCGAGCACGAAGCAATCCAGAGTTGCGCAGCCGACCCGGCGCGGCGCCGACGCCGCGCTGGCTGAGTCTGCGGATCGACCCACACCGTCAGTTGCGGGCGCGCATCGTGAAGGATCGTGGCATTGATTTGCGTCCGGCGCCGTCGCGCGGCATGTTGGTTCGATTGTGGAGGCATGAAACCATGACGGAACAACCGCTCACAAAGAAGACTGCCGATGTGCTGGATAGCTCCATGGCCTATCACGAGCGCGGCGAGGGCGCGCCGGTGTTGCTGCTGCACGGCAATCCGACCTCGTCCTATCTCTGGCGCGACGTCATCCCCGAACTGGAGGGCTGCGGCCGGCTGATCGCACCGGATCTGATCGGCATGGGCGATTCCGCCAAACTGCCGAATCCGGGTGCCGACACCTACCGGTTCACGACCCACCGCAGATATCTCGGCGCTTTCATCGATGCGGTCATCGGGGCCACGGAACCCATCGTGCTGGTGGTGCATGACTGGGGCTCGGCGCTCGGTTTCGACTGGGCCAACCATCACCGCGACCGTATCCGCGGCATTGCCTATATGGAAGCGATCGTGCGGCCGGTCGCCTCCTGGGACGAATGGAGCCCGTCGGCAACGCCGATCTTCCAGGGGTTTCGCTCCGACAAGGGCGAGGTGATGATCCTCGACCGCAACATGTTCGTCGAACGGGTGCTGCCGGGGTCGGTGCTGCGAAAGCTAACCGAGGCCGAGATGGCGGAATATCGCCGCCCCTTTGCAAAGCCCGAGGACCGCTGGCCGACGCTGACGTGGCCGCGGCAGATTCCGATCGCGGGCGAACCTGACGACGTGGTGCAGATCGTCACGGACTATTCGCAATGGATGGCAGCGAGCGATATTCCAAAACTGTTTGTTAATGCCGAACCCGGCGCAATTTTGATAGGTGCTGTCAGGGACTTCTGCCGAAACTGGAAAAACCAGACCGAAGTCACCGTATCGGGCTCGCATTTCATCCAGGAGGATTCCGGGCCAGCGATCGGCCGGGCGGTGGCCGACTGGATCAAGGCAAACTCGATCTGACCCGAATCGGAACCGCTCCGATTCGCTGGCATCCATCAAGGTCACCCGGGTGACTACTGGGTACCGTGGTTAACCTTTCGTTAGAGAGTTGCACTGCATTCTGCGGGTTGGGGGATATGCAAATGTTTTCAAGCCGCGATGCGTTCGAGAACGACTTCTGCCCGGTCCGGGAAGAATTGCTCGGCGAAATGTACCGCGCCAACGAAAATGGCCTGTCGCGACTGGTGGAGAGCGTTTCTTCCGAAGTCCGGGCCATGCTGGCGCTGTTCTGCTATCGCAGAAGCCATCTGCACTCGCTGGCGCTCTCGATCGCGGCAAGCTGCAGCGAGCGCGAACTGATGCAATTGGGCGGACGCGTCGGTTCCACGCTTTACACGCTGTCGCGCGAACCGGCGCGCTCCACGCCGTCGTACAGCAACCGCAAGCCGATCACGCTGTCGACCAAGCCGCTCAGCACATTTTCGCCGGTCGAGGACGAACTCGACGAAGATTTTGCGGAAGCCGTGACGGCTTGACCTCTCCACGCGTCATCCCCGCGGATTCGGGGAATCTAAAAGCTTGGCCGGGACGACAGAGTTAGATGAGCGCGGGTAACCCGTGCCGTTTTCGCGCCATTTCGCATTCAGGATCGCCAGGCACGCAGGTCCGGCAGACTTCAGGTCGCACCGCGTAGATGCCGCAGGACGTCGCCACGCCGACCTTGCCTGAAAGTGCCGAACACCGCTCACCGTCGCAGCGCATTCCCGAAAGTTTTTCGTTGACGAACTTTTCCGGAATCAAATCAAGCGCCGCGTCATCCTCGGTCGTGAAGCGCGGCCAGTTCGACGAATATGAACAACACGCACCACAGGCCTGGCAGGGGCTTTCGACATCTATGGCTGGCTCGCTGGTCTCCATGCCTTCCCTCTAGCGCGGAACGGGCCGATCGGCTAGCTGCCCTGCACACATCAGGTATCGCTCGGTTGTTCCCAGATCACGCTTCTTCGCCATTTCGCTCGGAGCAAGTCCCGCCGCTCCGGATATTTTTCGTCGAGATAGATGGCGTCGACGACGCGGTCGGTCCGAAAGCTGCGAAAATCCCTGCGCAGCTCGCACCATGCCGCCAATAGCCGCACGGCTTCAAGATAGCCGATGGCGACCGGCCAGATCGTGCGTTCGCTGTCGCGGCCATGCTCGTCGCGATAGCGCAGCGCGATCTTCTTGCCTTCGTGAATCTGCGCGCGGGTCCGCGCCATGTCGATGCGGTCAGGCTCCTTGTTCCAGCCTGGGCGGGCACGGCTGGCGGGTTCAAGCACAAAAGGTCTCAGGCGTTCAGGGACGGTGTCGGCGATTTTCGCGATCAGGTCCTGAGCGGCGCGGGACAAAGTTGCATCCGTATGGCCGGCGACCCATTGCGCGCCGAGCACGGCCGCTTCGATCTCATCGGGGGTGAGCATCAGCGGCGGCAGGTCAAATCCCTTTTCCAGAATATAACCCATTCCGGCCTCGCCGCGGATCGGCACGCGCTGTCCGATCAGCGTGGCGATGTCGCGGTAAATCGTCCGCTTCGAGGTCTCCAGCTCGGCTGCGATCGCGTCTGCCGTCAGTGGCTTCCGCGTGCGCCGGAGCACTTGAATGATCTGGAACAGCCGGTCGGCTCGTCTCATGGGGCGTCTCTTTTCAGGCGGCGGCTCGCGGATGCTGACAGCCTATTGGCAGCAGGGGAGCAGTATATCGGGACAACACTTCAAGCATGAGGATTTTGTCCATGATGATTCTGTACGGCCTCGAACTCTGGACAACGATGTCGCCGCTGCTGACACCACGGTGGCAGCAGGGGATGGCTAGCCTGAAGCGCCTGTTCAGAAAATCGGGAGCGCCCACATGATTACCCTCTATGGCTTTGGCCCCGGCTTCGGCTTGCCGGAAATCAGCCCTTTTGTGACCAAGACCGAAGTCCAGCTGAAGATGGCCGGTCTTGCCTATCGCAAGGAGCGGGCGATGCCTCCGGCCTCTCCCAAGGGCCAACTGCCTTATATCGCCGACGAAGCAGAACGCATTGCCGATTCCACCTTCATTCGCGCGCATATTGAAGGCAAATACGGTTTCGACTTCGATGCACCGCTCAGCCTGCAGGACCGCGCCCAGGCCTGGGCGTTCGAACGAATGATCGAACACCACGTCCATTCGGCGCTGATCGGCTCGCGCTGGGTCGATGCCGATAACTTTGCCAAGGGGCCGTCGCATCTGTTCGACGGCGCGCCCGAGCATCTGCGCGAAAAACTTCGCGAGGACGCCCAGTTCCGCGTTGCCGAGAATTATCTGTTGAGCGGCCTTGGCCGCCACGCGCCGGACGAGGACGTCGACCTCGCCATGCGTTCGCTGTTCGCGCTGTCGGTCCAGCTTGGCGACAAGCCGTATCTGATGGGCGGTGCGCCCTGCGGGACCGATGCCACCGCGTTCGGCATGCTGGCCGGCATCCTGACCCCGTTCTTCACTTCGCAACTGCGCGAGCGTACCGAACGGTTCCAGAATCTCACGGACTATGTCAGCCGCATGATGCTGCAGTATTATCCCGACTTTGCCTGGACCTCGGTTCGACAGGCGGCCTGAGTCTTACGACTGCACTGAAACTTGCTGCGGAGCCGGAGCGGCTTGTGCTGTACCTGACAGCCGGGCCAGCTCCGCCTCCAGTTCCGCGATCCGCACGTCGCGCGAAGCCAGCGCCGCGGCGACATCGGCGGCGTCGAATTTTTGCGGGATATGTTGCGGGCAGTTGGTGTCCCACGCCGAAATTTTGAACAGGATCACCTGCTCGGGCCGCGCGCGGTATCCCTTCTGCATCAGCGATTGCATCAGCGCCGGATCGTCATCGACCACGCGCGCCTCGCCCCAGATCTTGACGCGGCGGCGATGCGCATAGTCGATCAGGAAGATGTTGGCCCTCGGGTTTTCGGACAGGTTGCCCTGGGTGATGTATTGCCGGTTGCCGCTGTAATCGGCGAACGCCAGCGTGTTCTTGTCCAGCACCTTGACGAAGCCTTTCGGCCCGCCGCGGTGCTGGATATAGGGCTGTCCGTGCGCGGTCGCAGTTGCCAGGAACATGCTGTCCTGGCCGGCGAGAAACGCCGACAGGTCCTCGTCGATCTCGGTGCGCCAGCCGCCGCGCTCCTCGGCGCGGGCATACGCGTCGCGCGATCCCTTGCGGGACTGAATGGCCTTCACCGCCGGGGTGAACGCGACGTCGCTTGAATAGGTGTGAATGTCTGACATCGCAAACTCCTCTGGAAGTTCGTCCGCCGCGCCGCCGCGCGCCTCTTCACACGGTAAACTGGGCCCTTTCGAAATTTAAGCAATCCGGCGCATTGACACTTCATCATTGCAACATATGAAATAATGCCATGGATCGTATCGATGCCATGCAGGCCTTTGTCGCGGTGGCCGACCTCAAGGGATTTGCGCCGGCCGCCCGCAAACTTGGGCTGTCGCCGTCAGGGGTGACGCGGCTGATTGCGGCGCTGGAGGATCGTCTCGGCGCGCGGCTGTTGCAGCGAACCACGCGGTCGGTGACGCTGACCGATGTCGGCGCGCGCTACCTGGAGCGCGTCCGGCGCATTCTCAGCGACGTCGAGGAAGCCGAAAGCTCGGCCGAGGGCGAACGCACGCGGCCGAGCGGGCGGCTGGCGGTCTCGGCACCTGTTGGATTCGGACGCCTGCATGTCAGTCCGGTGATGTCGGCGTATTTGAAACGCTATCCCGAGGTTTCGGGCGAATTGCGGTTGTCGGATCGCATGATCAACCTGGTCGAGGACGGCGTCGATCTCGCAATCCGAATCGGGCACCTCGCCGATTCCAGCCTGGTGGCCCGCCATGTCGGCGAGATGCGGCGGATCGTGGTGGCCTCCAACGAATACCTGAGACAGCACGGCGAGCCGAAGACGCCAAAGGCGATCGCATCGCATGCAACCATACAGTTCGGCGCCATCGCCGCGTCGCCGGATTGGCGTTTTGTCGAGGATGGCCGCGAGGTCAGCATGATCTGCACGCCGCGGCTTACCACCAACAGCGCCGACGCCGCGATCCAATATGCCGAGCAGGACGGCGGCCTGACCCGGGTGCTGGCCTATCAGGCAGCGGCTGCGATCAAGGCCGGCCGGCTCAAGATCGTGCTGGCGAAATTCGAACCGCCGCCGCTGCCGATCCACATCGTCTACCCGACATCGCGGCTGTTGTCGGCCAAGGTGCGCGCGTTCATCGATCTGGTGATCGAGATCAGCGACTGGCATTTTGGCAAATAAATGCCGTCGTTCCGGGGCGACGCGCAGCGGCGAACCCGGAATCCAAGGATTCCCCGATGTGCAGTTGCACATCTGAGGTTCGCTCGTTTCACTCGCGCCCCGGAATGACGAACGCTATTCCTTCTTCGTCACCACCCGAAATGTCGCGTTGGCGCGGGCGATGACGGCATCGTCGGCCCTTACGACACATTGCGCGAAGCAGATCGTGCTGCCGGTCTTGATCACGTCGGTCTCGACCGTGAGCCACTGCCCGATCTGGCCGCTGCTGATGAAATCGATCGACATGCTGACCGTCACCAGCGAATAGGCGCCGCGCATCTTGTGACCGCAGCTGTGCCCCATGGCTTTATCGGCCAGCGCTGCAATCAGACCGCCATGGACGAACCCGCGCGCATTGGTGTGCGGCGTGGCCAGCCGAAGTCCCAGGATGATGGCGTCAGGTGTTTGCTTCGAGTAGATCGGCTCCCACGGATCGGTCAGCGGACTGCGCCGGGACTGGCGCTCGAAACCGGCGGGGATATGGGTAGCGGTCATGCGCGGTGCTCCATGCCGCTATTGAACGCGGTTCCGTTGCGAAATGCACGGCCTACAAAGTTTTAAACGAGATTTGCGCGGGTGTTTGAAACGCGTGGCAACAGGCTCGGCCCTCATCCTGAGGAGCGCGCGTTTGCGCGCGTCTCGAAGGATGGGCCGCGCGGGCCTCATGGTTCGAGACGGCGCAAGAGCGCCTCCTCACCATGAGGGTCTAATGCAGGACTACGAAAGGCCTTGGCCGACGGAGGGTAAGGCTAATATGGCAAGCCCACATAATTTTCCGACAGCGATGTCGTCGCCGCTTGCGAACTGACGAGATAATTGAGTTCAGCCAGCTGAATTCGTCCGCCAAAACCTTCGGTGTCGGGAAACCGGTGCATCATCGAGGTCATCCACCACGAGAACCGCACCGCCTTCCAGACCCGGGCCAGCGCTCTGGCGGAGTAGCCGTCGATCCCGGCGGAGGATTTCTCGTCGTAATATTCGCGCAACGCCTGCGCGAGGAAATGCACGTCGCTGGCGGCGAGGTTGAGCCCCTTGGCGCCGGTCGGCGGCACGATGTGCGCGGCGTCGCCCGCCAAAAACATCCGCCCGAACCGCATCGGCTCGGCGACGAAACTGCGCAAGGGCGCGATGCTTTTTTCGATCGAAGGCCCGGTGACGAGGTTGTCGACCGCCTTTTGATCCAGCCGCCGCTTCAATTCATCCCAGAACCGGTCATCCGGCCATTGATCGATGTGATCGTCGAGCGGACATTGCACGTAATAACGGCTGCGGTGCATCGAACGCATGGTGCACAGCGCAAATCCCCTGGCGTGGTTGGTGTAGATCAGTTCGTGGCTGACCGGCGGCGTCTCCGACAGGATCCCGAGCCAGCCGAACGGATAGACCCGTTCGAAGGTTTCGATCGCCTGTGGCTTGACGCTGGCGCGGCTGACGCCGTGGAATCCGTCGCAACCGGCGATGAAATCGCAGGCGATCTCATGAGTGGTGCCGTCCTTGACGTAGGACACGCGCGGCTGATCGGTATCGAAATCGTGCGGTTTGACCTCAGTGGCTTCATAAACCGTGGTCAGACCAGTCGCCTTGCGCGCGTTCATCAGGTCGAGCGTCACTTCGGTCTGGCCGTAGATCATCATGGTCTTGCCGGTGGCCGCCTTCATGTCGATGCGATGGCGCGCCCCGCCGAAGGCGAGCTCGATACCGTCATGGACCAGGCCTTCGCGGTGCGCACGCGCCCCGGCGCCCACTTCATCGAGCAGCGCCACCGTTCCCTCTTCAAGCAGGCCGGCGCGAATCCGGCCGAGCACGTAGTCCGGCGTCTGGCGTTCCAGAATGACGTTGTCGATTCCGTAAGCGTGAAGCAGCTGTCCCAGCAGCAACCCCGCCGGCCCCGCGCCAATGATTGCTACTTTTGTCCGCAATACTTGCTCCCTCCGATATTATAGGCTTGAACGAAGCGCCGCGGGCGAGGCCGCCCGTGCTTGCAATGATAATTATATCATATAACAATGTCCGCAAAGGGCAATTGAAGCCCGGATTTCAGGAGGGAGACGATGTCGATGAGGAAAACGTTCTTGGCGCTGCTGCTGGCCGCCAGCGTGACGCCTGCGTTCGCGCAGGAAAAGACCTTCGATCTGAAATTGTCGCACTGGGTGCCGGCGTCGCATCCGCTGCAAAAGGCGCTGGAAGACTGGGGCGCCGCGGTCGAAAAGGAATCCGGCGGTACGATCCACTACAAGGTCTATCCCGCCCAGCAGCTCGGCAAAGCGTTCGACCATTACGACATGGCGCGCGACGGCATCGCCGACGTCACCTACATCAATCCGGGCTATCAGCCCGGCCGTTTCCCGATCATCGGCGCCGGCGAGCTGCCGTTCCTGATGTCGAGCGCCAAGGGCGGCTCGATGGGGCTCGACGCCTGGTACCGGAAATATGCCGAGAAGGAGATGAAGGACGTCAAGTTCTGCCTCGCCTTCATCCATTCGCCGTCGTCGTTCCACATGCGCACCAAGAAGATCGTGGTGCCCGACGACGTCAAGGGCCTCAAGATCCGTCCCGCCGACGCCACCATCGCGAATTTCGTGACGCTGCTCGGCGGCACCAACGTGCAGTCCTCGGCGCCGGAAGTGCGCGACATCATCGAGCGCGGCGTCGCCGACGGCGTCACCTTCCCGGCGGGATCGCTGGTGCTGTTCGGCGTCGACAAGGTGACGAAATATCACATGGACGCGCCGCTCTATGTCACCACCTTCGCCTTTGTGATGAACAAGGACGTCTACAACCAGATGTCCGACCGCCAGAAAAAGGCCGTTGACGACAACTGCAATACCGAGGCCGCCGGCCGCGTCGGCGAGCCCTGGGGCAAGTTCGAAGACGCCGGTCTCGACAAGGTGAGGGCCGAGCCGGGCCAGGAAGTCTACAAGCTGACGCCGGAGCAGACGGCGCTGTGGAAAAAGGCCGCCGAGCCGCTGGTCAAATCCTGGGCCGACAATGTCAAGAAAGCCGGTGTCGATCCGGACGCGGCAATGGCCGAACTTCGCGCCGATCTCGCCAAATACAACGCGTTGGCGCAGTAAAGCCTGACACCAGCCCACACGGCGGCGGGATATTCCTGCCGCCGTGTCTTCCTGCAATCCCAGGGCCCCGTGGAGCGGACATGAAGCGCGCCTATATGGACCGTTTCATCGACACGATCGAATGGATCGCGGCCGGATTTGTCGGCCTCGTCGCCGCCAACATCTTTGTCGCGGTGCTCCTGCGCAATATCTTCAATTATTCGATCCCGGATTCCTTCGATATCGGGCGCATGATGCTAGGCATCCTGATCTTCTGGGGCATCGCCGCCACCAGCTATCGCGGCACCCACATCACCGTCGATCTGGTCTGGGCCAATGTCGGTCCGAAATACCAGCGCATGATCGACGTGTTTGCGACGCTGGTGCTGCTGTTCGTGGTGACGGTGCAGACCTGGACTTTGTTCGACAAGGTCCGCGGCACCTATAACGACAATGTTCTCACCTTCGACATGCATATGCCGACCTGGCCGTTTTTCGCGGTCGCGTGGGCCGGCGACGTCTCCGCGGTGCTCTTGATCGCGATCCGCACCTACCGCCTGATTTTTGATCCGGATTTGATGCACGACCCCAAGGTCAAGGGCACGGAATAGAATGAGCACCGACGCCGTCGCTGTCCTCGGATTCATCGCGCTGTTTGCGCTGATGCTGCTGCGTGTGCCGGTGGGCATGGCGATGGGCCTCGTCGGCGTCTCCGGCTTCGGTTATCTGGTCGGCTTTTCGCCGGCGCTCAAACTGGTCGGCCAGACCTCGATGCGCACGGTCACCGACTATACCTTCGGCGTGATTCCGATGTTCCTGCTGATGGGGACCTTCGTCAGCAATTCCGGCATGAGCCGCGAACTGTTTCGTGCCGCCAACGGCTTCGTCGGGCATCTGCGCGGCGGGCTGGGCATTGCCACCGTCGCCGCCTGCGGCGGCTTTGCCGCGATCTGCGGCTCGTCGGTGGCGACCGCCGCGACGTTTTCGGCGGTGGCCTATCCGGAAATGCGCCGCTTCGGCTATCCGCAATCCTTCGCCACCGGCGTGATCGCCGCCGGCGGGACGCTGGGCGCGATGCTGCCGCCATCCACGGTGCTGGCGGTGTACGGCATTATCACCGAGCAGGACATCGGCAAGCTGTTCATGGCCGGCATCATTCCCGGCATTCTCGCCATGACCATGTACATGATCACGATCACGCTGATCGGTTATTTCCGGCCGGGCTTCCTGCCGAAAGGCCAGTACACCACGTGGCGCGAGCGGTTCGCCGGGCTCAAGGATATCTGGGCGCCGGTGCTGCTGTTCGTGTTCGTCATTGGCGGACTTTACGGCCTGCCGTTCCTGCCGCGCTTCACCCCGACCGAAGCCGGCGGCGTCGGCGCGAGCGGCGCGTTCCTGATCGGTGTGGTCACCGGACGGCTGGACAAGGAAAAGATCCTGGCCTCGCTGCTGCAGGCGACCCGCACCGCCGCCGCCGTGTTCACGGTGCTGATCGGCGCCTTGATCTTCGGATATTTCCTCACGGTGACGCAGACCCCGCAAAAGGTGACGGAATTTCTCACCGGCCTCGGCCTCGGCAGCTACGGCGTGCTCGCCCTCATCATGCTGATGTATCTGGTGCTCGGCTGCCTGATGGACGCGATGGCCATGATCATCCTGACGGTGCCGATCGTCTTTCCGGTGATCTCCCATCTCGGCTTCGACCCGATCTGGTTCGGCGTGATCATCGTGATGACGGTGGAACTGGGCTTGATTCATCCGCCGGTCGGAATGAATGTCTTCGTCATCAAAAGCGTCGTCAAGGACGTGTCGTTTGCCACGATCTTCAAGGGCGTGATCCCGTTCGTGGTGACCGATCTCATTCGCCTGGTGATCCTGATCGCATTTCCGCTGCTGGCGACCTGGCTGCCGCAGCACATGCTGAGATAGAGCCTTTGCCCATGACGCCGCAGCTTGCGACCAGATATGTCTTCACCATCACCGCCCATATCGGCGCCGTGACGTCGGCCGGCGACGTCGGCTTTGGCGTGCGCCGGATCATTCCGATTACCGGTGGCGACGTCCGCGGCGAGAACCTGAATGGCAAGGTGTGCCCGTTCGGCGCGGACTTTCAGATCATCCGGCCTAACGAGCTGATCGAGCTCGAAGCCAAATATGCGATCGAGACCGACGACGGCGCGGTGATCTACGTCGAGAACAAGGGCCTTCGCTTCGGCCCGATCGAACTATTGCTGCAGCTCAAGCGCGGCGAGCCGGTCGATCCCAGGCTGATCTATTTCCGCACCGTGCCGAAATTCGAAACCGGTGCGGAAAAATACCGCTGGCTGATGGAAAGCCTGTTCATCGGATCGGCCGCCCGCCACGCCGACCGCGTCGTCGTCGACGTGCACCAGGTGCTGTGATTCTTTCTTACCCTCCCCTGGAGGGGTCGAGACGAGCGAAGCTCGCTCTCTGGGTCGACGCGCGTGTAACGCGCGGCGGGGTGGGGTGACGGTCTCTCCCCGCGAACAGTGCGCGAGGGGAGAAACTGTCACCCCCACCCCGTCTCGCATCTTGCTTCGCGCGATGCCGAGCCGACCCTCCCCCTCCAGGGGAGGGTAAGAAACCGAGCCCGCTCAGATACCTCGCTTATTGACTCCCCCTGAATTCGTTATAAAACATAACTATTCTGATCAGGACATAATGATCCCATGGGAAACGCCGAACCCGCCGCGACCACCGGTCAACCCGCGCTGCTCAAGATCGAGCAAATTGGCTCGGTGCTGACCGTCGGCCTCAACCGCCCGGCCAAGCGCAACGCGCTCAACGACGGCATTATTCTGGCGATCCAGGATTGCTTCTCGGATATCCCCGACGGCATAGGCGCCGTGGTGATTCACGGCATCGGCGATCATTTTTCTTCCGGGCTCGACCTCTCCGAACTGACCGAGCACGACGCCACCGACGGGCTGCGGCATTCGCAGATGTGGCACCGGGTGTTCGACCGCATTCAATATAGCCGTGTGCCGGTGATCGCCGCGCTCAAGGGCGCGGTAATCGGCGGCGGGCTGGAACTCGCCTGTGCGGCGCATATTCGCGTCGCCGAGCCGAGCGCGTATTTCGCGCTGCCCGAGGGCCAGCGCGGTATCTTCGTCGGCGGCGGCGGATCGGTGCGGTTGCCGCGCCTGATCGGCGTTAGCAGGATGACCGATATGATGCTGACGGGGCGGGTCTATTCCGCGACCGAGGGGGCGTCCTACGGTTTTGCGCAATACCTCACCGAGGAAGGCCACGCGTTCGCAAAGGCGATGGAACTCGCCGCCAAGGTCGCGAACAATGCGCCGCTGACGAATTTCGCGGTGCTGCAGGCGCTGCCGATGATCGCGGAGGCCAATCCGCAAACCGGCCTTTTGATGGAATCGCTGATGGCAACGGTGGCGCAGAGCGACAAGGAAGCCAAACTGCGGATCCGCGCGTTCCTCGATCGCAAGACCGCCAAGGTGAAGCCCGCCTGACATGAGCGCAAAACCCGACATATCGGTCCCGACAGCAGGCAGCGGCGCGCCGTTGCGTCCAATTTCGTTCGGCGATCCTGCCGTCATCATCGATCGTCGCGACGACGGCACCGTTTATCTCCGGCCGAAAGTTGCGCTCGGCGACTATCCGGTTCGTCTCACCGATCGTCTGCACCATTGGGCGAGCGTTGAACCGCATCGCATCTTCATGGCGGAGCGCGATAAAAGCGGTGGCTGGCGGCAGATCACCTACGCGCAATTGCTGACCTCGAGCCGGCGCATTGCCTCGGGCCTGCTCGCGCGCGGTCTAACGGCCGAGCGGCCGGTGGTTATTCTCTCCGGCAATTCGATCGACCACGCCTTGATGGCGTTCGGCGCGCTCTATGCGGGGATTCCGTTCTGCCCGGTGTCGCCGGCCTATTCGCTGGTGTCAAAGGATTACGGCAAGCTTCGCTATCTGATGGGCCTGCTCACTCCGGGGCTGGTATTCGCCGACGATGCCGCCAAATTCGCCGATGCACTCGCCGCCAATGTGTCCGGTGAAACCGAGATCGTCGTCTCGCGGGACGCGGTGCCCGGCCGCCAGGTGACGATGCTTGCCGATTTGCTGGCCACGCCGGAGCATCCCGGCCTCGATGCGGCGCATGACGCGATCGGCCCGGATACCATCGCCAAATTCCTGCTCACCTCGGGCTCGACCGGCAATCCCAAGGCCGTCATCAACACCCAGCGCATGATCTCTGCCAATCAGGTGATGATCCGCGAAACCTTGTCGTTCCTGAAGGACGAGCCGCCCGTCATCGTCGACTGGCTGCCGTGGAATCACACCTTTGGCGGCAATCACAATATAGGGCTGACGCTGTTTAACGGTGGCTCGATGTATCTCGATGCGGGCAAGCCGATGCCCGGCGGCATCGAGGAGAGCGTGCGCAATCTCCGCGAGATTTCGCCGACGGTCTATTTCAACGTGCCGAAGGGCTATGAATCGCTGCTGCCTCACTTGCGTGACGACACGGCGTTGCGCGCGAAATTCTTCCATCGGCTGCATGCCATGTTCTTCTCGGGTGCTGCGCTGTCGCCCTATGTCTGGAACAGCCTCGACGAACTTTCGGTACTGGAAACCGGCTATCGCGTGCCCATGCTCACCGGCCTCGGCGCCACCGAAACCGCGCCGTTCTTCATGTCGGTCAATCCGCTCACCAGCCGCTCCGGCCATGTCGGGCTTCCCGTCTCCGGCAACGATGCCAAGCTCGTCCCCAATAACGGCAAGCTGGAGGTCCGTGCCAAAGGGCCGAACGTCACGCCGGGCTATTGGCGTCAGCCGGAACTGACGGCAAAAGCGTTCGACGAGGAAGGCTTCTACAAATTCGGCGACGCGCTCAAGCCCGTCGATGCCGACGATCTACACGCCGGCTTCGATTTCGACGGCCGCATCGCCGAGGATTTCAAGCTCGCCAGCGGCACCTGGGTCAGCGTCGGTCCGTTGCGCGCGCGATTTATCGCAGGCCACGCGCCGCTGGTGCGCGACGTGGTGATAGCAGGCATCAACCGCGACGAGGTATCGGCCATCGTGATTCTCGATCTCGACGGCTGCCGCCTGATCAATCCGGCGCTTCCGCCCGATGACCTCGCGGCCGCGGCGGCCGATCGCCTGGTTCGTGATGCGTTTCGCGAGCGCTTTACAAGATTTCTGGCGACCTCGACGGGATCGTCGACACGGATCACGCGCGCGATCCTGCTCGACAGTCCGCTGTCGATCGACCGCGGCGAAGTCACCGACAAGGGCTCGATCAATCAGCGCGCGGTGCTGGATCATCGCAGCGGCGCCATCGACGAGCTTTATTCGCCGACACCGGGCGCCCACGTGATAATGCTTTAGCCGACGCCGAAATTAGTTCGCCAGGGAGGATACCATGCAGTTGAAGGATCAGGCCGCCATCGTCACCGGGGGTGCATCGGGATTGGGCGCCGCGACCGCGCGCCGGTTGGCCGCCCAGGGCGCCAAAGTTGCCGTGTGCGACCTCAATGCCAAGCTTGCTGAAACCGTGGCCGCCGAAATTGGCGGTGTCGCGGTTGTCTGCGATGTGTCGGATGCCGCGTCCGCCGAAGCCGCCGTCGTCGCGGCGTCCAAGGCCCATGGCCCGGCGCGGGTACTGATCAATTGCGCCGGGATCGGCGTCGCCAAGCGGGTGATCGGCCGCGACGGTCCGATGCCGCTGGCCGATTTCGAGAAGGTGATCAAAGTCAATCTGATCGGATCCTTCAACATGCTGCGGCTGGCGACCACGGAAATGTCGAAGCTGGAGCCGCTGTCGAGCGGCGAGCGCGGCGTCGTGATCTCGACCGCCTCGGTCGCCGCCTATGACGGCCAGATCGGACAATCGGCCTATTCGGCCTCGAAGGGCGGCATCGTCGCGATGACGCTGCCGATCGCGCGCGAACTGGCGCAGTTCGGCATTCGCGTGCTGACCATCGCACCAGGATTGTTCCTGACCCCGCTATTGGCCAATTTGCCGCAGGAGGCGCAGGACAGCCTCGCGGCTGCGATCCCGTTCCCGCGCCGGCTCGGGCATGCCGACGAGTTCGCCTCGCTGGCGATGCACATGATCGACAATCCCTATCTGAACGGCGAAGTCGTGCGGCTCGACGCCTCGCTGCGCATGGCGCCGCGCTAACTTCGACGCGCGATGATGAAAACGCAGCATGCAGCGAACTCGGCATTACCTCTCCCATCGGGAGAGGTCGGTCCGCGCAGCGGACCGGGTGAGGGGTTACGGTCTACAATGTGCACCGTAACCCCTCACCCCAACCCTCTCCCGATGGGAGAGGGGGCTCACTGTCGTTGCCGCTCTATCGGGGCTCGGTGAAGCCATGTTCGTCCACCGCCGGGATGTCCAGATCCAGTGGGGCGACTGCGACCCCGCCAACATCGTCTATTACCCGCGCTACTTCGAGATGTTCGACGATTCGACATCGATCTTGTTCGAGGCCGCCGGCTTCTCCAAGCAGGACATCGTCAGGCGCTATGGCCTGGTCGGCATCCCGATGGTGGACACGCGGGCGAAATTCTATATCGCCTCGACCCATGGCGACTGGATCACCATCGAGAGCCGGGTCGAAAGCTTCAAGCGTTCGAGTTTCGAGGTGACCCACAGGGTGTTCAAGGGCGAGGCGCTGGCGATCGAGGCGTTCGAGACCCGCGTGCTGGTCGGCCGCCACCCCGACGATCCCGCACGGCTGAAATCGGCGCCCATGCCGGAGGAGATCATTGCCCGGTTCATGCGGGGCTAAATCGGTAAATAGCATGACCTGATGAGCTACATCGCCTAAAGAAGGGGCTGAATTGCCTATCGAATTCGATTTAGACCAACAATAACACCCACGGGAGGAATGAATGAAAAGGTTCTTACTGTCCGCCGCCGTCATCGCGGCGTCGGTTGCGCTGCCGGGATTGCCGGCGATGGCGCAAACCAATGAAATCACCATCGGCATCTCGATCTCCACCACCGGCCCCGCCGCGGCGCTCGGCATTCCCGAGCGCAACGCGCTGGAATTCGTGCCGAAGGAGATCGGCGGCGTGCCGCTCAAGGTGATCGTGCTGGACGACGGCGGCGATCCGACCAACGCCACGACAAATGCGCGGCGCTTCGTCACGGAGTCCAAGGCAGACATCATCATGGGCTCCTCGACCACGCCGCCGACCATCGCGGTGTCCAACGTCGCCAACGAGGCCGGCATTCCTCATCTCGGTCTGTCGCCGTTTCCGATCACGCCGGAGCGGACCAAGTGGTCGGTCGATATGCCGCAGCCGGTGCCGATCATGGGCAAGGTGCTGTACGAGCACATGAAGGCGCACAACATCAAGACCGTCGGCTACATCGGCTACTCCGATTCCTACGGCGATCTCTGGTTCAACGACCTGAAAAAACAGGGCGAACCGATGGGCTTGCAGGTGGTCGACGAGGAGCGCTTCGCGCGGCCGGATACGTCGGTCGCGGGTCAGGTGCTGAAGCTGGTCGCCGCCAATCCGGACGCGATCCTGGTGGGCGCCTCCGGCACCGCGGCAGCGTTGCCGCAGACGGCGCTGCGTGAACGCGGTTACAAGGGCCTGATCTATCAGACCCATGGCGCCGCCAGCATGGACTTCATCCGCATCGCAGGTCCCGCGGCCGAGGGCGTCATCATGGCGTCGGGTCCGGTGATGGATCCCGAGGATCAGCCCGACAGCGCGCTGACCAAAAAGCCGGGACTGGCGCTGGACAAGGCCTATGAGGCCAAATACGGCCCCAACAGCCGCAGCCAGTTCGCCGGGCATTCCTACGATGCGTTTCTGGTTCTCCAACGCGTCGTCCCGGTTGCGCTGAAGACGGCAAAGCCCGGCACGCCGGAATTCCGCGAAGCGATTCGCCAGGCCTTCATGACCGAACACGACATCGCCGCGAGCCAGGGCGTCTACAATTTCACCGAAAAGGATCGCTCCGGCCTCGACGACCGCTCACGCATGCTCCTGACGGTGAAGGACGGAAAATACGTTCCGGCGAAGTGAGGGGAGTGAGGTTCGATCTCTCATCCGTCATGGCCGGGCTTGTCCCGGCCATCCACGTCTTCGCTGTCTCCAGAAAAAAGCAAGACGTGGATGCCCGCGACAAGCGCGGGCATGACGTCGGGGTATTTCCCTAAATCGCGCTCTCACCCTCGTGCACGAAGCCGAGATAGCTCGCGGCGACGCGCGCGTTGCTGGCGATATCTTTCGCCGGGCCGTTCAGGATGAATTCGCCGAGCTCCATCACATAGGCGCGGTCGGCGATTTGCAGTGCCGCCTGCGCGTTCTGTTCGACCAGCAGCACCGACACGCCGCTCGCGCGGAGCTCGCCGATGGTCCTGAAGATATCGGCGACGATGATCGGCGCGAGGCCAAGGCTCGGCTCGTCCAGCATCAACAGTTTCGGCGCGCCCATCAACGCGCGGCCCATCGCCAGCATCTGCTGCTCGCCGCCCGACAACGTCCCGGCCAGTTGCTTGCGCCGCTCCTTCAGCCGCGGAAACAGCGTGTAGACGCGCTCGAAGGCGACGGCCGCGGCCGCTTTCGCGATCCGGAACGCGCCGAGCTGCAGATTGTCTTCGACGTTCATGGTGGTGAAGAGTTCGCGATGCTCCGGCACCAGGCTGAGGCCCGCGGCCACCCGGTCCTCGATCTCGAGCGGCGCCATGTCCTCGCCGGCAAAGACGACGCGGCCCTTCAGCGGCAGAATCCCCATGATCGCATTCAACAGCGTGGTCTTGCCGGCGCCATTGGCGCCGATGATGGTGACGATCTCGTTGCCGCCGACATCGAGCGACACCGCGCGGACCGCCTCGACCTTGCCGTAGGCAACATGGGCATCGGAGACCGACAACAGCGCGCTCATGCCGCCGCTCCGAGATAGGCCTTGATCACATCGGGATTGGTCTTGATCGCTTGCGGCGTGCCCTCGGCGATCTTGGTGCCGAAGTCGAGCACCACGATGCGGTCGGCCAGATCCATCACGAATCCCATGTCGTGCTCCACCAGCAGCACCGACATGCCGCCGTCGCGCAACTGGCGCAGCAGGCCGGCGAGCCGTTGCTTTTCCATATGGCGCAATCCGGCCGCCGGCTCGTCGAGCAGCAGCAGCATCGGGTCGACGCACAGCGCGCGCGCGATCTCGACGATGCGCTGCTGGCCGAGCGACAGGCTGCCGGCAAGCTCATCGATCTGGTCGGCGAGGCCGACGCGCTCGATCTGGCGCGCCGCTTCCGCCAGCAGTTTCGCTTCATCCGACCGGTCGAGCCGGAACATGCTGGAAATGGCGCCGGCATGGCCGCGCAGATGCGCGCCGATCGCGACGTTTTCCAGCACGGTCATGTCAGGCACCAGTTTGACATGCTGGAACGTTCTGGAGACGCCGAGCCTGGCGATCTCCTGCGGCGGCGCGTTGTTGATTTTTTTGCCGAGCACGGAAATGGTGCCGCCCGACGACGTCAGCACGCCGGTGATCAGGTTGAAGGTCGTGCTCTTGCCGGCGCCGTTGGGCCCGATCAGGCCCACGATCTCGCGCGCCTGGACGCCGAAAGAGACGTTGTTGACCGCGATCACCCCGCCGAACTGCTTGCGCGCGCTGTCGATCTGCAGCAGCACGGCGGGAGTGGCTGCCGGTCTGACGCGCGCGGGCAACGCAAGCGATGTGTCGGGCCGCTTGCGGCCTGGCCTGAACGGCAATCGCGCCACCAGCCAGGGCCAGACGCCGGTCGGCGCCAGTTGCAATAGCACCACCAGCAGGATGCCGAACACGATGGTCTCGAGCTGGCCTTCGCCGTGAAACAGATACGGCAGATAGCTCTGCAGGATTTCCTTCAGGATCACGACGATGGCGGCGCCGAGCACGCCGCCCCAGACGTAACCGGCGCCGCCGACCACCGCGATGAAGAGATATTCGATGCCGGCCTGCGCGCCGAATGGGGTCGGATTGACCGCGCGCTCGAAATGCGCGTAGAGCCAGCCGGACAGTCCGGCCAGCACCGCGGCATAGATGAAAACCAGAAGTTTTGCGCGCGGCGTCTGCACGCCAAAGGCCTCGGCGGCGATGTGTCCGCGCCGCAGCGCGCGGATCGCGCGGCCGGTGCGCGAATCCAGCAGGTTCATGGTGAGCAGCGCCGAGACGAGCACCGCGATCCAGATCGCGAAATAGATCGTGCCGGGGTCGATCATCCTGATGCCGCCGATCTCGAGCGGCGGGATGCCGGAGATGCCGTCATTGCGGCCGAGGAATTCGAGCTTGCTGAATAGATAGAACAGGCCGATGCCCCAGGCGATGGTGCCGAGCGGCAGGTAGTGCCCCGACAGCCGCACCGTGACGAGGCCGAGCACGACAGCGGCGGCGCCGCTGACCATGAGCGAGGCCGGCAGCGTCAGCCAAGGCGACAGGCCGTAGGCCGTCGTCAGTACCGCCGTGGTATAGGCGCCGAAGCCGCAGAACGCCGCCTGGCCGAACGAGGTGAGGCCGCCGACGCCGGTCAGCAGCACGAGCCCCATCGCCACCAGTGCCGACAGGCCGATATTGTCCAGCAGCACGATCCAGAACGGCGGCATCCCCGGAATGAACGGAATCGCCGCCATGATGATCGCGAAGATGATGATCGGCAGCCGCTGCGCCATCGCGATCAATCCTTCTCTTCCTCGACCGCGGGCGCCGCCAGCGACCGCAGCACGAGCACGGGGAGGATCAGGAAGAACACGATAACTTCCTTGAAATTGCTGGCATAGAACGAGGAAAACGCCTCGACCGTGCCGACCAGCAGCGCCGCCAGCGCGGTGAGCGGATAGCTCACGAGACCGCCGATGATGGCGGCAACAAAGCCTTTCAGGCCGATCAGGAAGCCGGTGTCGTAATACAGCGTCGTGATCGGCACGATCAGGATGCCCGAGATCGCCCCGATCAGGGAGGCCAGCAGGAAGGCGATCTGTCCGGACAGCGTGGTCCTGATGCCGACCAGCCGCGCGCCCAGCCGATTGACCGCGGTGGCGCGCAGCGCCTTGCCATACAGCGTGAAGCCGAACAACAGCCATAGTCCGGCAATGAGCGCGATGGTGATGGCGTAGACGGCGATGCTCTGGCCGGTAAAGCGGAGCGCGCCTACGGTGAAGGCTGCATCCGATACGGTCGGACCGCGCTGGCCTTCGGCGCCGAAGAAGACCAGGCCGAAACCCTGCATCGCGAGATGGCAGCCCACCGAGGCGATCAGCAGCACCAGCACCGAGGTGTGCGCGATCGGCTGAAACGCGATGCGATAAAGAAACAGTCCGATCGCCGCGACGATCAACAGCGACAGCGCGATATTGATCGCGATCGGGCTGTGCTGGCCGGCGCGCCAGAACGTCAGCGCGAAGATCGCCGCCGGCAGCACGACATCGACCGCGAAGGCGCGGCCGACCCGCCGCCAATGCAGCGCCCTGCGGGCAACGAACAGGTCGAGGCCGAACGCCACGATACCCATCGCCACCGCCAGCCGCGCGGTGCCCGGCATCTGGCCTGCGGACAGCGAGGCATAGGTCAGCGCACCGTAGGTGACGAATTCCCCTTGCGGAATCAGGATCACACGGGTGACGGCGAACACCAGCACCAGCGCCAGGCCCAGCAACGCATAGATCGCGCCATTGGTAATGCCGTCCTGTACCAGGAACAGCATAATCGTCGTGTTCAAGACCGGGCGCTCCCCCTCAGGCGTCTGGCCGTTCGCGACCTCCGGGTGCCGCGCGACCGTCCGATAACGGCAGTTGAAAAATCCCGCCGGTATTTGATATGGTGGATAACAATTATCAAATATAATCTCAAGGCCGCCTTGTTCCGGGCGACCGCTTTCAGCCTACCGGGATTGCGAGCATCGAGCGATGACTGTTTCCAAGACCGCCCTGGCCGATGCCGCCAAGGCGACCCGCCCCGCCCGCAAGGAGACCGACGCAGCGACGGAGAGCACCGCGCTGCAGATGGGCGAATTGTCGGAATTGCTGGGTTATTCGCTGAAGCGCGCGCAGCTGAAAATCTTCGAGGATTTCCTGCGCTGCGTCGCACCCCTGCAGCTGACCCCGGCGCAGTTCTCGGTTCTGCTGCTGCTCGACAGGAATCCCGGACGCAACCAGACCGAAATCGCCACCACGCTCGGCATCCTCCGGCCCAATTTCGTGGCGATGCTCGACAATCTGGAGAGCCGCGATCTATGCGCGCGGATGCGTTCGACCAACGATCGCCGCTCCCACATTTTGGTCCTGACCGACAAGGGCCGCGCCGTGCTGGCGCGCGCCAAGAAGCTGGTCGCCGTCAAGCACGAGGCGCGCCTCAATGAATTGCTCGGCCCCGCCAACCGCGCCGCGCTGCTGGCGATGCTGGCGACGATTGCACGGGAGTTTTGAGCGGCTTCGTCATTCCGGGGCGCGAAGCGAACCCGGAATCTCGAGATTCCGGGTTCGTCGCTTCGCGCCGCCCCGGAATGACGGCGGTTGTTTATGCGTCTTCCCCATCCACCAGGATCACCCTGACATCGTTGACGTTGGTCAGCGTCGGCCCGGTCAGCGCGAGATCGCCGGTCGCCTCGAAAAAGGTCGTGGCGTCGTTGTTGTCGAGATAGGCTGACGGGTCGAGGCCCAGTGAGGCCATCTTTGCAAAGGTGGTTTGATCGATCATCGCCCCGGCGGGATCGGTCGCGCTGCCGGCGCCGCCGTCGGCGCCGTCGGTATCCGCCGCCAATGCCGAAATGCCCGGCGTGTCCTTAAGAAGCGCGGCCAGCGCCAGCGCATATTCCTGGTTGGGGCCGCCGCGCCCGTTGCCGCGCACGGTGACGGTGAGTTCGCCGCCCGACAGGATCGCCACGCGCTGGCCCTTCGCGCGCGCCTGCAGCGCCAGCTGGGCGTGGTCGGCAGCGACGCTCCGGGCCTCGCCTTCGAGGTCGGCGCCGAGATCGACGATGGCGTAGCCCGCGTCGCGAGCCACCCTGATCGCGGCGTCGAGCGAGGCCTTCGGCCGCGCGATCAGTTCGAATTGTGCGCGGGCGAAAGCGGGATCGCCGGGCTTGCAGCTCTCGTTGCCGGGCTCGTCGAGCGCGCGGCGGATGGCGTCGTCGACCGCAAAGCCATATTTCGCAACGATGGCGCGCGCGTCGGCAAGCGTGGTCGGATCCGGCACCGTCGGTCCCGAGGCGATCGCGGAAGCGTCGTCATGCGGGACGTCCGATATCGCCAGCGTCACGACCTCGGCGCGCTGGCCCGCGCGCGCGAGCCGGCCGCCCTTGATCCGCGACAAATGTTTTCGAACGGTGTTGACCTCGCCGATCGGCGCGCCCGAGCGCAACAGCGCCCGCGTCAGCTGTTGCTTCTGCGCGAACGAAACGCCTTGCGCCGGCGCGATCCAGTTGGCGGAGCCGCCGCCCGACAGCAGCACCAGCAGCAGGTCGTCGGCCTCGGCGGTCCCAGCGAGATGCAGGCTTTGCTCGGCCCCCTTCAATCCGGCCTCGTCGGGAACGGGATGACCGGCTTCGATCACCTTGATCCGCCGCGTCGGCACGCCATGGCCGTGGCGGGTGGTCGCGATGCCCGATAGCCGCGATGGTTCCATTTCGAGCGCATCAAGGTAATGCCGCTCCGCCGCCGCGGCCATCGCGGCCGCGGCCTTGCCGGCGGCAAGGCAGATCACCCGGCCTTTCGGCACCGGGCGCAGATGCGCCGCGAGCACGACGTCGGGATGCGCGGCGGCGACGGCGGCGTCGAAGATCGCACGCAAGAGAGGGCGTCTGTCGGTCATGGCTTCACGAAATTTGCGATGGAAACATGGGACGCCGGTTATCCATCCGTTTCCGGCAAAAGAAAACCCCCGCAGCTGCTGCGGGGGCCTTGTGTGGGGGCGGGTGAGGCGTCAGCCCCCGACATCGGCGCTGATGACGTCGCCGAACAGGTTCCACCGCTCGCCCTTGAACCGCATCAGCTGAAGCTGGCTGATCGGGGCGAAATCATCCGGGCCGGTGTTGATCTTGATGCCGGGCAGCATGACTTCGGTGCGGAAGTCCTGCAGGTTTGCCGCCTGCTTCATGATGTTTTCGCGCGTGAGGTTGTCGCCGCACTGTTTCAACACCTGAACCAGCGTCTGCGAGACGCCGTAACCGACCACGGTGCTCTGGTCGAGCTTGTCGCCTTCCGGAAAGTCCTTTGCCAGGAACGCATAGAATTCCTTCATGCCGGGATCGTTATCCCACTGCGGATCGGAAGCGTCCTTCAGATAGGCAGCCGAAATGATGTCCTGTGCATTCTGGAAGCCGGCCGGCTTGATCACGCTGCCGACCGACGCCGAAACGTTGTTGAGGAAGTGCAGCGGCTTCCACTCGATCTCGGCGACCTTCTTGATCGCCTGGGCTGCGAATTTCGGGGTCGCGATATCGACGAACACGTCGGCGCCGCTCGATTTGAGCTTGACGATGTGGCTGTCGATGGTGGGCTCCGTGGTCTCGAAGCTTTCCTCGGCGACGATCATCGAGGCCGCCTTGGCGCCGAGGCCGTCCTTCAGGCCTTTCAGATAATCCTTGCCGTAGTCGTCGTTCTGGTACAGCACCGCGATCTTGGCGTCGGGCTTGTTCTTCAGCAGGTACTTCGCATAGATCTGGGTTTCGCTCTGGTAGTTGGGCTGCCATCCCATGGTCCACGGGAATTCCTTGGGGTCGTTCCATTTGGTGGCGCCGGTGGCGACGAACAGTTGCGGCACCTTCTTCGCATTCATGTATTTGTGGATCGCCGAATTCGACGGCGTTCCCAGCGCATTGAAAATGAACAGCACTTCGTCGCTCTCGACCAGCTTGCGGGCCTGCTCGACGGCCTTCGGCGGGCTGTAGGCGTCGTCATAGCTGATGAAGTTGATCTTGCGGCCGTTGATGCCGCCGGCAGCGTTGATCTTCTTGAAATAGGCGGCCTCGGTCCGGCCGATCGTGCCGTAGGCGGAAGCGGGGCCGCTGTAGGGCATGATATTGCCGATCTTGATCTCGGTGTCGGTGGCACCGGTGTCGTATTTTTTCTGGGCGAGCGCGCCGCTGCTGGTTGCGGCGAGTACCGCGAGGGCAGCCGAAAAAGCTCCCACGCGCAATTGCATAGCAGGCATTTTGATCTCCCTGATCTCTGTGAATGCGTCAATATTTTTGGAATGGGAGCACTTGCCGGCTCCTGGAGCGCATTAAATACCCTCCAAAGAGGCCCATCAAGAAAAAGCCCCTGCGGCAAAGGCGCAGGGGCTGCTTCTTTAGTAGTCAGCAGGACCGACGAGCTGGCGGTTCGGCGACGGATCAGGGCAGCGCTTCCCGGCGCTTGGATCGGTCAATGATATCCATCAAGAAAAGCCCCTGCGACGAAGTCGCAGGGGCGTCATCTCAATCGGACAGGGTCCTTGTCGGGCCGGTCTGGCGGAAACCTAGCCGCCGACTTCGCCGCTGATGATGGGCCCGAACAGGTCCCACTTCTGGCCTTTGAACTGCATCATCTGAAGCTGTTCGATCGGATAGAAGTCGGTTGCACTGGTGTTGATGGTCACGCCGGGAAGCAACGTGTCCGGTGCAAAGTTCTTGAGGCTTGCCGCCTGCTTCATGATGTTCTCGCGGGTCAGGTTGTCGCCGGCCTGCTTCAATACCTGCACCATGGTCTGGGCCTGGCCGTAGCCGAACACGACCGATCCGTCAGCCTTATTGGCGTCCGGCGCGTATTTGGCGAGGAAGGCGTAGAACTTCTTCATGCCCTCGTCATTGTCCCACTGCGCATCGGCGCCGTCCTTGGCATAGGCCGCCGACAGAATGCCCTGGGCGTTATCGAAGCCCGCGGGCTGCAGCACCGCGCCGACCGACGCGCCGACGTTGCTCTGGAAGTACATCGGCTTCCAGCCGATCTCGGCGACTTTCTTGATGCTCTGGGCGGAGAATTTCGGCGTGGTCATGCTGAAGAAAACGTCCGCTCCGGAGGATTTAAGCTTGACGATGTGCGAGTCGATGGTCGGTTCGGACACCTCGTAGCTTTCCTCGGCCACGATCATGGACGACGCCTTGTCGCCGAGACCGTCCTTGAGACCCTTCAGCAGGTCTTTGCCGAAATCGTCGTTCTGATACATGATCGCGATCTTGGCGTCCGGCTTTTCCTTCAGGAGATACTTCGCGTAGATCTTGCCTTCGCTCTGGTACGGAGGCTGCCATCCCATGGTCCAGGGGAAATCCTTGGAGTCGCCGAATTTGGTGGCGCCGGTCGCGACGAAGAGCTGCGGCACCTTCTTGGAGTTCAGATATTTCTGAATCGCCGAGTTCGACGGCGTTCCGAGCGGGCTGAACACCAAAAGGACCTCGTCGCTCTCGACCAGCTTGCGGGCCTGCTCGACTGCCTTCGGCGGGCTGTAGCCATCGTCATAGCTGATGAAATTGATCTTGCGTCCGTTGATGCCGCCCTGCTCGTTGATCATCTTGAAGTAGGCGTCTTCAATCTTGCCGATCACGCCATAGGCCGACGCCGGGCCGCTATACGGCATGATGTTGCCGATCTTGATTTCGGTGTCGGTCGCGCCGGTGTCGTACTTCTTTTGGGCGAGTGCGCTGCCGCTCATGGCCGCGAAGGCGATGACCACCGTCGAGAGCGCGGCGATTCTTGGTTTTTTTCCAGAAAGCATATTTTCTCCTTAGTTGCGGTTTGCCGGTTGGTTTTTCTTGAGTTTGCCGATCAGTTGCTGGGCAACCATGGCCACTTGCCTCGCGCCGTGCGGCACCAGGAAGATCACGAGGAACAGAAGTACGCCGAACACGGCGCCGGAGAGGCCCTTTGAAATTCCCTCCGCGATGTTCGGCACGAAGATGATGAAGGCCGAACCCACGATCGATCCGGGCAACCACCCCACGCCGCCGACCACCATGCCGAGAAACAGCGAGATCGCCAGCGTGATGGTGTAGCTGTCGGGCGCCACGAATTGCACGGCGATGGCGCCGAGCGCGCCGGCGACGCCGGTGATGCCGGCGCTGACGCCGAATGCCAGCGTCTTGTACAGCGCGACGTCGATGCCCATGGCGGACGCCGCGATCTCGTTGTCGCGGATCGCCATGAAGGCGCGTCCCGAACGTGACCTCAGGAGATTGACTGAGGAGATGTAGATCGCGATCGAGACCGCGAGCGTGAAATAGTAAAGCCACATGTCCTGCGACATCGGCAGGCCGAACGGCGCATCGGGCTTGGTCACCACAAGGCCCTGCACGCCGCCGGTCCAGTGCTCGAAATAGCCGAGCTTCAACAACTGCGGCATGGCGGTCGCCAGCGCAAAGGTCGCGAGCGCGAGATAGACGCCGCTCAAGCGCAGCGCCGGCTGGCCGAACAGGAATCCGAAGCCAAAGCAGACGACGCCGGCGACGGGCAGCGTCAGCGCGTAGTTGACGCCGGCATGTTCCATCAGGATCGCCGAGGTGTAGGCGCCGACGGCGTAAAACGCGCTCTGGCCCAGCGAAAACTGGCCGCTGCCGCCGGTCAGGATGTTAAGTGCCAGTACGGCCAGCGCATAGATCAGCAGCATCGTCAGCTGGAAGATGATGAAATTCTTCACGAACAGGGGTGCTGCGATCAGCACCGCCAGCATGATCAATGAGGTGCCGTAGCTGAGTGTCATGGCCCGCTTCGGAACGGCCTCAACGGCGGGTGCATCGGTGACGGCTTCCTGAATGGCGCTCATGATCAAACTCGCTTCACGATGGGCCGGCCAAACAGGCCGGCGGGTTTGACGACCAGGACGGTGATGATCAGCGCCAGCGCGATCGGCAGTTTCAGTTCATTGCCGACGCCGGGGATATAGGTGCCGGCCAGATTTTCGAAGATGCCGACCAGGAAGCCGCCGATGACCGCCCCGAACGGACTGGTCAGGCCGCCGAGCACCGCGGCGGCGAATCCGTAGATCAGCACGCCCAGCATCATGTTCGGCTCCAGGAATACCACCGGCGCGATCATCATGCCGGCAATGGAGCCGATCGCGGCCGCCATGCCCCAGCCGAGCGCGATCATCCAGCTGGTGTTGATACCGACCAGCCGGGCCGATTCCGGCAACGACGCGGCGGCGCGCATCGCGAGGCCCATGCGCGTGAACCGGAAGAAGAAGAAAAGCAGCAGCAGCAATACCAACGTGACGCCGATCATGCCGGCCTGATGGGTGGAGATCAGCTGGCTTCCGAGAAACGGCGACGATCCGAACGGCGTCGGAAATTGCTTGATCGTGAAGTCCCAGATCAGGCCGGCGACGCTGTTGATGATCGCGTACAGCGCGATGAAGCCGGCGACGTTGGTCAGAATCGGCGCCTTCGCCAGCGGCTTGAACAGCAGTCGCTCGATCGCAATGCCGCCGGCGAACGAAAATACCAGGGTGAGCAGGAACGCGCCCCAGTAAGGCACACCCCACTGCATCAGCTGCCAGGCGACGAAGGTCGAGAACATCGCCATCTCGCCCTGGGCGAAATTGAGATGATCGATCGCCTGGTAGATCATGACCACGGCAAGCGCCATGCAGGCATAGATCGCGCCGGTGGCGATACCGGCCAGGATTTGATTGGTCAAAAGCTCCATGGCCGCGCTCCTCAATAACCCAGGTAGGATTTACGGACGTCTTCGTTATTAGCGATCTCGGTGGCATTTCCGGACATGACGATGCGCCCGGTTTCGATCACATAGGCCTTGTCGGCGAGTTCCAGCGCCAGCTGCGCATTCTGCTCCACCACCAGAATGGTGACCTTGTCCTCGCGATTGATCTTGCCGAGAATCTTGAACAGGTCGCGCACGATCAGCGGCGCCAGGCCGAACGAAGGTTCGTCCAGCAGCATCAGTCTCGGACGCAGCATCAGCGCGCGGGCGACCGCGAGCATCTGCTGTTCGCCGCCCGAAAGCGTACCCGCCTGCTGCGTATATCGCTGCTTCAGGACTGGAAAGTGATCGTACATGCGCTCGATGTCGGAAACCACGCCGGCCTTGTCCTTGCGCGTGATGGCGCCGAGCTGCAGGTTTTCTTCCACGGTCATGGTCGTGAACGTGCCGCGGCCTTGCGGCACGTGGGCGATGCCGAGGCGAACGATGTTTTCGGTCGAGCGGCCGGTCAGGAGGGCGCCTTCGAACTCGATCGAGCCGGTGGTGCGCACCATGTTGCAGATCGCCCGCAAGGTCGTGGTCTTGCCGGCGCCGTTGGCGCCGAGCAGCGTGGTCAGGCTGCCTTCGTTGAGACCGAACTCGAGACCGTGAAGCGCCTGGACCTGGCCGTAATAGGCGCGCAAATCCCTGACGTTGAGCATCGCGGTCATTGGTCCTTGCTCCCCAGATAGGCCTTGATGACATCCGGGTCGGATTGCACCGCGGCCGGGGTTCCGTCGGCAAGCTTGCGGCCGAAATTCAGCGCCACCACATGGTCGGCGATCGACATCACCAGGCCCATGTGATGTTCGACCAGCAGGACCGTCACGTTGCGCTCGTCGCGAATTCGGCGGATCAAATCGCCGAGCACGTGGACTTCCTCGTGGTTGAGGCCGCCGGCGGGTTCGTCGAGCAGCAGGATCTTCGGATCGGAAGCCAGCGCGCGCGCCAGCTCGATGCGTTTCTGGGTGCCGAACGGCAGGCCGGAAACCGTGACATGGGCGACGTCGTCGAGGTCGAGATAGCCGAGAATATCGTGGACATGCGTGTTGAGTTCGGCCTCGCCGCGGCGCACCCAGGGAAGTCTCAGGGAGTCGCTGATGATGTCGCTGTTGGTACGGGAATGGGTGCCGACCCGAACGTTGTCGAGCACCGAAAGATTGGGAAACAGCGCGACGTTCTGGAAGGTGCGGCCGATGCCGATTTCGGCGATCCGGTGCGGCGGGCGCTTCAGGATGCTCTGGCCTTCCATCAGGATGTCGCCCGAGCTCGGCTGGTAGAGCCGGCTGAGACAGTTGAAGAGCGTGGTCTTGCCAGCGCCGTTGGGTCCGATCAGTCCGAGGATCTGGCCCTGATCCATGTCGAACGACACACCATTCAACGCAATGATGCCGCCGAACACGACGCTGACGTCGCGAACCGCAAGCAGGGGAGATTGTCCCTGCGCGAGCTGTGCCTGCGTCATTTGGCTGCGCCCAACTGACTCGTTGGGCGGTGACCATGCGAACGTATCCGCCGGTCGCAACGATGAAGGCTATCCGATCCCCTCGACCACACGTGCAACTTTCCCTCCTGCTTTCAATTTTTTATTTTCTTGTTTTTTTGATTGCGGCGCGGCTCCGCCGAGCGCCGTCTCGATGTTCCTTACCATCGCCACGAGACGAGGTCCAATATCGCTGCGCAGCCGATCTTCCGTGAAACGGAATGCCGGCGCACCACAATTAAACGCATAAGGGCCGGTTCCGTCATTAAGCTTTAGTGCTACGCCGACCGCATGCACATCGTCCTGCCACTCGCCCGCCGAGATTGTGAAGCCAAGTCTCTCTACCGTTTCGCCCGCGCGTTCGATGCCGTCGCGCATCCGCGGCCAGCGGCTGCCGTAATGTTCGCGCAGTTCACGCAACAATGAGGCACGCTCGTCGTCAGCCAGTGCCCAGAGATAGGCGCGCCCCATCGCGGTGGTCGCGATCGGGATTCGCGAGCCGACGTCCAGTTGAACGCCGAGGGCAAGGCCGCTGCGGCTTTGACCGAAGTAAATCATGCTGAGACGATCGCGGCCGCCGACCGCGACCGCGCCGCCGGTTTCGCGCATGACTTCCTCGCGATAGGCCTCGGACAAATGCCGGACGCCGAGGTTCGCAAGGGCGGCATACCCAAGCGCCATGGCTGAGGGTGCCAGCTGATATTTCTCGAACCGCGGAACGGGTGTAAGGTAGCCCAGCTTGGTCAAAGTATAGGTCAGCCGTGAGACGGTTGGCTTTGGCAAGTTGGTACGGGCCGCGATCTCTTGATTGCCAAGAAGCCCGTCGTTGGGACGGAATGCGCGCAACACATCAAGGCCGCGGGCAAGCGCGACGACGAAGCTGCGATCGGTCGCCACTTTCTTGGCTGGACGCTTCATTGCCTGCTGCTGTGCGGACCTCGTTGACAACCGACGTGCTTCAAAATAACCCTCCGTGTCAAGATGTGGAATTAAATTCCGCAGTGCGAAATCAGCAGAGAACGAGATATCCAGGGAGATCAGCGTGAACGAAGTGGTCAAACTCGAGCGCCGCGACGTGGTCGCCATCGTCACCGTCAACAGCCCTCCGGTGAATGCGCTGAGCGCCGCGGTCCGCGGCGGTATTCTCGATTGCATGAACAGCGCGATCGCCGATCCCGAAGTGAAGGCGATCGTGCTGACCTGCGCCGGCCGCACCTTTATTGCCGGCGCCGACATCACCGAATTCGGCAAGCCGCCGAAGCCGCCGGGCCTCCATGAGGTGCTGACCGCGATGGAGAACTCGCCGAAGCCGATCGTTGCCGCGATTCATGGAACCGCGCTCGGCGGCGGCCTCGAGGTCGCGCTCGCCTGCCACTTTCGCGTTGCAACGAAAGACTCGAAACTCGGCCTGCCCGAGGTGAAGCTCGGCCTGCTGCCGGGCGCCGGCGGTACCCAGCGCCTGCCGCGCGCGGTCGGTCCCGAGCTCGCGGTCAAGATGATTGTCGGCGGCGATCCGATCGGCGCGCCGGAAGCGCTCAAGAACGGCCTGATCGAGGAAATCGTCGAGGATCCCGCGACCGACGGCGAGGCGTTTGCCCGCAAGGTGCTGGCGGAGAGGCGTCCGCTGCGCAAGCTGCGCGACGACGACAGCAAGCTTGTCGCCGCCAGGGCCGACCGCTCGATCTTCACCAGCGCGGTCGCGGCATTGACCAAGAAGGCGCGTGGGCTGGAGGCGCCGTTTGCCGCGGCCGATGCGGTCGGCGCCGCGATCGACCTGCCGTTCGACGAGGGATTGAAGAAAGAACGCGAGGGCTTCCTCAAGCTGGTAGCCAGTGACCAGTCGAAGGCGCAGCGCTACGCCTTCTTCGCCGAGCGCGAGGCGGCCAAGGTCGCCGGCGTTCCCGACGGCACCAAGCCGCGCAAGGTCGAGCGCGTCGCCATCATCGGCGCCGGTACCATGGGCGGCGGCATCGCGATGTCGTTCGCCAATGCCGGTATCCCGGTGACGCTGATCGAAACCGGCGAGGAGCAGCTCAAGCGCGGCATGGGCGTGATGCAGAAGAATTACGAGGCGACCGCGGCGCGCGGCGGCATCCCCGCCGACGCACCCGCCAAGCGCATGGGCCTGATCAACGGCGTGGTCGGACTGGAGAACGTCAAAGACGCCGACCTGATTATCGAGGCCGTGTTCGAGACCATGGCGATCAAGAAGGAAGTTTTCACGGCGCTCGACAAATTCGCCAAGCCGGGCGCGGTGCTGGCTTCCAACACCTCCTATCTCAACATCGACGAGATCGCCAAGGTGACGAACCGTCCGCAGGACGTGCTCGGCATGCACTTTTTCTCGCCGGCCAATGTGATGAAGCTGTGCGAGATCGTGCGCGCGGAAAAGACCGCGCCGGACGCGCTGACCACCGCGGTCGCGGTGGCGCGCCGCATCGCCAAGGTGCCGGCGGTGGTCGGCGTCTGCGACGGTTTCGTCGGCAACCGGATGCTGGCGCAGCGCGGCAAGCAGGCGGAGAAATTGCTGTTCGAGGGCGCGCTGCCGCAGCAGGTCGACGCTGTCGTGACAAAATTCGGCATGCCGATGGGTCCGTTCGCGATGGGCGATCTCGCGGGCCTCGATATCGGCTGGCGCTCGCGCAAGGATCGCGGCATCAAGTCGGAAATCGCCGATGCACTGTGCGAAGCCGGCCGCTTCGGCCAGAAGACCGGCAAGGGCTATTACAAATACGAGGCTGGCTCGCGCGCGCCGTTGCCCGATCCGGAAGTGGAAAAACTGATCGACGAGACCCTGCAGCGTCTCGGGCGCAAGCGCCGCGTCGTCAGCGACGACGAAATTCTCGAGCGCATGATGTACCCGATGATCAACGAGGGCGCCCGGATCCTCGAGGAACATATCGCGGCGCGGCCGAGCGATATCGATGTGATCTGGCTCTATGGCTATGGCTGGCCGATCTATCGCGGCGGCCCGATGTTCTACGCCGATCAGGTCGGGCTGAAGCACATCGCCGACCGGCTGTCATTCTACGCCAGGGAAACCAACGATCCCTCGCTCGAACCGGCGCCGCTGCTCAAGCGCCTCGCCGCCGAAGGCAAGACCTTCGCGTCGCTGGCGCAGACGGCGAAAGCGGCGTGATGAAAACGATGCCGGTCCCCGCGCTCGATCTTACCTCTCCCATCGGGAGAGGTCGGATTTCTCGCTTGGCGAGAAATCCGGGTGAGGGGTTAAGGCATCTCGATAGACCGTACCCCCTCACCCCCGCCCTCTCCCCATGGGAGAGGGGGCGCACCGAACCCTGAGACGCTAGAGCATGCACCCCGGCGAACAATTCTATCCCGAAGGCATCCACTGGGACGATCCGATCGCGCGCGGGACGCTGCCTGATCTGCTGTCGAAGGCAGCCACGGACTTTGCCGCGCGGCCGGCGATCGAATTCCGCGACCGCCCGATCAGCTATGCCGAGCTGGAAGGCAAGGTCGAGGTTGCGGCGTCGGCGTTCCTGCGCGCCGGCTACGGCCAGAACACCTCGGTGGCGCTGTTTCTCGGCAATTCGCCGGATCATCCGGTAAATTTCTTCGGCGCCCTAAAAGCCGGCGCCCGCGTCGTGCATCTTTCCCCGCTCGACGGCGAGCGCGCGCTGTCGCATAAACTGAGCGACAGCGGCGCGCGTGTCCTCGTCACCAGCGATCTCGCGGCGCTGTTGCCGATGGCGCTGAAATTCCTCGACAAGGGCCTGCTCGACCGGCTGATCGTCTGCGAGGACGACGATTGGGGCGCGGTCGGAAATCCGCATACGCCGATCCCCGACAATCCTGCAATCGTCACCTTCAGGACCTTCGTCGAGGGCGCAACGAAGCCTGAGCAGTGGCCGCCGATTTCGGCCGATGACGTGGCGCTGTTGCAATATACCGGCGGCACCACCGGACTGCCCAAGGGCGCCATGCTCAGCCATGGCAACCTGACGTCGGCAGTGTCGATCTATGACGTCTGGGGCAAGAAAGCGCAGGCCGAACGCAACGCCGTCGAGCGCGTGATCTGCGTGCTGCCGCTGTTTCATATCTACGCGCTGACGGTGATCCTGTTGCGCAGTCTCGAGCGCGGCGATCTGATCTCGCTGCATCAGCGCTTCGACGTCACCGCCGCGATGCGCGACATCGAGGTCAAGCGGGCGACGGTATTCCCCGGCGTGCCCACGATGTGGATCGCGATTGCGAGTTTGCCGGATCTCGAAAGCCGCGATCTGTCGTCGCTGGTCAGTTGCGGATCGGGCGGCGCGCCGCTGCCGGTCGAGGTCGCCCGCATTTTCGAGCGCAAGACCAACATGAAGCTGAAGAGCGGCTGGGGCATGACCGAGACCTGCTCGCCCGGCACCGGCCATCCCCAGGTGGGACCGGAAAAGCCGGGTTCGATCGGGCTGATGCTGCCCGGCATCGAAATGGATGTGGTCGCGCTGGCCGATTCCAGCAAAATCCTGCCCCCGGGCGAGGTCGGCGAAATCCGCATTCGCGGGCCGAACGTCACCAAAGGCTACTGGAACAGGCCGCAGGAAACCGCCGAGGCCTTCGTCGGCGACCGCTTCCTGACCGGCGATATCGGCTACATGGACGCCGACGGCTATTTCTATCTGGTCGATCGCAAGAAGGACATGATCATCTCCGGCGGCTTCAACGTCTATCCGCAGATGATCGAGCAGGCGATCTACGAGCATCCCGCGGTGCAGGAGGTGATCGTGATCGGAATATCCGACGATTACCGCGGCGAGGCGGCGAAGGCCTTTGTCAAACTGCGAGCCGGCGCCAACCCGTTCACGCTGGACGATCTGAAGACGTTCCTCGCGGGCAAGCTCGGCAAGCACGAAATTCCCGCGGCGCTCGATTTCGTCGATGAACTGCCGCGCACGCCCGTCGGCAAGCTGTCGCGCCACGAATTGCGCAGCCAGCAGCCTTTGCAACAACCCGCGCCCCCCAAACAACAGCAACTCGCAACAGGAGGTCGTTCATGACCGACGCCGTTATCGTCTCCACCGCCCGCACGCCGATCGGCAAGGCCTATCGCGGCGCGCTCAACGCCACCGAGGGCGCGACCCTGCTCGGTCACGCCATCGGCGAGGCGGTCGCCCGCGCCAAGGTCGATCCGAAGGACGTCGAGGACGTGGTGATGGGCGCCGCCCTGCAGCAGGGTTCGACCGGCGGCAACATCGCCCGCAAGGCGCTGCTGCGCGCGGGGCTGCCGGTGACCGTCGGCGGCACCACCATCGACCGGCAATGCGCCTCCGGCCTGCAGGCGATTGCGCTCGCCGCGCGCTCGGTGATTTTCGACGGCGTCGAGATCGCGGTCGGCGGCGGCGGCGAATCGATCAGCCTGGTGCAGAACGATCACGCCAACAAGTTTCACACCCAGGATCCGGCGCTGCTCAAGATCAAGGGCGAAGTCTACATGCCCATGATCGACACCGCCGAAGTCGTGGCCAAGCGCTACGGCATCTCGCGCGAGCGCCAGGACGAGTATTCGCTGGAGAGCCAGCGCCGCACCGCGGCCGCGCAGCAGGGCGGCAAGTTCAACGACGAAATCGCGCCGATCACGACGAAAATGGGCGTCGCCGACAAGGCCACCGGCGAAATCTCCTTCATGGACATCACGCTGTCGAAGGACGAGGGCCCGCGCCCCGACACCTCGGCGGAAGGCCTTGCCGCGCTCAAGCCGGTGCGCGGCGAAGGTTTTACCATCACCGCCGGGAATGCCAGCCAGTTGTCGGACGGCGCCAGCGCGACCGTGATCATGAGCGACACGGAAGCCTCGAAGCGCGGCCTGAAACCGCTCGCCATCTTCCGCGGCTTCGTCGCCGCCGGCTGCGAGCCCGATGAAATGGGCATCGGTCCGGTGTTCGCGGTGCCGCGCCTGTTGAAGCGCCACGGCCTGAAGGTCGACGACATCGACCTCTGGGAATTGAACGAGGCCTTCGCGGTGCAGGTGATCTATTGCCGCGACAAGCTCGGCATCGATCCGGAAAAGCTCAACGTCGACGGCGGCGCGATCGCGGTCGGCCATCCCTACGGCATGTCCGGCGCCCGTCTCACCGGCCACGCTTTGATCGAAGGCCGCCGCCGCAAGGCCAAATATGCAGTCGTGACCATGTGCGTCGGCGGCGGCATGGGTGCCGCGGGTTTGTTCGAGATTCTGCAGTAATTGCAGCGGCCGTCCCCATTAACCTCGTCGTCCCGGCGAACGCCGGGACCCATACCGCGAGGTTTCGTTGTTAGGCTTGGTGGCAGAGACCTTTTTCTAATCGCGGCCGCCGCGGAGTATGGGTCCCCGCGTTTGCGGGGACGACGCAAATAAATAGATCGAGCTAATTCATTCGCTCACAGGAGGATCCGATGGATCTCAGCTTCAGCAAGGAAGAAGTGGCGTTTCGGGACGAGGTGCGGACCTTCTTCAAGGACAACGTGCCGGCCTCGACGCGGCAGAAACTGCAGGAGGGCCGTCATCTCGGCAAGGACGAGATGGTCGCGTGGTGGCGGATCCTGAACAAGAAGGGCTGGGGCGTGTCGCACTGGCCGAAGGAATATGGCGGCACCGGCTGGAGTTCGGTGCAGCATTACATCTTCAACGAGGAACTGCAGATGGCGCCGGCGCCATCGCCGCTCGCCTTCGGCGTCAGCATGGTCGGCCCAGTCATCTACACCTTCGGCAACGAGGCGCAGAAGAAGCACTATTTGCCGCGCATCGCCAATGTCGACGACTGGTGGTGCCAGGGCTTTTCCGAGCCGGGCTCAGGCTCCGATCTCGCCTCGCTCAAGACCAAGGCCGAACGCAAGGGCGACGTCTACATCGTCAACGGCCAGAAGACCTGGACCACGCTGGCGCAGCACGCCGACTGGATTTTTTGTCTTTGCCGCACCGATCCCGCCGCGAAAAAACAGTCGGGCATCTCGTTCATCCTGATCGACATGAAGTCGAAGGGCATCACGGTGCGTCCGATCCAGACCATCGACGGCGGCTTTGAGGTCAACGAGGTGTTCTTCGATGACGTCAAGGTGCCGGTCGAGAATCTCGTCGGCGAGGAAAACAAGGGCTGGGATTACGCCAAATTCCTGCTCGGCAACGAGCGCACCGGCATCGCCCGGGTCGGCGTCTCCAAGGAGCGGATTCGCCGCATCAAGGATCTGGCGTCGCAGGTCGAGTCCGGCGGCAGGCCGATCATGGAAGATCAGAAATTCCGCGAAAAGCTCGCCGAGGTCGAGATCGAGCTGAAGGCGCTCGAACTGACGCAGCTGCGCGTCGTCGCCGACGAAGGCAAGCACGGCAAGGGCAAGCCCAATCCGGCGTCCTCGGTGCTGAAGATCAAGGGCTCGGAAATCCAGCAGGCCACCACCGAACTCCTGATGGAAGTGATCGGCCCGTTCGCCGCGCCCTACGACGAGCACGGCGACGACGGCAGCAACGAGGCGATGGACTGGACCGCGCAGATAGCGCCGAGCTATTTCAACAACCGCAAGGTCTCGATCTACGGCGGCTCCAACGAGATCCAGCGCAACATCATCACCAAGGCGGTGCTGGGGCTGTAGCCGTCATTCCGGGGCGCGCATCAGCGCGAACCCGGAATCTCGTGCGAATAATCTCGGGATTCCGGGTCCACGCGAAGTCGCGTGTCCCGGAATGACGAGAGTGGGTTTGTCGGGCCGTGATTTGCCTTCGCATATAGGAAAATAAAAATGGATTTTGATTTGTCCGAGGAGCAGCGGCTTCTCAAGGAAAGCGTCGACGGCCTGCTGGGCAATTCCTACGACTTCGAGGCGCGCAAGAAATACATGGCGGAGAAGGGCGGCTGGAGCAAAGCCGTCTGGAACAAGCTCGCCGAGCAGGGTCTGCTCGGCCTGCCGTTCTCCGAGGACGACGGCGGCTTCGGCGCCGGCGCGGTCGAGACCATGATCGTGATGGAGGCGCTCGGCAAGGCGCTGGTGCTGGAGCCTTATCTGCCGACCGTGGTGATCGGCGGCGGCTTCCTGCGCCGCGGCGGGTCCGCCGAACAGAAGGCGGCGCACATTCCCTCGATCATCGACGGCAGCAAGACCTTTGCCTTTGCGCAGCTCGAGAAAAACTCGCGCTACGACCTGCAGGATGTCTCGACCTCGGCCAAGAAAAAGGGCGACGGTTGGGTCATCGACGGCGAGAAATTCGTCGTGCTCAACGGCGAGCGCGCCGACATGCTGATCGTCACCGCCCGCACCAAAGGCGGCCAGCGCGACGCCGGCGGCATCGGCGTCTTTCTCGTGCCCGCCAACGCCAAGGGCGTCGCGAAAAAGGGCTATCCGACCCAGGACGGCCTGCATGCGGCCGACATCACGTTTACCGGCGTCGAGGTCGGCGCGGATGCCGCGATCGGCGACCCCGAGAACGGGTTGCCGCTGATCGAGCGCGTGGTCGACGATGCCCGCACCGCGCTGTGCGCGGAGGCCGTCGGCGCGATGGACGAATCGCTCAAATCCACCGTCGAGTACCTCAAGACCCGCACGCAATTTGGCGTGCCGATCGGCAGCTTCCAGACCCTGCAGCACCGCGCCGCCGACATGTTCGTCGCCGTCGAGCAGGCCCGCAGCATGTCGATGTTCGCGACCATGGCCGCCGATTTCGACGACGCCAAGGAGCGCGCCACCGCGGTCGCCGCGGCGAAGGTCCAGATCGGCAAATCCGCAAAGTTCGTCGGCCAGCAGTCGATCCAGCTCCATGGCGGCATCGGCATGACCCAGGAGGCCCGGATCGGCCACTACTTCAAGCGGCTGACCATGATCGAGAATACGCTGGGCGACACCGACTACCACCTGCGCCGCGTCACCGACAGCGGCGGGTTGATGTAGCCGTCGTCATTCCGGGGCGCGCGTAGCGCGAACCTCAGATGCGCAACTGCGCATCGGGGAATCTCGAGATTCCGGGTCTGGTCCTTCGGACCATCCCGGAATGACTCAATCATCGTCATGGCCGGGCTTGACCCGGCCATCCACGTCTTGAGCTAGGCAAGACGTGGATGCCCGGCACAAGGCCGGGCATGACGGGCGGGATAGCGAAACGAACATCGACAGAAACGAAAGGGAGTACGCGCCGTGAAATCCACCCCGTTCGATCTCACAGGCCGAGTCGCCGTCATCACCGGCTCCAGCCGCGGCATCGGCCGCTCCTCGGCCGAATTGCTGGCGCGGCTTGGCGCCAAGGTCGTGATCTCCAGCCGCAAGGCCGACGCCTGCGAGGAAGTCGCCAGCGGCATCCGCAAGGAAGGCGGCGACGCCCATGTCATCGCCTGCAACATCTCGCGCCGCACGGAGGTCGAGGCGCTGATTTCGGGCTCAATCAAACACTACGGCAAGATCGACATCCTCGTCTGCAACGCCGCGGTCAATCCCTATTACGGCCCGCTGCTCGACATATCAGACGAGGCCTTCGACAAGATCATGGGCTCCAACGTTAAGAGCAACATCTGGCTGTGCGCGCTGGCGATCCCGCAAATGGCCGAACGCGGCGGCGGCTCGGTGGTGATCATCTCCTCGATCGGCGGCTTGCGCGGCTCGACTGTGATCGGCGCCTACGGAATTTCCAAGGCGGCGGATTTCGCGCTGTGCCGCAGCCTCGCCGGCGAATGGGGCCCGAAGGGCGTCCGCGTCAATTGCGTCGCGCCGGGCCTAGTCAAGACCGATTTCGCCCGTGCGCTGTGGGAGGACGAAGAGCGCCTAAAGCGCCGCTCCGCCACCACGCCGCTGCGGCGGATCGGCGAGCCCGACGAAATCGCCGGCGCGGTGGCCTATCTCGGCAGCGATGCCTCGAGCTTCATGACCGGCCAGACCATCGTCGTCGACGGCGGCGTGACGACAGCGTCGGTGTGATTCTTCCTCTTCCTGCGTTTTGTGCGGGAGGATTGGCAAGATGAAGCGCCATGCACAAAGCGCTCCCCTCCTCCCACGCGCATCGCGCGTGGTGGGGAGGGGTCGGGGGTGGGGGGTGCTTCAGCAAACTCGCTGCTAGCGGCGCTCGCTGATACGCCCCCCACCCCGACCCCTTAAGAGCGAGCTTCGCTCGTCTCGACCCCACCGCTGCGCGGGGGAGGGGAGCATCGCGTCATCATATTGACCTTCCCTTCCCAATCCGCTTGCCTTACCGCAACACCGCAAACAAATCCCGGGAAGCAACGCCAGGAAAAATATCATGTCTCATGTGCTGGCCATCGATCAGGGCACCACGTCCTCGCGCGCCATTGTGTTTCGGAGCGACATCTCCATCGCCGCGACTGCACAAGCTGAATTCCCGCAGCATTTTCCGGCGTCGGGCTGGGTCGAGCACGAGCCGGAGGACATCTGGACCTCGACCATCGCCACCTGCCGCGAGGCGCTGAAGAAAGCCGGCCTCGACGCCCGGGACATCGCCGCGATCGGCATCACCAACCAGCGCGAGACCACCGTGGTGTGGGATCGCGTCACCGGCCAGGCGGTGCATCGCGCCATCGTCTGGCAGGATCGCCGCACCGCCGACATCTGCGCGAGATTAAAGAGCGAAGGCCACGAGCCCGCGATCTCGGCCAAAACCGGCCTGATCATCGATCCCTATTTCTCCGGCACCAAGGTCGCCTGGATTCTCGATTCGATCCCCGGCGCGCGCGCCCGCGCCGAGCGCGGCGAGCTGATGTTCGGCACCGTAGACTGCTATCTGCTGTGGCGGCTGACCGGCGGCAAGGTGCATGCGACCGACGCCACCAACGCCTCGCGCACGCTGCTGTTCAACATCCACACCGGCGGGTGGGACGATGAGTTGCTGAAGATCCTGCGGGTGCCGCGCTCGATGCTCCCCGAGGTGAAGGACTCGTCCGCCGATTTCGGCGAGAGCCGGCCTGAATGGTTCGGCGGCGCGATCGCGATCCGCGGCATCGCCGGCGACCAGCAGGCCGCCACCATCGGCCAGGCTTGCTTTTCGCCGGGGATGATCAAGTCGACCTACGGCACCGGCTGCTTTGCCCTGCTCAACACCGGCACCACGCCGGTCAACTCGACGAACAAGCTCCTGACCACCATCGCCTATCAGCTCAACGGCCAGCGCACCTACGCGCTCGAAGGTTCGATCTTCGTCGCCGGCTCCGCGGTGCAGTGGTTGCGCGACGGCATCGGCCTCATCAAGAACGCCGCCGAGACCGGCCCGCTCGCCGACCAGTCCGACTCGACGCAGTCGGTCTATCTGGTCCCGGCCTTTGTCGGCATGGGCGCGCCGCACTGGAATCCGCGGGTGCGCGGCGCGCTGTTCGGGCTGACCCGCAACACCGGACCTGCCGAGATCGCCCATGCCGTGCTCGAGAGCGTCTGCTACCAGACCTGCGATCTGTGGGCGGCGATGCGCGCCGACTGGCCGGAGGCGGAAGCCGCCAACATCGTGCTGCGCGTCGACGGCGGCATGACCGTGTCGGACTGGACCATGCAGCGGCTCGCGGATCTGCTCGACGCGCCGGTCGATCGCCCGATGATCCAGGAAACCACCGCGCTCGGCGCCGCCTATCTCGCCGGGCTCGCGGCCGGCGTCTATCCGGAGCCATCAAAATTCGCCGACAACTGGCGGCTGGAGCATCGCTTCAAGCCCAACATGAGCCAGGCGACGCGCGAGCGGAAACTTAAGGGATGGGCGCGGGCGGTGAAGGGGCTGCTGGCCAGCGATGAGGGGGAGGCGCTTTAGCTACCTCACTTCTGTTCCCAGGGGCCAGAACAAGGGGAGGCGAAGAGGATCAAATCGCCTAGATGACTCTGGGGAGCGGCGTTCACAACCTGTTGAGCAGCCACAAGTGAAAGGCGCCGTCAATTGAGGCGGTCTTCAAATCACCGCGAACGCGAAAGCCGCTCCCAAAACGATCAGTGTATTTACGCCAGCGATCATGATGCCGAGAAAAACGCCGGCCATCAGCTCCTCGGACTCGAATTTGGCTTTTCTTCCGAACACGACCCTTCTCCGTACATTTGTCATATCAAGCACAAGATGGGCATTCGTTCCGAGGAAATGTCCGAAACCATACCTATGTATCTGGTTCCGAGACCATTCGATCAAATCAGGCCGTTGACTGGCTCAACCCAGTCACACTGAGGTGTGAAACGGGCCGGGTCCAAAAAGGACCACCCCTGGAATCGAACGGGACGGCCCCATCTGGCGGATGCGGCAGGTCCGGTAAAATGAAAGAGGCCGGCCAACCAAGGCGGCCTCTAAAGCCGAATTTAATGGCCTCGGCGAACAGCGAACCCACATCGGAAATCATGGCCGCCCCATTTCTCCCGGGGCTTCTAAAGTTCAGCTACAGATGCGACGGAACCGGAGCACTGCCGGCAGTCGCATGGAAAGCCGCCCGGCGTCGCGCCCGGGCGGTTTTTTCTGGTCTTGAGATCGGCCACTCGCAGATTAAAGGTCGGCCACTCGCAGATTAAAAAGCCACTGCTGATTTCTAAAATAGAATTTAGTGGGATCGGCGTTTTACGAACCTACATCCAGACTCGTGCCGGGCCGCCCCCGGCATATCTCAGTGAGACGGTCCCAGAGCCCCCGAGCTGGGGCCGTTTTCCTTTGGGGGCTAGGGGCGGGCGCTTTAGCACCCTCAATGTGGGATTGGTGATCACCGTGACGGGAGGTTGGTTCGGAGCCGCCTGCATGGGATTGTCCGTTTGCTGAAGTTGAAATTAGTGCGGCTCAACCAGCGTCGATGCGCGGGCGGGACCGATGGTCATTTCGGTTTCGACGGAGGCGCCGGACCGGCCGGTTCGTGCGGCCAATGGCGCAAGTGCATCGGAAAGGTCTGTCTGAGTGATCTGCTCGAGCGGCTTGCCGATTCCGACGGCCGCGGTTGGCCTTCTCGGATGCATGATGAGCACGATGGTCCGGGCGCTTCCGCAACCGGAATCGCCGCCATCGCGTTCGCTGATCGTGACGATCGTTTCATCATCGGCGCCGATGGCGATCCGGGCATGCTCTCTCAGTTGAAGCACCGCGTTCCATCGGTGGTTCGGCGCTTTTGGGAAGAAAAGAACTGCCATCTCGAACCCCCGGGCTCGAAGGCCTAAATCAGGAAGATGTTATGTTATAACATACCATCCGGACAGATCAATCAGCTTTGTTTGATCGTCTTGGGCATCGCAGGCAGGCTCCCTATCTCATTTTAAAGGCTGGAATGATGGGCTCGACGGGCGACCGAGCGTTCGCAAGGAGCGGCACCAATGGCCACATGTACCGAGAAACACCACGCCAACCACACGCACAACCATGGGCCGCATTGCGGACACACCGCGATCCGCCACGATGGCCATGTGGATTATCTTCACGACGGCCATCTCCACCACATGCACGGGGATCACGTGGACGAGCATGTCATCGCGGTGAACTCAACAAATCCCGCGCAGTGCACGCCTGAAGTGCACTGCTCACACGCCCACGGTCCAAACTGCGGACATCAACAGGTGCCGCATGGCGACCATATTGACTATCTTGTGGACGGCCGGCTGCACCATCCGCACGGTGGTCATTGCGACGATCACGGGCCCGTGCAGCTAGCCTGAGGGCTGATGGTCGTACCGCACGACCTCGTTCATTTCCGTTTTGGCTCATTCGCGCCGTTTGGCAGGCGGCGAATGAGACCAGAGAGTGCCGCTCTTCACCTCACCCCGCTTGCGTGGAGAGGTAAAGGGAGCGAACTGATTTGCCCGTCAGGCTTGCTCCGCGATTTCGTGTCCAGCCCCTTTTGAAAAATATTCGGATTTTCCGAAGACCCAAATCAGTTGTATATCTCTGGCCGTCCCGTCCCACTCAGAGGGGCGGCTCGCGACGTCACGGACGCGGGGCGGGATGCGGTGGACGCGGCGGCGCGCTTGACGGGCGTTGCTTGCAGCGGACGGCGAAGACGTGTGGTCCTGACACCCCGACGCTGGTGTCAAGTTTTGCGGATTAATCCGCGTAACGACGGTGGCAAGAAAGCCGATCACCGGGGAGAGCACGGTATAAGCCGTAAACCATTGCGTGCGGGAATGTCGGGTGTTTTCCGATGGCTCGCTGTGAATACTCGTGTGCATACTTACTACCCCATGCGCACACGAGGCTGCGGGTGCATCGGGCGCCCGGCATTCCCCACGCCCTCTGGTCAAGAGGGCGGAGATTAATTGCAAACCTCGGGCGCGTCGCGCCGCGAGATCGCGAAGGTGTGTTCGCATTCGCCGTCATTGCGAGCGAAGCGAAGCAATCCACTCTTTCTTTCTTGCTGTACTATGGATTGCTTCGCTTCGCTCGCAATGACGGTCTTACAATCATTTTTGCGCCTTGGCTGTTTGAAAAATTGAATCCGATATCGGCGGTGCCAAAAGCCGGGCGGCCTTCACCTCTCCCCTTGTGGGAGAGGTCGGATCGCATCGTCAGATGCGATCCGGGTGAGGGGTTACGGACTATCGATAGACCGCAACCCCTCACCCCAACCCTAGAGAGCGAGCTTCGCTCGTCTCGATCCCACAAGGGGCAGAGGGAGCTCACCGCCGTTGCCGGAACACTGGGTGTTTCAGTCATGGATTGCATCGCGGAGCCTATCATCGGGCGCGCATTCGCGCGAGCCGTTGGCTCGCGATGATGGTATTGGATGTCGCGGCATTTTTCCTTCTCCCCTTGTGGGAGAAGGTGGCCACAGGCGGCCCTCGGCCGCCGTTCTTCGTGGGTACGCCGGTGCTTTGCGCCGGCTACGCGAAGTCCGTGCCGGATGAGGGGTCTGCATCCGCGAAGAGGACCCCTCACCCGTCTCGAATTCGCTTCGCTCATTCGAGCCACCCTCTCCCACAAGGGGAGAGGGAAGAAGGTTCGAGCCTACCCGGCCCTCGCGGCCTTCTTGCGATATGCCAGATGCACCGCGCAATTGCACCCCGGCGGGTGCGCGGCCATTTCTTTCGAGGCGACATCGTTCGCCGGCACCGCCGATATCGGCGCCAGTGTCGGCATCGCCTCCTTGACGCGGCGATCCTGCGCGGACTGATCCTGCGTCGGAATATAGTTCAAAACCGGCGCCAGCCAGCGCTCGGCTTCCGCCACGCTCCAGCCTTTGCGCGCGGCGTAATCCTCGACCTGGTCGCGCTCGATCTTGCCGACGCCGAAATAGAAACTCTCGGGATGGCTGAAGTAGAGTCCGGATACCGACGAGCCCGGCCACATCGCATAGCTCTCGGTCAGCGTGACGCCGGCGGTCTTTTCCGCATCGAGCAGGGCAAACAGCGTGCCCTTCTCGGTGTGATCGGGCTGCGCGGGATAGCCGGGCGCGGGGCGAATGCCGGCGTATTGTTCGAGGATCAGCTGATCGGGCGTCAGCGCTTCATCCGGCGCATAGCCCCAGAATTCGCGGCGCACGCGCGCATGCATCCGCTCGGCAAAGGCTTCCGCCAGACGATCCGCCAGCGCCTTGCACAGGATCGAGGAGTAATCGTCATTGGCATTCTTGAAACGGTCGGCGATCACGTCCTCGCCGATCCCGGCGGTGACCACGAAGGCGCCGATATAGTCGGGCACGCCGGACGACACGGGCGCGATGAAATCCGACAGCGCGGCATTGAAGCGGCCTTCGCGCTTTTCCAGTTGCTGGCGCAGCGTATGAAACGTCGCGATCTGTTGTCGGCGGCTGTCGTCGGCATAGACCACGATGTCGTCGCCGTCGGCGTTGGCCGGCCAGAAGCCGATGGTGGCCTGCGCCTTGAACCAGTTCTCCTTGACAATGAGATCGAGCATCTTGCGGGCGTCGTCGTACAGCGCGCGCGCGACCTCGCCGACCTTCTCGTCGTCGAGAATGGCGGGGAAACGCCCGGTCAATTCCCAGGTCTGGAAGAACGGCGTCCAGTCGATGTATTCGGCGAGTTCGGCGAGATTGTAGTCGGCAAAACTCCTTATGCCGAGAAACGCCGGCCGCTTCGGCGGCGCCTTGGCAAAATCAATGACAACCGCGTTGGCGCGGGCGTCAGCGAGCCTGAGCCGCCTCTTGTCGGCTTGGGCGCGGAAATGCGCCGCGGAAATTTTGGCGTAGTCGGCGCGCACCTCGGCGGCATAGGCCTCGCGCCGCTCCGGCGACAGCAGCGACGAGGCGACGCCGACGGCGCGGCTGGCGTCATTGACATGCACCACCGGTCCGCCGCGATAGTTCGGGTCGATCTTGACGGCGGTATGGACCCGGCTGGTGGTGGCGCCGCCGATCAAGAGCGGCACCGTCATGCCCTGGCGTTCCAGTTCGCTGGCGAGAAAACTCATCTCGTCGAGCGACGGCGTGATCAGGCCGGACAGTCCGATGATATCGGCGCCCTCGGCTTTCGCGGTCTCGATGATTTTTGCCGCCGGCACCATGACGCCGAGGTCGATGACTTCAAAGTTGTTACATTGCAGCACGATGCCGACGATGTTCTTGCCGATGTCGTGGACGTCGCCCTTGACGGTGGCGAGCACGATCTTGCCGGCGGAGCTGCGGCCATCGCCGGCGATCCCGTTGGCGAGGTTGCGCGCCTTTTCCTGTTCCATGAACGGCATCAGATAGGCGACGGCCTGCTTCATGACGCGGGCGGATTTCACCACCTGCGGCAAAAACATTTTGCCGTCGCCGAAGAGGTCGCCGACGATGTTCATGCCGGCCATCAGCGGGCCTTCGATCACGTTGAGCGGGCGCTCGACCAGCTGTCGGGCGGCCTCGGTATCGGCCTCGATGAATTCGGTGATGCCGTGCACCAGCGCGTGGGACAGCCGCTTCTCGACCGGCCATTCGCGCCAGGCCAGATCCTGCTCCTTGGTCTGCTTCTCCTTGCCGCGGAATTTTTCCGCCAGCGCCAGCAGCCGTTCGGAGGCGCCGGGATCACGGTTGAGGATGACGTCCTCGCAGGTCTGGCGCAGCTCGGGATCGATGTCGTCATAGACGATCATCTGCCCGGCATTGACGATGCCCATGTCCATGCCGGCATGAATCGCATGATACAGGAACACCGAATGCATGGCCTCGCGCACCGGCTCGTTGCCGCGGAACGAGAACGACAGGTTGGAGACGCCGCCGGAGATATGGGCGTGCGGCAGGTTCTGGCGGATCCAGCGCGTCGCCTCGATGAAGTCGACGCCGTAATTGTTGTGCTCCTCGAGTCCGGTCGCGATCGCAAAGATATTGGGATCGAAGATGATGTCTTCGGGCGGAAAATTCAGTTGCCCGACCAGGATGTCGTAGGCGCGCTTGCAGATCTCGGTCTTGCGCGCAAACGTGTCGGCCTGGCCTTGTTCGTCGAACGCCATCACCACCACGGCGGCGCCGTGACGCCGCGCGATGGTGGCCTCGTGGATGAATTTTTTCTCGCCTTCCTTCATCGAGATCGAGTTCACCACCGGCTTGCCCTGAACGCATTTCAGGCCGGCTTCGATCACGGCGAATTTCGAGGAATCCACCATGACAGGGACGCGGGCGATATCGGGCTCGGCGGCGACCAGGTTGAGGAACGTCACCATCGCCGCTTCCGAATCCAGCAGCCCTTCGTCCATGTTGACGTCGATGATCTGGGCGCCGTTCTCGACCTGGTCGCGCGCCACCTGAAGTGCCGCGGTGTAATCGCCGGCGGTGACCAGTTTGCGGAATTTGGCCGACCCGGTGACGTTGGTGCGTTCGCCGACGTTGACGAAGGGAATCGCGGGCGTCAGTTCGAACGGCTCCAGGCCGGAAAGCCTCAGGCGAGGCGCGATTTCGGGGACCGCGCGCGGCCGATGCGGCGCGACCGCCGCGGCAATCGCGGCGATATGATCAGGCGTGGTGCCGCAGCAGCCGCCGACCACGTTGACCAGGCCGGCTTGGGCGAATTCGCCGATCAGGCGCGCCATATATTCCGGGCTCTCGTCGTACTGGCCGAATTCGTTGGGCAGTCCGGCATTCGGATAGGCGCACACCAGCGTGTCGGCGACGCGGCCGATATCGGCGATGTGGGCGCGCAGATCCTCGGCGCCCAGCGCGCAGTTGAAGCCGATGGTGATCGGCTTGGCATGCCGCACCGAATTCCAGAACGCTTCCGGCAATTGCCCCGACAGCAGGCGCCCGGACTTGTCGGTGATGGTGCCCGAGATCATCACGGGCACGTCGATGCCGCGCGCCTCGCATATCTCCGAGATGGTGTAGAGCGCCGCCTTGGCGTTGAGGGTATCGAAGATGGTCTCGACCAGCAGCAGGTCGGCGCCGCCGTCGAGCAGGCCCTTGATCTGCTCGCCATAGGCCGTGCGCAGATCGTCGAAGGTGACGGCGCGGAAACCGGGGCTGGAAACATCCGGCGAGATCGACGCGGTGCGGTTGGTCGGGCCGATGGCGCCGGCGACGAATCGCGGTTTGCCGTCCTCGGCCGTGACCCGTTCGGCGGCGGCGCGGGCAAGTCGCGCGCCTTCCAGATTCATCTCATAGGCAATGCCGGAGAGATCGTAGTCGGCCTGCGCGATCGAGGTCGAGGAAAACGTATTGGTGGCGACGATGTCGGCGCCGGCGCGCAAATAGGCGGCGTGGATGTTCTCGATCGCCTTTGGCTGGGTCAGGATCAAGAGGTCGTTGTTGCCGCGCAGGTCGCGGTTGAAATCCCTGAAGCGCTCGCCGCGAAACGCCGCCTCGTCGTATTCCAGCCCCTGGATCATGGTGCCCATGGCGCCGTCGAGCACCAGGATGCGCTCACGCGCAGCCGCAATCAGGGCGGTTCGTTTGGGAGAAACAGCAACAGTCATCGGATCAGGCGGCTTTCTGTGCGCCATGCGGCCGTAGGCCGAGCAGATGGCTGATGGCGAACACCAGGTCGGCGCGGTTCATGGTGTAGAAATGAAAGGTATCGACGCCGTGCTTGGCGAGTTTTTGCACCTGGCCGGCCGCGACGGCGGCCGCCACCAGCTTGCGGGTTTCGGGATCGTCGTCGAGGCCGTCGAATTTTTCGGCGAGCCAGTCCGGCATGCTGGCGCCGGTACGCTTGGCGAAATTGGCGGCCTGCTTGAAATTCTGCACCGGCAGAATCCCCGGCACGATCGGAATCCCGATGCCGCGCGCCCGCACCCGGTCGAGGTAACGGAAGTAGAGATCGTTATCGAAGAAGAATTGCGTGATCGCCCGGGTGGCGCCGGCATCGACCTTGGCCTCGAGCATGTCGATATCGGCATCGAAACTCGGGCTCTCCGGGTGCTTTTCCGGATAGGCCGAAACCGTCACCTCGATATCGCCGTGGCGGCGCCTGATCGCGGCGACGAGATCGGCCGAACTGCGATAGCCCTGCGGGTGCGGCGCGTAGACGCCGCCGAGTCCGCTGGTGGGATCGCCGCGCAACGCCACGATATGGCGGACGCCGACCTCGTGATAGTGCGCGACCACGTCATCGACGTCGGCGCAGGGCGCGTCGACGCAGGTGAGATGCGCGGCCGGGGTCAGCCTGGTCTCGGTAAGGATGCGGGCAATGGTGGAATGGGTGCGCTCGCGGGTCGAACCGCCGGCGCCATAGGTTACCGAGACGAAGTTGGGCGCGAGCGGCGCGAGGCGCTTGATGGTCTCCCAAAGATTGCGCTCCATCTCCTCGGTCTTCGGCGGGAAGAACTCGAAGGAGATCGCCGGCGCCTTGAGCGCGCGGTGGCTATCGGACGCGGGGGGCGTAACCTCGGTCATGGCACCACAAACTCCACTTCGGGTCGTACGGACGTCCGGCTTAGCTGCAATGCGCTAAAATAGGTCAAACGTGGCTGCCAAAACAGCCCATTGAGGATGGGAAATTGCCCAATATATGTATGAAATCTATAATATTCGGCCGTTTATTGAGCGGGTGGGCAGCGGTTTGAAGGGCTTGTTTCAGGTGTCGATGTCGAGAGATAACCCAATAAATGTTGAATTTTATGCAGATGACGGTTGGACCGGGCGCCTCCGAATGCGGCTGTGGGTAGCATACTTATACCCGGGAAAATGCTGTTTCCGTCCCACCCACCCTTCGGTCGCTGAACCGGCGGCGCCTCGCCCAGCCAGGGCGGGTGATGTGCGCGGCCGGGCCTTTGTGGGCCGGCCATGGGGCATTAGGTTAAACCCATGATTCCTCTCTCCATCCTCGACCTCTCGGTGGTCACCACCGGCACCAAGCCCGCCGCGGCACTGCGCAACAGCATCGATCTGGCGCGCCACGCCGACGCGCTGGGCTATGTCCGCTACTGGCTGGCCGAACATCACAACCTAGCTTCCGTGGCGAGCCCGGCGCCCGATCTCATGATCGGGCAGATCGCCGCGGTGACGAGCCGGATCCGGGTCGGCTCCGGCGGCGTGATGCTGCCGAACCATGCGCCGCTGATGGTGGCGGAACGCTTCAAGATGCTGGAGGCGCTATTCCCCGGCCGGATCGATCTCGGCCTCGGCCGCGCGCCGGGCACGGACGGCGCCACCGCGCACGCGCTGCGCAGCCGGCTCGATCGCCGCGAGGGCGATGACTTTCTCGAGCGGCTGCAGGAGTTGATCCTGTGGGAGACCCGCGGCTTTCCGCCCGGCCATCCCTACAACAACGTGGTGGCGATGCCCGACGACGTGCCGCTGCCGCCGATCTGGCTGCTCGGCTCCAGCGACTACAGCTCGGAACTGGCGGCCCAGGTCGGGATGGGTTTCGCCTTCGCGCATCATTTTGCTTCGTATGATGCGATCGCGGCGTTGACCAATTACCGCGCGCATTTCACGCCATCGGGCTGGCGCGCGACGCCGCACGGCATTCTCGCCGTCGCCGCAATTGCCGCCGAGACCGACGCGGAAGCCGAGCGTCTGGCATCCTCGATGGACCTCAACCGCCTGCGCCGGGACCGCGGCCAGTACCTGCCGCTGCCCAGCGTCGAGGAGGCGCTGGCCTATCCCTACACCGACAGCGAGCGCGCCTCGATCGCCCGCAACCGCTCGCGGCTGTTCGTCGGCAGCCCCGCGACGGTGATGGCGAAGCTGCAGCCGATGATCACGGCAAGCCAAGCCGACGAACTGATGATCATCACCGCGGTCTACGATCACGAGGCGCGGAAGAAATCCTATCAATTGCTGGCGGATGCGTTCGGGCTGGGGAAGAAAGCGGCGGCGTAAATTATACGCCGTCATTCCGGGGCAGCCCGCAGGGCTGAACCCGGAATCTCGAGATTCCGGGTTCGACGCTATGCGTCGCCCCGGAATGACGGTTTCGAAATTACTCCTGCTTCTCGCTGAACGTCGCGCGGAACGGATGCCCGGGATACACGCCCACAATCCGAAACTCGCGCGAGAAGAATTTCAGCTCCTCCAGCGCAAAGGCGAGGTTCCTGTCCTCGGGATGACCATCGACGTCGGCGTAGAATTGGGTGGCGAAGAAATTGCCGTCGACCATGTAGCTTTCGAGCTTGGTCATGTTGACGCCGTTGGTGGCAAAGCCGCCCATCGCCTTGTAGAGCGCGGCCGGCAGATTGCGCACCCGGAAGACAAAAGTGGTGACCAGCGGCCCGGATCCCTGGACCGCCCATTTCGCCTGGCGCGCCAGCACCACGAAACGCGTGGTGTTGTGGGCCTCGTCCTCGACGTCCTCGGCCAGGATATCGAGGCCGTAGATATCGGCGGCGAGCCGCGAGGCGATCGCGGCGCGGCTCTTGTCGCCGCGCTCGGCGACGACGCGCGCGGATCCCGCGGTATCGGCGGCGACGACCGGGTGGATGCCGAGCTTGCGGATGATGCGGCGGCACTGCCCGAGCGCATGGACGTGGCTCTCCACCGTCTTGATATCGGCCAGCTTGGCGCCGCGCGGCGCCATCAGCTGATGGCGGATCGGCAAGAACCATTCGCCGACGATGAACAGGCCGGATTGCGGCAAGAGATGATGGATGTCGGCGACGCGGCCGGCGACCGAGTTTTCGATCGGGATCATGCCGAGATCCGCCTCGCCCGAAGCGATCGCGGCCAGCGCGTCCTCGAAGGTCGGGCAGGGCAGCGGCTCGGCGTCGGGATAGGCTTCGGCAATGGCGATGTGGGAATTCGCGCCCGGCTCGCCCTGGAATGCGATTTTCATGGCTTTTGTCATGGCGCCTTGTATCAGCCGCTCAGGTTTTGGCCAGTATGCGCCGGGCGGTCTCAAGATCGGCCGGCGTATCGACGCCGCGCGGCACGGTGTCCACGATGGTCACATCGATCCGCATCCCGGCCTCGAGCGCCCGCAACTGTTCGAGCTTTTCCTGCCGTTCCAGCGGCGAGGGGGGCAGCGCCACGAAACGCTCCAGCGCCGCGCGGCGATAGGCATAGAGCCCGATATGATGGTAGCGCGGCCCGTCGCCCCAGGGGGCGGTGGCGCGGGTGAAGTAAAGTGCCCGCAGCCGCTGCGCGCTCACAATCGAGCCGACCATCTTCACCACATTCGGATTGGTGTCCTCCTCCGCGCTGTGGATTTCGGCGGCCAGCGTTGCGATATCGACCGTGGGGTCGGCCAGCGGGCCGAGCACGCTGCGGATATTGTCGGGCAGGATGGTCGGAAAATCGCCCTGCAGATTGACCACGAATTCGGCGTCGCCCCCTGGATCGAGCTTGCCGAGTGCCTCGTAAACCCGGTCCGACCCGGACGGATGGTCGGAGCAGGTCATGACGGCTTCCCCGCCATGGGCGGTCACCGCCGCGGCGATCTCCGGCGTGTCGGTGGCGACCGCCACGCGGCCGATTTGCGCGGCCTCGGCCCGGCGCAGCACATGGACGATCATCGGCAGCCCGGCAATATCCAGCAGCGGTTTGCCGGGCAGGCGGGTCGCCGCCATGCGGGCGGGAATCAGCACAAGAGTGCGGGTTTCGGTCATCGGAATGAGGTCTGGACCCGGCAGCCGACGAGCCGGAAATGACGGGGATCGGCGGATAGTTGGCGCATTTATACGGGTTGCCAGAGCACGGGCAAACCGATATCTCATCCTGGCTCGGGTGCGGTGCGAAAGCCTGATTCCTGATGCTTATCCGCGGCCGTTTCTCTCCGGCCTGAACGTCGACCTTCCGGCCTGGAGCCTGATCCAAAAATGGACTCCTTCGAACTCAATAAAATTCTCGGTGCCATCCTCGGCACCTGCCTTGTTCTGCTCGTGACGAGCTTCACCGCCAACGCGCTTTTCGCACCGAAGATGCCGGAAAAGCCGGGTTTTGAAATCGCCGTCAAGGAAGCACCCGAAGGCGGCGCCAAGGAAGCCGCTGCCCCGCCGTCGGAGCCGATCGAGAAGCTGTTGCAGACCGCTTCCGTCGAGAAGGGCGCTGCCGCGGCCAAGAAATGCGCCGCCTGCCACACCTTCGAGAAGGGCGGCCCCAACCGCGTCGGTCCGAATCTTTACGGGATCGTCGGCGACGCCAGAGGCGTGGATCGCGGCGGGTTCAATTTCTCGGCGGCCATGAAGGCCAAGGGCGGCAACTGGACCTATGACGACCTCAACAAGTTCATCGCCAATCCCAAGGGTTTTATCCCAGGCACGGCGATGGGTTTTGCCGGCATTCCGAAGGACAGCGAGCGCGCTGACGTGATCGATTATCTGCACACGCTGTCGGATAATCCGGTTCCGCTGCCGACGGCGGCGAAGTAACGGCCCTCGGCCCCCAATGAATTTCGTCACAAACGGCCGGGCCATTGCCCGGCCGTTTTGCTGTGGCGGTCCCCGACGCCTGATCGGGACGTTTCGCCGCAGCCGGGTCATTCACAAGCTAGTATCATGAGGAAAAAGCAACATAATCGGTCGAAACCTTGCCTTATATTGCGTCCCTAGTTGGTGTTTCCGTAAAGCTACAGGAATGGTTCATTTGGCAATTACCCGACGACATCTGCTGCAAAGCGGCGCCTTCGCCGCAGTCGCCCCGGCTCTCGCATCCGGCCTGCCGGCAGTCAGCCCGGCGCAAGCGCAAACGGCAGCCGGCGAGCCGGTCTGGCGGCACGCTCTGTCGCTGTTCGGCGACATCAAATACCCCGCCGACTTCAAGCGCTTCGACTACGTCAATCCGGATGCCCCCAAAGGCGGCGTCGCCCGCATGATAGCGATCGGCACCTTCGACAATTTCAACATCGCGGTTGCCGGCGTCAAAGGCACGATCGCGCCAGCCGCCGCGCTGATCAACGAAACGCTGATGACGCGGTCGCAGGACGAGGTCGTCACGGAATATGGCTTGCTGGCGGAATCAGCCTCCCATCCCGACGATTTTGCCTGGGTGACCTATCGGCTTCGCAAGGAAGCCCGCTGGCATGACGGCAAACCGGTGACGCCGGAGGACGTTATTTTCTCGCTCGAGGTGCTGAAGAAATACAGCCCGATGTACGCCTCCTACTATCGTCACGTCGTGAAGACCGAAAAGACCGGCGAGCGCGACATCAAATTCAGCTTCGACGCTCCCGGCAATCGCGAACTGCCGACCATTGTCGGTGAATTGCAGGTGCTGCCGAAACATTACTGGGAAGGCACCGACAGCCAGGGCCACCCGCGCGACATCTCGGCAACGACGCTGGAACCGCCGCTCGGTTCCGGCCCCTACCGCATCAAGGAATTCGTCGCCGCGCGATCGGTCAGGCTGGAGCGGGTGAAGGATTATTGGGGCGCCAACCTGCCGGCGCAGATCGGCCAGAATAATTTCGACGAAATGCGCTTCGAGTTTTTTCGCGACAATACGGTTGCGCTCGAAGCGTTCAAGGCCGATCAGGCCGACTGGATCAGCGAGAATTCGGCCAAGCAATGGGCCACCCAGTATGATTTTCCGGCGGTCGCCGAAAAGCGCGTGGTCAAGGAAGAATTCCCGATCAACGATTCCGGCCGGATGCAGGGCTTCGTGTTCAACCTTCGCCGCGACCAGTTCAAGGACGCCCGGCTGCGCCGCGCCTTCAATTTCGCCTACGATTTCGAGGAGATGAACAAGCAGCTGTTCTATGGGCAGTACAAGCGCATCGACAGCTATTTCGACGGAACCGAGTTGGCCTCTTCCGGTCTGCCGGAGGGGCAGGAACTGCAGCTTCTCGAAACCGTGCGCGACAAGGTGCCGGCGGAAGTCTTCACCACGCCCTATACCAATCCGGTCGGCGGCAATCCGGAAGCCGTGCGCGCCAATTTGCGCGAGAGCATGAGGCTCCTGAAGGAGGCCGGATACGACGTACGCGACCGCAAGCTCACGGACGCCGCCGGCAAGCCGGTTAGCCTCGAGATTCTGGTGCAGGATCCCTCCGGGGAGCGCATCGCGCTGTTTTACAAGCCGTCGCTGGAACGCATCGGCGTCAACGCCTCGATCCGCATCGTCGATGATGCGCAATACCAGAACCGGCTGCGCAGCTTCGATTTCGATATGATCATCGATGTCTTTCCGGAGTCGCTGTCGCCCGGCAACGAGCAGCGCGAATTCTGGGGGTCGCAGACCGCCGACCAGCCTGGCTCGAGAAACACCATCGGCATCAAGAATCCGGCGGTCGACACACTGATCGACAAGGTGATCTTCGCCAAGGATCGCGCTGGCCTGGTGGCCGCTACCAAGGCGCTCGATCGCGTGCTGCTGTGGAATTTTTATGTCGTGCCGCAATTCACCTATGGCTTTTCGCGCTATGCGCGCTGGGACCGCTTCAGCCATGCCGAGCCGCTGCCGAAATACGGCCATTCCGGTCTGCCGTCATTGTGGTGGTACGATGCCGACAAGGCCGCCAGGATCGGCAAGCGGTCTTGAGGGATTTTCCCCGCATCACACTGCTCTCCCGCCGGCATCTGCTCGGTCTCGGCGTCGGTGTGCTGAGCGCACCATTGATGGGGGCTGCGCGCGCAACGGATGCGGGCCGCGAGGCCCATGGGATTTCGGTGTTCGGCGACCTCAAATATCCGGCCGACTTCCCGCATTTCGACTACGTCAATCCCTCCGCGCCGAAGGGTGGTGTGTTTTCGCTGATCCCCTCGGTGCGCGCCTATAATCAGTCGTTCCAGACCTTCAACTCGCTCAATGCCTACATCCTCAAGGGTGAAGGCGCGCAGGGCATGGACATGACCTTTGCGCCGCTGATGGTGCGCGCCAATGACGAGCCCGATGCGATGTACGGGCTCGTGGCGAAATCGGTGCAGATTTCGCCCAATAAATTGATTTACCGTTTCACGCTGCGCCCCGAGGCGCGGTTTCACGACGGCTCGAAACTGACGGCCCAGGATGCCGCGTTCTCGCTGACCGCGCTCAAGACCAAAGGCCACCCGCTGATCGTGCAGCAGATGCGCGACATGGTGAAGGCGGAAGCGCCCGACGACGCGACGCTGGTCGTCACTTTCGCGGAAAAGCGCGCGCGCGACGTGCCGCTCTACGTCGCGGGCCTGCCGATCTTTTCGAAAGCCTATTACGCGGCGCGCGCCTTCGATGAATCCACGCTCGATAGACCCCTGGGGTCGGGACCGTATAAGGTCGGAAAATTCGAGGTCAATCGCTACATCGAGTTCGAACGGGTGAAGGATTGGTGGGCCGCGGATCTTGCGGTCGCGCGCGGCAGCTACAATTTCGACATTGTGCGCTACGAATTCTACCGCGACCGCGACGTCGCGTTCGAGGGGTTCACCGCCAAGAACTATCTGTTCCGCGAGGAGTTCACCGCGCGGGTCTGGGCGACGCGCTATGACTTCCCGGCGGTGAAGGATGGCCGGGTCAAGCTGGAAACCCTGCCGGACGAAACGCCGTCGGGCGCGCAGGGCTGGTTCATCAATACCCGTCGCGAAAAGTTTGGGGATCCGCGGGTTCGCGAGGCGCTGATCCAGGCGTTCGATTTCGAATGGACCAACAAGACCATCATGTATGGCGCGTATGCGCGCACCCATTCGCCGTTCCAGAATTCGGACATGATGGCGAAGGGACCGCCGTCGCCGGAAGAACTCAAGCTGCTCGAACCGTTTCGCGGTCAGGTACCCGACGAGGTGTTCGGTTCGCCGTTCGTGCCGCCGGTGTCGGATGGGTCGGGGCAGGACCGGACGCTGCTGCGCAAGGCGTCGCAACTGTTGCTGGATGCCGGCCTCGCCATCAAGGATGGCAAGCGGGTGCTGCCGAACGGCGAAGTCTTCAAAATCGAATTCCTGGTCGACGAGCCATCGCTGGAACCGCATCATGCGCCCTATATCAAGAATCTCGGCACGCTCGGGATCGAGGCAAGCCTGCGGCTGGTCGACCCCGTGCAGTACCGCGCCCGGGTGGAGGATTTCGACTTCGACATGACCATCGAGCGTTTCAGCATGTCGGCGACCCCCGGTGACGCCATGCGGCCGTTCTTCTCCTCGCAGGCGGCCGCGACCAAGGGGTCGTACAACCTCGCAGGGATAGCCAGTCCGGCGATCGACGTGCTGATCGAAAAGATCATCGGCGCCGACAATCGCACCGACCTGACGGTGGCGTGCCGCGCCTTCGACCGGGTGTTTCGCGCCGGCCGTTATTGGGTGCCGCAATGGTACCGGACGACGCACCCGATCGCCTATTGGGATCAGTTCGCACACCCCGAAAAGCCGCCGCGTTATGCGCAAGGCGTCGGCGCGCCGGAAAACTGGTGGACCGACCAAAACAAGGCGGCCAAGGCCGAGCAGGCGAAGTAATTCATGAGCGCCTACATCGCCCGCCGCATTCTCCTGATGATCCCCACGCTATTGGGGATCCTGTTCGTGTCGTTTGTCGTGGTGCAATTCGCGCCGGGTGGGCCGGTGGAGCGCGTCATCGCACAGCTCAGTGGCGCCGACACCGGCGGCACGTCGCGGATTTCGGGTGGCGGGGGTGATTTCGGCCCGCGTGGCCAGGTCGGCGCCTCCGGCGACGCGGTCGGATCGAAATATCGCGGCGCACAGGGGCTCGATCCCGATTTCATCAAGAGCCTGGAAAAGCAGTTCGGCTTCGACAAGCCGGCGCCGGAACGCTTCGCGCTGATGGTGTGGAATTTCTCGCGGTTCGATTTCGGCAAGAGCTATTTCCGCGATGTCAGCGTGCTGCAGCTGATCAAGGAAAAGCTGCCGGTCTCGATGTCGCTCGGGATCTGGATGACGCTGCTGACCTATCTGATCTCGATCCCGCTCGGCATTCGCAAGGCGGTGCAGGACGGCTCGAAGTTCGACACATGGACTTCGGCGGTCATCATCGTCGGATTTGCGATCCCGGGATTTCTGTTCGCGATCCTCCTGATCATCCTGTTCGCCGGCGGCTCGTTCTTCAACATCTTCCCGCTGCGAGGCCTCACCTCGGACGGCTGGTCGCAATTTCCCTGGTACTGGAAGATCCTCGACTATTTCTGGCACATCACCTTGCCGCTGATCTCGATGGTGCTTGGCGCCTTCGCCACCATGACGCTGCTGACCAAGAATTCGTTCCTCGATGAGATCCGCAAGCAATATGTGATGACCGCGCGCGCCAAGGGCTGCAGCGAACGCCAGGTGCTCTACAATCACGTCTTCCGCAACGCCATGCTGATCGTGATTGCCGGTTTCCCGGGCGCCTTCATTCACGCCTTCTTCTCGGGCTCGCTCTTGATCGAAACCATCTTTTCGCTGGACGGGCTCGGCCTGCTCGGCTTCGAGAGCGTGCTGAACCGTGACTATCCCGTGGTGTTCGGAACGCTGTTCATCTTCTCGCTGGTCGGCCTGGTGGTCAATCTGATTTCCGACCTCGCTTACATGTGGATTGATCCGCGGATCGATTTCGAGGCGCGGGAGGTCTGATGACGATCATCGCGCCGCCGCCGATCGAGACCACCACGCAGGCGCCGCTCGGTGACGCCGTGCCGATGACGCGGCATCGGTTCAGCCCGTCGCCGCTCAATCGCCGCCGCTGGCAGAATTTCAAATCGAACCGCCGGGGTTACTGGTCGTTTTGGATCTTTCTGATCCTGTTCTTCGTCTCCCTGTTCGCCGAACTGATCGCCAACGACCGTCCGTTCCTGATCAAGTTCGACGGCCATCTGTATTTTCCTGCCTTCGTCAGCTATTCCGAGACCACCTTCGGCGGCGACTTCGAGACCGCGGCCGACTATCGCGATCCTTACCTGCAGAAGCTGATCAAGGACAAGGGCGGCACCATCGTCTGGCCGCTGATCCGCTATTCCTACGACACCCATAATCTCGATTTGCCGACGCCGGCGCCGTCGAAGCCGACCTGGATGCTGACGGAAGCCGAATGCAAGGACGTGGTGCAGCGGAAAGGCCTCAAGAGCTGCCGCGACCTCGAATACAACTGGCTCGGCACCGACGACCAGGGCCGCGACGTGGTGGCGCGCCTGATCTACGGCTTTCGCATCTCGGTGCTGTTCGGCCTTGCCCTGACCATCATCTCCTCGATCATCGGGGTCGCCGCCGGCGGCGTGCAGGGCTATTTCGGCGGCTGGCTCGATCTCGGATTTCAGCGGTTCATCGAAATCTGGAGCGCCATTCCCTCGCTCTATCTGCTCTTGATCCTGTCGTCGGTGCTGGTGCCCGGCTTCTTTGTGCTGCTCGGCATTCTCCTGCTGTTCTCATGGGTGTCGCTGGTCGGCCTGGTGCGCGCGGAATTTCTGCGCGGACGCAATTTCGAATACATCATGGCGGCCCGCGCGCTCGGCGTGTCCAATGCCAAGATCATGTTTCGGCACCTGTTGCCCAACGCCATGGTCGCGACCATGACCTTCCTGCCCTTCATCGTGTCGTCGTCGGTGATGACGCTGACCGCGCTCGACTTTCTCGGCTTCGGGTTGCCGCCGGGCTCGCCCTCGCTCGGCGAACTGCTGTCGCAGGGCAAGGCCAACGTGCAGGCGCCGTGGCTCGGCTTCACCGGCTTTTTTGCGGTCGCGATCATGCTGTCGTTGTTGATCTTCATCGGGGAAGCCGTGCGCGACGCGTTCGATCCGCGCAAGACGTTCAGGTGAATTTGTGGTAGTTTGCCCCCGATACAGAGGTGACACATGAACAGGATCATTCGCGAGCACTATCCGGCGTCGAGGCTTCCTGAGGATCTCAGGGCAGGCGTCGATCCTTCTTCGACTGTCACGGTTACGATTGTCGAAGAGGAAAAAAGACCGGAAAAGGTGATGAGCCTAGAGGAGATTTTTGCTCTTCGTCGCCCTCCCTTCCGAACTGCGGAAGAGATTGACGAAGATTTGCGCCGTCAGCGGGATGAGTGGGATGACTGACGCAAGCGCTTCGTCCAAACTGTATTTTGATGCCAATGTATTTATCTATGCCGTCGAGGGTAGCGACGACATAGCGGGTCGCCTTCGAACACTATTCGAGTTGCTGAACAGAGCCGTCAATTTGGCTGTCACGAGTGAGTTAACGCTCGCGGAAGTGCTGCCAAAGGCGAATCCCATACGGCGTCGAAACTATTTGGAGCTGATATTGCATAGTGGCTTGTTCGATCTTCACCCGGTGACGCGCGACATCTTGATGGAAACCGCCAACTATCGGCGAATCGTTAGCGCGCTTGAGCCAGATATCTCCAAACCCCATGCCTCTATGCCTAAACTTCCCGATGCCATTCATGTGGTGACGGCAGTTCGCGCCGGGTGCAGGAGGATGTTGTCGTTCGATCGGGCGCTAAAATTGCCGGAAGGCTTGCACCGCGTGACTCGCGATGGGCTGCCTCGGTTGATCGAAGAAATGTCGTAATGGATGCCATCAACCAGCCTCTGCTCGATGTCCGCGATCTGTCGGTGGCGTTTCACCAGCCGAGCGGTGCGTCGGTTGCGGTCGACCACATTTCCTATGAGATCAAGCGCGGCGAATGCGTGGCGCTGGTCGGCGAATCCGGTTCGGGAAAATCCGTCAGCGCGCTGTCGATCCTGAAACTGCTGCCGTACCCGACCGCTTCCCATCCCTCCGGCAGCATTCGCTTCAAGGGCCGGGAATTGCTCGATCTGTCGGAGCGCGAGATACGCGGCATTCGCGGCAACGACATTTCGATCATCTTCCAGGAGCCGATGACCTCGCTCAATCCGCTGCACACCATCGAGTCACAGATCGTCGAGATTATGCAGCTGCACAGCGGTGTCAGCGGGTCGGTGGCACTGGCGCGGACGCTGGAACTGCTTATGCAGGTCGGCATTCCCGAACCGGAAACCCGGCTCGCGAGCTATCCGCATCAGCTGTCGGGCGGCCAGCGCCAGCGCGTGATGATCGCGATGGCGCTCGCCAACGAGCCCGATCTGTTGATCGCGGACGAGCCGACCACCGCGCTCGATGTCACCGTGCAGGCGCAGATCCTGACCCTGCTGGCGGAAATCCGTGCGCGGCTCGGCATGAGCCTTTTGTTCATCACCCACGATCTCGGCATCGTTCGCCGCATCGCCGACGTGGTCTGCGTCATGAACGGCGGCAAGATCGTCGAGCAGGGCCTGGTGGAGCAGGTCTTCACCGCGCCGAAACATCCGTATACCCGCGCATTGCTTGCCGCCGAGCCGAAGCCGGATCCCGCGCCGCCGCGGCCGGAGTCGCCGGTGGTGATCTCGGCCGACGATCTGAAGGTCTGGTTTCCGGTCAAGCGCGGTCTGCTGCGCTCGACCGTCGGGCATATCAAGGCGGTCGACGGCGTCAGCCTGGCGGTGCGCAAGGGCGAGACGCTCGGCGTCGTCGGCGAGTCCGGCTCCGGCAAGACCACGCTTGGACTCGCGCTGCTGCGGCTGATTTCGTCGGATGGCCCGATCGTGTTTCTCGGCAGCAACATCCAGGGCCTGCGGTTCAAGGCGATGCGGCCGTTCCGACGCGACATGCAGATCGTGTTTCAGGATCCGTTCGGCGCGCTGAGCCCGCGCATGTCGGTCGGCGACATCATCGCCGAAGGCCTCAGCGTGCACCAGAGCTCGCTGTCGCAAACTGAGCGCGAGGCACGCGTGATCAAGGCGTTGCGGGACGTCGGCATGGATCCGGCGACGCGATTCCGCTATCCGCATGAATTCTCCGGCGGCCAGCGCCAGCGCATCAGCATCGCCCGCGCGGTGGTGCTGGAGCCGAATTTCGTCGTGCTGGACGAGCCGACCAGCGCGCTCGATATGCTGTTCCAGGCGCAGATGGTCGATCTGTTGCGCGAACTGCAGCGCAAGCGCGACCTGACCTATATGTTCATTTCGCATGATCTGCGGGTCGTCGCCTCACTCGCGAGCCATCTGATCGTGATGCGTCTCGGCAAGGTGGTCGAGGAGGGCCCGGCGTCGGAACTGTTCAAGAATCCGAAGACCGACTACACCCGCGCGCTGTTCGCCGCGGCGTTCCGGCTGGAAACCGCGCCGGGCGGGGCTGTCGCGGATTAGCGCGTCAAGGCATGATCCGAATCATGATTGCCCATCGTGGCCTCGTGGTTCGAGACGCGCGCACCGCGCTTCTCACCATGAGGGTCTGGGACCTCATCCTGAGGAGCGCGCTGTTGCGCGCGTCTCGAAGGATGAAGCCACCGACCTGAGAATGACCTATTAGTCCAGCCGCTTGATCGCGGTGATCTCGCTGCCCGCGGCCTTGATGCGCGCGATGGCGTCGCGGGTGTTTTCGATCGCCGTCGCCATGTGATGCGCATTGGCGTGTACGATGGTTTGTGCATCCCGCACGATCGCCACGTGGCCGTTCCAGAAGATCAGATCGCCGCGCTGCAATGTTTTGGTTTCCGCCGGACCCAGGGCCCCGCCGAGGCTGTCCTGCTGCATATCGCTATCGCGCGGGCAGCCGGTGCCGGCGGCATTCAGGGATAGCTGGACGAGGCCGGAACAGTCGATGCCGAGGCTGGTCTTGCCGCCCCACAGATAGGGGGTGCCGGCGAACCGCTCGGCCACCGCGACGAAATCCTTCTCATAGAAGTCAATGCTGCTGAGGTGCTGAAGCGGCAGGTACCAGCCCTCGCGCGTCACGGCGAAGGGGCCTTCGTCGCGCACCACCGTAACCGTTGCCGCCATCGGCAGCGTGTCGACGGGCGGCAGTTTGATGGAGGGACCCGGAAACGCGAACGTTCTGAGCGCGGTGACCTTGTGCGTCGGCAGGGTTGCAGGCTTGGCAAGCGCGCGATCGGGAAGCCAGCCGACATAGCCGTCGCTATTCAATTGACCCCAGGCAAATCCTTCGCCATTGCGGTCATAGATGGTGACGCGCTCGCCTTTCAGCGCCTGCGTCAACAGCGTCGCATCGGAGGACGGCTCGCCACGCAATGGCGCGATCGCATCCGATATCTCGAACCGCTCGCCGGTGACGAAGCGCTCGGCCTTGATTCTGCCTTCGAGATATTGCGCGGCGAGGTCGGGCCGGGCCGGCGTCAGGCGCGGGTCATCCATAGCGTTCGCTCAACAGCTTGTAGATCGCACGCGCGGCCTGGCATTCGCCGCCTTCCGGACGCGCCGGTTTCGCCGACGGCGTCCAGCCGTAGATATCGACATGCAGCCAGCGTGTGGTGTCCTCGACGAAACGCTGCAGGAACAGTGCACAGGTGATGGAGCCGGCAAAGCCGCCCGACGGCGCGTTGTTGAGGTTGGCGACTTTCGAGTCCAGCCACGAATCGTAGGGCGGCCACAGCGGCAACCGCCACAACGGATCGTTCTCCTCATTGGCGCAGCGTGCGACGTCCAGCGCCAGCGTTTCATCATTGGTGTAAAAGGGCGGCAAATCCGGCCCCAGCGCCACCCGCGCCGCGCCGGTCAGGGTGCCCAGATCGATCAGCAGGTCGGGCTTGTCTTCGCAGGCCAGCGCCAGCGCATCGGCCAGCACCAGCCGGCCTTCGGCGTCGGTATTGCCGATTTCCACGCTCAGGCCCTTGCGCGAGGGAAAGATATCGAGCGGGCGGAAGGCGTTGCCGGCGACCGCGTTCTCGACCGCGGGAATCAGGACCCGCAGGCGCACCTTCAGTTTGGCGTCCATCACCATCAGCGCCAGCGCCAGCACGTTGGCGGCCCCGCCCATGTCTTTCTTCATGATCAGCATGCCGCTGGACGCCTTCAGATCGAGCCCGCCGGTATCGAAGCAGACGCCCTTGCCGACCAGCGTCACCTTGGGATGGTCAGGATCGCCCCAGGCCAGATCGATCAGCCGCGGCGCGCGCGGCGACGCCATCCCCACCGCGTGAATCAGCGGGAAATTCTGTCGCGCCAGTTCGTCGCCGACGATGCAGTTGAAGTCGGCGCCGAAGCGCGTTGCGAGCTCTCGCGCGGCCAACTCCAGCTCTTCCGGTCCCAAGTCGTTGGCCGGCGTATTGATGAGATTGCGGGCCAGGTGAACGGCTTCCGCCATGCGCGTGATGGCGGCAACGTCGATGCCTTCGGGCGGCACCAGTCTGACGCCGGGCGCATCCGCCTTGCGATAGCGGCTGAAGCGATAGCTTCCGAGTGCAAAGGCAAGTGTCGCGAGGCGCGTATCATGCGGCGCGTTGGCAAAACGATAGACGCCCGGCGGCAGCAGTCCCGGCAACAGGCCGGGCCTGAACAGATCGCGGAATTTGCTGGTCGCCTCCTCGAGGCCGAACACGACTCGCGCGATCTTCCCGTCGGCGGAGGGCAGGGTGAGGCAGGCGCCGGGCTTGGCCTTGAAGCCGTTTGCTTGCGAGAACTGCCGGGCCTGGGCGGGAAGCTCGTCGCAAATCGCCTCCCACGTCGCCTTTGTTGCAAACATGATGGGAATGGCCGGCGTGGCGGGCGCGGTCTCGAACACGGAATCCATGCTTGTCTCGGTCTTCGCGTGAAACGGGGCAGGAGCAACGCCGGCGGATACGTCAATTGGCCGGACGGCGCAGGCTTTAGCCCCTCTGTTTTGTCTTTCTACAATGACTGACCATTTCAAACCAGACCGAACCGGTGGCGAATATCGCGGTCTCCTGCACGCGCGGAGTGAGCGCAGCGGCGATGACGTCGAGGTGACTTGACCGCGCGCGCGACAAAAACCTACACGTTCGCTGCCTGCGCTTGAGTGGGGCGCTTAACCGGGGACCTCGATGGCTTACAACAGAACGACCTTCCGCAAAATCCTGGCACGCGGTCTGGCCGTGACGGCTTTGCTCTGCATCTACAGCTTCAGTATCCTCGGCGCATCGGCGCTGTTGTTGGGAGCATCCAGCACTTCAGCGCTTGCCTTTGGCGGCCATGGGGGTGGTCACGGTGGCGGCGGTTTCCGCGGTGGTGGTTTCCGCGGCGGCGGGTTCGGCTGGGGACCGGGCTATTACGGACCCTACGGTTATGACGGATACTATCCCTACGAGGGCGACATCGGCGTTTGCTACGCGGTCCGGCAGCGCGTCAAGACGCGCCACGGCTGGGGAATCCGCCGGGTCTCGATCTGCGAGTAGTCCGTCGCCGGCGGCCGGTCGCGATCCATTATCGACCGCAATTCCAGACCTCGCCGATCGGGGTCTCGGTCCAGCACGGGCCGAAGCCGCCGCCGGTCCAGCGTCCGCGATAAAAGCCCGGGCCGCCGTACCAGTAGCCCCGGGATCTGTTCTGTGCCTGTTCCCATTCGATCCGTTCGGGGGAGCGGTAGCCGGGCAAAAAGCCGTAGCCGTGCCAGCGGCGCGCGACATGGCGCTTCGCCGGCGCCGGCGCCGCAAAGACTGTCGTGGTCGACAGCAGCACGGCTGCAATCGCAATAAGACCGGAGAGATTTCGTAACATCGAGGGGCCGTCCCGTTCCGTTTGTTGGCAGTCCGCCACCTTACGGCCGGTTTGCCTGAGCGTGGGGTAAATCCTTCGATATCAACTGAAGGAGTTGTTGGTATCGAATCGATCGCTGCATCTGTGTTTCCAAATGTTGAAATTGTTACCAGTCAGCTGCGGCGGGCTGGAAATCATCCACCTTTTTGCGCCCGCTGTTTCCTTCTGAAGCTCGATCAAAATTTTAATCGACCTCATTTGCCGATAAAAAAGGTTGCAGATGCCGGGCCAGCCGACAACGACGTTGTGGAGATACGGGAACGCCCTCTTACGTCGGTGAGAGCGGCCTTCGCGGCGGCGCCAGTTAACCGGTCGTTAGGGTTAACAGTCTATTGCTGGCGCAATTCGGCTCGATCAATCCCTGCTATCGTGAGCTACAGTGCCATGCGTCAGCACTCCAGCCTTGCCCGGCTCCTTGCGTCCGCAGCCGTGACGGCGATTTTGGCCACCGGGCTCGGCGGCTGCCAGACCATGTCCGATATTACGGGATCGCTGACGACAAAATCCGAGCCCGGTCCCGATGCCGATCCGCGGCGCGCGGTTGAAGTTTATGGCGAGCGCTATCGCGCCGATCCCAAGGATACCGACGCCGCGCTGGCCTATGGCCAGGCGCTGCGCGCCACCGGGCAGCGCGCCCAGGCCGTCGCCGTGCTCGAACAGGCTACCCTCGCCCATCCCGGCAACAAGCCGCTGCTCGCCGGCTATGGCCGGGCGCTCGCCGACAATGGCAATTTCCAGCAGGCGTTCGACGTGCTGTCGCACGCCCATTCGCCCGACAATCCCGACTGGCGGATTCTTTCGGTGCAGGGAACTGCGCTCGATCAGCTTGGCCGGCATGACGAAGCGCGCCAGTATTACGCCAGCGCCTTGAAGATCGCGCCCGACGAACCGTCGGTGTTGTCCAATCTCGGCCTTTCGTATGTGCTTTCCAAGGAGTTGCCGAAGGCGGAAGAAATTCTTCGCCGGGCTTACGCCAGCACCAAGGCCGACGCGCGGGTGCGGCAGAATCTCGGTCTGGTGGTGGGCCTGCAGGGCCGCTTCGCCGAGGCGGAAAGCATCGTGAGAGCCGACCTGCCGGAAGACGAGGCGGCCGCCAATGTCGCCTATCTGAAGCAGATGCTGAGCCGCAAGGACGGTCCGGGTGCCCATGCCGGGACCATGCCGGTGGCGGCACTCAACCGTCCGGACTGAAACGCAGGGGGCCGCGTCGACAGGCTCATTGCATCGCCGCGACCTTGATGCCGGTCGGCCCGAGGATGACGACGAACAGCACAGGCAGGAAGAACAGAATCATCGGCACGGTCAGCTTCGGCGGCAAGGCGGCTGCCTTCTTCTCGGCCTCGTTCATGCGCATGTCGCGATTTTCCTGCGCCATCACGCGCAGGCTCTGACCGAGCGGCGTGCCGTAACGTTCCGACTGCTGCAGCGCCAGACAGACCGATTTCACACCCTCGAGCCCGGTGCGCTTGGCCAGATTTTCGTAAGCCACCTTGCGATCCTGCAGGTAGGACAGTTCGGCCGTGGTCAGGATGAATTCCTCCGACAGCGCAACCGACTGGGTCACGATTTCGGTCGAGACCTTGCGGAAGGCGGTTTCGATCGACATGCCGGACTCGATGCAGATCAGCAGCAGATCGAGCGCATCTGGGAATGCGCGCCTGATCGAGAGCTGGCGCTTCGTGATCGCGTTTTTCAAAAACAGCATCGGCGCCTGCAACCCGAAATAGGCCGCGACGATGCAGATGCCCACCTTTATCGGAAACGACTTCTCCATATGCGAGATCACGAAGACATACAGCACCGACGCGATGAACAGCACGATGGGCGTCACCAGCCGGAAGAACAGGAATGTGACGTAGGGCGCCTGTCCGCGATAGCCGGCCATAACCAGCTTTTCGCGCGCGGCTTCCTGGGCCAGCCATTTTCCCAGGTTGAAGTCCTCCACCACCTTGGAGACCAGCTGTTTCGGGGTCTGCCGCAGCGATACCCTTTCGGTCTTGGCCAGACGATCGCGCTCGCGCTGCCGGAGCCGTTCCCGTTCGCTCGCGACCGCCTTCATGCGCTTGGCCAGTCCCTCGCCCGCGAACAGCGGCATGATCAGCGTGTAGGCCGTCGCACTCACCGCGATAGCGGCGAGCAGCATGGTCATGAACCGCGCGTCGTGGATTTTGTCGACAAGAAATTCAATCATGCTGCACCATCAGAAGTCGAAGTTGATCATTCTTTTCATCACGAAGATGCCGATGGACATCCAGATCACGCAACCAACGAGCATCAGTTGGCCGGTCGGGTGCGTCCACAGCAACGAGATGTATTGGGGGGTCGAGAGGTAAACCAGCAGCATGACGATCGGCGGCAACGAACCAATGATGCCCGCGGACGCCTTGGCTTCCATCGACATCGCCTGAATCTTCTCGGCCATTTTCTTGCGGTCGCGCAGCACCTTGGACAGATTGCCCAGGGCTTCCGACAGGTTGCCGCCCGATTTCTGCTGGATCGCTATCACGATCCCGAAGAAGTTCGCCTCCGGCACCGGCATCCGTTCGAACAGCCGCGCGCAGGCCTCGCCGAGCGGCATGCCGATCGCCTGGGTCTCGATGATGGCCAGGAATTCGCTCTTGAGCGGTTCCGGAGCGTCGGCGGCGACGACCTTGATCGATTCAAACAACGGCAGGCCGGCCTTGATGCCGCGCACGATCACGTCGACGGCGTCCGGCAGCGCCTTGAGGAATTTCGCTTCGCGGCGCTTCTTGAGGTAGCTCAGCATCCAGCGCGGCAGGCCGAAGCCGGCGGCGAACGCCAGGCCGACGGCCCCGATCAATCCACCCTTGAACAGCATCGCGATTGCGAAGGCGACGGCGGCGAGAACCCCGGAAATGATCATGAATTTCTGAGGTGTCCAGGAAAGGCCGGCCTGGGTGAGGCGGCTACTCAGCGGGATCTTCTTTTCCTTCAGGCGGCGCGCCTCGAGGTCCTTGAGCGATCCTTCGACCTGCTCGCGGCGCGAACGCTGGTTCTTGTCGATCGGCCGGCCGGACGGCTCCGGCCTTGCGACCGACGCACGGCGAGCCTCGGCCTTTTTTTCCCCCGACAGCAACGGATACACGAATACCCACGCCAAACCGCCGATGGCGGTGGCCGCGAGAAAGGACAATGCGAGCGGTTGTATGTTCATGGCGGGCTTCCCTAGACCTCCGTGACGACTTCGGCGGCGTCGAGTGCTGCGGCAAGCCGCTTCTCTTCGCCGTAATATCGCGCGCGGTCCCAAAAGCGCGGCCGTCCGATGCCGGTCGAGCGGTGCCGGCCGATGATATGTCCGTTGGCGTCCTCGCCGATCATGTCGTAGAGGAACAGGTCCTGGGTAATGATGGTGTCGCCTTCCATTCCCATCACCTCGGTGATGTGGGTGATGCGCCGGGAGCCGTCGCGCAAGCGGGCGGCCTGGATGACGACGTCGATCGAGGCACAGATCATCTCGCGAATGGTCCGCGACGGCAGCGAAAATCCGCCCATCGTGATCATCGATTCGCAGCGCGACAGCGCCTCGCGCGGATTGTTGGCGTGCAGCGTTCCCATCGATCCGTCGTGACCGGTGTTCATGGCCTGCAGCAGGTCGAAGGCCTCCGGTCCGCGGACTTCGCCGACGATGATGCGTTCGGGACGCATACGCAGGCAGTTCCGCACCAGTTCGCGCATGGTGATCTGACCCTCGCCCTCGATGTTGGGCGGGCGGGTTTCGAGCCGCACCACATGAGGCTGCTGCAACTGAAGTTCGGCGGCGTCTTCGCAGGTGATGATGCGTTCGTCGTCCTCGATAAATTGGGTGAGGCAATTCAGCAGCGTGGTCTTGCCCGAGCCGGTGCCTCCGGAGATCAGGACGTTGGCGCGGCAGCGCCCGATAATCTGCAGGATCTCGGCGCCCTCGGGCGAAATCGCGCCGAACTTGACCAGCTGGTCGAGGGTCAGCTTGTCCTTTTTGAACTTGCGGATCGTTAATGCGGGGCCGTCGAGCGCCAGCGGCGGGACGATGGCGTTGACGCGCGAGCCGTCGGCAAGCCGCGCGTCGCAGATCGGCGAGGATTCGTCGACGCGGCGGCCGACCTGGCTGACGATACGCTGGCAGATATTCAAAAGCTGCTGATTGTCGCGGAAGCGGATGCCGGTGCGCTGGATGCGGCCGGCGACTTCGATGAACACCGTTCCGGCACCGTTGACCATGATGTCGGAGATATCGTCGCGCGACAGCAGCGGTTCCAGCGGGCCGTATCCGAGAACGTCGTTGCAGATGTCGTCGAGCAGCTCCTCCTGCTCGGCGATCGACATCACGATGTTCTTGATCGCGATGATCTCGTTGACGATATCGCGAATTTCCTCGCGCGCCGACTCGCCGTCGAGTTTGGCGAGCTGGGCAAGGTCGATCGCCTCGATCAGGGCGCCGAAGATCGTCGCCTTGACCTGGTAATAGGTGTCCGAGCGCCGGGCTTCGATGGTCGGCGCAGGTGCCGGTTTGGCCGGGGAGAGCGGCGGCGAGGAAACCGTGGGCGGAGATACGCTGCGCGAAACGGCAGGCGCGGCGCCGGAAGATAATTCCGGCGCGCCTCCGGCGGGCCTCGTGGCCCGGGAATCGTTTTCAGCTCCGCTACGCTTACCAAACACGACCGTACTCCACGCGGGCTGCTTACTTCGCCCGCAGCTTCTCTATCAGGGGCGACAGGAACGAACCCCTCGGCTTTTTGGTCTCGCCGCGGCCTGTCAGCCGTTGCGCGATCTGCAGAAACATCTCGGTGGTGCGATGGCTGGCGGAGATTTCCGCGATCATCTGGCCATTGTTGGCCGCCGAGCCGAATATCTGCGGGTCGAACGGGATGGTGACTACCGGCTGGCTCTCGATTGCCTTGGCGAATTCGCTGGCGTTGATTTCCGGCCGCTTCGGCACACCGACCTGATTGAGACAATACAGCGGCGTCCGGTCGTTGGGCCGCGATGCCTTGAGCAGGTCGTATATGTTCTTGGTGTTGCGCAGGTTGGCGAGGTCCGGCGCCGCGACGATCAGAATATCGTCCGCACCGACCAGGGCGCGCTTGGTCCAGCCCGACCATTGATGGGGAACGTCGAGCACGATGCACGGCATCGTCGAGCGAAGCGTGTCGAAGATCGAATCGAACGCATCGGCGCCGAAGTCGTAGACCCGCTCGAGCGTGGCCGGCGCCGCCAGCAGGCTGAGATGGTCGGTGCATTTCGACAACAGGCGATCGATGAACGCGGTATCGATGCGATCGGGCGAGAACACCGCGTCGGCAATGCCCTGCGGAGGGTCCTGATTGTAATCAAGACCGGCAGTGCCGAACGCGAGGTCGAGGTCGGCAACGACGGAATCCAGCGCGAGATCGCGCGCGATCGCCCAGGCAACGTTGTGCGCGATGGTGGAAGCGCCGACGCCGCCTTTTGCTCCGACGATCGCGATGATCCGGCCGACCGCCTTCGCCTCCGGTGCCGAGAACAGCCCGCAAATCGACCGCACCACGTCGAGCGCGTTGACCGGCGAAATCACGTAGTCGCTGACGCCGCGCCGCACCAGTTCGCGATACAGCGTGACATCGTTGACACGGCCGATCACCACCACGCGGGTTCCGGCATCGCACACGGTTGCAAGTTGATCGAGGCCGGCAAGAATATCGCTGCGGCCCTCGGTTTCCAGGATGATCACGTTCGGGGTGGGCGCGGTGCGATAGGCTTCGATGGCGGCCGCCATGCCGCCCATTTGAATCTTGAGATGGGCCTTGCCGAGGCGGCGGTCCTCGCCGCCCGACTGCACGGCGGCTGCGGTTTCCACCGTCTCGCAAAAGGCCTGCACGGACACGCGCGGCGCCGGCGCGATATGGTCGTCCACCGGGTGCGATGTGGCGTCCGGCGGCGCTTCGGGGTTTTGACGGGCGTAGCTGATCATTTGCCTGTATCGCTGAGTTTGGCTTTTTCGCCATCGGGATAGACGGTCGCGGTCGGGGCACCCCTGCGATACTTCTCGAAAGCCTCTGAGCGCCGGGTCGTGTAGGGCGGCGTTTCGGACCGCGGCTGCACCAGGTCCGACGGATTGTCGACCATCGCCGCCATGTTGCGCTGATAGGCGCAGCCGAAATTGTAGTAGGACTTGTTTTCGAAATAGCTCTTGTTCTTGATCGAGGATCCGAGATCCTCAGGCCACAAGCCGCAAGGACCGGCCACGGCCGAGATTTTCGGATAGTTCAGCCGGATCGCGGCCATCTGGCGCGGGTCTTCCGGATGATACTGGTGGACGACGATTCCGCGCGGCGGCACGCCGGCCGCCGAGAGCATCGCCTGAATTTCCCGGAACGAATCCGCGGCCGCCTTGGCATTGGGGGTGTCGATCGGCACATCGGCGGTGATCGCGCCGGTTCCCTCCGCGAGCCAGGTTTGCGCCAGCCCCATCACGTCGGCGCGCTGCGAAGCGGAAAGGCCGCCGCGCGCATGACCGATGAAAATGACGACCGACCGGTCGGCTTCCTGGACCACGATCGGATGACGCAGGCGATAATCGTCGGGAACGCTCGCCGTCAACGCGTCGTCCGTGTGCGTGCAGGCGCCCAGCGCGAGGGCGAGGCCGACAAGCGCTCCCGCCGTGCGGAGGGCGGCGCGCTTGCGATCGACGGGTGTTTGGGCTGTCATCGTCTTCGTCCCGCCTCAGTCGGTAATAAAGCCATAGGTGCCGCGATAATTCCGGGCCGGTTCGGTCTGGCCCGGCACGCCATAGATGCGATTGATGCTGCCTAGCAGATCGGCCTGCGGATCGGAGGCGTTGGCAAAGCCGTCATCCGGACGCGACAGGTCCTTCTGCGCGACCGCACGCACGATGAAAGGCGTCACCAGCACCATCAGTTCGGTCTGGCTGTTGACGTAATCCCGGCTGCGGAACAGCGCGCCGAGAACCGGCAATTGCGACAGGCCGGGCAAGCCGTTGATGGCCTGCTTGGTCTGTTCCTGGATCAGGCCGGCCATCGCCATCGCGCCGCCGGAGGGAATTTCCAGCGTGGTCTCGGCACGGCGGGTTTTGATCGAGGGAATGGTCAAGGAATTCACCGTGCTGGCGGTGACCGCCTGCGACAGCGTGATCGAGTTGTCGTTCGACAGTTCGGACACTTCCGTCATCACCCGCAAGGAGATCCGGCCCTCGGCCAGCACGACCGGCGTGAAGTTGAGAGAGATACCGAACTTCTTGTAGGTGATCTGGGTGGTACAGACATGCGTGGTGGGATCGCAGGAATAACCGGCCGGAATCGGAAACTCGCCGCCTGCGATGAACGTCGCGGACTCGCCGGAAATCGCCGTCAGGTTGGGCTCGGCCAGCGTTCGCACCACGCCCGCGCTCTCCATCGCACGCAACGTGGCCTGGACCGACGGCGTAGAGCCGAACGACGCGCTCGCGCTGTTGCCGGAGACCAGCGAGCGGCCATAGGCCGTGAACGGGTTGCTGTTGTTGAAATTCACGACCGTGGTGCCGTAATTCAGGCTGCCGCTGAGGTCGATGCCCATCTGCTTGATGATCGAGCGCGCCACCTCGGCGACCGTCACCTTCAGCATCACCTGGTCGCGGCCCCGGACCGCGATCGAGTTGACGACCTTGTCCGGGCCGCCCGTCAGCCGTGCGGCGAGATCGCCGGCCTGCTGGGCCTCGATCGGACTTGCCGCCGTGCCTGTCAACATCACGCCGTCGCCGACGCCTTCGATCTGGATATCGGCATTGGGCAGCGTCGCCTTCAGCGCGGCGCGAAGGCCGTTGAGGTCTCGTTTGACCGCGATGTCATAGGCGGCGATCTGCTGGCCTGCGGAATCGAAGAACACGATGTTTGTCTGGCCAACCGTTGCGCCGATGATGTAGGCGCGCTGCGCGGAACGCACCACGGCGTTTGCGATTTTCGGGTCGGCGACCAGGACATCCTTGATGTCACGCGGCAAATCGATCACGACGGATTTGCCGACGCCGAGTGCCAGAAACCGCGCATTCATCTGGCCGTCGGCGGCGACCGGTGCCACGGCGCGATAGTCACTCGCCACCACCGGGGTCAAAGCCGGATTGAGCGTCAGCGCCGCGACCGCCGAAAACGACAGGGCGCGGACCACGAAGGCCCGCATCAGCAGCTGATTTCCCCGGCATTTCATGTCGTACGTCCTCATGGTCACTTCTGTGTCGTGGTCGGGCTTGAGACGCCGTAGCGAACTACATTGATGCTGTCGCCGCGCTTGGGACCCTCGTCGTCGGACCTGGTCTCGACGGCGTTGAGATCGGCAATACTGCGCAGCGCCAGCGACAGCGTGCCGCTCTGGCGCGCGCGGGCGAGCGTCTCGGATTGCTCGGGCTTTAATTCAAGCGTGACCGTCTTGCCCACCACGGCATTCTGGCCGTCTTTTTCCTTCGGGGCCTGATCGATCGCGAGCACGCGAACATTGCTCAGGATGATTTCCGAGTTGACGACGTCGGATGGGCCGGCGTGGTCCGGGTTCTTCTCGTGCTTGGAAAGAATGACGTCGACCCGGTCGTTCGGCAGAATGAAGCCGCCGGCACCGGTTTCCGGCGAGATTTCGGTGGAAACGGCGCGCATGCCGGTCGGCAGAATCGCCGCCATGAAGCCGGAGCCGGGCGCTTTGACCAGCTTCGGTTCGCGGATCGGTTCGCCGGCGATGAACGGCGCGCGCGCGATCGATCCGGCGACCTGGGTCGTTGCATCGGGGCGTTCGTTGCGGCGAATGAAGCTGTTGCTGGCGGTCGCGGCCGGCCAGGTCTGCCACTGCATATCCTCGGGCGTCACGGTCTGGCCAAGGCCGATGTCGGACTTCGCCACCAGTACGTCCACGGTTTGCAGTTGGGCAACCGGCGCGGTCGGGGCAGCCTTGTTGTCGGACCCGCTCGCCAGATATGCGGCAATGCCACCGGCGCCGACAGCGATGGTCAGGACCACAATGCGTGCGGTATTCATACGCTTCACTTTCCACATTACGCCGCGACGCTTCCGCCGCCGTGATGGGAGTTGACCAGCTATTCGTCAAAGCATGGTTAATGAGGCGTATCTAAATCAACTTAACGCCGGGTTTACTCAGGCCCGATCAGGGAAGGGTGAAGTGGGCCAGGTCGACCGCCTTGATCCAGTCGGTCTCGGGGTAAATCGTCAGTGCGCCGATCGCGAGCGCGATGCCGTAGGGAATTCCGCTTTCCTTGGCGTGCAGCCTGAGCAGCCAGGCTTGGCCGGCGAACAAGTAGGGCAGCGGCCATTGCCGGAACTGCAGCAACAATAATGTCAGGGCGCCGCCGAACAGCGAGGCATAAAGCAGATAGTTCAGGAGATGGCCAAAGCCGAACCAGAGCGCCGCGGCGGCCGCGACCTTGGCATCGCCGCCGCCGACCCAGCCCATGGCAAAGCAGGCAAATGCCACCGCGAGCACGGCTGCGCCGGCGCCGAGGTGGGAGAGGATGTCGTGAGGTCCCATGCCGCTGAACGGCGCGAGCGCGAGGAAGCCCGCCGCCAGCGCCAGCGACACCCGGTTCGAAATCGTCATGGTGAAAAGATCGCTCGCGGCCGCGAACGCCATCAGGGCCGGAAACAGCAGAAGGCGCGCGATGTCGAGGATCATGAGGTTATACAGCCCGTGTGGCTGACGCGGGGTCGCAGCATCGAGTCCCGAGTCTAGCGGCCAGAGATGAACAATCGGGAAACGGCCGGCGGCTTACCAGATACTTGCGATCCGGGAGGCGAGGGTGACAAGCGCCAGCGCCAGCGCGAGGCAGACCATTTCCACCGCGCCCCGCCTGCCGGCGGAGGGGGACGCTTCTGTTGCCGCAACCGGGACCACCGCAGGTTTACGCATATTTACGCTATCGCTATCGGAGGGAAACAACAAAGGCCCCGGAATCGCCGAGGCCTTTGATGCTGGCTCGTAACCGTCGCTTATTTCAGCGAGGAATTGATCGACGTGAACTTGTTGTTCAGGTTGCTGCCGAGGCCGTTGACCACGGCGATGATCGCGAGCGAAATGCCGGCCGCAATCAGACCGTATTCGATGGCGGTGGCGCCGGATTCATCCTTCACGAAACGCGCAATCAGGTTCTTCATAGGTAAACTCCATGTGTACACGTGGCTGGTCGAACTAACGTTTGGTCTCAACGGCGTTCTCAGCACCGTGACCATGGCGTTACCCTAGGATCGGGAAATTGCGGCGCGGTTAATTCGATCGCGTAAACACGACTGGAACCGGCTGTTGTTGAGCAGAGTAAATTTAAAATTAAGCCAGTCGGCAAAAGGCGATCGTCTTTGTCAGGGTGACGCGCGAGGCGTCATTGGCCCGGATTCATGGCTCTTTAAACATGGGCGGGGTAACCCTGAGATCCCCGATCAGATGAGGCCAGTATGTCCAACCTGCCCCTGGAAGTCGTCGAGATGCTGGGCCAGACGATCGCCAAGGTCGTACCGATCACGATCGGACTGGCCCTCCTATTCTCGGTGCTGACCCAATTCTGGGCCTGCAACCCCGGAACGCCCTGGTGGCGCAAGCGCGAACTCGTCACCGACATCTGTTACTGGTTCTTCGTGCCGTTGTTCGCGCGGGTGCTGCGGATCGGGCTGCTCGTGCTCGGCGCCGGCGTTGTCTTCAAGATTTACGACGCCGACGAGCTGATCGCCTTCTACGACAACGGCCACGGTCCGCTGTCCCATCTGCCGCTCTGGCTCCAGGGCCTGTTGTTCCTGGCGGCGTCTGACTTCATGGCGTACTGGCTGCACCGCCTGTTTCACGGCGGCGGCTTCTGGAAGTATCACGCGATCCATCATTCGTCCGAAGAACTGGACTGGATTTCGGCGGCGCGTTTTCATCCCGTTAACCTGTTCCTCGGAACCATCTTGATCGACGTCATCCTGCTGATGGCGGGGATCTCGCCCAACATCATGCTCTGGGTCGGGCCCTTCACCACATTCCATTCGGCGTTCGTCCACGCCAATCTCAACTGGACGCTGGGCCCGTTCAAATACGTGCTGGCGACGCCGGTGTTTCACCGCTGGCATCACACGGCGCTCGAAGAGGGCGGCGATACCAATTTTGCCGGCACGTTCCCGATCTGGGATATCCTGTTCGGGACTTTCCGGATGCCGGAAAACAGGCTGCCCGAGAATTACGGCAAGGACGAGCAGATGCCGTCCGAGATTGTCGGACAATTGGCCTACCCGTTTCGGCAATGGACTTCAGGGCCGGTTTCTTAAGCCCCGTTTGCAGTTCATTCATGAATTGGCGTCAGATTTGCCCGGTCGGGCGCCGGTTCTGCTGCGTATCGCTTTAGCCGGCTTGTCAACGCCCCGAGGTATAGTATGTCGTTGTGGTCCCTGCGTACGCGCATGCGCGCGTCTTTGGTCGTCCGGTCGCTGGCGGTCGGAATGCTTGTTTGGCCGGCAGTTGCTTTTGCCGAGCCTACGGCTGAGGCCATCGCGGTCAATGTCGATCAGGCCAAGTTGGTCAGACTGCCCACCCGTGTTGCCACCATCGTGGTCGGAAACCCGCTGATCGCCGACGTCACGCTGCAGACCGGCGGCATCGTCGTCGTTACCGGCAAGGGCTACGGCGCCACCAATTTCATTGCCATGGACCGCAGCGGCGAGGTGCTGGTGGACCGCATCATTCAGGTCGAAGGCCCCACCGATCAGCTCGTCACGATCTATCGCGGCGTCGACCGCGAGTCCTATAGCTGCATGCCGATCTGTCAGCGGCGCGTGACCCTTGGCGACGGCGAGAGCTACTTCAAATCGACCATCGACCAGGCCGGCTCGCTCAGCGGCCAGGCCAGCGGCAGCGCCAGCGCGGCAGCCAAGCCGACGAACTAAACCGGTTAAGACGGTCAATACGCGGTTAACGGTGCGGCCCGGCCTGCTTCGATGCGGCGAAACACTTCAACAATCAGTTTCGGGTAAATCTCGCAGGCAAGATTATTGCTGCCGCCTGGGGATTCCACGATGCCGCCGCCCGCTGTTTCGACAGCCTCCGTCAGAACCATTTTTTACCGGTTTCGCCGCAATCGCCGGGGCTCGGCCGCCGTTGAATTCGCCCTGGTCGCACCGGTGTTCTTTGCGCTGCTGTTCGCGATCATCGAGACCGGGTTAATGTTCTTCGCCAGCCAGGTGCTGGAGACCATCACCCAGGATTCCGCGCGCATGATCCAGACCGGACAGGCGCAGACCGCCTCCTACACGCAGGCGCAGTTTCAATCCTACGTCTGCAGCCAGATTTCCGCGCTGTTCAGCTGCGCCAACGTCTATGTCGACGTCGAGAGGTATCCGGCATTCACCAACGTGACCATCAACAGCCAGATCGACGCCAGCAACAACTTCATCAACAACATGCAGTACAATCCCGGCGGTCCGGGCGACATCGTCGTGGTGCGCCTGTTCTATCAATGGCCGCTGTTCGTCACCGGGCTCGGCTACAACATTTCGAATTTGGCAGGCAGCAAACGGTTGTTGACCGCCACCGCGGCGTTTCGCAACGAGCCTTACCCTAACTAGGGCAGAGCGATGAAATCGATATCGAAGAGGATGTGGCTTCGCGCGCGGTACTCCGCGATCAGCCTGTTGAAAGATCGCCGCGGCATCGCGGCGACAGAGTTTGCCATCGTCGTTCCGATCATGCTGGTGATGTTCTTCGGTACGGTGGAGTTTTCTTCCGCCGTGGCCGTAGACCGCAAGGTCACGCTGGTGGCGCAAACCCTGTCCGATCTGACCGCGCAGTCGACCACGGTCGCCGCCAATCCCGATTTAGCCAATTTTTGCGCCGCCAGCGCGGCGATTCTGACGCCGTATTCCGCAACGCCAACCAAAGCCACGATCTCGGAACTGTATGTCGATCCCGCCACGCTCCAGGCGCGAGTACAATGGAGCTACTCCTGTCAAGGAGGGACGGCGCGGGCGGTCAGGTCCTCCGTTTCGATACCGACGGCGATCGCGGTCGGCGGCTCGTATTTGATCTTCAGCGAGGTCAGCTACCTCTATACGCCGACGATCGGCTATGTGATGGGGAAAGCCGGAGTCAATCTGAGCGATGTCTCCTACTCGCGGCCGCGTCAGTCGACCTGCGTGTTTTACAGCCCCGCTACGGCCTGCACGACGCTTTAAACCGGATCGCGCCTGTCGCGAACAGAAGACGCAAACAGAAAAAGGCCGCGCTGCGAGCACGGCCTTTTTTATTTGGTGCAGATCGAATTCCGTCAGCCCCGCTTTCGGGACTGAATGAAATTCGCTTAGCCAGCGGCGCGCAGATTGTCGGCCGAAGACTTGCCAGAGCGACGATCCGCCACGATTTCGTAGCTGATCTTCTGGCCTTCACGCAGTGTTCCAAGTCCGGCGCGTTCGACGGCGCTGATGTGCACGAACACGTCATTGCCACCGTCATCCGGTTGAATGAAGCCGAAGCCCTTGGTTGCGTTAAACCACTTCACGGTTCCCATGCTCACGGGATAGTCCCTTCTCAAGATAGACAATATAGAAGCCCACTTTGCGATGGGCTGGTGAGATCGAATTTTTGGAAGGGTCGTCAGCGTCTAAACCGGCTGTACCGGTGGATAGCTAATGTCGTCCAGCCGAAAATCGATAAACACTATATTATTCGAAGCCGGCCCCCAAAACAATGCTGGCATGCACGATATTTTGATCGGCGCAGTTTCGCCATCGTAACGCCGTGATTCGCGCATGAGACGTTCTGTCGCGCGCGATTCTGAAGCAGTCGCCGGAGCGCTCATCTGCGGCGGAATTGGCCGCGCGGCGGGGCACCACGCGGGGCTCCGCCACTGGGACGCTCGTCCTTGTGGCGGAAGATGAGCCGGCCTTTTTCCAGGTCATACGGCGACATCTCGATCGTCACCCGGTCACCCGCCAGGGTCTTGATCCGGTTCTTTTTCATCTTGCCGGCGGTGTAGGCGACGATCTCGTGCCCGGCATCGAGCTGCACGCGGTAACGTGCGTCGGGAAGGATTTCGGTCACCAGTCCTTCGAACTGGATCAGCTCTTCTTTAGCCATGTTTATCTCCAGATCGATCGACGGCTAGCGCGGCCGTTGGGTGCGGTTGGGTCGGGTGTTCGGACGGCTTTCGCGATGCAAAAAGGCGACGCCCTGCATCCCCTCAGCCTTGCCGCTGCTCTGCGGCGGACGTTGCTCCGGCCGGTTGACCTCGTGCCGGCCGGTTGGCGGAACGCCGCCATTATTACCACCGGGACGGCGGTGACGGCGAGGCCCTTTCGAACCAGGCGCGGCTTCATTGCCTCGGGCGGCGTGCGCGCGCGGCCCGGATCGCGCACCTCGATGCTGCGCGGGCGCAGGCGCGGTGTCGCGATGACCCGGCGTGCGGCGGTCTTCCCGGGGCAATGCGATGCGGATCAGTTTTTCGATGTCGCGCAGATACGTCATCTCCTCGGCGCCCGCCACCAGCGAGATCGCAACGCCGTCGGCGCCGGCGCGCGCGGTGCGGCCGATGCGATGGACATAGGTCTCGGGGATGTTGGGAAGGTCGAAATTTACCACATGGCTGATGCCGTCGACATCGATGCCGCGGGCGGCAATGTCGGTGGCGACCAGGGTGCGGATCTCGCCGGAGCGGAATGCCGCCAGCACCCGCTCGCGATGGTTCTGCGACTTGTTGCCGTGAATGGCGTCCGCGGTGATGCCGGCCCTTGCGAGGCCTTTCACCACCTTGTCGGCGCCGTGCTTGGTCCGGGTAAAGATCAGCGCGCGATCGACCGTCTCCTGCTTCAACAGCTGCGCCAGCAAGGTCGGCTTGGCCGAGTGATCGACCTGAATGATGCGCTGGGTGATGCGCTCGACGGTCGAGGCGACCGGCGTCACCGCCACCCGCGCCGGGTCGCGCAGCATCTGTTCGGCGAGTTCGGCGATATCCTTCGGCATCGTCGCCGAGAAGAACAGCGTCTGCCGCTTGACCGGCAATTTGGCGACGATCTTCCGGATGTCGTTGATGAAGCCCATGTCCAGCATGCGGTCGGCCTCGTCGAGCACGAGAAACTCGACCTGTCCGAGCTTCAAGCCGTTGCTCTGCACGAGATCGAGCAGGCGGCCGGGCGTGGCGACCATGACTTCGACGCCCTGCAGGATCGAACGGACCTGACGTCCCATCGGGACGCCGCCGATCGCCAGCGACGAAGTCAGGCGCATGTGACGGCCGTAGGCATTGAAGCTTTCGAGAATCTGGCCGGACAATTCGCGGGTCGGGCTGAGCACCAGCACGCGGCAGGCCTTGGGCTGCGGCTTGATGCGATTTTCCAGAATGCGATGCAGGATCGGAAGCGCGAAGGCTGCGGTCTTGCCGGTGCCGGTCTGGGCGATGCCGACGACGTCACGGCCGGTGAGTGCGATGGGAATGGTTTGAGCCTGAATGGGCGTGGGCGTGAGGTAATTCTCTTCTTTGAGCGCACGCGAGATGGCATCGGCGAGGCCGAAATCCTGAAAGGAGGTCAAAAGGCGGGTTCTTTCCATTATAAAAGGCAGGCGCCCGGCATTGTCCGCCAGGAGCGCGCGAGGGGTGTCGGAGACACCCGCGTGTTGGGGGCGTCGGTTTTGGTTAGCTGAAGGGGCAAGCCAGAAACCGTTGGACGGGCTCAGAACACGCGGCTCGCAGTGACCCGGTGATTCCCTGGGTCGTGGGCTTGATATGGAACATGAACGCGGCGCTTTCAAGGTGAATTGTCAATGAGGCGTCGGCGCGGTTAAGAATTAGCCCCGAAACGGCCATTTTAGTCCCAGAGAGCCCAAGCCGCGCGCTGTAGGGCAATGGAACGAGTGCCGTAAATTTAGACAACCGATCAGATTCGCTTATTTTTTATACATAATGCTGATTACGCATACATTTTTTCAGTGCAAATATTAGGCAGGAGCGCCTGCCATTCGCGCCATAAGACGAAATTCCTCAACGAACCCATCCGGTTAACCCGTGACCGCCCCGTGGCATGGTTCTTGCGATTCCGTTAATGCAGGCGGCCGTGGGGCCGTTTCGCAGCGTTTGAACGCCTGCGTCAGGGAGATTACACCTCATGCTTACTCAACTCGATATAGCGACGCCTCTGAGCCGCCGCCGCTGGCTGGCGGCGACCGCCGGGCTGGTTCTCGGCCTGGCCTCATTTACTTCCGCCAAGGCAGCCGATGACACCATCAAAATCGGTGTCCTTCATTCGCTCTCCGGCACCATGGCCATCAGCGAAACCACGCTGAAGGATACCGTTCTGTTCATGATCGATGAGCAGAACAAGAAGGGCGGCGTTCTCGGCAAGAAGCTCGAGGCCGTGGTCGTCGACCCCGCGTCGAACTGGCCGCTGTTCGCGGAAAAAGCCCGGGAGTTGATTACCAAGGACAAGGTTTCGGTGGTGTTCGGCTGCTGGACCTCGGTGTCGCGCAAATCCGTGCTGCCGGTGTTCAAGGAGCTGAACTCGATCCTGTTCTATCCCGTGCAGTACGAAGGCGAGGAGAGCGAGCGCAACGTATTCTATACCGGGGCGGCGCCGAACCAGCAGGCGATCCCTGCCGTCGACTACCTGATGAAGGAAGAAAAGGTGAAGCGCTGGGTGCTCGCCGGCACCGACTACGTCTATCCGCGCACCACCAACAAGATCCTTGAAGCCTATTTGAAGTCGAAGGGCGTCAAGGACGAAGACATCATGATCAACTACACGCCGTTCGGTCACTCCGACTGGCAGACGATCGTCGCCGACATCAAGAAGTTCGGCTCGGCCGGCAAGAAGACCGCCGTGGTCTCGACCATCAACGGCGACGCCAACGTTCCCTTCTACAAGGAACTCGGCAACCAGGGCATCAAGGCCACCGATATTCCGGTGGTGGCTTTCTCGGTGGGTGAGGAAGAGCTCGCCGGCATCGATACCAAGCCGCTGCTCGGCCATCTCGCCGCCTGGAACTACTTCGAGTCGATCAAGACCCCGGCGAACGAGAAGTTCATCAAGGAATGGCAGGCCTACACCAAGAACCCGAAGCGCACGACCAACGACCCGATGGAAGCGACCTATATCGGCTTCAACATGTGGGTGAAGGCGGTCGAAAAGGCCAAGTCGGTCGATGCTGACAAGGTGATCGACGCGCTGCCCGGCACCAAGACGCCGAACCTCACCGGCGGCGTGGCCGAGGTGCTTCCGAACCATCACATCACCAAGCCGGTGTTCATTGGCGAAATCAAAGGCAATGGCCAGTTCGACGTGGTGTGGAAGACGCCCGGTCTGGTCGCCGGCGATGCGTGGTCGAAGGAGCTGCCGGATTCCAAGGATCTGATCGGCGATTGGGTCGGCAAGAAGTGCGGCAACTACAACACCAAGACCAACAAGTGCGGCGGTCAGGGCTCCTGATACGATCCTCTACTCCCAACAAACCAGGGAAGGCGGCGATATCCGCCGCCTTCCTTCTGCTGCTGCCGGGGTCGTCCAGTGCTTGCCAATTTTTTTAGAAACTTCCGTGCGCTCCCGCTCGCCATATTGCTGATTTTCGCCGCCCTGCTGCCTGCGATGGCGGGGCCGTTCGAAGACGCGGTGGGCAAGTTCGCAAACGACGAGTTTTCCGATACCGAAGATGCCGTGGATGTGCTCGCGACCAGCAGTAATCCGCTGGCCTATACCATCGTCAGCGCGCTCCAGGACGGCCGGTTGATGGCCGATCCCGACACCAAAAAAATCTACGTCACGCAACCCGACGCCACGATCATCGACGCCTTGACCGGCGCGCCGGTCGCCAGCATTCCGGACAGCGCCGCCGCCGTGCGCCTCAACAACAAGCTGCGGCGCCACGTCGAGGCCGCGCTCGGCAGTTTGACGCTGCAGTCGCCGGATCCCGCCAAACGAATCCAGGCCGCGCAATCGGTTTTCAAGACCCATGACGAAGCCATGCTGCCGGCGATCGACAGTGCGCTGCAGAAGGAGACCAACAAGGGCGCCAAGCTGGCCTTTAACGAAGCGCGCGCGGCGATCCTGCTGTTCAAGGAGGACGCCACCGACGCCGAGAAGCTCGAGGCCATCGCCACCATCAAGGCGCGCGGCGATCAGGAAGCGCTCGCTTTGCTGACCGGGTTGACCGGAGACCAGCCGCCGGCGATCGCGCACGCCGCGGCCAATGCGACCTCGGCGATTCAAAGCAACCTCGCGCTCTGGTCGATGGTGCAGAATGCCTGGTACGGCCTGTCGCTCGGCTCGGTGCTGCTGCTTGCGGCCATCGGCCTTGCCATCACCTTCGGGGTGATGGGCGTCATCAACATGGCCCATGGCGAGATGGTCATGATCGGGGCCTATGTCACCTTCGTGGTGCAGCAAACCATCCGCAGCAGCTTTCCCGGATTGCTCGACTATTCGCTGGTGATCGCCGTGCCGATGGCCTTCATCGTCGCCGGCGCGATCGGTATCCTGATCGAGCGCAGCATTATCCGCTTTCTCTACGGCCGCCCGCTGGAGACGCTGCTGGCGACATGGGGCCTGTCGCTGGTTTTGCAGCAGGCCGTGCGCACCATGTTCGGCCCCACCAACCAGGAGGTCGGCAATCCCTCCTGGATGAGCGGCGCGTTCGAGCTCGGACAGATCACCATCACCTACAACCGGCTGTGGATTCTTTGCTTCACGCTGGCGGTATTCGTCATCCTGCTGGCGATGCTGCGCTATACCAGCCTCGGCCTCGAGATGCGCGCGGTGACGCAAAACCGCCGGATGGCGGCATCGATGGGGATCGCGACCTCGCGCGTCGATGCGCTGACCTTCGGTCTGGGCTCGGGCATCGCCGGAATTGCCGGCGTGGCGTTGTCGCAGATCGATAATGTCAGCCCCAACCTCGGCCAGAGCTACATCATCGACTCCTTCATGGTGGTGGTGTTCGGCGGCGTCGGAAATCTCTGGGGCACGCTGGTCGGCGCGTTCACGCTTGGGATCGCCAACAAGTTCCTGGAGCCGGTCGCGGGCGCCGTGCTCGGCAAGATCGCCATTCTGGTCCTAATCATCCTGTTCATTCAGAAGCGCCCACGCGGCCTGTTCGCACTCAAGGGGCGGGCGGTGGAAGCATGACGCCGATTTTTGTAAGCAGAACTCGCGCCGCATCGCAGCTCGACTCCCTCTCCCGCTTGCGGGGGAGGGCCGCGGTGGGGGTCTCTCCGCGGGCGTCGGCGGGAGCGTGTCGCCAATGATGCCGCACGTGCTCACGCGCTCGCTGGATCGCAGCGCCACCGTGTTCCTGATCGTGGTCGCCGCGTTCGGCGTTCTGATCCCGCTGTCGAATTTGCTGCTGCCGGCCGGCTCGTTCTTTCAGGTGCCGACCTATCTGGTGGCGCTATTCGGAAAATACGTCTGCTACGCCGTTCTCGCGCTCGCGATCGATTTGATCTGGGGCTATTGCGGCATTCTCTCGCTCGGCCATGGCGCGTTCTTCGCGCTCGGCGGCTATGCGATGGGAATGTACCTGATGCGCCAGATCGGCAGCCGCGGCGTCTACGGCAATCCGGTGTTGCCGGACTTCATGGTGTTCCTGAATTATCCGAAGCTGCCGTGGTACTGGCATGGCTTCGACATGTTCTGGTTCGCCGCCCTGATGGTTCTGCTGGTTCCGGGTTTGCTCGCCTTCTGCTTCGGCTGGCTGGCGTTCCGCTCCCGCGTCACCGGCGTCTATCTCTCGATCATCACGCAGGCGATGACCTATGCGTTGCTGCTGGCGTTCTTCCGCAACGATTTCGGCTTCGGCGGCAACAACGGCCTCACCGATTTCAAGGATATTCTGGGCTTCAACGTCCAGGCCGATGGCACTCGCGCGGCACTGTTCGCGCTGAGTTGTCTGGCGCTGATCGTGGGATTCCTGATCTGCCGGGCGGTGGTGACATCGAAGCTCGGCAAGGTGCTGATCGCGATCCGCGACGCGGAATCCCGCACCCGGTTTCTCGGCTACCGCGTCGAATCCTACAAGCTGTTCGTGTTCACGCTGTCGGCTTGCATGGCCGGTGTCGCCGGCGCGCTCTATGTGCCGCAGGTCGGCATTATCAATCCCGGCGAATTCGCGCCGGCAAACTCGATCGAAGCGGTGATCTGGGTCGCGGTCGGCGGCCGCGGCACGCTGATCGGCGCGGCGCTCGGCGCCATCGTGGTCAACTACGCGAAAACCGTATTCACCTCCGGCCCGCTGGCGCCGTACTGGCTGTTCATGCTGGGTGCGCTGTTCATCCTGGTGACGCTGCTGCTGCCGAAGGGAATCATCGGCACCTTCAATGCCTGGTATGAGCCGTGGAAGGCGCAACGCCTGTCGGCCAATGCGGAGAGTGCGGCGCGCGAAGACGGCATCAGCGAACCGGAATCCGGCGGAGTGAGCGCATGAACGTCATGGACTCCCGCGCCACATCCGCGCTGCTCTATCTGGACGGCGTGCACGTCTCGTTCGACGGCTTTCACGCCATCAACAATCTGTCGCTGACGCTGGCTCCCGGCGAGATGCGCGCCGTCATCGGCCCCAACGGCGCCGGCAAGACCACGATGATGGACATCATCACCGGCAAGACCAAGCCGGACGAGGGCGAGGTGCTGTTCGACGGCGTCACCGACCTGACCCGGCTCGACGAAACCCGGATCGCCGAACTCGGGATCGGCCGGAAATTCCAGAAGCCGACGGTGTTCGAGAGCCAGACCATCGAGGACAATCTGCTGCTGGCGCTCAACGTCGATCATCGCGTCAAGGATACGCTGTTCTGGCGCGAAACCAGGGACGAGTCCGAACGCATCGAGCGGGTGCTGGAAACCATTCGTCTGACCGACGCGCGCAACCGCCTGGCGGGCAGCCTGTCGCACGGCCAGAAGCAATGGCTGGAGATCGGCATGCTGCTGGCGCAGGATCCGAAACTGCTGCTGGTCGACGAGCCGGTTGCCGGCATGACCGACGTCGAAACCCACCAGACCGCCGAACTCCTGAAGGAAATCAACCGCGAGAAGACCATCATGGTCGTGGAGCACGACATGACCTTCGTCCGCGAACTCGGCGTCAAGGTGACCTGCCTGCACGAAGGCTCGGTGCTGGCCGAAGGAACCATCGATCAGGTTTCGTCGAATGAGCGGGTGATCGAAGTGTATTTGGGGAGGTAAGGGGCGAATGGCGAGTAGCGAATGGCGAATGGAAATTGCTGTTTAACCATTCGCTATTCGCCATTCGCCACTCGCCCTCTGAGGGACGCACCACATGCTCAAGGTCAAAGACATCAACCTCTATTACGGCGCGGCGCAGGCGCTGCGCGGCGTCTCGATCTCGGCCGAGCCGGGCAAGGTGATGTGCGTGCTAGGCCGCAATGGCGTCGGCAAGACCAGCCTGTTGCGCGCGATGGTCGGCCAGTACCCGATCGCCGGCGGCTCCATCACCTTCGATGGCGCCGACATCTCGGGGCTGAAGCCCTATGAGCGGGCGCGGCGCGGCATCGGCTTCGTGCCGCAGGGCCGCGAGATCTTTCCGCTGCTCACGGTGGAGGAAAATCTCAAGACCGGCTTTGGACCGTTGAAGCGCGAGGACCGCAATATTCCGGATGACGTGTTCTCGCTGTTTCCGGTGCTGCTGTCGATGCTGGGACGCCGCGGCGGCGATCTCTCCGGCGGCCAGCAGCAGCAGCTCGCGATCGGACGCGCGCTGGTGATGCGGCCCAAGCTGCTGCTGCTCGACGAGCCTACCGAGGGCATCCAGCCGTCGATCATCAAGGACATCGCGCGCGCGATCTCCTATCTGCGCAGCCTCGGCAACATCGCCATCGTCCTGGTCGAACAATATCTCGACTTTGCCTGCGAGCTCGGCGACAATTTCGTGGTCATGGACCGGGGCGCGGTCAAATACGCCTGCGATCGCGCTCACCTCGATCCCGGCGAGATCAGCCGCGAGATGGCGCTATAACAGGGTTTGTGGCGCGACCGCGGAGGTCGCGCACCCTTCCGGGGGAGAGAGTGCGGGGCGGATGCGGACCGATACCACGCGCGCGGCTGCGGCGATCTTTGCGGCCAACCGTGCCCGAGGCACGGTGACGTTCGACGTGCAGCATGTCGACGGCCTCACCCGCCGCCGCCATCTGCATGAATCCGGCTCATTGCGCGTCCGCTTCCCTTCGCCGGAGGCGGAGGGCCTTTCGGCGGTTTTCGTCAATACCGCCGGTGGCGTCGCCGGCGGCGACCGCTTCGACATCGATATCGCGGCCGGCGAAGAATCGCGCCTGACGGTAACGACGGCGGCGGCGGAAAAAGTCTACCGGGCCCAGGGCCCGGCCGCGCAACTCAACATCGCCTTGAAGGCCGCCGACGGCGCGCACCTGAGCTGGCTGCCGCAGGAGACCATTCTGTTCGACCGGGCGCGGGTGTCGCGCCGGATCGATATCGACCTCGCCGAAGGCGCTTCGCTCCTGCTTTGCGAAATCGTGGTGTTCGGCCGCGCGGCGATGGGCGAACGCATGCGGCAGGGCGAATTCGTCGACCGCTGGCGGCTCCGGCGCGGCGGCAGGCTGGTGTTCGCCGAAACCGTTCGGCTCGACGGCGATATAGGCGAGAAGCTTGGGCGGCCCGCGATCGCAAAAGGCGGCGTGGCCGTCGGCACCGCGTTGATCGTGCCGGGCGATGCGGCGCTGGTGGAGCGGATTCGCGAGCTCTCCGAAAGGTTCGGCGGCGAAGTCGGCGTGTCCGCCTGGAATGGGTTTGCAATGGCCCGCTTCTGTGCACAAGATGCGGCCCGGCTTCGCGCCGACATGATGGCGGTGCTCGGCCGCGCCTCTGCTGCAGCGCTGCCGCGGCTGTGGCTCAATTAGGTCGTTCAAATGCTCAGAGTGCCCGCATGAATCTTACTCCCCGCGAAAAGGACAAGCTTCTGATTTCAATGGCGGCGATGGTGGCGCGGCGGCGGCTCGAGCGCGGCGTCAAGCTCAACCATCCGGAAGCCGTCGCGATCATTTCCGATTTCATCGTCGAGGGCGCGCGCGACGGCCGCACCGTGGCCGAGCTGATGCAATCAGGCGCGCAGGTCATCAGCCGCGCGCAGTGCATGGATGGCATCGCCGAAATGATCCACGACATCCAGGTCGAAGCGACGTTCCCGGACGGGACAAAACTCGTCACCGTGCACGAGCCGATCCGATGAGGTTTATGCTGTCATTCCGGGACGGCGCGGAGCGCCGGACCCGGAATCCAGAGGTAATCAGCGCGAAATTCCGGGTTCGCGCCAACACGCGCCCCGGAATGACGGAGGAGGAAACATGATCCCCGGCGAACTATTCATCCAGGACGGCGAGATCGAGCTCAACGCCGGCCGCAAGACCGTGACGCTGACCGTGGCCAATTCAGGCGACCGTCCGATCCAGGTCGGCTCGCATTACCATTTCTTTGAAACCAACCCGGCGCTGAAGTTCGACCGGAAGAAAACCCGCGGCATGCGGCTCGATATCGCCGCCGGCACCGCGGTGCGGTTCGAGCCCGGACAGACCCGCGACGTGCAGCTGGTCGCGCTCGCCGGCAAGCGTGTCGTCTACGGTTTTCGTGGTGACGTGATGGGGAAGCTGTGAAGTCATGCTCACGGGCTTGCGTCTGGTTTCCGAAGCTGCCGATCTCGCGGCGCGCCGTCACAGCGGCATGCAGCGGAAGGGACGCGGCAACGAGCCTTATATCAACCACCTCGCCGAGGTCGCGAACTTGCTGGCGATAGCGACCGAAGGCGCGGATGCCGAACTCGTCGCCGCCGGCTGGCTGCATGACACCATCGAGGACACGCCAACCACGCAGCAGGAACTGGCTGAAAAATTCGGGCAACGTGTCGCAGCACTAGTGGTCGAGGTGACCGACGATATGACCCTGCCGAAGGGCCAGCGCCGGCAGAGGCAGATCGCCGATGCCCCGCACAAATCGCCCGGCGCCAAACTGATCAAGATCGCCGACAAGATCAGCAACATTCGCGCGCGGATCCTGCCCCGGCCCACGCAGGACGAGCGCGATGATCTCTGCGATTACGTCGCTTTCGCCGAGAAAGTCGTTGCGGGATGCTTCGGCGTCAATGCGATGCTCGATCGGACCTTCGAGGAAACCGTCAAGCTGGCAAGGAGCACGCTGTGAGCGCTCCGTTCGTTTCTAATTTGGTTGGCGCGCCTTTCGATCTTCCTTCCGCCGATGGAGCCCGATGATGGCCGTCAAGATAAAACGTTCCGTCTACGCCGATATGTTCGGACCCACCACAGGCGACCGGGTGCGGCTGGCCGACACCGACCTCATCATCGAGGTCGAGAAGGATTTCACCGTCTACGGCGAGGAGGTGAAATTCGGCGGCGGCAAGGTGATCCGCGACGGCATGGGCCAGTCGCAGGTCACCAACAAGCAGGGTGCGGCCGATACCGTCATCACCAATGCGCTGATCGTCGACCACTGGGGCATCGTCAAAGCCGACGTCGCGATCAAGGAAGGTTTTATCAGTGCCATCGGCAAGGCGGGCAACCCGGATATCCAGCCCGGCGTCACCATCGTGATCGGCCCCGGCACCGACGTCATCGCGGGCGAGGGCAAGATCCTCACCGCCGGCGGTTTCGACAGCCACATCCATTTCATCTGCCCGCAGCAGATCGAGCACGCCCTGATGTCCGGCGTCACTTCGATGCTGGGCGGCGGTACCGGGCCGTCGCACGGCACCTTTGCGACGACCTGCACGCCCGGCCCCTGGCATATGGCGCGGATGATCCAGTCGTTCGATGCGTTTCCGGTCAATCTCGGCATCTCCGGCAAGGGCAACGCCTCGCGCCCGGCGGCGCTGGTGGAGATGATCAACGCCGGCGCCTGTGCGCTCAAGCTGCACGAGGACTGGGGCACCACGCCGGCCGCGATCGACAATTGTCTTTCGGTGGCCGACGATCACGACATCCAGGTGATGATCCATTCCGACACCCTGAACGAGTCGGGCTTCGTCGAGGATACCGTCAAGGCGTTCAAGGGCCGCACCATCCACGCCTTCCACACCGAAGGCGCCGGCGGCGGCCACGCGCCTGACATCATCAAGATCGCCGGCCTGAAAAACGTGCTGCCGTCCTCGACCAATCCGACGCGCCCGTTCACCCGCAACACCATCGACGAGCATCTGGACATGCTGATGGTGTGCCACCATCTCGATCCCTCGATCGCCGAGGATCTCGCGTTTGCCGAAAGCCGGATCCGCAAGGAAACCATCGCCGCGGAGGACATCCTGCACGACCTCGGCGCGCTGTCGATGATGTCTTCGGATTCGCAGGCCATGGGCCGGCTCGGCGAAGTCATCATCCGGACCTGGCAGACCGCCGACAAGATGAAGAAGCAGCGCGGCTCGCTGCCGCAGGACAAGGGCAGCAACGACAATTTCCGGGTCAAGCGCTACATCGCCAAATACACCATCAACCCCGCGATCGCGCACGGCGTCTCAAAACTGATCGGCTCGGTGGAAAAGGGCAAGCTTGCCGATCTCGTGCTGTGGTCGCCGGCCTTCTTCGGCGTCAAGCCCGACTGCATCATCAAGGGCGGCTCGATCATCGCGGCTCCGATGGGCGATCCCAACGCGTCGATTCCGACGCCGCAGCCGGTGCATTACCAGCCGATGTTCGCCGCCTACGGCAAGTCGCTGACGGCCTCCTCGGTGGTGTTCTCCTCCGGGGCGGCGGTGGCCTCGGGACTGGCGAAGAAGCTCGGCATCGACAAGAAGCTCTATGCGGTGGAAAATACCCGTGGCGGCATTTCCAAGAAGAGCATGATTCATAACGGCGCCACGCCGAAAATCGAGGTCGATCCCGAAACCTACGAGGTCCGCGCCGACGGCGAACTGCTGACCTGCGCCCCGGCCGAGGTACTGCCCATGGCGCAGCGCTATTTCATGTTCTAGAGCGCGATCAGCAAAAGCGGGTACCGGTTTTGCGTCTGGTCGCGCTTCTGCGCTAAGGTCGCCCCCGGCGCTTCAAGCCAAAAAAGACCGGGAGGATTTTCGTGATCTACGTCGTCGCCACACTGACCGTGAAGCCTGAAACGCGCGCCGAATTCATTGCGGCCGCCACCGCCTGCATCGAGGCAACCCGCAAGGAGCCCGGCAATATCGCCTATGACATGCATGAAAGCGTCACCGATCCGGCCAAAATGGTGTTCGTCGAGCAGTGGGAAAGCGCCGAGGCGCTGGTGCCGCACCGCGCCGCCGATCACATGAAGGCGTTCGGCCGCGTCGCCGCAAACTGCCTGACCGCGCCGCCGAAGATCGAGATCATTACGCCGGCCAAAGTCGACGTCCGCTGATCAAAAAAGAACCGGGAGAAAATGTCATGATTTATGTCGTCGCCACCAGCCAGGTAAAACCGGAATCGCGGGACGCTTTCATCAAGGGCGCGCAGGAATGCATCGCCGCCACCCGAAAGGAAAAAGGCTGCCTTTCCTATGACAGCCATACCAGCATCAACGACCCCAATCTGTTCGTGGTGGTGGAGCGCTGGGAAACCCGCGAGGATCTCAATGCGCACGGCCGGGCGCCGCACATGAAAGTCTGGCGCGAATATTCAGCGCCGCTGAAAGTATCGCCGACCGTGATCGAGATCATCAGCGACGGCAAGGTCGAGAAGCTGTGAGCATGTCGGCATGATCCGCGCCACAAAAGTCCACGCGCAGTATCGCTGGAGCGAGCCAGCCGCCGATACCGTGGTGCTCGATTTCGACGATCGTCACCGGCGGCGGATGGCGATGACCGGCACGCGCGGGCTCGAATTTCTGCTCGACCTCGAAAACGCGGTCGCGCTGCGCGGCGGCGACGCGTTGGTGCTCGAGGATAACAGGCTGATCGAGGTGGTCGCCGCACCCGAGTCGCTGATCGAGATCAGGGGCGCCGACCCGCACCATCTGATCCGGGTGGCCTGGCATCTCGGCAACCGGCATCTGCCGACCCAGATCATGGCAAAAGCCCTGCGGATCCGGCGCGATCACGTGATCGAGGTGATGGTCAGGGGGCTGGGCGCCCGCGTGATCGAGATCGAAGCGCCGTTCGATCCGGAAGGCGGCGCCTATGCCGGCGGCGGTCATGCGCACGCGCCGGACAACGATCCCCACGACCACGCCGCGCACGGTCATTCATCGCATGATCATGGCGAGCACCATCACCATGACGGGCATTGCGATCACGACCACCGGCATGACCATGATCACGGCCATTCCCATGCTCATGACCACAAGTAAGCCGCCGCCCCGGCCGCGGCGGCGCCTCGCGGTGGACGCTAAAAGCCAGGATCCGGTACTGCCGACCCTTGATCGAAGCGCCATGAACGCGAGCGAGGCGGCGGCGCTGTACCGGCTGATGACCTGGCTGTCGCCGGCTTTTCCGGTCGGTGCGTTCTCCTATTCCAGCGGCATCGAATGGGCGGTGGAAGCCGGCGACATCGGCGATGCCGCCTCGTTGCGTGACTGGCTGGCATCGATGCTCGCCGATGGAACGGGATTTTGCGACGGGGTGTTTCTGGCGCACGCGCACCGGGCCGCGTCGTCCGACGATGCGGCGGGACTGCGGGACGTCGCTGAGCTTGCGGCCGCCTTCGTGCCCTCGCGCGAGCGTCAGCTGGAAACCTCGGCGCAGGGCCGCGCCTTCATCGACATCGCGCGCGCGGCGTGGAATTGCGATGGCCTCGAGCCGATGATCGCGCGTTGCGACGGTGCCATCGTCTATCCGGTCGCGGTCGGCGTCGTCAGCGCCGCGCATGCGATCCCGCTGGCGCCGACGATGCACGCATTCTTTCACGCGCTGGCGTCGAACTGGATCTCCGCCGGCGCGCGGCTGGTGCCGCTCGGGCAGACCGACAGCCAGCGCGTGCTCGCTTTGCTGGAGCCGGTCGTGGTCGCCACCGCGAAACGGGCGCTGGAGGCCTCGCTCGACGATCTCGGCAGCGCCACCTTCCGCGCCGATCTCGCGGGTATGCGGCACGAGACGCAGTACACGAGATTGTTTCGGTCATGATGGCGCTGCGCATTATTTATTTGGTCGTCCCCGCGAAAGCGGGGACCCATACGCCGTGCCTTATCGGTTTGGCGCGGTGGCAGAGACCCTCGCTCATCAGATCCGCCGGTGGATATGGGTCCTTGCTTTCGCAGGGACGACAAAATAGAAAGAACCGTTGACATGTCCAACACACACGGTCCGCTTCGCATCGGCATCGGCGGTCCCGTCGGATCGGGAAAGACCGCGCTGATGGACCTGCTCTGCAAGGCGATGCGGGAGCGCTACGACATCGCCGCGATCACCAACGACATCTATACCAAGTGGGATGCCGAATTCCTGGTGCGCTCGGGGTCGCTGACGCCGGACCGCATCGCCGGCGTCGAGACCGGCGGCTGCCCGCACACCGCGATCCGCGAGGACGCCTCGATGAATCTCGCCGCGGTCGCCGACATGCGCGCGAAATTTCCGGATCTCGATCTGGTGCTGATCGAATCCGGCGGCGACAATCTCGCCGCCACCTTCTCGCCCGAACTGGCCGACCTGACGATTTACGTGATCGACGTCGCGGCCGGCGACAAGATCCCCTCCAAGGGCGGCCCCGGCATCACTAGGTCCGACCTTCTCGTCATCAACAAGATCGACCTCGCACCGCATGTCGGCGCCTCGCTGGAAAAAATGGACACCGACGCGCGACGGATGCGCGGCGAGCGGCCGTTCGTCATGACCAACCTGCGGAAAAGCGAAGGCCTCGACCGCATTATCGGCTTTATCGAGGCCAAGGGTGGTCTCAGCCCGCCGGCGCGCGCCAAGGCCGGCTGACGGATTCGTTAACACTTGTGGCGGGCAGCGCGGCGGGCGTGAGCACTTCCAGAAACTTTGGCCCTGGGTGGAACAAAGTCGATCGGCTGTGATTAACACCCTCTGCCTTTGCCAGAACAACACTTGTAGCCAAACCCTGTTCATCCTCGTCGCCAACCGCAGTTGCGTACTGATGCTTGCTCCTCCAATATGTCAGACGGTTGGTCATCATACTGTTTCGATTCGTTGCCGCTGCGGCGGGCCTCCGATGCTTCGTTTGTTTGTTCGCCAACTCCTCATTTTCGAGTAAGCGAGTGGTTCGGCTGGGTTTCATCATCGGTTTTATCGCGCTCATCGGAGTACTGCTCTCCGGTCTTGCGGCGTACCGTGTCCATGATCAGGAGCTCACCGTCGACGGCATCGCGCTGGCGCGCGCGATCGACGTTCACGCCAGCCTGGTGCAGGACCGGCTGACCGAGCGCGAACTGCTCGCGCGCGTCGCCTCCGGCCTGTTCCATACGCCTTCCGTGATCAAGGCCAATATGCTGCAGCCGCTGCGCGCCTCGATCTATGCCTTCAAGACCGATTTCGTGGTCGCAAGCTGGATCGCGCGGATCAAGCCGAGCGAACTGGATGCCGCGCGTGCCGAGCTCGCCCGCGCGGGATTTCCCAATCCGACAATCCGCAGCTTCGACGATCATCCCCTGGATACAAAGTCCCTCGACAAGCCGGTCGATGTGTTGATGGACGTCGAGCCCCGCAATCCCGAGACCATGGCTTTCGCGGGCCGTTCGCTGGATCAGCAGCCGATCCTGGGGGCGATGCTGGACCACGCCATGGCCGAGGGAAAACCGGTGGCGTCCGATCCGGTTCCGTTGCTGAGTCCGGACGGGCCGATCGGCCTGGTTCTTGCCGCGCCCGTGCAGCCGGAAGGCGACACCACCCCGGCAGGCTTCGTGACATTTTCCTATGATCTGGCATCGCTGATGCTGACCAATGACGACCTGTCGCTGTTCGCGGTGGTGCTGAAGGATCCCCGCAATCCCAACGACGAGTTGATCGCCAACCATCGGGGTGTCGTCACCTTGAGATCGGCGTCGCCGGAAGGGCCCCCTCCGTCGATGACACGGACGGTGACGTTCGGAGACCGCGACTGGTCGCTCGTCTATTACGCCAAGACCAACGCCGCCAAGCGCGCCGAGCAGACCGCCGCCGTCGTGGCCGCGATTGGCCTGGCGTTGACCGGCATCGTCTGCGGGCTGTTCGGATATGTCGCCTACAATAATCTGCGGCTCAGCCGCGAAATCCAGGTGCGGATCGGCTTCGAACGCCGGCTGACCGCTGTCATCGACGAACTCAATCACCGGGTGAAGAACATCCTCGCGGTGATCCAGTCGATCGTGACGCGCACGCTGCGCCACGGGTCCGACATCGACGTCGCCCGCGAACTCCTGATCGGCCGCATCCACGCCATGTCGAACGTGGTCTCGCTGCTCAGCGAAAGCCAGTGGCAGGGGGTGAAACTGAAGGGGCTGTTCGAGGCGCGCGCGATCCCGCACGCCGAGCGCATCGCGGTGAGCGGTCCCGATATCGCCGTCAGCGCGCGGGCCGCGCAAAGCCTGTCGCTGCTGTTCTTCGAACTGGCGTCGCATTCCGACGAAGGGCTGTCGCTGGTCGGCAAGCACCCCCACATCGTCGCGCATTGGGAAGTGAACGGCGAGGATAACGACACCACGTTTCATTTTCGCTGGGAAGAATTCAACACCAGTGCGGCGACGCGCCGCGAGGACAGCGATTTCGGCGTCATCCTGCTCGACCGCGTCGCGCCGGAAGCGCTCGGCGGCGTATCGAAGCGGTATTTTACCGACGTCAGCTACGTCTACGAGCTGACCGCGCCGATGGAGACCGTGATCGACATGAGCGAGCGCGACCGCACCGAACAATTCTCGGCGCCGCTGAAGCCGGCGCGGTAGTTGAAAATCAATCGCCCGTGTTCAGACACTCGCCCGGCAATTTGAAAATAATCGTCATGGCCGGGCTCGTCCCGGCCATCCACGTCTTTCCTGCCTGGGTGCCAAAACGTGGATGCCCGGCACAAGGCCGGGCATGACGGATTCTGGTGTGCGTGCTGAACGCGCGTCGAGTGCGATGATCGAGTATTACCCGCCGCTGCCGCCGATCACGGCGCGCACGGTTTCGTCGGGGCCGAAATCCTCGGCGCCGTCGACATAGAGCAGCGCGCTGAGTTTCGAGCGCGCGCGGTTGACGCGGCTTTTGATGGTGCCGACCGCACAGCCGCAGATCGCCGCCGCGTCCTCATAGGAAAATCCGGAGGCGCCCACCAGGATCAGCGCTTCGCGCTGGTCCTGCGGCAACTTGTCGAGCGCCGCGCGAAACTCCTCGAATTCGAGATGCGCGTTCTGGGCCGGCTGGGTTTTCAGCGTCTTGGCATAGCTGCCGTCGGCATCCTCCACCTCCCGCCGCCGCTTGCGGTAGTCCGAGCGGAACAGGTTGCGCAGGATCGTGAACAGCCACGCCGGCAGGTTCGAGCCGGGCTGGAACGAGTCGATGTTGGCGAGCGCGCGGAGCAGGGTCTCCTGCACCAAATCGTCGGCGCGGTCACCATTGCCGGAAAGCGAGATCGCGAACGCACGCAGGCTCGGGACCGACGCCAGGATGTCGTCGCGAAGGGTATCGGTGAGAGGCATTAATCCCTCCCGTCATTTTTGATCGCCTGATCGCCCGCTTGTCCTATTTGGGTGTCGGGCTCGGCCACATCAAGCTTGCGGATCAGCTCCGCGAACCGGTCCGGCACCCCCTGGCGCACGACATCGTCGTACATGGCGCGTAGTTGGTGGCCGATTCTGGACTGAATCTCGGCGTTGAGGCCGCCCTGCTTGCCCGGTGCCGCACTCTTGCTGGCTTGAGACTTTACATCTTTCATGACCTGTTCCACGCTTCCCCGAGAGTTAAGTCCCTGTGGCTCCAGAATTATCTTCGATTTTGAAGCCTTTGCCGCATCTGTCACGGGGGCTAATTCGAACTTCGCCGGAAAGTTCCGCCAGATGATGGAACTTTTGTCGGGCTGGGACGTAGTCAGCTTGTCAGGGGAACCGGGTCACCCCAACAGGATGTTTTGACCCAAGACAATCATGGAGTGGGGATGACCCGATCACAGCTCGTTGCTGAACATTTACCGTTGCTGCGGCGCTATGCCCGCGCCTTGACGGGAAACCAGTCGTCGGGCGACGCCTATGTCGGAGCCATGCTGGAGGCCCTGCTGCAGGATAGCTCGCTGCTCGACGAGCAGCACGGCCCCCGCGCCGGGCTGTTCCGGCTGTTTACCCAGATCTGGAATTCGGTCTCCCTCAACGACGATTCCGAGGTGACGACCCTGCCAATGCCGCCGGAACGCCGGCTTTCCAACATCACCCCCTTGCCGCGCCAGGCCTTCCTGCTGCTGTCGCTGGAAGGCTTCTCAGAGGAGGAGGTAGCCTATATCCTTGGCACTGACGTCGCCGAGACCCGAAAACTGGCCGATACCGCCGGGCGCGAGATGGCGGCCGAAATCGCCACCGACGTGCTGATCATCGAGGACGAGACCTTCATCGCGATGGATCTCGAGGCCTTGGTGCGGAACCTCGGCCATAACGTGATCGGCGTCGCCCGCACCCATTCCGACGCGGTTGCGCTTGCCAAGAACAAGAAGCCCGGCCTGATCCTCGCCGATATCCAGCTCGCCGACGGCAGTTCGGGCCTCGACGCCGTCAACGAGCTGCTGCGGGTGTTCGAGGTGCCGGTGGTGTTCATCACCGCCTATCCCGAGCGCTTCCTGACCGGCGAGCGTCCCGAGCCGGCGTTTTTGATCTCGAAGCCGTTCCAGCCGGCGATGGTGTCGGCGGTCGCCAGCCAGGCGCTGTTCTTCCAGCGCAACTCCCGCAACCGCTCGCCAAGGGCGGCGGCTTCCTGATCCGACAGGCTATTTGCGATAAGACAAATCCGGCGTGCCTGATGGCGCGCCGGATTTTTTTGCGCAACGTCAGGCGGCCAGCACCGCAATCCCGGCCTGAGCAATGATCTCGTCGATTTCCGGCTTCGCGCCGGATATGCCGACCGCCCCGGCGCAGTGTCCCTCGTGCAGGACGGGGAAACCACCGCCACCAGCATCTATCGCTTTGATCACGCTGGTTGGAACGCCGACGCTGGCGGAGCTGCGGGCTTTCCGGGAGGCAAGCTCGACGGTGTAGGCCCGCGCGCCGTCCATGCGGGAAAAGTGAAGCAGGACCCCGGCGTCGTCGACCACCGCGACGCTGACCTCCGCGTCATGCTGCCGCGCGGCTTCCAGACAAGCCGCCGCAACCGTCCGGGCATCTTCGAATGAGAGGGAAAATCTAGCACGCATCGCCATGTCTCCGATCTGGCGCTGCTGCGCCACGCAAACGACCCAGCGCCGTTCACATGGTTACTGATTATACCACGGCGAAAAATGGCCGGGCAAGGCGGCGCGCGCGTCACGGTTCTTCGCCCACGCAAATCCGCCTGGCGGCGGATATCATGCGCGGATGAAATGCCGAGCCCTTCGCCTGGCGCATGTTGGGCTTGCTCCGACAGTTGGAGTGGGCGGCGAAATGATGTGATAGTCCGCAGTGAAACACGGGAAAGCGGCGGTGCTTCTCCGTCGTTGGAGGCAGCGTGGCAAAAGACCGCGCGGCGCGGGACAGGGCCAGGTGGGGGAAGTCATGAATCTACGCATGCGCCACGATAGCAACCTGCAGGCCATTGCCGGGCTGGTCGATGATCGGCCCGCCGAACATATCTTCCAGATCAACCGTCGCGCCTTTGTCGATCCTGAAGTCTACGAAGCGGAGATGAAGCACATCTTCGAGGCGACCTGGGTTTTCGTCGGCCTTGAATCCCAGATACCGAATCCGCACGACTTCATCACCACCCATATCGGCCGGCATCCGGTGTTGCTGTCTCGGGATCAGGACAACAAGATCAACTGCCTTCTCAACACCTGCCGCCATCGAGGCACGCTGGTGTGCCCGTTCAGGCGCGGAAACAGGAAATTGCATGTCTGCCGCTACCATGCATGGTCGTACGACAGCGGCGGCCGCAACGTTGCCATTCCGGAACGCGCGGCCGGTCAGTATCCCCCAGCATTCGACGATGCCGATCACGACCTGATACGCGTGGCGCGGCTCGACAGTTACCGTGGTTTCATATTTGCGAGCCTTTCGGCTGACGTTCCCGATCTCGATGATTTTCTCGGCGAGACAAGACCGTTTCTTGATCTCGTCATCGATCAAAGCCCGACCGGACAGGTTGAAGTGGTGCCGGGTGAATTTACCTACACCTTCGATGCGAACTGGAAGCTGCAATTCGAGAACGGATTGGATTACTACCACTTCGGAGCTACCCACGCCTCCTATGTCGACATCCTGAAGAAACGCGCGGCGGGTGCCGGTTCGGAGGCAGGCTTCAGCAAAGAAGATCCGTCCGAAGGCGAGGGACAGGGAAGCTTCAACTTCGACCATGGACACGCCGTCAATTGGTCGATCAAGCAGACGGCGCTGTATGGCCGGCCGCTGGCATCGGATCCGGCGATTTTGGACGCGGTGCGAAAGCGCGTCGGGCCGGAGCGCGTGAAGTGGATGCTGCGACAGCGCAATCTGACCATTTTTCCGAACCTTCAGGTCATCGATATCTCGTCGGCGCAGATTCGCACCTGGCGTCCTCTCGCAGCCAACAAGACCGAAATGGTATCGCACTGCCTCGCGCCGGTGGGAGAGCCGGCGGCCGCGCGCGCACTTCGCATTCGCAATTACGAGGATTTCTTCAATCCCACCGGCCTTGCGGGTTCGGACGACAATGTCATGTACGAATTCTGCCAGTCGGGGTACGAGGCCGAGCAGGCGGGCTGCACGCAAGGCTATCTCCGCGGCGCGGCTGATGCCGGCATGGAGAATGGACGGCATGCGGCGGAACTCGGCGTTTCCCCGGCGGAGTCGGCCTTCGGATCGGTTTCCTTTGGCGGTGAGACGAACTTCTACGCCGGGTATCGGGAATGGCGCCGTCTCATGGAACGCGCCGCTGCGAAAGCCATCTGATGGGAGACCTTGAGCAAGCCGCGGCTTTCCTGTTCCAGGAAGCGCGCCACCTCGACAGGCACGAATGGGACGCGTGGGTCGCAATGTACCGGGAGGATGCGGTTTACTGGCTGCCGGCCTGGCGCGATGAGTACGAAACCACTGCGGATCCCCAGACCGAAGTCTCGCTGATCTTTCACAGCACCCGTCTGGGGCTCGAGGAGCGTATCGCCCGTATCGAATCCCGCAAGTCGATCACGGCCCTGCCGCTACCGCGCACGCTGCACCAGATCGGCAATGTGGAGCTGCGCGCCGGGGGGCCGGCGTATGTCGAGACGGAAGCCACTTTCGCGGTGCACGTCTACGATCCGCGGACGGCGAAGGAACACACGCGATTTGGGCGCTATGAACATGTCCTTTCCAGAGAAGGGGACACGTGGCGGATCGCGAAGAAGAAGATCATTCTCGTCAATGACAAGGTTCCGGCCGTCCTCGATTTCTACAGTATCTGATCCGAAAAATCCGAGCGAACGTCGAGCCCGGCGCCTGATAACGACGACAGAGGAAACCGATGTGTCCGATCTGGCGGTAGCGGCTCAAGACTCAAGCGAGCCGAAGTCTGACGTCGTCGGGCACGCCGTCGTGCGAAAAGTCGCGTGGCGCCTGATGTGGTTCGTCATGGCGCTCTATTTCCTGGCGATTCTGGATCGCGGCAACATTTCGTTCGCCGCCATTTCGATGAACAGGGACCTCGGCCTGAATGCGCAGATGTTCGGCATCGCGGTTGGGGTGATGTACTTCACCTATTCGATGTTCGAGATTCCGAGCAATCTCATTCTCGGGCGCTTTGGCGCGCGGGTGACGCTGACCAGAATCGCCATGCTGTGGGGAATTGCCACAGTCCTGATGGCCTTCACGCAGGGCCCGTGGAGTCTGTACGCGTTCCGGGCGTTCCTCGGTTTTGCGGAATCGGGGCTGTTTCCCGGGGTGATGCTGTTTCTCAGCCTCTGGTTCCCTTTCGCCTATCGCGCCCGCTACAACGCGATGTTCAATTATGCCGTGCCGATCTCCTATATTTTCGGTTCGTTGATCTCAGGGGCAATTCTGGATCTCGACGGTGTGCTCGGCCTTGCCGGCTGGAAGTGGCTTTTCATTCTGGAGGGTGCCCCGACGATTCTGCTCGGGGTGATCGGCATTTTCTATCTGACGGACCGGCCGCGCCAGGCGAACTGGCTCACCCCGCAAGAGAAAGCCTGGCTGGCGGCGGAGATCGAACGTGACGCCCGGGACCGGGGCGTCATCCATGACCGAAGCCTGCTCAGGACCCTGCTGAAGCCGATGGTGCTGTTGTTCGCGCTGTGCAATTTCGGACTGTTTTGCGGCCTGGCTTCGCTGTTTTCCTGGCTCCCCCAGATCATAAAGACATTTGGCCTGCCGAATTCCCAGGTCGGGATGGTGACGGCGATTCCTCCGCTGGCGGGACTTGTCGGCATGATCCTGTTGAGCCGCCACTCCGACCGTCTCGGCGAAAGGTTCATCTACAGCTGCTGCACCCTGCTGCTGGCGGCGTCCGGCTTCGCCATCGCCGCGTTCGCGCCGAACCCCGTCCTGATCATCATCGGGTTCATGGTCGCGAACGTCGGGGTGTACGGGACCCAGGCGGTATTCTGGACCATCCCGCAATCCTACCTCTCTCGCGACAGCGCTCCCGGCGCAATTGGTCTGATCGGAATGGTCGGCAGTATCGGCGGCGCGCTGGTTCCGGTTGTGATCGGCCGCATCAGGGACTCGACCGGCAGTTTCACCGGCGGCTTTCTCGTCGTATCCGCCGCACTCGCCATCGCGGCGGGCGGCGTGATGGTGGCACGCGCACAGCTGAGCGGTGTCAAGGTTCGATGATGGCTTTGGAGAAGGTAACGTCGGGCATGCACGAACTGCGCTTCGCGCCGACGCCATCGCGGCCGTCGTAGCTTTCGCTGCGTAATTTGTTGGCGTCGTTTGGCTTATGATCCTGAGAGATACGAAGCATGGTCTGGCGACGAAAGTTGTTGCTAATTTTTGCACCACTCCTGTTCACGGCGAGCGCGCAAGCCGAGGACAAGGAGCCGACCGCTATCGTTGAACTTGGCGCTGCCGGTGAATGGGGACTGCCCGGCGCTTCCAGCTTCGGCCCTTCGCTTGCCGTTGAGTTCACTCCCATCAAGGAATGGCTCGAAATCGAGGGAGGTGTTGCTCCCATGTTCCGCGGTGGGCGCAGCGAATGGGATACGGATCTGCTATTCAAGAAGCCGTTCACCCTTTCAGACAAAGTTGAGTTTATGGTCGGCGTTGGACCACAATGGACGTTCTCGCCGGAGGGAACCAAAATTGCCGGCGAGTTCGCGCTCGACTTCATGTTTTGGCCCACCTCGGATCGAAAGTACGGTTGGTTTTTGGAGCCGTCCTACAGTTACTCATTTAGCAGGGGGCATGAGCAATCGCTTGGCGTGAGCCTGGGGCTGCTTATTTCGATACCGTAGTCTATGTCTGGCGCCCGATCCCCTGCGGGCATACCGCTTTGAAACCGCGCTTCGCGCGCGTAGGCAAATCGGCCTACAATTTGGGTCGGAACATACCTCTGCCACTGCGGCTCGCGGGTGTCGACAGTGCGTCCGCAAGCGGTCGGTAGCCCTATCGGCTGGGTCGCCCGAAAGAGAGAATGGCTGGGAAGGTTTTTATCCAAAGGGAAGAAAGTAGAACCGTTCGGTGCGACAAATCGTCCTGACCGCAGTTGTCGGCTTCGCCGGCACATAGCGAGGATGAGCCCGTGAGATTTACAGGAGTTGCACTCGCTCCGGCGGTGCACGGCGCCGGGATGTCGTCGACATAGGTCGCCGCCCGCGCCTACCAATAATCGCCCAACAAGTTGGATCCAGAGCATGCGCGGCCAGTGCCGCTCGCGGGTGCGCGCACGTGCGTTCGCTCTGCCAGGCGGCGCTCGAAAAGCAAAAAAGAAAGGCCGGGAAGGTTTTGCCCAAAGGAAAGAAAGTAAAGCCGTTCGATGTCGAGGTGCGTGCGGAGAACTAAGGGTGGGGCGGTTCAGTGGTTTTTGCGCTGATTACGCAAATAAAAGCAGGGCGCGACTGGCATCACCACAGCCGCGCCCTACATCGCCGATCAATGGGGCAGGGGGGAAGACCGGCTGCCGGGATGACTCCCAGGCCCCCGGAGTCGTTCCCGGCTCCGCAAAATTTTTTTAAACACGGTTAAGTGATCGCGCGCCGGGAGAACCGTGGCGGTTCCGCTTGCGTTGTGTCGCTGATCGCCGTGGGGCGATAGTTTGGACGGCGGGCAGAACATGCCACAGATTTCAAAAGCAATTTTCGGTGTTTTCGCCGTGGCGCTGAGCCTTGGCGCGGTGCAACTCGCGTCCGGCCGCGATCTCTCGGGCGGCCTGCAGGTCGACGAGGGCACGGCCCCCACTACCATCAATCGCGCCACCAAGACCGATCGCGCCGCCGCCGTGGCCGGACCGGCCATACCGATGCGGACGATCCAGCTTCGGCTGCAGGGTATTTCCAATACCTCGATCCTGATCCGCCTCCCGGTCGTCCAGGCCCGCAACGGGTCTTCGGGGCCGCCGGTGACAAAGTGGTTGGACCGGAAGATGGCGGTGGCTTGCGAGCCCGTGGCCAGCGTGCTGACCGAAGCCGCCAGGCAGCTCGAGCCCGGCCGCTGCGTCACCTGAGCGGCTTTGCCGGTTTCCCGGTGCTGTAGAATTTCCCCCGTCATTCCGGGGCGCGCGTTAGCGCGAACCCGGAATCTCGAGATTCCGGCAGACTCCGTCATTCCGGGATGGTGCGTTAGCACCAGACCTCAGATGTGCCATTGCACATCGGGGAATCTCGAGATTCCGGGCAGACTCCGTCATTCCGGGATGGTGCGTTAGCACCAGACCCGGAATCTCGAGATTCCGGGTTCGATGCTTTCGCATCGCCCCGGAATGACGGGGGCTGCATCTGCGCTTCGCCATCACCGGCGAGGCGCCGGTCTCCGCTGCCCCTCCCATCCGCTTCTGATTTTCAGAAATCATTCTTGACGCCCGACCCAAATCACCTCTATATCCCCCGCCATCCTGTTCCACTCAGAGGGGCGTTTCGCGAACGTCACGGACGCGGGGCGGGGGGCGGTGGACGCGACGGCGCGCTTGACGGGCGTTGCCAACGCGGACGGCGAAGACGTGTGGTCCTGACACCCCGACGCTGGTGTCAAGTCGGTGGAGGCAACTCCGCCGGCGACGGTGGCAAGAAAGCCGATCACCGGGGAGAGCACGGTATAAGCCGTAAACCATTGCGCGGGGAATGCCGGATGATTCCGGTGACTCGCTGTGAATACTCGTGTGCATACTTACTACCCTAGCGCACACGAGGCTGCGGGTGCATCGGGCGCCCGGCATTCCCTGCGCCCTCTGATTGAAGAGGGCGGAACGAGCAGGCCAAACCTCGCGCACAACATGCGGCGAGATCGCGAAGTTGTGTCCTGCCGTCATTGCGAGCGAAGCGAAGCAATCCACTCTTTCTTTCTTGTTGCTCCATGGATTGCTTCGCTTCGCTCGCAATGACGGCCAACCATACTCTCAACGGTCGTCCCCGCCACCGGGGCTCGCCGAAGGCGAGACCCGGTGGCGGGGATGACGACCTTGGAGCAAAAGGAGTCCCTGCATGCGCGGAACGTTGAGAGCCCATCTCCCGCGATCACTCCGCCGGCGCTTCGTCCGTTTGATCGGCGGCGGCGTTGCGGCTGGCCATCAATCCCAGTGCCAGTCCGCCGACCGCCAGAATCGGGATCAGCTTCTTGATGCCGATGGCGCGGATCAGCTGGATGCCGGCGGCCACCAGCATGGGATCGGCCAATGCGGTCTGCACCGCGGATTTCGCGGTCTCTTTGGCGTGGGCCTTGACCCGGTTTTTGCGTACCATGTAGCCGCCGGCGGCGATCAGGGTCACGACAAGGAAAATCCCGGCGCCGGTGAGACAGGCCTGGATCAGTCCATAATTCTGCAGCACGTAGACGAAGGCGGCGGCGCACAGAAACGACGCGGTAACGAACAGCGCCACTGCCGCCACGGCCGCCAGCGACGTCAGGCGCAAGGCAGTGCCGGTCGAGTCCTTGAAATCATCGATCATGCGCTGAAACATCTGAAAGCCCGTTCAAAATAATGCTGGCAGAAAAACCGACAGCGCTTGCCGCGCCGCCGTTCGAATCAAGGAAATTCATCCGGCCGCGACGGCCATTGCGAGCGAGGCGCCTGACGTCAGCGGCGCCACGTCACGCCGATCAGGAAGCCGAGGCCGAGCGCCAGGCCGACGGTCGCGAGCGGCCGCTGCGTGATGACGTCTTCCAGGGATTCCTCGATCGAATAGGCCGCGTCCTGCGCGGCATCCATCATGGCGCTGCCGCGCTCCGACATATCGTCGACCGCCGAATCGACATTGGCGCGGGCCTGCTTGTAGCCGCGCCGCGCCTGCTTCTTGGCGGTGCCGGCGAACGAGTTGAGCACCTCGGTGATCTGGTCGGTCAGGGCTGAGATATCGTTTTTCACGGCTGCTACATCCTTTTCGAGGCGTTCATAGGTTGCTTTATCCGTCAGGTTTCGCATTCCGGCTTCGCCATCCGTACTCGACATCAAAAGCTCCCAAAATACTGAAGTCAGGTAACGCACAAACGCCCGGGTTTCCCGGAAGTTCCGTCACGCCAAACGGGTCAGTCCGGCGGCAGCTGCGGCGATTCGACCGGCATCAGATGCTCTTTGAAAATCAGCGCCACGATCAACAGCGGCGACGACAGGAAGCCGCCCATCGGTCCCCACAGCCAGGTCCAGAACGCCAGTGCCATGAACACCGCGAGCGCGTTGAGCTCGAGCCTGCGGCCGATGATGGCCGGTGTGACGAAATGACCTTCGAGGAACGTCAGCCCGACAAACGCCAGAGGCGCGATCACGGCGCCGCCGAGCGTCGAGAACGCGATCACGCCGACCACCGTCAAAATCACGAACATCGCCACCGGGCCGATGATCGGAAAGAAGTTCAAGGTCGCGGCCAGCGCCCCGAGCCCGGCCGGGTTGGGCATGCCGGTGACCGCGCAGATGATGCCGGTGGCGGCGCCGACGCCGAGATTGATCATGGTCACCGTGAGCAGATAGCCGCCAAGTTGGCCTTCGATCTCGTTCAGAATCCGCAGGGTACGCAGCCGCGCCGCATGGTCTGCGAAGTTCATGATCAGCGCGCGGCGCAGGTCGCGCCAGCTCGCGATGAACAGCACCAGCGTCGCAAAGAACAGCAGGAATTCGGTGAAGGTCGGCGACAGAAATTCGAGCGTCGGCTGCACCCAGTCGAATTTAGGAATCTGGAAGGTCGAGAGCGTGTCTGATCCGCCGAGCGAGTTCTGCAGTTCCTGCCACAGCGCCAGCGGCCGGTCGAAGACGTGCAGCTTATCCTTCAGCCGCGATCCCAGCTCCGGCAGTTTCGTGGTCCATTCCATCAGGGGTGAAGAGATCAGGCCGACGATGAAGGCAGCACCCGCGCAGACCCCGAACACGAGCAAAACCGCCGAAACCGCCCTGGGAATATGATGCCGCTCCAGATATCCGGCGGCCGGCGACAGCATGGTGCCGACCACGAAGGCCGCTACCACGGGAAGAAAGAATGCCTTGGCGACATAGAGAACGACGACGACGCAGATCACCAGCAGCGCGACCAGCGCGAAGGCGACCACCTCGGCGCGGCGGATCACCGGCGGCAGTTCGGCTTTGCTGTCAGGCAGCGGCGTACCCACCGCGTCATTGGGAAGGACACGCACTTCGCTCTCCCCGCGCTACAGCGACATCTGACGGGAGCCGCGACATCGCGCACCGAACCGACCTCTGGCCGCCATAACCGGCGCCAGCCTAAAAAGTTCCATCGCGGAAACGTGAAGCGGGGCGTTCTTGACAGGTTCCGCTGTATTTGAATCGAGACGGAACCGTGGAGCATCGGTCGCGTTTGATTTTGCAGAGCATCAACACGATGCGCATCATCGAACGGGGCAGCTCATGACACAGACCTTCGCAGGCATTCGGAGGCCATCGCCGCGCGTGACCAACGCGCTGATCTTCGCAGGCGCTCTGTTGCTGGCGCCCACCTTTCTCGCCAGCACGGCGTGCGCGCAGGTGCTGGGCTACGCTTCCACATCGCAAAACGGATTTCCGTCAGACAATATCATGGCCGCGCCGGTCAATCCCGCGCTGACACATCAAGGCGGCGATGGAAGCGTGGTTCCGGAGCGGCTGCGGCGCGCCGTCGTCGCGTTCGACACTCGCGAAGCGCCCGGCACCGTCATCATCGATACCGGCAACACCGCGCTGTATTTCGTGCTCGGCCAGGGCCGCGCCATTCGTTACGGCGTCGGCGTCGGCCGCGAGGGCTTCACCTGGTCCGGCGTGCAGTCCATCAGCCGCAAGGCGGAATGGCCGGATTGGCATCCGCCCGCGCAGATGATCGCGCGCCAGCCTTATCTGCCGCGTTTCATGGCAGGCGGCCCCGGCAATCCCTTGGGCGCGCGCGCCATGTATCTCGGCTCCAGCGACTATCGCATTCACGGCACCAACGATCCCTCGACGATCGGCAAGTTCGTCTCCTCGGGCTGCATCCGCCTGACCAATGAAGACGTCACCGACCTGTTCAGCCGCGTCAACGTCGGCGCCAAGGTCGTGGTGCTGCCGAAGAATGCGCCGCATCTCGAAGCCAGGAGAACGGGCACTGGAACCGTCGCGGGCACGATCAATGTCCGGCCGACGCCGGCGGCATCGCGTCCCGTGGTGACGACATTGTCCTCGGGCCGTCAGGCGATGAACCTTTCGGCGGCGGCGCTGTACTGAACTTGGCAACCTCGTTGCCGGAGGCGAACATGGTCGGAAGATCAGGCAGACTGGCATTGGGTACGGCCGCGCTGGTGTGCGCCTCGGCGCTGGCGCCGGTTGCTCACGCCGAAGATTTTCTCTCCGCGCTGTTCGGTGCGTTCACCGGCGGCCGGTCGCATGCGCCCTTGATCCGCCTGCCGTTTGGGAATCCAGCCGGCCCGCAGGATGAAGCCCGTGCGCGCGCGGCCTATTCCGGCGGCGGTCAGGCCTATTGCGTGCGCACCTGCGACGGGCGCTATTTCCCGATCTCGGCCCCCGACAACCAAAGCCGGGCCGCCTCCTGCAACAGCTTCTGCCCGGCGAGCGAAACCAAGGTCGTCTACGGCGGTAATATCGACGATGCCGCTACCGAGACCGGAAAGCCCTATTCCGAATTGCCGAACGCGTTTCGCTACCGCAACGAGATCGTCGCCGGATGCACCTGCAACGGCAAGGACCAGATCGGTCTGGCGCCGGTCAAGATCGAGAACGATCCGACGCTGCGCAAGGGTGACATCGTGGTGGGCGCCGGCGGGACGTTGGCTGCCGGCCAGGGCGCCGACAGACGCGGCGCATCGCTGAATTTCTCGCCCGCCTCGCAACAGGTCCGCGCGCGCTATCAGCGCGGGCCGCAGGTGGAGTCGGAGTGATCAGTAGGCGGGCGCGGATTTTTCCCGGAAATTGCGTGACTTTGTCGATCTGTCAAAGCGCGGGTTCCATGTCTGGAACCCAGGGGCACGATGCGCGTTGAAGCAGGACTGCACGGTTTCGATGACAGGGGGATTTCCGGATGCTGATCAGCGTATTGATTACATTTCTCGTCGTTATTCTCGTTCTTTATCTAATCAACATGTTGCCGATCGACGGCCGCGCCAAGCAGATCGCGAGGATCATCGTGATCATCCTCGGCGTGATCTCATTGCTGAAATACATAGCGGTATTCTAGGCAGCGGAGGCTTCCCGTCATTGCGAGCCGGCGGCTCGCAATGACCCGTTCCGATCCGGGAAACCTATTTCAGCGTCCTGAACCAGTCATCCACGTCCCTGTGGATTTGATCCTTGGCGAAGCCGTAGCGCTGCTGCAGCTTGCCTTCGAGCTGCTCGCGGCGACCCTCGATCACGTTGAGATCGTCGTCGGTGAGCTTGCCCCATTTTTCCTTGGCGAGGCCCTTGAACTGCTTCCAGTTGCCTTCAACCCGGTTCCAATCCATCGTCATCTCCTCTGGAGTTGAGATGGCCTTCCAACGGGTTGGCAATTCAAACGTTCCGCGGGAACATTCGTGTTGAATGATCAGCCCGCCGCCTTGGCTTCCCTGCGCCGCGCCGTCAGGATGTATTCGGTGTAGCCGTTCGGCTGCTCGCGTCCCTTGAAAATGAGATCGCACGCCGCCTGGAAAGCGACGCCGTCGAAACCGGGCGCCATCGGCCGGTACAGCGGATCGCCTTTGTTCTGCCCGTCCACCACGACCGCCATCCGTTTCAGCGATTCCATCACTTGGTCTTTGGTGATGACGCCCTGATGCAGCCAGTTCGCCAGATGCTGGCTCGAGATACGCAAGGTGGCGCGGTCTTCCATCAGGCCGACGTCGTGAATGTCGGGCACCTTGGAGCAGCCGACGCCCTGATCGATCCAGCGCACCACATAGCCGAGAATGCCCTGGCAGTTGTTGTCGATTTCCTGCTTCACATCGCCGGGCGCCCAGTTCGATTGCGACACCGGGATGGTGAGGATGTCGGACAGCTTGGCGCGCGGGCCGCCCTTGGCCAGTTCCTGCTGGCGGGCCTGCACGTTGACCTGGTGATAATGCAGCGCGTGCAGGGTCGCCGCGGTCGGTGATGGCACCCACGCGGTGGTGGCGCCGGCCTGCGGATGCGCGATCTTCTGCGCCAGCATGTCCGCCATCTTGTCCGGGGCGGCCCACATGCCCTTGCCGATCTGGGCATGGCCGGGCAAGCCGTCGATCAGGCCGATGTCGACGTTCCTGTCCTCGTAGGCCTTGATCCAGGCGCTGCCCTTCATGTCGTCCTTGCGGATCATCGGGCCGGCTTCCATCGAGGTATGGATCTCGTCGCCGGTGCGGTCGAGGAAGCCGGTGTTGATGAAGCAGATGCGCCTGGTGGCGTTTTGAATGCAGGCCTTGAGATTGACCGTGGTGCGGCGCTCCTCGTCCATGATGCCGACCTTTATGGTGTTTTCAGGCAACGACAGCATCTTCTCGACCTGCCCGAACAACTCGCAGGTCAACGCAACCTCGTCGGGGCCATGCATCTTCGGCTTGACGATATAGACCGAGCCGGTGCGGCTGTTGCGGGTTTTCGAGCCGCCCTTGAGATCGTGGATCGCGAGCAGGGCGGCGACGGCGGCGTCGAGAATACCTTCGGGAATTTCGGCGCCGGTTGAGTCGAGCACGGCGTCGGTGAACATGTGATGGCCGACATTGCGCATCAGCAGCAGGCTGCGGCCATGCAGCGTGAGTTCCTTGCCGTCCGGCGTCTTGTAGACGCGGTCGGCGTTGAGCGCGCGCGTCAGCGTCTTGCCGCCTTTCTCGAAATCGGCCGACAATGTACCGTTCATCAGGCCCAGCGTATTGCGATAGACCAGCACCTTGTCTTCGGCATCGACCGTCGCGACGCTGTCTTCCATGTCCAAAATCGTACTGACAGCCGATTCCAGGATCATGTCGGCGACGCCGGCCGGATCGTCCTTGCCGATCATGTGGCCGCGGTCGATCTTGATCTCGATATGCATGCCGTTGTTGACCAGCAGGATGGCGGCCGGCGCGGCCGCATCGCCCCGATAGCCGGCGAACTGCTCATTCGATTTCAGCGTCGTCGCGTTGCCGCTCTTCAGTTTGACCGCGAGCTGTCCGGCGATGATGCTATAGGAAGTCACGTCGGTGTGGCTTCCGGTCGCCAGCGGGACGGCGGAATCGAGGAAGCTCTTTGCTTTCGCAACCACCTTGGCGCCGCGGGCCTTGTTGAAACCCTTGCCACCTTCACCGGCTTCGTGCGGAATCGCATCGGTGCCATAGAACGCATCGTAGAGGCTGCCCCAGCGCGCGTTGGCGGCATTCAGCGCGTAGCGCGCATTGGTGAGCGGCACGACCAGCTGCGGTCCGCAGAGCTTGCCGATCTCTTCGTCGACATTTGACGTCTCGACCTTGTGGGTCGCCGGCTCCGGCAGCAGATAACCGATCTCTCTGAGAAACGCGGTATACGCATTGATGTCGAACGGCTTGCCTTTGTTGGCGCGATGCCAACCGTCGATTTTCGCCTGCAAGGTGTAGCGGACCGCGAGCAGCTCACGATTTTTCGGCGCGAGATTCTGGACGATGGCGGCGAGACCGGCCCAGAACGCGTCGGGGGAAATTCCGGTTTTGGGGGTCGCCTCCCTGGCGATGAAATCGAACAAAACGGGAGCGATTTTCAGTCCATGGGCATCGATACGATTCATGTTGAGATTTCTCGCGGGAAACGGCGACCAAGCGCAGTTTTTGGGGTCAAAATGGTAAAGTGGCACCGTAAAGGGCCATGTTCGGAGGCCTTTTAGCGCTAAAGCCGGGCCCCTGAGAAGGCCCTTGGCAGCCCTCGATTGCCCATAACAAGGGCAGGGAAGAAAGGTTCAAATAAGGCTTCAGATGTTGGTGGCAAGATCGACCAGTTCGTCGAACAGAATGCCCGATCTCGCCAGCATCCGCTCGATTTCGTCGGTCGCATCGGCGACCGAGCGCGCCGAGGTGTCGATCGTCAACTCACTGTGTGCCGGTGGCTGGTAATCGTTGCCGATTCCGGTGAATGCCTGCAGCGTGCCGGCGCGCGCCTTGGCGTAGTGGCCCTTGGGATCGCGGCTCTCGCACACTTGCGCAGGGGTCGCGACATAGATTTCACGGAACGCGGTATCGGCGATGCGGCGCGCCGCAGCGCGGTCTTCGGCCGAAGGCGAGACCGCAGCGACGATCGCGATGTGCCCGTTGCGCGCGAGATGAACCGCGATTTCGGCCAGCCGGCGAATATTCTCGCTGCGATCGGCGGCGGAGAAACCGAGATCGCTGTTGAGTCCGGCGCGCAGCGTATCGCCGTCCAGCAGCATCGGCGAGCCGCCATTGCCGAACAGCCTGCGTTCCAGCGCGCGCGCCAGCGTAGATTTGCCCGAGCCCGGCAATCCCGTCAGCCAGACCACCGCGCCGTTGTGGCGATAGCGCGCCGAGCGTTCGTCGGGGCGCAGCGCGGATTCCACCGGCACGATATCGACCGGAAGGGCGCGTTGTCCGGCATCGACCGACAGTACAAGGCCGCCGCCGGCGATGCGGCCATTGACCTCGATCACCAGCCGTCCGGTCCGGGGATTGTCGGTATAGGGATCGGCGGCTGTGGGGTGCGCCAGCGCAATGTCGATTTCGCCGACATGATTTCGCGCAATCGACTTTGTCTCCACGCTCGTCAGTTCGCCGGGATCGACGGCCTTCTCGATCGCAACCACGGTGGCGCGGGTCTCCCGCGTGCCGAGCCGGACCAGGATGGAGGCGCCTGCCGTCAGCGGCTTGTCATGCAGCCAGAAAATACGCGCGCGCATTCGGCTGGTGTCGCGCGGGCTGTTTCCGAGATGGGCGATCACATCGCCGCGTTCGAGGAACAGTTCGCGATCGAGCGTAATGCCGACCGATCGTCCGGCGCTCTGGCGTTCCCTGACGGCCGTGGCAGGCCAGCCCTCGACAGTCCTGATTTTTGCGACCTTGCCCGCGGGCATGATGACGATCTCGTCTCCGGCGGCAAGGTTGCCGGATTCGATGCGGCCGGCGACAATGCGGCGGTCGTCGAATTTATAGACCGCCTGCACCGGCAGCCGCAGCGGAAGCCGCTCCTGCGGCCGCGCCGGCTCCAGCGCGTCGAGTGCCTCGACCACGGTCGGCCCCTTGTACCAGCCGATCCGCGGCGTGCGCGCCGCGACGCCGTCGCCGTCGCGCGCCGAAATCGGAATTACCGCCGACGGCGTGAGGCCGAGACCGATGAGATGCGCGGAAATCTCGTTGCTTATCTCGTCAAATCGCGCCGCGCTGAAATCGACCCGGTCCATCTTGTTGACGACGACGGCGACCTGTTTGACGCCGAGAAGATGCAGCAGATAGCCATGGCGCCGGGTCTGATCGCGCACGCCTTCCAGCGCGTCGATGATCAGGACCGCGCCGTCTGCCTGCGAGGCGCCGGTGATCATGTTGCGCAGGAATTCGGCGTGACCGGGGGCGTCGATCAGCACCACGTCGCGCGACCGGGTGCGGAATCGGATTTGCGTGGTGTCGATGGTGATGCCCTGGTCGCGTTCGGTCTGCAGTGCATCCAAAAGGAACGACCATTCGAACGGCATGCCGCGTCGCGCGCTGACGGCCTGGAGCATTTCGAGCTTGCCCTCGGGCAGGCTGCCGGTTTCGTGCAGCAGACGCCCGACCAGTGTCGACTTGCCGTGATCGACATGGCCGACAATGACGATGCGGACCTGGGGGCGGGTGGTGCCGTTGGGCGTCGCCGATGTCGCTGTTGGAACGAGCATGTTCATCTGATCACTCAACTCAATGTCGGTTCAGAGATAGCCGGCGACACGCAGCCGCTCGAAGGCATCTTCGGTTTCATGATCGAGCGCTCTGCCCGACCGCTCCGGCACCTTGGTGCCGTCGAGCTCGATCAGGATTTCCTCGATGCTCGAAGCGGTCGAAGCCACGGGATTGGTGATGTCCTGATCGCCCAGCGAACGATAGCGCTTGCCGTCCCTCGCCAGATAAAGCGGAATGATCGGGATGTTTTCGCGCTGCGTGTAGGCCCAGATATCGGCCTCAGTCCAATGCAGGATGGGGTGAATGCGCAAATGCGCGCCCGGCGGCGGCGAAGCGTTGAACTGGTCCCAGAATTCCGGCGGCTGATCGCGCACGTCCCATCCGCCTTCGGTGCCGCGCGGCGAGAATACCCTCTCCTTGGCGCGGGTGGCCTCTTCGTCGCGGCGAATCCCGGCGATCAATCCATCGAAGCCATATTTGGCGAGTGCGAGTTTGAGCCCTTCGGTCTTGCGTGCGGCGGATCGCGCGGCCGGCGGCAAGGTCGGATCGATGGTTTCCAGCGGCGGGCAGGGTTCGATCTTGAGATCGAGTTCCCATTCCTTGCCGTAGCGATCGCGAAACTCATACATCTCCGAAAATTTCTTGCCGGTATCGACGTGCAAGGCGGGGAACGGCACGCGGCCGAAAAAGGCCTTGCGCGCCAGCCAGATCATCACGTTGGAATCCTTGCCCAGCGACCACAACAGCGCGAGTTTCTTCAGCCGCGCGAAGGCTTCTCTGAAAATGTAGATGCTCTGGGCTTCGAGGGAGTCGAGGTGATCCATGGTGGGCTGATCGAAGCGCCCATGGGTCGCAATATCCGGGACCGAATATTCCCAGGTCGGGTCCGCCCGACCCAGCCGGTCTTCTGCTTGGTCGTTGTCGAGAAGATGCATCTCTGCCCCTTGGTCTATGAAGGCGATAATTCCATAGTTGCAGTGCAACAGAGAAGAAAAAATCTTCCCTTTGCAGGCGCTGAGCGAGACATATATAGAAAATAATTCCAGTCAACCCCGCAAGTGGGGCAAGCGAGTGTCGCATGCGATTCCTGCCGGTATTTCTCGATCTGCAAGTCGGTCCGGTGCTGCTGGTTGGCGCCGGCGACCTGGCGCGGGCGAAGTTGCGGCTGCTGGCAGCGGCGGGCGCACGCGTTCGGTGGCACGCGACCGATGGTCACCATGATGTGAGCGGGCTAGCGGCCGCCGACGCAGCGCGGATTGAGCTTGCCAAGGGCGATCCGCTGGCTGCCGATCTCGGTGGTGTGATTGCGGTCCTGTGCGCGGGCGCCGGCGACGTTGGACCTGCGATGTCGGCGCGGGCGAAGGCGGTCGGGCTGCCCGTGAACGTGATGGACGATCTCGCCCATTCGACTTTTATTTTTCCAGCCATCGTCGACCGCGGTGACGTGGTGGTCGCCGTCGGCACCGGGGGAACCTCGCCGGTGGTGGCGCGCCGTGTCCGCGAAAGCATCGAGGCCGTGCTGCCTGCTCGAATCGGCGATCTCGCCGGCTTCATCGGGCGCTGGCGCAAGACAATTCATGACCGCATTCCCGAGTTTCCGCTGCGCCGCCGTTTCTGGGAGCGCGTTGTCGACGGTCCGATCGGTGCGCTGGTGCTCGCGGGACGCGAGAGAGAAGCGGAAGCCGCGCTGAAAGATATTTCAGATCCGTCCGGCTTTGCGGGCGCGCAGGCGTCAGGCGGGGTCGACGGCAGGGTGACGCTGGTCGGCGCCGGTCCGGGCGATCCGGACTTGCTCACCGTCAAGGCGCTGCGCGCGCTGCAGGACGCCGATATTATTTTTTACGATGAACTGGTGTCGCCGGAAATTCTCGATCGCGCCCGTCGCGATGCTGCGCGCGTGCCGGTGGGCCGTCGCGTCGGCAAGCCCGGTATCGGCCAGCCCGCGATCAACAAGCTGATGATCGAGGCGGCGAGGTCGGGACAGCGCGCGGTGCGGCTGAAGGGCGGCGACCCCTTTGTGTTCGGCCGTGGCGGCGAGGAAGTGGAAGCGTTGCGGCAGGCCGGCGTCGCTTATTCGGTGGTACCGGGAATTACCGCGGGGCTTGGCGCCGCCGCGCAATTCGAAGTGCCGCTGACCTTGCGGCACGAGGCGCTGCGCATCACCTTCCTTACCGCGCACAAGGCCAAGGACGCCGAAACCGTCGACTGGTCGGTTCTGACCGACGAGAAAATGACGGTCGTCGTCTATATGGGCATGACCGCGGCACCATATGTCCGCGCCGGCCTGTTGGCCGCGGGGCGCTCGCCGCAGACCCCGGTCGGCGTGTTCGCGCGGGTGACGCGGAGCGATGCGCAGGCGGCGGTTGGAACGCTCGATGAACTGCCCGATCTGATCGAAAAGATCGACGGCGGACCCGCCATCCTCATCATCGGCGACGTGGTCGCGCACTCCGCGCCATGGCGTCACCAGAATCTCAATCATGTGATCTCACAACTGCTGGAAGCTGCCGAATGACCTCCCCCTTGAACAGAAGAAAATCAGAATCACCGGGCCGTCAATGGTGACCGCCAACCGCACCCGGGATGGTGTCGTGATCTATCGCACCTCGCAACAGGGCTGGTCGCCGGAGCTGTCGGATGCGGCGGTCGTTCGCACCTCCGACGAAGCCCGCGCGCTGCTCGCCGAATCGGTCGCCGACGATGTCGGCGCGGTCGGCGCCTATATCGCGCCGGTCGAAGTGAGGGAAAGCGGTGCGATCAAGCCTGGCAATCTGCGCGAATTCATCCGGTCAAAGGGCGTCACCATCGATCTTCCGGTTCCGGCATAAGGCTCTCCGATGTATTCATATGACGAACTCGACCGCACGATCATCAACGAGCGCGTCGAAGAATTCCGCGATCAGGTGAAGCGCCGGCTGTCCGGCGAACTCACCGAAGACGAATTCAAGATGCTGCGGCTGCAGAACGGCGTTTATCTGCAATTGCACGCCTATATGTTCCGCGTGGCGATTCCGTACGGAACGCTGTCGTCGAAGCAATTGCGCGCGTTGGCGCATGTCGCGCGGCGCTATGATCGCGGCTATGGCCACTTCACCACCCGGCAGAACATCCAGTTCAACTGGATCAAGCTCGCCGAATTGCCGGATGCGCTGGCAGATCTCGCCGAGGTCGGCATCCATGCCATGCAGACCTCGGGGAACAATACGCGCAACGTCACCTCGGATCAGTGGGCCGGTGTGGCGCCCGGCGAGATCGAGGATCCCCGCATCTGGTCCGAACTGCTGCGGCAGTACACCACGCTGCATCCGGAGTTCTCCTTTCTGCCGCGCAAGTTCAAGTTCGCGATCACCGCGTCGGAACATGACCGCGCCGCCATCAAGGTGCACGATATCGGCCTCCGCCTGCACAAAAACGCAGCCGGCGAAACCGGCTTCGAGGTCCTGGTCGGCGGCGGCCTCGGCCGCACCCCGTTCATCGGCAAGACCATAAAACCGTTTGTGCATGGCCATGATTTGTTGAGCTATGTCGAGGCGATCCTGCGCGTCTACAACCAGTACGGCCGTCGCGACAATATCTACAAAGCGCGCATCAAGATCCTGGTGCATGAGCTCGGCATCGAGAAGTTCGCAAGGGAAGTCGAAGATGAATGGCTGCAGATGCGCGACAGCGCGCTGGCGATCGATGATTCCGTGATCGAGGACATCCGCTCGCGCTTCAGCTATCCGGCTTACGAAAAACTGCCGCATATGCCGGAGGAGCTGAAAAAGGCGGCGCACGACCCGCAGTTCGAGGCATGGCGCAAGAATTCCAGCTTTCCCCACAAGGTGCCGGGCTATGCGATCGTGACGCTGTCGTTAAAGCCGGTCGGTGGCCCGCCCGGCGATGCCACCGCCGACCAGATGGACGCGATCGCCGATCTCGCCGACAAATATTCCTTCGGCGAAATTCGCGTCGGCCACGAGCAGAATCTGGCGCTGCCCCATGTCGCGCGGCGGGACCTGCCGACGCTGTGGAAAGCGCTGGACAAGATCGGCGTGGCGACCCCGAACGTCAACCTGGTGTCCGACATCATCGCCTGCCCGGGGCTGGATTATTGCGCGCTGGCCAATGCGCGCTCGATTCCGATCGCGCAGGAACTGACGCGGCGCTTCGCCAATCACGACACCGCCAACCTGATCGGACGGCTGCACGTCAATATTTCCGGCTGCATCAACGCCTGCGGCCATCATCACGTCGGTCACATCGGCATTCTCGGGGTCGAGAAGAACGGCGAGGAATTTTACCAGATCACGATTGGCGGCCGCGCCGATGAACACGCCGCGGTCGGCACCCTGATCGGACCCGCCGTGCCCTATGGCGAAGTCGCCGACGTGGTCGAGGATATTGTCGAGGCCTACCTTGCGCTGCGCGCGCGGCCCGACGAGCTTTTCATTGACGCCGTCCAGCGGCTCGGCGTCGAACCATTCAGGGAACGCGTCTATGCCACTCGTTAAGAACGGAAAAATATCGGGCGACGCGTTCGTCCATGTCGCCGATGATGCCGAACTTCCGGGCAATGACGCGATCCTGATTTCGGCCGCGCGATTTCTTGCCGATCCCGAGGCTCTGTCACGCCGCGTCGGGAAAACCGGCGTGATCTGGCCGAACAATCGCGACGTCGACGATCTCGTGCCTTATCTCGACCGGCTCGCGGTCGTCGCGCTGATATTTCCGACCTTTCGCGACGGCCGTGCCTATAGCCAGGCGCGTCTGTTGCGGGAACGCCACGGTTTCAAGGGCGAGCTGCGCGCCACAGGCCAGGTGCTGCGCGACCAGTTCGTATTCATGTTGCGCGCCGGCTTCGACGTCTTCGAGGTCAAGAAGGAAAGCGACGCGGAAGCGTTCGCCGCCACCGTAAAGCGCTATTCGGTGTTCTACCAGCCGACCGGCGACGGCCGCATCACCGCATTGCACCGACGGATGCAGTTGCGTCATTCGGAAAGCGCCGGCCGATGAATGCACTTGTCCATCAGTTGTTGCCGGAGCGTGCAGCCGATGCCTTGCCGGCGGCCGATGGACTCGATCGTGCGCTTCGCGACGCTTCGCCTGCGGAGGTAGTCGCTGCCGCGCTGCATACCGTCGGTCGGGAGCATCTGGCGGTGGTGTCGTCGTTCGGAACCGAATCGGCGGCGCTGCTCAAGGTGATGGCCGACGTCGATCCGGCGATCCCCGTGATCTTTCTCGACACCGGATGGCTGTTCGAGGAAACGCTCGCCTATCGCGACACCCTGATCGCGACGCTTGGCCTGCGCGATGTCCGGTCGATCAAACCGCTCGAGGACACGCTGTCGCAACAGGATCCGGATCGCGAATTGTGGTTCTCCGATCCCGATGCCTGCTGCCGGATCCGCAAAGTCGAGCCGCTGGCACGGGCGCTGGCGCCGTTCAGCGCCTGGATCAACGGGCGCAAGCGTTTTCAGGGCGGCGTCCGCGCCGCGATTGCCGTCGTCGAGGATGACGGCGCCCGGCTGAAATTCAATCCATTCGCCAACGTTTCGCGCGAACAGATCCAGGCGATCTACGCGACTGCGAACCTGCCGCCGCATCCGCTCGCAGCATTGGGTTATCTGTCGGTCGGTTGCATGCCCTGCACCAGCCGGACCTCGCCGGATGAAGATGCGCGCGCCGGCCGCTGGCGCGGCAGGGCCAAGACAGAATGCGGCATCCATACCGCCAGGACTTCATAGCAAAAGGACGCTGCGCCGCCGTCAACAATGAAATGCGGTTTCGTTGACTTGGAGCCGGTTCATCCTGAGTTATGTCCCTCGTTCTTGTAACGACAATGCCGTCGTCAAGCCGAATGGAGATCGAGATGATCCGTCGTGTTCTGGCCGTCGCCGCGGCACTGCTCTGGACCGGCGCGGCGTTCGCTGCCGACGTGACGCTGCTCAACGTGTCGTACGATCCGACCCGCGAGCTCTATGTCGATTTCAACAAGGCGTTCGCGTCAGCCTATCAAAAGGAAACCGGCAGGAGCGTCGAGATCAAGCAGTCGCATGGCGGCTCCGGTTCGCAGGCGCGCGCCGTGATCGACGGCCTGCAGGCCGATGTCGTCACGCTCGCGCTTGCCTATGATATCGACGCGATCACCGGCAGGGGCCTGATTTCCGCGGACTGGCAGAAGCGTTTGCCGCTGAATGCCTCACCCTACACATCGACCATCGTGTTCCTGGTGCGCAAGGGCAATCCCAAGGGCATCAGGGATTGGGACGACCTGGTCAAGCCCGATGTCAGCGTCATCACGCCCAATCCGAAAACGTCCGGAGGCGCGCGCTGGAATTACCTGGCGGCCTGGGGCTATGCGCTGAAGAAATTCGGTTCCGCCGACAAGGCCAGGCAATTCGTCGGCGACCTCTACAAGAACGTGCCGGTGCTGGATACCGGTGCGCGCGGCTCGACCGTCACCTTCGTGGAGCGCGGCGTCGGCGATGTGCTGCTGGCGTGGGAGAACGAGGCGTTCCTCGCGCAGCGGGAATTCGGCAAGGACAAATTCGAGATCGTGTCGCCGCCGCTGTCGATCCTCGCCGAGCCGCCGCTGGCGGTCGTCGATGCGGTTGCCGACAGGAAGGGCACGCGCGCGGTGGCCGAGGCCTATCTGAGATACTGGTATTCCAGGGAAGGTCAGGAAATTGCCGCACGTAATTCCTATCGTCCGCGCGATCCAGAGGTCGCCAAGGAATACGAAACCTCGTTCGCGAAAGTCGAACTGTTCACGATCGACGACGTGTTCGGCGGCTGGGCCAGGGCGCAGAAGGAACACTTCAGCGAAGGCGGCATTTTCGACCAGATTTACAAGAACTGATTTGCGAAGCGGGAAGCTGAGGGCAATGTGAGCGCAGCGGCGGCACGACGCAGCACATTGCCGGGGTTTGGTCTCACCATGGGGCTGACGCTGACGTGGCTCTCCGTCATCATCCTGATCCCGCTCGCCGGCCTGTTTCTCAAGACCTCGGAACTGAGCCTCGACCAATTCTGGGGCATCGTCACCAGCCGCCGCACCCTCAATGCGTTGAGGATATCGTTTGGGCTCGCCTTTGCCGCCGCCGCCGTCAATCTCGTGATGGGAACGATCATCGTCTGGGCGCTGGTGCGGTATCGGTTTCCGGGTCGGCGGCTGTTCGATGCCATCGTCGATATACCCTTTGCGTTGCCGACGGCCGTCGCCGGAATCGCACTGACCTCGCTGTTCGCGCAGAAAGGCTGGCTCGGCGCGCCGCTTGCCGAACTCGGCATCAAGGTGGCGTTCACGCCGGTCGGCATTTTCGTCGCCATGATTTTTATCGGTATACCCTTCGTGGTGCGGACGGTTCAGCCGGTGCTGATCGACCTCGACGTCGAAATCGAGGAGGCCGCCGCGAGCCTCGGCGCCAACCGCTGGCATACCGTCTCCAAAGTGATCCTGCCGAGTCTGATCCCGGCGCTGCTGACCGGCTTTGCGCTGGCTTTCGCGCGCGCCGTCGGCGAGTACGGTTCGGTCATCTTCATCGCCGGCAATCTGCCGAATGTGTCGGAAATAGCGCCGCTTCTGATCGTGATCCGGCTCTCGGAATTTCGTTATGCGGACGCCACCGCGATCGCGGTCGTGATGCTGGTGGCGTCGTTCCTGATCATCTTCGCGGTCAATCGCCTGCAGCGCTGGGCGCAAGTGCGCATTCCCGCGCATTGAAAGGCTGACGAAATGAACCTGCCGCAATCCTCATTGAGTTCGGCACGGGACGACCTGCGTACCGAGCCCCGAGCCATTCGCCTTGTGATCATCGCGATCGCCGTGATCTTCCTGACCGTGTTCGTCGTGCTGCCGCTGGTCGTGGTGTTCGCGCAAGCCTTTTCCAGGGGGATCGGTGCGTATTTCTCGGCGCTGTCAGATCCGGAAGCGCGCGCGGCGATCAAGCTGACGCTGGGCGTGGCCGCGATTTCGGTCGGGCTCAATCTGGCGTTCGGCCTGGTCGCGGCATGGGCGATTGCAAAATTCGACTTTCGCGGCAAGACCTTCCTGATCTCGCTGATCGATCTGCCGTTCTCGGTCAGTCCGGTAATCTCGGGTCTGGTCTTCGTACTCTTGTTCGGCGCGCAGGGCTATTGGGGGCCATGGCTGCAAAGCCATAATGTCCATGTGCTGTTTGCGATGCCGGGCATTGTGCTGGCCACCATTTTCGTCACCTTTCCGTTCGTCGCGCGCGCGCTGATTCCGCTGATGCAGGAACAGGGCACGCAGGAGGAAGAAGCTGCGATCTCGCTGGGTGCATCGGGCCTGCAGACGTTCTTCCGCGTTACCCTGCCGAACATCAAATGGGGCGTGCTGTATGGCGTGCTGCTGTGCAACGCGCGCGCGATGGGTGAATTCGGCGCGGTGTCGGTGGTATCGGGGCATATTCGCGGCGAGACCAACACCATGCCGCTATTGGTTGAAATTCTTTACAACGAATACCAGTTCGTATCGTCGTTCGCGGTGGCGTCGCTGCTTGCGATGCTGGCGCTGATCACGCTGGTGGCGAAAACCATTCTCGAACGGCATCTGGACGAAGGGCAATTCCCGCGTGGCGATTGAAGTCAAGAATATCGTGAAGAGGTTCGGCGCGTTCGCCGCGCTCGACCATGTCGATCTGAAAGTTGCCGATGGCGAATTGGTGGCGCTGCTCGGGCCGTCGGGCTCGGGCAAGACCACGCTATTGCGAATCATCGCGGGGCTGGATTGGCCTGACGCCGGCGAACTTTCGTTCGACGGCGAGAACGCGCTCGCCCGCGGCGCCAGCGAACGCCATGTCGGATTCGTGTTCCAGCACTATGCGCTGTTCCGCCACATGACCGTGTTCGAGAATGTCGCTTTCGGACTGCGGGTGCAGCCGCGCGCGGTTCGCAAGGATGAAGCCGGCATCCGTGCGCGGGTCAGGGAATTGCTGGATCTGGTGCAACTCGACTGGCTTTCCGATCGCTATCCGAGCCAGCTGTCCGGCGGCCAGCGCCAGCGGATTGCGCTGGCGCGCGCGCTGGCGATCGAACCGCGCATTCTGCTGCTCGACGAACCGTTCGGCGCGCTCGACGCCAAGGTGCGCAAGGAACTGCGGCAATGGCTGCGTTCGCTGCATTCCGAAATCCACGTGACCTCGATCTTCGTCACCCACGATCAGGAAGAGGCGCTCGAAGTCGCAAACCGGGTGGTGGTGATGGACAAGGGCCGTATCGAGCAGATCGGCACGCCCGGCGAAGTCTATGACAATCCCGCCACCGCGTTCGTGCACGGCTTCATCGGCGAATCGATCGTGCTGCCGGTGGATATCAGCGACGGTTGCGTGCGGCTCGGCGGAAAGGCGCTGAATATCGCGGCCGAAGGTGCGGCTTCCGGCGCCTCGAAATTATTTGTCCGCCGCCACGACATGCAGGTCGGGCCGGCCGGCAGCGGCGCGCTCGAGGGCGCGGTGCGGCATGTCCGGAGTTTCGGGCCGATCCAGCGCGCCGAAATCGCGTTGTCCGGGGGCAAGACCGTGATTGAGATCGATGCCCCCCGTGAACGGGAGCTTCGCCCCGGCGATATCGTGGGATTGCAGCCCCGGCGCTACCGGATTTTCGCCGCACGGGAGTAACGCGCGCCCCGGAATCACGTTCGAATTTGGGCGGCCGTTCACCATTCAGCCACGGTTGGTATGCAACAACCGCATGCAACTTGGGGAACCTTTGGATCATGCGCGGGGCGTTCGCGGTTATCGGGCTTTTGGCACTGGGCGGCTGTGCGGCGGAGGCGCCGATCGAGCAGCCGTCGATGTATCTCAGCATGGCCGATGCCGGGGCCAAGCTTGATTCCCAGGCTGCGGCCTCGATGATCTCGCTCTACCGGCAGAACAACGGGCTGGGTGCCGTGGTGGTCGACCCCGAACTCACGAAGCTCGCGGAATCGCAGTCGCAGGCCATGGCCAGCCACAACAAGCTCGACCACGACCTCAAGGCGCCGCTGGAGAAACGCCTGAATGCCTCGGGATATCCGGCGACCCTGGCGGTGGAAAACGTGTCCGCCGGCTATCACACCCTGGCGGAAGCGTTTTCGGGCTGGCGCGACTCGCCCCCGCACCGGGCCAATATGCTGAAAAACGGTGTCACAAAATTGGGCATCGCGGCGAGCTATGCTCCGAATACCAAATACAAGGTGTTCTGGACGCTCATTCTGGCATCATCGGATCCGCGATAAACTTGGCGTGACCGCTCGTTCCCGCCTCGCCGATTGACGCCATCTCGAACAGGCGCCACGGTGAAGCGGCATTTTCATAATTGATCGACGGTCATCATGGATACTTCCAATCCGGCGCCGGAAAAGACGCCTGCGAGGGCCCAGCGCGTGCTTGTCCTGCAGGGCGGCGGCGCACTCGGCTCCTACCAGGCCGGCGCCTATCAGGCGCTGTGCCATCATGATTTCGAGCCGGATTGGATCGCCGGCATCTCGATCGGCGCCATCAATGCCGCGATCATCGCCGGCAACCCGCGCGAAAAGCGGGTGGGGCGGCTCAAGGAATTCTGGGACCTGGTGTCGGCGCCGGTGCCCTGGAATCCCGTCACATCGGGCGACCGCGGGCGTTCCGTTTTCAACGAAGCCAGCGCCGCCCTGATCGCCACCTTCGGCGTTCCCGGGTTTTTCCAGCCGCGTTTCCCGCCGGCGCCGCTCTGGCCGCAGGGCACCCCGCAGTCGCAGAGCTATTACGACACCGCCCCGCTTCGCGCGACGCTGGAACGGCTGGTGGATTTCGACCGGATCAACGATCTGACGACCCGGCTCAGCGTCGGCGCGGTAAGCGTGACCACGGGCAATTTCAAATATTTCGATAATTTCGAATTCAGGGAGCAGGGCAAGAAGATCGGGCCGGAACATATCATGGCCTCCGGCGCGTTGCCGCCGGGCTTCCCTTCCATCGAGATTGAAGGCGAGCACTTCTGGGACGGCGGTCTCGCCTCCAACACGCCGCTGGATTATGTGCTGGATGCGGAAGTCAACAACGACCTCCTGATCTTCCAGGTCGATTTGTTCAGCGCGCGCGGTCCGCTGCCGGTTTCGCTGCTCGCGGCCGCGGAGCGCGAGAAGGACATCCGCTATTCCAGCCGCACCCGGATGAATACCGACAAGAACAGGCAGATCCATAACGCCCGCATGGCGCTGCGCGAACTGATCGAAAAATTGCCCGACGATCTCAAGAACGATCCGTCGGTCGAGATCCTGCGCAAGGCCGCCAGGGAAAACACCGTCACCGTGGTGCACCTGATCTATCGCAGCAAGAACTACGAGTCGTCCTCCAAGGATTATGATTTTTCGCACGTCGGCATGGTCGAGCACTGGGCCGCGGGCGAGCGCGACGTAAATCGGTCGATGCGCCACGAGGATTGGCTGGAGCGGCCGCAATCCGGCGAAACCATGGTGACTTACGATCTCACCGGCGACGGCGCCGAAACCCTCGAAGGCAAACAGGAGTAGTGAATGGGTATCTTGACAGGCAAGACCGCCGTTGTGACCGGCTCGACCAGTGGCATCGGGCTCGCTTATGCCCGCGCCTTTGCAGGCGCCGGCGCCAACATCGTCCTCAACGGCATGGGCGCGCCCGCCGACATCGAGAAGGAACGCGCCGGCATCGAGACGGATTTCAAGGTCAAGGCGGTCCATTCGCCGGCCGACATGACCAAGCCTGCGGAGATCGCTGATATGGTCGCGCTGGGCGAAAAGACGTTCGGCTCGGTCGACGTTCTCGTCAACAATGCCGGCATCCAGTTCGTTTCGCCGATCGAGGAATTCCCGATCGACAAGTGGGACGCCATCATCGCGATCAACCTGACGTCGGCGTTTCACGGCATCCGCGCCGCCGTGCCGGGCATGAAGAAGCGCGGCTGGGGCCGCATCATCAATACGGCTTCCGCGCATTCGCTGGTGGCCTCGCCCTTCAAGTCGGCCTATGTGTCGGCCAAGCACGGCATCGCCGGCCTGACCAAGACCGTGGCGCTGGAGCTTGCGACCTTCAAGATCACCTGCAACTGCATCAGTCCGGGTTATGTCTGGACGCCGCTGGTCGAGAAGCAGATTCCCGACACCATGAAGGCGCGTAACATGACCAAGGAGCAGGTCATCAAGGACGTGCTCCTGGAAGCCCAGCCGACCAAGGAGTTCGTCACCTCCGAGCAGGTCGCAGCACTGGCATTGTTTCTCTGCGGCGACGACGCGGCGCAGATCACCGGCGCCAACCTCTCGATCGACGGCGGCTGGACCGCGGAGTAAAGCTAAACCGTTGCTTCTTCGATACTTGCACTCGTCATGGCCGGGCTTGTCCCGGCCATCCACGTCTTGCTTGCGGTGAAGGAAGAAGGACGTGGATGCCCGGCACAAGGCCGGGCATGACGCGGAGAGATCTTAGTCCCGCTTCCCGAACGCCAGCACGTGCAGCCCCAGCCGCTGCCGCACGATCCAGAACAGCAGCACGGTCTCGAATACCAGCGAGATCGAGGTCGCGGCTGCCGCGCCGTGACCGCCGAAACGCGGCACCAGCGCGATGCAGAGCGCTACGTTCATGACAAACGCGAGCGCATAGGCCAGCGCGCAGATGTGCTGATGGCCGAGCATGTTGAGCAGCCGCTCGACCGGGCCGATCGCGGACCGCACCACGAGCCCGATCGCCGCGACGAACATGATGTCGTAGCCGGTGACGAATTGCGGTCCGAACAGCCACAGCAGCGGCTTGCCGAATGCCAGCAACAGGATGGTCGCCGCGAGCGACGGCCAGAACGTCCACTTGATCGCATGCGCGACGTAGGCCGAGAGCCGGGCCTTGTCGCCGAGGGCGTGGTACTCGGCAAAGCGGTGCGCCGTCGTTGCCGACATCGCGTAATGAATGAAGGACACCAGCGCCAGCGTCTTCACCACGGCGAAGTAGACGCCGACCTCTTCCGACGAGCGAAATTGCTGCAGCACCAGCACGTCGGTGTAGGACAATAGCAGGTAAAAACTCTCGACCAGCAGGATCGGCAGCGAAATCGCGAGCCATCCGCGGAAATCGTAAGCTTTCGGACCGGACTCCATGTGGCCGCCGAGGCGGCGGTTCAGCACGATCATTTGCCCGATCATGGCGATCCACACCGCGGCGGCGCTGGCGAGCATCGCGGCGGTGGCGCCGAGATGAAAGCCGAGCGCAAAGGCGCCCGCGGTGAAGCCGATGATCAGTGATTGCCGGACGATGAATTGCGGCATCAATCCGAGCCGCATCCAGTCGTGCGAGCGCGCGATGCCGTCCTGGGTATTGGCCACCACGAAGGCCGGCAGCGTGATGCAGCCGATATAAAGCGGCAGGATCGTGTTGGCGTCGATCCACGGCGACAGCAGTTTGACGACGCCCGCCAGCAACAGCGAGACGGCCACCGACACGGCAAAAGTCATCCAGCGGCTGCCGGAGAGAAAGCCGCGCAGCAGGGCGTGTTCGCCGCGGGTGCGGTATTCCGGAATGATTTTCTGCGCCGAAGCCGAGATGCCGAAATCCATCATGCTGCCGAGCAGCAGCACCCAGGTCCAGACATAGACATAGACGCCGTAATCCGAACCGCCCATCCAGCGCGCCAGCAGGATTTGCGAAAGATAGGCCAGTGCCGCGCTGATGACGCGGATCATGAAAATGATGCCGGCAAGCCGTCTGGTGACCGAAGCTTCGCTGGATCCGCCAAGCAAGCCGCCGAGCATCGATCGCACCCGCGCGATCACTCCTCGGGACAGAGCTGTTTCGGATTGAGCGTCCATCACGGCCACAGCGGCAAACCTCGAAAGGCAACCGCTGAATACGGCGGCGGTGATCGGCCTATCAACTATTCGTTAAGATTCGGTTGGGTGGGGCGTCGTCGCCTCTCCACGTCGTCCATAGCCTTCGGCGTTACTTGTTGCAGAAGGCATCTGTCAGTGTGCTTGAACCGCGACATCACGCGATACGAGTCCCGGCGTGCCGGGACTTACTCCAGATTGATATTGAATTCGTAGGAGTGCTCGCCGCCGACCAGGGTCAATTTGAGCGCCGCGCCCTCGGGACTGGCGCCCGGAGGCAGGCCATCGAGTTCGAAGGCGAAGCGCTTGACCCCGGGCGGGCTGTGCTCGAGCAATTTCGGAACCGGCAGCGCCCAGTCCGGCGTCGGCCCCTCGACAAACAGGCTGAGCGCCCTGGTGTCGGGCGTCACCACATCGACCAGCACCGTGGATTTGCCCTCGCGCTTGACGTCGCGGATGGTCAGCGGATTGGGATCTCCGACATTGGCCGGCTTGGGCACGGTATCCAGCGCCGCGAACAGCGCGCTGTCCTCGGCGCTGGCCGCGCTGGCGATGGGGATTTCGGTATTGGCTTCAACGGGAATGCACAGTTTTTCGCAGACCGCGTAGTTGATGTCGGCGCGCAGCGTCACCGGCTTGTCGGCATTTTTCGCGACGATGCGCAATGGCAGCACGATCTGGTCGTGATAACCCAGCGAATGCCCGCCGGCGCCGTCGTCGAATTTCGTCGGGGCCGGCCACAGCACCGTCACGGCCTCGATATTTTCCGATTTGGAGAAGTCGAAGCGGGGCGGCACGCCGGAATCGCCGGGGGTCCGCCAGTAGGTTTTCCATCCCGGCTGAAGCTGAAAGGCGATGCCGCCTAGCAGCACCGCGCCGCTGCGCGATCCCGCCAGCAGCCGGACCGCGGAGTGTCCATCCCGCTGCCATGGCGATGCATCCTGGGCGCGCGCCTCGATGGCGAGGGACGACGCAACCAAAGTTGCGGCAAAGCCGAGCGCGGCACGCATGGGAACTATGACCATCATGAGGTGTCTTTACAGCCAGGTTGCAGCGCAAACCATTGAATTGCTTGTGATGATTAAAGGCGGCAGGAAGCTTGATTGACAGAACCGAAACCCAATATCAGGATGCATCAAACCGAGAGTGCCTTGCGGATGGGCCCTGAAGGCAAAAAAGCGAAAACTGTTCGCCGCAAGGCTGCCGGCGCCGGCGACAATTCGGCCGGCCGCGGCTACCTCGACGGTCAGTTGCTGATCGCCATGCCTGTCATGGGTGACCCGCGCTTCGAGCGTTCGGTGATATATCTCTGCGCGCATTCCTCCGAAGGCGCCATGGGCATCATCGTCAACCGCCCGGCGGGCAGTATCGACTTTCCCGAATTGCTGGTGCAACTCGACATCATCAAGAAGGCCGACCAGATCAAGCTGCCGGAAAACGCCGAGACCATGAAGGTGCTGAAGGGCGGACCGGTCGATACCGGCCGCGGCTTTGTGCTGCATTCGAGCGATTTCTTCATTGCGGACGCGACGCTTCGGATCGATGACGGAATTTGCCTCACCGCAACCGTCGACATTCTCAAGGCGATTGCGAGGGGCGCCGGGCCGAAGCATGCGATCCTCGCGCTGGGTTATGCCGGCTGGGCGCCGGGCCAGCTCGAAACCGAAATTCAGGACAATGGCTGGCTGCATTGCGACGCCGATGCGGACCTGATCTTCGGCGGCGACGTCGAGGAAAAATACCAGCGGGCACTGCGCAAGATCGGGATCGATCCGGGCATGCTGTCGAACGAAGCCGGGCATGCCTGACTTGTCACTGCCGGGCATAGTAGTCTGCTTTGCGCAGACTACGTAAGCTTGTCTGCGCTACCCGGCAATCCATCGACTTCGAGAAACCCCCTCATCAGGATTGATGGATACGCGGGTCAAGCCCGCGTATGACGAGAGCCTTTACTCCGCCGCCTGCTGTGCCACCGTCGGCGAGGTGCCGGCCACAGTGGCGCGGCGCATGTCGCGTGGCTGCGACTGGTCGTAACGGCGGACCCGGTGCATGGTCTGGCGGTTGTCCCACATCACGAGGTCATGCAGCGTCCATTTGTGGACGTGGACGAATTCCGGCTGGGTGGCGTGCTCGGTAAGGTCGCGCAGCAACAGCCGTGCTTCCGGCACCGTCATGCCGACTATGCCGCCGGCATGCGACGACAGATACAGCGACTTGCGGCCGTGCCCCGGATGCGTGCGCACCAGCCGCTGCCGCACCGGCTTGAACATCTGCTTTTCCTCCTCGGTGTAATCGAGAAAGCCCAGCGAGCCGCGCGAATACATCAGCGAATGTTCGCAGATCAGATCCTCGATCTCGGCCTTGGTCTCGTCGTCGAGCGCGTCATAGCCGGCGCGCATGTCGGCGAACTCGGTATTGCCCCCCTTGGGGTTCACCACGCGCGCCGACAGCAGCGAGAATTTCGCCGGAATGGGGCGGAACGAACTGTCGGAATGCCACAGGCAGTTGCCGAGATTGAACAAATGGGTGCGGTGATCGCGCGGCAGCGGCTTGCCGTCCTTGCCGAGGTTGGAGACGTCGTTCAGGCCGGAGGTGAGCCGGTAATCTTCCTCCTTGGTTACGGTGCCGCCGCGCGCATTCTCACGCTTGCCGAAATTGCGCGCGAAGGCCAATTGCTGCTCGTCCGATATGTCCTGATCGCGGAACAGCAGCACGGCGTATCTGTCCATGCCGGCTTCGATATCGGCGGCCTCTTGCGGCGTCAGCGGCTGTCGCAAATCCACCCCGGAGACCTCGCCGAAAAAATGCGGATGAAGCTGCCGGATCGAGACCGTCATGGCGTTTCTCCTGGTCGAGATGAGCGGTTGCTCCGCTCCATTTGGTAAAAAACTACTCCGTGACATTGCGATGTCAACCGGCCGCGTGCGACATAGGCGGCTTGGTTGAACGTAGCCAAAGACGATCGAGGGCGCGATGAACGAACTGGATTTCAGCGGCAGGCAGGTTCTCGTGGTCGGCGGCTCCAGCGGCATCGGCAACGGCATCGCGCAAGCGTTTCGGGCGAACGGCGCGCGCGTGCAGGTCTGCGGCACCCGCGCCGCGGCCGCCGACTATTCGCCGGCCGAGGGATCGCATCTCGAAGGCCTCGATTACGCGCAACTCGATGTCGGCGATGCCAGCGCCATCGAGAATTTCAAACCCTCGTTCGAACGGCTTGACGTTCTGGTGCTGGCGCAGGGCGCGGTGATCTACCGGCGCGGCGAATTCGAAATGGCGGGATTTCGAAGCGTCCTCGAGGTCAACCTGATCAGTCTGATGGCCTGCGCGACTCGATTTCATGCGTTGCTGAAGACGGCCAAGGGCTCGCTTATCATCGTTAGTTCGACCGCGGCCTATCATTCGACCAAGGGCAACCCGGCCTACAATGCCTCGAAGAACGGCGCCGTCGGGCTTACTCGAACGCTTGGGCAAGCGTGGGCCGAGGATGGCATCCGCGTCAACGGCATCGCACCCGGCCTCGTCGATACCAAGATGACCAGGGTGACGACATCAAATCCGAAGCGGCTTGAGGGCGCGATCGAGCGGATACCCCTGAAAAGGCTGGGGACGCCGGCCGACATGGCCGGCGCCGCGCTGTTTCTGGCATCGCCGCTGGCGTCCTATATCGTCGGGCAAACGCTGGTGGTCGACGGCGGCCTCATTCTCTGAAGGACCCCGCTTGCTCCGCCGCCGCCGGCAACACGTTTCTGCCGGTGAACTTATTCGGTGGCCCCCGCCCGAACCGGCGCCAGATTTGGCGGGCAACGGGAACCGCGGGCTGTTCGAAATAGTCTGGCGGGGTGACGTACCAGAGCAGGAAAAGAAGGCCCAATCCGTGCGACAGCAATGTCGTCGCAAGCGGCACGTTGAGCAGAATGTGGGGGATCGTGGCGGCCGAAACAAAGATAAACGGTTTCGGGAGGCCGGCGCTGACGTTGTTGCCGATCGCAAGTATCAGGCCGCAGACCAGCGCGGAAATCGGCGCGAACAGCGCACCAACCGATGCGACCCCCTCGGTCGCAAACAGCGACGCATTCAAATTGCCCAAACGAAACCAGTTCGCCAGTACGACACCGAGTTGATCCGAGTAGGGGCAGTCCGTGATCCCCTTCATGAACGAGAGCTGGCAGAAGTGGGTCAGCGGGTGATCGGCAAAAAAGACGTAGTAGTGATCGAGCGAGATCGATGGAATGGCCAGCATTCGGAAGCTCAGAAACCCGAACACCTCGAACGCAATATCCGAATTGAATTGTCGCGCGAGCAGGCCGACGGCCGTGGGCAGAAGCAGCGAGAGAATCACGGCAGCTCTCGCCTCGAAATATGCGCTCAGGATCGCGAAGAAAATCAAAAGCGACGAAACGAACAAGGATACCTTGGTGAGCGTTACGGTGTAAAACAGCAGCGACAACGCACACAGCGCCAGCAGCATCAGCCATCGTTTGCGCGCGAGCGAGCATGCGAACGTGAACGGCAGCAGGGCACCGTAAAAAATGCCGACAAAATATTCGAATAATTGGGAATGATGGAGCGTAGCCCGGTATTTGTACATGTCGGTCAGCCCCGCCAGGCGAACCCCGTTTAACGCGGTCAGCAGAAATACCACCGCCGACAAAAGGAAAATGCAGGCCGGAAGCAGGTCGAGCACGGCGTGAGGCAGTGTGAAAAATCTCCTCGCCGGCCTTGTGATCAAAAGCACCGGCGCCAAAAAGAGAACAATCGATGCGATAGCCGATATCAGCGCGACGCGCCGGTCATACCCCAACGTTCCAAAGATGTTGAACCAGAAATAGCCGGCCATCATCGCGAAAAGATAAAATCCAGCCAGATATCCGAAGCTGAATCGCGAAAATACGAAGGCGCCGGCGATTACCACGGTGACGACCAGCATCGCAGCGACGCCTTCCTTTCGGCCGTAGGTGCTGATGTGGAAATTTATCGCGACGTTCGAAACGATCATCAGCGAAACAAAGAAGAGTCCCACGAAGACCAGCAATAGCAGCGCGCGGGACACCGTTGATCCCAGCCTGACAGGGTCGAAATCTGTTCGCTCTCCGGCCGGTGCGCGGTCGTAGCCAGGGGATTGATTGCTTTCCGATCCGGCCCCATCGCCTTCAAGGCCAATAGAACGGTCTGTCATCAATTACCTAAAATTCGGTCGGGAAATACCGCTTCGGTAATGCGTCAGTTTTGGGATCGAGCTTTTTGCCGCCCGTTGAAGTCGCCAGGGCCTTCTCGCGGGCCGGCGCAACGGAAAAATGATCGTGAAGCCACTGTTGAAAGAGACCTGCTGCTTACGGCGGGAGTGTGACGGCCGGTCGAATTCGATCGTTTTCAACGAGCAGGTGGCGGGCTTCCCGCGCCGTGTGCGGCTTCAACGCTTGCCGGGCACTGCCGCAAGGTATTCCGGAACTGGAACGGACCTCGCCGGTTAGCTCGGTGAGAATCATCTCAACACGCGCATTTCGCAAAAGCAGGTGCCGGACGTGACTCGGCGACGGAACCGATTTCGACCGGAATGCGTACAACAAGGAGCGACTGCGATGGACAAGGATCGGATCGCCGGCTCGGCAAAGGATATCGCCGGTAAGCTCGAGGGCGCTGTCGGCGATATCGCCGGCAATGCCCAAACCCAGGCAGCGGGACACGCACGTGAGGCCACGGGCACGGTGCAAAATCTGTATGGGCAGGCGAAGGATGCGGCGCGTGATGCTACGGATGCCGCCGCCAGCTATGCTAGGGATGCCTATGAGAACAGCGGCGACACCCTCCGCGACGGCTCGCAGGCCGTGGCGAAAAAAGTGCAGGACAATCCGCTCGGCGCGCTTTTGATCGCGGGCGGCATCGGCTTTGCGCTGGCGATGCTGATGACGCGTCCGCCACGCCGGCCGCCGCCGCGCTGGCGCTATTAGGGGCTGACGTCATTGCGGGGACGCGCGTCTTCGCGTGTACCGGAATCGAGAGGTTAGCGTAGCCGAGATTCCGGGTTCGCGCCTGCGCACGCCCTGACCCGGATTCAATTACCACGTGAAGAAGCCTGGGGTCGAGGCCGAACGTCCGACATTGCCCGGCGGGCGCGGCACCGCGGGTGCACGCGGCGGCTGGCGCGGCGTGTTGCCAAAGCTGAAAAAGTCCCGCAGCAACGGTGTGCCGGATTGAATCGGCAGCGACGGCGTGGCGGATTGAATCGGACGAGGTTTCTTCGGCTTCGGCGGCGTCGTCGGCGCCGCAACCGTTCCGTCCGGTGAAACCGATGCCACCGGGGTCTCGCTCTTGATCTGTTCGCGTCCCACTTCGCGGCGCGGCCAGACAAAATCATCGGCGCGGCCGGCCGGCGGCGCCAGCGGCTCGCCCTTGACCAACGTGCGCGCGGCGAGCGCGTCGACCGCAGCCGGGCGAGAGCCGGGACCGCCGAGCAATTGATCGGTACCGACCGAGGACGCCACCAGCGGCAGGATCGGTCCCGCCAGCGGACGCGGCGCCGGCTGGCCGGGCTGCGCATTGGCGTCGGGCGTTGCCGGTTCGGTCGGCAGCTCGATCGGCGCGGAACGCGCCGCCAACAGCCGGGTGATTTCGCGCTCGACATAATGCGCAAGCTTGCGCGCGCCGTACTTGGTGAAGTACACGCCGTCGTCGGAGCGCAACTTGCGGGGCTGGCCCTCGAAGTCCGGACCCTTCTGCAGGAAGCGCCCGGCCTCGTCGACAAAGCCGTCCCAGACATCGACATAGGTAATGCCGGCCTTGCCGGCGGCGTCGCGATAGAGCGAATCCAGGAACAGCATGTCCGCCGTTCCCTTGGCGCCGTATACGGCGGGAAGGCCGACCCACAGCACCGGCACGCCCTTGGACTTCAGAACCCCGATCATCTCTTCGATCTTCTTGGTGTAAAGTTCGACCCAGCGCTCCTCGCGAAACTGATAGATGCCGTTCGGCGAGCGCGTGCTCTTCTCCGGGGTGATGGTCGGCGGGGCGTCGTTGTCGGCGGCATCCTCGGGGGGCAATTCGGTATCGACCGCTTTGTCGTCGGGCTTCGCGGCGTCGGCCGCGCCAGGCGCGGTGGTCCCTGATTTCGGGTCCGCCGGCTTGGCCTCCGGTTTGACGCGGGCGTCTTTCTTGTCGCTCTTCTTGTCCGAAGACTTGCCGTCGGATTTCTCGGCCGCGGGCTCCCGCATCGCGACGCGGTCATTGAGCCCGAGCATGACGACGATAGCGTCCGGCTTTTCGGTGGCGAGGATGCCCTTGGCGGCGGCGGCCCAGTCGGCCGGATCGCCCTTGGGCTGATACTTGATCAGGCCGGAGACGGTCTTGTGCTTGCGGATCACGCCCATGTCGGGCTGTTCGGCATAGGCCTCCTCGAGCCCATAGGCGAGCCAGTCCGCCATGCCGTCGCCGAGCACCATGACGTTGCGCTCCGCCACGGCCTCGCGCTTCTCCGGCGGTGGTGCCTTGGAAAAATCCTCGCGGATGATCCGCCTTGGCGCCTGCTGCTGGAATGGCGCGAACAGGTCGCCGCCGAACCAGCCGCCGAATCCACCACCGCTGTTGGCGCGCGGCTGCGGCTGCGGCCGTGGCGGTCCGCCGAAATTGAAAAACTGCGCCGACGCCGGTGCGGCGATCCCGACCAATAGCGCGACCGCCACCGCCAGCGCGATCAGCGGGCCGGTCTCGGTGAACACGCGCAAAAAGGTCTTCGGTTTCAGCATGCGGCCCGGTCGCAATGAAATCAATCGTGTCACAACTGATATAATAGCGGAATCTGACCGCAAGCGGGCAGATTTTGCGCCATAAACCGGGCGTCGGCTGCCGCCGTCAAGGGCGCTGCGGAAATGTCGTGTTTAGGGTTAGCGGCGGGGTCCGAAGCCTCGCATCACCGCCCCCGCAGCCGCTCCAGCACATCGGAGGAGGCAAATCCGTCCGCGGGGGCCCCGATCGAGGCCTGGAAGCCGCGCAGGGCCTCCCGCGTCTCGCCACCGAACTGGCCGTCCGGGGTGCCGCGATAGAACCCGCGCTGCGCCAGAAGCTGCTGCAGTTCCAGCCGCTCGGCGCGGGACAATTCGCGTTCCTGCCGCGGCCAGGGCTGCACGAACGGGGCGCCGCCGCGCAAGCGGTCGGCGAAGTGGCCGGTCGCCAGCGCATAAGCCTCCGCCGGATTGTATTTCATGATCACGCGGAAATTCTGCAGCATCAGGAAACCCGGGCCCTCGGCCCCGGCCGGCGCCAGCAGATAGGCTTTTTCGGCCGGATGCGGGAACGGCTGGATTCCAGCGCGCTTGAGGCCGAGATGTTCCCACTGCGCGATCGTCATCGCTTGGGCGCGATCCGCCAGCATGTAGTTGAAGCCTGCGGGCACCACGACCTCGTAGCCCCAGGTCTGGCCGGGCTGCCAGCCGTCCTTTTTCAGGTTGTTGGCGGTCGAGGCGATCAGATCGGCTGGATCGTCGACCACGTCGCGGCGGCCGTCGCCGTCGGCATCCACGGCATAGCGCTTGAACGCGGTCGGCATGAATTGCGTCGGGCCGAACGCGCCGGCCCAGGAGCCGCGCATCTGCTCTGGGCGCAAATCGCCGTGGTTCAGGATTTCGAGCGCCGAGAGAAATTCATCCCGAAAGTATTTCTGGCGCCGGCCGATGCAGGCCAGCGTCGCGGTGGACTGCAATACGCTGCGATCGCCGATCTGGGTGGAGTAATTCGATTCGATGCCCCAGATCGCCGCGATGGTATAGCGGTCGACGCCGTAGGCTTTTTCCGTCGCGTCGAATTGCGGTTTGTATTTGGCGAGAATTTCGCGGCCCCTGGCGAGCCTGGCGTCGCTCACCAGGATGTCGAGGTAATCCCAGATCGACTTGGTGAATTCCGGCTGCGAATCCATCAGATCCATGATGCGCAGATCGGGCGTGAGCCCCGCCGTGAAGCGCTCGAAATTGGCTTGCGAGATGTTGCGGCGGGCGGCGTCGGGCCACATCGAGGCGACGCAATTGTCGAAATTCGCCGCGGCTTCGCGGATCGCGCTCGCGGTCATCAGCGGATGGCCGGAGGCGCCGTCCTCGCCGCTCCATGGCAACGGCGCGCCGCTGACGGCTGGCGCACCCTGCGCCGAAGTGCCCGGCGGCTGGGCCGCCGGAGCGGACTGGCCGCCTTTCGATCCGGTGAAGATGTTGTCGAGGAAGCTCAGGGGCCCACCGGTCGACTGCGCGCGCGCCCCGCCGCTCAGCAACAGCGCTGCCGCCAGGATGACTGCGCCGCTTCGCTTGCTCGCCAATAGTCCGGTCCGTTGCGTCATGTTCCACCCGTCTGAATTATCCCGGTTTCAGGAGGCCTTGTCACGGTTGCGAATGGATTAACAATGGCGAGGTTTTGTTGCCGGAATTTTGTCCCCGCTTTGACCTGCCCCGCCTGGGCGGAGGGAACGGACTTGAGCGCGCCGATTTACCGTTCAGCTTCAGAAGTTCACTGTTCATACATCCGCCTTTGTTCCCGGCTGCAAACCGGCTACCACATGCGATCGAACGCATCACCGCAGGCTCTCCCACAGGCACCCCGATAGTCCCATGAAAATTCGCAAAGCCGTTTTCCCGGTCGCCGGCCTCGGCACCCGCGTCCTGCCCGCCACCAAGGCGATGCCGAAGGAAATGCTGACCATCGTCGACAAGCCGCTGATCCAGTATGTGGTCGACGAGGCCAAAGAAGCCGGCATCGAACATTTCATCTTCGTCACCGGCCGCAACAAGGGCGTGATCGAGGACCATTTCGACCGGATGTACGAACTCGACGCCGCGCTGGCCGCACGCGGCAAGAAGGCCGAAATGGAGATCCTGGCGCGCGACCAGCCCGAGGCCGGCGCCATGAGTTTCACCCGCCAGCAGGCGCCGCACGGCCTCGGCCACGCGGTGTGGTGCGCGCGTGACATCGTCGGCAATGAACCGTTCGCGGTGGTGCTGCCGGACGAACTGGTGCTGAACACGCCGGGCTGTCTTGCGCAGATGATCGAGGCCGCAGGCAAGCTCGGCGATAAATCCAACCTGATCGCGGTGGAAGAAGTGCCCGCGCATCTGACGCATCAATACGGCATCTGCGGCGTCGGCAAACGCCACCCGCACGGCCGCATGTTCGAGGTCGACGGCATGGTGGAAAAGCCACCCAAGGGCACCGCGCCGTCGAATCTGTCGATCACCGGGCGCTACATCCTGCAGCCGGAAATCTTCAAAATCCTGGAAACCCAGGAGCGCGGCTCTGGCGGCGAAATCCAGCTCACCGATGCCATGATCGGCCTTTCGAAAAGCCAGAGCTTCTACGGCGTGGAGTTCGAGGGGGAGCGGCACGATTGCGGCTCCAAGGCAGGCTTCCTCCGCGCCAACATCGCCTTCGCCATGACGCGCGCGGACCTGCGCGACGGTCTGCGCGACGAGATGAAGAAGTATCTGAAGAAGTGACGAAGTCATTCCGGGGCGTGCGAAGCGCGAATCTTGGATGATGTGAGCCGCTATCTTGAGGCCCGGGGAAAAGAAGTGAACGATTACGACGCGCTGCGCGATTATCTCAAGAAGCAGAAGCTGCCCGAGTTCGTGCTGAGCTTCGAGCAGATCGAAGAGATCATCGACGCGGCGCTGCCGCGCGCCTCGCACCGCGCGTCATGGTGGGAAACCCTGCGCAGCCCGCAGGAGAAGATGCCGCAGCGCGAGGCCTGCCTCGCCGGCGGCTACATCGCGACAAGGCTGACGGACGGCAAGAGTGTGCGGTTCAAGCGGATGAAGTAGGGGCGACTAGCTTCGCCTGATAACTCAAACATGCGTCGTCCCTGCGAAAGCAGGACCCATACGCCGTGCCGTTGATGTTTTGAAAAGTGGCAATTGACTATCTGTCGCTACAATAACCGCCGGGGGTTATGGGTTCCTGCTTTCGCAGGGACGACGAAAGCTAGCTAGCTCGCCGCTTCCAGCCGCTCTTCGGTGAGCAGCCGCATCGCGGCGTCGGCATCCATCGGCTCGCCGAACGCAAAACCTTGCGCGTATTCGCAGCCCAACTGATAGAGCTCCACCGCGTCGGAATCGGTCTCGGCGCCCTCGGCGACCACGTCCATGCCGAGGTCGTGCGCCAGCGCGATGATCGATTTCAGGATCACCGGGCGGGTGCCGCGGCTGGTGGTGCGCACAAAGGACTGGTCGATCTTGATGGTGTCGAACGGAAAGCGCTGCAGATAGGCCAGCGACGAATGGCCGGTGCCGAAATCGTCCAGCGACAATCCGGTGCCGAGTTCGCGGATCCGGGTCAGCATCTGCGCCGCGTGCTCCGGGTTCTCCATCACGAGCGATTCCGTCAATTCAAGCTTCAGCGTGCCGCGCGCCACCGAGGAGCGCGACAGCACGGTGCGGATGTCGTGGATCAGGTCGTGCCGCAGCAATTGCCGCGACGAGACGTTGACGCTGGCGAAAATCGGTTCGCGCGACCGCATCGCGCGCTGCCAGATCGCGAGCTGCTTGGCGGTCTGGTCCATCACGAACATGCCGAGATCGACGATCAGGCCGATTTCCTCGGCGATCGAGATGAATTCCACCGGCGACATCCGGCCCAATTTCGGATGGTCCCAGCGCGCCAGGGCCTCGAAGCCGGCGATCGAGCGATCTTCCAGCCGCACGATCGGCTGGTACAGGATGGTGATTTCCTCGCGCTCGATGGCGCGGCGCAATTCGGATTCCAGCGTCAGCCGGTCGGTTTTTCGCGCGCGCATCGCCGGCTTGTAGACATCGATGCGGTCGCCGCCGATCCGCTTGGAATGATACATCGCCAGCTCGGCGTCCTTGATGATCTCGTCGGACAATTGCGTCTGCGGATCGGAGAGCGCAAGCCCGATCGAGGCGGTGAGGAAAATCTCTCGGTCGTTGAAGGCGATCGGGGCACGGATCGTCTTGCGAATGGTCTCGGCGAAGGCGGTGATGCGCGCCGGGTCCTGTTCCGACATCAGGATCAGGCCGAACTGGTCGCCGGCAAGCCGCGCCAGCGTGTCCTGCGGTTTGAGGATGCGGGTCAGCCGCCGCGCCAGCGTCAGCAGGATGGAATCGCCGACTGCGATGCCGACGGAATCGTTGACCTGCTTGAAGCGGTCGAGATCGATCACCATCAGCGTCGGCCGCAGGTTCGGCATGGTCTTGGCGAAATTGGCGACCGCGCCCAGCCGGTCGATGAACAATTTACGGTTCGGCAGGCCGGTGAGATTGTCATGCACGCTGTCGTGCAGCAGGCGTTCCTCGGCGTTCTTGCTCTCGGTGACGTCGGTCAGGGTGCCGACCACGCGGGAAACCTCGCCGTCGGAGCCGACCACCGGGCGCGCCTTCAGCGCAAACCACATGAAATGGCCGTCCGGCGTGCGCAGCCGAAAATCCTGCACCAGCCGGCCGCGGCGCTGGTCGAGCACGCTGTCCAGCGCGGCGCGGAACCGGTCCTGGTCGAGCGGATGCAGCACCTCGAGCCATTTCGCGGCCGGACCTTCCAGCGTGCCGCGTTTCAGGCCCAGCAGGCTCTCGGTCTCGGGGCTGGTGAACACCTTGTCGGCGGAGACGTCCCAGTCCCAGATCAGGTCGCCCGAGCCGGTCAGCGCCAGTGCGCGGCGCTCGACGTCGGAGACGACGCCGGTGGTGGCGCCGCCGCCGGCGAAGGCGTGCTGCATGACGGTAAATCCGATCAGCATCACGATCAGCACCAGGCCGCCGAGCAGGGCGGGCCCGACGATGTCGTTGGTGACGCTGCCTTCGACGGTCATGCCGGCCGCGATCACCCAGACCACGAGGAGGAACCAGGTCGGGATCAGCAGCACCGCACGGTCGAAACCGTGGGTCGAGAGATAGACGATCAGCGCGAAGCCCGCGAAGGCGATCAGCACCAGCGACATCCGCGCGATGCCGGAGGCCACCGCCGGATCGAACAGCGCCAGCGCCACCAGCGAGCCGAGAAAGGCGAGCCAGCCGACGGTGATATGGGAATAGCGCACATGCCAGCGGCTGAGATTGAGATAGGCAAACAAAAATACCAATAGCGTCGCCGCCAGGATCGCCTCGCCGGCCGCGCGCCAGACCCGCTCGGCATTGTTCGACATGTCGAGCACCTTGCCCCAGAAGCCGAAATCGACGCCGATATAGACCAGCACCGCCCACGCCAGTGCGGCGGCGGCGGGAAACATGATGCTGCCCTTGACCACGAACAGGATGGTCAGCACCAGCGCCAGAAGGCCGGAGATGCCGATCACGATGCCCTGGTACAGCGTGAACGAGTTGACCTTGTCCTTGTAGGCGTCGGGCTCCCACAGATAGAGCTGCGGCAATTTATCGGTGCGCAATTCCGCGACGAAGGTGATGACGGCGCCGGGATCGAGCGTGATGCGGAAGATGTCCGCGGTCGCGCTCTCTTGCCGTTCCGGGCGGTCGCCGGTCGACGGCGTGATGGTCGCGATGCGGGACAATCCAAGGTCGGGCCACAACAGCCCCGACGACACGACGCGATAGTGGGGTGCAACGATCAGGCGATCGAGCTGGTCGTCGGTGTTGTTGGCAAGCGCGAACACCACCCAGTTCTGTCCGCCCTCGCGGGCGCGGACTTCGATGCGGCGGACGATGCCGTCGGTGCCGGGTGCGGTGGAGACCTGGATGCGGTCGGTGTCGCTGCGCCGGTGATCGAGCACCGCGGTGAGATCGATCGCAGGCGCGTCACCGCGGACGCTGACGGCGTCGAGGGCGCGCGCCGGCGGCGCGGCCGCAAACATCATGAGGCCCAGCGCGATGGGCGCGAGGCACCTGATCAGACGCAATGTCGGTTCTCCGCGATGAACGAACGTTTCCGGACGAGGCGAACCGCCCAGGCTGCGGATTAAATGACATGAAAGCGAGGGAAATCAAAGGGTTTCCCGCCGCCCATCGTTGGCGGGCGTTAAACCGACAACACAATTTTGCCAATATGTTCGCTGCTTTCCATCCGCCGGTGCGCGTCGGCGGCCTTTTGCAGCGGGAATGTGCTGTCCATCAGGGGTTTGACGCGGCCTTCGCGCAGCAGCGGCATCACCTTGGCCTCGATGGCGGCGACCATCGCCGCCTTGTCGGCGTTGCTGCGGGGGCGCAGGGTCGAACCGGTGTGGTGCAGCCGTTTTACCATCAGCTTGCCAACATTGACCGTCGCCTTGGCGCCGCCGAGCAGCGCGATCTGGACGACGCGTCCATCAACCGCGGCGGCGTCATAATTGCGCTCGACATAGTCGCCGCCGACCATGTCGAGAATGACATTGGCGCCGGCGCCTGACGTGGCGGTTTTGACCTCGGCCACGAAGTCCTCGGTCTTGTAATTGATGGCGTGGTCGGCGCCGAGCCTGAGACAGGCGTCGGCCTTTTCTTTCGATCCGACGGTGACGATCACCCTGGAGCCGAATGCCTTGGCGAGTTGGATCGCCATGGTGCCGATGCCGGAGGAGCCACCATGGATTAGGATGGTCTCGCCTTCCTTCAGCCCGCCGCGCTCGAACACATTGTGCCAGACCGTCATCAGCGTTTCCGGAATGGCGCCGGCCTCCAGCATCGACAACGCCGCTGGCACCGCCATCGCCTGCGCGTCCTGCGCGATGCAATATTGCGCGTAGCCGCCGCCGGCGACCAGCGACATCACCTTGTCGCCAAGCTTGTGCTTTTTGGCATCGGCGCCGACCACGACGACTTCGCCCGCGACTTCAAGGCCCGGCAGATCGCTGGCGCCGGGCGGCGGCGGATAGGAGCCTGATCGCTGCGCGACGTCGGGCCGGTTGACGCCCGCGGCCGCGACCTTGATCAGGATTTCGTTCGGCCCGGGCGCGGGCACGCTGCGGGTCTCGGGCAACAGCACTTCCGGGCCGCCGGGCTTGCTGATGCCGACAACGGTCATTTGCGCGGGCAGCTTTTCCATGATTTTTCCTCGGCCAAACGCTAAGAATTTGAAGAGGCATCTGATTAGCCAGCCGGGCTCGGGCTGGCAACCGTTTCACGGTCCGCTGAACACGGAGGAGGATACATGGCCATCGAGGAAGACGACAAGCCGAGGAAGAAAGTCACCCATGAGATCGGGCAGGACCTGTCGTTGCTCTCGGTCGAGGAATTGACCGAACGCATCGCGCTGCTGACGTCGGAGATCGAGCGGCTGCAACTGGCCATGACCAAAAAGCGCGCATCGAAGGACGCGGCCAACAGCTTTTTCAAATCGTGAAGGCTATCTGACATTCGGGGATTGCTTTGCAACCACCGCCGTCATGGCCGGGCTTGTCCCGGCCATCCACGTATTCTCTTTTCCAGTTACAACAGACGTGGATGCCCGGGACGAGCCCGGGCACGACGGGGAAAGGCGGTGCGCTCTTTTCGTATCGTTATGCACTCGGCCAATGGCCGACATGGCAAACGAAACCTGAAAAAAATGGTTCGTTTACGATCGATTAAGCTTTCTCAGTTATGACTGCATTGTCCTGGTTTGGACACCGAGTGGCTCCTGTCCACTCTGTTTGACGCCTCCCTGTTATCAACTTCAAAAGCCGCCGGAAACGGCGGCTCTTTTTTTGGGCGTTTTCCGCCCGTCGCCGCACCAGCTGGAAACCATAAAAAGTCTTGCGGCTGGACTCTCGTCCACGGCCGCGCAATGATTTGTTCATCATAAGCCGCCACGGTTTCCGGCCGGCGGCGTTAACAGTTGTGTGAGGCGTTAACTATGTCGGACCGTTCGCAAGGCGAGGCCGCTCTTCTGCAGTTCAGCGAACGGCTTACCAATTCCGCGGCGTTCGGCACCCTGTTCCGGGAAGGCATGGACCTGGTCGAGGAGACTGCCGCCTATCTCGACGGCGCCGGCCGCGCCGAAGCCAAGGCGCTCGACCGCTCCGTCAGCCTCACCTATGCGACCGAAAGCATGCGGCTGACCACCCGCCTGATGCAATTGGCATCGTGGCTGCTGCTGCACCGCGCGGTCAAGGAAGGCGAGATGACGCTGACCCAAGCCAATCGCGAAAAGACCAAGGTCAAGCTCAGCGCCGCCGAACCCGGCGCGGAGGAAATGCTGGAAAAGCTGCCCCAGCAATTGCAGGACCTGATCGCCCGCTCGATGACGCTGCAGACCAAAGTCCGTCGCCTCGACACCACCATCCACGCGCCGGCGGCGGAGCGCGCCGCGATCGGCAATCCGCTGGTGCCGCAGCTCAACCGCCTGAAGGCGGCGTTCGAGCGATAATTCCGCCTTTTGTCGACTCTGTCGTCGCGAGGAAGGGAGTGACGGAGCGATCGAGACCCTTTTCGGTCTCCGGATCACTTCCTCGTGCTGCTTCTCGCCATGACGGGACAAACAAAAACGCCCCCGATCGAGCAGGGGGCGTTTTGACAAGCAGCTCAAGAAATCTGGCGGCTCAAGAAAGAAGTCTTGAGGCCGATCACTCCTTCTTGAGGAACCCGGAAAACTTCTTCTGGAACCGCGACACGCGGCCGCCACGATCGAGGAGCTGCTGGGCGCCGCCGATCCAGGCCGGGTGCGACTTGGAGTCGATGTCGAGGTTCAGCTTGTCGCCTTGCTTGCCCCAGGTCGAACGCGTCTGGTATTCGGTGCCATCGGTCATCACGACCGTAATCATATGATATTCCGGGTGAATTGCGGCTTTCATGGCAGATCCTTCGGCGCGCCGGCGCCTGTATTTCGATGGCTGTGGGGGCGGATTTGGGCCGCTCTATAGCGCAGCAAAGCCCCTAAAACAAGCCAAGTATGTTCCGGATTTGCCAGCGGTGGCAGCCGGGCCTATCTGGGTGGTAACAACGATTGGTCCAGATCTCATGAGCGCAGTTGAACGGCTTGACGACCGGCATGGCGAAACGCCGTCGGAACTGGCGGCGGCCTCCCCAGACGGTGCGCAGCTGGTTTCCCCGGCGAAGCGCACCGCCCGGCTTCGTCCGCTGCTGGCGCTGGCGCCTTACGTCGCGCGTTACCGCGGCCGCGCGTTCCTGGCCCTGATCGCGCTGACGATCGCCGCGATCACGACCCTTGTGGTGCCGGTCGCGGTGCGGCGGATGATCGACTTCGGCTTCACGCCCGAAGGCATCGCCATGATCAACAGCTATTTCAGCGTGATGATCGCGGTGGTCGCGGTACTGGCCCTTGCCAGCGCGTCGCGGTTCTATCTGGTGATGACCATCGGGGAGCGCATCGTCGCCGATCTCCGGCGCGACGTGTTCGCACATTTGATCTCGCTGTCGCCGGCATTCTTCGATTTGTCGCGCAGCGGCGAACTGATCTCGCGGCTGACCGCCGATACCACCCAGATCAAATCGGCGGCCGGCGCTTCGGTATCGGTCGCGCTGCGCAACCTGATGCTGTTCTTCGGCGCCACCGCGATGATGGTCATCACCAGCCCCAGGCTTTCCGGCTTCGTGCTGCTGGCGATACCGTTGATCGTGCTGCCGCTGGTGGCGTTCGGGCGCTGGGTGCGGCGGCTGTCACGCAATGCCCAGGATACGCTTGCCGAGGCAAGCGCCTATGCTTCCGAACTGGTCGGCGCCATCCGCGTCGTGCAGGCCTATACCAGCGAGCCGCTGGCCAATGCGCGCTACGGCGGCGAAGTCGAACAGGCCTATGAGGCGGCGCGCACCTCGACCCGCGCCCGCGCGGTTTTGACCGCCATCATCATCTTCATCGTCTTCACCAGCGTCGTGGCGATCCTGTGGGTCGGCTCCCATGACGTTTTGACCGGGACCATCAGCCCGGGCCGGCTCGGTCAGTTCGTCCTGTATGCGGCCTTCGCCGCGGCCGCGCTCGGCCAGCTCAGCGAGGTCTGGGGCGAGGTTTCGGCGGCCTCCGGCGCATCGGAGCGATTGTTCGAAATCCTTCGCGTCAAGTCGGCGATCACAGCGCCGGCATCGCCGCGCGCCTTGCCGGTCCCGGCGCGCGGCGACGTCAGTTTTGACAATGTCAGCTTCGCCTATCCGACCCGGCCCGGCACGATGGCGGTCGACGGCGTTTCGCTCACCGTGCGCGCCGGCGAGAAGGTCGCCATCGTCGGCCCCTCCGGCGCCGGCAAGAGCACGCTGTTTCACCTGCTGCTGCGGTTCTACGATCCCTTGTCCGGCACGATCTCGTTCGACGGCGTGCCGATCCACTCCGCCGATCCGCGCGAGGTGCGCGCGCGCATCGCGCTGGTGCCGCAGGATTCGGTCGCTTTCGCCACCAGCGCGCGCGAGAACATCCGCTTCGGCCGGCCCGATGCCAGTGACGCCGAGGTCGAGCGCGCCGCCGATCTTGCCCACGCCAGCGAGTTCATCCGCCGCCTGCCGGGCGGTTTCGAGTCGCAGCTCGGCGAGCGCGGCGTGACGCTGTCGGGGGGCCAGCGCCAGCGCATCGCCATTGCGCGCGCGATCCTGCGCGACGCGCCGCTATTGCTGCTCGATGAAGCAACCTCCGCGCTCGACGCGGAATCCGAAACGCTGGTGCAGACCGCGCTGGAGGAATTGATGCGCCACCGCACCACGCTGGTGATCGCCCATCGCCTCGCCACGGTATTGTCCTGCGACCGGATCATGGTGATGGACCAGGGCCGCATCGTCGAGCAGGGCACCCACGCCTCGCTGGTCGCCGCCAACGGGCTTTATGCCCGGCTGGCGAGATTGCAGTTCGAGGGGGTGTAGTTTCTTCCCCTCTCCCCTTGTGGGAGAGGGTGGCTCGAATGAGCGTAGCGAATTCGAGACGGGTGAGGGGTTTCGGTCTCTCGATAGGCCGTTACCCCTCATCCGGCACGGACTTCGTCCGCGCCACCTTCTCCCACAAGGGGAGAAGGGAAGAAAGAGCAGCTACCCCTTCCACTCCATCTTCAGCACTGGCCGTCCCGAAGTCGGATTGATATCCTCACCAGCTCGCGCAAAGCCGTTGCGCTCGTAGAAGCGGATGGCGCGGGCGTTGTCCTTGTTGACCAGCAGCGTGATGCGCTCGGGCGACAGGCGCTTTGATTCATCGACCAGCGCGTTGGCGACTTCCGAACCCCAGCGATCGGGAGCGACCACCAGCTGATCGAGGTAGCCTGTCCCATCGATGGTCACGAACCCGACCAGCGCGCTCGCCTGTTCAGCCACCACGATCGCCGCATTCGGCACCAGTTCCTGGCGCCAGCGCTCGCGCCACCATGTTACACGCGCGGCGAAGTCGATTGAGGGATAGGCCTGCTGCCAGGTTTGCTGCCACAACGCGATCGCGGCGTCTTCGTCCTCGGCGCGGTAGGGGCGCAACTGATAGGGAGTGCCCATCAAAGCAACGCCGTCATGCCCGGACTTGATCCGGGCATCCATCCACTTCGTAGCAATCTTTCTTGATGGATTGCCGGGTCAAGCCCGGCAATGACGAATCGATGGCGCTTTACCATCCTCACCGTTCCGTCAGCTTCAACTCGATGCGCCGGTTGCGCTTGTAGGCCTCTTCGGTCGCGGCGGTGTCGAGCGGCTGGAATTCCGCAAAGCCGGCGGCGACCAGCCGTTGCGGAGGCACGCCGAGCGAAACCAGGTACTGCACCACCGAGATCGCGCGCGCCGAGGACAATTCCCAGTTCGACTTGAAGATCGGGCTGTTGATCGGGCGCACGTCGGTGTGGCCGTCGACCCGGAGCACCCAGGCAATCTCAGCCGGGATCTGCTTGTCGAGGTCGATCAGCGCGGTTGCAAGCTTGTCGAGTTCGGCGCGGCCCTCGGGCAGCAATTGCGCCTGTCCAGTGTCGAAAAACACCTCCGACTGAAAGACAAAACGGTCGCCGACGACCCGGATGTCCGGCCGGTTGCCGAGAATGGTACGCAGGCGGCCGAAGAATTCCGAACGGTAGCGCGACAATTCCTGCACCCGTTGGGCCAGGGCAACATTCAGGCGCTGGCCGAGATCGGCGATCTTGCCCTGCGACTCCTTGTCGCGATTTTCCGAAGCGTTGAGCGCTTCCTCAAGCGCCGCCAGCTGGCGGCGCAGCGCGCTGATCTGCTGGTTCAGCACCTCGATCTGCGCCAGCGCGCGCGCCGATACTTGTTTCTCGGAATCCAGCGCCTTGTTGAGTTCGGTGTCACGGCCGGCGGCGTCATTGCCGGCGCCGGCGAGGCCTTCATAGAGTCCCTTGATGCGATCGCGGTCGGCCTCCGCTGACGCCAACCCCGCGCGCAGCTGCGAGACCTGGTCGTCGAGATTGAGCTTGCCGAGTTTTTCCAGCGACAACAGGTCGTTCAGCTGCGCGATCTTGGCGTTGAGCTGTTCCAGCGCCTTGTCCTTGCCGGTGACTTCCTGCGACAGGAAGAACTGCACCACCAGGAACACCGACAGCAGAAACACGATCGAGAGCACCAGCGTCGACAACGCGTCGACGAAGCCCGGCCAGTAGTTGAATCCGGATTCGTTGCGGCGAGCACGGGCGAGGGCCATTTGAAAGTTCTCCGCTAACTCGTTTCCCGGATGCGGTGCAGCGTTCTTCACGCTGCTCCGCAGGGGCACGATATTGTCCCACTAATTCTTCTCCGGCTGGCGCGCGATCCGCTCAAGTAACTTCTTGATCTCACGGTTTTGTTCGCCCTGGCCGTCGGCCCATTCGCGGATCATCTGCTGCTCGGTCCGCATATGCGCGACCAGGCCCTGAATGGCCTCGGCGAGATTGGCCATCGCCACGGTGGTGCCGCGGCTCGTGCCGCCTTCTTCCAGGGTCAGCCGCAGCCGGTCGACCATCGCCTGGAGTTCGCCGCTCGAACCGGGAGCGGTCTCGCCGGAATATTCCCGCACCGTGGAGGCGAGCCAGTCTTCGAGGTCGGTGTAGAACCGGTTCTGCGCCTGGCTCGATTGCAGGTCGAGGAAGCCAAGAATCAGCGAACCGGCAAGGCCGAACAGCGACGACGAAAACGAAATGCCCATGCCGCCGAGCGGCGCGGCCAGACCCTCCTTGAGCGTCTCGAACAATGCGCCGGCGTCGCCGCCCACCTTGAGACTGTCGATCACCTTGCCGACCGAGCCGACGGTTTCGATCAGGCCCCAGAAGGTGCCGAGCAGCCCGAGGAACACCAGCAGGCCCGTCATGTAGCGGGAAATGTCGCGGGCTTCGTCGAGCCGGGTGGCGATGGAATCCAATAGATGCCGCATGGTCTGCTGCGAGATCGTCATCCGCCCGGTTCGCTCGCCGCCGAGGATCGCCGCCATCGGCGCCAGCAGAGTGGGGCGCCGGTCGATCGCGAGGCCGGGATCGGCGATACGGAAATTGTTGACCCAGGCGACTTCCGGATAGAGCCGGATCACCTGGCGGAACGACAGGATGATGCCGATTGCCAGCACCGCGCCGATCAGCGCGTTGAGGCCGGGATTGGCGAAGAAAGCCAGCACGATCTGCTTGTAGAGCACGATCATCACCAGCGCGCACAGCACCAGGAAAACCAGCATCCGCACCAGGAAAATCCGTGGCGAGGACAGCTTGGTCAGCTCGAGCTCCATCGCGGAGCGGGAAGACGGGCCTGAAGGCATTGGGCTGATTGTCACCTGTTGGGGCGGGAAACGATTTCGACCAATATGGCACAGCAGCGGCGGGAGAAAAGGCCAGTTGCGCCCCGTCCCCCGTCGGAAACATGGAACTTCGGCCTCAAACCGGGCTTAGACTAAGGCGTATTTCATAAATGTTTGGCGCCTGAAGCTTTTAGCGGGATTTTCGTATGACGGTTTTGTACCTCGAAGCCCTGGCCGGGATCGCGCTGTCGCTTTCGATCCTGATGGCCATTGCCTGGCTTGTCCAGCAGCGCACCGGCAATTCCGGCCGGGTCGATACCATCTGGACCTTTTCGGTGGGGGCTGGTCGGTGCGGCCAGCGCGGTGTGACCGATGCCCGCGGCGCGCCGGGCCCACCGCAGTGGCTGGTCGCGGCCCTGATGGCGATCCGGCAGATGGTGCGCTCGCGCGGCGCGCGCTCTCACGACTGTCAGTCGCGCACCAGCATGTTCTTCCCGCTGCCACCGCGAAAGGGAGTGGTCACATGAGCTTCATCTCCACGATGATCGGCACCGCCGAACGGGTGCCGCTGCCCGACCTCGTGATCCGCGCCGCGATCCAGCGGCTGTGCTCGCGGACAGCGACCCGGCTGGCCCATGACAGCGCCGACCGCGACGCCTTGTTTGCCGACGAAATGGCGGCGCGCGCCATCGCCGAACACGGCGATGAGGCCAAGACCCGGCATGACGAAGTGCCGGCGGCGTTCTTTGCGGCCGTGCTCGGTCCGAACCGCAAATATTCGTCGTGCTTCTACAAGGAGCCTCAGTCGACGCTGCAGGAGGCCGAGGAAGAAGCGCTGCGCCAGACCGTCGAACATGCGGATCTGGCCGACGGGCAATCGATCCTCGAACTCGGCTGCGGCTGGGGCTCGCTGTCCCTGTGGATGGCGCGGCAGTTTCCGAGATCGCAAGTGACCGCGCTGTCGAATTCGCACTCGCAGCGCGAGTATATCGAGCGCGAGGCTATGGCGCGCGGATTGAAAAATATCCGCGTGGTCACGTCGGACAAGAATGTGTTCGACCCGCAGCGGCGGTTCGACCGCATCGTATCGGTCGAAATGTTCGAGCACGTCATGAACTGGCGTGAATTGATGACGCGGGTGAACTCATGGCTGGCGCCGGACGGCCGTTTTTTCATGCACATCTTCACCCATCGGTCCGGCGCCTATCGGTTCGATCGCGCCGACGGCGACGACTGGATCGCGCAGCATTTCTTCAGCGGCGGGGTAATGCCGAGCCATCATCTGATCCGGCAATATGCCGACCTGTTCGAGGTCGAGAAGGAATGGCGCTGGAGCGGCACACATTATCAGCGCACCGCGCTCGACTGGCTCGGCAATTTCGATTCGCACCGCGAGGAGATCGAAGCCGTTCTGCGCAACGTCTACGGCAGCGACACCGCGTTATGGATGCGGCGCTGGCGCTGGTTCTTCCTCGCCACGGCCGGGCTGTTCGGCTACGCCGACGGCAGCGAATGGGGCGTCAGCCATTACCGGATGAGGGCGGTATAGCTAAGTCAATTCGTCATTGCCGGGCTTGACCCGGCAATCCATCCACTTTTGAAAATGCTTTTCGTGAAGATTGATGGATGCGCGGGTCAAGCCCGCGCATGACGGTTTCGTTAATCAACCAAACTTACTTCCCTAGCGGCTTCAGAATCTTCACCAGCTCGGCGTGGATGAATTCGTTGCCGCAGATCACGTTGCCGGACTTCAGCGCGTCGTCGTCGCCTGCCATGCCGCTGACGGTGCCGCCGGCTTCCCGTACCATGATCTGCCCCGCCGCCATGTCCCATGGCTGCAGATTGCGCTCCCAATAGCCGTCGAGCCGGCCCGCAGCGACGAAGGCCATGTCGAGCGAGGCGGCGCCGAACCGGCGCAGGCCGGCCACCCGGTTCTGGATTTCGGTCATCTCGCGGCGCGAAAGGTCATGGTCGCCACGGCCGATATGCGGCAGGCCGCAGGCGATCACGCAGTCGCCGAGCTTGCGGCGGCCGGCGACACGCAGCCGCTGCTCGTTGAGGAAGGCGCCCTTGCCGCGTTCGGCGATGTAGAGCTCGTCATTGGCGGGGTTGTAGATTACGCCGGCAATGATCGTGCCCTCGCGCTGCAGGCCGATCGAGATCGCGAATTGCGGAATGCCGTGCAGGAAGTTCGTGGTGCCGTCGAGTGGATCGACGATCCAGGTATGGGTCTTGTCGTCGCCTGCGCGGATTCCACCTTCCTCGCCGATGAAGCCGTAACCCGGCCGGGCCTTGGTGAGGTCCTCGAGAAGCATTTGTTCGGCCCGCTTGTCGGCAAGGCTGACAAAGTTGGCCGGCCCCTTCAGCGATACCTGGAGATTTTCGACCTCGCCGAGGTCGCGCTTGAGACTGCGGCCGGCGCGGCGCGCGGCTTTGACCATGACGTTGATAAGGGCTGAATGCAGCATGATCTCGGCTCAAGGCGACCTGAGCGTCAGGTCAGGATCGGGTTGGATGGAATTCTCTAATCATTTGAACGCGATCGGACGCCGCTGATCACGCTCCCAGTGGGTGCCCTGCGGTTGGGGTGGCGTCAAGACGGATCATTTGAGGCCGAGCCATTTGCGGGCGGCCGCCTCGGCCTTGGCGCGGTCCTCGGGGCTTAAATCGGCCAGCGCCTTGTCGAGCATGGGGTCGCCCTTCCCGGCGGTTTTCGCCACCAGGTGCCATTTGAGGCCCTCGATCTTGTCCATCGGCGCGCCTTGTCCGGTCACCAGCACCCGCGCGAGACGGTTTTGGGCGATCGGGCTGTTTTGCCGGGCGGCCTTGCGCAGCAGCGCCACCGCGGCGGCTTCGTTCTTCGGCGTGCCGGTGCCGTTGTAAAGCGCGATCGCATATTCGACCTCGGCGTCGACGTTGTCGGCCAGCGAAGCCGCCTTCAGCAGCTGGACCGACTTCTCGACGTCCTTCGCGACGCCGGTGCCCTCCTTGTAGAAGGTTGCAAGCGCGTATTGCGCCTCCGGATTGCCGGCGTCGGCGGCCATGCTCAGCAGTTGCGCGGCGCGCATGAGGTCCTGCGGCAGCGTCTGTCCGTCGAGATAGAGCAGCGCCAGATTGTACGCCGCCTTCGGTTCGCCAAGTTTCGCCGATGATGCCAGCAGCTTCACCGCCTCTTCGCGGTTGACGGGGCCGCCGCGGCCGCCGAGACGAAGCATCGCCAGTGCGAACATGCCCTCGCGGTCGCCCCCGTCGGCGGCGCGCTTGTACCACTCGGCCGCCTTCGCATAGTCGCGCTTGATGCCCATTGCATTGGCGTAGAGTTCGCCGAGCATCGTCATCGCCTTCGGATCGCCGTTTTCCTGCGCGCGCTTGGTCGCGAGATCGAACGCGGTCTTGTATTGCCCGCGCTGATAGGCGCCGTACACCAGATCGACATTGGGGTTGTCGGGCACAGGCGCAGGCGTCACCGTCGCGGCCGGCGCCACCGGAGCTGCCGCGGGCTTCGCCGTCGCGGCGGAAGCGGCGGGCTTCCTGGCGATGGTGTGCGGTTTCACCTTCGGCTCCGGTTTGCCTGCTGCCGGCGGCGGTTGCGCGGCCGGCGGCGTCAGCGAGATTTGCGCCGCCGCGTTTGCCGTCAACAGCAGACAGCTCGCGAGGATCAGTACGGGACGCAGGATCTTCATTTCCGGCGTCATTCCTGTTCGACTTTGGCGGTTCCGGGCATGGCGGCGTAGGCTTGCCTGATCGTCTGCTCCGCGTCCATCAATGCCGCCGCCGCGCCGCGCGAATCATTCCAGATGAAATCGCCGACCAGAACGAAATCAGCGCCGGCGGCGGCGAATTGGTAAGCCTCCTCGCGCGAGGCGGCAAAGCCGACGCATGGCGGCTCGAACAGTTCGGCCCACCATTGCAGGCGCTCGGCGATCGCCTCCACCGAAGGCCGCTGTTGCCGCGCATCGGGCTCGCCGAACAGCACGTAATCCGCGCCGGCTTCGCCCGCGGCCATCGAATCGTGCCGTGTCGTCAATCCGCCGACGCCGGCGATGCGGTCGGGCTTCAATGTCGGCAGCGCATCCTCCATGGCCGCGATACCGGTCAGATGCGCGCCGTCGGCGCCGGCGCGGGCGACCAGTTCGACATGGCCGTCGAGCAAGAGCGCGGCGCCGCTGCCCTGGACCGCCGGCGCCAGCGCCTTGACCCGCGAGATCATGGTGCGCTGGTCGGTCGGTTTCAGCCGCAGCAGCAAGGCGGCGACATCGGCGCCGGCCAGCAAGCCCGGCAGGCTCGCGAGCAACAGCGCGGGATCGTCCACCTCAGGCGTCGCGAGATAGAGACGCGGCACGGGGCGCCGCGGAACGGGTTTGGTGGCCAAATCTATGCCGCCTTCTTTTCCAGATCGGCCTGCCATTCACCTTTGCTGGCCAGCGAATTCATCCGCGCGCGATGGGTAAACGCCCGCTGGCCCGCGGCGACATTCCCGGCCTTGCCCGCCCACGCCTTCTGCGGCGCCGCCTGCAGCGCGCGGCCATAGGAGAAGGTGAGCGGCCACGGCAGGCCGCCGATCCGGTTCATGGCGTTGAGATGCGCGGTGGCCTCCTCGTCGGACTGCCCGCCGGACAGGAAGGCAATGCCGGGCACCGCCGCGGGGACGCAGTTCTTCAACAGCCGGACGGTTTTCTCCGCGATCTCTTCGGCGGACACCTGCTTCGCGCTTTTCTTGCCGGGGATGGCCATATTTGGTTTCAGGATCATGCCTTCCAGCGCGACGCGCTGAACGCGTAATTCCTGAAACGTCTTGTTGAGAACGCGCTGGGTCACCTCATAGCAGCGGTCGATGTCGTGGTCGCCGTCCATCAGGACTTCCGGCTCGACGATCGGAACAATCTGCGCGGCCTGGCATAGCGCGGCGTAGCGCGCCAGCGCGTGGGCGTTGACGCGGATCGCCGTCATGGTCGGAATCTGCGGCCCGATATCGATCACCGCGCGCCATTTGGCGAACCGGGCACCCCCTTCGTAATATTTCTTCAGACGCTCGGCGAGCTTGTCGAGCCCGACGGTGACTAGTTCGCCCGGGCAGGCCGGCAAGGCTTGGGTGCCCTCGTCGACCTTGATGCCGGGGATCGCGCCCGATTGCTCGATCAGCTTCACCAGCGGCGTGCCGTCCTCGGCCTTTTGCCAGAAGGTCTCGTCATAGAGGATGACGCCGGAGATATAGCGGTTCATGGCTTCGCTGGAGCGGAACAGCATCTCGCGATAGTCGCGGCGCGACTCCTCGGTCGATGCGACATTGATGGCGTCGAAGCGTTTCTTGATGGTTCCGGTGGATTCGTCGGCGGCGAGCAGGCCCTTGCCCGGTGCGACCACGGCCCGAGCGACCTTGTTGAGATCGGCGAGATTCATCGATGCCTCCTCCAGAGCGCTGTTTCTGTGCGAGTTAAAATAGACCGTTCTCAGGCAATCCCCAAGAAAACGAACTCTAAACCTGCTCTAAACCCGCGCCAAAGCCCACCCCGGCGCCGGGAGGCTGGCGGCCGGCCCGGGAATGGCCGCCTGTCACGCGATTTGCGGGTCGAGCTCGCCCTTGGTGTAGCGCTTCGCCATCTCGGCGGTGGTCAGCACTTTCTTGATCTTGCTGGCCTGGCCGGCGGTGTTGAACTCCTGCAGCCGCTGTTTGCAAAGCCTGGCCATCGCTTCCATCGCCGGCTTGAGATATTTGCGCGGATCGAATTCGCTCGGGTCCTCGCGCAGCACCTTGCGGATCTGGCCGGTCATCGCCATGCGATTGTCGGTGTCGATGTTGATCTTGCGGACGCCGTTCTTGATGCCGCGCTGGATCTCGGAAACCGGCACGCCCCAAGTCGGCTTCATCTTGCCGCCATTGGCGTTGATGATGTCCTGCAGGTCCTGCGGTACCGAGGACGATCCATGCATCACCAGATGCATGTTGGGCAGCTTGCGGTGAATTTCCTCGATCACGTTCATGGCCAGAATGTCGCCGTCCGGCTTGCGGGTGAACTTGTAGGCGCCGTGCGACGTCCCCATCGCAATAGCCAGCGCATCGACCTTGGTCTCCTTGACGAACTTGACCGCCTCGTCGGGATTGGTGAGCAACTGGTCGTGCGACAGCTTACCCTCGGCGCCGTGGCCGTCCTCCTTGTCGCCCATCCCGGTTTCGAGCGACCCCAAAACGCCGAGTTCGCCTTCCACCGAAATGCCGCCGAGATGGGCCATGTCGGTGACCGTCCTGGTGACCCCGACATTGTAATCCCAGTCGGCCGCGGTCTTGCCGTCGGCCTTCAGCGAGCCGTCCATCATCACGGAGGTGAAGCCGGCCTGGATCGCGGTCATGCAGGTATCGGGTCCGTTGCCGTGGTCGAGGTGCACGCAGACCGGAATCTGCGGATAGATTTCGGTGACCGCATCCATCATGTGCCGGAGCATGATGTCGTTGGCGTAGGACCGCGCGCCGCGCGAGGCCTGGATGATGACCGGCGCATCAAGGCTGGAGGCGGCGTCCATGATGGCGAGCGCCTGTTCCATGTTGTTGATGTTGAAGGCCGGCACGCCGTACTCATGCTCCGCAGCGTGGTCGAGCAATTGACGCAACGTAATTCGAGCCATGTGTTCTGTTCTCCGCGTTGGGGCTTCAGAGGCCGCTCAGGCCAAATCTAAGTTATTTTCAAAACCTCGACGCCCGGCAAGGGTTTGCCCTCCATCCATTCGAGAAACGCGCCGCCGGCGGTCGAGACATAGGTGAAATCGCCGGCCACCCCGGCCTGGTTGAGCGCCGCCACCGTGTCGCCGCCGCCGGCCACCGAGATCAGCTTGCCGGCCCTGGTCCGCTCCGCCGCGTGCCGTGCCGCCACCACGGTGCCGCGGTCGAATGGCGGCATCTCGAAGGCCCCGAGCGGGCCGTTCCAGACCAGCGTCGCGGCGTCGTCGATCGCGGCACGAATCCGTTCGATCGACTGCGGGCCGACGTCGAGGATCATGCCGTCGGGCGGGATCGCATCGAGGCCGTAGGCATGGGACGGCGAATGGGCCGCGAAGTGAAATGCGACCACGGCGTCCACGGGCAGGATGATGGCGCAATTCGCGGCGTCCGCCTTCTCGATAATCCGCAGCGCGGTGGCCGCCAGATCCTTCTCCGCCAGCGACTTGCCGATTGGAACGCCCTGGGCGTGCAGGAAGGTGTTTGCCATGCCGCCGCCAATCACCAGCGCATCGACCTTGCGGACGAGGTTTTCCAAAAGGTCGATCTTGGTCGAGACCTTGGCGCCGCCGATGATCGCAATCACCGGTTTGGTCGGGGCCTCCAGCGCCTTGCCGAGCGCGTCGAGTTCAGCCTGCATGGTGCGTCCGGCATAGGCCGGCAGCTTGTGGCCGAGGCCCTCGGTCGAAGCGTGCGCCCGGTGCGCCGCCGAGAAGGCGTCGTTGACCCAGATATCGCCGAGTTTGGCCAGTTCGGCGACGAACGCCGGATCGTTCTTTTCTTCTTCCTGATGGAAACGGGTATTTTCCAAGCAAAGAATCTCGCGGTCCTTCATCGCGGCGACGGCCTGTTTGGCGACGTCCCCGATGCAATCGGCGGCAAAGCCGATCGGCCTCTTGATCACCTCGGCCAGCGCGGCCGCGACGGGCTTGAGCGACTCCCTGGGGTCGCGTCCCCTGGGCCGGCCGAAATGCGCCAGCAGGATCACCTTGCCGCCCTTGTCGGATATCTCGGTGATGGTCGGCGCAACACGCTCGAGCCGGGTCAAGTCGGTGACGCGACCGTTTTCCATGGGCACGTTGAGGTCGACGCGCAGCAGCACGCGTTTGCCCTTCACGTCGACGTCATCGAGGGTGCGGAATGTCTTTGTCATGCTGCGCTTCCCGCGTCATGGCCGGGCTTGTCCCGGCCATCCACGTCTTTGCCTCGAAAAAGCAAGACGTAGATGCCCGGCACAAGGCCGGGCATGACGGTAAATTTTCTTACAGCAGCTTCCCGATCGCCACGGCGGTATCCGCCATGCGGTTGGAAAAACCCCATTCGTTATCGTACCACGACATCACCCGCACCAGCGTGCCGTTCTGCACCTTGGTCTGGTCCATGTGGAAGGTGGATGAATGCGGATCGTGGTTGAAGTCGATCGAGACGTTGGGCGCGGTGGTGTAGCCCAGGATGCCCTTGAGCTGCTGCTCGGAAGCACGCTTCATCGCCTCGTTGATTTCCTTCACGTCGGTCTTGCGCGAAGCCACGATCTTGAGATCGATCACCGAGACATTCGGGGTCGGGACGCGGATCGCGACGCCGTCGAGCTTGCCCTGCAGTTCCGGCAGCACCAGGCCGATCGCCTTGGCCGCACCGGTGGAAGTCGGGATCATCGACATCGCGGCGGCGCGGCCGCGATAGAGGTCCTTGTGCAGGGTGTCGAGCGTCGGCTGGTCGCCGGTATAGGCGTGGATCGTGGTCATGAAGCCGCTCTCGATGCCCACGGTGTCGTTCAGGACCTTCGCGACCGGCGCGAGACAGTTGGTGGTGCAGGAACCGTTGGAAACCACGAGGTGATCCTTGGTCAACTTGTCGTGGTTGACGCCGAATACGATGGTCGCATCGGCGTTTTCGGCCGGGGCCGATACCAGCACGCGCCTGGCGCCGGCGGTCAGATGCAGCGCGGCCTTGTCCCTGGCCGTGAAGATGCCGGTGCATTCCAGCGCGACGTCGACGCCGAGTTCCTTCCAGGGCAGTTTGGCAGGATCGCGCTCGGCCGAGACCTTGATCTTGCCATTGCCGACGCTGATCGAGTCGCCTTCGACCGTGACGGTGCCGGGGAAACGTCCATGGACTGAATCGAAACGCAGCAGATGGGCGTTGGTCTCGACCGGGCCGAGGTCGTTGATGCCGACCACTTCGATATCGGTGCGGCCGGATTCGGCGATGGCTCGCAATACGTTGCGGCCGATGCGGCCAAATCCGTTGATAGCGACCCGGATTGCCATTCAATTTCTCCCTAAATGTTCGATGATTCCATCTTTGGCGCGTATTTCACCGTTTCAGGGCCGGTTTCAAGCCCCCGACAGTTCAACGCTGCAATGCATCATAGTTCCATAGGTCTCGGTCGCGCTACTGCGCATTCAGGCCTCTTGCAGGCCCTTTGTCGCAGCGTCAACCACCGCCGCGGCGGTGATGCCGAAATGCGGATAAAGATCCTTGGCCGGGGCGCTGGCGCCGAAGCCGGTCATGCCGATGAAGATGCCATCCGGCCCGATCACCGCGTCCCAGCCGAACCGGACCGCGGCTTCGATCGCAATCTTGACCGGGGCTTTGCCGATGATCGCCTTGCGCTGCGCGTTCGGCTGCTCCAGCAGCAGATCGAGCGAGGGCACTGACACCACCCGGGTCGCGATGCCGCGCTCGGCGAGTTGCTTCTGCGCGGCGATGGCGATCTCGACTTCCGAACCCGATGCATATAGCGACACCTTGGCCTCGCCCTGCGCGGCGATCAGTTCATAGCCGCCGCGGCTGCACAAATTGTCGGCGCTGGCGACCGTGCGCGCCGGGGTCAGGTTTTGCCGGGACAACGCCAGCACCGTCGGGCCGCTGGTGTTTTCGAGCGCCAGCTGCCAGCATTCCGCGGTCTCGACGGTGTCGGCCGGGCGGAAAACCCGCAAATTCGGCATCGCGCGGAGCGCGGCGAGGTGCTCGACCGGCTGATGGGTCGGGCCGTCTTCGCCAAGTCCGATCGAATCGTGGGTCATGATGTAGACCACCGGCGCATGCGACAGCGCCGCGATCCGCATTGAAGGCCGCGCGTAGTCGGTGAAGCACAGGAAGGTGCCGCCGGCCGGCGCAAAGCCGCCATGGAGGGCGAGGCCGTTCATGGCCCCCGCCATGCCCATCTCGCGGATACCGTAATGCAGGTAGCGGCCGCTGAAATCGTCCGGCGTCACTTCCTTCAAACCCTTGGTCCGGGTGTTGTTGGACGGCGTCAGATCGGCCGAGCCGAGCACCAGTTCCGGCATCAGGGGGACCAGCACGTCGAGCGCCAGTTCGCTCGCCTTGCGGGTGGCTACCGTCGGCGGCTCGGCGATGAGCTTGTCCTTGAGCTTGCGGATGGCGTCAGGCAGCGCCGCCGGGCGTTTGCGGTCAATCACGCGGCGTTGGAATTCGTCGCGCTGAGCGGCGGGCATCGCCTCGTAGCGCCGGTTCCAGTCGGCATGGGCGCTGGCGCCCTGCTTGCCGACGGCGCGCCACGCCTGCAGCACGTCGTCGGGAATCTCGAACGGGCCGTAATTCCACCCCAGCGCCTTCTTGGCGCCGGCAAGTTCCTCCGCGCCGAGCGCCTCGCCATGGGCCTTCGAGGTGCCCGCCTTGGTCGGCGCTCCAAATCCGATGGTGGTCTTGCAGGCAATCATCGAGGGGCGGTCTGACGATTGCGCCTGCTTGATCGCTTCGGCGATCGCCTTCTGGTCGCGGCCGTCGACATGTACGGCGTTCCAGCCATGGGCCTTGAAGCGGGCCACCTGGTCGACATTGTCGGTCAGCGTGATCGGGCCGTCGATGGTGATGCCGTTATCGTCGTACAGGAAGATCAGCTTGGACAGCTTCAGATGTCCTGCGAGTGCCAGCGCCTCGTGGCTGACGCCTTCCATCAGATCGCCGTCCGAACACAGCACGTAGGTATAGTGATCGACGATATCCTCGCCGAACTCCGCCGCCAGCAGCCGCTCGGCCAGTGCGGAACCGACCGAGAAAGCAACACCCTGGCCCAGCGGACCGGTGGTGGTCTCGACGCCGGAGGTGAGGGCATTCTCGGGATGCCCGGGAGTTTTGGACCCGAGCTGGCGAAAGCGCTTGATCTCGTCGAGCGTCATTTCCGTGTTGCCGGTGAGATACAGCAGCGCATACAGCAACATCGAGCCGTGACCGGCCGACAGGATGAAGCGGTCGCGGTCCGGCCATTTCGGGTCGGCGGCGTCGAATTTCAGGAATTGCGTGAACAGCACGGTGGCGACGTCGGCGGCGCCCATCGGCAGGCCGGGATGGCCGGATTTAGCCTTCTCGACGGCGTCCATCGCCAGGGCACGGATCGCATTGGCCATACGAGAATGATCGACGCGCGTCATGATGAAAATCCGTCTGAAATGAGGTGCTTGGTGACGATCCGCCGTTGAGGCGGATTGCCGCGGCACAGGCCTTGGTGGGCAACGGGAACTCAGGGCTGGATAGCACCTGTATTCCCGGAGTCCAAGGCAGTGAAACGCACTGCGGGGCCAAAAAGTTGCTTTGCGGTGCATAGCTTTGCAGCGGCGTTGCGCTGGCCTCGCTTGCCACGTAAATTTCGACGCCTAAACGGTTGCCGGACCGCGGATTTTGTTGTGCGGCCGGCCCAGCAAGGTCCGTGCTGTCATTCATGAGCGATCCTTCCGCCAACGGCTCCGGCATGCCCGAGCCAACCACCGCCGATCTAGACGCCGCGACGCGGCGGCTGATGGCGGCGCTTGAGGCGTTGGAAAGCGCGGTCGAGCGGCGGCGCGAAGCCGATCGCGACGAGAATGAACTGGCGACCCGGATTCAGGCGCTCGGCGCCGATCGATCGCGGCTCGCCGACGAACTCGACGGATCGCTGGTGAAATCGCGCCGGCTCGAGCGCGCCAATCGCGAGATCGCCGAACGGCTGGATGCGGCGATCGGCACCATCCGCTCCGTCCTCGATGCCGGAGAATCCTCATGAGTCATATCAACGTCACCATCAACGGCCGGCAATACCGGATGGCGTGCGAGGAGGGGCAGGAGGTGCGGCTGTTGAAGCTCGCCGAGAGTCTTGAATCGCGGGTCGAAAGTCTGCGCGGCAAGTTCGGCGAGATCGGCGACGCGCGCTTGACTGTGATGGCGGCGCTGACGGCGTGCGACGAATTGCTCGACGCCAGCAATCGCATCCGCAACCTCGAAAACGAACTCGAGGCGCTGCGCGGCGTCCGCGCGGCGGCGGCCGATCGCGCCAGGGCGACGCAGACCGCGGTGACCAATGCGCTGAACTCCGCCGCCGATCGCATCGAGAAGACCACCCAGGTCCTGAACCGCACCATCGGCGGCGGTGTCGCAATCGGCTGATGCTGAACCGCACATCGCCCCGCCTTAACGCTGGCGGTTTGATCCAAGCGTGGTTACATTGACCAGGCGAAGCTGCGTCGCGCGTCAGGAGCCATATATCCCCGGGGCCTTATCGATCCTTCAGGGAACTGTCCCTGGCCAGGTCCGTGGACTTGGTCACATGGTGCCCACCTACTTTCGTAGGGAACTCCGGGATCGAGCGCTCCAACGGCCATCGCGGCTTCGCACTTTTCTCTGTTAGTCTTCGTCATGCCCGGGCTTGTCCCGGGCATCCACGTCTTTAATCTGCGAATGAAGTAAATCGTGGATGGCCGGGATAAGCCCGGCCATGACGGTGGCGAATGTCGAACCCTCCGCAAAAAGCCGATCTCCGCGCCGCAGCACTGGCGAGGCGCGATGCGTTGAGCGGCGAGCAGCGCGCCGCCGCGGCCGAGGTCATCGCGTTGCGCGGACTGCCGATTGAAATCAGGCACGGCACCGTTGTATCAGGCTATTCGCCGATCCGCAGCGAGATCGATCCGACTTCCCTGATGCAGGCCCTCGCCGCGCAGGGCGCGCGACTGGCGCTGCCGGCGATAACAGCGCGCGGCCAGTCGCTGCGATTTCGGGCCTGGTTTGCCGGCGACAAACTGCTGCGCGGGCCGCTCGGCATTCTCGAGCCGTCGCCCGCCGCGGCCGAAATCATTCCCGACATCGTGCTGGTGCCGCTGGCGGCGTTCGACCGGACCGGCCATCGCATCGGCTACGGCGCCGGTCATTACGACCGCACGCTGGCGCAATTGCGCAAATCGAAAGCCGTCACGGCGATCGGCATCGCCTTCGCGGCGCAGGAAGTCGAGGCCGTGCCGGCGCTGCAGCACGACGTGGCGCTGGATTATGTGCTAACGGAAACCCAACTGCACGATTTCCGGAGTTCATGACTTGCGCATTCTTTTCGTCGGTGACGTGGTCGGCAGGGCCGGGCGCACCGCTATCTCAGAACATCTGCCCGGCCTGATCCGCGACTGGGCGCTCGATCTCGTCATCGTCAACGGCGAGAACGCCGCCGGCGGCTTCGGCATCACCGAGGCGATCTACCAGGAATTCATCGATGCCGGCGCCGATGTCGTCACGCTCGGCAACCATTCGTGGGACCAGCGCGAGGCGCTGGTGTTCATCGAGCGCGCCCCGCGGCTGATTCGCCCGGCGAATTTTCCGAAGGGCACGCCGGGCCGCGGCACCGCGCTGGTCGACACCAGAAACGGCCGGCGCGCGCTGGTGATCAACGCCATCGGCCGGGTCTTCATGACGCCGTTCGACGATCCGTTCGCGGTCCTCAACGGCGAACTCGAAGCCTGTCCGCTGCGCGCCGCGGCCGATGCCATCGTTGTCGATTTCCATTGCGAAGCCACCAGCGAAAAGCAGGGCATCGGGTTTTTCTGCGACGGCCGCGCCAGCCTCGTGGTCGGCACCCACACCCATGTGCCGACCGCCGACCACCAGATCCTGCCGGCTGGCACCGCCTACATGACCGACGCCGGCATGACCGGCGATTATGATTCGATCATCGGGATGCAGAAGGACGAGCCGCTGCGGCGTTTTCTCACCGGCATTCCCTCGGGGAGATTCGAACCGGCGCTCGGCGCAGCGACGCTGAGCGGTGTCGCGGTCGAGACCGACGACGCGACGGGCCTCGCGCTCAAGATCGCGCCGGTGCGGATCGGTGGAAGGCTGGAGCCGGCGCTGCCGGGGTTTTGGGTGAGGTAGGTGGCTGTGGCTGGAAGCGAACGGTGATGGTCATCCGGCAGAGCCCCTCTCATCGGCCGAGGCTTTCCTGAGGAAAGCCCTGGTCCTGGACCATTCCATCCCCAGGCTCGTCGAAATGTTCGTTTCGGCGATCAGCACATACGCTGTCTTGCGTATTGGTGCGCCGGGATCGTGACGTATTATTTAACCTCAAATTTTCGTTGATCGCTTGCCGGCGGATGCACCGCCCCCCACAAAAGTGTGGGTGTTGTTGGCGGACATTGATCCCTGGTTTGACATCGTTTAGTAGTATTTACATATCAAAGGGGATGGGGTTCCCCAAAACCGCCTGAGGGCTGATGACTCCTGCCGCGTCGAGAATGCGGAGGGTTAGTCCGTTGTGGTATGTCCGCTCAGGCCCCTTGGCCGTCTCACCGCGAAGTAAGAGTGCTGCGTCGTGTGCCAACCAGAGATGGCGCGCCGACGGGCGGGCGTGTTTGTTGTTGGCGAGCGAGCATTGGCAAGAAAAATGCAAACGACAGAATGCAGACGACAAAATGCAGACGACGATGCGATCATGCGCTTTGAAATAACCATTGAGAAGATTCCGGCACAAGGTTTGAGCAGCGAGTAACTTGATAAAAAGCAGAGGCGTGCGGTGGACACTATCAACGGAGTGATGTGGGTTGCCATCGGCAGCGTGGTCGGCGGGACAGCGAGATTCTGGCTGTCCGGCCTTGTTGCGCGGCGTGTCGGCGAGACATTTCCCTGGGGAACAATGGCCGTCAATGTGAGCGGCGCCTTTCTGCTTGGCATCCTCGCTGCATCGGCTGCCAGCCATGGGATTTTCGCGGCCGTGAGGCCCTGGCAATTCGCGGCGATTGGCATCCTCGGAACCTACACCACGGTATCGTCCTTCAGCCTTCAAACTCTGGCACTCGCGCGCGACGGCGACATGATGCGTGCCGCAGGGAATATGGCGCTCTCGCTTTCTCTTTGCCTGCTTGCCGTCACCGGCGGCTTTGCGGCCGGCGTCCACGTTTTAGGCTGAAGGGCAACTCGGCAATGCAGGACAACATTTCATCAAGTTTGCCGGGGAGCGGCCAGACCGGGAAACCTCCGCCTTCTCGCATGCGACGTCCCTCCTGGTGGCAACTATTCTGGAACAAGACCGGTTCTTATATTTCGGTCGCGCTCGGAAGCATCGTCGGCGCTGTGGCACGTTTTCTGGTGTCCGTTCTGTTCGTGAGCCAATTTGGCGACGGTTTTCCCTGGGGCACATTGTTCGTCAACGTGACCGGCTCGTTCGTCATCGGATTTTATGCTGCGCTGACGGGCCCCGACGGCAGGTTGTTTGTCAGCGCGCGGCAGCGGCTGTTCGTCATGGTTGGCATCTGTGGAGGCTACACCACGTTCTCCGCGTTCAGTCTCGAGACGCTGCGACTTGTACAGTCCGGCAAAGTCCAGACTGCATTCGTTTATCTGCTGGTCTCGGCCATCACCTGGATAGCCGGTGTATGGATCGGTCATGCGCTGGCGTCGCGCCTCAATCGTTTGTGAGGAAACCGAAAATGCAATTACCGAAACAAGCCGTGCTGCTGCGGATTTTCACCGGCGAAAATGATAAATTCGACGATCGTCCGCTCTATGAAGCGATTGTGATGAAGGCGCGCGAAATGCACCTCGCCGGCGCCACCGTGTTGCGCGGTCCGATGGGCTTCGGCAAATCGAGCCTCGTCCACACCGACAAGATTCTTCGCCTTTCGCTGGATTTGCCCCTGGTCATTGAAATCGTGGATTCCGAAGAGAAGATCAATGAATTCCTGCCTGTCCTTGACGGGATGATGGATAGCGGTCTCGTCACGCTGGAGAAACTCCAGGTGCTGCAGTACGGCCTCGATAAGGCCGCCGATGCCTAGCCGGCACCGCCGGACGCAGCAGATTCCAGGACTGGCTCGGCCTTCATGGTCGGCGTGAAACTGAACGCGAACGATGGCTCCGGCCCTGCGTTCAAAGCGTTGGCATCTTGCCCCGTTCGGGTCGTAAAATAGCAAAAGGGGGAGGCGTTTTAGCGAAGGCTCGGACGCGGGTGGGAATGGATAACCGGAAAAATGCCGTACCAACCAGAAATGGGGGAGGAAAATGCAAATTCCGCGGGAAGCCGTCTTGCTCCGTATCTTTTTTGGAGAGAACGACAAATTTCAGCGTCGTCCTCTTCATGAGGCAATTGTCCTGAAGGCGCGGGAGATGCACCTCGGCGGTGCAACAGTTCTGCGCGGCCATATCGGGTTCGGCCATTCGAGCCGTGTTCATTCCACGAAGTTTTTGCGCCTGTCGCAGGATCTGCCTGTCGTGGTTGAGATCATCGACTCCAAGGAAAAAATCGACAGTTTCCTGCCTGTGCTGGACGGCATGATGTCGAGCGGTCTCATTACCCTGGAAAGAGCTGAAGTGCTCCAATATGGAACGGAGGAAGCCCGTCCGTTCCAGGGAACCCGGCTGCAACACCTCATCATCTGAAAGCCTAGAGGAAATCCATGCCAGCCTGTCGTTCCCGCACCACAACTCACGGCCGCAATATGGCTGGCGCCCGCGGCCTCAGACAGCCTCGGCTTGATGAGTGGTGTTTTCTGAGTGCGCGCTCGACCTTTGCATCATAGAGGCGAACTGCTGCAGCCTTGCTCCGCCGGCAGCTCCTCGGCATTGGGGTCGCCAGGTGCCGTCGCCCAGGCCAGTTCGACGAGCGTCACGATCCGCCGACCGGCACCGTCAAGCTGGCAAACGATGAGGCCCTGCTCCTCGATGTAGGTCAGCAGACGCCGTGCGCGGCGCAACGAATGCGAGCCGTAGGCGCGGGCAATTGCTGCATCGCCCGGGCAGGGCCACCCTTCCTTCGCGGCGCGGGCGATCATCATGAAGACGCCCTGCATATCCTCCGGCAGAAGTGAGGCGCGGACCGAGACATCCTGCCACCCGTCATCGTCTGCCATATCGGAGCCGAGCCCGGCGCGGGCGCGCGTCCGCATGCGACGGAAGTCGGCCAGGTCCGGCACGGTCGAACCGAGGCCCTCAATTCGGCAGCGGACCACGAACTCCTGATAGAGGACGCCGATGGCACGGAATCCCGCGTCGGGTTCCGCCATGACGGCGCGCAGAATACGGTCCACTCGCTCATGCCGCTCCGCCAGTTCCTCAGCGCTGAGTGGCTGTTCCGCCGCTTCGGGACGGATCTCCAGCGCCGCGGTTTTCGCCGCCATGAGCTGGCCGAGGAGGTCCGGCGACGACCGGCGCTGGGGCCGATTATTCTCGGGCGGCGGCGCTGCCAGGATGATGGCGCGTGCGTCCAGTGTCGCTTCCGGCAGAGGCATCAGGCGCGGGGTCGCGTTGCGCGGCGTGGTATCAGTTGGACCAATGCGCAGCCCCAGCGGACGGCGGGAGAGGGCCGGTCCCAGCGCCATGAATTGCCCGCGCTCCAGATCCCGGAAGGCGTCTGCCTGTCGCCGTTCCATGCCCAGAAGGTCGGCGGCGCGCGCCATATCGATATCCAGGAAGGTTCGGCCCATGAGGAAATTGGACGCCTCGGCCGCGACGTTCTTGGCGAGCTTCGCCAGTCGCTGGGTGGCGATGATCCCCGCAAGCCCGCGTTTGCGGCCACGGCACATCAGGTTCGTCATGGCGCCGAGCGAGAGTTTGCGCGCCTCGTCCGAAACCTCGCCGGCGACTGCCGGCGCGAACAGCTGCGCCTCATCCACCACCACCAGCATCGGGTACCAGTGGTCGCGGGCGACCTCGAAAAGGCCGCCGAGGAAGGCGGCGGCGCGCCGCATCTGGTTCTCGGCGTCGAGCCCCTCGAGATTGAGCACCGTAGAGACGCGATGGATGCGCGCTCGCTCGCCGGCGACCTGCAGGCCCCGCTCGGTATGGTCCTCGGCATCGATCAGGAGGTGGCCGAAACGGTCGGCAAGCGCCACGAAGTCGCCTTCGGGGTCGATGATGGTCTGCTGTACCCAGGGGGCACTCTGTTCCAGCAGCCGGCGCAGCAGGTGGGATTTGCCGGAGCCCGAATTGCCCTGCACCAGCAGGCGGGTCGCCAGCAGTTCCTCAAGGTCTAGAGTCGCCGGGGCGCCTGCCGTCGTGTGTCCCATCTCGATCGCAACAGTCATGGCTCGACTCAAAGTCTCCCTGCGGAGGCGGGCTTAACAACCTGATCGCGGCGCGTCGAGCGAACATGGCCGACCACTCCGTGTTCTCCACGGCTGGTCGAACGCGAGTCAGGTGGGCGGTGTCATTTTAACTGGTCTTTTTCAGGATCAGTCCGATCATAGGCCTCAAGCATTGTGATACTCGCCTGCAGGAAGGCACGGCAATTTGTATTGTAAATAGAAAAGCTGAGAATCATCAGTTCAAGTGCAGCTTCCCATGCGCTTACTCCGGGGGCGGATTTCGCTCGCGCGCCTCCCTGAATAACCAAAGGTCGGAAGCTGCGGCCGTGATGCCGGGGCCTTCCTCCGAGTCGGACGCCGTTCGAGCAATTGATCAATCGTAGACGCGGCTTGGACATATCAATCTCCAGATTTGTGTTTGACGAGAGGACGGCGATCGGCGGCCCTGCGACCGCCTCGTTCAACGGCCCTCGATTTCGTGGGGGGAATGACAACGACTCTCGCTTGGGCCGCCGGGTTCGCCGTCGCGGCAAAAGCGTTGCGCAACTCAGTGCCTCATCCGGGAACTCCGGCGCAGGCCGCTTCTGCGATTGGGACTTCGATCTCTGGAGCGAGCGTAAGCTGTGCGGTGTGATCCTGGGGAAGGTCGGCCCAAACCATGTCTTTATAGTTGAAGCCGCGCGCGAGCGTGGGCTTCACGATCATGAAGTAGGGTGAAATATCGAAGTCGCGCGGCGCATAGAGCGACGAGTGACGGATCTCGGCGATCTCGCGCTGCGCCGTTTGGCTCTCGACGCGCGTGATCTTGGGCAGGATCGGGTAACGCACGGCGTCGAATGCTTGCGCAATCAGCGAAGAACAGATGATACGGCTCGGATCGCCGGAGCCGAGCGCGATCGCCCGGCGGCGCCGACGCTGCGTCACTGGCCATGGGAATAGATAGCGCATCTGGTCGATGACGTTCTTGAAATCGTAGCCGAGACCAATGCGTTCGCAGGCGTAGCGGCAGACCTCTTCGCAGTCCGCCTGGCTCAGGCCCACCGGTCGACAGATACGGGTTTGACAATGCAGATATTTCGACAGCGGCGCGGACACGACGCCTTCGTCGATATTGGCTTCGATCAGGACGTGCGGCTCGCCTTCGGTTGCGGCGCTCGCCATCGGCCCGACATACAGTGCCGAATGCGACCATGTTGATTGGGTGAGATATTTGATGCCGCCGGAAATGCGACTTTTTCCCTCAACCAGTAAAACGTCACCGCGTCGAAGGGTGTCGCGCAGTGCCTTCGGATCGTTTTGAGTGAACGGCTCGCTGCGGTTGGCCGGCTTCTGCAACCGGGCCATCAAACGTCCGACATTGTCGAACATCCAGCTCATGACTCATTCCTCACCTTGTGTTTGCGCCACATGGCCGCGGAAGGGCGTTAAGAGCAGCAGTTCCAGCATGCCGGTCTTTGCACAAGGTAGGTCCATAATGCGCCCGCACCACTAAATTGAGTTTCAGAAAGCGAAACTCGTTTTTAGTTGAAAAGGTGCATTTGATGGCGATGTAGAATCCGGCCTGACGAACACAATCAGCAACGCGATCCCGCGGAAGCGGATGCAGTCTGTAGGGCGGAATAGCGCTAGTACTACTGTGTCATTTATCGGGTCTGCCTTGCATACGGTGCGTTGAGAGAGTGGCAGCAGGGACATCGTGGCAGGCGTTTAACGATGGCGTCGATGAGCCTACGGCGCATCGTTGCGATTGAGTTCGGGATGTGTCGCTCAGGCCGCAATGGAGGATCCTCTGGGTCGATAGCCGTCGGATACGACAATCTCCGGGAACAGCCGGGCGCTACGTAGTCCTGAGGGGGGAATCGTCTCCCGTTCGGAGATCAGGAACCCGTAGGTAGCGATGCACAGCGTGGCGTGATGATGAAAGCCTGGCCATCCTCGACCTTCAAAATGACCGAGACCGAGCTCTTGCTTGAGTTCCTGATAGTCACGCTCCACGCGCCAGCGCAGTTTGGCCGTGTCGACCAGATCGCGGAACGGAATGCTTTTTGGCAAGGTCGACAACCAGTATTTGGTCGGCGCATCCTCTCCCTCGGGCCATTCGATCAGCAGCCACTCTTTTGCCGGCTTCTCAGCCTGTTCATGGCTCGATGCAACGTGAACCCGTACGCGGGCAAACCGCGAGCGGAGCCGTGCATTCGTGCCCTCCCGCCATTCGATCGTATGCCATGCTTTCGCACGCAGCCCGAGGGCAAGCTCTTTGACCGAGATCGTATCAGGCGCATCCCGGCGGCCCTTCTTCGGGGCACGGCCCGGCCGTATGCCCGGCGCCCACACCAAGGTCTGCGGCTGTATAGCTGCCGCATAGGCCTTCCCGAGAGCTGTGATGCCGGCGCGCAGTTTGGAGTCGTGGCCGTAGCCCGCGTCCAATAGCACCACATCGCCAGGAAGGCCGGTCTCACAGGCCCAGTGGATGTGCTCAAGCGCTATCTCCGGCTTGGTCTTGAAGCAGATCTCTTCTGGCACCTTCGCCTTGAGCCGACGCGCCTCGTTCGAAGCCCAATCCTTCGTCAAATACAGCCGATAGGCCACAGGAAGGCTCGCCGCGTGGTTGGCAATCGACAACGATACGGCGACTTGGCAGTTCGCCTGCTTGCCAAGTTGTCCGCAGTATTGGTGCGCTACCCCAACCGAGTGCTGCCCCTTTTTGGGAATGCCCGTGTCGTCGATAATCCACGCCGTGATCGGTCCGCGCCGTTCAATCTGTGGCAACACCATCTCGCGAACCTTGGCCAGAACCACCTCGTCCGACCACGGCCCTTGGCCGACAAAATGCAGCAAGGACTGATGCTGTGCGCCCGTTCGATCCGGCGCTGTGATCGCCGCCATCGGCTCAACGCTCTTGCGTGCTTCCGACACAATTAGGCCCGTGCAATAGTCGCGCAACGGGCCTGCCCGATCTGCGTGGCCGATCACGCTGACAAGACTCTCGATATACCGCGTAAAACGCGCTTGAACACCCTTCGCTTCCCGAAGAGCCATCCCAACCTCCTGTTTCTCAATGGGAAGCTCTACGTTAAGTGATTCTCAAATCAGACGGCCGCGACCTTCTGACTCAGTAGTACTAGCGTATTCCGCCAATCCACTGCCCTTTCGGCCCAATACGCTGGTGCGATTGCGCCCTACGCGCCACCGCTGCGCCCTCTCGCGCCTGACGCGCGGCGAGCCACGGCCAACCCCATACGCGCAGGCAGATTGGGGGGCGGACTCGGTTGACGCCGCCGGGCCGGGACACGACATATCCTGTACCATCGATCCAGCGCTCAGGAGCAAGATATGGACGCGACACCGAACATCGATCTCGTCACCGCGCCTTCTGACAGCGACGTCATGCACTGGCTGGCAAACCACACGCGCGACGAGCGCTTCATTGACAATATTTTCGCCGAACTGTGTGTCCGGCTCCAGCGAGCGGGCTTTCCGGTCAAGCGGGCGACGCTGCATGTCCTGATCCATCATCCGCAATGGCTTGGCGCCCGGATGATGTGGGCCGACGGGATGCGCGAGGCCGAGCTTGCGAGAGTTGACTACGATGTCAGGGAGCGATCCGAATACATCGGCAGTCCCGCCAACGAAATTTATGACGGTGCGACCGAGGTGCGAGAGAATCTCGAACGCGATCCCTCGCTGGGTCGCAAGCACGCCGTCTATGACGAGATGCGGGCAAAAGGCCTGACCGACTATGTGGCCTGGCCGCTGTATCATACGCTCGGCAAGCGGCATATCGTGACCTTTGCAACCGACCGGCCCGGAGGTTTCGACGACGCGCATCTCGCCGGCCTGTCGAAACTGTTGCCGGTTCTGGCGCTGGTCAGCGAAATCCGTATCAAGAACCGGCTGGCGCGAACGCTGCTCGAAACCTATGTCGGGTCGCACGCCAGCGAGCTCATTCTGGCCGGCGCCACCAGGCGCGGAAGCGGGACGACGGTACGCGCCGCCATCATGATCTGCGATCTGCGCGATTTTACCAGGATCTCCGACAACTGGCCGCGCGATGACGTCATTGATCTTCTGAACGGCTATTTCGACGCGATGTCGGAGCCGATTGCGCGACATGGCGGGGAAATATTGAAATTTATCGGCGACGGTCTGCTCGCCATTTTTCCGCTCAGCCAGCCGTCGGCCTGCGCAAATCTGCTGCATGCGGTGACCGAAGCCCGTCAGGCCATGGTTGCGCTGAACGAACGGAATGGCGAAACCGGTCGCGCGCCGCTGAATTACGGCACTGGCGTCCACGTCGGAGACGTCATGTACGGCAATATCGGATCGCGCACCCGGCTCGACTTCACGGTCATCGGTCCTGCGGTCAACATGGCTTCGCGTCTCGAAACCCTCACCAAGCAATTGGGCAGAACGGTGCTGCTGTCCCGCGCGTTCGCCGACTTCGTCAAAAGCGATTTCGATCTCGAACGCGTCGGCGAATATCCGGTCCGCGGCTTCAACGACCCCATCGAGCTGTTTGCGTATCACGGCTGAAGGCCGATCTATCGTCAGGTCTCGTGAGCCGCCCCAAGGGGCGCGAACTCGTCAAACGGCCACTATCGGCGAATGTCGGTTTCGGTGGTTGCCAGTCCGTAGGGGTGGAACAGCGATAGCGTATTCCGCCAATCCAATCGCCTTTCGGTCCAATACGCCGACGCTATTGCACCTGCGTGCTCGGCCGCAAGCGCCGTCTTTCGGGCGGAATATTCCGCCGATTCTCCATCATCGCTCCAGCACGAAATTGCCTCTACCGCGTGAGTTGCCCCGGCTGTCCGTATCGTCACCCAATCGCGAATACGTGAATGCCCGCCGGCGGCGGTTCAGCTTGAACCCCAACACGATGAAGCCTAGTATGGCGAGGTATCGAAGCACGAGGTATCGTAGAGACGTCATTCCCTTGTCCTGATGAGGTGAGCCATGACGACCTCCCGCAACAACAGACCTCTGCCCGGTATCGATCGCCGCGACCTGATGACGGCCGGTCTCGGTGCCGTCACCCTGGCCGCCGGAATTTCCAGCGGGCAAGCGCAAACCCAGACGCAGGTACAGCCTACCCCGACAGCACCCGCTCCGACGGCCGGCGCCGGCAAGGTCAGGACGGAGCAACGCGGCCCGGTGCTGTTGATTGGAATCGATCGGCCCCAAACGCGAAACCTGATCGATCCCGCGATCATCATCGGCGTCGGTAAAGCCTTGTATCAGCTCGAGCACGACGATGGCCTCCGCGTCGCCGTCCTGCATGGCATCGGCCCCGATTTTTCCATGGGAATCGATCCACCCGCGTTCATCGCGGCCGTGCAAGCGGGTATCATCCCCGTCAAGGATCCGGATTTTATCAGCATCCTCGAACTGGCCCCGCCAATTCGCACCAAGCCTCTCGTGGTCGCCGTTCAGGGCGGCACGCAATTCGCTGGTCACGAGTACTTTCTTGCCGCCGATATCCGCGTGGCGGCGAGCGATACGGTGTTCCGCCAGGCCGAAGTCACGCGCGGCAGTTTTCCAGGCGGCGGCGCCACTGTCCGCTTCACGCGCGAGGCAGGTTGGGCCAACGCGATGCGCTACATGCTGACTGGCGATACCTGGGGTGCGGAAGAAGCGCACCGCATGGGTCTTGTTCAAGAGGTGACGCCGCCTGGCAAGCAGCTGGATGTCGCCATCGAGCTGGCGAAGAAAGTTGCCGCCGTTGCGCCGCTTGGCGTACGCGCAACACTGGCTTCATCCCGCCAGGCGCTCGCCGCTGAGGAAACGACCGCCCTCGCAGCAGTACAACCGACTTTCTCTCGCCTGCAACAGACCGAGGATTTCAAGGAATCTCAACGCGCGCTCCGCGAGGGTCGCCCACCAGTTTTCCGCGGCGTCTAGCGGCAGCCCGGCGTCCTAACGGACAAAGGGGTCAGCGTTGACGCCTCGCTTTACTGGGATAAGCTCAAGTTCATGGAAGGCGAAATGCTCAAAGGGCATCTTGACATGATCGTGCTCGCCGCGCTGGCGGACGGGCCGGCCCACGGCTACGCCGTTATTCAGGAAATTCGCCACCGCAGCGGTGGCGCATTCGATCTGCCGGAAGGCACCATTTATCCCGCGCTGCATCGCCTCGAGCAAAGCGGTTTGCTGAACAGCCGCTGGACCGCGGGTGAATCGGGCAGGCAGCGACGGGTGTATTCTCTGACGCGCAGAGGCCGTCGGGCGCTCGCCGATCAGCGTGCGGTCTGGCAGCGCTTTGCGGAGGCGATCGGTGGTCTGTTAGGAAAAATCAGCCATGCAACCGTCCGTCCTGGTCACTAATCATCTCGACCAGTTAACCCGCGAGCTTAGCTTCGACCCGGAGTTGTCGCGACGTGTGCGTAGAGAGGTTGAGGATCATCTCCTGGACGCCATCAGTGAGGATGGAGGCGATGACCCAAAGGACGCCGCGGCGATAGCGAGGTTCGGAGATCCCAGGGAGATCGCCCGGCAGTATGCACCATTGTCCCTGTTGCAACAGGCGCGACGGGTCGGCGGTATTTTGATCCTCGCGATCGCTGCGATTCTCGTCCTCATGAAGGGACGTGGCGCGTTGTACGAGCTGTTGCAATGGCGGTTGCCTGCGGATTGGCTCGGGTTCAACACCATCGGGCCGGCGATCGATCGTTATGGGTTCATGGTGGCGCTGGTCGTCGGCATCCTTGGCTGGGTCTATATTGGCAGCCGCCGGGTCTCGGCGACGCTGCGCGGCGGCTATGAACGTCAGTTGAATCTCTGTCTGCTCCTTTCGGTAGCGACGGCGAGCCCGTTGATTGGCTCCGTCATCACCGATTCAATCTTGAGCGGATTGCGTTTCTCTGTAGCCCCGACGTCAGCCGCCGCGCTGATTCCGTTAATGTCGGTCATGATGGAAGTTGGCGTCGCCGGCCTGATTATCGTCCAGCTTCGCAAGGCTGTTCAGCGCAAAGCCCTGGTCTCCTCATTGTTCGCCGACAAGAACGCGGACCGGTAGAGGATTTTCAGAGAAGTCGCGCCGAGCTATTCACCACGCATCGCTCACCCGGACGCTGCCGTTCCTCGATGCACACCGAGAGACGCAAGCAACGAATTGTGGGCCGTCGAAGCAAGCTCATGCGATGTCGCGGGGGGCCACCTTGCGGGCGCTGTTCGCCGGTGTCACACTTGCCGTCAAGTCCGACAGCAAAGACCGGGCAAACGGTCATGCGGGACGTGAGAGGAAACGATGAAGCTCGCTGCGAACCTGTTCGCCGCCCTGCTTGTGCTGCTCGCGGCGCAGACGGCATCAGCGCAATCGAGTTATCCGAACCGGCCGACGAAAATCCTGGTCGGCTTCACACCCGGTACGGCTCCCGACCTTGTGGCTCGCATTCTTGCCGACCGGTTTTCGGAAGTCTGGGGCACGCCGTTCGTGGTCGAGAATATTCCCGGCGCCGGCAGCAACATCGCCACCGATCGCGTCGCCAAGGCGACCGCCGATGGCTACACGCTGCTGATGGGCGGCAACTCGTCGCTGGTCATCAATCCGAGCTTGTATGAAATACTGCCGTTCGACCCGCTCAAGGACTTCGCACCGATCTCGCAGGTATTCATCGCGGCGAACGTGCTAGCCGTTCCGCCCGAGCTGCCGGTCAAGACCGTGGCGGAACTGGTGGCGCTCGCCAAAGCCGAGCCGGGCAAGCTTTCCTATGGCCATGCCGGCGTGGGCACGTCACAGCATCTGGCCGGCGAATTGTTCAAATACATGGCGCATGTCGATATTAGACCGGTGCCTTATCGCGGCACCACGGCGATGATGCCGGACCTGCTCGCCCACCGAATCAGCATGTCGTTCGCCAATATCGTGAACGTATTACCGCTTGCGCGCGAAGGGAAATTGCGCGCGCTGGCCATCACCTCGATCAAGCGCTCGGCGCTGGCGCCCGACCTGCCGACCATGGCGGAATCCGGCTTTCCCGGCTTCGAGGCCGTGCCGTGGTTCGGCCTGATCGCGCCGAGCGGCACGCCGAAGGATGTTCTGGATAAATTGCACGGAGAAACCGTCAAGGCCTTGGCGATGCCGGAGGTGCGCAAGAAGTTCGACGAACTTGGCCTCGAGCCGGTCGGCAACACGCCGGCCGAGTTTACCGCGATCATCAAGAAAGAAACGCCCGAGTGGGCCAAGGTGATCAAGGATGCCGGCATCAAGCTCGGCAACTAGCTCGGCCTTCCAGGCCCAACATCTTGGAAGATTGTCGACCCATCGCAAAGCCGGCCTGAAGCGATCTCGTTTACTTCAGCGTTTTGTTGGATCGCTATGGCCGCTGGCCGGCGTTGTTCGGAACAGTGAGCACGATCAGCACTGCGAGAGCGTAGATCGCTACCCCGACGATCCACACAAGTCCGGTCCAGCCCGGCGACGACAGAGCGTAAATCCAACTAAAGACAAGTGGGCCGAAGATCGCCGCCAGACTGACGAAGCTGGCGATGACGCCCTGCAATTGCCCCTGACGCTCGCGATCGACGGCGTTCGTCTGCAGTGATCGCAGCACGGGCACGCCGATCCCGCCGAATGCGATCAGTGGTATCAACGCGAAGGCGATCCAGCCCGCCTGTGCGAAGGCGAGGATGAGGAGGGCGACCGTCTCGCAGGCGATGCCGAGGAGCAGCGTGCCGCGTTCGCCGAGCCACCGTGTGACCGGGCCAATGGCGAAAGCCTGCGCGATGACCACGAGTGCGCCGAATACGCCCAGCGAAAGGCCGATGTCGGTTCCGGTCCAGCGGAAGCGATCTGTGACAAAAAGCACCCAGACCGTGCTGTAGGTCTGGCCGACGAGACTAACAAGCAAGAACACCGCGAGCAGTGGGATGAGTGCGCGAAAGGTGAGCGCCCAGCGCAGCGGCGCGAACGGGTTCAGCGCCCGCCAATCGAACGGCTTGCGCTCCGGCCGATGCGACTCGGGCAGAAGGAACAGCGCAATCGACAGGTTCACGCCATTCAGCGCGGCGGCGGCAAGGAAAGGGTCGCGCAGCGAAATGTCGCCGAGCAGGCCGCCGATCACTGGACCCATGACGAAACCGGCGCCAAAGAAGGCCTGGAACAGGCCGAAGCGGCGCGCGCGCTCGGCCTCGGGCGTGATGTCCGCGATGTAGGCGGTGATGACCGCCGTGTTCGCCGCCGTCAGCCCGGCTATGGCCCGGCCGGCGAACAACAGCCACAGGTACGGCGTGAAAGCCATGACCAGATAGTCGATGGTCGAGCCGGCAAGGGAGAGGAGCAGCACCGGCCGGCGGCCAAAGCGATCCGACAGGACGCCGAGCACCGGCGTGAAGACGAATTGCATGAACGCGTACAGCGCCAGCATTGCCCCGAACAGCGCGGACACATCCTCCGTGCCAGCCATGGAGCGGAGCAGACCAGGCAGGATCGGGAAGATCAGCGCAATGCCGGCCGCGTCAAGCGCGATGGTGGCGAAGATCACGACAAGCGGCCGGCTCATGGGGTTCGGTCGGTCAAGGGTGTTTCGCCTGCCCGTGGAGCGCGCGCAGGCAACGCTGCACGCGAAAACGCCCGCGCGCCGGACGATACTGTCCATGGGCGGACTCGGGGGACATGAATGGGACGGGGCATCCCGCTAGCGAAGGTGATCAGCGATGCCGCCTGCCGTCCACTTCGAGCACAGTGCTTCCAGTGCCAATGCCGCTGCCTCGTCATCCGGGAACTCTGCGACCGTCGAGGTCAGGAGGTCCGGTCGCTGACGTTGCGCGATCGCAAGGAACGGATCATTGGGGATCGGGTGCCAGAGCCAATACGCCGCAGGCTGTTCAGCAGTGAACCCATCGACATGGATGGCGACCCTTTGGGTGAAGTCGGAGGCGGCGTCCCGGGCAGGCATCGATGCGTGGTAACCCAGGGGCTCCAGGATGCTCATCGAAAAGCCCTCCGCGTCACGGCTTGATGCAAAGCCGGGAAGAACGAGCGTGCCTGACCGCGCGTAGCGGGCTGGTCCGGGCGGATACCGGAACTCAGCGTCATGGGTTTCGACGGATATTCCTTTGTATTTGGCGCTTGGGTAGACATCCACGACCATCAATACGACGCCATTGCTCCGAAGAACCTTCGAGATCTCGGCTCCGGTATTTCTTCGCCCGAACGCAATCGGTGTGGCGCGAGTGGCGCACCGGCCTTCATAAATCCACCGTTCGGTAGCCGTTGGTTTTTTGCCGATCGTGTAGACGAAACCGACGTTGAAACCACGGTCTTTGAGGTGCGCCGCGAACAGTTCGATGCTCCCTATGTGGGGGACCGCAAGAATGCAGCCGTTGCGCGACATCGAGAGAGCTCGAGAAAGACGATCCACAGCTTCGTCCGAGATTCTGGCCTTGAGGTTCATTGCTCGGCTTCGGTCGTGCTGCAGGTTGGCGAGATCGAAGAGGACGGTGACCCACGCTGCCAAACCGTCGATCACATGACCATGGGTTGCTGTGCCACGCCGGATGATGCTTTGACGGAGGAACATGTTGCTGCCCATCGAACTGTGCAGGCTTGCGATCACTTCTGCGATTTTTCGCGCAACAGCCGGCTGACCCGTTATGGGGATGACTGGCGCCAAACGATCGACAAGGGTCACAACGGCGGTTTGGATGTCTCCGTGCTCGCGGGGAAGGGAATCCTTTCTCATGTCCCGCGATTCGCTCCTCGAAGAGTCATTTGACATTCAACCCCCGCCCCAGGCGAAAGCGGTGCTCCGCCCCGCAAATATCGCCTTACCCAAAGATAATCTTGCTCACGTCGTCACCGAGTCATGCTCGGATGGCACAGCTGTAACCGTTGTTGTGCCTCACCATATCTAATCAATAGTTACCGCAGACGGCAGTCGATAATCGCTGCAGCCATTCTAAGCGTCTATGCGGCCCGTTCGCGAGCCAGCGACTGATAAGAAAAATACACAAATGGAGTCAGTTTGGACTGATAAGGTTTTTATGCAAAAGCTTATCAGTTCTCGAGCGGCCCGCTTCTGGCGCAAAGCGGGCGCTGCGCTATTCGGCACCAGTCGGCTCGCGCACGAGACACATGCAGCACATCGCCCCTGACGGTCTTTCAACGACCCCTGCCTGATTTGCCCGACAGGCTGTTTTTCCAAACCGCTGTCCAGCCCCTCTTGAAAAAATATTCTGATTTTCCGAAGACCCAAATCACTTGTATATCCACCGCCGTTCCGTCCCGAGAGAGGGGCGTATCGCGATCGTCACGGACGCGGGGCGGAATGCGGTGGACGCGGCAGCGTCAGGCACGACACGTGACGGCAGGGCGGGTTTTAGGAGGCCCGTGAGTTGTCAACGGCGTGCTGACGAACGGCGCTGATGCGGACGGCGAAGTCGTGTGGTCCTGACACCCCGACGCTGGTGTCAAGTCTTGCGGAGCGAAGTCGGCCCAACCGGGCGCGGACCAGCCATATCCGCAGATGACGGTGGCAAAAAAGCCGATCACCGGGGAGAGCACGAGGATAAACCGTTAAAACCATTGCGTGCGGGAACGCCGGTGATTCCGGTGACCTCGCTGTGAATACTCGTGTGCATACTTACCACCCCATGCGCACACGAGGCTGCGGGTGCACTGGAGCACCCGGCGTTCCCCACGCCCTCGTTTGGGCGGAAGATTTTTCAACAACTCGGGCGCATCGCGCGGCGAGATCGCGGACGTGTGTCATGAGACCGTTCGTGTCACGCGATCGTCATTCCGGGGCGATGCAAAGCATCGAACCCGGAATCTCGAGATTCCCCGATGCGCAATTGCGCATCTGAGGTCTGGTGCTAACGCACCATCCCGGAATGACGAGGACGCGGTCGCCCGGACGACGAGCACGACCGCTACTGCGACGCCTGCTTTCGCAACTCGGCCACGTCCTGCGCGGTGAGGCTCGATGGCTTGCTGCCGAAGCGCGCGGTGACGTAATTGGCGACCGCGGCGATTTCGATGTCGGAATAGGCGTCGCCGAACGCCGGCATCGAGACCGCATCCGGCGGGTGACGCCGCACCGTCCCGGAAATCACGATCTGGGCGACGTTGGTGGCGGTGGGATCGTTGACCGCCCAGGCGCCGGTCAGCGTGGCGAAGGGCGAGATCGGACTTTCACCGGACCAGTCATGGCAACTGACGCAGGCGCCTTCAAACACCATCTTGCCGCGCGGGTCCTGGGTGCCGCCGCCCTGCTTGTGCGACGCCGGCGCCGGCGGCGCCAGGGTCGCCGGCAGGTCGGGCGAGGCGATCGGCGGCACGCTGCGCAGATAGGCCACCACCGCGCGGATGTCTTCCGGCGCGAACTGGCTGAAGCTGTAATCGACCGCTTCGCCCATCGGTCCGGAGGCGCTGCCGTGACCCATGGCGTGGCCGATCGTGAGGTAAGAGACGATATCTTCGTCGCGCCAGCCGCCGATGCCGGTGGTCTTGTCCGAAGTGATGTTGAAGGCGCGCCAGCCCGCCGTCAGCGCGCCGGCGAATTTCTTGCGGTTATCGAGCGCGAACCCGAGATTGCGCGGCGTGTGGCATTCGCCGCAATGCGCCAGCGCTTCGGCGAGATAGGCGCCCCTGTTCCATTCCGGCGTTTTCGAGGTGTCGGGCTCGAAGCGGATATCCGGATTGAAAACGATCGACCAGAAGGTCATCGCCCAGCGCTGGTTGAACGGAAAGGTCAGCGTATTGGCGGGAGCCTCCGCGTGCACCGCCGGCAGGCTGAACAGATAGGCCTTGATCGCCAGCGCATCCGCGTCGGTCATATAGGTATAGGAGGTAAACGGCATCGCCGGATACAGCCGCGCGCCGTCACGGCGGATGCCGCGATGAACCGCGGCGAGAAAATCCTGGTCGCTGTAATTGCCGATGCCGGTCTCCTTGTCCGGCGTGATGTTGGTCGAGTACAGCGTGCCGAACGGCAGGTTGAATCCGAGGCCGCCTGCATAGGGCTTGCCGTCCTGCGTGGTGTGGCAGACCATGCAATCCGCCGCCTTGGCGAGATATTCGCCGCGCTCCACGAGGCTCGCCTTGGCAAGCGACGCCGGAACGCCGGTGGGATTGGCGTCGTGATAATCGGCGAACGCCACTTTCGGGCCCTCCGCGAACGCCATCGGGCCGGGACCCCGGATGATCCAGCCGCCCGCGGCCAGCGCGACAACCACGATGACGACAACGCTGAGGAGAATGCGACGCGCTCCGGGGCTCATGCCTTTTTCCCCGCTGCGATCAGCGAGCGGTCGATCGGGAGCCGCCGCAGGGCGACACCGGTCGCAGCGTATATCGCGTTGCGCAGCGCCGGCGGGCCCGCCGTGGTGCCGGTCTCGCCGATGCCGCCGGGCGCCTCGCCGCTCTTGATGAGGTGGATCTCGATCTTCGGCGCCTGGTCGATGCGGAGCATGCGGTAGTCATGGAAGTTGGATTGCTGCACCCGTCCCTTGTCGATGGTGACTTCGCCGTAGAGCGCGGCGGTCAGGCCGAAGATCAGCCCGCCCTCGATCTGTGCCACGATGGTATCGGGATTGACGGCGATGCCGGTATCGACCGCGGAAATGACCCGGCGCAAATGCACCTCGCCGTGCTCGTCAATCTCGGCTTCGGCCACGGTTGCAATAAAGCTGCCGAACGACGTCTGCGCGCAGACGCCGCGCCCGACCCGCGCCGGCAATGGCTGCCCCCAGCCGGATTTTTCCGCCACCAGATTGAGTGCTGCCAGCAGCCGCGGAGTTTTGCCGAGCATCGCGCGGCGAAAATCCACCGGATCCTTGTTCGCCTTCCGCGCCACTTCGTCCATGAAACATTCGATGGCGAACACGTTGTTGTTGCAGCCAACGCCGCGCCAGAACCCGGTCGGCACCGCCGGCGGTTCGGCACGGGTATATTCGATGTGCTTGTTGGGAATGTCGTAGGGCATGTCGACGGCGCTATCGATGGCGTCGATGTCGACGCCATTCTGAAACGCCGGTGGCAGCCAGCGCGCCATGATGGACGAACCGGTGACGCGGTATTTCCAGCCAACGATCTTGCCGTCCGACAGGCTCGCGGAAATCGTGTCGCGGTAGACCGGACGATAGATGTCGTGCTGGATATCTTCCTCGCGGGTCCACACCACCTTGACCGGTCCGTCGACCTGCTTGGCGATGCGCACGGCCGCAACCACCATGTCGATCTCGAGCTTGCGTCCGAAACCACCGCCGAGCAGGTGGTTGTAGACGGTCACCTTCTCGACGGGGAGTCCGGCGGCTTTCGCCGCCTCGGATTGCGCCCGCGCCATGATCTGGCTGCTGGTCCAGACTTCGCAGGAATCCGGCTTAACGTGAACCGTGGCGCTCAGCGGCTCCATCGTGGCATGGGCGAGAAACGGCAGCTCGTAGGCCGCGTCGACGCGCTCGCCGGTCGCAAGGCCCTTGGCGATGTCGCCTTCGGATTTGACGACCACGCCGTCCTTTTCGCTGGCGGCGCGCAGACCCTGCCAGATGTCGTTGGAACTGAGGCGCGCGTTCGGGCCCTCGTCCCAGTCGATCACCAGCGCATCGAGGCCTTTCGTCGCCGCCCACATGTGATCGCCGACCACCGCGACCGTGTCATCGAGAACGACGATCTTCCGCACGCCCGGAATCTTTTTGGCCGCGCTGTCATCGACCTTGCCGACCTTGCCGCCGAATACCGGGCACGCCGCCAGCGTCGCGAACTTCATATCGGGCAGCATCGCGTCGATGCCGTAGACCGCCTTGCCGTTGACCTTCTCCGGCGTGTCGAGCCGCTTCAGCGGCTTGCCGATCAGCACGAAATCCTTGGGGTCCTTGAGCGGCACGTCCTTTGGCGGCGTCTGACTGCTGGCCGCCGCCGCAACGTCGCCATACGTAAGTTTGCGGCCGCTGTCCTTGTGGGTCACTTCGCTGTTCGCCGTCTTGCAGCTTGCGGGATCGACCTGCCATTGCTGGGCCGCAGCCTGCACCAGCATGGCGCGCGCGCTGGCGCCGGCCGTGCGCAGCGGCTTCCAGAACGCCCTGACCGACGTCGAGCCTCCCGTCGCTTGAATCCCGAAAATGGGATTTGCGTACAGCTTCTCGTTGGCTGGGGCGTGCTCCAGGAAGAGCGCGGAAAAATCGGCATCCATCTCCTCGGCCAAAATAGCCGCCAGCGCCGTGTAGATACCCTGTCCCATCTCGACCTGCGGCATCACCAACGTAGTCTTGCCGGTGTTGTCGACGCGGATGAAGGCGTTGGGCGCGAACTTGCCGGCGGCGTCGTCGGGCGGCTGCACCGGCTCGTTCACCGCGCGCACGGGGAGATGGAATGCGAGCAGAAATCCGCCCGCCAGCCCGCCCGTCAGCACGCTACGACGCGAAAACCCGCTGGAGATTTTTTCTGCAACAGTCATGGCGCGCTCCTACGATTGACGTTGGGAAGCAGCCTGCTTGATCGCCGCGCGAATGCGCACATAGGTGCCGCAGCGGCAGATATTTCCCGCCATCGCGGCGTCGATGTCGGAATCGTCAGGGTTGGGCGTGCCCGCGAGCAGCGCCGCCGCCGACATGATCTGGCCCGACTGGCAATAGCCGCACTGGACCACCTCGAGATCGAGCCAGGCCTTCTGCACCTTTGCGCCGGCAGGCGAAGCGCCGACGCCTTCGATGGTGGTGACGGCGCGATCGCGCACCGCGCCGACCGGGAGCATGCAGGATCGCACCGGCTTGCCGTCGATATGCACCGTGCAGGCGCCGCACTGGGCAATGCCGCAGCCGAACTTCGTTCCGGTCATGCCGAGGATGTCGCGGAGAACCCAGAGCAGCGGCATGTCCGGCGGAGCGTCAAACGATTTCGGTTCGCCGTTGATTGTCAGGGTGGTGGCCATCAGAACCTCCAATCCAGCAGTCACGGACAGCGCCCGCGGAGAACGCGAGAAGGGGCGATTGACGTGGCAGGCCCATTATATCGCGCTGCGATCCGTCAACAAACGGATATATTTTTTGCAAGGATGCCTTGCATCGCCCTTGCGGCACTACCTCTCGTCAGGCGGCACGGATCGCCGCAGCTACCGGCGGATTTTTGGGCGGCTCCAGAACTTTGCGCGACGGTTCGCGGCCACTCAAGACTGCCGAAAACCCATGCGGAACGCGCCCCAATGGCGGCCGCGAACGTAAATCGGCGACGACAGGTCCTTCATCAGGACGAAATTGCCGCCGCCCATATCCCGCCGGTAGGTCTGCAGCAGAAACGGCTTGGTATTCGCCGCGACCTTGTGTACCGCGCGATCGTTGAACAGCCGCTTGTTGCGGCAATTGGCGTTGTTCCACACGGCGTCGGGACCCTGCGGCAGGCGATAGTTCGGATTGTGGGTCGGAAGATAGCCGCCCTTAGCCCAGGCGACGCAGAACACGATTCGGGGGTCGATCTTTTGAATCGGATCCTGAATCGGCGGCAGGATCCGGTCGGTGAATGCGACATAGTCGGTGAGGTATTGTTTGGGATTGGTGCCCGGGATTTCGCGGTATTTCTCGTCCATCAATTGATCGATGCGGATGTCCCCGCGTTCAACGGCGGTCTCGAACGCCGCCGAAATCTGTTTGGCGGTATCGATCACGACGCGGATCAACGGTGCATCCGACGTCTCCACCCCGCTGTCGGCGATGAGCGCGATCAGCGATTCGGAAAGATCGAGCAGCCTGGCGACTCTTTCGTCGGCCTGTTTCAGGTCGGTCGACGACAGATCGACGCCCTTGGCGAGGTTGCCGAGCTCATCGATCACCATGTCGCAATGCGCGAGGTTGGACGTGGCCGCCCTGGCCACGCCATCGATCTCCCGGCCGACCGCCGTGAAGCCGTCCTGGACGCGGACGATGATGCTCTGAATCTGCTGGGCGCCTTCGCCGGCGCTCTTGGCGCGAAGCGAGGCGTCGCCGCTGGCGCCGATCAGGTTGCCGATCTGACCGTCAAGATCGCGAACGGTATCGCCGATCAGATGCGTGGCCTGGCGCGTGGCTTCGGCAAGGTTCTTCACCTCGCTGGCGACGACCGCAAACCCTTTTCCCGCGGCGCCTGCGCGGGCGGCCTCGATGGTCGCGTTGAGGGCCAAAAGGTTGGTCTGCTTTGCGATCGCCTCGATCGATCCGGATACCTTGGCGACCTGCGCGAGCGCGGTTCCGACCGACCCGAGACGAAGTTCGATGCGGCCGACGGCCTCGATCAATTCGGCGATATGCTGGACCGCCGTCTCCACCGCGGCACGCGACTGCGTGATTTCACCGACGGCAGCCGAGGTAGCCGTTTGCACCGCCCGCGACGCGCTGGCGATGCCGTGATTGGCGGAAACCATCGTCTCGGCGGTCGTTTGCAGATGCCCGAGCCGGTCCGACTGGCTCGACACGCGGCCGGCGACTTCCTGCAGATTTCCTGCCACGTCCGCGAGCTCAACCCCAAGGCCGCCGATCCGGTTCGCAAGCTGATCGACCAGACGCTCGCTATCCGAGGGGATGGCCGCAGCACGGTCCAACCTTATGGGCTGCGCAACCGACATCGCTGGATTCCTCCGGGTGAATAATTTCTGTAAACGCTTCGGAACGCTTGGACGCTTGTCTTGCTCAAAGCTTGTACGCGGTACGGAATCCACCCCAGTGCCGGCCCTTGACGCGGACCGGCACGTCGATCTCGCGCATCATGATGGTTTGGCCGTTGCCCATGTCGCGGGCGTAGCTCTGAATCAGGTAGGAGCGCAGGTTGCGGCCGGCGGCGAGCCCCGCGGCATCGTTGAAGATGCGGCGGTTGCGGCTGTTGGCGGTGTTCCAGCCGACGTCGCCGGGGCGCTGCGGATGCGAGTAGATCTTGTTGTGAACCGGCAAATAGCCGTTGCGGTCGATCATGGCGCAGAACACCGTGCGCGGATCCCTGGCGAGGAAGGCTTCCTGGAACGGCGGCAGCGCGCGATCCGCCCAGCCGAGGATCCGGGTGCGGTGTTGCAGCGGGTTGGTGCCGGGGATCTCGATGTAGTCGGCGTCGAACATGTCGTCGATGGCAATGGCGCCGCTCGCCACCGCGTCCTCGAATATCTTGGTCAGCGCGGTGCCGGCTTCCATGGCGCGGGTGACCAATTCGGTGTTTTCGTCGTGGATCGACCACAGCTGGTCTTCGATCTTTTCACTCAATGCGGCATTGGGCGTCTCGAACCGCGCCTGCGTGCCGGCCTTCGAACGCTCGGTGAAGCGAATCCTGCACGCGCCGATGCTCTCCAGTGTGGCATCGAGGCTTTCGTTCAGCGGCAGCCGCTCGGCGTCCGGTCCACCGATCAGGAGGCCTTCCATGGAAATTTCATAAACGGCGGCTGCGGCCATGCCGCGCGGGGTCTGGATTTCGATTTTGAGATTGCACGGCAACCGTTCGCGCTTGCGCCGGTCCTCACGGTCGTCCTGGCCCAGCAGCACCGCGCAGCGCGATTTGAGTTTCTGGGCGAACATGGTGACGGCTTTGCCGGCGTTGGCGACACGTTCGCCATGCGCCTCGGCCTGCTTGGTCGCGCTGTCGATTTCGGCCGCGCTGTCGCCGACCGAGACGATGAAACGCGACGCCGTTGCGGCATTGGCCGACATCGCGCCCGTGGTTTGGTTCTGCTCCGCCACCGCGCCATTGACGTTTTCAAAAACCGGACGAATCGCCTCGATCGCCTGCGATATCCGGTGCACCGCGTCGACCGAGCCCGCGGCATCCCGCTGCAACGCGTCGATTTTTTTCGTGATCTCCTCGGTGGCGTTCTGGGTCTGCACCGCCAGCGCCTTGACCTCGGAGGCGACGACGGCAAAGCCGCGCCCGGCAGCGCCGGCCCGCGCCGCCTCGATGGTGGAATTGAGCGCCAGCAGCGTAGTCTGCTTGGCAATCTGCGCGATCAGATTGACGACATTGCCGATCGCGGCCGAGGACTCCCTCAAACGGTCGACATTGAGGCTCGCTTCGCGGGCCGCGGCGCTGGCCTGATCGGCGAGCTTGCTGGCGTCGCGGACCTGGGAGCCAATTCCCTCAGCCGAATGGGTGAACTTGTCGGCGGCCTGCGAGAAAGTGGTCGCGGTCGATTGCGCGGCGCTGGTGCGCCCCGTCAGGGCATCGGTGCGCTGGCGAATGGTGGAGAGCGTCGCCGCGGTGGCCTCGGCGCCCCCGGCGACCGAATTGGCCGCCCGTTCGAGTTGCCGGATCATCGCGCCCAGTTCGAGTTCGAGCAGTTCGAGGATTTCCCTGGTGGAATCGGTGTCCGAAACGCCGGGAGCTTCGGCCGCAACCACCGGCGTCAGCGCCAGCGCTGCGACGGCAGGCGCGGCCGCTTCCGGCGGACGTTTTGGAAACCAACCGAACGCCATGGGCCCTTCTCGGGAACGAGAAATGAGGCTGCGATCTTGGCAGTTCGGCATGAAATCATGGTTAACGATTGCCTCACATCTAGGCAGGCGGCACTACTAATATACCGAAAATCCTCGTGAATCTTTGATTTTGCCGTTGCCGCGGCCTATAACGCCGCGCTTTCCACCCCTACATACCGGACGAATCCCGAAAGATACCCGCATGGCCGGACATTCCCAATTCAAGAACATCATGCACCGCAAGGGCCGGCAGGATGCCCAGAAGTCGAAGCTGTTCAGCAAGCTGGCGCGGGAAATCACGGTTGCGGCGAAGCTGGGCCAGCCCGATCCCTCGATGAATGCACGGCTGCGCGCGGCGATCATCTCCGCCCGCCAGGAAAACATGTCGAAGGACTCGATCGACCGCGCGGTGAAGAAGGCCATCGGCGGCGACGCGGAGAATTACGACGAGATTCGCTATGAGGGTTATGGTCCGGGCGGGGTCGCCGTGATCGTCGAGGCGATGACCGACAACCGCAACCGCGCCGCATCCGACATCCGCTCCTACTTCACCAAGTCCGGCGGCAATCTCGGCGAAACCAATTCGGTCGCCTTCATGTTCGACCGCACCGGCGTCATCGAATACGACGCCAAGGTCGCCTCCGACGATGCGATGCTGGATGCAGCGATCGAGGCCGGCGCCGACGACGTGTCGTCGAGCGAAAACGGCCATGAGATCTACGCTTCGCCGGAAACCTTCCGCGACGTGGCAAAGGCGCTGGAGGCGAAATTCGGCGAACCGCGCAAGGCGGCGCTGACCTGGAAACCGCAGAACACGGTGCCGGTGGACGACGAGACCGGCGAGAAGCTCTTGAAGCTGATCGATCTATTGAACGAACACGACGACGTGCAGAACGTGTTCGCCAATTTCGAGGTTTCCGACGCGCTGGTCGCCAAGATGGGCGGGTGAGAACACCTCCCTTCGTCATTGCCGGGCTTGACCCGGCAATCCATCCTCTCGGCGGACTCTTTGCGAAGATGATGGATGCGCGGGTCAAGCCCGCGCGTGACAAGTTCCGGCCGGCTTTCGCGGTGTATGACGGTTGATAGCGAATCGCCCGAGCTAGGCTTGGGACTCCGGCATGGGGTATAAAATATCCATGACATCCCAGCCGATTCGCCATCCTGTCCGCATTCTGGGCATCGATCCGGGCCTGCGCCGCACCGGTTGGGGCGTGATCGAGATCGACGGCAACCGGCTGATATTCGTCGGCTGCGGCTCGGTCGAGCCGCCCGAAGGCCTGCCGCTGGCGAGCCGCTTGCTGGCGATCCATGAGGGGCTCGCCGCCGTGCTCGGCGACTTCCAGCCGGCGGAAGCGGCTGTCGAACAAACTTTTGTCAACAAGGACGGTGTCGCTACGCTAAAACTCGGCCAGGCGCGCGGGGTTGCGATGCTGGCGCCGGCGATGTTCGGGATATCGGTCGCGGAATACGCCCCGAACCAGGTGAAAAAGACCGTGGTTGGCGCTGGCCATGCCGACAAGAACCAGATTTTGGTGATGCTGAAAATTCTGCTGCCGAAGGCCGAGCCGAAATCATCAGACGCCGCCGATGCGCTGGCGATCGCCATTACGCACGCCCATCACCGCCAGAGCGCCGCGCTGCGGCTGAGGACGGTGGGGGTATGATCGGCAAACTCAAAGGCCTGATCGACAGCTACGGCGAGGATTTTGTCATTCTCGACGTCGGCGGCGTCGGCTACCAGGTGCATTGCTCGGCGCGGACGCTGCAGGCGCTGCCGTCGCCCGGCGAGATCGCGGTGCTGTCGATCGAAACCTACGTGCGCGAGGATCAGATCAAGCTGTTCGGGTTTCGCAGCGATGTCGAGCGCGAATGGTTTCGGCTGCTGCAGACGGTGCAGGGCGTCGGCGCCAAGGTGGCGCTGGCGGTGCTCTCGGCCTTGCCGCCGGCCGATCTCGCCAATGCCATCGCGTTACGCGACAAGGCCGCGGTGCAGCGCACGCCGGGCGTCGGACCGAAAGTGGCCGAGCGCATCGTCACCGAACTGAAGGACAAGGCGCCGGCCTTTGCCAACATCGATCCGGCGCTGGTGCATCTGTCCGGCGCGATCGACAATGATCGCGCGCCGCGTCCGGTCACCGATGCGATCTCGGCGCTGGTCAATCTCGGCTACGGTCCGCCGCAGGCCGCCGCCGCCATCGCCGGAGCCTCGCGCATTGCCGGCGAAAACGCCGAGACCGCGCAGTTGATTCGGCTTGGGCTCAAGGAGCTGGCGAAGTGAAGAAGCGATGGCGATTTTTTTTCGCGAACGGAAACCATGGTTCGACCGCGGCCTGCTCCCTCTCCCGCCTGCGGGGGAGGGCTGGGGTGGGGGTGCCTCAGCATACCCCGGCGCCTGTTGAGAGAGTTCCCCCACCCGCCGCGCTCTATCGAGCGCGTCGACCTCCCCCGCAAGCGGGAGAGGTAAGAAACGCACCTCGTGCTATCCTCCGCACATGACCACGCCCTCCCGCATCGTCACCCCCGAGCGCCGCACGGACGATGGGCCCGACACCGCCCTGCGCCCGCAACTGCTGTCGGAGTTCGTCGGCCAGGCGCAGGCGCGCGCCAACCTGTCGATCTTCATCGAGGCCGCCCGCAAGCGTAACGAGGCGCTCGACCATGTGTTGTTCGTCGGTCCCCCCGGCCTCGGCAAGACCACGCTGGCGCAGATCGTCGCGCGCGAACTCGGCGTCGGCTTCCGCGCCACGTCGGGGCCCGTGATCGCCAAGGCCGGAGATCTCGCCGCGCTCCTGACCAATCTCGAAGAGCGCGATGTGTTGTTCATCGACGAAATTCATCGCCTCAGTCCGGCGGTCGAGGAAGTGCTGTATCCGGCGATGGAGGATTTTCAGCTCGACCTGATCATTGGCGAGGGGCCGGCGGCGCGCTCGGTCAAGATCGAACTTGCAAAGTTCACGCTGGTCGGCGCGACCACGCGCGCGGGGCTGCTGACCAATCCGTTGCGTGACCGCTTCGGGATTCCGATCCGGCTGAACTTCTATACCGAGGAGGAACTGGAAAAGATCGTCACCCGCGGCGCCCGCGTACTCAAGATCGGCATGACGCCTGACGGCGCCAACGAGATCGCGCGACGCGCCCGCGGCACCCCGCGCATCGCCGGCCGACTGCTGCGGCGGGTGCGGGATTTTGCTTCCGCGGCGGATGCCGCCTCGATCGACCGCGCCATTGCCGACCACGCGCTGAGCGCGCTGGAAGTCGATGCCGCCGGCCTCGATGCCATGGACCGGCGTTATCTCTCGACCATCGCGATGAACTACGGCGGCGGTCCGGTCGGCGTGGAAACCATGGCGGCGGCGCTGTCGGAGCCGCGCGACGCGATCGAGGACATCATCGAGCCGTTCCTGATCCAGTGCGGCTATCTGCAGCGCACCCCGCGCGGGCGGCTGCTGACCTCGCATGCCTTCCGCCACCTCGGCCTCGCCGAGCCCGCGCGCGATCCGGCGCAGTTCGGATTGTTCGGCAGCGGGGTCGAGGAAGAGCCGTGATCGAGCCTGGTCCGCCGATGACCGCCCATCTCGACGGCACGATCCGCGATGGCCGTCATACCATGCAGATCCGCGTCTTTTACGAGGACACCGATTTTTCCGGCATTGTCTATCACGCCAACTATTTGCGCTTCATGGAGCGCGGACGCACCAATCATCTGCGGCTGATGGGCGCCGAGCAGCACGCGCTGTTTGCGGAAGCGCAGGCGGAAACCCCGGGCTTCGCTTTCGTGGTGCGCTCGATGCAGATCGATTACTTAAAACCCGCCCGGATGGATGACGTGCTCGAGGTGGTGACCTGGCCGGTCGCGGTGAAGGGCGCCTCGATCACGCTGGCGCAGGAGGTCAAGCGCGGCGGCGACGTGCTGGTCAAGGCGCAGGTGCGCGTCGCCTTCATCAGCGAGGGCCGCGCGCAACCGATCCCGAAGGCGCTGCGGGTATTGCTGAAGGCCGATGTGGTCTAGCGATCGGGTGACAGGCAACGCGCCATCGACTCGTCAAAAAGCGGCGATAAGGTCGGGTTACCCACAGCGGAGGTCATCATGTCGCGTCCGTTTCCGCCGTTTACGAGAGAGACCGCCGCCCAGAAGGCCCGCATGGCCGAAGACGCCTGGAATTCGCGCGACCCCGAACGCGTGTCACTGGCCTATACCGAGGACAGCCGCTGGCGTAACCGCTCGGAATTTTTCGAGGGCCGCGCCGCGATCGTCGTGTTCCTCACCCGCAAATGGGCGAGGGAACTCGATTATCGCCTGATCAAGGATCTCTGGGCGTTCGACGGCAACCGCATCGCGGTGCGGTTCCAGTACGAGTGGCACGACGATGCCGGGCAGTGGCATCGTTCCTACGGCAATGAGCAGTGGGAGTTCGACGACAAGGGCCTGATGCGCCGCCGCGAAGCCAGCATCAACGATATTGCGATCGCGGAAGCCGACCGACGCTTTCACTGGGCAGCGCCGGGTCCGAGGCCCGCGGATGTCCCGGGACTGGGCGAGAGTCCGTTTTGAAGAATGCTGCATCGCAATTTCGGTGTCGTCCCGGCGAAGTGAGCCAACGGGTCGGCGCAAAGCGCCGCCCGATGACAGGCTCCGCGAACGCGTGCCGGGATCCATAGGCCGAAGACTTTCCATTGAAGGCCGGTCTGCAACGACCTCCTTAAACGACGCTCGCCGGCGTTTATGTGTCCCGGCGTTGGCCGGGACGACGAGGAGTCGCTAATACCCCCGCGCGGGATCGACAACATTGTCCAGCGCGCCCCCGGCTTCAAACCGTTCGATCTGCTGCGCCACATATTTCGAGATTTCGTCGGGATCGGTATCGGCGGCGTTGTGCGGCGTCAGGATGACTTTTGGATGCGTCCAGAACCGGCTGTCCGGCGGCAAAGGCTCCGTTGCGAAGACATCCAGCGATGCGGCGCCGAGCGTGCCGTCGTCGAGGCTTTGCAGGAGGTCGGATTCCGCCTGCAGCCCGCCGCGCCCGGCATTGATCAGGACCGGGGCACCCATCGGGCTGTTGCGGTTTAGTTTTGCGAACAACGCGCGATTCAAGATGTGTCGCGTGTCCGGCGTGAGCGGCAGCAGGCAGACCAGGATATCGGTCCGTTGCAGAAACGGCTCCAGCTGAGCCTTGCCGTGAAAGCAGTCGATGCCGTCGATTTCCTTGCGGCTTCGGCTCCAGCCCGAGACGCGAAAGCCGAGATGCCTGAGCGCTTTGGCCGCGTCCGCGCCGAGCGTGCCAAGGCCCATGATCCCGACCGAAATCGCACTCGCCGGCCATTGGGATTTGGGCGCCCAGCGCTTCTCGCGCTGGCATGATCTGAGGTAAGGTTCTTGCCGATGATGCATCAGCACATGCAGCGCGACATATTCGGTCATCCGACCGGTGAGGTCGCCGACGGCCACGCGAACCAGCGGCACGTTCGGCAGGCTGGAATCGGCCATCAGCGCATCGACGCCGGCGCCCAGGTTGAAAATCACGCGAAGGTTCGGGAAGGCCGCAAGTTCACCCGGAACCGGTTTCCAGACCGCGGCGTAATGGATCTCAGCGGGATCGAACGTCGCATTGGGCAACAGCAAAACCCGGCGGTCCTTGCACACTTCGTTGAACCGGTTCTTCCATCGTTCGGGAGACCAGTTTTCGGTCCCGCCGTGCACCAGCAAGGCGAGCGCAGCTTTGTTCATCCGATTTTTTTCCTCATATTGGGGATTACGGGTAACCTTAGCGGTCCGCGGCATCCGTGCAAAATATTTCCGATTTGCTGTCGGTTGCCGGCACGCTCAAACGTCCTCGGGATCATGGAGAACGCATGCTGTACGCCATCCTTTGCTACCACGATGAGGACTTTGTCGGCTCCTGGACCAAGGAGCAGGACGCCGCGGTCATGAAGAAGCTTGCGATCGTGCAGGACAGGCTGACAAAACAGGGCCGGCTCGGCCCGGTGGCGCGGCTGTTGCCGACGACATCGGCCGCCACACTGCGCAAGGACCCGCCGGTCGTGCTCGACGGCCCCTATGCGGAAACCAAGGAGCAGCTGCTCGGCTTCTATGTCGTCGACTGCAACAATCTCGACGAGGCGCTCGACGTCGCGCGCGACCTCGGGGCGGCCAATCCCGGCGGCGCTTATGAAATTCGTCCCGTCGGTCTGTTCCGGCCCGGGGCGACCGTGACGTGACCGACACGGCCTGGATCGATGCCGCGCTGACCTCGGCGCGGCCCCAGGCGGTCGGCGCGCTGCTGCGCTACTTCCGCAATCTCGACACCGCCGAAGAGGCCTTCCAGAACGCCTGCCTGCGCGCGCTGAACAACTGGCCACAAAACGGGCCGCCGCGCGATCCCGCGGCCTGGCTCATCATGGTCGGGCGCAATGTCGCGATCGACGATATCAGGCGCGGCCGCAAGCAGGAGCCGCTGCCCGAGGATGAGGCGATCTCCGACCTCGACGACGCCGAGGACGCGCTGGCCGAGCGGCTCGACGGCTCGCATTATCGCGATGACATCCTGCGGCTGTTGTTCATCTGCTGCCATCCCGATCTGCCGGCGACGCAGCAGATTGCGCTGGCGCTGCGCATCGTCTCCGGCCTGACGGTGAAGCAGATCGCGCGCGCGTTCCTGGTCTCGGAGGCGGCGATGGAGCAGCGCATCACCCGGGCAAAGGCGCGGGTCACGGACGCCGGCGTGCCGTTCGAGACGCCGGGCCCCGTGGAACGCAGCGAACGGCTCTCCGCGGTCGCCGCGATGATCTACCTGATTTTCAACGAGGGCTACTCGGCCGGCGGCGACACCGCCGAGATCCGCAGCCCCCTGTGCGAGGAGGCCATTCGACTGGCGCGGCTGCTGCTGCGGCTGTTCCAGAGCGAGCCCGAGATTATGGGACTGGCGGCGCTGCTGTTGCTGCAGCATGCCCGCGCGGCGGCGCGCTTCGACGCCACTGGCGCGGTGGTGCTGCTCGACGATCAGGATCGCTCGTTATGGAATCAGAGCGCGATCGCCGAGGGGCTGGCGCTGATCGACAAGGCAATGCGGCATCGCCGCAGCGGGCCCTACCAGGTTCAGGCGGCGATCGCGGCTTTGCATGCCCGCGCCGCCCGGCCCGAAGACACCGACTGGACCCAGATCGACCTGCTCTACGGCGCGCTCGAAATCATGCAGCCGTCCCCGGTGGTGACGCTCAACCGCGCGGTCGCGGTGTCCAAGGTGCGCGGGCCCGAGGCGGCGCTGGAAATGATCGAGCCGCTGGGCGAGCGGCTTTCGAATTATTTCCATTTCTTTGGCGTGCGCGGCGCCTTCCTGATGCAGCTTAACCGCAATGACGAGGCCAGGGTCGCGTTCGACCGCGCCATCGCGCTCGCCAATACTTCCGCGGAGGCCGCCCACATCCGGATGCACCTCGACCGCCTGATGCGCGACAGCACGCCGCGCGGCGCCAAGGCCGGGAAGTAGAAGGCCGGTAAGTAGATGGCCGGGAAATAAACCGCCATTCCCCTCTCCCCTTTGTCAGGGGAGAGGGGAAAAGCTCATTTCGGCTTGTCGGCCGCGGTCTTCTTGCAATCGGACATGAACTTCTTGCGCTCCTTGCCGTGGACGCCCTTGGTATCGGCTTCCTTCGAGCATTCGAGCGACGCCGCGGAGCGCGGCTTCTCGGCCTTCTTTTCCGCAGGCGCAGCTTTTGCCGCCGGAGCCGGCGCCGTGGCTTGCGCGAATGCGGAGCTCATCAGCAGCAGGGATGCGAAGGCGGTCGCAGCCGCGCGGGAGGATAGTGTCATCATAGGAGCACCTCGGGTTAAAGAGGGGGGCAACGTCGCGCCGCAATGCTGAACCGCGGATGAATGAAGCCGGCTGGGCCGCCTTTCAAGGACAGGATATTTTGGCGCAACGATCGATGGCTCCGTTGTCACGCGCCGACGCTAGGCTAGGATGGGCGCCTTCCGATCGTCATTCCCTTCAAGGAGACCCAGGATGAATATTCGAGCAAAATTATTGTGCGCCGCCGCGGTGTCGGGTTTTGTCGCGCTCACGGTGACAGCGCCGGCTCAGGCCCTCACCATGCAGGAGTGCAGTGCGAAATACCAGGCCGCCAAGACCGCCGGCACGCTCAACGGCCAGAAGTGGAACGATTTCCGCAAAACCCAGTGCGCGGCGGACGCTGCAGCAACGCCCTCCGCTGCGCCCGCTGCCGCCGCGCCGGTCGCGCCTGCGGAGCCAAAGGCCACCGAAGCCAAACCGAAGAAGGAAAAGGCAGCCGCAGCACCGGCTACGGCGCCAGCGTCGGTGGGTAACGCGGTATTTCCTTCGGCGATCGATCCGAAATATGCTAGCGAAAAACCGTTCCTGGCGCGCATGCACACGTGCTCCGAACAATGGAAGGCCAACAAGGCCGCCAACACTACTGGAGGGATGCAGTGGAATCCGAAGGGCGGTGGCGGCTTCTATCCCGAGTGCAACAAGCGTCTGAAGAGTTAAGCGCCTTTTGATTCCTTGGCGGGCCCGGGCCGAATTCGCCAGGGCCTGTTAGCTGGATGATTATTTCTGGACGGCCGTCAATTTCACGAGGAGGGGCATGGGAAAGATTTGCTGGAATGTAACGGCCTCAATCGGGCTTATCGTATTTTCCCAAACAGCCTCGGCCACGCTGGACGGTCGTGTGGCAACGGTTGCCGGCAATTCAGCCTATCGAAACCTGTCGCAGCTCGATGATCCCTCGAGCAGCGCGGGATCGGTCGCGGGTTTCGTGCGGGATTACAGCTTGATCCTGAACAGTAGTGGCGACCGGTCCGATTTGGACAGGGCCAGTCTCGGCCTGCTTGCCCAGGCGGTCGGGCCCGCGGCACCTGGTGCCACGACCCCGCCTGCGGATTCGAAGGGACCGCAGGACCAATCGCCTCCAGCCGCTGCTTCGCCGCCTAACCCTACATCGACAACCGAAATCGTAAAGCCTGCGAAGACAGTTCCAGGATGCGCCCTGAAATACATGGCTGCGGAAGTTGCCGGCAAGCTCAAGGGTCTCAAGTGGAAGGAATTTCGACAACAGGAGTGCGGAGCAAGCGCTACGCAGGCGGTGTTTCCTTCGACGATTGCACCGAAATACGCTGGAGAACCCCTGGACAAAGCTCGGACGCATACTTGTGCGGATCAATTCACCGCCAACAAGGCTACCAATGCCAACGGTGGTTTGAAATGGATCGAAATGAGTGGCGGCTACTACAGCGAGTGCGTCAGCCGACTGAAGGGTTGAATTTGCTTCAATTGCGCGCAGTCATCTCGGCCGAACAGGGTCGGGCCCATTGCCGGATCGTCAGTCCGACTGCCACGCCTTCAGTCGTGAGCTCCGAATAGAACCGCTGGAGATTGACAGGCACTCGCCGGGATCCCTTGATACGGAGGTTTCCCGCGCCCGGATCGCGAATGATAGCAAGCCTCAGCCTTATTTTGCTCTGTCAGCTGGCCGGCGAGGTCATCGTGCACGGTCTCGGCCTGCCGGTGCCGGGTCCGGTGCTCGGGCTGGTGTTTTTGCTGCTGCTGCTGTTGGCGCGCGACCGCTTCGCCGTTCTGGCGCGCGGGCCGTTGCAAGGGGGTGGCGTGGAGAATGCCAGCCGGGGCCTGCTCGCACATCTTTCGCTGATGTTTGTCCCGGCCGGTGTCGGCGTCGTGCAGAAGCTCGATCTCGTCGCCGCACATGGCATCGCCATCGCGGTCGTGCTCGCGCTCTCCGTGGTGATGACGTTGCTGGCGACGGTGGCGACGTTTTTGGGCGTGAGCCGCCTGATGGTGCGCGGACGGAGCGCGCCATGAACGAAAACCCGTTCTCGCTGTGGGTGTACCTGTCGCGGTCGCCGCTGCTGTGGCTGACGGTGACGTTGCTGACTTATGCGATCACGGATGCGGTATCGCTCAAGACGCAGCGGAATGCGCTCGCCAATCCGGTGTTTCATTCGATGTGGATCATCGGCGCCTTTCTGCTGATCACGGGCACGTCCTACACGACCTATTTCGAGGGGGCGCAGTTCGTGCACTTCCTGCTCGGGCCGGCGACCGTCGCGCTGGCGGTGCCGCTCTATGAAAACCGCAAGGCGGCGGCAGCGGCGATCCTGCCGATGCTGGCGGCGCTGGTGGTGGGCTCCGTGACTGCGATCGTTTCGGTGGTGTTGCTGGCGGAGGCCGCGGGCCTGCCGGAAACGGTGGTGCTGTCGCTGGCGCCGAAATCGGTCACCGCCGGCGTCGCCATGGGTATCAGTGAATCGCTGCACGCCGATCCGTCGCTGACGGCGGTCGCGGTCATCGTCACCGGTATCATGGGCGCGATGATCGTCACGCCCTTGATGAACCGGGCGGGCATCGGGGATTTCCGCGCGCGCGGCTTCGCGGTCGGGGTAGCGGCGCACGGCATCGGTACGGCTCGCGCGTTCCAGGTCGACTCGGTAGCGGGCGTGTTCGCCGGCATCGCCATGAGCCTCAACGCGCTCCTGACATCGCTGCTGGTGCCGCTGGCGGTGACGCTGCTGGTGCGCTGATCTCCATTGCATTTTTTGATAACGCCACCATACAGATCAGTAGAAATTCCTCCTGGGGTCCGGGCGTGCATTCGAGTTTACCGTCTTGATAATCTGCGATGCAGGCCGTGCTCGGACTGGCATCGGGAGCGCTGGTCGCCGCGGCCACCAGTTACGCCTGATCCGGGCTGATCTCGTGGGGACTGGCGGGATTTTCCATTGCGGGCGGCATCGTCGGCGGACTGATCGGCACCCGATCTGCGCAGCACCTGTCGGCACGGTGCGGCGCGCTGAACATTGTGTTCGCCGCCGTCATTATTGCGGTGGCGCTCTATATGCTGGCGCGTACTTTGTCTCTATCCTGACAATTGAGCCGACCCGGAGAGCAGAGATGACCAAATCGACCGATCCAGTCCGCCTTTCCCAGGCACCGACCCGGCGCGAAACGCTCGGCGCACTCGGCGCAGGCGCGCTGGTGCTGGGCCTGCAGATTGCACCGGGATCGGCGTGGGCGCAAAGCGACGACGACAATGTGCTGACGGAAGCTCTTGTATTGCGCGATCCGGATATCCCGGTAGCCGGAAATGCCAATGGCGATGTCTCGATCGTCGAGTATTTCGACTATCAGTGCCCGTATTGCCGCAAGCTCGAGCCCGAGCTGCGGCAGGTGGTGCAGGACGACGGCAAGGTCCGCCTGGTGCTGAAGGACTGGCCGATCCTGGGGCCGGTCTCGGTGACAGCGGCGCGGATGGCGCTGGCGAGCAAATTCCAGGACAAATTCCTGCAGGCCCACGAGGCGCTGATCGGCGTCAATTCGAAGCTGACCGAGCCGCGCATCCGAGAGCTGCTCGCCGGCGCCGGTATCGATGTCGATCGCGCCACGCGCGATCTCGCCACCCATGCCGAGGCGATCGATGCGATCCTGGCGCGCAACAACGATCAGGCCACCGCGTTCGGATTCAAGGGAACGCCGTCCTTTATCGTCGGCAAATTCCGCGTACCGGGCGTCCTGACCATGGCCGAATTCGACCAGGTCATCGCCGATGCGCGCAAGGCGGCGGCGAGCAAGTAGCAAATTACGATAGCGCCCTCGCTGGATCCAGCGAGGGCGTTTTTTTGGTTACAGCGCCAATTTGGCGTGATTACTTCGAGGACAGCCTGACCCAGTCATCATGGGCGCGGACTTTCAGCGCGTGCAAGTCGGTGGCCGCGACGTCCCAGTTCACGATGGTGCGATTTGCCTGCGCTACCTCGCCATTCGCGACTGTCGAGGTCTGCATGGAATCATAGGTGTAAACGCCCGCCACCAGCAGCAGCGCCCCCAAAATCATTCCCAGAAAAACCCGCATGGCAAAACCTCCGATGATGGCCAATAACGTGGTGGGGAGACGATGGTTCCACCTGTCGTCTCGGCGATGTCGGGCGATCCCAAGGGGATACCCGACATCAAGAACGTGTCTTGGTCGTTGCAGGCGCGGGCGCGGCTATCGGTGAGGAAGCCGTGGCCGCCGTCACCACATCAAGCGACTTCAGTTCGTCCGGCCTGAAGACGAATAGCCGGTCATGCGGCGTCTCCATGGCGTGCACCCAGACCTGCAGGCTGACGCCCATGTCGGCGAGATAATGTTCGCAGCGCGCCGAGATGTTTTGCGCAACGCTCATCTCATCGCGGGGCGGCCCGGCAGTGGCCGAACGGATCGCCGCCACTTGGTGCACGCCGATCATGGCGCGTTCGCCGGCGCGTCGCTCGATTCCGCCTGCGAACATCAGCGGACATGACGACGCGCAGTATTTTCCTGCCTCGACTTCGGTCGCGAATTTGCGCTCGCGAATAAGCCGCCCCATGGTCAACGCATCGGTGACCGAGCCGCCCGGCGAATTCAGCACCACGGTCCTGATGTAATCGCCGTGCCGGCCGACTTCGGCCGCGAAGCTTTGCGAAATTCCGGGCGTGATGGTGCCAGTCGCCATCAATTTGCCGCCGCCGACCAGCTCGAACGTCATCGGCTTTGCCATGGTGCCGCCCGGCTGCGGCAGCGGGATCAGGCGCTTGTCGCCGTCAGGCGACCGCGGCGCGAGGATCGACGGCAGCATGCCGGGATCGAGCGCGGGCGAATCCGCGCCGATCTCGGCCGGTGGCGCCGCGGCATGCGGGTCGGCGGTCCACCCCTCCATGCGGGCGAGATCGGCCGTGAGCGCGACGATCGTGACCGTAAGCACGCCACGGAAAATCCAGCGCAACACGGCCTCGTCGGCATCGTCCGACAGCCAGCCATGAAACCGTTGCCGCAGGGTCGAGGACCGCGACTTGGCCACTACTTGATCTGCCTTGCCGACGACAGCGAGGTGACGTTTTCGTCCGCGATCGCGGGGTCGGCCTGTTCGCCGGTGGGTTTCGCCTGCGCCGGCGCCGTCAGCCGCGCGTCCCCGACCTCGCGCGCCATCTGCAAGGCAGAGACCAACTCGCCCACGGTCATGCCGGATGCGCTGAAGACCGGAAGCCCTTCGCGCCTGATCGCGGCGTGCACGACGCAGAGGATCAGCACCAACACCGCAGGCATCAGATCGATCGAGATCGCACCCGCCCAGCTCGGAATGAAATCCCCGGCGTAACGCAACACCGCTTCGGCGGGCGACAAAGTCTGGAACCGGACCGGTTCGACCCTCGGCGTCGCCAGAATTTTGTCTGCGGCGTCCGACAGCGATGCCGCCTGCGCGGCAATCGAGCTTTCAACCTTGCCGACCACGGCGGTCTGGCGATCGGCAAGATCGGCGGTGTGGCCGCCCGCGGCCGGTGCAATGAAGCTGGATGACAGCGACGCCGCGGCGCGCTTGACCGCGGGTGCCACGGACGTCTGCTGCAAATTGGCGATCACGCCCATCAGCGCCAGCGACTCCGTCGCGAAGGCGTCGCTGCGCGTCGAAATCGGTCCGCGATCGGAAATCAATTCGCGCATCCGCGTGAGATTCTTGCCGCCTTGTTCGTACAAGGCCGAGACCCGGTTGCCGGAGGCCTGGACTTCCTGGCCGAGGCTATCGAGTTGCCCGGACATTTGCGTGAGAAGCTGCACGACGGTGCCGGATCCCGCAGTGCCGGTCAGCGAGCCGGCACGCTCGGCGTCGGCAAGCCGTGCGAAGCGTGACGACGCCAGCTGGATATCCGGCAACAGTCCCTGGGCTGCGATGGCGTTGGTGTTGGCGGTATCGAGATCGCGGGTGTAATCCTGCACGGTGGTGGCGAGATGCTGCTGGATCGCGGCGGCGCCGGCCAGCGCCGAGGCGTTCAGCCATGACGACATCGCCACGATCATCAGCGACCCCAGCAGCATGCAGCCGAACATCAGGCCGCGGCCGGTGCGGTGGGTCACATGCGGCATGAAATGCATCAGGAACACCCAGAATGCGTAGATGCCGACCGACACCGCGACCGAATAGATCACTGCGGCGAACAACACCGTGGTCGGGCTGCCGTTGAGCAATTCGCGGACGCCGAGAAAAGTGTAGACGCCGGCCGCGAGCGCGAGGATCGCTGTGGTGAGCTTCAGCGTGACTTCGAGACGCGTGACGCCTTTCGACAGCAGGACCGAAGCAGACGAACGGGCGGGCAGGGGCGGCGATGCGAAAGCAGTATCTGGGGGCATGATGGGGGTTCCGGAGGGTTCGAGACCAACTGAACAGCTCCCCCGCTGCTGGTTAAGTACCTCATTTTTGAAGATAAATTCGGACGAGATTATGTCGACGATCATTCACAATCATCGGGCTTGGCTTCACGAGGGCTTGAAAGAACTATTAGCCGCACATCAATGTGTGGATTAGCCCTCTTGCGATCAGGAGTGAGAATGACCAGCAAAACCAGCAAGGTTGCGATCGTGACCGGCGCCTCGCGCGGCATTGGCGCCGCGGTCGCCGAACGTCTCGCCGGCGACGGCTTGACCGTTGTCATCAATTATTCCGGCGACACCAAATCGGCCGAGACGCTCGCGCGCAAAATCGAAGCCAAGGGTAGCCGCGCGCTCGCCGTCAAGGCCGATGTCAGCGACCCCACGGCGGTGCGCGGCCTGTTCGACGCGGCGGCAGCCGCGTTCGGCGGGATCGATGTGCTGATCAACAATGCCGGCATCATGAAGCTTGCGAAAATCGCCGACAGCGACGACGCGGTGTTCGACCAGCAGATTGCGGTCAATCTCAAGGGCAGCTTCAATGCGATGCGCGAGGCGGCGAAGCGGTTGCGCGACGGCGGACGGATCGTCAATTTTTCGACCAGCGTGGTCGGCACCAGGCTGGAGACCTATGGCGTCTATGCCGCCACCAAATCGGCGATCGAGACCATGACCGCGATCCTGTCGAAGGAGATGCGCGGCCGCAACATCACGGTCAACGCGGTCGCCCCCGGTCCGACCGCGACCGACCTGTTCCTCAACGGCAAACCGCCCGAATTGATCGAGCGGCTGGCGAAGATGAGCCCGCTGGAACGCCTCGGCGCGCCCGAGGATATTGCTTCCGTCGTCGCCTTCCTCGTCGGCCCCGACGGTTCATGGATCAACGGCCAGGTGCTGCGCGCCAATGGCGGGATAGTCTGAGCATTAACCGCGCAGCCAGCTCAGGATCTCCGCGTTGATCTCGCGCGGATAGCAATGGCTGAGATCGTCGATCTCCCGGTAGGTCACGTCGGCGCCTGCCGCCGACAACGACTCTCGCGTCTGCCGCGCCACCTGCACCGGGAACATCCAGTCGAGCCGGCCATGCACGATATAAACCGGCAAGGCCCGCAATCTCCCGGCATCCGCCATTTCCGCCATCAGCGGATGGAATGTGGCGGCAACCGGGGCCAGGTGGGTGAAGGGCGAAGCGCTCTCCAGTCCGGTGACGTAGCAGAAGGTGCCGCCGTCGCTCATTCCGGTCAGCAGCAAGCGGTCTGGGTCGACGTTCCATCGGCTTCGCACTACATCGAGAATGCGAGCGAGGTTGGCCGTGTCGGTGTCTTCCCCCATCAAGGCCCAGGTGCTGCCGGTTGCCGTCGGCGCGACGACGATGGCGCCGTGGCTGCGCGCGTCGCGCAGCCAGGTCCACAGGAAGCCGCGGCCATTGCCGCTGCCGCCATGCAGCGCCATCACCAGCGGCCAGGCACGGTCCGGGCTGTAATATTCGGGTGCGTAGAGCGAGAAGCCGCCGCGGCTGCCCGGTTCGTTATGGTCGTGCATCATCCCGGTGTTATCTGATGCCGGACGCGCGAGCCGCGCGGCGAGATCGGCATCTTCGCGCATAGCGGGATCGACGAAGAAACTGCTTACCGGCGGCAATTTTGCAGCGAGCGGGTATAGCGCTTCCTGGGCGCGCGGCACGTAACGCAGCGCGCGAAACACCGCCATCAGGTCGCCGTTGCCATGCTGGACCGCGCGCAAGCCATCGAACGCCGCAAGCGCGGCGTCGCTGGCCGCTGCGAGCGAGGTCTGAACGTCTGCGAATTCCGCGGGCCAGCCGGCGAGCCGCGGACGAACGGCTTTCAACGCCTGGTCCGGCGTGCCGGCGGCTTCCATGACAGCACCGAAATCCGGCGGGTTGAGATGGCGGGCGATGAAGCCGAGCGCTTCAAGCGATTGCAGCAAGGGCGGCAGCACGGCCACGATGTCGTCCACCACGGCCTCGCCCATCGTGGGATCTCCGCTGCTGTTCAATGTAGCCGCGGCGCCTTGAAGAGCCTGGTGCGGTCGATCGAACTCAACACCACCTCGAAGGTGACGCCGTCATGGTGGACGGTGAGCGGCACGTCGACGCCGGCGGGTCCGAGCGCCCAGAGTTTTCGGTAAAACCCGGTCTGGCTTGAGATCTTTTCGCCCTTGACGGCCAGGATAACGTCGCCGGACTTGAGTTCGGCGCGCGCCGCGGGCCCTTTCGCGGAAATGCCGATCACCACGACCTTGTTGTCGATCTCGGTCGAGTACATCCCGAGCCAGGGCCGCGCCGGCTTGTTGACGCGGCCGAACTTTCGCAGATCGTCGAGCACCGGCTTGAGCAGATCGATCGGCACGATCATGTTGACATGCTCGGCCTTGCCGTCGCGTTCGCGCTCGAGTTGCAGCGAGCCGATACCGATCAGCTCGCCGCGGCTCGAGATCAGCCCGGTGCCGCCCCAATTGGGATGCGCGGGATAGGTGAAGATCGCCTCATCCAGCAAATACTCCCAGTAACCGGCGAACTCCTGCTTGGCGGCGATGTGGCTGGCGACCGACCGCGTGCGCCCGCCGGCGCCGCCGACCACGACGCGGTCGCCGAGTTTGGCGGCGGCCGAAGAGCCGAGCGGCAGCGGTTCGAGATCGATGTGGCCGAGCGCCTGCACCAGGCCGAAGCCGCTCGCGGCATCGAAGCCGAGCGCGTGGCCTTCGACCACGCGGCCGTCGCCAAGATGCAGCCAGACGGTCTCGGCTTCGGTAATCAGGTAGCCGATGGTCAGCACCAGCCCATCGTCGATCAGGACGCCATTGCCGGCGCGTTCGGTACCCAGCGTCTCCGCGCTAAAGGCGTCGGCCGGGATGATCGAATGCAGCCCGACCACCGAGGAAAGCACGCGATCGAGATCGAAACTGTAGTCGCTGGCGCGGGGCTGGTTCGCAAGCGGTACTTTCCATTCAGTCAAAGAGGGCATCGAGATCTCCGGGGCCGATCGGCGTGCGCGTGCTCCATAAGTCCCAGCAACGGCGGCACACCAAACCGGCGACGATCTTATGTCGCAATTGATCGTCTTGAAAGTCTCCCGTGGTATGATTTGTAGCGCAGCCCGGATGTCGGACTGACGGACTAATCCGGGTTTTTTGCGAACAATTGAAAAAGGAACAATGGTTGCGCTGTTCCGTTCCTTTCCGTCCGGAACGGCAGCAGGGGAAAGCCCGTTGAATTCAGCCCGCCGATCGTCCTCCAGCGCAGGGATCCTGATGTATCGGCGCACGGGTCCGAAACTGGAGGTGCTCCTTGTGCATCCGGGCGGACCCTACTGGCGCCGCAAGGATGAAGGCGCCTGGTCGATTCCGAAAGGCGAAATGGATGAGGGCGAGGACGCGGAGGACGCTGCCCGCCGGGAGTTCGCGGAGGAGACCGGTGTCGCGCTCCCGGGGCCTCTTCAATCGCTGGGCGAGGTTCGCCAGCGCGGCGGCAAGCGGGTGCTGGCGTTTACTGTGGAAGGCGACATTGACGTGCAAACCGTAAAGAGCAACACCTTCGAAATCGAGTGGCCGCCGAAGGGTGGAAGGATGCAGGCATTTCCCGAGATCGACCGCGCCGGTTGGTTCGACCTGCCTGTTGCCCGCGAAAAAATTCTCGAAGGCCAGCGGCTGCTGCTCGATCGCCTCGCCGAGCTTGTGAGCCAGCCTGGCGCGAGGCCGGCATCATGACCGATCGTTTCGATCTGCAGCGCTTTGTCGACGCGCAGGCGCCGGTCTATCCGCGGGTACTCGCCGAATTGCGCCAGGGCAGGAAGCAAACCCACTGGATGTGGTTCATCTTCCCCCAGATCGCCGGGCTCGGTCATAGTCCGATGGCGCAACGATTTGCGATCGACTCCCGCGCCGAGGCTTTGGCCTATCTCGGCCATGGCGTTCTCGGATCACGACTCCGGGAGTGCACGGCGCTGGTCAACGCCGTCGAGGGCCGCACCATCAACGAAATCCTCGGCAGCCCCGATGACCTGAAATTCCGTTCGTCGATGACGCTGTTCGGCGCGGTGTCTTCCGAAGCGCTGTTTGCACAGGCCATTGCGAAATTCTATGGCGGCGTGGTGGACCAACAGACGATGGACCTGCTCGAGCGCCGATGATAGCGGACGTTCAGCCTTGAGATTTACCCAACGACCTCTGCGCCGGAGGAATGCGGCTGAACTATGATCGCCTTGCGCAGCCCCGCGTTGATTCGAGGTCTATCCTCGTTGCAGGACGCTGCCGTGCCGGAGAGCCTGAGCGTTGGACGGATCACGTCACGGCGTGTTAAGGCCAACCGGGATCAAGTTCACTCATGAGTCTGTCAAGCCCGTTCATCCGTCGGCCTGTCGCCACAACACTGCTGACGTTCGGATTGGTGGCCGCGGGCGTCATCGCCTTTTTCAATCTGCCGGTCTCGCCGCTGCCGGATGTCGATATTCCGACCATTTCGGTGCAGGCGACATTGCCGGGCGCGAGCCCAGAGGACGTGGCGACCACGGTCGCGAGTCCGCTGGAACGTCATCTCAGCCAGATCGCCGATGTCACCGAGATGACTTCGTCGAGTTCGCTCGGCTCTGCGCGCATCAACCTGCAGTTCGGCATCAATCGCAACATCAACGGCGCCGCGCGCGACGTCCAGGCGGCGATCAACGCGGCGCGCGCCGATCTGCCGACCTCGCTGCGGAGCAATCCCACCTATCGCAAGTTCAACCCCGCCTCTGCGCCGATTCTCATCTATACGCTGACATCGGATACGCTGACGCCCGCTGAACTTTATGACGCCGCGTCGACCGTGCTGGCGCAGAAGCTGTCACAGGTCGAAGGCGTCGGGGAAGTCGGCGTCAGCGGCGGATCACTGCCCGCCGTGCGCGTCGAACTCGTGCCGCAAGCGCTCTTCAAATACGGCATCGGCCTGGAAGACGTTCGCGCGGCGCTCGGCAACGCCAATGCCCACAGTCCGAAGGGGGGCATCGACGTCGGAGACCACCGCTACCAGATCTATTCCAACGATCAGGCCATCAAGGCGGCGGACTACAAATCGCTGGTGGTCGCCTATCGCAACGGCGCGCCGGTCCGCCTGACCGATGTCGGCGAGGTGCTCGATTCGGTGGAGAACCTGCGCAATCTGGGCCTTTCCAACGGCAAGCTGGCGGTCATGATGATCGTGTACCGGCAGCCCGGCGCCAACATCGTGGGGATGGTCGACCGCGTAAAGGCCCTGATGCCGCAATTGCGGGCGTCGGTCTCGCCCGCGATGGACGTCAATCTCGCGGTCGACCGTTCGGTCACGATCCGGACCTCGCTGCGCGACGTCGAAATCACGCTCATCATTGCCGTGATCCTGGTCATCCTGGTGGTGTTCGCGTTCCTGCGCAGCGCGCGGGCGACGCTGGTGCCGGTCGTGGCGGTATCGGTGTCGCTGGTCGCGACCTTTGCCGTGATGTACCTGTTCGGCTACAGCCTCAACATCTTCTCGCTGATGGCGCTCACGGTCGCGACCGGATTCGTCGTCGACGATGCCATTGTGGTGCTGGAAAACACCTCCCGCCACCTGGACGCGGGAAAGTCGCCGCTGGAGGCCGCGCTGCTGGGGTCGAAAGAGGTCGGCTTCACCGTGCTGTCGATGAGCGTGTCGCTGATCGCGGTATTTGTCCCGATCCTGCTGATGGGCGGCCTGGTCGGCCGGCTGTTCCGCGAATTCGCCATGACGATCACCGTCGCCATCGTGATCTCGCTGGTGGTTTCGCTGACCACGACGCCGATGATGTGCGCGGCGTTGCTGCGCGGGGAGCGCGACCGGCCGCACGGACGGATCTATCGTTTAAGCGAACGGGTCTTCGAGGCAATGCTGGGCGGCTACCGGCGGACGCTCACCGTGGCGCTGCGCCATCCGCGCTCGGTGATGCTGGTTCTGGCGGCGGTGCTCGGCCTGAATTTCCATCTTTACGGGGTCGTTCCGAAGGGCTTCGTCCCGCAACAGGACACCGGGCTGCTGGTCGGGTCGATCCAGGCCGACCAAAGCATTTCGTTTCAGCTGATGCAGCAGAAGCTCAAGCAATTCGTCGAAATCGTGAGGTCCAATCCGGCAGTCGACACCGCCGTGGGCTTTACGGGTGGTGGTCAGGGTCCGAACGGAGGCTCGACCAATTCCGGCACCGTGTTCGCCTCGCTGAAGCCGCTGCACGACCGCACCCTGTCCGCCGACCAGGTGATCGGCTCGCTGCGAAGCGAATTCGCCGCCGTGCCGGGTGCCACCTTGTTCCTGCAGGCGGTGGGTGATCTCGGCGGCGGCGGACGCTCGAGCAACGCGCAGTATCAGTACACGCTGGTGGGATCGACGTTCGAGGAGCTGAACGAATGGACGCCGAAGATCGTCGCCGCGCTCCAGACCGAGCCCGCGCTCGCCGACGTCAGCAGCGACCAGCAGAACAATGGCCTCCAGGCCAACGTGATCATCGACCGCGATGCGGCCTCGCGACTCGGGGTCGCGGTCAACCAAATCGACAACACGCTGTACGACGCCTTCGGTCAGCGGCAGGTCTCGACGGTCTACGTCGCGCGCAACCAGTACCATGTGATCATGGAGGTGGCGCAGGAGTATCTGCAGAATCCCCTGACGCTGAAGGATGTATATGTCAGCACTTCGGGCGGATCGGCCAGCGGTTCGCAAACGACCAATGCCGTGGCCGGGACGGTCGTGTCGTCGACGCAGACCGCGTCGGCCAATTCGGTCGCCGCCAGTGCGGTCCGCAATCTCGCGACCAATTCGATCGGCGCCACCGGCAAGGGCGCATCGTCGACGGGGACGGCGATCAGCACCAGCCAGGAGACGATGATTCCGCTGTCAAGCGTCGCCCGGTTTGGACAGGGACAAACGTCGCTTGTCGTCAGTCATCAGGGGGTTCTGGTCGCCAACACGATTTCGTTCAATCTCGCGCCCGGCGTTTCGCTGGGCACCGCGGTGACGACGATCGAGGCGGCGATGCGCCGGATCGGGGTTCCCGCGACGATCCAGGGCTCGTTCGCGGGCGCCGCCAAGATCTTTCGGGAATCGCTCTCCAGCGAGCCGTTTCTCGTGCTCGCGGCGTTCGCGACGATCTACATCTCGCTCGGGATGCTCTATGAGAGCTTCGTCCATCCCCTGACGATCCTGTCCACGCTGCCGTCGGCCGGCGTCGGCGCAGTGCTGGCGCTCATGCTGTTTAACACCCAATTCGACATCATTGCGATGATCGGGGTGATCCTGCTGATCGGCATCGTGAAGAAGAACGCCATCATGATGATCGATTTCGCGCTCGACGCCGAGCGCGTGCGCGGTCTGCCGCCGGCTGATGCGATCTTTGAAGCCTGCCTGCTGCGTTTCCGGCCGATCATGATGACGACGATGGCGTCCCTGTTCGGCGCGGTGCCCCTGATTATCGGTATGGGTGAAGGCAGCGAGTTTCGTCGGCCGCTCGGCATCACCATCATCGGAGGCCTCGTCCTGAGCCAGATCCTGACCCTCTACACCACACCCGTCGTCTATCTGTATCTCGATCGCTTCCGGCACTGGAGCAACCGGTTGCGGCGGGGACGCCGATCCCTGTTGCGGCCTGGTTGATGGTCCCGCCACGCTTCATGAAGGGATTGCGTGTTGCATCGGGACGACTGATTTTGAGAGGCTGGCGGAGCAGACAGTGTCGGCTGTCGTGACATCTCAGAGCGGAAAGCACGGGAGACCGTCTGTTTTGACACCCTTGTATGTCGCACGACTCGCGTGTCCGCTTCCTACGGATCGAGCTCGGTATCCCAGTATAAATAATCGAGCCAGCTCTCGTGCAGGTAGTTCGGTGGAAACAGCCGGCCGTTGCGGTGCAGCTGGTGCACGGTCGGCGCGAACGGGGGTTGGCGCGGAAACATCCGCGCCTGCTGCGGCGTCAGATTGCCCTTGCGCAGATTGCACGGCGAACATGCGGCGACCACGTTTTCCCAGGTGGTCTGGCCGCCCTTGCTGCGCGGGATGATGTGATCAAAGGTGAGATCGTCGTTGGCCGAGCAGTACTGGCAGACGAAGCGGTCGCGCAGGAACACGTTGAACCGGGTGAAGGCGGGATGCGTGGTCGGCTTGACGAAGGATTTCAGCGACACCACGCTCGGTAGCTGGATCTCGAACGAGGGACTGCGCACCGCGCGGTCGTAGTGCTCGACGATGTTGACGCGGTCAAGGAATACCGCCTTGATCGCGTCCTGCCACGACCAGAGAGACAGCGGGTAATAGCTCAGCGGCCGGAAGTCCGCGTTCAGCACCAGTACCGGCCATCCGCCTTGCGAGACATGTGCGTTCAAGTAACGCTCCTGGCCCCCATGTGAGCTGCGAAGCAGCATGAAGTGACATACTACAGGCAGCGTGACGGGATTGTGAAGAGCGTTGGCGGTCTTATCCGTCGCCCGGGCCTGCATGCGTCCGGATTGCACGACCGGCCCGAACACCGCTAAACGAGGCGGACGGCACCTTTCGGCCGCATTCGGACGCATTCAAATGGTCCCCACCTCCCGTTTTTTTGAGGCGCCGCGCCGGCTGCGGGCATTCGTTCGCGCGCATGAAACGAGCCTGGTTGTCCTCGCGGCACTGGTCGGAACCATCGGCGGATTGGTGGTGGCCGTGATGAGCGCGGCGGTCGAGGGGCTCCATGTCGTGCTGTTCAACCTTGAAATGGGGGACCGGCTTTCAAGCCAATACAGCATCGAGCCGCTGCGCGCGCTGCTGGTTCCGAGTCTCGGCGGATTGCTGCTGGGGGTAGCATTCCTTCTGCTGCAGCGATGGCGGCCGGCGCGTGAAGTCGACCCTATCGAGGCCAATGCCCTGCACGGTGGGCGGATGTCGTTTCGCGGCAGTGTGATCGTCGCGCTGCAGACGGTCTGGTCCAGCGGCGTGGGCGCTTCTGTCGGCCTCGAAGCAGGATACACCCAACTCGCCAGCGGTATCGCCGCGTCGCTCGGCCGCGGATTTCATCTGCGCCGCGCCGATCAGCGCCTGATGGTCGGCTGCGGCGCGGCCGCCGCGATCGCGGGTGCGTTCGGCGCGCCGCTTGCCGGCGCCTTCTATGCCTTTGAGCTGGTGATCGGGGGATATACGCCGGCCAGCCTGACGCCGGTCGGCGTCGCCGCGGTGGCGGGCTATTTTGTCGCCCATGGATTTACCGTGCTGTCGCTCGGCGTCAGCGTTGGTCCGGTCGGCGACGTACTGGGGCATGACCTTGCGATTGCGGCGCTGCTCGGGATTCTCGCAGCGCTGGCCGGCATCGCAATCATGCGCGGGGTGGCACTCTGCGAGGCGCTGTTGTCCAAGACCAGTCTCTGGCCGCCGCTGCGCCCGGCGCTTGGCGGTCTCGTGGTGGGCCTGCTCGCTCTGGTGACGCCGCAAGTGATGTCGTCGGGGCATGGCGCGCTGCATTTTGCCGGATTCGTTTCAATTCCATTGGCGGTGATTGCGACGGTGTTCGTCCTCAAAGCGATAGCGTCCATCGCTTCGCTTGGCAGCGGTTTTCGCGGCGGATTGTTTTTCGCGACGCTCTTTCTGGGCGCGCTCGGCGGTCACCTGTTCGCGGGCGCCTTCGATACGATCTGGCCCGGTCTCAACCTCAATCCGAACGTCTATGCGATCGTCGGCATGAGCGCGCTGTCGGCGTCCGTGATCGGCGGGCCGCTGACGATGTCGTTCATCGCGCTGGAATCCACCGGTAATCTCTGGCTGACCACGGCCGTGCTGGTCGCGGTCATCATCTCGACCCAGATCACCCGGGAACTGTTCGGTTACTCGTTCGCGACCTGGCGATTGCACCTGCGCGGCGAGACCATCCGTAGCGCCGCCGATGTGGGCTGGATCCGCGATCTCACGGTGCGCAGCCTGATGCGGCAGGACCCCGCCACCGTGAGCGCCAGCATGCCGATCGAAGAATTCCGCGACCAATTTCCACTGGGGTCGAAGACTCTGGTGGTCGCGGTCGACGGCGGAGGCCGCTACATCGGGCTGGCGCTGGTGGCCGAAGCCCACGCACCGGATGTCGAGGCGCCGAACGGTCTGATCGACATTCTGCATTATCGCGATGTCGTGCTGCATCCCGTCATGAACATCCAGGAAGCCATCGCCGTTTTCGACGCCGCGGAAGCCGAATCGCTTGTCGTGGTCGACACCGACGGCGAATACCGGCCGATCGGAACGCTTACCGAAGCCCACGCGATGCGGCGCTATGCGGAGGAATCCGAACAACGGCGGCGCGAGGTCGTGGGCGATTTCTGATCGGGGCGCCGCAAAAGCGCGAAGGATACGTTACACAGGGGTTGCAGGCCGATCTCGGGGGAAACAGATGCGCAAGTTACTGACGGTGATGGTCGCGGCGCTGCTTGGTCTGGGATGCACCGGCATCGCCGCCGCCGAGGTCTATCCGACCCATCCGGTCACCATGATCGTGCCGTTCCCCGCCGGCGGCGCGACCGATACGCTGGCTCGATTCCTGGCCGAGCAGATGCGTGCGATTCTCGGGCAACCCGTCATTATCGAGAATATCGGTGGCGCCGCCGGCAGTATCGGCGTCGGGCGCGCGGTGCGCTCTCCCGCCGACGGCTACACGCTGAGCATCGGCACCTCGACCACGCATATGCTGACCGGCGGCCTCTATGCCCTCCAATTCGATCTGTTGAAGGACCTGGAGCCGGTGATCCAGATCGGCAGCGAACCGCTGTTGATCGTGGGCAAGAAAAGCCTGCCGGCCAACGATCTGAAGGGCCTGATCGGCTATCTCAAGGCCAATCCCGACAAGGCCTCGGTCGGCATCGCCGGCGTCGGCGCCACGGGCCATCTCACCGGAATTTCGTTTCAGAAGGAGACCGGCACGAAATTTCAATTCGTGCCGTATCGCGGCAACGGGCCGGCGATGCAGGACCTGCTGGCGGGAAACATCGATTTCATGATCGAGCCGTCGTCGAATTTCAAGTCGCTGGTCGCCGCCGGCAGCGTCAAGCCGTTTGCCATCACCGGCCGGACGCGGCTGCCCTCGTCGCCTGACATTCCGACCGCGGACGAGGCGGGTCTTCCCGGCTTCTTTGCCTCGCTCTGGTACGGACTTTGGGTGCCCAGGGACACGCCGAAGGAGATTGTTGCGAAATTGAACGCCGTCATGATGCAGGTCCTTGCCGATTCCCCGGTGCAGAAGCGCTTCGAGGAGCTTGGCATCCAGGTCACGCCCGCCGCGCAGCAATCGCCGGAAGCGTTGCGGGCTTTCCAGAAGGCCGAGGCGGATCGGTGGTGGCCGATCATTAGGGCCTCTAACCTCAAGGCGGAGTAAAGAGGCGGGCCTCCGGGCAAATCCGCTGATGAAATCACCGAACAAGCGTGTGGGCAGTTGTTTTGCGTCGGCTGCGTTAAACCATCATCATGGTTCCATCGCCGATTGGAGGCGCCATGAAAATTCGCGCGATTCAGACCGGTTCGGTCCGCATCAAGGCGGCTCAAGTCGAGGGGCGTGGGCATGGATTGCGGCGGCGCCTTGCGATCTTTACCGGTACGGAATGGACCGAATGGCTGCCGACCTATGCGTGGGTCATCAATACCGATGAAGGCATCATCGTCGTCGACACCGGCCAAGGCGCGCATCTGCTCGAATCCGGCAAGTCGCTTCACCCTTTCGTGCGGTGGGAGGTCGCATTCCGCATCGAGCATGAGCAGGAGATCGGTCCGCAGTTGCGCGCGCTCGGCATCGGGCCGCGCGATGTGAAACGGGTCGTTCTCAGCCATCTGCACATGGACCATGACGGCGGCCTTGCGCACTTCCCGAACAGCGAAATCCTCGTCGCGCCCGGCGAACTGAAATCCGCGAGCGGCTATCTCGGCCGGCTGCGCGGCTATCTGCCGCATCGCTGGCCGTCATGGTTCGATCCGCGACCGCTCAATCTCGCGGCCGAACCGTTCGGACCGTTCACGATGAGCCGGCGGCTGACGGAAGCGGGAGACGTGGTCGCGGTTGCGACGCCCGGTCACACCGCCGATCACATTTCCGTCGCGGTTCAGGACGGCGACACCAGCTATTTTCTGGCGGGCGACACCTCCTATAACCAGAATCTGATGCTCGGCGGCAAAGTCGATGGTGTCAGTGCGGACGAGCGCGTCGCCATCGCAACGCTCGATACGATCAGGCGCTTCACCCAATCCCGTCCGACGGTATATCTGCCGACGCACGATCCCCAATGCGCCGACCGTCTGGCAAACCGCCGGCTGGCGGGAGCGTGATCTTCAACCCGCTCACACCCTTTCCAGCTTCTGCAGGCAGCGAACCACCGCGGGCACCGGCGTATCCGGAAAGCTGGTCTTCCAGTCGGTGACGCCGACTTCGCCGACATAGATGTCGCCTTTGGAATCGAGCGCGATGCCATGCGGCGCCAGGAACTTGCCGGTCTCGAGGCCGGGACCGTTTTCGCCGCCGAGCCGCGCGATGCGCTTGCCCTGGAAGTCGACGATGGTCAGGCGCGGGCCCAAATTGGGCACCTTGCGGTTGACCGGCATGCCGGGGCCGAGTTCGCCAATGATGAAATTCGGCTGCTTGCCGCCACAGCAATGCAGCGCGCAGGGCCGGTGCAGATTATTCCACTGCGCCTCGTACTTGCCGTTGCCGTCGAACACCTGCACGCGGTGATTCTCGCGGTCCGCGACGTAGACGAAGCCGTCGGCGTCGGTAGCGATGTTGTGGACGATGTTGAACTGGCCGGGATCGGTGCCCGGCTCGCCCCAGGTTTTGATCAGTTTGCCGTCGGGCGTGTATTTGTGGACGCAGGCATTGCCGTAGCCGTCCGAGACGTAGATCTCGCCCTTGGGAGACAGCGCGGTGTGGGTGCAGCGGTGAAACGGCTCGCCGCTCATGAATGGCGCCGGCTTGTTCGGGATGCCGATGGTGAGCAGCACCTTGCCATCGGGGGAGCATTTCCGCACCGTATGGTCGCCGTCATCGGTGCAATAGAGGTTGTCGTCGGCGTCGATGTGCAGCCCGTGCGCGCGGCTGAACAGGCCTTCGCCCCAGCTGGTGATGAAATTGCCCTGGCGGTCCAGCACCACCATCGGATGGGCGCCGCGATTGAAGACGTAGATGCGGTCCTTGCTGTCGACCGCGACCGAGGCGACGTCGGTGAGATTCCATCCCTCCGGCAGCTTCGCCCAGTTCTCCACCACGCGGTAGCGATGCTCACCCGAGCCGAGAATGGTAGGCATGCGATTCTCCCCAATCTGTTTCTTCTGTCATGGCCTGACCGAACGTCGGCCTCTCCTTGCGGATCTCGCGCCACCTGGCGTGGTTCCGGTTGCTGGTAAAGGCTTGCCTGGCTAGCCCTCCATATCCTCCGCTGCGATGATCCGCTGGCGAAGCGCGAGGCGAACAAGTTCGATGTCGGAGGCGACGCCGAGTTTGGCACGGATCAGGTAGCGGGTGTTGGCCGCGGTTTTGACGCTGATGTGCAGCGTTTCAGCGATCTCATTCACGGATTTTTCGGCCAGCAGCATGCGCAGGATTTCGAATTCCCTTGGGCTCAGCGCGTCGACGGCCGAAGGTTCGTCGGCGACCCGGTTCATGGCGAGCTGGTGGGCGATGTCCGGGCTGAGCGCGATACGTCCAGCCATGACCTCGGCGATCGCGCGCAGCAGCGTGTCCGGCGGTTCGCTTTTCGTGACAAAACCGCGTGCACCCGCCTTGATCGCCTGGACCGCGTAGGCGGCGCTCTGATGCATCGTGAATACCAGGATACGCGCGGAGTGATCCCACTGCCGGATGCGCCGGATCGCCTCGACGCCGCCAATTCCCGGCATCGACACGTCCATGATGACGAGGTCAGGCTTGACCTCCTTGTAGATACGATAGGCATCGGCCCCGTCGCCGGCCTCGGCGACGACGCGCAGGCGATCCTGCTTCTGCAATAGCGAGCGATAGCCCTCGCGCACGATCGCATGGTCATCCGCCAGCATCACACGGGTGAAACTCCGGGCATCGGGCATGCTCAAGGTTCCGATTCCGTATTGGGAATGGTCGTGACCAGTCGGGCGCCGCCCGCTGCGCGCCGTTCGAAACGCAGCGTCCCGCCCAGCGAAACAACCCGCTCTTGCATACCGAGAAGTCCGAGGCCGGCCTTTGGCGCGAGACCGCCACGCGTCGCCTCGCCGTCGTCTTCGACGCTCAGGACGATGTCGGCATGCCCTGCCTCGAGGCGCAGTTGCACGTGGCTCGCGTGAGCGTGCTTCGCCGCATTGGTGATCGCCTCCTGGGCGATCCGATAAAGGCTCGCGCAAACGCCTGGCGGCAAATCGTCGGCGTTGCCTGTGATGGCGATGTCAAATCGGGTGCGGCCCTTCTCGACGCCATTCCAGCTTGCAACCAGGCTTTCGAGGCTGGCGCTGAGGCCGAGTTCCTCGATGTCGGGCGGGCGCAGGCGCACCAGCGCTCCGCGCAGCGTTTCCATCATCCCCGCCGTGGTGCGCGAGATGCCCCGGCATTCTTCGAACAGCGGCGGACATTGGCGCTGCGCGGTATGGGCGGCAGCGGCGGCCTGCGCCGCGATCGCGGTAAGCGACTGGCCGAATTCGTCGTGCAACTCGCGGGCAAGATGGCGCCGTTCCTCGTCCTGTACGGCGATAAGCTTTCGCGTCAACGTGTTGCGTTCGGCGAGCGTGGCCTGCAGCTTTTGCGCAAGCGCATTGAAGACGTCGGAAATTGCCGAGAGTTCGGCGAGATCGAAACGGGGCAGGCGCGCGGAAAGATCGTTCGCCTCCAGCTGCTTTAGCCCAGCGCGAATAGCATGCGTCGGCCGCAGCGCGCGCGCCAGCGCGGCATAGACCGCAAGGCACAGCGCCGCCAGGGCGAAGCCCATGATGGAGAGGAGGCGGCTCGCCTCGCGCCAGCTCTGGCCGATCTGCGTGGCCGGGTCGAAGGTCGCGACAGCCACACCCGCGGTCTCGCCGTCCGTCAGGAGCGGTATCGAGATCGGGTTGCCGGGATGAAAGATGGCGCGATAGAGCGCCGCAAAACTTTCAGGGGCGGCAGTTTCGTTGGCGAGTGCGCCACTGCAAATGCCCTGGCGAAAGGCCCCGACCTTGTCCCGATAGGAAATGCAGAGGCCAGGCTCCATCAAAGGCGCCGCGACCCGTTGCAAATCCGGAGTACGGTCGGGGGACAGGGAATACCATTGCGCCTGCGCCTGCTGCAACGAGATGTCCCTGGCGACGATCTCGGCGATACGGCTCGCCTTGGCTCTGGCGACGCGGTCGCTGTCAAACAAAGCGTAAGCCGCGACAGCGAGGAAGCAAACCGCCGCGAGCGCCGCGACGCGCAACGCCAGCCGCAGCTTCAGATCGATGGCGCGCACGCGGTCCGCCACAGCATCAGGGACGTATCGCAAGCTCTTCCCCTTTCCTCCGCATTTAGGAGCAAATTTCGTCGGGAAGAAAGCGCGAGGAGGCGAGATCGGGCATTTTACCCGGTCAGTCCCGGGAAAGTCCCCATTTCGCGCGGGCAGCGGATCGGGCGATATGCCGACGATTTGGCAATTGCAGGGTCCATCCATGCGCGGCATCCCCTTCGTCCTTTTTCCAGTCGCGGTTCTCCTGGGGGTCGCTGTCGCCGTGGCAGACGAACCCGCACCGCAACCGATCAAACTCGCGGTCTTTCCATTCGAATTGGAAGATTTCAGCGCCGCCGCAGCGTACATTCCCCCCGACGATATCGACCGCGAACAGTTGCGGCTGTCGACTGAAGAGGCGCGCCGGCTGATCGCGGCATCGGGACGCTACCAGTTGGTCGATGTCGGCGCGGTCAACGATGAAGCTGCCAAGGCAGGCAAATTGCACCTGTGCGAGGGGTGCGATGCCAGGATCGCCGCCGGGCTTCACGCGGACCAGTCCATGGTCGGGATCGTCACCCGCATCAGCCGCACGGATTACGCGGTGACCTACAAGATCCGCGACGTCAAATCCGGGGCGCTCGTCGACGTCGAACAGACCGACCTGCGCGCGGGCGCCAATTCGGCCTGGAGCCGCGGGGCGCGTTGGCTGATCCAGCGCCGTCTGCTCGAACAGTCGAACTAGCGCCGATGGCAAAGCCGATGAAACCACGAACAGCGGGCTTCGCCCTTGTCGCCGCCGCTGTCGTCTGTGCCTGCCAGTGTCAGGCGCGGGCCGAACCCGCCGTCCTCGCGATCGCCGAAATCCAGTATGTCGACACGTCGGGCGAGGTGATCGACCAGAGTGCCGACCACTTCCGGCGGTTGCGCGAGTTCGAAGCTTCGATGCGTACCGATTTAGCGGCCAGCGGGAAGGTACGAAATGTCGCCCTCGAGTGTCCGCCAAATGCCTGCTCGGCCGGCGACATCGACGCGGATCAGTTGCTTGGCAAGGCGCAAGCCGCCGGCGCCGGCTATCTCCTGATCAGCAGCTTTCATAAGCTCAGCACACTCGTGCAATGGGCCAAATTCGACATTGTCGATGTGAAAACGCGGAATGTCGTTTTCAATCGGCTCGTCACCTTCCGCGGCGACAACGACATGGCGTGGCGCCACGCGGAATCCTTCATCGTCCGCGAAATCCTGGATCATGAGGAGCCGTAAAGCCGACGTTCTCGCGCCGCGGGCAGCAACCCTTCCTCGATCGCCTTGATCTGCAGCGCCAGATATTTCGAGTTGATGCGGCACTGGGCGAGGCTGCCGGCGATGAACCAGAGGCCCGGTTGCGTCGTGCGGGTGTACATGTTGCGCAATTCCTGCCCGTCGCCGAATCCCCAGATCGGACCGACGCGCTGGGTGACCCCGTCACCGAACAGTTTCCGCACCAGATATTCCTGAGGCTTGTAGCCGGTCGCCAGCACGATCAGGTCGGCGGCGAGCGTCTCGCCGCTTTTCATCCGCGCGCCCCCGGCGACGAATGCCTCGATATCCGAAAATTGCTTCAATGCGATCTCGCCGCGCGCGACCAGGTCGGAGCAGCCGACGTTGAAATAATAGCCGCCGCCGCGGCTGAGATATTTGAATTGCCAGCCGGTGCCGCCATCGCCGAAATCGAGTTTGAAGCCGACGCGCTCCAGTCCCTCGAGCAAGGGCTGGTCGAATTTCTTCGATTGTTCGGTCAGCATGACATGGCTTCTCTTCGCCAGCACAAGCGGCATCGAGGTCGCGATCAGGTCGTTATCCTCCAGCGTGCCCTCGTTATAGGCCGCATAGGCGAGCTGCGCCGATGGTTCGATATTGGTGATCAGGGTCGGGCTGCGCTGAATCAGCGTCACGCCGGCGCCGCTCGCATGCAGGTCCTGGGCGATATCGTGACCGCTGTTGCCGGTGCCGATCACAACCGCCTTTTTGCCCTTCCACGCCTCGCCATCCTCATATTGGCTGGAATGCTGAATCGTGCCGGTGAAGGCTTTCAGGCTGGGAATATCCGGCAGATTCGGAATGCCGCTGACGCCGGTGGCCATCACCACCTGCCGCGGATGCATGGTGCGCGTGCTGCCGTCGGTCTTGCGCAGCACCACCGACCAGCGTCCTTGCGCTTCGTCGTAAGTGCCGCTTTCGAACTCGGTGCCGGTCCAGTAGTTCAGCTCCATCGCCTCGACATAGGCCTCGAACCAGTTGGCGAGCTTGTCCTTGGGGATATAGACCGGCCAGTTCGGCGGGAAGGGCATGTAGGGCAGGTGGTTGACCTGAACCTGATTATGCAGTGTCAGCGCGTGGTAGCGCTTGCGCCAGTTGTCGCCGATACGCGGTTCGCGGTCGACGATCAGCGTGTCGATCTGCAATTGTTTCAGGCGCGCCGCGACCGAAAGCCCGGCCTGCCCGCCCCCGACCACCAGCACATCGGGTTCGCGGCCGGCATATTCAGCCGCGGCCTTGCGCAGATCGAGCCAGTTCGGCCCGCGAAAATCGCGCGAATAGGATTGCCCACGCGGCCGCGATGCTCCCTGCTGCTCCTCAAAGCCTTTTAGTTCGTCAAGCGCCGTCAGCAGCGTCCAGGCTTTCAGCGTGCTGCCGACGTCCGGGATCAGCCGCAGAATTCCGCTGCCGCGCCCCTGGTCGGTTTCGAACCTGAAAATGGCTTCGATGGTGCTGGTTCCGGCGCGGATTACCCGGCGCGGCGCGGCGCGATCGGGGTCGATCCTGAAAGCGCGTGGCGCGGCGCCGATGGTCCGGGCCTGCAACTCGCTGATGATGGCGTCGGCGCCATTGATGGTCTGCAGGTTCCAGCTCAGCGCCAGCACATCGCGCCAATAACTCTCGGAATGAAACAGGGATTTCAGCAGGGCGTCGTCCGACGTCGCGAGGGCGCTTTCGAATTGCGCCAGCCAGCCCTCCGTGGCGATCGAAACATCGTCGGTTTTGTCCAGCATTGGCGTTGCTCGCACCGGCCGTCTGTCGCGGCGTTTCCCTGATCCAAAACCTATACCGTTCGGGATCGAGCAGAAAGGGCGCGATAAGCCGATGCGCACGTGGTTACGGCCGCCGGTTCTGCCCGCCGATCACGCCCTCGCGCTTTTTCAGGACCCTGTAGTAACTCCACCACAGATGCGCCGCGGCGCCGCGCATCGGACGCCACGGCTCGGCCAGCGGCGCCATTTCTTTCGCGGTCGGCCGTGTCTTCAGGCCGAGCCCGATTTTCACCGCTTCCTGCACGGCGAGGTCGCCCGCGGGCCAGGCGTCGCCATGGCCGAGGCAGAACAGCAGGTAGACGTCGGCGGTCCACGGGCCGATGCCGTGCAACGCCGTCAGCGTGTTGTGCGCGGCATCCGCGTCCTCGTTCGCCAGCACCTCGAGATTCAATCTCCCGCCGGCAAGTTCACGCGCCACGCCCTTCAAGGTCTTGATCTTCGCCGCCGACAGTCCGAGCCGGCCCAGACGGTCTGCCCGGGCCCGACGCAACGCGTCGTGATCGAACGGATCGAATGCGGCGCTGACGCGGCCCCAGATCGCGGCCGCGCTGGCCGTCGACAATTGCTGACCGCTGACGATCGCCGCCAGCCCGGCGAAGCCGGGCTGGCGCCGCCGCAGCGCCGGCATACCCGTCAGCTCAAATACAGCCTTCAGCCGCGGGTCCAGTTTGACCAGCGCGTGGATGGCTTCTTCGAGGTCGTCCTGGGTGTTGAGGTGGAGGGGCATGTGGCAGAGATCAATCAACTTGCTGGGGCCGTCATGCGCGGGCTTGACCCGCGCATCCATCTCATATCGTAACAGACTCTTGAAGGATGGATTGCCGGATCAAGTCCGGCAATGACAAGTGTCGGAGCCCATGCCGCCATCAGTCTTCCGCTTTGCGCCGAGCCCGAACGGCTATCTGCATCTCGGCCACGCTTATTCGGCGTTGCTGAATTTCGATCTGGCCGTTCAAACCGGCGGCCGGTTTCTGCTCCGCATCGAGGACATCGACGCCACGCGCTGCAAGCCGGAATTCGAGACCGCGATCTGTGAGGATCTCGCCTGGCTCGGGCTTGCCTGGGAAACCCCGGTGCGGCGGCAATCCGAGCACTTCAATGAATATCGCGATGCGCTGAACGAACTCTTCGCCATGAGACTGGTCTATCCGAGTTTCGAAAGCCGCGCCGAGATTGCGAAACTGGTGGCGCAGCGGGAGGCGCAGGCTCCCTGGCCGCGCGACCCCGACGGGGCGCCGCTGTATCCCGGTGCGGCAAAACTGCTTTCCCCGGACGAGCGCGCGCGACGGCTCGCATCGGACGCACCTTGCGCGCTGCGGCTCGACATGGCTGCGGCCCGCGCCCGCGCCGGCGATCTCGGCTGGATCGAGCGCGGCGAGGGTCCCGATGGCGAGACCGGTGCGGTGACCGCGCGGCCCGAAGCGTGGGGCGACGTGATCCTGGCGCGCAAGGAGACGCCGACCAGTTATCACCTCTCGGTGGTGATCGACGACGCCTTGCAGGGCGTGACGGAGGTGGTCCGGGGCGAGGACCTGTTCTGGTCGACCAGCGTCCATCGGCTGCTGCAGCGGCTGCTCGGGTTGCCGCAGCCGGCCTACCGGCACCACCGCCTCATCCTCGATGGCGCCGGGCAAAAGCTCTCGAAATCGACGAAGGCTACCGGCCTGCGCGAACTCCGCGCCGGGGGTGCAACGCCGGCCGACATCCGCCGCCTGGTGGGATTGCCTTAATTGCGAACCGCTGCCGGGTTTACTGCGGCCGATCGCAGGGAGAAAACGGCCTTCAGCGTGACTCCCGCGGCCCGGCCATGGCATGGTGGGGCCGGCCAGGGTCAGGGGAGTCATGGCGCCAAAATCGCGCTCACCGCGCACCATGCGGTCGCCGAAAAAGCGGCCGCCGAAAAAACGCGCCGCGGCCGTCGCCACGGGCAAGGCGCACAAGCGCACTGCCGTGGCTGCGGCGCCCGCTGTGGTCGAGGCGGCGCTGGCGGCGTTCGCCCACGAGGTCCGCACGCCGCTCACCGGAATTCTGGCCATCAGCGATCTCTTGGCGACGTCCGACCTCGACGAGCGCGAACGGCGTTGGGTCGACACCATCAAGGCCGGCGCGGAACATCTCGCCAGCCTCGCCACATTGTTTGTCGACGCCGCCAGAGGCGGCAGCGCCGGGGTGCGGCAGGATTTCTTCGACCTGCGGGCGCTGGCGCGTAACGCCGGAGATTCGCTGGCCGGGCGGGCGGCGGCGAAAGGTCTGCAATCCCGGGTCGATATTTCGGAACGGCTTCCGGCGCTCGTGGTCGGCGATCCCGTCCGGCTGCGCGCCGCGTTGGAGAACCTGATCGACAATGCCGTGAAGTTCACGGAAGCGGGCGGCGTTGCGCTGGCGGTCAAGCCGGTGCGCGGCGTGAAGGGCAAGGTCGGCATTGCCTTTGCGGTCTCCGACAGCGGCATCGGCCTGACGCTCAACGAGATCAAGCGCCTGTTCCGCCCGTTCTCGCAGGCCAATGTCAGCATCGCCTCACGCTTCGGTGGCGCCGGGCTCGGATTATCGTCGGTGAAACAGTTGGCGCGTGCGATGGGGGGAGACATCGTCGTGGCGCAGCGGCGAGGCGGCGGAGCCACCTTCACGTTGACGGTGACGTTGACCCGCGCCAGGGCGGCGAAACAGGCCAGTTCAGCTACCGATGGCGATGTGTCGCCGGAGCCGGCGCCGCCGCTGCGCGTGCTCGGCGTCGAGGACAATCCGTTCGGCCGCGTCGTTCTCAATACGATCCTCACCGAACTCGGTCATCAGGCGGAATTCATCGGGCACGGCGAAGCCGCGACCGAGCGGATCGCGCAAGGAACGTTCGATGCCGTGTTGATGGACATGGTGTTGCCGGGCATCGACGGCATCGAGACCATCAAGCGAATTCGTCAGCTAGGGCCGCCGTTCGGCCGTATCGCCATCATTGGGGTGTCGGGCCGCGGCGATGACGAAGCCGCATCGCGCGCCGCCGGCGCGGATGCCTTCCTGGTCAAGCCTGTGAGTCCAAGGGCTTTAGCGACTGCGCTGCTTGAAGCGACACGCCGTGCGGCAGCCGCGACTTGATGATCGCCGCGTTCAGTTCGCCGCCATACACGAAGATCGCGGCGATGAAATACAGAAACACCAGCGCGATGATGACCGACGCCAGGCCGGCATACATCGTGACGTAGTTGTTGGCGAAGCGCGCGAGATATTGTCCGAATACCATGCCCGACACCAGCGACGCCACAAAGGTGAAGACGATGCCGGGCAGGATCTGCAGAAAACTCCGCCGGCCCGCCGGGAGCCAGGCGTGCAGAATAAACAGCGCGACGATCATCGCCGTGATGGTGATGCCGTAGCGTGAAAGGTTGAGGAGATTTGCGTTGCTTTCGACGATCAGCGGAATGTGGCGCCGGGCTGCCGCCAGTATCAGCGGGCCGAGCACGATCAGGAACGCCATCGCCAGCGATGTGAAGGCGGCGATCAGCGTGTAGCCGATCGATTCCAGCCGCAGCCAGTACCAGCGGCGCGGTTCGATCACCGAATAGGCGCGGTTGAGCGCAACCCGCAGGCTTTCGACGCCGTTCGAGGCGAAATACACCGCGAGCAGGGCGCCGATCGTCAGCGCGTCGCCGCGGGTCGTGGTCAGGACATCGTGAATCTCGCCCGACAGCGCGCCGGCGACCTGTTTCGGCCAGATCTGCAGCATCAGCCCGGCGGCCTGATCGGCGAGTTCCTTCGACCCGAAAAAACCGGCCAGCGAGGTCAGAACGATCAGAAACGGAAACAGCGCCATCAGCGTCGACAGCGCGATATGGCTTGCGATCGCCCAGCCGTCATCGGCGAGAAACGTGTAGAAGGCGTCCATCCCGACATAAAAGACGTAGCGGAGTTGCCTCACATTTCACCTTGACCACTGGAAGATGGATACCATCGCCGAACCGGACTACCTTCTGATATTATTGAATTAAAAGCCAGATCGTTGCACTGGCACGCGCTCGCCATGGGCGATGGCGGACCGTCTTTTGTGTGTTATGTACGGCCAATGACCTCATTCCTGAGCACGATCATCCTCCCCATCGCCGTCGCTGCCGTCGCGGTAGTGCTGCTGCTTGGTCTCCTTAACATGATGCGGGGCGGATCGCCGAACCGGTCCCAGAAACTGATGCAGTGGCGGGTGTTGCTGCAATTCGTCGCCATCGTCATCACCATGCTCACGGTCTGGGCCATGGGACATTAGAAAAAATGGATGTAATTTCCTGTACCTCAAGCAAGCAGGTGCTGTTCCTTTGGGAGAGGTTGGGTAGGGTTGGGGTGAGGGGGGTGCGGTCTATCGATAGGCTGTAACCGTCACCTGCTCGCAAGATGCTCGTTCCCTCTCCCGGTGGGAGAGGTGGCCCTGAACTCTGGAGCTATGAATGGTTGTCCTTAATCGGATTTACACGCGATCCGGTGATGACGGCACCACCGCGCTCGGCAGCGGCGAACGCCGCCCGAAATACGATCTGCGCATCGCCGCCTATGGAACCGTCGACGAGACCAATGCCGCCATCGGTATTGTGCGGCTGCATCTTCCGCAGGCGCGCGAGCTCGATGCGATGCTGGGTCTGATCCAGAACGACCTGTTCGATCTCGGTGCCGACCTCGCGGTGCCCGAGCGCGAGGGCAAGGCGGAACGTTTGAGGATGCTGTCCAGCCAGGTCGAACGGCTTGAGCGCGACATCGACACCCTGAACGCAAAACTGGCGCCCTTGACCTCGTTCGTCCTGCCCGGCGGAACTCCGGCCGCGGCGTATCTGCATCTGGCCCGGACCATCTGCCGCAGGGCGGAACGGATCATGGTGGAACTCGCGGCAAAGCCCAATGAGCCGGTCGGCGACGCCGCGATTCAGTATATGAACCGGCTGTCGGACTTCCTGTTTGTCGCCAGCCGCGCCGTGAACGATAATGGTTCGGGCGACGTGCTGTGGGTACCCGGCCAGAACCGATAACCCGTCGGTCCGGAGGTGATTTCCGGCTTTCGCGTTGACCGGGGTTGGCCGGACCTTTAGGTTCCGCGGCCAAGCGATCAGGCAAGTGATCAAACCTGGAATTCAAGCGAAAGAGGATCGATGAAGGTTCTGGTGCCGGTAAAGCGGGTGGTCGATTACAACGTCAAGGTCCGCGTCAAGAGCGATGGATCGGGCGTCGAATTGTCCAATGTCAAGATGTCGATGAATCCTTTCGACGAAATCGCCGTCGAGGAGGCCCTGCGCCTGAGAGAGGCCGGCAAGGCAACCGAGGTCGTGGTGGTGTCGATCGGCCCGGCGCAGGCAGCGGAAACCATCCGGACCGGTCTGGCCATGGGCGCCGACCGTGGCATCCTGGTCAAGGCGGAAGGCAATGTCGAACCGCTGGCGGTGGCAAAGATCCTGAAGGCGATCGCCGACGAAGAGAAGCCCGGCCTGATTATTCTCGGCAAGCAGGCGATCGACGATGACTCCAACCAGACCGGCCAGATGCTGGCCGCGCTGCTCGGTTGGTCGCAGGCAACCTTCGCCTCCAAGCTCGAAGTCGACGGATCCGATTTCAAGGTGACGCGCGAAGTCGACGGCGGACTGCAGACCTTGAAACTGAAGGGCCCGGCGATCGTCACCACCGATCTGCGGCTGAACGAGCCGCGCTACGCCAGCCTGCCCAACATCATGAAGGCGAAGAAAAAGCCGATCGCCGACAAGAGCGCTTCCGACTACGGCGTCGACCTCGCCGCCCATCTCGAAATTCTCAAAACGTCCGAACCGCCTGGCCGCAAGGGAGGCGTCAAGGTCAAGGACGTCGCCGAACTGGTGTCGAAGCTCAAGACTGAAGCGGGGGTTCTCTAGATGACCACGCTGTTGATTGCCGAACACGAACACTCGACCCTTAAGGACTCCACCAACAAGGCGCTGACCGCGGCGACCCAGTTGGGCGCCGAGGTCCATGTGCTGGTCGCCGGCGGCGGCGAGGACACCAAGGCTGCGGCCGAGGCCGCCGCCAAACTCGCCGGTGTTACCAAGGTACTGCTGGCCGAAGGCGATGCCTACGCCCACGATCTTGCCGAGCCGCTGGCTGCGCTGATCGTGGCGCTGGCGCCCGGCTATGACGCCTTCGTCGCGCCTGCGACCTCGCGCTTCAAGAACGTCATGCCGCGCGTCGCGGCGCTGCTCGACGTCATGCAGGTCTCGGAAATCATCAAGGTGGTTTCGCCCGACACCTTCGAGCGGCCGATCTATGCCGGCAACGCGATCCAGACGGTGAAATCGAAGGACGCCAAGAAGGTCATCACGGTGCGGACCTCGACCTTCGCGGCGGCCGGCGACGGCGGCAGCGCGCCGGTGGAAAATGCGGCGTCGGCCGCCGATCCCGGCCTCTCCAGTTTTGTCGGCGAGGAAGTCGCAAAGAGCGATCGTCCCGAACTGACGTCGGCCAAGATCATCGTCTCGGGCGGCCGCGCCATGCAGAGCCGCGAGAATTTCGCCAAATATATCGAGCCGCTCGCCGACAAGCTCGGCGCCGGCGTCGGTGCGTCGCGCGCCGCGGTCGACGCCGGATATGCGCCGAACGACTGGCAGGTGGGCCAGACCGGCAAGGTGGTTGCGCCTGAATTATATATCGCTATCGGCATTTCCGGCGCGATCCAGCATCTGGCCGGCATGAAGGATTCCAAAGTGATCGTCGCGATCAACAAGGATGAGGACGCGCCGATTTTCCAGGTCGCCGATTACGGCCTGGTCGCGGATCTTTATCAGGCGGTCCCCGAATTGACAGAAGCGCTCGGCAAGCTCGGAAAGTAACGGGGATTCGAAGGCCGTCCGGATGCATGTTTCGGCCGGCGTTTAGGCAAGGGATGGGCAAGCGCGGGAAGCGCGCGTTGCCCCGGTGAGATGACAACATGGTTATGATCAAGAAGGTCGGCGTGATTGGCTCGGGCCAGATGGGCAACGGCATCGCGCATGTGGCGGCGCTGGCCGGCTTCGACGTGGTGCTCAACGATGTGTCCGCCGACCGGCTGAAGTCGGCGATGGCCACCATCAACGGCAATCTGTCGCGCCAGGTCTCGAAGAAAATCATCACCGAGGACGGGCGCAAGCAGGCGCTGAACCGGATCGTTTCCACCGAGACCATGGATGGGCTCGCCGATTGCGATCTGGTGATCGAGACCGCGATCGAGAAGGAGGAGGTCAAGCGCAAGATTTTTCACGATCTCTGCGCGGTGCTGAAGGCGGACGCGATCGTCGCCTCCAACACCTCGTCGATCTCGATCACGCGGCTTGCCGCGTCCACCGACCGGCCCGAGCGCTTTATCGGTATTCATTTCATGAATCCGGTGCCGCTGATGGAACTGGTCGAACTGATCCGCGGCATCGCTACCGACGATTCGACCTTCGATGCCGCCAGGGATTTCGTCACTCGGCTCGGCAAACACGTCGCGGTCTCGGAAGATTTCCCGGCGTTCATCGTCAACCGCATCCTGCTGCCGATGATCAACGAGGCGATCTACACGCTGTATGAGGGGGTCGGAAACGTCGAGGCGATCGATGCCGCGATGAAACTCGGCGCCCACCATCCGATGGGACCGCTTGAACTTGCCGACTTCATCGGGCTCGATACCTGCCTGTCGATCATGCAGGTGCTGCATGAGGGGCTCGCGGATTCAAAGTACCGGCCGTGTCCGCTGCTTGTGAAATATGTCGAAGCCGGCTGGCTCGGCCGCAAGACCCAGCGCGGCTTCTACGACTATCGCGGCGAGAAGCCGATTCCGACGCGGTGATATCAGTCACTGCCGGGCTTGACCCGGCAATCCGTCTTGAAAATTCATTTTGTGAAATTGATGGATACGCGGGTCAAGTCCGCGTAGTTCGAGTTGAACGCGTTGCCGCGTGGTCCGCAATCTCCAGCATTCGTTAATACCTGCCCGATAGTCTTTCCGGGTTGGAGTATTGCGTATGGATATGATGAGTATGGTCAGCGGCATGCTCGCCGCTCAGGCGGGCAACACGCAGATGCAGGTCGCCACGACCTTGATGAAGTCGAATGCCGATGCGGAGAAATCCGCGGTCCTGACGCTGCTGGGGGCCGGCCAGCAAAACACGTCGTCCCTGGCCAATGTCGGCGCCGGCGTCGGCGGCAACCTCAACGTTACGGCCTAAAAAATTCTTTTGTCATTCCGCGGCGACGCGCAGCGGCGAATCCGGAATCTCGAGATTCCCCGATGTGCAATTGCACATCTGGGCACGCGCTTCCGCGCGCCCCCGGAATGACGAAATTCTATTCTGTCGGCTTTACGGCCGCTGTGATCAGCTTGACGGCATCGTCGCTGCCCCATTCCGCCGGTCCGGCAATGGTGGCGATCTCGCAGCCCTGGCCATCGACCAGTACCGAGGTCGGCATCCCCAGCGCCCGGCCCACGGCTTTAAGCTCCTGAAAAACCTTGGCTTTTGGGTCGCTGAAAAAGTCGAGCCGGGCCAGATGGGCATCCTTGAGAAAATTCTTCGGCTTTTCCGGGTCGCGGGTATCGATATTGACGGCGACGACCTCGAAATTCGGGCCGCCCAGTTTGGTTTGCAGGCTGTCGAGCGCCGGCATCTCCCGGCGGCAGGGCACGCACCAGGTGGCCCACAGGTTCACCAGCACGGTGCGGCCACGCCAGTCCGAGAGCTTTCTCGGCTTGCCGTCGGCGTCCTCGAAGGCGAGGTCCGGCAGCCGCAAAGGGCTGGTCGCCATGGTCAGCGCGGCCACCTCGCCCTGCGCAAGCGGCGCGAGCTTGCGCGCCAGGTCGACCGCCGGGCGGCAGGCCGTATCGCCGCCGGCGTTGCGCTTGAGGCCGCCAAACCCGTATATCCCGGCAAATCCGATCACCGCCCCGATCAAGACCGCCCCGATGGCAATGGGAATCCGGCGCGTGGCAGCCGGGCGAGGCGAGGGCAGTTCAGGCATATCGTTTGTCATCCTGTATCAGATACGGCTATGCAGAGCCGTTATCACGGTCGGTTCGGGCGCAAATCGTTCCGGGCGCTGGTGGCGATGAATGGCAGGTCATGAGTAACAAGTCATGAGCAACAAGATGTGGGGCGGCCGGTTTACGGAGCGCGCCGACGCGGTCATGGAGGAAATCAACGTCTCGATCGACGTCGATCGTCACCTGTATGCCCAGGACATCGCTGCGTCCAAGGCCCACGCCACGATGCTCGCAACGCAGGGGATTATCACCAAAAACGATGCGAAAAATATCGCTGGGGGTCTAGACACGATTTTGTCAGAGATCGCCAAGGGATCGTTCCCCTTCAAGCGCGCGCTCGAGGACATTCACATGAATGTCGAGAGCCGGCTTGGCGAATTGATCGGGCCCGCCTCGGGACGGCTGCACACCGCGCGTTCACGCAACGATCAGGTGGCGACCGATTTCCGGCTCTATGTCCGCGACACCATCGACGAGACCGATGCGGCGCTCGCCGCGTTCCAGCGCGCGCTGGTGGAGCGGGCGCTGGAACATGCCGCGACCGTGATGCCGGGCTTCACCCATCTGCAGACCGCGCAGCCGGTGACGTTCGGGCACCATCTCTTGGCCTATGTCGAAATGGCGGCGCGAGACCGCGGCCGTTTTGCCGACGCCCGCAAACGTCTCAACGAATCGCCGCTCGGCGCCGCGGCGCTGGCCGGCACCTCGTTTCCGATCGATCGCGACGCCACCGCAAGAGCACTTGGCTTCGACCGGCCGATGGCCAATTCGCTCGATGCGGTCTCCGACCGCGACTTCGTGCTGGAAACACTGGCAGCGGCGGCGATCGCCTCGGTGCACCTATCGCGCTTCGCCGAGGAACTGGTGATCTGGACCTCGCCTTTGGTCGGGCTGGTGCGTTTGAGCGACAAGTTCACGTCAGGCTCCTCGATCATGCCGCAGAAGCGCAATCCCGACGCGGCCGAACTGGTTCGCGCCAAGACCGGCCGGGTGATCGGGGCGCTGACCGGGTTGCTGATCGTGATGAAGGGGCTGCCGCTGGCCTATCAAAAGGACATGCAGGAGGACAAGCAGGGCGCGATGGAGGCGTTCGGCGCGCTCTCGCTGGCGATTCGGGCGATGACCGGAATGGTCGCCGACCTCGTGCCGGACGAGGCGCGGATGAAAGCCGCTGCCGGCGAGGGCTACGCCACCGCCACCGATCTTGCCGACTGGCTGGTGCGGACGCTGAAAATGCCGTTTCGCGACGCCCATCACGTCACCGGACGGATTGTCGCTGCGGCTTCGAAACAGGACGTGCCGCTGCACCTTCTGCCCTTGAAAGACATGCAGGCGATCGAGCCGAAAATAACCGCGGCGGCGCTGGGCATGCTTTCGGTGGAAGCCTCGGTGAAAAGCCGCACCAGTTATGGCGGTACCGCGCCGAAGAACGTGCTGGCGCAGGCGAAACGCTGGCTCAAGCGGCTGGAAAAAGAGCGAAAATTGGGCTGAGCCCCGGAAATTCGCTGCAATTTCATGGTTGTCCAGGCCTCGCCAGATCAGGCCAATCTTTGTATGGTGCCGCCGCATTGGGGATTTTGTCGTGAACAGCAATAACAGCCCGACGGCTTCGGGATGGACCATCATCCTTTTGAGCGCGGCCGTGCTCGCGCTCGGGGGCTGCGGCCGCAAGGGCCCGCTCGACCTGCCGCCGAACACTCCGCCGCAGGCGGCCGCCGCGGCACAGGCCGCCGCCGACCACGAGCCGGCCGCCAGCGCGCCGAGCGTGTTCGATCCGTCCTACGGGGCCAATACGCCTGCGGCCCTCCCTAAAGGCGCCAAGAAGCCGTTCATTCTCGACCCGCTGCTGAATAGCAACTGAGCCCGCCATGAATCACTTCGACTATCGCAACGGCGTGCTGCACGCCGAGGCGGTGAATCTGATCGAGCTGGCGGACGCGGTCGGCACGCCGTTCTATTGCTATTCGACCGCGACGCTGGAGCGCCATTACCGGGTGTTCAGCGATGCCTTCGCCGGGGAGAAGGCGCTGATCTGCTACGCCATGAAGGCGAACTCGAATCAGTCGGTACTTCGGACGCTAGCGAAACTCGGCGCCGGTGCGGACGTGGTTTCCGGAGGCGAGCTGAAGCGGGCGCTCGCCGCGGGCATTCCGCCCGGCAAGATCCTGTTCTCCGGCGTCGGCAAGACCGAAGCCGAGCTGCGCGCGGCGCTTAGCGCCGACATTCTCTGCATCAATATCGAATCCGAACCCGAACTCGAATTGTTGTCGCGGCTGGCCAGCGAGACCGGTCGGACCGCGCGGATCTCGGTTCGGGTCAATCCCGACGTCGATTCCGGTTCGCACGCAAAAATCTCGACCGGCAAGTCCGAAAACAAGTTCGGCATCCCGCTCGCCCGTGCCCGCGCCGTCTATGCCCGCGCGGCAAAACTGCCGGGGATCGAAGTAACCGGCGCCGACATGCATATCGGCAGCCAGATCATCGATCTCGGGCGGATGGAAACCGCCTTCAGGATCCTGGCCGAATTCGTGCAGACGCTGCGCGCCGATGGCCACACCATCTCGCATGTCGATTTCGGCGGCGGGCTCGGCATTCCCTATTACATGGATCGCGAAGCGCCGCCGGCGCCGTCCGCCTACGCCGCGATGGTCAAGCGGGTGACCCACAATCTCGGCTGCACCCTGATGTTCGAGCCGGGTCGGTTGATCGTCGGCAACGCCGGCATCCTGGTGACGCGCGTGATCTATGTGAAGCACGGCGACGCCAGGAATTTCGTCATCATCGATGCCGCCATGAACGACCTAATCCGCCCCACTTTGTACGAGGCGCATCACGACATCCTGCCGGTGCGGCTGGCCGAGCCCGGCGCCGCCAGGATCGTCGCCGACCTGGTCGGGCCGGTCTGCGAAAGCGGCGACTATCTCGCGCTGGGACGGACCATGCCGGAGCCCAAAGCCGGCGATTTCCTGGCTGTGATGACCGCCGGCGCCTATGGCGCGGTGCAGTCCGGCACCTACAACACCCGCGCGCTGGTGCCTGAGGTGTTGGTCAAGGACCATCAGTATGCCGTGGTCCGGCCCCGCATCGAGGTCGATGACCTGATCGCGATGGACCGACCGGCGCCATGGCTGTGACGCGCGGCCCCACACCGAACGAGAGCAATGATTTTAATCTGAATCGGTGTGCCCTTCACCTCTCCTCAGCGGGGAGAGGTCGATTTGCGCAGCAAATCGGGTGAGGGGGCGCTGCGCCAACGATAGACGGTAACGCCTCACCCGGCGCTACGCGCCGACCTCTCCCTATGGGAGAGGTAAAGTTTCCGCTGCGTCGCAGCTCAATCGCTTTAGTCCACGACCAGCACAACCTTTCCCCTCGAATGCCCGCGCTCGACCGCTGCCAGCGCATCGGCGGCGCGCTCCAGCGGAAAGGTCTGGCTCACGTCAGGCTTTACCTTGCCGGCCTCAAGCAGCAGGGCGATTTCCTTCAGTTCTTCGCCATCGGCCTGCACCGTGTAGCGTGTCGCGCGGACGCCGTGCTGGCGCGCGATCTGCTGCGAAGGCTCGCTCAGGGTCGTAACCAGAATGCCGCCCTTCTTGAGCACGCCCCACGACCGCTGCCGGGTTTCGCCGTCGATCAGGTCGAACACCATGTCCATCTCGCGCGCGGCCTGTTCGAACGGCTCCTTCTTGTAATTGATGACGACATCGGCTCCGAGGCTGCGGGCAAATTCGACGTTGTCGGTCGATACCGTCGTGGTGACGTGCGCGCCTCTGGCCTTGGCGAACTGGACGGCGAAATGTCCGACGCCGCCCGAGCCGCCATGGATCAGTATCCGCTGGCCGGATTTGACCTCGCCATATCGAAACAGGCCTTGCCACGCGGTCTGCCCGGCGAGCGGGACGGCGGCCGCGTGCACGTGGTCGAGATTGGCGGGCTTGGCCGCGACGGCATTCTGGGCCATCACGACTTTTTGCGCGTAACCGCCGCCGTGAATGCCCACGATCCCGAACACCTCGTCGCCAATCTCAAATTTTTCCGCGCCCGCACCGCACTTCTCCACGATGCCGGAAACGTCGCGTCCCAAGATATAGGGAAGCCTGTCCTCGTTCACGGCGGGGTATTTGCCGGAGCGGATCTTGAAATCCACCGGATTGACGCTGGCGGCGCGGACCTTGACGAGAATCTCGGTCGCATCGGGCATCGATGGCTCGACGTCTTCGACCTCGAGAGTCTCGATGCCGCCGAATTTGTGAATGCGGACGGCCATGATCGCAGGCATTTGTCGCTCCTCAATTTCCGTCGATGCCTCGAAACGCAAATTTGCGAACGCCGGAAATCCTCCTTAAGTTCCGTGGCGGCCTCGAATCGGGAATTGGCGGCGGGAGCGCGCGTCGTCCGGTCGGGACGACGAACTAGGCTTTCTCTTCTTTCCCCACCACCACGCCCGCAGCCTGCTCGATCGGCTTGATCGCGGAAGTAAAATCGGACTCCGCGCCCATTTCGCGGATCACCACTTCCCACAGCCGCCCGACGGCTTCGGCCACCTCCATCGACATGCCCAGCGCCTTGGATTCTTCGAGGCAGAGCCGGACGTCCTTGACCATCAGCCCGGTGGCAAAGCCGAAGTCGAAGGTGCGCGGCAGGATCGAGCGCGGAAACTTGTCGCGGCTCGCGGTGTTCATGCCCGATCCGGCATTGATGACGTCGATCATGACGCTTGGGTCGAGGCCGGACTTGACGCCCATCACCACGGCTTCGGAGGTGGCGGCGACGGCGGTCGCCGACAACAGATTGTTGGCAAGTTTCATGGTCTGCGCCGAGCCCGGTTTCTCGCCGATGAAGAACACCTTGCCGATGACGTCGAGCGCGGCCTTCACCGCTTCGAAATCCGGCCTGGGACCCGACACCATGACCGCGAGCGTTCCCTTTTCTGCGCCGCCGACGCCGCCGCTGACGGGACTGTCGAGTTGCACGATGTTGCGTTTGGCCAGCAGATCGTGGATCCGCACCGCCATGTGCGATCCGACGGTGGAGAGATCGATGAAGCGCTTTACCCGCGTGCCTTCGATCACGCCGCCGGCGCCGGTCGCAACCTCGAGCGAAGCCTGTAGCGACGGAAGGCTCGCCATCACGGTCTCGGCGCGGTCGGCGACCTGTTTCGGCGAGGAAGCGGCCTGCGCGCCCAGCGCCACCAGTTTGTCGACGGCCTCCTGGCGCTGGTCGAACACGACGAGCTGATGTCCGCCCTCGACCAGGCGGCGGGCCATGGGAAAGCCCATCTTCCCGAGGCCGATAAATCCGATGTCCATGGTGATCTGTCCTGCGCAAATATCTGGAAACGGTCCTCATCCTGAGGAGGCCGCATCGCGGCCGTCTCGAAGGATGTTGTGCGGGGCTTCATGGTTCGAGACGGCGCACCGGACAGCGCAAGTGCGCTGCCGGGGGAGCGCCTCCTCACCATGAGGGTCGAGGCACTCAGCCCTTGTCGATCTCGGCGAACACTTCGCGCGCGATGCGAAAGCTGTCGACGCCGGCGGGCACGCCGGCATAGATCGCCACCTGCATGAAGATTTCGCGAATCTCGTCCTTGGTGACACCGTTGACCAGCGCGCCCTTGATGTGGACCCGCAATTCGTGTGGCCGGTTCAGGATCGAAATCATCGCCAGATTGAGCATGCTGCGGGTCTTGCGCGGCAACTCCTCGCGGCCCCACACCGCGCCCCAGCAATATTCGGTGACCAGTTCCTGGAACGGCTTGTTGAAATCGTCGGCATTCTTCAGGGCATTGGAGACATAGGCTTCTCCCAGTACCGCTTTTCGAATTTCCAGTCCCTTGTCGTGCGTTTTCTGGTCCATGGCTTTTCCTTGGGGCTTGCTTTGATGGTTCGACGCCCGACGTTACGAGGTAGCGGCGGCGCAGTCACGCCTTCGTGTTATGCGTGCCGAGGGGTGTGGGTTACCGCAGCCGAAAGGGTGCCTCACTCCCGCCGTTGTGCTAATGTGCTGTTCGGGCAATCTGGAGAGTTTATTGAGCGGCGCCACCCCCGACCCGTCCGAGCCAGCACGCGACCCCGACGCGGTTGCTCGATTGCGGCTGGGCCAAGCCCTGCAGCGGGCAAAATACGCGATCGCATGGGAACGAAGCTGGCCGCATCTGGCGCGGCTGCTGAGCGTCGGCGGACTGTTTCTGGTGGTGTCCTGGGCCGGATTGTGGCTGGTGCTGCCATTTGTTGGGCGCGCGATCGGGCTCGGACTGTTCCTGGCCTTGGGGCTGGGGGCGTTGTTTCCGCTGGTCAGGTTTCGCTGGCCGAGCCGCGAGGAGGCGCTCAGCCGGCTCGACCGTGGCACCGGCATCCGCCATCGCCCGGCGACCGCGCTTACCGATACGCTGGTCACTCAGGATCCGGTTGCGGTGGCGCTGTGGCAGGCGCAGCGCGAGCGCACCCTGGCGTCGATCAAGCGCATCCGCGCCGGGCTGCCGTCGCCGCGCCTTGCGATTCACGACCCCTGGGCGTTGCGCGCGCTGGTCGCGGTGATGATGGTGGCAACCTATGTCGCCGCAGGCGACGAGCGCACCATGCGCACCGCGGCGGCGTTCGACTGGAACGGGGTGCTGTCGCCGGCCAATATCAGGGTCGATGCCTGGGTGACACCGCCGGTTTACACCGGCAAGCCTCCGATCATCCTGTCGGCCGCCAACAAGGAAGCCGCCATCCCAGCCGCAGGACCATTGCCGGTTCCGGCGGGCAGCACGCTGATCGTGCGCTCGAGCGGCGGCGCGCTCGATGTGCTGGCCGGCGGCGGCGTGACCGAAGCCGCCCCCACAGAGCAGGCGCCCAAGGGCACCAACGAACGGCATTTCACGATTCAGGGCGACGGCACGCTGCATGTCCGCGCCCCCTCCGGTCAGCCGCTGTGGAAGTTCAGCGCCATTCCCGACCGTGCCCCCGTTATCTCGCTTGCGAAGGATCCGGAGCGCCAGGCCCGCGGCTCGCTGCAGATGTCCTACAAGATCGAGGATGACTACGGCGTTACCGAAGCGCAGGCGCATTTCGCCGTCCGCCCCGGCGACGCGCCGAAGCCTGCCGCGGCGCCGCGGCCGCTGTTCGACGCGCCGCAGTTTCCGCTGGTGCTTCCGAATGCGCGGACCCGCAATGGCGTCGGCCAGACCGTCAAGGATCTCAGCGAGGATCCCTACGCTGGCGCCGACGTCACGCTGACCCTGACGGCCAAGGACGAGGCCGGCAACGAGGGCAAGAGCGAGCCGTTCAACATGCGGCTGCCGGAACGGCTGTTCACCAAGCCGCTGGCGCGGGCGCTGATCGAGCAGCGCCGCATCCTGGCGCTCGACGCCAATCAGAACGCGCAGGTGGACGCGGCGCTGAACGCGCTGATGATCGCACCGGAATTGTTCACGCCCGAGGCCGGCCAGTATCTCGGCCTCTACAGCGTCACCAGGGAGCTCGAAGCCGCCCGCACCGACGACGCCATGCGTGAGGTCGTCGCCAGCCTGTGGGCGCTCGCCGTCACCATCGAGGATGGCGACATCACCGATGTCGACAAGGCGCTGCGCGCCGCGCAGGACGCGCTCAAGCAGGCTCTGGAACGCGGCGCCAGCGACGAGGAGATCAAGAAGCTCACCGACAATCTGCGCGCGGCGCTGGATAATTTCATGCGCCAGCTCGCCGAGCAGATGCGCAACAACCCGCAAGCCTTGGCGCGGCCGCTCGATCCCAATACGCGGGTGATGCGCCAGCAGGACCTCAACAACATGATCGAGCGCATGGAGCGGCTGTCGCGCTCCGGCGACAAGGACGCCGCCAAGCAATTGCTCGAGCAGCTGCAGGAGATGCTGGAAAACCTGCAAATGGCGCAGCCCGGCCAGTCCGGCGACCAGGACATGGAGCAGGCGCTGAACGAACTCGGCGACATGATCCGGAAACAGCAGCAATTGCGCGACAAGACCTTCAAGCAGGGCCAGGATTCGCGGCGCGACCGGGCGCGCGGCAAGCAGGGCGACCAGAGCATGGGCGATCTGCAACAGGATCAGCAGGGCCTGCGCGACCGGCTCAAGAAATTGCAGCAGGAACTTGCCAAACGCGGCCTGGGACAACAGGGCCAGCGCGGCGAGAAGGGGCAGCGGGGCGACCAGGGTCAGCAGGGTGAGCAAGGCCAGCAGGGTCAGGACGGCGATCAGCAGGCCGACGGCCAGGATGGCCTCGGCGAAGCCGACAGCGCGATGGGCGACGCCAGCGGCAGGCTCGGCGAGGGCAACGCCGACGCCGCCGTGGATTCGCAAGGCAAGGCGCTGGACGCGCTGCGCAAGGGTGCCCAGAGCCTCGCCCAGGCCATGCAGCAGGGCGATGGCGAGGGACAGAGCGACGGACCGGGTAATCGCGCGGGCCGGCAGCAGAGCGGCGCCAATGGCAGTGATCCCTTGGGACGGCCGCTGCGCGGACATGAATATGGCGACGATCTAGTGAAGATTCCCGGCGAAATCGATGTGCAGCGGGTGCGCCGGATTCTGGAAGAACTCCGCCGCCGTCTTGCCGATCCGCAGCGCCCGCAGATTGAACTCGATTACCTCGAGCGGCTGCTGAAGGATTATTAGGAACGCCGCTTCACGCGTCCCGGCATCGCCACAGCCAGGATTGTCATAGGCGGGCTTGACCCGCGCATCCATCATCTGCGCAAGAATCGTTCGAAGAAGACGGATTGCCGGGTCAAGCCCGGCAATGACGAATCGAGCGGCAAGTTGTCTCTCGACTAACCCGTCTTCCTCGACGCCAGCGCATCCGCCACCGCGGTGCGGATATCGGCCACCGAAAACGGTTTGGTGACGACATCGTGGACGATGGCGTCGAGGCCCGAGGCGCGCTCGCGTTGGGCGGCAAAGCCCGTCATCAGTAAAATGGTCAGGTCGGGAAAATCGCGCGCCGCCGCCAGCGCCAGCGCGATCCCGTCCATCACCGGCATCTGGATATCGGTGAGCAGCAGATCGAACGCGCCGTTTTCGCGGCTCAGGATCTCCAGCGCCTCGGCGCCGTCTTCGGCGGTGACGGTGGCGTGACCGTCCATGGCGATGGCGCGTGCCACCAGCGTGCGCATGGAGTCTTCATCGTCGGCGATCAGCACGCGCGGCATCGAGCCCCCATCCGTGACGAGCCGGACCCAGCGGTCCTGCTCATGCACTTCCGCCGGCGATGTCCCGCTTGCTGAAGAAGCGTACATCGATATTGCGCCCTTCCGGGGGCGGCGATGCCAGCCGCGACTTGAACCAGGCTTTTTCGCCCGGCTTCAGCACGGACTGCTCCAGCACCGCGTTCCAGGCATAGATTTCCGTACCCTGCGCATCGCGGACGCTGAAACGCAGCCGCGGCAACTCGACCGGTTTATTGGATTGGCCCGTGATCACGCCCTCGATCACCAGCACCGGTTTGCCTTCGACGGTCTCCGAGGTGATCTTGACGTCCTTGAACATCAGCCCGCGCAGATTAACCTCCAGACCGATCATTCGGTAGAACGTGGCGGTCTGCGGCAGCAGCCGCACGACGTCGGTGCGCCAGATGATTAGCGCCAGCACCAGCGCGCCCATGGCGGCGCAGACCGTGGGGAGGCTGACGAATGATTTGCCCGGCGCGCGAACAAACGCCGGCGGTCTCGGCAACTTCCGGAACCAAGACAGGCGTCGCGCAGGCGCGGCTTCCGCGTCCGGCCCGTCATGACGGGCTGCCGACGCCCAGTCGGCTTCAGCAGCCTGCGGCGAACCTTCGTCCTCAGCCGGCCATTCGCTTGATATCGAGGGGCTGTCGACGACCGGGGTTTGCTGGTCCTGGGCGTCGTCTTCGCGCGCGAGCGCGTCCCATTCCGCCGCGGCGTCGGTATTTCCGGCCTGGTCGTCGGCTGCCGCCATCGCCGGTATCGGCGCTGCCACCTCGGTCGCATCCTCCGGCCGCGCCAGCCAGACTTCCTTGCAACGGGAACAGCGCACGGTACGGCCGGCGACGCCCAAAGTCGCAAGATCAATGGCGTAGGACGTTGTACAATGCGGGCAAATGATGTGCATGGAGCCGATCTCCACTATGACTTTGCCGGGATGCTACAAGGCGACCGTTAACGAATCGGAAACCATAACCGAAGCACAACCGTTTTGTTCGGTTCGCAGCCCCTGCGAGCCCGTGAGCTTGCGGGCCTTCGGTTTCAGGTTTCCGGTCGCGCGCCACATCGAACGGAGCTGAGCTTGGTTCGGTTCGAAAATGTCGGATTGCGTTACGGGCTCGGCCCGGAGATTCTGCGCGACCTCAATTTCCTGATACCCGCGCACTCGTTCCAGTTCCTCACCGGCCCGTCCGGCGCCGGCAAGACCTCGCTGCTGCGGCTGTTGTTTCTGTCGCTGCGGCCGACCCGCGGCCTCGTCAATCTGTTCGGCCAGGACATCTCGCTGCTCGGCAAGGATGAGGTCGCCGATCTGCGCAAGCGGATCGGCATCGTGCTGCAGGACTTTCGACTGCTCGATCACATGACCACCTACGAAAACGTGGCGCTGCCGTTCCGGGTGATAGGCCGTGAGGAATCGAGCTACCGCAAGGAGGTCATCGATCTCCTGAAATGGGTCGGTCTCGGCGAGCGGATGGATGCGCTGCCGCCGGTCCTGTCCGGCGGCGAGAAGCAGCGCGCGGCGATCGCACGCGCCGTGATTTCGCGGCCGCAACTGTTGCTGGCGGACGAGCCGACCGGCAACGTCGATCCGACGCTGGGACGGCGGTTGTTGCGGCTATTCATCGAACTGAACAAATCCGGCACCGCGGTCATCATCGCGACCCACGACATCACCCTGATGGATCAGTACGAGGCGCGGCGGCTGGTGCTGCACCAGGGACGGTTGCATATCTATGAGTAGGATCGAGGAACACGGCCCGCTGGTGGATCTCGGGCACGAGCGCCCGCAGGTACCGGCGCGCGCGCGCAATCTGTCGCCGATCGTGCCGCGCGCATCGATCGCCGGCCGCGCGCTGGTCGCCGTGGTCGCCATCATGACCTTCCTGGCGTCGATCACGACAGGCGCGGTGCTGCTGGTGAGCGCGTCGGCGGCGGAGTGGCAGTCGGAGGTGGCGAGCGAAATCACCATTCAGGTGCGCCCGGTGGCCGGGCGCGATCTCGACCGCGATGCCGCGGCGGTCGCCGACGCGATGCGCGCGCAGTCCGGTATCGTCGAGATCAGGCCTTTCACCAAGGAGGAGTCCGCCAAGCTGCTGGAGCCGTGGCTCGGCAGCGGACTTTCCCTTGACGACCTGCCGGTGCCGCGCGTCATCGTGGCGCGGGTCCAGCCGGGAACCCCGCTCGATCTGGCGGCGCTGCGCCGCCGTGTCATCCAGGCGTCGCCGTCGGCCAGCGTCGACGATCACCGCGCCTGGATCGAGCGGATGCGGTCGATGACCGGCGCCACCGTCCTGGCCGGCATCGGTATCCTCGCACTGGTGATCATCGCCACCATCATTTCGGTCTCGTTCGCAACCCGCGGCGCGATGGCGGCCAACCGGCCGATCGTCGAAGTTCTGCACTTCGTCGGAGCCGGCGACCGCTATATCGCCAACCGGTTTTTCCGGCACTTTCTGCGGCTCGGGCTGCAGGGCGGCGTGATCGGCGGCGGGGTTGCGATGCTATTGTTCGGGTTCTCGGAATCGATCGCCGGCTGGTTTTCGGGAACCGCGGTCGGAGACCAGTTCGCGGCCCTGCTGGGAACGTTTTCGCTGCGCCCGTCGGGCTATCTGGCGCTGGCGGCGCAGGCCCTGGTGATCGCGGCGATCACCGCCTGGGCGTCGCGGCGGACGCTGTTTGCCACGCTGGACGACATCGATTGACGCGGACCGTCACGAATACCGCGCCGGCCGGACTCCACTTCGTCTGAAAAGCTTCTAGAGTTGTGAGGGGAGGATCGCCAAGATCGCATGAGCCTGCAGCCCGACGATAAACCGCCTGACGCGCCGGTCGCCGCGCCACGGGGTTTTTTGCGCGCAATGATCGTAGCGGTGCTGGCGGTCGTGTTCGTCGCGGTCTCGATCGGCTTTGTCGGATTCATCTCGCAGCTGCGCGGCGCGGAAACCAGGCCCGCCCACACTGCCGACGGCATCGTGGTATTGACCGGCGGTTCGTCGCGCGTTTCCGACGCGATGGAATTGCTGGCCGACGGCTACGGCAAACGGCTGTTGATCTCGGGGGTCCATCCGACCAACGCGGCAAGCGATATTTCCCGTTCGCTGCCGGACAATCAGTCGCTGCTGGGCTGCTGCGTCGATCTCGACCGCTCGGCCGTCAATACCCGCAGCAATGCGGCGGAGACACGGCGCTGGGCACACGAGCGCGGCTTCAAGTCGCTGATCGTGGTGACATCGAATTACCACATGCCGCGGGCCATCGTCGAATTGTCGCACGCGATGCCCGATATTGCGCTCATTCCATTCGCTGTCGTCGGCGACAAATGGCGCGACGAACCGTGGTGGACCAGTGGCGCGACGGTACGGCTGTTGCTGTCGGAATATGTCAAATACGTCGCCGCCGAGGTGCGGGTGCGGCTGGCCGATCTCGGTCTCGATCTGATGCCGGATCTCGCGGAGCAGCCGGCCGGATCGCTGCCGCCGCACAAGCCGGCGACCGCCTTAGCCAACTGATCGGGTTTTCGATGGTTTTGATTTTCTTGCGTTCGCTGGTCTACAACGTGCTGTTTTACGCGCTGCTGGTGTTCTGGATTCTGGTTGCCATTCCCACCTTTCTGATGCCGCCGCGGGTTTTCATGGTCGTCGCCAAGGCCTGGGCGCGCAGCAGCATCTGGCTGCTGCGCGTGATCTGCAACACCAAGGTGGATTATCGCGGGCTCGAGAAAATCCCGAGGGGCCCGCTGATCGCCGCATCGAAACATCAGTCGATGTGGGAAACATTCGCGCTGCTGCAGTTCTTCGATGCGCCGCTGTTCATCTACAAGCGCGAACTGGCCTGGATCCCGTTCTTCGGCTGGTATCTGATGAAGTCGAAGATGATCGGCGTCGATCGCGACGGTGGCATACGATCCCTGATGGAGATGGCGCGGCGTGCGCCAAAGGAAATTCGCAGCGGCCGGCAGCTGATCATTTTTCCCGAGGGCACCCGGACCCCTGTCGGCGCGCCGCCGAACTACATGACCGGCGTGGGACAGATCTACGCCAGCAGCGGCGTGCCCTGCATTCCTGTCGCGCTGAATTCCGGGCTGTTCTGGCCGCGCCGGACCTTCATGCGCTATCCCGGCACGCTGGTGGTCGAATTCCTCGATCCGCTGCCGCCAGGCCTCACCCGCAAGGATTTCATCGCGCGGATCACGGTCGCGATCGAGGAAGCCACCAACCGGCTGGTCGAGGCCGGACGCCGGGAGCAGGCGCAATTGTTCGGCCGCGTGCCCGGTTCGGCGAATCGACCCTCCCCCTCCAGGGGAGGGTGAAATCACCGATGATGCAGCGGCGTGTCGTCGCGCAGCATCGAGGCGAGCCGGTGCAATGGCGCATCGCGAAAGCCTTCCGCCTCGATCGCTTTCACCGTGGACAGAACGTATTCGCGGTTCGCGCCTGATTGCCCGTGTCCCTGCTGCACGTGACGCAACTGCTCTGGCAATGACAGCCGGCCGGCATATTGCACGTGACCGCGATCGACCACGTAGGCCAGCGCGCTGACGCGCTGCCGCGGCTCGTTCTCCAGCCACACCGACCGCATCACCTCGCGATAGACCGAGGTGACCTGCTCGCGCGCGCGCAGGTAAGCCACCGTTGAGGCACGGTGTTTCGCCGCGACCCGAAACGCGATGCCGCGGCAGGCGCCGCCGCGGTCGAGGCCGAGCACGAGGCCAGGCTTTTCCGGCGTTCCCCGGTGCACGAAGGAATAGACGCAGAGCGCGCGATGCTCGCCGATTAGCCGCGCCGGGACCTGCTCGATGAATTCGAAGCCCGGCCGCCACATCAGCGAGCCATAGCCGAACACCCACAGGTCGTCTTTGGACGATTCCGCTTCGGACAGGATTTTGGCTGGCATCGCCTGCACGTGCCCGAGCTTCGGTTCTGATTGCATCAGTACCGAAGCTCCGGATTGTTGTTTTGACGCGTTTTCTTCACACCAACCGGGATCCATTGCGCTTGCCAGCGCTTTAGCAGAATTTCATAAGGTCTGAAAATGCGTTAACCTCATTGTGGCCCCGCGCATCGCTTTATTGACAAAATCCTCGGTCAAAGGCTCGCCATATGTCCGATATTACCATTGCGCCGCGCCGGCGCCCGCTTTGGCGCCTTTTCATCATGCCCGTCCTGGTCCTTGTCGCCGCCGTGGCGTGGAGCGGGTTCTGGTTCTATGCCGCCTCCCAGGTCGATGCCAAAGCCGATGCCTGGCGCGCCCAGGAGGCGAAATCCGGACGGGTCTATGATTGCGCCAACCGCTCGGTCGGCGGCTACCCGTTCCGCCTCGAAGTCCGCTGCGACGGCGCCAGCGTGTCGCTGCAGTCGCAGACCGCGGAGCAGGCCGCGACCCAGGCACCCCCGATCACGGCAAAGCTTGGCGAAATCCTTGTCGTGGCGCAGGTCTACGATCCGAGCTTGCTGATCGCGGAATTTACCGCACCGGCGACGATCTCCGATCGCGGCCAGCAGCCGTCGGTGGTGGTGAACTGGAGCAAGGCCCGCAGCAGCGTGGTGGGACTGCCGGCGGTCCCGCAGCGGGCCTCCATCGTGTTCGACGACGCCGAGGTCGACCGCTTCAATGGTTCGTTGCAGGCGCCGCTGGCGCGCGCCAAACATATCGAGCTGCATGGCCGCCTGGCCGAGGGTTCGCCGCTTGATCATCCCGTGATCGAAACCGTGCTGAGGATCGAAGGCGGCAGCCTGCAGGAGGTGCACCCGCTGCTGGCGCAGCCGTTCGACGCCGACGTGCGGACCATGCTCACGGGCCTGAAGGATTTCACGCCGAAGCCGTGGCCGCAGCGGTTTCGCGAACTCCAGGCCGCCGGTGGCCATGTCGAGATCGTGCAGTCGCGGATTCAACAGGGCGATCTGATCGCGGTGGCCGCCGGCACCCTCGGCCTCAGCGCCAACGGCCGCCTCGACGGCGAATTGCAGATGACGGTTGCCGGGATCGAGAAGGTGATTCCGGCGCTCGGCATTGAAAAAATGCTGGACGAGGGCGTGCCGCAGGCAACGCTCGATCGCGTCGCGCCCGGCGTCAAGACCCAAGACGTCAACAACCTGTTCGGCGCGCTGGACCGGGCGATCCCCGGTCTCGGCAAGGCGGTCAAGCAGAACGCCAATGTCGCCGCCGCCGCCGGCATCAACGCACTCGGTAAGGAAGCGGTGCTCGAAGGCAAAAAGGCGCGGGCTTTTCCGCTGCGCTTTGTCGACGGCACGGTATTTCTCGGGCCGATCAAGGTCGGGCAGATTCCGGCGTTGTATTAAGGGCGTGACGGGCACCAGAGAAAACAAGAGTGAAGCCGCCGCTCAATTCCAGCGGAAATCTTCGGGAACATCGGCTGAATCACAGAATGTACATTCGTTTCGCTGCATTAAGGGCGCCGGTACAGCCGGCCCGGTCACCTTGGGCGTCAAGCCGCTTGGCGCGTGCCATGGTCGCAGCAAATTGCGATTTCAGACGCTGCCTTTCGCGCTTCACGGACGTGACCGTTGGCTGGTGGTTAAGTTGCGCCGATACCGACTGAGGCGCCGTTAGTCCCGCCATTGGATCGCCTGCCGATTGGCGAATGGCAGTTTCGAATTGCGCGATGTCAGCGGTGCAGGGACCGGCGTGAGCAAATGTCGAACCAAGGCCAAGAACGGCACAAACGATCAGCCCCGCCGTAACCTGAGTTTTGGACATTCGAAGGCAGCCCTCCGTCCGTTCAACCCGGCGCCAGTTTAAACCACAACTTGCCCGGCCGCTACGGTCGGCCTGGGTCCATTTTGGCGCCGAATGTCTCTTCAAGGCACCTTTTGGACATGCCCGGTGGACTGACGACGTCTGCTCCTGAGGGTAGAACCGGACTTGCCGAGGAAGCAGGGTTACTCCTTTTTAGCCCGAAGTTATTCTTGATGCACCGATGTGGCTTGGGCCGACAACAGGCTGTCAGCTTCGGCGGGTTTCTGTTTTGGAACAAAAACAATCATGGCGGGTTATGTCGGGTTCGCTCAAACCAGGGAGGACGACCATGAAGCTTACGACAATAGCATTGGCCTCTGTGTTGGCGCTCTCAAGCACGTTTGCACTTGCATACACAAGTCATCATAGGACGTACCACCACGGCTACCACCACGGCTACCACGGTACGGTCGGCATGGGTTCCGGCCGGACGTATAGGGGGTCGACGAGCTCCGGTCGGTATGGTGCAGGCAACCCGAATGACAGAGGCGGCTTGGTTGGCGGCAGCGACTCCGGTACCTACAGGCCCTAAGGGCTAGCGTCGCATTTCTGCGGGGCATCTTTATGCGCTCTTCGCCCTGCTGGACTGCGCGCAGTTTTAAGCCGGCGCTCTACCAAGGACGACCATTCTGAGAAGGACGACCATCTAGTTGAGCAGCTAGAGACCGGCGCGCGCGCGAAAGCCGGCCGCAACTTCGCCTTAGCGCGCAACCGGTGCAATGGGGCGCAGGCTGCCGGCCCGACTCGGGCAGTCAACAAGGAGGAAATGAGCCATGAGCATGCCCAGCAGCATCTGGCTCGGTCCGTTGACATCGGTCGCCGCCGTGACGGTGGCGAGCACACCGACCTTCAACGCCCGGAGAACCCGGTGCCGCTGTTGGATATGAAAAACCCGCCACACGTCCGGCGGACGAATGTTCATAGGCGCCACCGCGTTGTCGTGGTGGCATCAAGTAGCCGGCGAGCGCTAAGAACCGCTCGCCGTTTTTGCTTTTTATCAAATGCGGGACGTCCGCTTCTGGCACGTTTAGGACATGCCGGCCGGCTCTGAGGATTTCCGTTCACGAGGGCAAACCGGAAGTCATCGTCGGACCGGCAAACCGACGCGAATGACCCTGAGGCGACCTTTCGCTGTACTGCGGTCCAAGGCGAAATTATCTGCTGCACAAACCTTTGAGTAGGTTGTCCAACATGCCTTGGCGTCCTGTTAATCCGCGCGCGCAACAAGCCGATGTTCGCAACGCGGACAGTTCGAAACCTCTTTTATCGATACTTCATGGATCCCGGCGTTGCCGGCGGCCTTGGTCGGCGGAGCATCGTGTAGCCTCAGTTCTGCCCGTCGACGTCCACAAGGATGGGACGAGGAAGGGAACCACCGCAAACTTCCGTATCGTTCTCTGATCCCTTTCTATAGTGGGCTCATACCTATGTATGACGAGATGAATCCTGATCGTTACCGGATTTTACCAACGTATCATTGAGCTCAATCTCAAACATTTTAAACTTGTTGCCGATCCGGAAGTGCCAATTGCAGGTGGCCGAATGTCTACGATCCCTGGCCAGAAGATTGAGCACAACCGCGATATCCCCAACTGCCGGAAGCAGGTATGTGCCCCGCCGGCCAACCACCCCGACGACGACGAAATCTACTGAAGAACTCTACTAACGACCGCCTGCCGATCCTGACGATCGTCAATGCCAAAGCGATCAATCCTGAGGATGCTCAGACGGGCTACGCCCAATTCCACAAGGGCATCGCCGCCAAACTCGTCCCGGACCCGTACGGGTTGTTGGCGAAGGCGGCCTGACTGCCGTCGATCAGGAGTTCAATCGTCATGATGACCATGGAAAAGGCCCAAAGGATCATTGAAGCGGGGATCGCGAAGGCGAAGGAAATCCGACAGCCGATGAATATCGCGGTCGTCGATGTCGGTGCCAACCTTACGGCTTTCATGCGCATGGACGGGGCGTGGCTTGGCAGCATCGACATCGCCATCAACAAGGCCTTCACCGCGAGGGCCTTCGATATCTCGACGCTGGAGCTTGGCCAAAACAGCCAGCCGGGCGGGCAGTTCTTCGGCATCCACGTATCGAACCACGACCGGGTGATGATCTTCGCGGGTGGCATCCCGATCAAGATGAACGGCCAGGTCGTGGGCGCTGTCGGCGTCAGCGGCGGCAGCGGCAAGCAGGACCAGGCGGTGGCCGAGGCAGCGGCCGCAGCCTGGTCCTAGTGTCACGGGCGGGCGAGCATCTCCGGGGGAAACTGGCAAACCGGACGCAGGCGGAGTTTTCGAATGATGACACTCCCGATATCGCAATCCATTCGTCGACACCAAATGGAGCATCTGACGGACTCTGTTTGGCCATCCAGATGGCTTCGGCTGCTCCTCACAGGCGCGTCGCTCCTGCTTTACCCGGCATTGGCCGCGGCACAGATGCCAACCGCGCCAGCCTCCGCGGCGCCGTCCGATGACGGTCAATGGATAATGCCGGGGAAAAACTATGCAGCCACGCGATATTCCGCATTGGATGAAATCAATGGCGCGAATGTGCGCAATCTCCAGGTCGCTTTTGCTTTCTCAACCGGCGTCGACCACGGGCAGGAAGCGGCGCCGATCGTGGCGAACAACACCATGTTCATTGTAACGCCATATCCGAACATTGTCTTTGCGCTCGATCTCAGCAAGCCCGGCGCGCCGATCAAATGGTCCTATCAGCCGCACCCGGCCGCGGCGTCGCAGGGTGTGGCGTGCTGTGACGTCGTCAACCGTGGCGCAACCTATTCGGATGGTAAGCTGTTCTTCAACACCCTCGACGACAACACGATCGCGCTCGACGCAGAGACCGGCAAGGTGCTCTGGAAGACCAAACTGGGCGACATCAACACCGGCGAAACGATCACCATGGCGCCGCTGGTGGTGAAGGGAAAGGTGCTGGTCGGCGACTCCGGTGGCGAGCTCGGCGTGCGCGGCTGGTTGGCGGCGCTCGATGTCACCACCGGCAAGATTCTGTGGCGGGCCTACGCCACGGGGCCGGACAAGGACGTGCTGATCGGCCCCGGATTCCGCTCGTTCTACCCTTCGGACAACGGCACGGACCTCGGCGTCAAGACCTGGCCGACCGACGCCTGGAACACTGGGGGAGGAACGATGTGGGGATGGATCGCTTACGATCCCGAGCTGAACTTGATCTATTACGGTACCGGCAATCCTGGCCCCTGGAATCAGGAGCAGCGTCCTGGCGACAACAAATGGACCACGACGCTGTTCGCGCGCAATCCCGATACCGGGGCCGCCAAATGGGCGTTGCAGTATAACCCGCATGACGAGCACGATTACGACGGGATCAACGAGCAGATCCTGGTCGACATGACGGTGGACGGCAACCCGCGCAAGGTGCTGCTGCATCCCGACCGCAACGGTCATCTCTACGTGGTGGACCGCGAGACCGGCGAGATCGTCTCGGCCAAGCCCTACGGCAACGTCAATTCCGTTCTCCGCATCGATCTCAAGACCGGGCGGCCCGTCATGAACCCGGACAAGCTCACGAAGGTCGGCACTGTCGTACACGATATCTGCCCGACGGCGTCCGGCCTCAAGGACTGGAATCCGTCGGCCTTTTCGCCGTCGACCGGTCTTATGTACATCCCTCATGAGAACATGTGCATGGATTGGAAGAGCACACCCGTCAGCTTCATCTCCGGCACGCCGTTCGTCGGTGCGGAGGTTATCACCAAGGCTGGTCCCGGTGGCAATCGCGGCGAGTTCACCGCCTGGGATCCGGTAGAGGGCAAGGCGGTCTGGACCATCAAGGAGGATCTGCCGCTGTGGAGCGGCACGATGGCCACGGCCGGCGGACTGGTTTTCTACGGGACCATGGATGGCTGGTTCAAAGCCGTCGACGCCAAGACGGGCGAACTGAAATGGCAGTTCAAGACGGGCTCCGGGATCATCGGCCAGCCCGTAGCCTATCGTGGTCCGGACGGGCACGAATACGTCGCCATCCTGTCGGGAGTCGGCGGCTGGGCAGGCGCCATCGTGTCCGGCGATCTTGATCCGCGGGATCCCACCGGTGCGCTTGGCATGAACGGCGTCATGGCGGATCTCAAGACGAAAACCGCACCCGGAGGGACACTCTATGTCTTCGCTCTCCCAAAATCCTGAGCGATGCACGGCTGCGACACAACTCCTGCCGATCGCTCTTCTCACATTGCTTGCCCTCTCCGCCAATAACGCATCGGCGCAAGACACTGTCCCGGCTGCACAACACGGACCCAACGAGGTTTCCGTCTCTGGCCTTTTCCCCAACGGCGGCACTCCGCCCCCGCAGGATCCGATCGGAGCGCGGTTCGACGGAAACCAGTTCGCCATCGCGGCCGGGAAGGAGCTATTCGGCCAAATGAACTGCACGGGCTGCCATTTCAACGGCGGCGGCGGCATGGGGCCGGCACTGATGTCCGGCCATTGGCGCTACGGCGGACGGATAGACCAGATCTATGCGTCCATCGCGCAAGGCCGTCCGAACGGCATGCCGTCCTGGCAGGACAGCTTGCAACCTCAGCAGATCTGGGAACTGGCGGCATACGTGAAGTCGCTGGCGGCGTCCGCTGCCTCTTCGGCGTCGCAAGCTGCGGCGCCCGGCACGAGCGTCAAGCCGTGAACTGGCGCCGGCGTTTCTGCTTGGTCGTATCGGCGGTGCCGATGATGATCGGCGCCGCTGCCGCGGATGCCGCCGTGCTTCGCGTCTGCGCCGATCCCAACAATCTCCCGTTCTCGGACCGGGCCGGCCGGGGTTTCGAGAACGAGATCGTACAGCTGATCGCGCGGGATCTCGGTTCCACCGTGGACTATACGTGGTGGGCGCAACAGCGCGGCTACGTTAGTCACACGCTGAAGGCGGACATCTGCGACATCTGGTCCGGCGTCGTGAGTGGCGCAGAGATGATGACCAGCACCCGGTCATACTACCGCTCGAGCTATGTCTTCGTCACACGCGCCGATCGCGGGCTGCGCATCGCCTCGTTCGACGATCCGCAGCTTCGCACGCTGATCGTCGGTGTGCAGATGGTGGGCGCGGACGCGATGAACACGCCTCCGGCGCATGCCCTTGCCCGCCGCGGCATCGTGCAGAACGTCCGCGGCTACATGCTGTATGGCGATTACCGTCAGCCGCACCCGGCGTCGGCGATCATCGATGCGGTGGAAAACGGCGATGTCGACGTGGCCGTCGTTTGGGGCCCGATGGCCGGTTACTTCGCCGCACAGAGTTCGACGCCGTTGACGATCGAGCCGGTGCAGCCCTGGCGCGACGGCAGGGAATTGCCGATGGCGTTCTATATTTCGATGGGGGTCCGCCGCGGCGACAATGCGCTGCTGCAGCGCCTCAATGACTCACTTGAAAGAAACCACGCGGCCATCTCGGCGATTCTGGCCGAGTATCACGTGCCGGTTCTGCCGGACGCCTTCGCGCCGCGCTGAAACGGCTCAATTCTTCTGACCATCTGCAAGAGAGGTTTGTCATGAGCAAAAATCGCGGCGTCGTCTATACCAAGCCGGGAGAGGTCCAGGTCCAGGACATCGCCGATCCGAAGTTCGAGGACCCGCGAGGCCGCAAGATCGAGCATGGCGTGATCCTGAAGGTCGTTTCGACCAATATCTGCGGATCCGATCAGCACATGGTCCGCGGCCGCACAACTGCCCCGGCAGGCATGGTGCTCGGACACGAGATCACGGGCGAGGTGATAGAGAAGGGCTCGGATGTGGAAATGGTCGCGTTGGGCGATCTCGTCTCGGTGCCGTTCAACGTCGCCTGTGGACGATGCCGCGCCTGCCGGGAGACGAATACCGGCGTGTGCCTGACGGTCAATCCCGGTCGCGCCGGCGGCGCCTATGGCTATGTGGACATGGGCGGCTGGATCGGCGGGCAGGCCCGCTACGTGATGGTCCCCTACGCCGATTTCAACCTGATCAAGTTCCCGGACAAGAACCAGGCCATGTCCAAGATCATGGACCTGACCATGCTGACGGACATTCTGCCGACCGGCTTCCACGGCGCGTTGACGGCAGGCGTCAAGCCGGGTTCGACGGTCTACGTCGCTGGCGCCGGTCCGGTGGGCCTCGCGGCGGCCGCTTCCGCCCAGCTCCTGGGCGCGGCTGTGATCATGATCGGCGACATGAACGAGGCGCGGCTAAGCCACGCCAGAAAGGTCGGTTTCGTCCCGATAGATCTCACCAAACACGATCGCCTTGGCGAGCAGGTGGCCGCGATCGTCGGCGAACCCACGGTAGATTCGGTCGTCGACGCGGTGGGTTTCGAAGCCAAGGGCCGTGGAGGCGGCGATCAGCCCGCGATCGTGCTGAACCAGGCGATGGAGATCATCCGGCCGGCTGGCGCCATCGGCATACCGGGATTGTACGTCACCGAAGATCCCGGCGCGCACGACGAGGCCGCCAGGACCGGCAACCTCAGTCTTCGCCTCGGCCTTGGCTGGTCCAAGTCGAACTCCTTCCATACCGGCCAGACGCCCGTCCTGCGCTACAATCGGCAGCTCATGATGGCGCTGCTGAACGACCGCCTGCCGATCGCGAAAATCGTCAATGCCAAAGCGATCAGCCTGGAGGATGCGCCGCAGGGCTACGCCGAATTCGACAAGGGCATCGCCGCCAAATTCGTGCTCGATCCGCACGGCTTGTTGCCGAAGGCGGCCTGACTGTCCTCAATCAGGAGTTCGAATGTGATGATGACAATTGAAAAGGCTCAAAGAATCATTGAAGGGGCAGTCGAGGGAAACCGGAGGAGCTGTCGCATGAGGCGCAGCGTGATTGCCGGCCTGCTGCTCGCCGGATCCGGCTCCGCCGCCCTTGCCGCCGATCCCGCCGCGGGCGAGAAGATTTTCAAGACGCAATGCGCTATCTGCCACACCGTGGTGGCGGGTCAGAACCGCATCGGCCCGACCCTGTTCGGCGTGGTCGGCCGCAAGGCCGGCAGCGTTCCAGACTTCCATTACACCGCCGACCACAAGAAGCTCGACCTCACCTGGGACGCCGCCAACCTCGACAAATACCTCGCCAATCCCCGCGCGATGGTGCCGGATACATCGATGGTCTACGCCGGCCTGAAGGACGACGCCCAGCGCGCCGACCTGGTCGCGTATCTCGGAACGCTGCACTGACAGGCGCCCCGGCGGTGGATTGCCGCGATCGATCGGAAGTCGAAAAGGCGCGTCGAGGCAAATCCCGAGATCGGTGGCCAGGTCGGCCGCCTGATCGACAATCATATGAATAACGCTGCTGGCGTTGGCGCACAGCGCATGGAGGTATCGGCCTGCGCGAGCGCGCCGGCGAGCATCAAACTGGCACTGCTATGTGACTGGATGCGCTGCAGGCGAGTATATGATAAGCGTAGGACTATATGAAATCTCGCCGGTCGATGACCGCCTCGATTCGCTCCGTGGTAAGCGCCTGCTTTGCGCTGGCTCTGGTGCTGCCCATATGGCCTCGTCATTCGCTTGCAGCACCCAGGGTGGCCGTTGCGACGAACGATTTTCTCAACAGCATTGGCGTCGTTACCACATTCCCCGATCGAGGCCAGCCGTTGGCTAGAACGATCGAGATGCTCCGCTATTGCCGCTTTCGATGGGTGAGGGCAGGAATAGAAGGGCTAAGTGACGACGGCCCCACAACCATCCAGACCTTTCTTGATCTACATCGCGAAACCGGCGTGCGGTTTGGCTGGGGATTGGTCAGTGGTGGGAGCGATGTGAAAAAGCTGCTGGAAACAGGCAAGGTGCTCGCTGAAGCCGGCGCGCTACTCGCGTTCGAGGGCAACAACGAGCCGAACAACTGGGGCGTCACCTATCAGGGTGAGAAAGGCGGCGGTAGGGAGCCTTCGTGGATGGCCGTTGCAAAGCTTCAGCGCGACCTGTACCAGGCCGTCAAGCGGGACCCGGTGCTGGCCAAATATCCCGTCTGGTCGATCTCTGAACCGGGCGCGCAGCGGGATAACGCAGGCCTTCAGTTTCTTACGATCCCGCCCGGCGCCCAAACCCTGATGCCCGACGGTACGAAGTACGCCGACTACGCCAACGTGCACAACTATATCTATCATCCGCATTCGCCGTATCTGGCGGACAACAAGACGTGGCACGCTGCCGATCCAACCGCAGCATCCAAAGTGGACGGCCTGTTTGGCAACTTCGGCGTCACGTGGGCGAGACGGTTTCGGGGCTACACCCAAGAGCAGCTCGATACGCTGCCGCGTGTCACGACAGAGAGCGGTGCCAATATCGAAGGACCGGTCACGGAAGAGATACACGGCTTAAACCTGATGAACTTCTACCTCGCGCAGTTCAAGCGCGGCTACGCCTACACATCGGTTTATCTGTTGCGGGACCGTACCGACGAAGATGGCAACCAATCATTCGGTTTCTTCCGGGCCGACTATTCGCCCCGTAAGGCCGCGATCTACCTTCACAATTTCACAACCATTCTGGCGGACGACGGTACCCTCGCCAAACCCGGCCACCTCGATTTCGCGATCGTGAACCAACCCGAAACCGTTCATGAGCTGCTGTTACAGCGCAGCGAGACCACGTTCCAGCTGATCGTATGGGGTGAACGCTTGAGGGGACAAGACCGCGTGACGGTCCAACTTGGCGTCACGCCCGCGTCGGTGAGGATCTACGATCCAACAATTGGAATTGAGCCTGTCCGAACACCGACCAACGTCAGTTCGTTCGAGCTTGCTCTAAGCGACCATCCAATTGTCATCGCGATTTCATCCGGCAGGCAATGAGGACGGCAGCGGCATCATCCGCGCCGCCAACGTTTGAAGACAAGACAGCTTCGGCTTCCTGTAGACGCCTCAGCCGCCTTCATTTTTGTGCATGAGCTGAGCCGCAAAATAATCGGAAAAGGTTCGTACCTTGAGAGACGGGCGACGACCGCCCGGGTAGACAGCGTGCAGCTCGACCCCGTCAAGTTGATAATCGGAAAGGATCGCGACGACCTCGCCTGCCTCGAGTTCGGCCTGGCACATCCATCGCGAGGCGACGGCTATTCCGAGCCCTGCTTTGGCGCAGGCAATAACGCCGTCGGCTGAGGTGACCTTGATCGACCCTTCCACGGTTACGGATGCTGCTTTCCCCGAGCGCGTGAAACTCCAGCCGGTCCGCCCGGAGAGACCCGGGCCGAGAATGCAGTCGTGCCTGGCGAGATCGGCCGGCGTTTGCGGCGTTCCCTTGCGCGCAATGTATCCAGGCGAGGCAACGACGAGGCGCGGAGCCTTACCCAGTAACCGTGCGCCGAATCCGGAATCGGGCAGAGGGCCTAACCGCAAGGCCATATCAGCCCCTTCGGCGATCAGGTCCTCGGTCCGGTCGGACATCAAGAGCTCGATGCCTAGTTTCGGATGCTGCGCCGCGAAGCCAGGCAGGCGGGGGATCACTTCGCGGGTTCCGAATGCCCCCGACAACGCCACCCGCAATGTGCCGCGCAGGCCGTCCACGCCGCGCGCTGCATTTTCGGCGTCGTCGAGATCGCCGAGGATTTGCCGCGCCCGTTCGAGAAAAACCCGGCCGGCGTCGGTCGGCGTGACGTGCCGTGTGGTGCGCAACAGAAGCTTCACGCCCAGCCGCGCCTCGAGGTCTGCCACCATCCGCGATATCGAAGGCTGCGACACCCCCAGTTCGCGCGCGACGCGAGAGAAGCTGCCGGTCTCGCCGGCGCGGACGAAGGCGGTCAATTCCCGGAGCCGGTCACTCATACACATGGCGTATAAGTCAGATACGCAGCGCTCGTCTACTGCGCGCACCCGTTCGAGGTCATCTTTTTTTCCGCAGCCGGACATTAGGCCGGCGGCCGAAGAGAACGAGACAAGGAGGCGCCAATGACGACGACAGCCCTTATCACCGGAGCGACGAGCGGTATCGGCCGGGCGGCAGCCGACAAACTGGCGCAGTCGGGCGTACATGTCATGGTCGTGGGCCGCAATGTGGAACGCGGTGAAAGGACGATTGCCGAAATACGTGCGGCGGGCGGGAAGGCCGATTTCATCTCGTCCGACCTTCGCGATGCTGCGAGCGCCCGGGCGGTCGCGAAAAAGGCCGTCGAGTTGGGAAACGGCCATGTCGACGTGCTGATCAATAATGCCGGCGTGTTTCCATTCGGCCCGACGCATGAAATGAGCGAGGAGACGTTCGACGACGTCTATGCGCTCAATGTGAAGGCTCCCTATTTCCTCGTCGCCGAGCTTGCCCCGTTGATGGCGCAGCGAGGCAAAGGAGCAATCGTCAACATTTCAACGATGGTCGCCGATTACGGCGCAGAGGGCTTCAGCCTCTATGGATCGAGCAAAGCCGCCATCAAACTACTGACTAAAGCGTGGGCGGCCGAATATGGACCCAAGGGCGTTCGTGTAAATGCAGTGAGTCCCGGACCGACCCGCACCGAAGGCACGGCGGTAATGGGCGATGCCCTGCAACAGCTCGCGGCGCAAGCGCCGGCCGGGCGCCCGGCCACGCCTGAGGAGATTGCCGAGGCGATCGTGTTCCTGGCGACCGACCGCGCCAGTTTCGTCCATGGTGCGATTCTGCCGGTCGATGGCGGCAGAACCGCCGTATAGATTTCGTTGAAATGGCGCGAGTGAAGCGCATGCGCGCGCCCTTGCGTCCAATCCCGGGCCACGGCTCGGGTCGTTACACGATCAGATCGTGCGGCACATGGGTAACGAGAGCGCTTGGCGCATGGCTTGGAACGATATGGAACGCGTCATCTGGGTATTGCTCCGGCGAGGGCAGCCCAATCGCTTGTGCTCCCTCTGAAATCGCCAGTGGTCCGTGAGTCCCGGCAGCATCTTCGTGATGGCTCGTCGACGCTGGGATGCCGTTGAGTTCGGCAACGTCAGTGACCCTCGAACCCTTAGAGCCCGAAATCTCGTCCTTGAAGTGAAAGGAGTCCCCGGGCGTCCCGGGAGTCTGTCCTCCCTCTGAAATCGCCAACGTTCCGTGAGTCCCAGCAGCGTCGTCGTGATGGCTCTCCGACGCCGGGATATTGTTGGGCCCTGCAACGTCAATGATGCCCGAACCCTTAGAACCCGAAATCTCGTCCTTGAAATGGAATGAGTCCCCGGGCGTACCGAAGGTCTGAGAAGTGTCGAGCGTCAAACTGGTGTTGATGCCGCCGGCGTTGGCAAAATCGGTGGTCGCAGCGTTTGCGGCTGTGATCTCCCCGGGGAGGCCGCTGGTCACGGTGCCGGAATCCGTGGGGGGGTCGTCGATTTCGGTGCCGGCGCCTCCATTGACGCTCGTGAAAGACCACGCGCTATCGGTATAGTTCCCGGAAAAATGAAGTGTCACATTATTCGAACTAATGCCATCACCGAAGGTGATCGTGCTGATGTCGGTACCGCAATTGTACGAGATCGAGGCGGACATGCTTCCCTCCACATAGGGAAGCTGCGAGAGGTCGATCAAATCGGTCGACGTGAGGTGCGTGGTAATGCCGGTGCCCGTGATCACCCCGGCGAATTTTGCACAGTCATCGATGACCAGCTTGCCCGCGCCCTGCTCGAAGTAAACTACCTGGCTGTCGGTCGTGCCCGGAGCAACATTGCTGCCAGGGGCAAACTCGAGCGTGCTCCCGCTGTCGATCGAGAACTTCCCGATTCCGGTAATGGGGCCGGTCACGGTCAGGTAGACATTCGGATCGACGATGATCGTGTCGTCGTTGCCAATAGGCCCGATGAAAGTGGCGTTGGCTGCTTCCTGCAATGTCCCGTCATTATCGAGTTGTCCCGAGTCGCTTACATCGAGGTCGCCGGCGAGCTGCAAAGTTCCACCGACGTTGATCTCCGTCGATGCCGCGCCGTGCGGTATCGTGAGCGACGCCGCATGGGCATCCTGTGTGCCGGTGATGATGACCGTGTAACAAGAAGGCGCATCGATGGTTGTGTGGGTGCTCAAGGTGGGAACAAACCCGCGGCTCCAGTTTTCTGGATCGCTCCAGTCGAGCGTTGGCCCCGGGCCGCCGACGATCAACGACTCCGAATCTTCGATGACTTTTATTGCCGTCGTCGCGGTGGCCGTCGCGCTGATGTCGCCTTCCGAATCGTGCTCGGTCGCTGCAATCGTCAGCTTGAAACATCCTTCGAATTCCGCCGGGGGCGTGATCGTCAGGCTCGACAGGTTCCAGCTGGCCACGTCCTGCGAGGTGTCATCTGCGGTCGCCGTAAAGCTATGGCCGGCGCCGTCGCTCAGCGTAGCGCCCACGGGGATACAACTCACGACAAGCGTATCGAGGCTGTTCGGTGTCGCGTCGCCGTTGGCGCCCGACAGGCTGTTGGCCATCGCGCCAAGGTCCAGGGCAATCGCCGTGCCCTCATAGCCATGCGCGGCGACCGGGTTGAGGTAGGGCACAAGGGGTGCGACCGTGACCAATTCGTTCGCACTCGCCGCGTTGGCGTCCTGGTCGGTCGCCGTAACGGTCAGGCTGAAATTGGTATCGTTCGGCGGAGTGATCTTCAGGTTCGACAGATTCCAGCTCTTCACATCGACCGAGGTGTTGCCGCTGGTCGTTATGAAGCAATTCATGCCGTCGGTGAGCACTGCCCCGGCCGGGATGCCGCTCACCACAAGCGACTGCACGCTATCGCTATGGCCCGGCAGGCTGTTCACGGTCGCGGTGATCGTGCCCAGTGCGATCGTCCTGCCCTCGATGCCGCTCTCAGCCTGCGGCAACCAGGTCACCTTCGGCGGCGTCTCGTTGACCGCGATTGTTTGCGTTGCCTCTTGCGCCGGATTGCCGGCCGAATCCGAGACGTCCGCCGTCACCGTGTAGCTGGCGTCATGCAGCAATTTAGCTTCGGTCGAGCTGACGTTTACTGACCAGCTGTTGTTCGTCAGCGTGGTGGTGAACGTGTCGACGACGTGGCCGAAACTATCAACGATCTTCACCGTCACAGGCTGGCCATCCTCCGCGTCGTTCGTAGTGCCCGCGATGGCGAACCCGGTGCTCGCCGCATTGACGTTGACGACGTTGTCACCGGCAACGGTGTGGATTGCGATCCTCGGCGGGGTCTCGTCTATCCTGATCGTCTGGCTGGCCTGCGCCGGATCGCCGGCCGCATTCGATGTGTCCGCCGTCAGCGTGTAGATACCGTCGGCCAGCGCCTTGGCTTCCGTCGGATCGATGTCAATCGACCAGGTGTTGCTGGTGACCGTGGCCGTACCGTTGTAAACGACGTGGTTGGAACTATCGGCGATAGTGGCCGTAACGATCCGGCCGTCCTGTACACCCGAGGTAGCGCCCGTGATCTCAACCCCGGCATTAGCTTTGGCGGCGTTAATGATGTTGTCCGCAGCAATACCGATTTGCCCGGCAATACCGATTTGTCCGCCAATGCTGGTGATCGCTAAAGTCGGGGGCGCCGGAGTCGGCTGCATCGGAGGCAGGATGATGAGCTCAGGAACCGTGGTTAACGTCGCCTCTATCGGAAGGGGCGATCCTTCGACTGCGGGGGAACTACCCGGAATGAAATTGATAGGCTGCGGCACCAGCTCCGGATCGGAGAACGGGGGCGCGCTGTCCCCGCTTTGTCCCAGCCCTTTCGCGAAATTGGCGAGCGCCTCCTGTTGGGCGGCGTGCAACTCCTCCATTCGAGCAGGAGAATTCGCGACTTCGTTCAGGCTGACCGAGGACCCTCTTCTGGTCAGGACGACTGTCTCTCCCGGATCCTCAACAATGATGTGTCGCGGGATCGCCTCTTTGGTTACGAGCTCGAACACGCCGTGCGCGAGGTCCTTGTATGTGATGCTGTCGTCATCCAGGAATGTGACGTTCGGGTCCGCTGCCTGGGCTTCCTTGATGAGTGAGAACGTCAGTGCCGCGAGCGACAACAGGCCGATACCGCCCGCCTGGGCCCGGCTGCGAATGCTGCCAACAGGCGTGTCCACTATCAGGGAGCCGGTTGTTGCCAGCTGGCCGGCAAAGAAAGCGAAGGTCCCCCTGGTTACTGCGAGCAGCGCCGACCGCAAGGTGCCATCGGAGTTCCGCGCGAATTCGCTTAGCACCACGCGCGTGTCGCGGGACAGGGTGAACACGGTGCCGTCGATAAAGCGGATTTCGATTCGTCCGTCGGCTGCGGTCTCGATCACGTCATCCTGGCAAACAGGATCGCCGTCCATCACTTGAACGGCAATGCCGCTGGCACGCGTGATGGTGGCGCAACCGATCGCCGCCTGAACGCTGCCGATCACTTGGGGAAGATGGCCCAAAGCGGCCATGCAGACGTCCCCGAACTCTACGCCGGACGCAACTGACATTGGCTTCGACCCTGCCTGCCGAGTAACTCAGGCCCAGCGTGGTGCCGCAGTCTTTTTGTTCTGGCTTGCCCTCGCCACGAGGTCAAAACATCCTGGCGCCGGCAGCCCTAGGCTTGCCCGCTGAAAAAGTCCCGATCGAACTTAAACTTCACCAGTAAGGAAGCGCCGTTCCGGCGACGTCGATCCGACAGGATTGCTGTCGTTTTGTCGCGAGTGCGGCCCCGTGAAAATTATAGTATAATTTATGTCCGAAGTGTCCACCTATTTAATTGCAGTGCCTATCAATGGCAGTGGGCCGGACGCTAGATGAGCCTATCTGCAGTGGCTGATCTGGCGTTAGCGTATTCCCGTCTCGGGTCAACGGTCCAAAGCAACCATCGGCCTGTCACACGACAAGGTCTTCTCAAAAAGGAGGGGATCATGCGCACACATACGATAAGCATATTGGTGGCAAGTTTCGTTTTGGTGCTGGCAGGTCTGTCGCCTGGTCCGGCGCGAGCGCAAACCGATTCTCCCCAACCCGCCGTCCAGGATTCTTCAGCAAAACCCATTGGGAGAGTTGTAACCGCCACCGGTTCGATCACGATCGAACATGCGAGTGCAGTCGTCGTTCAGGCAAATATCTCCGGTCAAGCCTCTCAGACGAAGGTTGGTGACGTCGTCTATTTGGGCGACGTCGTCCAGACCGGAGCCGACGGCCGGGTCGGGATCAACTTTACTGACGGTACCTCGTTCAAGCTATCGAGCAACGCGCGCATGGCCTTGACCGAATTCGTGTACGACCCGAACGGCAAGTCAAATTCGAGCTTGCTCAGCCTGACCAAGGGAACGTTCACGTTTGTTGCCGGCAACATAGCGAAGACCGGCGACATGAAGGTCGACACCCCCGTCGCAACGGTGGGAATCCGAGGCACCACGCCGCACATCGAAATATCGGATGATGGGACAGTCAAGTTTGCGACACTTATTGAAGAGGGCAAGAGTGACCTTACGAAAAAAAAGCCCGGGGCACGCGCGGCGCAGCAGCCCGAGCAAAAAACCGATCACACGTTCAATCTCAATATCTGTCGAGGGTGCTAGGGCATGATCCGGAACAGTGCCTGGCGGTTTTCCGAAAGGATCATGCCCAGTCAAAGACTGCCATGACGGTTCAACCGAATCTCATCGCGCTCCAGGATCATCTCTTGAGCGCGAGCCGTTCTCGGTGCGAACGGAAATCCGCCGGAGAGCGGCGACTTGCAGAAATCAGCGACTGCACATTCCCAAAATCGGGGCTCCTGATATGGAAATTCGTGCAAAGACCGGCGCCATCGACAGCCTAGCGCCGATTCTCATCCTGCTGCTGCTCGCGTCACCGGCGGCGGCACAGGACCCGAAGCCAAAGGACAGCTACATCAAGAATATCGAGGCCTGCAACGGCCTGGATCGCACGTCGTTTGAAGCTCGTATCGCCGGTTGCACGGCGCTCATCGACGAGCACCAGGTTACGACGACAACTGCCTTGGCTACCGCCTATAGCAATCGTGGCAACGCCTACGCCGCAAAGCGGGATTACGACCGCGCCATCCAGGATTTTGATCAATCAATCAAGCTCAATCCGACTTACTCCAAGCCATTCAACAACAGCGGCGTGGCTTACTTGAAGAAAGGCGAGTACGACCTCGCGATCGAAGCTTTCGATCAGGCAATCAGGCTCAACCGGAACTACGGCGAAGCATTGGCCAACCGTGCTGGAGCTTACTTGAAAAAGAATGAATACGCTCGTGCGGCGCGGGACTACGATGAGGCAATTCGCATCGAGCCCGACTTGCAAGGCGTGTGGAATGGACGCTGCTGGACCCGAGCCATCCTCGGTGCGCTACAGGGGGCGCTGGAGGATTGCAACAAGGCGATTCAATCGGATTCGAGCAGCGCCGCGACGTATGACTCGCGTGGCCTGATCTACCTGAAGACGGGCCGGGTCGCCGCGGCTATCGATGATTACAGTTCTGCACTTCGGCTCGACCCGAAGCTGGCGAGCGCGCTTTATGGGCGCGGGCTTGCCAAGCTCAAGCAGGGCGACAAAGTTGGCAGCGACGCCGATATCTCAGCCGCAAAAACAATCCAGGGCAACATAGGCGACGACTTCACGCGCTATGGCGTGCCATAGAAACCAATCAACGCGAGCTTCGGATTACTGCCCGGTCCGACGATGTTCGTTCATCGGGGTGGAGCGGACTCGCCGCGAATGGCTCTCCACTTCCGACTTTGACCCATTTCGGACCTTGCCCAACGCGCAGACACGTACCGGTCGCCGCCTCATCTGATCACCTCGGCGCGAGCATCCATGCTGATCATTCCGGCAGCCCGGCTTTCCGTAGGCCCTCTGCGAGTCTCTCGCCATAACTTAAAAACACCGGATTGTCAGAGGGCATTTGCGCCTTCCATTGCGTGATGGTCCTTGCTCTGGTCCCATTGAGCGATAGGTAGCGCTTCAGCGTGTCGCGGGCTTCCGTTTCTTGCCCGCTCTCTGCGAGCGCTGCCGCAAGCAACGCCTGTGCGAGTGGCCATTGTGGAGCGCCCGCGACCGCCCGACGCAGCCATTCGATCGCCTGCTCGTCCTGATGCAGGAGAGCTAATGCAAATCCTTTCTGTAGCTGAAAAACGTACAGCAACGGATCGCGAGGGCTCAGGCGCATCGCTTTGTCGGCATACTCGATGGCCTTTTGCGGTCGACCTAGATAGCTGCTTGCGATGGACAGGTCACCGTAGGCGCTAACAAAGCTGGGGCTAAGCGCGAGGCAGCGCTCGGCCTCCACTATCGCCTCCTCGAAACGCTTCTGGGTCAGGAGAACCAAGGCCTTGGCATGGTGAGCAGCATACGCGTTCGGGTCAATCGTCAGCGCCCTGGACACCAGTTCGTCGGCTCGCCGGATATCGGCTTCACGGTCCTGACTCTGAATAGTCAGGACTTGGTCGATGAATTTGAATGAGAGATTGACCAGTGCCTTGACATTGCGTTCGTCTCTCTGAAGCGCGCTGTCGCAGAGATTGTACCCACGCTCTTCTTCATCGCTACCCGCTTGCGCGTTCACGAGGATCGCCTCGCAGCGCATGGCGAGGTCCTCGGCGTCCAAATCACTCGGATGGGTTCGGGCAACACGCGCGGCTTCGACCTCAACCAACTGTAACTGCAGGGCCCGTGACAGCCGAGTGACGATCTCGTCCTGCATTTCGAGCAGATCGGCACGGTCTGCGTCGAACTGGTCGGCCCATAAATGCGCGCCAGTCTCAGCATCGATGAGCTGCGCACTTACGCGGACCCTGTCGCCGCTTTGCTGCTCGCTGCCTTCCAGTACATAACGCACTCTGAGATCTTTGCCGATCTGCTTTACGTCAACGGCTTTGCCCTTGTAAGTGAAGGCGGTGCTGCGGGCGATCACAAAGCTATGGCGAATACGGGAGAGGCTGGTGGTCAGCTCCTCTGTAATGACATCCGCCAAATAGTCTTGCGCTGGATCGCCGCTCAGATTGGCGAAGGGCAGCACGACCAGAGACAGCCGCGAAGCTGTGTTCCACCACCGCGGATTTCTCACCGTGTCATTGACGAACCAGATGGCGACCGCAAGCACGGCGGCCGCGAGACCGCTTGCGGCATACCTGATCTGGGTGCGAAAACGGCTCAGGCCTGGCGCAGGTAACCGTGTGATGCCCGCGCCTGCCGGTGCTCGTCTTGCCTCATCGGCATGCCCTAGCGAGTAGACATGCACCGGGTGCGTGATGTTCTTCACGCGCTGCTCGCCTCTGTCCGTAAAGGCGAATGGCACCTTGTCGCGCACCTGCTCGTAGGCCGCGCCCGAGACGCAAATGCCGCCAGCCTCCGCAATGTTTTCTAATCTTGCTGCGACGTTCACGCCATCGCCGAAGATGTCGCCGTGGTCGATAATAATGTCGCCGACATTAATGCCCATGCGGAACTCAATCCGCTTGTCTTTTGGAATGGCCGCGTTACGCTCGGCCATTCCCCGCTGGACCTCGACGGTGCATCGCACCGCATCCACAACGCTGCTGAACTCGGCAAGCAATCCGTCGCCGGTGTTCTTGACAATCCGCCCACGATGCTGGGCGATCTTGGGATCGACAAGAGAGTGCAGGTGGTCCTGGAGCTGAGCATGGGTGCCTTCCTCGTCCAGGCCGGTCAGGCGGCTGTAGCCAGCTACATCGGCCGCAAGAATAGCAACAAGTCTGCGCTCGACTCGACCCTGGCCCGGAGTGACCATCTGCTGTCCTCTCGGCACTATTCTACACCGGGCAGCGGCAAGGATGAATGGGAGCCCACCGCGACCGGGGCTGGCAGCTGGCCTTGCTCGCTAAACTCGCGGTCACGGGATGTCGCTTGTTGGCACTTTTCGGACATGCCCGGGTGGCCTGTCTGCTCCTGAGGGGGGAACGGACTTGCCGAGGAAGCAGGGTCGCTTCCGTTTTGACCCGTTGCGGAAATGGCTTGCGTAAACGCGATTACCGAAAGGGTGCGAAGTTGATGCCCTTCAAGGCGGTTGGCGCGGCCAACGCTTCGCGTGAGAGAGGAAAAAATGCGAGCCGACGAGATGCTTCGATTCGTGGCGGATTTGGCAACAGAGGAGAAATTGAAATGCGCAAGATCGTTGGAGCTGCTGCGTTTGTAGCCATGGTGTTCATAGCACTACCGGCATCCGCTCAACCAAGTGATCCCTACGATTATCCCTACTGCCTGCAAGGCAAGGACTACAACCTTCCGGGGTTGTGTCAGTTCAGAAGCTACCTGGAGTGTGAGGCCACGGCCTCCGGTACATTTTCGTATTGTGGTCCGAATCCTCGATTTGCATTTGCATACGGATGGCAATGGCGCGGCCGACGACCCTATCGGGTACGTTGATCGAACCACTTGCGGCGCGCGTCTCGATTCGCTGCGCGCCCAAGGACCGGCTGTGCGTTGAAGTCCCGCAGCAACGGTCACCACTCGCCCGCACCGGCAAGGTGATCGAGTGAGCGTGGCTCACTGGAAAGGCCGTGCCAGTGTTGTTCGCTCTTCACATTTTTCTGGGAAGGCGGTGATCAATACAACGGACGATCAATCGCAAACCTCGACGCGGCGGTATACCCAGCCGTAGCCGTCCCAGTAGCGTTCGCGAACGAACCGGCACACGGGCTCTTCGACGTATACCGGCGCCGGCGCATAGTAGACCGGCGGCGGTGGAGCAGGGCGTGACGCCAGGGCCCCACCGAGCAACGCCCCGCCGATAAGTCCACCTACGACGCCGGCGGCGATTTGACCGTTCTCTGCTGTCGCCGGTGCTGGCGACAAAAAGGTGGCTGCGGCTACTGCCACAACTCCGACAACTGAAGCGATATTGCGCATAATATGCCCCTTCAAACCGAGAAATCCTCGTTTGTGGACTTTTACCAATCATACATCTCGCGATTAACGCTTTCTTAATTCTGCAGGACGGCAACAAATCTTTTGTACCGAAACCGTTCTACTGCGCCCCTGTTCCTGTTCAGGTTAACAATCGGATTGCGCAACATCGACGGCGACTGGCGTATCGTCCCACGAGCATCATTCCGTCCCGTCAACAGAATGGCGTGGTCTGACGTAGCTCTAGTTTTCAGGCGTAAAGCCACTTCCGGTTCTGGCACTTTTCCGACATGCCGGGCCGGTCTGGCGATGTCCGTTGATCGGAGTAGGCCGGAAGTCACCGGCTGAGGGTCAAACCGGCGCTTCCCATTTGAGACATCGGACGGACCCGCTTCCAAAACTCCACCTTGCCATGGGTGCCAGGATGGGTCTTTGAATGACAAGCCTGCCAGGCAACGACTTCATGGCTTGAATCTACTTCCAGTCAGTATAACTTCGACGATCGTGAGCATCGGGCGGAAGCGCGCAGGCATGAAACCGCGGCTATTCTGGCGAAGGCTAGTTGGCGCGGCGGCCATCTATGCGCTTATTCTGCAACCCCTGCTGGCCGTTGTGGGCGCCCAGTCAGCCCATGCGTCGGCCATCGATGATCCCTCTCTATCCCAACTTTGTCAGCATGCGACTGACGGTAGCCCCGTCCCGCCCGCCGACCAGCACAACCATTCTGCGGACGACCATTGTGTCCTCTGTTTTGCAGCAGCATTTCACCTCTTGGATGCTCCGCGACCGGTAACGATCCAGCACGTTGGTTCGCAATCCAGCAAGGGACGGCAATCGGCGCATCCGCTGCGCCTATCCTCTTTCTCTTATTCGGTCGCACGTCCCAGAGGTCCTCCGCTCAGCGCGTGATGCAATGCGGCCTCGTGGCTCCCCGCAACTGCTTTCACGTTTGCACTGACCGGAGAAATTCTGATGTCTCGATACATGCCGCTTTCATTTGCGCTCGCGAGTTTTATCGCGTTGGCGTCTACTTCCGATGCGCTCGCTCACTGCTTTGTAGGCGCTCGGTTCTTTCCGGCAACATTGGCAACCGACGATCCCTGCGTCGCCGACGAAATCTCGTTGCCGACCGTCTCGTGGTCAAAGACTGCGGATATGCCGCCAGCCTCCGAGTGGGATATTTCTGTCGATCTTTCAAAGCGGATCACCGAGAATTTCGGCGTCTCGATAGGTCAAAACTGGACGCAAATTCGACAGCCCGACGGTACCCTCACGTCGGGATTTCAAAATCTCGAAACGGCGTTCCAGTATCAGGTGGTGAAGGATCGGTCGCAAGAGTTGGCGGTACTGGCCGGACTCGTCGTGGATTGGGGGCATACCGGTTCAACCGCTTCCGGGCTGGCCACCACATATAGCCAGGTTACCCCGACGCTCTATTTCGGGAAGGGCTTTGGCGAATTGCCGGAAAGCCTATCATGGGCGCGTCCGTTCGCGCTGACCGGACAGGTCGGTTATCAAATTCCGACGAACTCCTTTGATTTCACCCAGAGCGTCTTTATTCCGCAACAATTGGTCTACGGGGCGTCGTTGCAATACAGCATGCCCTATCTGAAATCCGAGGTCATTGACCTTCAGCTTCCGGACTTCTTCAATCATCTTATTCCGCTCGTCGAGCTGACTTTAACGACGCCGGTCGCAAATAATTTCGGCAATCCCTACACCACCACCGGAACCGTCAACCCCGGCGTGATCTGGGTCGGAAGCTATTTCCAGGTCGGCCTGGAGGCGATGATCCCCATCAACCGCGAAAGTGGCAGCGGGGTCGGCGTTATCGGGCAGTTGCATTTGTATCTCGACGACATGTTCCCGACGACCGTAGGACAACCGCTGTTCGGCGGCTCGTCGGCGGCCCCCCGCAAATTGACCTTTTGAGGCGGCACCATGCGAATGTTGATTTTTGCGGCATCGGCTCTGGTCACCGTAACCGCGGGCACCGCCGCCAAGGCTCATGCTTTTCTGGACCACGCGGAGCCGCGCGTTGGAAGCACCGTGCCCACCGCGCCGCGAGAACTTACTCTTTCTTATACTCAGAATCTGGAGCCGGCGTTCAGCGCGGTCGAGGTGAGTGATGCCAACGGCAAACGAGTCGATCAGGGCAAGCCGTCAATCAGTGCGGCGGTCATGCGTGTCGGGCTGAAACCTCTAGCGCCTGGAACGTACAGGGTCCGTTGGCACGTCCTGTCGGTAGATACGCATACAACCGAAGGCAGCTTCACCTTTCACGTTGGACAGTGAAGCCGAAGCGACTGCAAAGATGCGACGACCGATCGACTCCTCCGGAGTTGGTGACCGCCGCAACAGGGATTAGCATGGAGTACAGTTTGATCAATCCGCTAGTCGCGGTGCGGGATATTCACTTCGGCTCTACAGTGATTGTCGCGGGCATAGTTTTCTTCGATTTCTTCGTTGCTTCGCCGACCTTGCGGACAACGGGTTCGCAGCTCGGGACGACCGCAGCCGCCTTAAGAACTTGTACCGCCCTGGCGTTATGGATCAGCATGGCCTTGTCGATCGTTTCGGGCATTGCATGGTTATGCCTCCTGGCCGCCCGAATCGTTGGTAAACCAATTGAAGATGTCATTGCGGACGGCACGGTCTGGATCGTTCTTTCGCAAACGCAATTTGGGTTTGCATGGAAGCTGCGATTTCTGTTCGGCGTCCTTCTGGCCGCGTGCTTGCTGGCGCGGCGGGCAAAGAACCACGTTACGCCCATCTGGCAAGAAGTTTTGGCTGCATTGTTGGCAGGCGCATATCTCGGATCGCTGAGCTTTGCAGGGCACGGCGAAGAGGGTCTGGGACTTGAGCGAAACCTCCATCTTGCCGCGGACTTCCTCCATTTGATCGCCGTTGGTCTCTGGCTAGGGGGCCTTATTCCCCTGGCGCTATTCCTCTTATACCTGCGCAGATTCCGTGAAGAGGCATGGGTCACGGCAGCGGGTGACGCAGCCTGTCGATTTTCCAATCTTGGCATAATTGCCGTCGCAACGCTGCTTGTCAGCGGAACAATCAATGTCTGGTTTTTGGTTGGGAGCATGCAGGGCTTCGTCGGCACGAGCTACGGCAGGTTGCTACTCTTGAAGATTACGTTGTTCGCCGCGATGGTATGTCTAGCCGGGATCAACAGGGAATATCTGCTGCCGCGACTTTCCGGTGAAATTGGAACGAACCCGGCGTCCCGCACTGTGCAATGGCTTTTACGTAGCTCCTTGGTCGAAATTGTCCTCGGGATCGGAATCATACTCATCGTCGGGATGCTGGGCATCATGGCCCCGGCAACCGATATGCATGCTCACCTCCATTGAGTTCGTCCGAAGCAGATACTCTCTCCTAAATTGGAGAAGGAAGAAAGGCGCCCCTTCAGGGTTAAGGCCTTTTCACAGCAGGTCGGGAACAGACACATATCTCGGCGAAAACAGTTCTGCGCGCTCTCTGCGCGTGCACGTTTTCACACAGCCTGGACCCCTATCGGACATCGTATCCGTAGTTCTGGCCAGCTTGAGGTATCGACCCTAAGCCGCCCAAAAGCTGAGGCCGGAGATCGATCTCATAGCAACGCCGGAGTTTGTCTGAATCAGTTCTCTGACAACCTATTTGATTTGGCCGCTCCTTGGGTCAATCACAAATTTGGTCGTTGCACCCTGATCCACAATGGTGACTTCGTAAACTATCCGGCCGTTTGCCTCTTCAAGGCCAGCGCTAATGGCTTTTCCAGAACCTTTTTCTTCCGCCAGGGCAGTCGCCGTGGCAAGATCGATTAAAGCTTTTAGCGAGCCAGCCAATTCCAGCTGGTCCTCCTCGTCAAGTTTGGATACCGGCGTGGTGATCCCTTCACCGATTATTTCTCCCGTCCAAGCGTCGATAGCGCCTTCCCACACATTGTTGTCCTGATAGGTTTTCACCTTGTAGGCCAACTGATCCGCCTGGCTGTCAAAGCTTATATCGACGACTTTCGCATCTTTGTGCTTTTTCGCTGCGATCCTTATCGCCTCAGCAAGGGTGATTTTCGCTTTCTCGAAGGATTGTATTACTTTCTCAGTGGGTACTACGTCAGGCTCCGGCGTGCGTTGTGCGAATGCAGGAGCAACGGCGCACACGATGAGGAACGAGAGGATTCCTGTCTTACGCACGAAGAACCTCCTTCTGCAGTTCCCGCCAAACTGGCGCTTAAAGCAGGGCTAAATGTAGGCGCGCCGACTTCCGATAGGGGCACGAAACGGACATGCCGATGCAGTCGCCGGACGTCTGCCCTTGAGGGATCAACGGACCTGGCTGGGACGCGGCTCGAAGTCTGAAAATGACCCAGGCTGTGTGAAAACGTGCACGCGCAGTGAACGCGCAGAATTGTTTTCTCTCTTTTCTTCTTCCGACGGTGACTGGCAGATCGCTTCTTTTCTTATTCAACGCAATCGAGACAAACTTTCTACGCGCAAGTTCGACGTCCGAGTTTTTACACAGCCTGGGCACTTTTCCGACATGCCGGAGCGGTCTGACGATGTCCGTTCCTCGGGGTAGACCGGAAGTGGCCGAACCACGGTCGACGCGATTGACCCTTACCGGAAATCGGCGGGAGCGGCTCCTGGTCGCGCTCGCTAGGGCGTGATGAGATGAGGTTAGATTGAGCTAGGACGCAGCGGAAACTTTTACCTCTCCCATAGGGAGAGGTCGGCGCGTCGCGCCGGGTGAGGGGTTACGGTCTATCGTTGGTGCAGCACCCCCTCACCCGATTTGCGGAGTTTATCATCGGGCGGCGCTTCGCGCCGACCCGTTGGCAAATCGACCTCTCCCCGCTGGGGAGAGGTGAAGGCACACCGATTCAAATTAAAACCATTACGCTTTAGTTGCTCGGTCATTATGGCAGCGAATACGCAATTACCGAATCTCCGAGGTTTGTTCCGAGCTTACCGTGGCCGCCGGCTGCGATGACAATGAACTGTTTGCCGTTGTAGCCTGCAAGATAGGTCGCCGGCATCGCTTGACCACCGGAAGGCAGGCGCCCCCTCCAAAGCTCTGCTCCTGTCTCCGTGTCGAAGGCCCTCAGGTAGTTGTCCATTGCGGACGCGATAAATGTAAGGCCTCCGGCGGTAACGATCGGGCCGCCCAGATTTGGAGTGCCTCGAACAATGTTGGCGGGGTTCTTGATCATGTCAGCCGTCGTACCGAGCGGCACTCTCCATCGAATGGACCCGTTGGAGAGGTCTACGGCAACCAATTCGCCCCACGGCGGCGGGTTGCAGGGGAATCCCAGCGGCGAGTGGAGCACCTCGCGACTCATGCCGTAAGGTGTGCCGTGTTGCGGAGAAACCTCCGCCCGTAACGTCCCCTGCTGTGCGGCGTTTTCGACCGGCTTGTATTGGTCCCGTGGAATTAGGTGAACCTCCATTGGAAGATTATTGATGTTGGTTACAAAGATCTGTCGCTTCTGATCGAAGGCGCCGCTACTCCAGTTCATGCCGCCAAGGTTGCCTGGAAACGCGACGGTGCCCTGAACGCTGGGTGGCGTGAAAATTCCGTCTGTCCTTAGCCTTTCCAACCGCGTGCGGCAGGCTTCCCGCTCTTCGGGATTGATGCCCCAGGCATCTTTCGCCGTCAGTTGCTGAGCCGCGAGCACCGGTGGCGATAGTGGGAATGGCTGCGTCGGTGCCGCATCCTCACCCTCGGAATCACTTTTTGGGACCGGGCGTTCCTCGACAGCAAAAACCGGCTGTCCGGTCTCCCGGTTCAAAATGAAGAGATTACCGGTTTTATTGCCCTGAATGACCACTGGCGTATCGCGGCCATCGCGGCGCAGCGTAGCGAGCACAGGTTGGGCCGCCGTATCGTAATCCCATAGATCGTGATGAACGAGCTGAAATCCCCAGACCAATTCACCGGTCTTGGCGGACAGCGCTACCACGGAATTTGCCCATTTGTTGTCGCCCGGCCTCTTGACGCCGTGATAATCCGGGCTCGCGCTACCTGTCGGAACAAAGACCAAACCACGTCGCGCATCCACCGAAATTGTCGACCAGACATTTCCTGCCCCTGTCGGCGCGAGCGCCCGCTCAATCGGGTGCCAGCTCCATCGGAGCATCCCGCTCCTCGCATCATAAGCCCGCACCGCGCCGTCGGGGCTGTTAACCCGATCGTTATCGGCAATGGAGGATCCAACGATGACCAGGTCGTCAATAACAGCTGGCGCCGACGTTTCTTCATATTCGCCGCGCCGTTTAATATTGGTGATGCCCTCCTTGAGATCGATCTGTCCTCTGACACCGAAGTCGGCACAGGGGCGACCGGTCGATGCATCAAGAGCAAACAGGCGCGCATCAATCGTAGCCAGGAAAATGCGCTGATGGCACGAGCCACCGTCAGTGCCGCTAAGGTCTGACCAAAATGTTACGCCGCGGTTCACCAAGCCCTCGGAATAGTGCTCTTTCAAATCGATTTTCGGATCGAAGTTCCATTTTTCCGTTCCGGTTTCAGGGTCGAGCGCGAGGACACGGTTGAAGGGCGTGCTGAGATACATCGTCCCGCCAACAACGATCGGGGTGCCCTCGAATTCGCTCTTCGGCCGACCATCGCTGCCGTCGGAAACGTCGCCAGTATGAAGCTCCCAAGCTGGCTTTAGCTCGGTCACATTTGTTTTGTTGATCTGGTCCAGCGGCGAATAGCGGCTTCCACCCGCGTCGCCCCCGTAAAACGCCCAGTTGCCGTCGAGCGGGTCGGCGGCAGCGACGCGTGAAATTGCCGACATCAGGCATATTGCAGTCAGTACCAGGATCCGCATTTGTTGCACTCCTGACCAGCCGGGCGGTATCGCGAGGTAGACCAAATTGGATCGTGACCGCACCGAAGAGCCTCATCCAAGCGTCAGAATACCTCGAAGTCGAGGCGATTCAGATAGCGGTCGGCGATATGGAAGCGGCGAAAACGATGACAACGCCGCCTTGTGGCCGAGCCCAAGGTTCTCATCGAGGCTGAGGTGGAAGAGTCCGTTCTCGGCACGTTTGCGACATGCCAGAGCGGTCTGACTATGTCCGTTCCTCGGGGTAGACCGGAAGTGGCCGAACCACGGTCGAAAAGACGCGATTGACCCAACTCGGACATTGGCCCTAGCCCAAGGGCAACGCCCTATGCTTTGATATGTCCGACGGATCTACCGATCTCGGGAGGCCGTTTTGACCGACAATCGCGTTGAACGGCGGCTTGCAGCTATCCTTGCGGCTGATGTGGCTGGATATAGTCGCCTGACCGGCTTGGACGAGGAAGGGACACACGCCCGGCTGAGGGAGCGTTTGCGTGGACTCGCTGATCCCAAGATCAGCGAACATCGTGGCAAGGTCGTCAAGCACACGGGCGATGGCGTGCTCGCTGAGTTCGGCAGTGTCGTAGATGCGGTGCGGTGCGCCATTGAGGTCCAGCGCGGTATGGCTGAGCAAAATGCTACGATGCCGCAGGTCAAGCGGATCGAATTTCGCATCGGCATCCACGTCGGTGACATCATCGTCGATGACAACGATATCTTTGGCGACGGCGTCAACATCGCCGCTCGCCTTGAAGGGATTGCGGAGCCGGGTGGCGTTTGCATCTCTGACGACGCACAACGTCAGCTCCGCGGGAAGGTCGATTTCGCCTTTGAGGATATGGGTCCGCAGAACCTGAAGAATATTGTTGAACCGATGCGAGCGTGGCGGTTGAGGATGAATGCGAGCGGTTCTCCGGCAGCGCCGATAGAGCCGCCTGTCGAGAGCACGCAAGCTCTGGCGCTCCCCGACAAGCCGTCTATCGCCGTGCTTCCGTTCCAGAACATGTCCGGTGATCCCGAGCAGGAGTATTTTGCGGACGGGATGGTTGAGGAAATCACCACCGCGCTCTCACGGTTCAAATGGTTGTTCGTGATCGCTCGCAATTCAAGCTTTACGTTCAAAGGCAAAGCCGTCGATGTCAAGGAAGTCGGACGTAGGCTTGGCGTGCGCTATGTCCTTGAGGGGTCTGTGCGCAAGGCGTCAGGGAAGGTTCGGATCACAGGACAGTTGGTTGATGCGGTGACCGGCGCGCACATCTGGGCGGACAGGTTCGAGCGTGACATGGCAGATGTTTTCGCTCTCCAGGACGAAGTCACGGTCGCCGTTGTCTCGGCCATTCAGCCAAAATTGTTTCAAACAGAAATTGCAATGGCGACGCGGCGGCGACCGGAGAACCTCACCGCATATGATCTCTTTCTCCGAGCCATGCAGCAGTTTTACCTATCGACCCGCGAAGGGTTGGCCGAGGCGATAAGGTTGGCTCATCGCGCCTTGCAGCTGGACCCGCAGTTCGGCTTTGTCACGGCTCTGGCAGGTGTCTGTCACATGCAAAGGGTCCTTTATGGCTATGCTGTCGATCCTCAATTCGACAGGAAGGAAGCAGTTCGGCTTATGCGCCTGGCATTGAGCATCGACGATAGTGATCCAGATACGTTAGCATTCGCTGCCATAATCTCGGCGTACATGGTCGGCGATTGTGAACGTGAGATCGAAATGGCTAACCGGGCGGTCGCACTCAACCCCAATTCATTTTTGGCATGGAGCAGCAGAGGCCACGTCTTTAGAATTGCGGGGCTGCCGGAGGAAGCGATCCGGAGCTTTGAACGTGCCATTCGCGCGAGCCCGGTAGACCCGCGGCTACACCTTATGTTTGTTGGGATGGGGATGGCCTTTATTGAGCTTCGTCGCTTTGACGAGGCCATCGTCGCAGGGAAGAAAGCCCAACGCCAGAACCCCTCATTTCCGCCAGCTTCTTTCTGTCTCGCGTCCGCTTTCGCTCATCTCGGACGCGACGGTGAAGCGCGTGAGGCGGCGGCGCGTCTGCTTGAGACCGATCCCGCCTTCACGATATCCGCGAGGATGGGTCGGCGCAGACAATCACACTTGAAGCTATTGATTGAGGGCCTTCGGAAGGCGGGGTTGCCCGAATGAGCCCGCGCACACGTGCGCCGATAAGTGATCGAATAGATCCCCTTTTTGTTGCGGTGCATGAGTCTGGATTTGGCACTTTTGCGACATGCCAATTCTGCCGACGAAGGTCGGCTATCGGGGGTAAAGCGGAAGTAGCCGTCCGACGGGCCGGGGTGATTTGCCCGTCAGGCAATTTCTCGAAAATCGTGTCCAGCCCCATTTGAAAAAATATTCTGGTTTTCCGAAGAGGCAAATCAGTTTATCTCTTTCGCCGTCCTGTCCCACAGAGGGGCGTTTCGCGAACGTCACGAACGCGGGGCGGGATGCGGTGGACGCTGATAGCGCTTGTGACGAAAGCGTTTGTTGGCGGACGGCGAAGTCGTGTGGTCCTGATGCCTCGACGCCGGCATCAAGTTTGCAAATCGCAAGCGACGGTGACAAGAAAGCCGATCACCGGGGAGATCACGTATAAGCCGTAAACCATTGCGTGCGGGAATGTCGGGTGATTTCCGGTGGCTCGCTGTGAATACTCGTGTGCATACTTACTACCATAGCGCACACGAGGCTGCGGGTGCATCGGGCGCCCGGCATTCCCCACGCCCTCTGTTTTCAGGGCGGAGATCAATTGCAAACCTCGGACGCATCGCGCCGCGAGATCGCGAAGGTGTGTCCACGTCATTGCGAGCGCAGCGAAGCAATCCATGCAGCAACACAAAGAAAGAGTGGATTGCTTCGCTGCGCTCGCAATGACGATCGCAGAACGAACGTGTCACGCCGCCAGCCGTCATCGCCCGCCACCGGGTCTCGCCTTCGGCGAGCCCGATGACAGGCTCCGGCGGGCGATCCAGTACTCCGAGACGCCAGCGATGGAATCGATAAGCCGCGGCGTACTGGATACCCCGCATGCGCGGGGTATGACGACCTTTTGGGGGAGAGCGAAGCAAAGCAATCCACTCTGCCGATGGATTGCTTCGCGGAGCCTGTCATCGGGCGCGCATTCGCGCCGTTGGCTTGCAATGACGGGTCATAAAAGCGCCGGCGCACGCGTGGCGTCATTGCAAGGCGCAAAGCGACGACGCCGTGCTTTCTCAGTCCGCTTTCTTTCCCAGTTGCGCGTGCGGACGGCCGAAATCGGGCGCGGCGGAATCCTGCCCGATCTCGACGATGCCGCGGCGGATGGCGCGGGTGCGGGTGAAATGTTCGAACAGCGCTTCGCCGTCGCCGCGGCGGATCGCGCGGGTCAGCTTGGAGAGGTCCTCGTTGAAGGTGCCGAGCATTTCCAGCACCGCCTCCTTGTTGGCCAGGAACACGTCGCGCCACATCACGGGATCGGAGGCCGCGATGCGGGTGAAGTCCCGAAAGCCGCCGGCGGAAAATTTCATCACTTCCGACGAGGTCACCTGGCCGAGTTCTTCGGCGGTGCCGACGATGGTGTAGGCGATCAGATGCGGCAGATGGCTGGTGATCGCGAGCACGAGATCATGATGGTCGGGCGTCATGGTCTCGACCCTGGCGCCGAGCGCGGCCCAGAATCCGCGCAGTTTCTCGACCGCGTCGGGATCGGTACCTTCAGGCGGGGTCAGAATGCACCAGCGGTTGATGAACAATTCGGCGAAACCGGAATCCGGGCCGGAATGCTCGGTGCCCGCCACCGGATGCGCCGGCACGAAATGCACGCCGGCAGGCAAATGCGGCGCCATGTCCCGCACCACCGCGCCCTTGACCGAGCCGACGTCGGAGACGATGGCGCCCGGCTTCAGGTCGGCCGCGATCTCCTGCGCGACCGCGCCGCAGGCACCGACCGGGATGCAGAGGATGACGAGATCGGCGTCTTTGGCCGCCTCCGCATTGGTCTCCACCACGGCATCGACGATTCCAAGCTCCTGCACCCGCGCACGCGTTTTCGCCGAGCGCGCGGTAGTGACGATCTCTGCCGCCAGGCCCTGTTCACGCGCGGCACGCGCGATCGAGCCGCCGATCAGCCCGAAGCCGATCAGCGCGATCTTCCGGAAGTGCGGCGCGGCGTTCACTTGCCCGCCATGAAGTCGCGCAAGCCCTCGACCACCAGCCGATTGGCCTCGTCGGTGCCGATGGTCATGCGCAAGGCGTGGGGCAGGCGGTAATTGCCGAGCGCGCGCAGCACCAGGCCGCGTTTGGTCAGGAACGCGTCGGCGTCGGCGGCGGTCCTGCCGTTGTCGAACGGGAAGTGGATCAGCACGAAGTTCGCCACGCTCGGCGTCACCTTGAGGCCGAGCTTTGTCAGTTCCTCGGTCAGCCAGTTGCGCCATTTTTCGGTGTGCGCCTTGGACATCTGCTGATGCGCGGTGTCCTCGATCGCCGCGACCGCCGCCAGCATCGCCGGCGTCGACACATTGAAGGGACCGCGGATACGATTGACCGCATCGACGATATGGGCCGGCCCGAACATCCAGCCGACCCGCAAGCTCGCGAGCCCGTGGATCTTGGAAAAGGTGTGGGTCATCACGGTGTTTTCGGTCGTCGCCACCAGTTCGATGCCGATCTCGTAGTCGTTGCGCGACACGTAGTCGGAATAGGCGGCATCGAGCACCAGCAGCACATGCGGCGGCAATCCGGCGCGCAGCCGCTTGACCTCGTCGAACGGCAGGTAGGTCCCGGTCGGGTTGTTCGGGTTGGCGAGCCACACCAGCTTGGTGCGCGGCGACACCAGTTTCAGGATCGCGTCGACGTCGGCGGTGAAGTTGGTCTCGGGTGCGACCACGTTGATGGCGCCGTTCGCCATCGTCGCGATCGGATACACCAGAAAGCCGTGGGTGGTCGAGATCGCCTCGTCGCCGTGGCCGAGATAGGTATGTGCCAGCAGGTTGAGGATTTCGTCGGAGCCGGCGCCGCAGATGATGCGGTCGGGATCGAGCCCGAAGGCGCGGCCGATGGCCTCGCGCAGCACGCGCGAGGTGCCTTCCGGGTAGTCCTCCAGATGCGCCGCCGCCTGCTTGTAGACCTCGATCGCCTTCGGCGAAGGCCCGAACGGCGTTTCATTGGCCGACAGCTTGAACACCTTGCGGCCCGGCTCCGGCACCGGGCTCTTGCCGGGCGTGTAGGGCGCAATTTCGAGAATGCCGGGATTCGGCACGGGACGGGACATCTTCAACTCCGGATTATCGGGGCGGCCTTTACGATTTCGCCGCCCCATTCGGGGGCACCGTATAGCGCGTTGCATGGCTGCCGACGAGAGCCGATGAACGCACCGACGCGCCGGCCTCGATCAGCGCCGACCGGATCTTTTCGAGGCTGGTTGAGCCCGCCACCGACACCAGAAGGGCTGCGCCGTCGAAGGCGGTGTCCGGCACCGCGAGGATTTCGGCGAGCGGCGACAGCGCCCGCGCGGTCTCGGCGTTCCAGCCGGAGACCCGCACGCTCCACATCTCGACCTCGGTCACCATGGCGCTGTCGGCGACCCGGGATACCACGAATACCGGCAGCGCCGCCGGATGGTCGGCGCGCTCGACGAACGGCAGCCGCGCGATGATCTTCGGCGCGCCATCGGCCTCCAGCGCGACCCACCACGCCGTGCGGCTGGAGGTGGCAGAGACCAGTGCCAGATCGCCCTTCGACCGGGCGACGGCTTCGACCGCCGCGGGAGCGCTGAAATGCGAGACGTAGGGAACGGTGAACCCGAAATGAAACCGCGCCGAATCCCGCATGGCGGATTCGCCGAGCGAAATATCGGCATGCACCGAAAACGGCGCCTGCACGTAGGTGAAGGTCGAGATGATGACGCGCCAGATGCTCTCCACGGTGTCCAGCGGCAGGATGCCGCGATGACGCTGTACCAGCCGGCGCATCATGTCGGCCTCGCGCGCCGGGCGGAACGCGGAGCCGACTTCCTGGGTCTGCTTCACCTGTATCAGCCGGTCGATGATATCGCCGCGCGCCATCAACAGGCCGTGGACCTGCGCGTCGATGGCGTCGATCTCCGTGCGCAGTTTCTCGAGCGAGGGCGGGGCAGGGGGCTTGGACATGCGGAAACCTGATAAAACGCAGAAGTTCGAGTTCAAGGTTGGTTGCAACAAGGATGTCCTCATCCTGAGGAGCGGCGCCTTCGCCGCATCTCGAAGGATGGGGGCCTTGTTCTCCCTCATGGTTCGAAACGGCGCAAGGGCGCCTCCTCACCATGAGGGGTCTCGACCCCTGTTAACCGCAGGCTTCTCTTGACGAAAACCCTGCCGGAGACTACCCTTATTCAACTCCGTGGTCATTTGAGCCGGCCGGCTTGCAGCCACGTTAAACAATTCGCTAAACAGGCCGGGGACAGATTTGATCCCGGTCGAACGTTGTTCAGGCCGGGTTTTTTATGGCCTGATTTCCGTGGTGGCTTCGCAAAGCCTCCTGAAGGAGGTCGGTATCAAGATGGTGAAGGTACAGTCGATATCCAGTCCGGCGATCCACGCCGACGAGCGGTCGCAGGAGGCGGATCATCCGAGTTCGCTGCTGGCGAAGTTCGGCGTGGACCAGCCGTTACCGCTCGATTGCGGCATCGATCTTGCGCCATTCCAGATCGCCTATCAGACCTATGGCGAACTCAACGCCGACCGCTCCAACGCTATTCTGGTCTGCCATGCGCTGACCGGCGATCAGCATGTCGCCAATGTGCATCCGGTGACCGGCAAGCCCGGCTGGTGGGAAACCATGGTCGGTCCGGGCCGTCCGCTCGACACCGACAGCTACTTCATCATTTGCGCCAACGTGATCGGCGGCTGCATGGGCTCGACCGGGCCGGCATCGACCAATCCCGTCACCGGCAAATTATGGGGACTGGATTTCCCCATCATCACCATTCCCGACATGGTGCGCGCGCAGGCCATGCTGCTCGACCGCCTGGGGATCGACACGCTGTTCTGCGTGGTCGGCGGCTCGATGGGCGGCATGCAGGCGCTGCAGTGGACCGCCGCCTATCCCGCCCGCGTGTTCTCGGTGCTGGCGGTCGCGTGCAGCACGCGGCATTCGGCGCAGAACATCGCGTTTCACGAACTCGGCCGCCAGGCTGTGATGGCCGATCCGGATTGGCACAACGGGCGCTACTTCGAGCAAGGCACCCATCCGCATCGCGGCCTCGGGGTCGCGCGGATGGCCGCGCATATCACCTATCTGTCGGATGCCGCCCTGCACCGCAAGTTCGGCCGGCGGATGCAGGACCGCGACCTGCCGACCTTCTCGTTCGACGCCGATTTTCAGGTCGAGAGCTATCTGCGCCATCAGGGTTCGTCGTTCGTCGAGCGCTTCGATGCCAACAGCTATCTCTATCTGACGCGGGCGATGGACTATTTCGACATCGCCGCCGATCATAATGGCGTGCTGGCGCAGGCGTTCCGCGGTATCCAGGCGCGATTCTGCGTGGTGTCGTTCACCAGCGACTGGCTGTTTCCGACTCCGGAGTCGCGCGCGCTCGTGCATGCGCTCAACGCCTCGAGCGCGCGGGTGTCGTTCGCGGAGATCGAGACCGACCGCGGGCATGACGCATTCCTGCTCGATGTTCCCGAATTTTTCGACATCTCCCGTGCATTCCTGGAATCCGCGGGCAAGGCGCGCGGCCTGAGCGGGAAGCCGACATGACCATGCAGCAACAGGTCCTGCCGCTGACCGGCATGGCGCCGTCGGACACCGGGCATTATCGCGGCGATCATCTATTGGTGGCGCAGATGGTCGAACGCGGCTCGAAGGTGCTGGACGTCGGCTGCGGCGAGGGCGATCTTCTGCAGTTGCTGGAAACACGGGGCATCGACGGGCGCGGCATCGAGTTGTCGCGCGAGGGCGTCAACCGCTGCGTCGCCAAGGGGCTCGCGGTGGTGCAGGGCGACGCCGACACCGACCTCGTCAACTATTCCGACGACGCCTTCGATTACGTGATCCTGTCGCAGACCTTGCAGGCGACGCGGCAGCCGCGCGTGGTGCTGGAGAATCTGCTGCGGATCGGACGCCGCGCCATCGTTTCGTTTCCGAATTTCGGATTCTGGAAGATGCGGCTGCAGCTCCTGGTCGGCGGCCACATGCCGCGCACCGAAAACCTGCCGGCGACCTGGTACGACACGCCGAATATCCATTTTTGCACCATCAAGGATTTCGTGCAGCTCTGCGACGAAATCAACGTCAAGATGGAGCGCGCGGTGGCGCTCGATCTCTACGGCCGGCCGCTGCGGCTCAACGCGCCCTGGTGGTTCTGGAACATGTTCGGCGAGCAGGGCGTGTTTTTGCTGAGCCGGGCCGGGAAGAGCCGGTAAGCTAGGTCGTGATCGCTATGTTTCGTCATTCCGTCATCGACCTTGGATCGCGCGCCGGCCAGCGCCCGGCTTCGACCAGAGCGACAAAACGCTCGACCATTTCGTTGAACAGTGCGGGCTCCTCGAGATTGAGCACGTGACCTGACTTCGGGAATATCGCCAGTCCCGATGCCGGCAGATGCTTCTTCAGGAACAGGCTGGGTTCGATGCAATTGTCGTCCTCGTCGCCGCAGATGATGAGCGTCGGCGTCGGGACTTTTCGGATCGCCTCGGTCAGCGTGTAGACCGAAGGCCTGCCGCCCTGAAAGCCGCGCATGGTATTGGCCGAGCCCCTGGAATCGTGCCGCGCCAGCGAATCGTAGAAGTCGGCGTGTCCACGCGGATCCTTCAGCAGAAACGGAATCCGGCTCGGCGCCTCGCGCGTCGCTTTCGCGACTTCAGCCGAGCCAATCGTCTCGTATTGCTCGCCATTGGCCTGGCATTGCTTGCGGAAGGCATCGAGATTTTTCAGGTCCGAACCGGAGCCGACGGCGGCCAATGTCAGTGACAATGCCCGCTCCGGCGCGTTCAGGCCGATCTGCAGCGACGAATAGGAACCCATCGACAGCCCGACGAAATGCGCTTTCTGGATCTGCAGGTGATCGAGCACGGCGAGCGCATCGGTATAGAAGTGCTTGTAGGTATAGGCGTCGGGCGCAGGCGGCACATCCGATGGCGTGTAGCCGCGCGCGGAATAGGCGATGCAGCGGTGCCCGCGCGAGAAGTAACGCATCTGCGGCTCCCAATTGGTGTAGTCGGCGGCGAATTCGTGCAGGAAAATGATCGGCGTTCCCTGGCCTGCCTCCTCGAAATAGAGGCGGACATTGTCGCTCGTTACGGCATAGGGCATTTGATTATTCCTTCTCATGGGCCGGCTTCGAAAATCGCAGTTAATGCTCGCGGCTGCAATGCGGCGATCACTGATTTTTTGTCACGAAATGATCGCGGAATGACCCCGAAACAGATCTTGCACCGCCGCATCGCGTCTTGCTCCCGCCATACCGCAACTCGCATACGAAGCCGCGGATGTCGGCCTCACAAGCCGGCGGGGAGCGGGGGTGTCAAAGAGGATAAAGTATGCTTCAGTTGTATGCGTTTTGCCGGTTGCTTCGTATCGCTTCTCTTCGCGTCGTTGCACTGGCATTGTGTTCGGTGGCGATCGTCGCGTCGGCCAGCCCGGCTTCGGCAAGGACTCACTATGGCGCGGGGCGACACGCTCATGCGCGTTACGCCGGCCGAAACGCCAGGCGGCACTACGCTTATCGTCACTATCGGCACTTCGCGCGCGCATCGCGCTGGGAGCGCGGCATCGCGCAAATGCAAACACACGGCTTTGGCGAAACCAATGCCAGCCTCGGCTCAAGCACGGTGTCCGGCGGCATGACGTCCAGCGGCTTCGGATCGTCGAACGTTGTCGCCGAGGCGCGCCGCTACATCGGCGGCAATCCCACCAGCCGCGCAACCCTGTGGTGCGCACGGTTCATGAACATGGTTTTGCAGCGCACCGGCTTTCACGGCACGGGCTCGGACGCGGCGCGTTCGTTCGCTAGCTACGGCCAGCGTGTATCCGGGCCGCAGGTCGGCGCCATCGCCGTCATGGCCCGGCGCGGCGGCGGACATGTCGGCATTGTCAGTGGCATCGATGCGGCCGGCAATCCGATCCTGATCTCCGGCAACAACCGCAATCGTGTCGTGGAAGCGCCGATTTCACGCCGCAGAGTCTACGCCTACGTCATGCCTACGAACTGACCGTCACATGATCGCCGGTGGCAATGGTGCAGCCGGCGATCACCTCGGCATAGACACCGCACGCGTTATGGCCGAGGCGCTGCATCAGCACAGGCGGGATGTCGAGGTCGCGCGCCGCGGTTTCCGGATCGACGTTGACGGCGGCGCAGCGGGTGATCCGCTTCACGACCTTGAGCCGCGCCTCGCCAATGGCAAAGGTCCGGTCGAGTAGTTCGAACTCCTGCCACGCCGGCCAGCCATTGACATACAGGTTGGCGCGGAAACGCAGCGGGTGAACCGGCAGGCCGACCATGTTCTCGATGGCGGCGACGCTGCCGAGATTGATGATGGAGACGACTTTCCTGGCGACATCCGAAAAGCTGTGGCCGCCGCCTGAAAGGATTTTGGGCGGTCCCTTGAGCTCATGAGCGAAATGGGTTGCGAAAAACGCCTCGACGGCGGCGCGGCCCTCCGCTGTTTCCATGTCACCGCGCGCAACCAGCTTGCCGTTTTCGCGAATCGTCAGCAGATGGGTGTCATCCTCAAAATGGGTCCGCAATCCCGCCAGCCGCTCGTTGCGCATCAGCATCAGGTAGTGGGATTTCGGCAGCCACGCCGGTGCGGCAGGATCGAAGCCGCTGGGGCCGTTCTCGATGGCATAGCGGCGGTCGGCCGGAAGCGTCTGGCCTACGCCCAGTGCGACGCTGGGCAAGGGTTCCGGGGAGAGGCCTTTGACGGGATAGCGATAAAGGCCGGCGATCTGTGCGGGCTGGTTCGGAGGCATCCGGTTTCTTAAGGGATTCTCCGGCCGCGCGCCATCGCACACGAATTTGTGAAACCGGCTCTTCCGTTTTCGGAACCCGCTTCCCACATTTGCCTCAAGCCGGCATGAGCGTCGGTGACGCCACTGCGCGCCGGATTGAGGAATGTCAATGCGGCCCGCGGAAACCCCGTGAAGATGCTGTGTCCGTGCCTTCGGGGCGGAGCGGCAGGCTGAGGGACTACAGCTATGAATATTGAAAAATACACCGAGCGTGCACGCGGTTTTATCCAGTCGGCGCAATCGCTCGCGATGCGCGACGGCCACCAGCAGTTTTCGTCGCTGCATCTGCTGAAAGTACTGCTGGATGACAGCGAGGGTCTCGCCGGCGGTCTGATCGACCGGGCCGGCGGCAATTCGCGCGCGATCCTGAAGTCGACCGAAGACGCGCTCGGCAAGCTGCCAAAAGTTTCCGGAAGCGGTGCCGGACAGGTTTATCTCGGGCCGGAACTGGCGCGCGCGTTCGACACCGCGGAAAAAGCCGCCGAAAAGGCCGGCGACAGTTTTGTCACCGTCGAACGGCTGTTGCTTGGGCTGGCGCTGGAAAAGGGCAGCGACGCCGGCGCCATCCTGAAAAAGGGCGGCGTCACGCCGCAAAACCTCAACGCGGCGATCGAAGCCCTGCGCAAGGGCCGCACCGCCGATAGTGCGACGGCCGAAAACGCCTATGATGCGCTGAAGAAATATGCGCGCGACCTGACGCAAGCCGCCCGCGATGGCAAGCTCGACCCCGTCATCGGGCGTGACGAGGAAATCCGCCGCACCATCCAGGTGCTGTCCCGCCGTACCAAGAACAATCCGGTGCTGATCGGCGAGCCCGGCGTCGGCAAGACCGCGATCGTCGAAGGTCTGGCGCTGCGGATAGTCAACGGCGACGTGCCCGAGAGCCTGAAGGACAAGAAACTGTTGTCGCTCGATCTCGGCTCGCTAATTGCGGGTGCAAAGTATCGCGGCGAGTTCGAGGAACGGCTGAAGGCCGTGCTGCAGGAAGTTACCGCGGCCGAGGGGTCCATCATCCTGTTCATCGACGAGATGCACACGCTGATCGGCGCCGGCAAGGCCGACGGCGCGATGGATGCGTCCAATCTGCTCAAGCCGGCGCTGGCGCGGGGCGAATTGCACTGCATCGGCGCGACCACGCTCGACGAGTATCGCAAGCATGTCGAAAAGGACGCGGCGCTGGCGCGGCGGTTCCAGCCGATCTTCGTCTCCGAGCCGACCGTCGAGGACACCATTTCGATCCTGCGTGGCCTGAAGGACAAATACGAGCAGCACCACGGCGTGCGCATCACCGATTCCGCGCTGGTGGCGGCGGCCACGCTGTCGAACCGCTATATCACTGACCGTTTTCTCCCCGACAAGGCGATCGACCTGATGGATGAAGCCGCGGCGCGGCTGAAGATGCAGGTCGATTCCAAGCCGGAAGAGCTCGATTCGCTGGATCGGGAAATCATCCGGCTCAGGATCGAGCAGGAAGCCCTGAAGAAGGAGAGCGACCCCGGCTCGAAGAGCCGTCTGCGGACGCTGGAAAAGGAACTCGCCGAACTCGAAGAAAAGTCGGCGGCCCTGACCTCGCGCTGGAGCGCGGAGAAAAACAAGCTGTCGAACGCGCAGAAGCTGAAAGCCGACCTCGACGCCCTGCGCATCGAACTCGCCAACGCGCAGCGTCGCGGCGAATACCAGCGCGCGGGCGAACTGGCCTATGGCCGGATTCCCGAACTTGAGAAAAGGCTCGCCGAGATCGAGGCCAAGGAAAACTCCGGCGAGATGATGGAGGAAGCCGTCACCGCCAACCACATCGCGCAGGTGGTCTCGCGCTGGACCGGCGTGCCCGTCGACAAGATGCTCGAGGGCGAAAAGGACAAGCTGCTGCGGATGGAAGAAAGCCTCGGCAAGCGCGTGGTCGGCCAGGCCGAAGCCGTGCATGCGGTGGCGACCGCGGTGCGGCGTTCGCGCGCGGGACTGCAGGATCCCAACCGGCCGATGGGCTCGTTCATGTTCCTGGGGCCGACCGGCGTCGGCAAGACCGAACTGACCAAGGCGCTTGCGGAATATCTGTTCGACGACGAGACCGCGATGGTACGCCTCGACATGTCCGAATACATGGAGAAGCACTCGGTATCGCGGCTGATCGGCGCGCCCCCCGGCTATGTCGGCTATGACGAGGGCGGCGCGCTCACCGAAGCGGTGCGGCGGCGGCCTTATCAGGTGGTGCTGTTCGACGAGATCGAGAAGGCGCATCCCGATGTCTTCAACGTGCTCTTGCAAGTGCTCGACGACGGCCGCCTGACCGATGGTCAGGGCCGCACAGTCGATTTCCGCAACACGCTGATCATCATGACCTCGAATCTCGGTTCGGAATTCCTCGTCAATCAGCCGGAAGGCGAAGACTCCTCGGCGGTGCGCGAGGAGGTGATGAGCACGGTGCGCGCGCATTTCCGCCCGGAATTCCTCAACCGCGTCGACGAGATCATCCTGTTCCACCGCCTGCAGAAGAGCGAGATGGGAAGGATCGTCGAGATCCAGTTCGGCCGGCTGCAGAAGCTTCTGGAGGAGCGCAAGATCGTGCTCACGCTCGATGCCGCGGCCCGCGACTGGCTGGCCGCCAAGGGCTGGGATCCCGCCTATGGCGCCCGGCCGCTCAAGCGGGTGATCCAGCGCAGTCTGCAGGATCCGCTAGCGGAAATGATCCTTGCCGGCGACGTGCGGGATGGCGATCACGTCGCGATCTCGGTGGAAGGCAACGTGCTGACGTTCAACGGCAAGGCGCCGCAGACTGCCGAAATCGCGCAGTTCGAAGCGCCGATACCGAAGCGGAAGCTGAACTGACGGCCAAGACCGGCCCTCTTCGCTGATATGGAGAAGGCCGGTCGGTGTCGGCACCGAAACATCGGCTCAGATGGATCAGCCGCCCTTCAGCGATTGCTGATTTGCCGCACGCCGGCGGTGTCGGCTGCGTCGGATAGCCGGGCCACGCCGCCGCGACTGTTCATCATGGCGTCGAGCCGGTCGCGTTCCTTCTCGAAGCTTGCCATCAACGGTCCGTCGAGCGAACGGCCGCGCGGCAGCTTGATGCGCATCGGATCGACGAAGCGGCCGTTGACCAGGATTTCGTAGTGGACGTGGGCGCCGGTCGATTGTCCAGTCGAGCCGACGAAGCCGATCACCTGGCCCTGGCGAACCCGTTTGCCGACCTCCAGCCCCTTGGCGAAGGCCGACATGTGTCCGTAGGCGGTCTCGTAACCGTTGTTGTGCTTCAGCTTGACGTACTTTCCGTAGCCGCCTTCCCAGCCCGCGACTTCGACGACGCCGTTGCCGGAAGCAAAGATCGGCGTGCCGTAGGCCGTAGCCCAGTCGACACCGGTGTGCATCTTGACGTAACCGAGGATGGGATGGCGGCGGCTGCCGAAGCCCGAGCGCATGATCGCGTTGTTGACGGGTTTGCGCACCAGGAACTTCTTCGCGCTCTTGCCGGTCTCGTCGTAATAATCGACCACGGAGTCGTCGGGGGTCTGGAAGCGATAGTATTTCTTGGTCTCGCCGCCGACGGTGAGGGAAGCAAACAGCACCTCGGTCTTTTCGGTGATGGTGGCGCCTTCGTCTTCACCAGCGAAAAACACGTCGAAGGAGTCGCCGGGCTGTACCTTGCGCTGGAAGTCGACGTCATAGGAGTAGATGCGGATCATGTCCTCGATGACGCTCGGCGGCACCTTGTTGCGCAGCGCGGTCTCGTAGATGCTTTGATAGAGCCGAACGCCGCTGCCGTCGTCATCAGCATCATCATCGCTGTTGTCGGCGGTTTCGGTAACGCTGTTCATGCTCTGCACGTCGACAGCGACATATTTGCCGAGATCGGACAAGGCGGCCACGGCTTCGATGGTGGAGTCGTTGGCGACAATCACGCGATAGGGCTGCAGCCGCTGGCCCGGACCCGCCGGCGCCATCAGGATGCGCAGCTTTTCGCCCTCCTTCAGGCCGCCGTCGCGGCCGCGGGCGCCGAGCGTGGTGGCGATCGATTTGGCTTCTTCCGGCGTGGCACCCTGATCGCGCAGGATCGAGATGACGGTATCGCCCTTCTTGACCAAGTGAACGCGTTCGCCGGATGGATTGCCGCCGGTGGCCTGCTCTTTCGTCTTCGGCAGCAGTGTGACGTTTTCCGGCACCACCCGGGTTTCGAAGCCGGCATAGGGATCGGCAGAGGTGCCCTCGGAGGCATAGGCGAGTTTGAGATCGGGCTGGCCGCCGCTGGCATCGGCGGCCGCGTTAGCGAGGGCGGCGTAGCGCACGCCGCTGCCGCCGCCGCGCCAGTTCGAGGCATCGCGCACCCGCAGCAGCACCTCATCGAGCGCGACCACCGCGGCGATCTTTGCCTTCGGCAGGATCGGCGCAAGGTCCTTGGTGACGAACGAGACCTCGGCATCAGGTTCGGCGGCGTCGGCATTATTCGGATCGTCGGAGGTGGCGGGCGTGGGAGCGCCGACATCGCTCAGCATGCGCTGGGCGTTGAACGGCGGGATCTTGGCGCTGAGATCGCTGGTCGTCATCGACAGATTGCCGGAAATGCGGATGAACGGCCGCACCCGCATCACGTCGCGGTTGCCGACCCGGGTGACCGTCGAAACCCGCATCACATTGCGCGAAGCGCTCGATTCGCTGGGCGGCGGCAGACGATCGCTCTTGCGCAGGCTGGCGGTCCGGTCGTTGGCGCCGAACGCGCCGCGCAGCGCGCCCTCGACCCGCTCCGGGACCTTGGCAAACGTCATCTCGCCGTCGAGCGACGCAAAAACGGCGCCGCCAATCAGAGCTGCGCCGCACAGACCGGTCAGGATGGTACCGCTAAACCATTGCACGGAAACCCGGCGGCGATCGATCACCGCGGCTTCCGAGCCATCGACGGAAAGCGGCGGCTCGTGACCAAGATCGATGATCCCGGTCTCGCGTCCGTAGCCGCCACCGCGTGACGTCCGTTGGTTCAACCCGCCGTCCCCCCAAATTCCATCAACATTCGAGACCTTCGCTCAATCCCTCTCCCGTTTTCATCAAGGGAATATCCGGGAGCATGGCGTGCCGCATGGCTGTTCGGGAATCTTGAAGACCAAGAGGCCGGCCGGAATCACGAACAACAATGGTGTGCAAATCTCTCGATGTTTCCAGGCTGCAGGGAAAAGGCGACGGGTTCACTGGAAATCGCCGGTTCCCTCGGTCATGAACGTCGGCAGCCCCCACTGGCACCCGACGATTCAACGCTTATGTAACGCCAGAACGTCGCAGCATTGTGGCTCAAGTACGGCGCAAAGTCCCTAAAAATCTAGACTTCTTCGCAGTGCAAGATTCTGGTCGGTGATGCGACGATTTGTTGACAACACCGGTTGACAAGGCCGATTGGGCCGGCTTATAAACCGCCCACTGAGCGCGGCGCTGTCTTGGCCCTTGGCCAAGGCAAGTTTTCGCGCCTGTAAGCTCCTCACTAGGATGAGTGAATCAACAGCCGATACCAATCGGTTGTCATTTGCCGTCGAGTGAGGATTTAGCGACCCTTCCAGAGATGGAAGTGGGGTTTTCGGACCCCGGGCTGTTTGACAAGTGAAGATGAAGAAAGAGAAACGTGGACGGCGGAGTCCTTGCGAGTCTCGATGTCTGAAGACTTCGGTTTTCAAGTATTGAGGCTGGACGAAAGACTTCGGCGGTACACGTTTACATAGGTTACACCATCGTTGTTCGCGATGTGAATCGCGTTCAATAAATATGGTGGGACCTCGTCAAACGTTGTGATCAGCCGGTTCAAAAGTTTCAAGTCCAACTTGAGAGTTTGATCCTGGCTCAGAGCGAACGCTGGCGGCAGGCTTAACACATGCAAGTCGAGCGGGCGTAGCAATACGTCAGCGGCAGACGGGTGAGTAACGCGTGGGAACATACCTTTTGGTTCGGAACAACACAGGGAAACTTGTGCTAATACCGGATAAGCCCTTACGGGGAAAGATTTATCGCCGAAAGATTGGCCCGCGTCTGATTAGCTAGTTGGTGAGGTAACGGCTCACCAAGGCGACGATCAGTAGCTGGTCTGAGAGGATGATCAGCCACATTGGGACTGAGACACGGCCCAAACTCCTACGGGAGGCAGCAGTGGGGAATATTGGACAATGGGCGCAAGCCTGATCCAGCCATGCCGCGTGAGTGATGAAGGCCCTAGGGTTGTAAAGCTCTTTTGTGCGGGAAGATAATGACGGTACCGCAAGAATAAGCCCCGGCTAACTTCGTGCCAGCAGCCGCGGTAATACGAAGGGGGCTAGCGTTGCTCGGAATCACTGGGCGTAAAGGGTGCGTAGGCGGGTCTTTAAGTCAGGGGTGAAATCCTGGAGCTCAACTCCAGAACTGCCTTTGATACTGAGGATCTTGAGTTCGGGAGAGGTGAGTGGAACTGCGAGTGTAGAGGTGAAATTCGTAGATATTCGCAAGAACACCAGTGGCGAAGGCGGCTCACTGGCCCGATACTGACGCTGAGGCACGAAAGCGTGGGGAGCAAACAGGATTAGATACCCTGGTAGTCCACGCCGTAAACGATGAATGCCAGCCGTTAGTGGGTTTACTCACTAGTGGCGCAGCTAACGCTTTAAGCATTCCGCCTGGGGAGTACGGTCGCAAGATTAAAACTCAAAGGAATTGACGGGGGCCCGCACAAGCGGTGGAGCATGTGGTTTAATTCGACGCAACGCGCAGAACCTTACCAGCCCTTGACATCCCGGTCGCGGACTCCAGAGACGGAGTCCTTCAGTTCGGCTGGACCGGAGACAGGTGCTGCATGGCTGTCGTCAGCTCGTGTCGTGAGATGTTGGGTTAAGTCCCGCAACGAGCGCAACCCCCGTCCTTAGTTGCTACCATTTAGTTGAGCACTCTAAGGAGACTGCCGGTGATAAGCCGCGAGGAAGGTGGGGATGACGTCAAGTCCTCATGGCCCTTACGGGCTGGGCTACACACGTGCTACAATGGCGGTGACAATGGGACGCTAAGGGGCAACCCTTCGCAAATCTCAAAAAGCCGTCTCAGTTCGGATTGGGCTCTGCAACTCGAGCCCATGAAGTTGGAATCGCTAGTAATCGTGGATCAGCACGCCACGGTGAATACGTTCCCGGGCCTTGTACACACCGCCCGTCACACCATGGGAGTTGGTTTTACCTGAAGACGGTGCGCTAACCCGCAAGGGAGGCAGCCGGCCACGGTAGGGTCAGCGACTGGGGTGAAGTCGTAACAAGGTAGCCGTAGGGGAACCTGCGGCTGGATCACCTCCTTTCTAAGGATGATCCTTCAGATCAGCTCACGCTGTTCTATCGGATCGTTTTAGAAACATCAGGGGCCAGCAGTTTCAGGATTGCTGAGCTCCATTGGCGGGATTTCGCCGTCTACGTTTCTCTTTCTTCGCGGACGAACACGCGCCAGGGGCTGCGCTTGTGCGATGCATCTGGTGCGAACCGGTGCGCGCGAGCATGCTCCTCGTGTAGGGGGCTTGTAGCTCAGTTGGTTAGAGCGCGCGCTTGATAAGCGTGAGGTCGGAAGTTCAAGTCTTCCCAGGCCCACCACTTTGATCGAGCGCAGGCCGTCTCTCATCCAGCGTAAAGCATTCGTCTTCTGGTACGGGGCCATAGCTCAGCTGGGAGAGCGCGTGCTTTGCAAGCATGAGGTCGTCGGTTCGATCCCGTCTGGCTCCACCACGCTTCGCTTCGGCTATGCGTGGCGCAGCCGGGCATGGCGATCGACGCGTGCCCGGCGAAGCTCGAAAGAGCGAAGACGGGCTGACTACCGAGTGCCAAATCATCGTCCGCGAAACATCACTTCGCACGTCGTGTCCCTAACGGGATGCGCGTGCGGGATTTCTGACATCGTAAAGAGGAGATTGATCCGAGTTTGGGATCTGCGAAGCAATTTGCAGTTCACAATCACTATCTCCGGGACGTTTCGGCGCCTGTTCATCGCAAGATGAGCGGGTTGTAAATGTCCTTGTTGGTGAAGCTTGACCGCCTCATCATCGGGTTGATCTTACGAAGCAAGCTGGTCTTTCTAATCAGTGTCCAGCCGCATGCAGCATTCATCGAGGGTGCGCGCCTTTGAAGTTTCGACTTCAGGGCAAGTGTGCGGACTACATTCTGCCGAGTGTGTGGACATTGATAATGAGAGCAATCAAGTGCCTTAAGGGTGTTCGGTGGATGCCTTGGCGCTGAGAGGCGATGAAGGACGTGCTACGCTGCGATAAGCCGTGGGGAGCTGCGAAGAAGCTTTGATCCACGGATTTCCGAATGGGGAAACCCACCTTCGATAGCTGGAACTCCAAGGCCTTGTGTCCTGGGGTTCATACAGCAATGTGTGAGACCAAGCCGCGAGGTTTTGGATTTCCAGTTATCAAGTGAAGGTATGAAACTTCTGAATTCATAGGAGGTTTTAAGCGAACCCAGGGAACTGAAACATCTAAGTACCTGGAGGAAAGGACATCAACAGAGACTCCGTTAGTAGTGGCGAGCGAACGCGGACCAGGCCAGTGACACATCAAAGACAACCGGAACCTGTCAGGAAAGCAGGGCCTCAGAGGGTGATAGCCCCGTACGGGTAATGCAATGATGTGTCCTTGAGTAAGGCGGAACACGTGAAATTCTGTCTGAACGTGGGGGGACCACCCTCCAAGCCTAAGTACTCCTCAGCGACCGATAGTGAACCAGTACCGTGAGGGAAAGGTGAAAAGCACCCCGACGAGGGGAGTGAAATAGACCTGAAACCGGACACCTACAAACAGATGGAGCCCAAGATACGTTCTGGGTGACATCGTACCTTTTGTATTATGGGCCAGCGACTTAATTTAACGAGCAAGCTTAAGCCGATAGGCGTATGCGCAGCGAAAGCGAGTCTGAATAGGGCGCCAAGTTCGTTGTATTAGACCCGAAACCTAGTGATCTAGCCATGAGCAGGTTGAAGGTGAGGTAACACTCACTGGAGGACCGAACGGGTGTCTGTTGAAAAAGACTCCGATGACTTGTGGTTAGGGGTGAAAGGCCAATCAAACTGGGAAATAGCTGGTTCTCCGCGAAAGATATTTAGGTATCGCCTCGCATGAATGCTTCGGGGGGTAGAGCACTGGATGGGCTAGGGGGACTTACCGTCTTACCAAACCCAACCAAACTC